>CAVQWE010000001.1:0-122182 GCA_963717385.1 Ilumatobacteraceae bacterium
CTCGCTCTCCCACTCGGTGCCGTCTGTGGAGCACTCGTGCTCATCATCTTCGGGCGCCCCGACCGACGACCGACCTTGGACGCCATCGGCTTCGCCCTCGCGGATGCCGGCCTGCACACCACGGAGGTTCGACAGGCCAAGGTCGACGCACGCGGCTCGACGCCCTACTTCGCGACGCTCGACGACGGGAGCGGGCTGTTCGTGAAGGTGCTCGGCCCGCAGGAACGGGCAGCCGATCTGCTCTTCCGGGTCTATCGGTTCTTCCGGTTCAAGAACGTGGGCGACGATCGGCCGTTCTCGTCGCTGCGCCGAACCATCGAACACGAAGCGCTCATCGCGTTGCTCGCCCGCGACGTCGGGGTGCACACGCCGCGCCTGCGGGGCGTCGTCGACGTCGGGAGCGACTCGATGCTGCTCGCCTACGACATGGTCGACGGCATTTCCCTCGACGGCCTCGACGACGACGCGGTCACCGACGATCTGATGAATCGCATCTGGCAGCAGGTCGGCCAGCTGCGCCAGCATCGCATCGCCCACCGCGACCTGAGGCGGGCGAACGTGTTCGTCGGCGACGACTCCGTTCCGTGGATGATCGACTTCGGGTTCTCCGAGGTGGCGGTTCCGGACGAGATCCTCGATGCCGACGTCGCGCAACTGCTGGTGTCGTTGGGTGTCGTGGTCGGAGCCCAGCGAGCGGTGGTCTCCGCCGTCGACGTGCTCGGCGACGATGCCGTCGGCGACGCGTTGCCGCGATTGCAGACGAAGGCGCTGAGCGGTGCAACTCAAACTGCGCTGAAGGAGCACCCTGGCTTGCTCGAGGAACTCCGCAACGAGGTGATCGAGCGTTGTGGCGTCGAGAACGTCGAGTACGTCCAGCTCGAACGCGCCAACCGCAACACCATCATCACGGTGGTGGCCCTCGTGCTGGCGACCTATTTCCTGTTCCCCCAACTCGCCGACGTTCCCGGCATCGTCACACAGGTCAAGGACGCCAACTGGGCGTGGACGCCGGCGATCATCCTCGCCTCGACGATGACCTACATCGCAGCGTCGATGAGTCTCGCCGGAGCGATCCCCGAGCGCTTGCAGGTGGGACCACTCGTCACCGCCTCGTTCGGTTCGTCGTTCGCCAGCAAACTCGCACCGGCCGGGCTGGGTGGTATGGCGCTGAACATGCGGTTCCTGCAGAAGCAGGGCATCGACAAGGCGGTGGCCGCGTCGGGCATCGGACTCAACACGATCGCCGGTCTCGTCGGCCACCTCACGCTCGTCGGCGTCTTCATCGTGTGGGCCGGCCGAGACGCATTCGGCAGTTTCCGGCTTCCCGACCCCAAGTACTTCCTGATCGGCATCGCTGTCGTCGCCGTGTTCGCGCTGATCTCGCTCGCGGTTCCGGGCACGCGGCGGATGCTGCGCGAGAAGCTCGTCCCGATCATCGCCCGGGCCTTCGACGGCGTGACCGACGTGCTGCGGCGCCCGAGCAAGGTCGTGCTGCTGCTCGGTGGGTCGATCCTGGTCACCTTGGCGTACCTCACGACGCTGTACTTCAGTGTCGAGGCGTTCGGCGGAGGGCTCCCGTTCGCCACGGTCGGGGCGGTGTTCCTCGTGGGGTCAGCGGTGGCGCAGGCGGCCCCGACCCCCGGTGGCCTGGGTGCCGTCGAAGCGGCCCTGATCGCGGGGCTCGTCGCTGCCGGACTCGACAACACGGTCGCGGTCCCGGCGGTCTTCCTCTATCGGTTGTTCACCTTCTGGGTACCAATCCTGCCGGGTTGGTTGTGCTTCCAGTGGCTCGAGCGCCACGAGTACCTGTGAGCATCGGCGGGGCCTTCGAGCCGAGGGTGCCTCCGGTAGTGTTCACGGAGATGTCCGAACCCCGTCACGAGACCGCCGAGCGATTCTTGCTGCAGTTCGCTCGCTTCGGTTCGGCGGTGACCAAAACGCTGGTTGCTGCCACGAATCAACCGGACTTCGTCACGAATGCTCCGATTCTGGTGTTGTGCCTCCTCGATCTCGACGGACCCACTCGCCCGGGAGCGATCGCTGAGGTGGTGGGCCTCACGACCGGCGGAACGACCAAGCTCCTCGACCGGATGGAGGCAGCCGGCCTGATCCATCGGACCTACGGCGCGATCGACAACGACCACCGCGGTGTCCAGGTGGAGTTGACCGCTCGTGGACGCACGCTGCTGCGCCAGGCCACGGCCGCGCTCCTCGCACACTTGCCGGACGCCTCGACAACCGTCAAGGAGATCGTCTCGCTGATGGACGAGATCGAGGGCACTGCACCTGCGGACTGACGACTCGATCTGCCCGACCGTGCAGGAGCTCGTCGATGTATCAGAAAAGTATCAATCCGGGGTGCACCGGGCCGTGTCACCCTGTCCGGCCGGTGTCAACCTGTCCACCAATCGTCCCTGCTAGATGGCACAATCTGACACGATCCGGTGCGAGCCGAAGTCGCCTCGCCGCCTCGTGATGTTGTTCGGCGGCAACGTGACCGCCGAGCTGCTGTTTGCGCAGGCGCTCGGATTGCTCGTCGAAGCGTTCGGCTACTCGATTCCCCTACACGAGCTCTTGTTCATCAACATGGCCGTCTCCCTGCTCGCCGGGCCACTCCCGATTCCAGGTGGCGTCGGGGTGACCGAGGGTGGTCTCGTCTTCGGGTTGACGCCCTTCGGTGTCTCCCAGGAGGCAGCGTTCGCAGGGCGGTGATCCTGTACCTGCTGGCGACGTGCTTCACGCCGCTGATCTGGGGGTACTTCTCGATGAACTGGTTGGAGCGGAACCGATACCTCTGACGCTCGCTCGAGCGCCATCCGTTCGAGCCGACTGCGAGGCCTGCCTCGTGTCGTTCCGCCGTTCAGGTGATGTCGATTCGCGGACCGACCGTTGTCGACAGCGGTCGCGTGGTGACACCACGCGAGATCGTGAGACGGTGGGGTCCGCCGACGATTGCAACATTCGTGTCCTGGAGTCGACGAACCAGTCGGCGTGCGCGCCACGGCGGCATGTCGTGAACAACGTGGGCGGGTGCAACCACGAGGTCGGTCGGTAGGACATTGTCGAGGATGCGCGCCTGTTCGTCGGAGTCGTCGACGATCTTGATCTCGTGGTCACCATCGCGGGCGAAGAGCTGCCGGGCGAGGTCGGCGTCGTTGAAAAGCACGACGAGGGACACATCGGCCGCTCGTCGGAGGTGGCGAACCACGTCGGCGGTCAACTCGACGTCGGCTCGTTGCCAGACGGTGCTCGGGTTGCCGAGTTGTACCACGATCCGGGTCCAGGGTCGCACGAGGTGCGCGGCGATGGTTGGCACCGGTGAAGCTTCCCCGACGCCGTCGATGTCGTTGCCGAACACGTAGTCGGCGGCCCACTTCGGCCCATCCCAGGCAAGCACCACCAATGATGCGCCGAGCTCGGCGACGAGGTTGACCGTTGCACTGGTGAACGAGTCGCCGACGCGCACCATGCCGTCACCGTCGAGCCCGATCGCTGCAGCCTCAGCGGAGGCACGTTCGACTGCCATGCGAACATCGGGTTGCTGGGTGACGCCGACGACTCCGTAGGGAATCACCACCCCGTCGTCAGGCCGGGCGAGACCACCGGCGAGGGCCACGAGGTTGGCGATCTCGGACTCGCTCCCGCGCGCATCGAGCAGGACCTGCTGGCCGATCGGTGGACGGTCGACGACCACCGGAGGAACGCGGGCAGCGAAGAACCGCGTCGCATACGACGTGATGAGCGCGGTGATCACGATCGCGAGCACCGCAGCGTTCACCACGTTCTGACCGAACATCCCCAGCTTCAAGCCGACCTGGGCGATGGCGAGCGTCGACGCAGCCTGGCCGAACGACAGCGACGACATGAGGCCGACCTCATTGCGGGTGAGCCCGAAGATCTTCCCGGCGATCGTGGCCGCGCTGGTCTTGCCCACGAGCACGAAACCGGTGAAGAGCAGACCGAGTCCGATCGTCGGGGGGTCGATGAGCACTGCCGGGTCGATGTTCAGACCGATCGAGATCAGGAACATCGGGATGAACAGTGAAGTCCCGACGAAGTCGAGACGTTCCATCAACGGTCCGCGAGCGGGAATGAGGCGGTTCAGTCCCAGCCCGGCGAGAAAGGCACCGATCAGCCCTTCCATGCCACCGAGCAGCGCCACGGTGGCCCCGACCCCCATCAACGCAAGCGTGAACACGAAGCGCTGCGGGCGGGTTCGTCCGACGCGGACGAAGAACCAGTTCGCAACGCGCGGCAGCAACCACAAGCACACCAAGGCCAGCAGCGGCAGACCGAGCCACAGGGGAAGCGTTGGGTCGGGCGTGGTCGGCACGACCCCCTCGGGGGCGAGCCGTTCTGCGAGCTCGTTGCCGAACGGTAAGTCGAGGGGTTCGATCTCGATGACCGTGGTCGCCGTGGCGAAGGCCAGGACGGTCAACGACATGAGGTCGGCGACGACACCAGCGGACACCGCCGCGCCGACCGATCGAGTGCTCTGCAGCCCGGCCGACTGGACCTCGGAGTAGGCGACGAGCGTATTCGAGGCCCACATCGCCCCGATCAGGAACGCGCCAAGGGTTTCGATGTCCTTGGCCTGGTCGACGACGACGACGCTGAGCACGAACGGGAGGAAGAATCCGAGGAGCCCGAAGGTGATCGCCATGCGGCGGTTGTCGTTGAAGGCCTTGACGTCGAACGACAGCCCCGCCAGGAACATCAGGTAGAGGATCCCGATCGATCCGAGGTCGTCGACGAGTCCACCCGATTCGAGCCAGCCGATCACGAACGGCCCGAAAATCATGCCGCCGGCGATCAACCCGACGATGCCGGGGATCCGCAATCGCTCAGCAACGATCGGTCCGAGTACGACCACGATGAGCAGGACGGCGATCGTCGCCTCCACACTGCCGACTAGCACCCCTGGCCCCTTCTGTTCACCGGCGGACACTTCCACAACTGCCGGCGCCGAGCAAGACTTCTGCTACTGGGAGCGGTCGTCGCTCACCGGCTCATCAATGAGCTCCGAGAACGAGCCGACCGTCGGCATCGGGTGGGGCATCGCTGCACGGTAGTCGCGAGCCGGATCAGACGAATGCGGCGGTGTGGCCGACCAGGTGAGAGCGCTGGCGGTAAGGGTGGTGGCGGCAATAGCGATGGGCTCCCCACGGTTCCGGCCAACACGGTTCGGACTCCGAGCGACCTGCGGGCCCGCTGGAAGTCAGCACGGTAGAGACGGGGCAACACCGGACGAGCGTGGCCCAAGTCGTCGGGCCGCCTCGACGCATGCGCACCATCCAAGAGAGGCCCAGTGGTGTGCGAGGGGTCGGTGTCGACGGTTATCTCGTCTGTCTGGAGCTGATTTGTGTTGCTCGGCTGATCAACAGCTGCCGAATTGGCATCGCACGGCGCTCTGCATCGCCGATGCGGCGCCATCTATAGAGCCGAGTCCTTTGGTCACCGAGAGGATGAGGTCAGTCTGGGGTGACCGTGCACCGAGCTCATCGACCGCCACGATCTCCATCAAGTAGTCCCGTTCGTCGAGCGGGGCGGCAACACGAAGCGCACCATCGACGACCTCGAAGGATCGGGCATCAGGCCCACTCAACCGATACGTCAGCAGTTCGTCGCGGTCATCGGGGTCGTTTGATGCGACGTATCCGACAACGGATCGTTCGGTCGCCTCCGTCGTGACCGGCACCGTGACGATTGTGGGTTTCGACGGAGAAGTGTTGGGTCGGACCGCTATTCCCTGCCTGTAGTTGCACCGGGACGCACCGAGGATGTTGTTCACACGAAGACACGCCCAGTAGGTGTCCGGGGGAACGGGGACAACGGTCTCACCCGGGAAACTCACCGACACGTCGATCACAGTCTCGGTGAACGGAGCATCACGACGCATGAGGACTAGCTCGGTTGAGAGGACGGGCGACCCGCCGGTTTCAGGGAAGCTTGGCGATTCTGTCGTGATGACGACCCGACCAGCGCCTCCTTGGATGCTGCTGTATTCCGACCAGATCGCCGGCGTCGTCAACGCAGAAAACGACCATTCGACGGTGGTCTCGACACCGTCGCTCTGCTTCGTGACTATCGACGCGGTGACGGTGGAACCAATCGTGTACGGACGACGCGAGAAGAAGATGAACTCGCGAGCCGACTCGCCTGGGTCGAGGATCTGACTCTCTGTCGAGAACGGGGAGCCCAGCACACAGAAGGGAATCTCGCCGTCATCATCCCGCAGGCTCGCATCGACGAGAGTTCGGTCCTCGGGGAACCAAGCGAACACGCTCTGCCCGGGTGATCCACCGTCGATAGGCGGACAGAAGTCTCGCGGTTCAGGGCTCTCGCCTGTCCTCATCCGAACCCTGGGAAGGACCCCTCCCGGTGCGGGAAACGTGTAGATGGTGTCGACTTGCCTCGTGCCGAAGGCGCGGGCTGCGTTTGCCGTTCGATCTCCGAGCGACGCCGTGGCCGCGCCGACCCGAAGCGTCGACGGACGGAGCAACGGGCCGCCGTGGTAGGGCGTGTTGTTCCATCCGTCCACTGCGTCTGTGAGCGTGGGTGGACCGCAGTACAAGACATTGTGGAAATAGTCCACGTCGGGCGCCTTCGGGAAGTTCGGATCTGCACCGTGGCCGCAGTACGTCGAGCCCTGCTCCCAGATCTCCGTCAGGTAGTCAACGTGATTTTGTGAGCCCGTGTTGTCCGCAGGGCTGCTCGTCACGAGCGGAAATGGTGATCCGTCAATACCGCCGCCGAAGCCACGCCACCAGTTGATGGTCTCCAACCACGGATCGTCGCCGACTGGACGCGTCGCGCTCGCCGACAGCCGCGGCGAGCCTGGGCCGGCGACAGAAGCTGTGGGGATGGCAAGAACCGCAAGCGCGCACCACAGTGCAATGAACACTCCACGGACAGGAGTCGTTCGCCCCGATCGTGTCAACGACATGTCCGCCCCGTCTCTCTGCCTGCCCGCCAAACGATAGTGGTCTGTAGCCCAACCGGGTACACCAACCAACCACCCTTCAACGGGATCAATTGACGCCGCTCGTCGAAACTCCAGCTCGATCTGTCGCGGAAGTCAGAAACACCACACTTCACCGCTCACTCCTCCACGCTTCGCGGATCTCGATTGGTTGTGGTGCGGTTGCCCGAGCGCAGCCGGCGGCCGATCCGTCGAGCGATTCGGTAGAGCACGATCGCTACGACGACCGAGGCGAAGCTCAGCAGTGCGACGATCACGATGGCGAGCTCTGGCCGAGAGATCGCAAGTGCCATCACGGCGAACACGAGCCCGTCCTCGGCGGCGCTGACCGCCACATTCGACACCGGCTCGGGCGAGGCGTTCACGACAAGACGAGTCGACGCTTTGGCGCTGTGACTGCTCAGCGCCAGCAACACCCCTGACACCGCCAGCGCCGGAACCGACAGTTCCGTGTCCGTCGCCGTGCTCATCAGGTACCCACCGACGGCGGGGCGGATGAACGTGTGCACGGTGTCCCATGCCGAATCCACGAGGGCGATCTTGTCGATCACGAACTCCGCCAGGAACAGCGTGACCGCCGCAGCGATCACCCACCAGTGTTCGACGAACGATGGTGCCTCGATCCAGCCCGAGCGTCCGGCAATGCCGACGACGGCCACCACGCCGTAGACGCTGATACCCGACGACCACCCCGCCCCCATGGCCGTGCCGATGTCCACAGCGACGGTCTAGCAGTTCGCTGTGTGACGTCGGCGAAGTTGCCCATCGTGCGGGCTCCGATGGACTCCGATGCGGCGGTGTCGGTACTGTCGGCGGCTTCGTCAACGAGCGGGGGATGACACGTGCAAGCAGATCGACAGGGTTCGCGCGCCGCGGTGATTGCGTTGGGTGTCACGGTGGCGCTGGTCGCAGCAGCATGTTCGAGCGACGGCGAGTCGTCGACGCCAACGACGCAAGCGGTGACCACCATCGAGCCGACGCCAACCACCGACCCGACCGACGAATCAACCACCGACACCACCGAGGCCGCACCGACGATCACCGAGGATCGGGCGTACTACATCTTGCCGCCGGGCAACTACGGCGGCCTCCCGGTGAACGACAACTCGCTCGACCAACTGCCGTTGTACGACGGCCTCACACCGTTGCGTGGCGACATCACCGACGCCGACATCGACGAGTTGTTCCTCACCGCCGACTTCGAACCGATCGGTGAGACCACCGACGAACCGACCGGGCGCGACGGCACCACGATCACCTACGACTCGTTCGGCATCCCTCACATCACCGGCGAAACGCGCGAAGACGTCGCGTTCGGCGCCGGCTGGGTGACCGCACGCGATCGTGCACTGCTGCTCGACCTCGGCCGCGGACCGTCGCGCGTGGCGGTCGCCGACGTGCCGGGCATCGATGCGTTCTCGCTCGTCACGAGCGCACGGGAATTCATCCCGAGCGCGGCGACCGAGCAATTGGTCACCGATCAGGTCGAATTGATCCGCGACACCTACGGCGACGAAGGGGACGAGATCATCGCTGACGCCGAGGCCTACGTCGACGGCGTCAACGCATACCGAGCTGCCAACGACGTTGCCGGCGAACCGTTCACGGTCAACGACGTGATCGCGGTGACTGCATTCATCGGTTCGATCTTCGGTGCCGGTGGTGGTTCCGAAGCGGCCAACGCCCAGTTCCTGTCCGAGTTGCAGGCGTCGCTCGGCGACGAGCAGGGGCGAGCGGTGTGGGAGGACTTCATGCCGTTCGACGACCCCGAGGCACCGACCACCATCGAGGAACGTTTCGAGTATGGAACGTTCACCGGTGGCGACGTGACCGGCTCGGTGGTCATCGATGCCGGCTCGCTCGTGTCGATCGATGTCGGCGCGAACGCCGCTGAGCCGCAGGGCATCGTCTGCAACGAGCACCGATTCGGTCGTCTACGACGCATCGTCCGGCCCACGAACGCGCACGGCGTCGAACTGGCTGCTGGCGGATCCGGCAGCGTCGGTCAACAACACCACGCTGGGGGTCATGGGTCCGCAGCTCGGCTACTACTACCCCGAGATCGTGCAGCAGATCCACCTCAGTGGCCCCGGCATCGAAGCCCAGGGCGCCGCCGTGCCCGGTTTGGCGATGTATCTGCTGATCGGTCGCACCGAGGACTATGCGTGGAGCCTCACCTCGGCGAACCAGGACGTGCGCGACGTGTACGCCGAGCTCCTGTGCGAGCCCGACGGATCCACCCCGACGATCGAATCTGGCCACTACGAGTACGAGGGCGAATGCATCGCGTTCGAGCAGTTCGACGCAGGCACCTTGGCTGGTGCGCCGATCAGCTACCCCACCTCGGTCCACGGTCCTGTCGTCGCTACTGCTACCTCCGAGGGGCGCCCGGTCGCGCTCACCAGCAAGCGCTCGACGTTCGGGCGTGACGGCCTGAACCTCGGCGCACTCAAGGACATGACCGAAGGTGACGCCGACACCACCGAGTCGTTCTTCGAGTCGGCCGACAAGTTCGGGTTCACGTTCAATTGGGGCTACGCCAACCGTGACGGCATCGGCTACTACGCGTCGGGCCTGCTGCCGGTTCGCGCCGAGGGGCTCGATCGGCGCCTGCCGACGCTCGGCACCGGCGAGTACGAGTGGCAGGGCTTCCTCGAACAAGACGACAAGCCGCACGCCACCGATGGCCCGGACGGGCGGCTGGTGAACTGGAACAACCAGTCGGCTCCTGGTTTCATGCACGGCGACGGCAACCAGTACGGCTCGGTCCATCGCGTCGAGAACTTCGACCAATGGCCCGATCAGGTGGATCTTGCCGGCGTCGTCGGCGTGATGAACCGCGCCGCCACCGAAGACGTCCGCTCGACGGTCTGGCCGGTGATCAGCGACGTACTCGCTGGCGGCGAGGCCCCCACGGACCTTGCCGCGCAGGCCGTTGCGTACCTCGACGAGTGGGTTGCCGATGACGCTCCACGGCTCGACGCCGATGATGACGGGTTCGCCGACAGCGCGGGCCCACTCCTGCTCGACGAGATCTTCGACGCCGTCGTCGGCGCAGTGAGCGAACCGGTGCTTGGACCGGCCATCGCCGCCGAGATCGACTTTCGCGGCATCGACGACGCCAGCTTCATCGACAAGGATCTGCGCACCGTGCTCGGCGAACCCGTCGAAGGTGAGTTCAACGTCGCCTATTGCGGCGCCGGCGATCTCGATGCCTGTCGTGACTCGTTGTGGGCGGCCGTCGAGGACGAAGTCTCAGCGCTCGCCGCCGAACGAGGAGCCGACGTTCCAACCTGGCTTCCGCCGGGTCAGCGCCTCACGTTCGCGCCGGGCTTGATCGACAACGACTTCCGGGCCACGAACCGACCGACCTACCAGCAGCTTCTGGAGTTCGCACCCCGCTGAGTTCGGTGTGGCAGATCAGAGACCGTTCCACACCGGCGGGCGCTTCTCGACGAACGCGGCGCGTGCCTCGGCGGTGTCGCCGGTGGCGCTGCACATGATCTGGGTGCGGTTCTCGATGTCGAGGGCATGACGCAACGACGGTGCGTCGAGTGTCTGCCACATCGTCTCCTTGGTCATCCACGTGGCGAAGGGCGCGTTGTTGCGGATCAGTCGGGCAGTGTCGAGTGCCCTCTCGACGACGGTGCCCGCCTCGACCACATCGGTGATCAGGCCGATCCTGAGCGCCTCGTCGGCGCCGAAGATCCGTGCGGTGAGCAGCAACTCGGCCGACCGAGACGCGCCGACCAACCGGGGGAGGAAATAGCTGGTTCCCATGTCGCAGTTCGACACGCCGATCTTCAGGAACACCGCACCGAAGGTGGCCTGCGTCGATGCGAATCGGATGTCGGTCGCCAGGCTCAACGCGAAGCCACCGCCCACTGCTGGGCCGTTGACCGCCGAAATCCACGGCTTGCGCGACCGGTGGATGTGTTCGTGCAACGTGGCGAGGTGGTCCTGCCACATGAACCCACTGACCGTTCGGCCAACTCCCTCAGCGCCCGGGGCGACGCCCTGCTCCTGCAGGTCGAGGCCAGCGGAGAACCCGCGCCCGGCACCGGTGACGATGACCGCCCGCAGATGCTGGTCGAGATCGACAGCGCGCACCACGTGGTCGAGTTCGGTGATCATGGTCGACGTCATCGCATTGAGCCGATCGGGTCGGTTCAAGGTGACGAGCGCGATGTCGTCGTCGGCTTCGGTGACCTCGATGGTGTCGAAGGAGTTCGCGGGAAGTGCCATCACCACATGATGACAACCAGCCTCAGATCCGGGCGGCTCGCAGGGTCGATCGCCGAACCTTGCCTGCTTCGTCGCGCAATGGTTCGTCGACGAACTCGATCGAACGCGGCAACTTGTAGGTGGTCAGGCGCTCGGCCAGGAACGCCAACAGCTCGGTGTCGGTGACCTCGGCGGTGTCGGCCTGGACGATCGCATGGACGTCGTTGCCCCGATCATCGTTGGGCAGACCGATGACCGCACACGAGTGCACCGCTGGGTGCTCGCTCAGTGCCGCCTCGATCTCGGCGGGATAGATGTTGGCGCCGCCGGACAGGATCATGTCCTGGACGCGGTCGCCGAGATAGAGGTAGCCGTCCGCGTCGAACCACCCCATGTCGCCGAGCGATTCCCAACCATCGCCGAGGGTCTTGGCGTCGGCACCCACGTATCGGTACGTCGGGGTGTCGCGCGACGAGCGCATCCACAGCTCGCCCTCTTCCCCGATGGGCAGTTCGTTGCCGTCCTCGTCGCAGACCTTCATCTCGCCAGAGGCCACGCGCCCAACCGATCCGCGATGGGCCAGCCATTCGACGCCAGTGATGATGGTCGACGCCTGCGCCTCGGTGCCGGCGTACAACTCGTAGATCCGTTCGGCGCCGAGCCAGTCGATCCAGGCCTCCTTGAGCCACGGTGGGCACGGCTCGGCGAGGTGCCACACCACCCGCAGCGACGACAGGTCGAACCCCAGGCGAACCTCGTCGTCGAGGCGCAGGATTCGCTTCATCATCGTCGGCACCAGATACACGACGTCGACGCGGTGGCGTTCGATCGACGCCAACACCACCTCGGCGTCGAACCGGCCGAGCACCACGACGTGGTTCCCCTGGAGCAACGCCTGACACGCCCACACCGCCGGACCGTTGTGGTACAGCGGGCCAGGGACGAGCATGCATCCGCCAGGGGCGATGGCGAGTGGTGGGTTCGCTTCGGTGTCGAACAGCGCGGGGTCGCCGGACACGATCAGCTTTGGTCGTCCAGTCGAACCGCCCGAGGTGGGTGCCTTCCAGGCGGGTGACACCGCGTCGGGCAACGGGTCGTCAGTGAACTCGGCCGAGGGTTCGTGACCGAGCCCGAGATGCACGATCGAGTCGGGCAGCTGGGCGAACGAGTCGTCGGGTGCGCCGATCACCACCGTGGAGCCGGCAAGGTCGACGATCGCCGCCAGCTCGCGCCCGGGCAGTTTGGCCGAGACCGGCTGTGGGATCGCGCCGAGCTTCCAACACGCGAGGTACGAAACGAACCAATCGACCGAATTGGGCACGGCGACGGTGACGAAGGATCCCTCGCCGATGCCGTACGACTGCAGTTCGCGGGCAAGGCGGGTGGCCCGCGAGTCGAGCTGGGCACGGGTCAGCGTGATGTCGTTGCAGGTCACCGCCGGGGCATCGGGCAGTTCCCGAGCCAACGCATGCAGTCGAGCGGGAAACGACAAGATCACGATGGGAGCCCCCTTGGCGGTCGATCGACTGGCAGTGTGCCAGGGCGCCGGCCGCTCGAGAGAACCGGCCACCACGGCTGTGAGAAGCAAACGGGAACAGCTGCCAAAAATAACATTCATCCCCTTGCACATTTTTAGTTGTAGGAATCGCAGTTCCGGTATTAGAGTTCGAGCAATGTCTGGAGTCCTCGTCGCCATCCCCGCCCTGCCGCTGCTTGCGGCCGTGGTCATCCGACTCGCCGGACTGACGCCACGAACTGCCGCCCGACTGGTCGTCGGCGCCAGCGCGATCTCGGCGCTCGGTGCGCTGGCGCTGCTGATCTGGGTCGGATTCGACGGCCCCGTCGATGCAGTGGTCACCAACTCCGACGGCGCAGCCGTACTCGGGCTCACGGCGGGACGTGTCGGTGCGATCCTGTTGCTGCTGACGAGCGTCGTCGGCCTGATCGTGCAGTCGTTCGCCTCGCGGTCACTGCTCGGCGACCCGCGCGCCACCCGGTTCCACACGTTGGCCGCCGTGCTTGCAAGTTCCACCGCACTCGTCGCCATCGCCGCGACGGCCTCGGGGCTCGTACTCGCCTGGGTGGCAACCAGCGTCGCCCTGGTCGCGCTGCTCGGCCACAAGGCGCCATGGCCCGCCGCCGTTCGCTCGCAGCGCTTGACCGCTCGGAGCTTTCTCGTCGGCGATGTCGCGCTGCTGATCGGCCTCCTCGTTGCCATGGCGACCGTGGGCGACCTCGACCTGCGTTCCATCGGCGGCGAGGCCGCCGCACTCGACGCCGAGTCGATCGGCTCGGTCAGCGCGCTCACGATCGTGGCCCTGCTGTTGGTGGTTGCCGGCGTCGCGCGTTCGGCGCTCGTCCCGATCCACGCCTGGTTGCCGTCCACGCTCGCCGCACCAACTCCGGTGTCCGCGCTGCTTCACGCCGGGGTGATCAACGGCGCCGGCGTGCTCCTCATCCGCTTCTCACCGGTGTTCGGATCGTCGGTGAGCGCCATGACGCTGGCATTCGCACTCGGAATCGCCACGGCACTGTTCGCCACGGCAGTCATGCTGGTGCGCACGGACGTGAAGGGCGGCCTGGTGTGGTCGACCTCAGGCCAGATGGGCTTCATGGTGATGCAGCTCGGCGTCGGCGCCTTCGCCGCGGCGCTGTTCCACATCGTCGGCCATGCGCTGTACAAAGCCGCCATGTTCCTCGGCGCCGGCGGCGCCATCACCGCGCACAGCCGTCAGACGCAGCGCCCACACCTCGGCCGAGCCGATGCCACCGTGCTGCGCTCTCCAGCGGTCCGGGTCGTGCTCGGTGTCGTTGCGCCGCTGGCAGCGTTCGCACTGGCGCTCCTGATCATCGACCCCCACCTCACCGCAGCGGCAACGATCTTGATCGTGCTGTTCGGCGCGCTCTCGGTCGGTCGGGCGGCCAACGGCTGGACCACCGCCACGCCGTTCGCTGCCGGTCGCACGATCGCAACGGCGATCGCCGGCATCGTGGTGGTCACCTTCGGCTACGTCGGCGGCATCGCACTCTTCGAGGGTTTCGTCGCCGATGTCGTCCCGTACGAGGTGCCGTCCGCGGTCGGACCCGTCTGGGTGGCAGCGGTGCTCGCCGCAATCGCCACCGGCATCGGCGTCATCGCCTTCACGCCCGGCCCACGCGGTGTGGCATTGCGCCGTCAGGTGTACGCCTGGCTGCTCAGCACCAGCACCCCCGTCACGGGCGGGCGCTTCGACGCGCCGACCTCGCCGTCGGGGTCAGCCGACCGCGCCACGCCCTCGAACGTTTCCGCTGAACTCGCAACCGCAGGAGATCCCGCATGACGACCACCACGACAACCCACACCGCGCTGTCGCCAGCCGACCGCAGCCGGCTGGTCGCCGATGTGGCCAACGCCGGATCGATCGCTGCGCCCTACTGGCCACTCACCGCCTTTGTGGCGGTCAACCCGCTGGGAGGGCTCACCGACCTTCCGTTCGCCGACGCCACCGCATCCGCCCGCGGCTTGGTTCGGCGCCCGCACCCACCTGCCGCTCGCGGCGTACCGGGCCGAGCACGCCCGCGGCACCGTCACCGATGCCGATCTCGACCGTGCGATCCTGCGCCACGACCCAACGCTCGCCGAACGCGCCGCCCTCGCAGTCGCCGGTGCTCGTGTCGACCCCGTCGAAGTCGTTCGCTGGGACCTGCTCCACGGTCCGACCGCTCCGGCGCCAGCAGGTCGTCAGGCCGGCGCAGTGGCCGACGCCCTCGACGAGATCATGACCGGATGGTGTGCGGCGTTCGTCGACGAAGCCCACACGCCGTGGCAGATGCCCGATCGCGACCTCGGCTTCTATCGGTCGTGGCTGGCCGTCTCGAGGTCGGATCGTCGCCTGGCCGCCGTGGTCGGACCTGACGTCAAGGCTCGACTCGCGGTGCTGCCCGACAGCCGCCGCCGAACTGCTCGACCTCGTGCTCGGTGCTCGTGGCGTCTCCGACGACGAACGGGTGGCTGCATTGCGGACGTGGGTCCTGCGAACCCCAGGTTGGGCGGGATTCGCACGTTGGTGCGACGTCTGGGCCCCGTCCGATCGCCAGGGCGTGCGGTTGCGCATGCTCGACCTCGTCGCCGTTCGCGCTGCGATGGACCACATTGCGCCCGAGCACCTCGACCTGGCAGGCCCCTCCGATGTCGCCGAGGTGACGCCGGCATCGATCGAGGCCCGTGTCGATGCTGCGGTCGCCGCATTCGGAGGCGACAGCCAACGCGACGCGATCGCCGCGATCATTGGTGGCACCTCCGAATCCGACCGGGTCGCGATCTGGCTGGCGGCGCACGAGTGGAACTACCGCGATCGTCTCCTCGCCCGGCTCACCGGCCCGATCCCTGCAGTGCCCGCCGGACGGCCGGATGCTCAACTCGTGTTCTGCATCGACGTGCGGTCGGAGGGGTTCCGTCGCCAACTCGAGTCGCTCGGCTCCTACGACACCTACGGTTTCGCAGGGTTCTTCGGTGTTCCGGTGCGCTGGCGTCCGCTCGGCTCACCCGTGTCGCAAGCGCGGTGTCCCGTGCTGGTGACGCCGAGCCGCGAGATCGCCGAAGTCGCCGTCGACGACGACGCTGCGTACCTGTCGGCCTGCTCGACCACCAGCGGACTCCACGACGCCTTCTACGCGGCCAAGGGCGGCATCGCATCACCCTTCGCGCTTGCCGAATCGGCAGGCTGGTTCGCCGGGCCGGTGGCTGCTGCCCGAACACTTGCGCCACCCAAGACCTCGCTCGACACCACCGTGGCAGGCCTCGCCAAGCGGCCCTGGTGGAAGCCGTTCGGCGCCGCACCCCGCACCGCCCCGGTGATCGACGATGTCGCCGGTGCCGAGTTGAGCGCAGGACTGTCACTCGAAGAACGCACCCTGTTCGCCGAGGCCATCGTCACCACGATCGGAATGGCGCAGTTCGCCCCCGTCGTGGTGCTGTGCGGTCACGGCAGCGACACCACCAACAACCCGCACGCCTCGTCGCTCGACTGCGGCGCCTGCGGTGGCGCCCCAGGTGGCGCAAGCGCTCGGATCGCCGCAGCCATCTTGAACGACAGCGAGGTTCGAGCCGGTCTCGTCGAGCGGGGTATCACCATTCCCGACGACACGTGGTTCGTCGCCGCCGAACACGACACCACTGCCGACCTGGTGCGGGTGTTCGACCACGACATCATTCCCGCAGCAACTCGACCGCTGGTCGATGCGCTGCAGCGCGACCTCGACACCGCCGGCGAGCGCAACGCACTCGACCGGGCGAAGCGTCTGCCCGGCAGCGCCACTCGGGTCCGCGACCGCGGGCGCGACTGGGCGCAGGTGCGCCCCGAGTGGGGTCTTGCTGCCAACGGCTCGTTCATCATCGGCCCTCGCTCGATGACGGCTGCTCACGACCTGCGCGGCCGGTCGTTCCTGCACAGCTACGTCGCCGACCGCGACCCCGACGGTGTGGCGCTCGAGACGATCATGACCGCACCGCTCGTCGTTGCCCAGTGGATCTCGTCGCAGTACTACTTCTCCACCGTCGAACCCGACGTGTTCGGAGCGGGCGACAAGATGCTGCACAACCCCGTCGGCGGCGTCGGCGTGGTCGTCGGTCAGTCCGGTGACCTCGCCGTTGGGTTGCCGATGCAGTCGGTGATGCTCGGTGAGCAGCGCGCTCACGATCCGCTGCGCCTGCTCGCCGTGGTGCAAGCGCCCCTCGATCGGATCGAGGACATCATCTTGCGCAACGGTGGCCTGCGGCAACTGGTCGAAGGTGAGTGGATCCACGTTGTTGCCCGCTCGACCGACAACGATCCGTGGTCGTTCCGAACGCCGAGCGGCGGGTGGGAGCCATGGCATCTCGCCGATGAATCGATGACCGAACACCGCACGTCTCTCTCACACACCGACCTCTCGACACCACTGTCGATCTGAATGGAGCACACCATGAACACCTGGACCGACCTTCCCGCGATGGCCAAGATCGAAGTCGTCGTCGACGGCGACGACGTGCCCGCCATGCGCGACCTCTTCCTCGACGCCGGCGCCACCGGCTACACCGCCATGTCCGGCCTGTCTGGCTTCGGTCACGGAGGTCATCACCATGGACGTCTGCTGTTCAACGATCGGGCGAGTTCGTCGATGCTGATCACCGTGGTGCCGATGGAGCGCGCCGATGGACTGATCGCCGGCATCCGCCGACTGTTCGAGAATCGCAGTGGCGTGTTCTTCGTCAGCGAAGTTCACGTGAGTCGACCTGACTACTTCACCTGAACGGTGCGAGACTGATCTCGTGCACAGCATCATCGACACCGACGCCGTCAACCCGGTCCTCAACGAGATCATGAAGTCCGAGCTGTCGGGAGTTGTTCGGTACACCCACTATGCGCTCGTCATCACCGGGCCGAACCGCCTGCCGCTCGTCGATTTCATGAACGCCCAGGCGGCCGAGTCGTTGGTGCATGCGCAGCAGGCCGGCGAGATCCTCACCGGTCTCGGCGGACACCCCGAGCAGGGCATCGCACCGATCGAGGAATCCCACGACCACGCAATCGACGTGATCTTGCGCGAGTCGATCGGTCACGAGCGCCGTGCGCTCGATCTGTACCGCCAGTTGCTCACCGTCACCGAGGGCAAGTCGATCTACCTCGAGGAGTACGCCCGCGGCCAGATCGGCCAGGAAGAACTCCACGTGATCGAGATGAACAAGCTGCTGCGCGACTACTCCATCGGCTGACCGGGTAGCCCGATCACCATGGCAAAGGGACCAGACGTCGGTCTGTGCACCGGCAAGGACTGCCGCAAGGCCAGCGGTTTCCGAACGATCGAACGCGAGCTGCGCGCCGTCGGCGATGTCCGGTCGCTGCCGTGCCTCGACGTGTGCGACGGGCCAGTCGTCGTGCTGGACGTCCGCACCGACGCCCCGGTGGTGATCGAGCGGGTCCGCAACCGGGCCGTCGCGCTCGAACTGGTGGCGCACATCAACGACGGCGACGAGTTGACACCACGCCTGCGCAAGCGAGTACTGACCGGCTCGAAGCGCGCAAAGCCCGCCGCCGCATCGCCCGCGCGAGCTGAGCGGTCAGTCGGTCCGGCGCCAGATCGACACGTGTGACGCAGACTCGCCGGTGAACGGCGATCGCTGCCAGTCGGCCCATCGGTGTTCGAGTTCCATGCCCGCCAGCTCGGCCATCAGGTCGAGTTCGGACGGCCACACGTAGCGGAACGCCGCCGCACTGCTCCGCGAGCGGTCGCCATCGATCAGGTAGTGATGTGAGACCGAGATCTGCTCGACGAGATCGACGTACTCGTCGAAGCCCAGATGCTGCGGCGACACGTCGAACGGCACGATCGTGTCGCCGGGCGGCAGTCGACGAAGTTTCGGTACGCCCGTCTCGATCACGAACCGGCCACCCGGGGCGAGGTGCGCGGCGGCGTTGCGGAAGCAGTCGACCTGTTGGCGTTGCGTTCGCAGGTTCGTGATCGTGTTGAACACGAGGTACACGAGCGTCGGCGTCCGAGCAGACCTGCGTCGATGTCATGTCGCCGACCGTGACGTCGATGCGCTCGGCCCCGGGCTTGCGTGCCAGTTCGGTCAGCATCGCCGCGGAGACGTCGATGCCCATCACCGTAGCGGCGGTGTCGGCGAGTGGCACTGCCAGGCGCCCGGTGCCGATGGCGAACTCGACGGCGATGCCGTCATCGGCCAGCTCAGCCAGCAGGGCGACCGCTGGTCGGACCTCGTCGTCGCTGAAACGCCCGGCAACGCTGCGGTCGTAGCCACGGCCGTCGCCGGGTCGAGGTGCTCGTCGGGGGCTTTCATCAGGTCGCGAACGCTCATCTGCTCACACTGGCAGGGACCCGTGAGCACCAGCCACGCTCGATTGCCGAACCGCCGCTCATCTCATATGTGAGATACGGTCGGGTCATGGCGCAGAGTGACATCGGAACCATGGGAGCGATGATCCGCGAGGCGCGCGAGCAGCGAGGCTGGACCCAGACACAGCTGGCGTCGGCGCTCGACACCAGCCAGAGTGCCATCAACCGCATCGAGCGTGGCGGGCAGAACCTGAGCCTGAAGATGATCGGGCGAATCGCTGATGCACTCGACAGCACGCTTGCTCACCATCGGTCCCGCCGGGCCCATCAATCTGCGAGTGACCGGCGATCAGCGTCTCGGCGGCGACATCGCGGTGAAGACGAGCAAGAACGCCAGCGTTGCACTGCTCTGCGCGAGCTTGCTCAACAAGGGTCGCACCACCCTGCGCGACGTCGCTCGGATCGAGGAGGTCAATCGGATTCTCGAGGTGTTGGCGAGCATCGGCGTCGCCTGGCGGTGGATCGAGGGCACCAACGACCTCGAGATCAGCGCCACCGCCCTCGTTCGACGTGCGCCAACATCGACGTCGATGCAGCGCGCATGACGCGCAGCATCATCTTGCTGCTCGGACCCCTGTCGCACGACCATCGGTCGTTTCGTCTCCCGCATGCCGGTGGCTGCCACCTCGGTGTCCGCACCGTGCAACCGCACCTGATTGCCGTTCGACCGTTCGGCATCGACGTTGTGACGACCGACGGGTTCTACGACATCACGTCGAGCAACCTCGATGCTCCTGCCCGTCCGATCGTGTTGACCGAACGTGGCGACACGGTCACCGAGAACGCTCTGCTCGTCGCCGCCCGCCAGATCGGTACGACGGTGATTCGCAACGCGAGCGCGAACTACATGGTCCAGGACCTGTGCTTCTTCCTTCGCGAACTCGGCGTGGTCGATCGATGGGGTCGGCACGACCACGCTCACCGTCACCGGTTGCGCTCTCATCGACGTCGACGTCGACTACTCGCCGTCAGAAGACCCGATCGAGGCAATGACGCTCCTCACCGCTGGCATCGTCACGTCGTCCGAACTCACCGTGCGGCGCGTGCCCATCGAGTTCCTCGAGGTCGAGCTCGCCACCCTTGCCGAGATGGGTCAGAGAGTCGACGTGTCCGACGAATACGCAGCGGCGAACGGCAACACCCGTCTCGTCGACGTCACAACGCATCCTTCGGAGCTCGATCGCACCGATCGACAAGATCCATCCGCTTCCGTTCCCGGGGCTCAACATCGACAACCTGCCGTTCTTCGCGGTGATCGCCGCCATGGCTGATGGGTCGACGATCGTGCACGACTGGGTGTACGAGAACCGGGCGATCTACCTCACCGATCTCGTCAAGCTCGGCGCCGATGTGCGTTTGCTCGATCCCCATCGTTTGGCGGTGCACGGCCCGACCAAGTGGCGGGCAGCGGAGCTGATGTGTCCGCCTGCATTGCGTCCTGCGGTGGTCATGCTGCTTGCGATGATTGCCACGCCCGGCACGTCGGTGCTGCGCAACATCTATGCGATCAACCGTGGCCACGAGGACCTACCCGACCGACTCAACTCGGTCGGTGCCAACATCGAAGTGTTCCGAGGCGGCTGACGGTTTCGTCAGGCGGTGCGGGCGATGTGGAACGCGGGGATGACGCGAGGCGCAGCCGAGGTGATGTACTCGCCGAACTGGGGCATCAATTCGGCCTGCGCGCGCAGCTTCGCCTGGCCGTCGTCCTCGGGCATCTCGGTGACGGTGGCGGTGTAGGTCTCGGTGCCGAACTCCACGGTGATCTGCGGGTGGGCTTTGAGGTTGTAGTACCAGTCGGGGCTCGTCGGGGCCCCGCCCTTCGACGCGAAGACGTACAGATCGTCGCCCTCGACCAGCGCCACGAGCGGTGTCTCACGCAGCTCGCCCGACTTGGCGCCGATCGTGTGCAAGATCACCAGCGGGGCGTCGCCGAATTGGGCTGCCTTGCCACCATTGGCGCGGAACTCGGCGATGATCTGAGCATTCCAATCGTTCATGTCGGCGAACTTACCCGAAGATATTTGTATCCGCAAGGAAATGCGGACCTCGCCGTCAGCGGCCCGAGCGCAGCACCGTGCCGGGGCGGGCGCCAGTGGGTGAGCCGTCGGTGAACGTGACCTGTCCCGACTTGATCGTGTGCAGGTACCCGTCGACGTCTTGCAGGAGACGACGTCCGCCGGCGGGCAGGTCGTGGGCCATGCGCGGTGCATGCAACGTGAGGCCGTCGAAATCGATCACGTTCAGGTCTGCCATCAGGCCCGGCTCGATCCGGCCACGATCGGTGAGGCCATAGACCTCGGCGGTCGCGGCGGTTTGCATCTGCACCACGCGCTCCAACGCGATCTTCGGACCGCGTGAACGATCGCGGGCCCAGTGCGTGAGCAAATAGGTCGGGAAGCTGGCGTCGCAGATCAATCCACAGTGAGCGCCGCCATCGCTGGCGCCGGGGATGGTGGCCGGATGCTCGAGCATCTCGCGGATGGCCTCGTGGTCGTTGCCGAAGTAGTTGCCGAGCGGTGAGAACAAGAACGCCTCACCGTCGCGCTCGGCGAGCCAATCCATCACGACTTCACCAGGATGGCGGCCCTCGCGTTCGGCGGTGGCCGCCGCGCTCGCCTCCGGTGTGGGCTCGTAGTCCGGTACGTCGCCAAGCCGATACATCTGGTTCCACGCCGTCGCCAGATAGTTGACGAAACGATCACGCGTCTGCGGTGCCTCGTCGAGCATCGTCTGGCGGAAACTCGGATCGCGCAGCAGCGCAGCGCGCTCGGCGAGCGGCAGGTCGCGGACCGTGCGAAAGCTCGGGTGAGCCAGGAACGGGTGGAACGAACTCTGGAGGCCGTAGAGCATCCCGGTCGGACGCACCGCGACCTGGGGAACGATGTTGGCACCAGCGGCGTTGGCCCGCACGGCCGCGTCGAGGGCACGGCGATACGCGAGCGGATCAGCCGATGTCTGGGCCAGGGTGTATGTCGTCGGGCAGGCCATGTCCTTGAGCGAATCGAGCCATGGCTCGTCGCCGCCCTGGCCGATGTCGTCGGAGACGTACTGGAACAGCCCGTGCTTCGAGTCGCGCACCGCCTCGGCGATCGCGATCACCTCGTCCGGCGTCGAGTGGGTACCTGGTACCAGTCCGTGCTTGGAGGTGTGCAGGAACGTGCGTGAGGTCGAGAACCCGAACGCCCCGTCCTCCAACGCCTGTCGGGTGATCGCTGTCATCTGGGCGATCTCGTCGGGCGTGACGTCGTACTCGTGCGCCCGTTGGCCGAGCACGTAGGCCCGCACTGCGGCGTGCGCCAACTGTGCGCCGACATCGATGGTGCGTGGGGTCTCGTCGAGCGCGGCGAGATACTCGCCGAACGTTTCCCAGCGCCAGTCGATGCCCTCGTGCAAGGCGGTGCCAGGGATGTCTTCGACCCCCTCCATGAGTTCGATCAGGAACCCTTCGTCGCCCGAACGAACCGGAGCGAAGCCCACCCCGCAGTTGCCCATGATCGCGGTGGTCACCCCGTGGTGGCTCGACGGTGCGAGTTCGGGGTCCCACGTGACCTGGCCGTCGTAGTGGGTGTGGATGTCGACCCAGCCGGGCGTGACGATGGCGCCATCAGCATCGATCTCGCGACGCGCAGTCCCATCGACCGCACCAACCGAGGTGATCGTGTCACCATCGATGGCAACATCGGCGTGTCGCGGTGCCGCTCCGGTCCCGTCGACGACCAGACCGTTGCGGACCACGAGATCATGCATGCCGAGAGTTTGGCAGCCGTGCGCTCTCCACAACCTGCCGGGCGACCTCGCCGACGGTGACAAATGGCAATAGGGTGCACGAGTCGTCAACCAGCATCACCCCTCATCCATCGTGCGCAAACTCCTTCTCATCCCCGTCGTTCTCGTCATCTACGTGCTCGCGGGAGGGCCGACGGCGCTCGCCCATTCCGGCAAGCAGAGCTACGTCTACCTCGGGTTCTTCGACAGTGAAATCGATGGGCGGGTCGAACTCCCGGTCAGAGACCTCGGTGCTGTCCTCGACATCGATTTCGGCACCGACGCCGTGGCGATCACGGCGGCGTTCGATGCCAATCGCGATGAGGTGGTGTCCTACGTCGATTCGCACTTCGGGCTCGAGAGCGTCGACGGTGAATCATGGGACGTCGAGTACGGCGACGTCAGTGTCCTCGACCTGGGTGCGAGCTCGTACCTGCTGTTTCCTTTCGAGGTCACCGAAGGGTTCGACACGGTGCCGCGTCAGTTGGTCGTCGAGTTCGACGCCATCATCGAAGTCGACCCCCAGAAGGACGCGCTGCTCCACATCGAAAATGATGTGCGGTCGGGGGTGCTGAACAACGAGAGCGATCCGATTCTCGGATTCTCCACTGGCCAGACGGTGCAGACGGTGAGGCTCGAGACTGCGTCGACGTTCACGCAGATTGCTGCTGTGCGCGGCCTCGGCACCGACGGTGTCCGAACCGGCGCCGTGCACGTGCTGTTCGTCGTGGTGCTGATGGCGCCAGTTGCGCTGCTCGGCCGACGCCGAGGATTCACCGACCCGGCGCCGTCGGTACTCGCGATTGCACGACGGGCTGCGGTTGCGCTCGGAGCATTTGGTGCAGGCGCGCTCCTCACCACGTGGTTCACGGGGCTCGGCGTGATCGACCTGTCGAGCCGCTTCGTTGTGGCAGCGACAGCCACCAGCCTGCTGGCGATCTCGATCTGGGTGGTGCTCGGGTGGCGGCGGCCAGCGATCACCTCAGGGGATCCGGCTGTCATCGCCGTGCTCGGCCTGCTGCAAGGACTCGGGTTCGGTGCCAGGTTCATCGACGACAACCTCGACCGAAGTCGTGCCGTGCTCAGCCTGGTCGGATTCAGCATCGGTGTCGCTGTCGCTGTGGTCATCGTGGCGGTCCTCGCAGTGCTTCCAATGGCGCTGCTTCGGCGGACACCGCTCGCACGCGTCGTGCTGCTGGTGGTTGCTGCGATCGGAGCGATGTATGCGGGTGCATGGATCCTCGAAGGCCTGGTCGATGCCGACTGGTCGCTGGACCGATTCTCCAACCCGTGGCGGGTGTGGCCGAGAAACCTCGTGCTCGCTCTGGTGGTGACGGCCATCGCTGCCGGGGTTCGGGCACTGTTCGCAGCACGGGGAGCACTTCGACCCGTTGGGCCGACCGTCGAAGTGGACATCGAACCATCACACGACCGAGAAACTGTGGCCAGCCAATGACATCACGCGGCTCGACATCCATGGACACACCCTCTCGACGGCGCCGGGTGCTGCGGGCCGCGCTTGTCGGTGTTGTTGCAGCGTTCGTGGTCATGTCCGGGCCATCGCCTGCCTTCGCGCACGAGTTCGGACCCTTCGCCATCGATCGGTACGCCGCGCTCCTCATCGGACCCGATGGTGGCGAGTTCGACTACGTCTTCGAGTTCGCCGAAACACCGACACAAGCCGACGGGGATCGCATCGAAGCCGACCCCGACGCCTTCTGTGTCGAGCTGCTCGACGGTGTCACCTACACCGTCGGTGGCACGCCGGTTGATCTCTCGGCGTTGCAGGCATCGGCGGTTCGCCAAGACGGAGACGGCGGCCTCACCACGATTCGCCTCGAGTGCGGATGGACCACGTCGTGGGAAGAGACCACGGGCGAACAAGCGGTTGTCTTCGATGACGACAACTTCCGCGGTCGCGCCGGCTGGCGCGAGATCCTCGTGGTCGCCGACCGCACCGAGCTCACCGGCGACGTGACCGACGAGACGGTGACCGAGCGGCTGACCGACTTCCCCGACGCCGATGAAAACCCTGACGCCTCGACCGTCGAGTTCAGCTTCGTTGCGTCATCGACCGCCGAAGCCGGCGAGCTCGACCAAACGGCACCTGGCGACGACGACGTCGACGGCGACGCGTTCTCGGGTCTGATTGCGGACGCCGACGGTGGCTACCTCGCAATGGCGACAGCCCTCGGTTTCGCTGCGTTCCTCGGCGCACTGCACTCGCTGGCTCCGGGCCACGGCAAGACGGTGATCGGTGCCTACCTGGTCGGCACCAAGGGCACCAAGCTCCAAGCGCTGGTGTTGGCGATCGCTGTTGCCCTGTCCCACACGCTCGGCGTGCTCATCTTGGGCATCATCACCTACGCCGCCGGCGCGGCGTTCGCCCCCGAGCGCATCTACCCGTGGTTGCAGGGTGTGTCGGCGTTGATCGTGTTCGGCATCGGAGTTTGGCTGGTGGTCACAGCGATTCGTGAATACCGAGCCCGCACACGCGGTCGACCCGCGCCGGAGCACCACTCGCTGCATCCCCACGGCCTCTTCACCGAGCCGCACGACGATCACGACCACGCGCACGCGAATGGTCACGACCACGATCATTCGCACGACGATCATTCGCACGAGCACGTGAGTGATCACATCGTGGCCAAGGCAGCGGTGGCCACCCTCGCAACCGGCACTGCGGAGGTGGTGGTCCACGATCACCCCACCGATCATTCGCATGATCACGGTGATGGCCACGATCACGATCGCACGACGACCATGATCACGACACGACCACGACCACGACCACGACCACGACCACTCACACGACGACCACGACCACTCACACGACGACCACGACCACTCACACGACGATCACGATCACGATCACCCCCACGATCACGACCATGACCACGGTCACGACCATGACCACGACCATTCACACGACGATCACGATCACCCCCACGACCATGACCATGACCACGGTCATGACCATGACCATGACCATGACCATGACCATGACCATGACCACGGTCACGATCACGACGGTGATGGCTGGCACCGTCACGGCATCTTCCCGCACACCCACAAGTTCGATCTCGATGAGATGGATCTGTCCGGCAAGGTCAGCTGGAAGACGCTCGCCGTGCTCGGGCTCTCGGGTGGTCTCGTCCCGTCGACGTCGGCGATCATCGTGCTGCTCGGCGCGATTCAGCTCAACCGCATTGCGTTCGGCGGTCTGCTGATCCTCGCCTTCGGTGTCGGTATGGCGGTCGCTCTGGTCAGCGTCGGGCTCGGAATGGTGGCGCTGCGCGACCGGGCGTTCGGCGCGATGGATGGCAACTCGATCATTCGCACGGCTCGAATCTGGGTCGTGCCGATCGCCGCAGTAGCCGTGCTACTGATCGGTGTGTTCCTCGTGATTCGAGCGGCGGCCGAGATCAGCGGTCTCTGACCGGTTCGACGAGCGCTGTCGCGTTCGTCAGCTGGGAATGTGCACGTCGCGCACGGTGCGCACGACGTGTGGGTCGGGCTCGCGGACGACATCACGGTTCTTGTGTTCGTAGTCGAGGCCGTGCAGCACGCTGCGGATCGACTCGAGCCGTGCCCGCTTCTTCTCGTTCGAGTTCACGATCGTCCACGGCGCGTGTCCCGTGTTGCTGGCGTGGAGCATCTCGTTGCGGGCCTGGGTGTACTCGTCGTACTTCGTCATGCTGGCTTCGTCGATCGGCGACAGCTTCCACTGCTTCAGCGGATCCTTGCGGCGGTCGTCGAAGCGTTGCTTCTGGCGAACCTGCGACACCGTGAACCAGAGCTTGACGAGGTGGATCCCGCCGTCGACCAGCGATCGTTCGAAGCCGGGAACCTGTTGCAGGAACAACGCGTGTTGCTCGCCGCTGCAGAACCCGAGGACCTTCTCGACGCCGGCGCGGTTGTACCACGAGCGGTCGAACATGACGATCTCACCCGCCGACGGAAGGTGTGCGGCGTAGCGCTGGAAGTACCACTGGGTCTGCTCGGCTTCGGTCGGCTTGGGCAGTGCCACGAGCGTGCCGCCACGAGGGTTGAGGTTCTCGCGAAAACGCTTGATCGCCCCTCCTTTGCCTGCCGCATCGCGCCCTTCGAAAATGATGACCACGCGCCCGCCCGACTCCTTCACATGGCGCTGTGCCTTCAGGAGTTCGATCTGGAGTGCTTCGAGTTCGCGCTCGTACTGCTTGTCCTTGATCGGTTCGTCGTAGGGAAGATCGTCTTGCATCTCGTGGATGGTCTCGACGGGCGATGGGAACTTCTTGTTGCTCATGATGTCCCTCCCGGACTTCCGATTCGACGTTCGAACACGAATTCGTACTCGAGGTAGTCGTTGAGGTGTTCGTTGCCCGGCAATGGCGCAGTGAGTTGCGACGACTGCAGCAGCATCCAACCGTCACGCATCGCAGTGACGCCGTTGACGTAGGGGGGTTTCGTGTCAGGAATCGAGGGGCCCGAGCCGTCGGTGCCGTCATGGAACGCCCAGCCGACCGTGCCCGAGTCGAGAGCTGACCCGTTCGCCCAGAGATACAACACCTGCTGACGCTGGTTCATCGCGACCCGACCAGCGCGGCGCGACCTTCGAGCCGGGTGAGGTAGTGGTCGACGTCGTAGGTGTCGTCGCCGGTGAGGTAGCGCCAGAGCTTGGCGCGCTGTACCTGCTCATTGCGGTAGTCGGTGATGCTCATCCAGGGGTGCATCGTGCGCAGGATCTGCGCCACGCTGTCGGGCAACATCCGGGCGAACACGTGATCCGATGGCGGGTTCTGGAGCTCGTCGAAGTCGTCGGTGTTCCACAGTCGCACTTGCGGGACGCTCGGGTTGAGGCGCACCTTGTGCATCCAGCGATCGCCATTGCCGGGGTTGGGCTGGCCTGCGTGCCAGAGCCCGTGGTGGAACACCACGACGGTGCCCGCCGGGCCGGAGTACTGCTTCTCGCCAGCGATGTGTTGGTACCGGTCGAGGCCCGAACTGCGCACGCGCCGCAGGTGGCTGCCCGGCACGAACCGGGTGCCACCCTCGCCGGCGGCGACGTCGTGGGGATACCAGAACAACTGAACGTCGAAGGTGGTGTCGGGCGAGTCGGTGATCGCGTCGACGTGCAGCGGCTGGGTGTAGGTCGAGTGCGGCTGGAGGTGATGGGTGAAGTCGTGGTCGAACGTGGGGTTGGCACCGACGAACGACTCGATGATGCCGCGAATCTGCGGCAGCCGCAGATAGTCGCCGATCGCGGACGGTGCGGGGTAGCAATCGTCGAGCGGCGTGCCGGTGTGCGGCGGCTTGAGGCCGTCGGGCCCGAAGCGTTCGAGTTCGAGGCGACGCATCTCGTCGATGCCGGCCTCGTTGATCTCGGGAGGAACAATCGCCTCGAAGCGGATGAATCCGTTGGCCACGAACTCGGCCATCTGCCGAGTCGTCAACCGGTGATCGGTGGTCCCCATCGACGCATTGTTGCAGGCATCACGCCTGGGGTCAGACCCCAGGCGTGATCGGTCGGCGTCGTCAGCTGGCGGCTTCCTCGTCGCGGGCGAGACGTACCCGCACACCGATTGCTGCAGTCACCTGGTAGCCGGCGAGATAGCGGTCCTCTTCGTTCTCGCCGCCCCAGTAGCCGTACTCGAGGTTCTCGCGGGCGAATTGCCGGCACGGCTGTCGTACGACGCAGGTGTCGCAGAGCGTCCGTGCCTTGGCTTCGCGTCGCGCACGCGCCTGCGGGCGTTCGGCGACCTTTCCGAAGAACAGCTCGAGGCGCCCCTTGCACGCTGCGTACTCCTGCCAGTCGATCCCACGTGGGAGCGGTGTTTCGAGTTCGGGAAGCTCGACGGCGCTCATGCCGATGCTCCGCTCTGCAGGGTGACGGTTTCGTCGAAGCAGGGTGAGTCAACGAAGTGTTGGGGCGGTGTGTCGAGCGGGGAGGGTGCGGTGTACATGATCATCGAACGGGGTTCCTTTCGAAGTCTTCAGGGCCCGGCGCCGCCGGGGAGCGCGGCGCCGGGCCCAGATCAGGTGTCAGCGGCAGTGCATCACTTCGATGTCAGTTCGCCGGCGTCGTCGGGGACCATGAGTTCGGGATCCTCGTCGAGCGCAGGCCGTAGCCGTCGGCTCGTGACTTGGCGATGGCGATGGCGAGCACCAGGAGGCCGAACAGCGGCTTGGCGAGCACGTCGGCGATCGAGTAGCCGACCTGGCGGACGACCTCTGCGGTGGCTTCATCGTCGATGATGCTCGGTGCCATGTAGGCCAGCGGGTACACGCCCCACGTGGCGAGCACGATGTAGCGCAGCCCGTCGACGAGCTTGCGAACCTGCGGGCTCTGGCGCTCGAGTGACTTGCCGAGCTCGACGAAGAGCACGTAGAGGATGTAGAGGAACGGGATCGTCGACGCAACGCCCCAGACCGTGCGGGCAGTCGAGTCCGCCGCAGCGAGTTCGCCGGGCCATCCGAGCAGGATCATCGCGATTGCAGCGGTGGTGAGCCGTACGAGAAGGCTTCGGGTGGTGCTCTTGTTGAGTTTGAGCACGATGACCAGCTCGGCCAGCAGGAGCGGGACGGTCAGCAACCAGTCGACGTATCGGTAGCCCTCGTTGAACGGCGCACCGGTCTGGATGAATTCGCCGTCGACGAAGTCGAAGGCGCTCGAGAACGAGTCGAAGATTCTGACGTAGTGGTAGAACGCGATCGCGACGACCAGTGTCGAGATGGTGACGGCCATACGGTGTCGCGGTGCCACCTTCGATCTCACCAGCAGGAAGAAGAGAAAGGCAGCGCCCATACAGGCGATGACGAACGAGAACGAGTTGTAGACCAGGTTGAACTGGTTCTCACTCAGAACGAGTTCCATGATGTGCTCCTTGAGGTTGGGTCGCCCGTACGGCAACCGACGGGATGATATTAGCGACGTTTAGCAATATTTAGCAAGACTTAGCGTAAATAAAATCATGGCGTAGCATGACGGGGTGGACAACGAGCCCTTGGACCTCCAGCGCGCCGCTGATGAACTCGGCGTCCACTACCAGACGGCCTACCGTTGGGTCCGCACCGGCAAGTTGCCCGCACAACTCGTCGACGGCCGCTATCGGGTGACGAAAGAAGACGTCGCCGCGATGTCGTCTCGACGTGCGGCCCCGAAGGCACCTCCGCCGCCAACGGCCAACCGCACGGCCCGTGCGGCCGAGCGCATGCACGGCGCGCTGGTGAGTGGCGACGAAGCCGCCGTCCGCAGCATCGCAACGGGTCTCATCGACGAGGGCGCGTCGATCGTCGACGTCATCCAACAGGTGCTGGTCCCGCCGCTCGTGCGTATCGGCGCCGACTGGCAAGCAGGACTGTTGACGATCTGGGTCGAGCACCGGGCGTCCGGCGATCGTCGAACGTCTCCTCGGCGGCATCGCACCCAACCCGCGCGGTCGACGACGTGGCACGGTGATGGTGGCCGCCGTCACCGGCGACATGCACTCGCTGCCGACATCGATGGCGGCGGTGGCATTGCGCGACGACAACTGGTGGGTGGAGCACCTGGGCGCGAACATGCCCCCCGACGAGCTGTTGCGCTTCTGCACCGAACACTCCGTCGATGTGGCCGTGCTGTCGTCGACCAATCCCGACACGGCGGAACTCGCCGCAGACACCGCAGATCGCCTACGTGCCGCGGGGGTCGGTGTGGTGCTCGGTGGTCAGGGTCGCACACTCGTCGACCTGATCGAGCAGACCCGTGAGGCTGCGCGATCGGTCGCCCCGTAGCGCTGACCGGAACACCGGTCGGGTCAGCGCGGCGATGTCCTCAGCTGGTCTGCGTGCCGACCTTGAGGTCGCGGAACGCAACGCCACGGTCGACCGACGGCTCGCGCGGAAGGCCGAGCACGCGGTCGCCGATGATGTTGCGCTGGATCTCGTCGGTGCCACCAGCGATGCTCGACTGGAAGCTGTTGAGCACGATGCGCTGCAGTTCGGCGCCGGCCTCGTCGTCGGGGTCCCAGGCGACCGAGCCGGGGCCGGCGAACTCGAGAGCCATCTCGCGAACCTTCCAGGCGATGTTCGAGCCGAAGAGCTTGCCGAGCGACCCGCCGGGGCCGGGGGTCTTGCCCGCCTTGAGTTCGTCGCGGGTCTTCATCGCCACGAGCGACTTGCAGGTCTCCATCGACCAGATCTTCATCATCTGATCGCGCACGACCGGGTTGTCGATCTGACCGGTCGACTCGGCGGCCTTGCGGAGCATCTTGAAGTTCGGCTGGTTGATCTTGCCGGCGCCGGCGCCACCGATGGCGACACGCTCGTACATCAGCATCGCGGTGGCGAGGTTCCAACCGTTGTTGAGGTCGCCGATCAGCCAGTCCTTCGGGATGCGGGCGTCGCTCATGAACACTTCGTTGAAGTGTGAGCCGCCGTCGATCTGGTGGATCGGGCGGATCTCGACGCCCTGGCCGCGCATGTCGAGGATGAACATCGAGATGCCGGCGTGCTTCACCTGGTCGGGATCGGTTCGAGCCACGACCAAGCCGTAGTCGCTCTTGTGGGCGAGGGTGGTCCAGACCTTCTGGCCGTTGAGCACCCATTCGTCGCCGTCGAGTTCGGCCTTGGTCTGCAGGCTCGCCACGTCGGAGCCGGCGCCCGGCTCGGAGAACATCTGGCACCACATGGTCTTGCCCGAGATGTTGTCGGCCAGGAAGCGTTCCTTCTGCTCGTGCGTGCCGTACTCGGCGAGCATCGGCATGCACATGCCGTGGGAGATGATGAACTCGCTGTCGGGCATCGGGTAGTTGCCCTTCACCTCACGCCAGATCTTCTCGTGGGCGAGGGTCTTGCCACCACCGCCGTACTCGGCCGGTACGGGCAGCCCGGCGAGGCCGGCTTCGGCCGCGGCGGCGAGGAACGCCTTCTGGTCGTCGAGGTTCGCAGCGGCCTTCGTGCCGTACTGCTCCATGAAGTCGACGCACTTCTGGCGGAACTCGGCGGCTTCGGCGTCGGTCAATCCGGTGGCGGTGTCGGTCATGTGTGGTCCTCCAACAAGGTGGTCGCGAGACGATCTCGGCGATCTGCAGTTGCAATACTGTATGGCAACGTACAGTATGTGTCCAGACGTACCGCACTCGAACCTCCCATGAGCAACCTCACCACCCACGAACTCGATTCGCCACCTTGGCTCCGCGTGGAGTCCACGCTGATGGCCACGGCGCGGCTGGTGCGCGTGGCGTTCGACACCCGGTTGGCTTGCCTCGATCTCAACCTCACGCAGGCGTCGCTGCTCGGCTACGTCAACGAATTCGGTGCGACCACCCAGACCGACCTCGCCGATCACCTCGGTATCGGTCGCGCCGCCATCGGCTCGGTCATCGATCGCCTCCAAGCGCGCGGCCTGATCGAACGTCGTCCCAAGCCCGACGACCGTCGGGTGTGGCTCGTGGCGATCACCGACACCGGCGCTCGAACTCGCGGCGCAGGTGAACGAAGTCGACCAGGTGCTGCGCGCCGAGTTGCGCCACGGCCTCGGCCGAGAGGAGCGCCAAGCACTCGCCTGGGTCATGACCCGCTTGCAGCAGAACCTCGCCACCGCAATCGCCAAGACCCCCGCCTCAACCGCTCTCTCAACCATCTCAACCAACACCACAGGAGAAACCCAATGACCGAAGCAGTGATCGTCGACGCCATCCGCACCCCGGGCGGAAAGCGCAACGGCAAGCTCAAGGACCAGCATCCCGCGGCCCTCGCGGCCCAGGTGCTCAAGGCGCTCGAAGAGCGCAACGGCCTCGACCCCGCCATGGTCGACGACGTGATCATGGGTTGCGTCATGCAGGTCGGTGAGCAGTCGCTCAACATCGGCCGCAACGCCGTCCTCGCCGCCGGCTGGCCCGAAGAGGTCCCGTCGACCACCATCGACCGTCAGTGCGGTTCCAGCCAGCAGTCGATGCACTTCGCCGCGCAGGGCGTCATGGCCGGCGCCTACGACGTCGTCGTCGCCGCCGGTGTCGAAGTGATGACCCGCACCCCGATGGGCGCCTCGATCGTGCAGGGCATGGGTTTCCCGTTCCCGCAGGAGCAGCTCGACCGCTACAGCGAGACCGGCCTCCCGCCGCAGGGCATCGGCGCCGACATGATCGCTGCCGAGTACGGCATCACCCGTGAAGACCTCGACGCGTTCGGCGCCACGAGCCAGCAGCGTGCGGCGATCGCTCGCGACGAGGGCCGCTTCGAGAACGAGATCATTCCGATCGAAGTCGAGATCGACGGACAGACCGAGACGATGACCACCGACGAGGGCATCCGCGAAGGCACCACCGCCGAGACGCTCGCCAAGCTGAAGCCTGCCTTCAAGGAAGACGGTGTGATCACCGCCGGCAACTCCTCGCAGATCTCCGACGGTGCGTCTGCCGTGCTGATCATGAGCAAGGAGAAGGCCGAGGAGCTGGGCATGAAGCCGCGTGCCCGCTTCCATGCGTTCGCCGTCACCGGTGCCGACCCCGTCACCATGCTCAAGGGTCCGATCCCGGCCACGAAGAAGATCCTCGAGAAGACCGGCATGTCGATCGACGACATCGACCTGTTCGAGGTCAACGAAGCCTTCGCTTCGGTCGTGCTCGCATGGCAGAAGGAGACCGGCGCCGACATGAGCAAGGTCAACGTCAACGGCGGCGCGATCGCCCTCGGTCACCCGCTCGGATCGTCTGGCACCAAGCTGATGGCGACACTGCTCAACGAGCTCGAGCGCACCGGCGGCCGTTTCGGCCTGCAGGTGATGTGTGAGGGCGGCGGCATGGCCAACGCCACCATCATCGAACGCCTCGACTGATCCGTCGGTTCGCGAACCTGCGAACCCCCGAATTTGCCCCGGTTCGTGACGCTCACCGTCACGAACCGGGGCTTTTTCGTTGTTGGGGTGGGAAACGGGGGCCGTGACCGGTGACCGATGACGGCGGTGGGCCTGCTCGGGTACGGTCCGGACATGGCGCAGACATCTGAGGTTGCCGTGACCGAAGTTCGGGTCACCACCACGAGCGGTGCCGTGATCGTGCGGAGCGAGCCGGGTCTCGACGCCGTCATCGCAGCGGGCTCGCCGGTCGAGGTCGATGGATCGACGCTCACGATCGATGGCGGCAGCACGAAGACCGAACTCAGAGTTCCCGAGGGCACGGACCTGGTGATCGGTACATCGTCGGGCAAGGTGGCCGTGCGCGGCACGGTCGGGTCGGTTGCCGTGGTCACCATCTCCGGCAAGGTGTCGGTGGACCGCGCAGCGTCGGTCGACATCCGCACGGACTCGGGCAAGGTTCACGTCGATGTGGTCACCGATGAGTGCCGAGTCGTTGGCGGAAGCGGGCGCGTCACCGTTGGTCGCTGCGGTTCGGCGCATGTCACCACTGTCAGCGGGCGGATCACCCTCGACGACGTGCACGGGCCCACCCGCACCCACTGTTCGAGCGGCCGGATCGACGTGACGATGGCCACGGCCGACGATGTCGATGCCGAGACGGTGTCGGGGCGGATCGTGATCTCGATGCCGGCCGAAGCAACGGTGCGCCTCGACACGCCGTCGAACGCAACCGTCCAAGCGAGCGGTGACCACGACTGTGTCGTCACCGCCCGGTCGGGCAGCGGTCGAGTCGTCGTCCGGTGAGCACACACCAGCCCGCCGCCGCGGCGATCGTGTTCACCGACCTCGTCGGCTTCACGGCCTACACCGACATCCACGGCGACCGGGCCGCTGTCGAGGTGCTCGATCGGCAGTCGACCATCGTTCACGGAGAACTCGCCGGTCGTGGACGCATCGTCAAGGAGCTGGGCGACGGCCTGATGCTCTGGTTCGAGTGTGGACGTGCTGGATTCGAGGTGGCCTGCAGCGTGCTCGCGGCGGTCGCAGCGGCCCGCGATCGCAACGAGTTCCCGCTCGCTGTTCGGATGGGCATGCACGTGGGTGACGTCATCGAACGTGGCGACGACTTCGTCGGGCAGACGGTGAACATCGCCTCGCGAGTTGCCGATCTCGCGGGGCCCGGTGAGCTGCTGGTGACCGACGAGGCGGCGCGTTCGCTCCCCGGCGACGACCCGACTGCGGTGTTCCGACCTGTTGGTCCGACACGCGTGAAAGGCGTCGGCGCACCGATCTGGCTCCATCGATTGGCCAACTGAATCGTGGCGCAACCGGTCGTCCGAGTGGGGTGTCCGATGTGGGCGCATCCGCCGTGGGTCGGTCGCTTCTTGTCGCCCGGGAATCGGGGTCGCGAGCTCGCGGAGTACGCAGGCTGGTGCAACGCCGTCGAGGGCAACACGACGTTCTATGCCGTGCCGCCCGAGCGCACGGTTGCCCGCTGGGTCGAGCAAGCTCCTGTCGACTTCCGGTTTGCCTTCAAGGTGCCGCGACATGTCACCCACGAACTCCGGTTGCGTGGCGACGATGCCGTCCGTGCGCTCGGTGAATTCCTTGCGGCGATCGATCCGCTCGGCGAACGTGTCGGTCCGGTTCAGGTGCAGCTGCCGCCGTCGTTCGGCCCCGACTCGCTGGCCGTGCTGCGTTCGTTCGTCGGCCGGCTGCCGCACGAACGTGAGTGGGTCGTCGAGCTCCGCCATCCGGCGTTCTTCGACAGTGGTGCAGCACACCGTGCGGTGGATGCAGTGCTCGGTGATGCTGACGTCGGGCGCGTCGTGCTCGACACGCGACCGCTGTACGCAGCGCCGCCGAAATCGGACGCTGCGGTCGAAGAACGCCGAACCAAGCCGAGGCTGCCGGTACTCACCGACCTGATGGGTCGGTCGCCGATCGTGCGCGTGATCGGCTCCGACGACCTCGACGGCACCGCCGATGGCCTGCGCACGTGGATCCCGCAGATTGTTCAGTGGATCGACGAGGGGCGCACGCCGTACCTCTTCGTGCATCAGCCCGAGAACCTCGAGTCTCCAGCACTCGCCCGGATGATTCACGCCGAGATCGCGGCGCACATCGAGGGTCTCTCGTCGTTGCCGACTCCGCTCCCGGTGGCGCCGGCGTCGGAGGTGCTCGGCCAGGACTCGCTGTTCTGAAACCGTTGCGGGTCACCGCCGGCCGCGGCGAACGGGCAGACTGCTGCGATGGTCCGCCGCAGCATCGTGATCGACACCGACACCGCATCCGACGACGCGATCGCGTTGGTGCTCGCCGTTCGCGAGCCGTTGGTCGATGTGCGTGCGGTGACCGTCGTCGCCGGCAACGTGCCGCTCGATCTGGCGGTGCGCAACGCGATCATCACCCTCGATCTCTCCGGCGGCTCCGACATCGAGCTGCACGCCGGCCGCGACCGTCCGCTCACTCGTCCGCTCGACACCGCGCAGTTCGTTCACGGCCAAGACGGGATGGGTGGAGCGGCTGCTGCCGGAGCCGTCGCGGAGCGGCTACTTCCGATGACGCCGTCGGCGTGCTGGTCGAGATCGCCGCGAACGAACCCGGCCAACACGACCTGGTGACGCTCGGGCCGCTCTCGAACATCGCTGCCGCGCTCGAACGCGACCCCGAACTGCTCACGAGGTTCGGTCACACGTATCTCATGGCGGGGTCACCGGACGGTGTCGGCAACGTCGATGCGCTCGGTGAGTACAACGTGTGGGCCGACCCGGAAGCGGCGACGGCGGTGTTCGCAGCGCCCGGAGCGAAGACGATGATCGGTTGGAACATCTCTCGGAAGTTCGCCGTGATGACCGGGGCGGAACAAGCCGCACTTGCCGCCGTCGGCCCGCTCGGCAGGTTTGCGATCGACATCAACGGCGACGTCGAGCAGTACTGCCTCGACACCGGCCTCGCCGGATTCGATTTGCCCGATCCGATTGCGATGGCCGTCGCACTCGACGATTCGATCATCACCGACGCCACCGACGAGTGGCTCGTGGTCGGTCTCGATGGGCCGACTCGAGGGTGCACGATCCCAGACCGTCGCTTTGGCCGACCCGATCCGAACATCCGCGTGCTCTGGTCGGTCGACGAAGCCGCCTTCAAACAGCGACTGTTGACCGCCTGCACCCCTGACCCCACCAATCCGACCCCGTTCGAGTGACAGTACGGATGGGCCGCCCCATCCGAACTGCAACATGAACGTGGGTTCTGGCCGGTTTCGCCCAGGGGTCAGCGGGGGAGGGGGCGGTCGCCGGGCTGAGGTCCTTCGGTGCGGGTGCGCTTGAGTTCGAAGAACGAGTCGACGTCCATCATCGTCACCAGCGCATCCCACATGGCGACGCTCTTCTCGGTGGACGGGACCCGCGAGATGATCGGGCCGAAGTAGCCGGCGCGCACACCGTCGGAGTTCTCGAATGCAATGATCGGGGTGCCGACGTCGTTGCCGACCAAGTCGAGCCCGTCGTCCATCTTGGTGCGAATCACAGCGTCCCACGACTCGTCGTCGAACGCTGCGGCGTGTGAGGTATCGAGGCCGACGGCGGTCAGCGCGTCGACGGCTGAGAAGTCGAGGTCCTTGTCGTGGTGGATGCGGGCACCCAACTCCCAGTACAGCTTGAACACCGCCTCGTTGCCCTCGGCGACGCGCACCGACTCCATCACCCGCAGCAGTCGGTGGGTGAACCACACCGGCTCGTAGTACTCCGACTCGGGGTCGGGCTCGTTCTTGAAGAACAGGCTGATCGGCTGCCACGTGATGTCGATGTCGCGGTGTGGCTGCACTTCGTCGACGGCCCAGCGGGCGGTCGCCCAGCAGAAGGGGCAGGCAGGGTCGACCCAGAAGTCGATGTTCATGTCGTCACGTCGCTTTCGTTGGGGATGGAGATGCCGATGCCGCCCGGCTCGTGACGGCCGAATCGGTCGATCTCGGTGGGGAGGTCGAGTGGACCGACCGACGCACGGGCGGCGAGGTCGTTGGCCGTCAGGAGGTGTGCGGGGATGATCCACACGACCTCGAATTCGAGTCCGTCGGGGTCCTTGGCGTACAGGCTCTTGGTGGTGCCGTGATCGCTGGCGCCCACGAGCGCACCGTGCTCGCGCAGCACACCGGCGATTCGCTGGAGTTCACCGAGCGTGTCGACCTCCCAGGCAAGGTGGTACAGCCCCACGGTGGAGCGACCTGCATCCGATGCGCCGGCAGCGGAACCGAGTTGGAACACGCCGAGGTCGTGGTCGTTCGTGGAGCCAGGTGCCTGGAGGAACGCGGCGCCTGGGAACTCGCTCACCACCCGGAAGTCGAGTACGGAGCCGTAGAAGGCCGTCGAGACCTCGACGTCTCGTACATAGAGCACCGCGTGGTTGAGTCGTTGCACACCCATCGCCCCGTACAAGTCGATTGCGTCCGCAAACATTCCCGCAGCCTCGGCCATCGTGTGTCATGCCGAACGCCTGCGATGGCGGTTGGTGGCGACACAAACTCGTGGTGGGCGGCATCGACGCAGCGGCGAGACTGTTGCCATGGCGACGCAGACCGGGGAGACCGGTGGACGTTGGCGTGCCCTCGGTGCGCTGCTGCGGCCCGACCGATGGCGTTGGGCTGGCCTCGGCGCGCTCGTGGCGCTGGCCTCGGCGCTCACCATCACCGGTCCGCTCGTCATTCGTCGGATCGTCGACACCGCCACCGACGGCACCACCGCCGCCGAGATCACCCGACTCGCGGCAATCTTCCTCGCCATTGCCGTGGTCAGCCAGTTCCTGGCGGTCGTCGTCTCGTGGCTCGCCACCGTGCTCGCGTGGCGCACCACCAACGAATTGCGCGTCAGCATGACCCGCCACGTCCTCGGCCTCGACCACGAGTTCCATCGCACTCACACCCCCGGCGAGTTGATCCAGCGTGTCGACGGCGACATCACCTCGGTGTCGGAGTTCCTGGGTCAGGTCGTCACCAAGGCGGCCGGGGCAGCGCTGTTGGTGGCGGGCATGGTCGCGGTGCTGTCGGTGCTCGACTGGCGCCTCGGCCTGGGCATGGCGGTGTACGTGACGATGGCTCTCGTCGTGATCCTTCGCGGACGCCACCGGGCGGTGTCGGAATCGTCCGACGAGATGGGCGCGCTCGGACGGCTCTACGGCGGGATCGAAGAACGCCTCACCGCCGGCGAAGACCTACGTGCCAACGGTGCGGCCGATCACGTCGCCTGGCGCTTCGTCGAAGACAGCGAAGAGGCGCTGGTCAGTGCGGTCCGCCGCGAACGGGCGTTCCTCGTGATGTGGTGGTTCGTGCAGGGTGCCGTCGCCGCTGGCTGGGTGTTGGCCTTGATGCTGGGCGCTGTGCTCGTCGGTGCGAACACGATCACGATCGGCACGGCGTTCCTGCTCTTCCAATACGTCCTGCTGATCGCGCGCCCGCTCGAAGAGGTCGTCCACGAACTCGAGACCGTGCAGAAAGCCAACGGCGCGATGGTTCGCGTCGCCGAACTTCTGGCGATCCGCCCGATGATCGTCGACAACGGCACCCAGCACCCGCCGACTGGTCCGCTGACAGTCGATGCGAGCGCAGTGGCCTTCGACTACGGCGACGATCGACCGGTGCTGCGCGACGTCGACATCAGCATCGCCGCAGGTCGATCGGTCGGAATCGTGGGTCGCACGGGGAGCGGCAAGACGACGTTCTCGCGACTCGTGCTCCGACTCGTCGAACCGACCGGCGGACTCGTGTCGCTCGGTGGCGTTCCGATCGGCGACATCCCTCTCGCCGAACTCCGCCGACGCGTCGCCCTGGTTCCTCAAGAGGTCGAGCTGTTTGCCGGCTCGTTGCGCGACAACGTCACCCTGTTCGACGACGAACCCACCGACGATGCAGTGAAAGATGCGCTGCAGCGTGTCGGCCTCGGCGCACTCGCCGATGGCGGTATCGAGCGTTCGCTCGGAGCCGGCGGCACTGGGCTCTCAGCCGGTGAGGCGCAACTCCTCGCGCTCGCACGGGTGTGGCTGCGAGATCCCGATCTCTTGGTGCTCGACGAGGCGACTGCTCGTGTCGACCCAGAAACCGAGCAGCGCCTCGAAGCCGCGGTGGTCGAGCTGATGCGCGGTCGCACGACTCTGATCATCGCCCATCGACTCACCACGTTGCACTCGGTCGACGAGATCGTGGTGTTCGAGAGCGGTCGCATCATCGAGCACGGCAATCGGGTCGATCTCGTCGGTGACGATGCCAGCCGGTTCGCTCGGCTGCTCACGATGTCGCTCGACCGTGAACAGTCAGACCGTGAAGCGTCGGTGGTCGACGGAATCGCCACCGCAGAGGTGTCGTCGGAGTCGTCGTCATGACCGCGGTGATTCATCCCGAGTTGGCCCCCGGCGAGGCGGGTATCGATGCGCCACTCGATCCCGCCCTCGCTCCGGTGACCGGCGTGTGGCGGCTGGCGTGGCGCGCCTCGCAGCACCGTCCCAAGGAGTTCTGGCTCGGCTGGTTCCTGTTCGTCGTGTTCTTCACCATGCCCGCCATCACCGGATATCTGCTCGCGCAGGGGTACGGAGCGCTCGAGCGTGGCGACTCCACCGAGACGATCTGGTGGTCTGTCGGGATCGCCATCAGCGAAACGATCCGCATGGTCGCCATCCACCATGGCGCACTGATCTGGACCAAAGCATGGACGCACATGCAGACGCTGTTGCGCGCCAACATGCTCAGCGCGCAGATGGCGAGTGGCGGCATTCATGCCGGCCAACCCGTTGGTTCCGCCGGTTCCGCGGTCACGCACTTTCGCGACGACACCGAAGATGTTGCCAACCTGGTCGACGGCATCGTCGACATCTCCGGTGGTCTGGTGTTCACGGTGATCGCAGGGTTCGCACTCGGCGCCGCCGATGCCAATGCAGCGCTCGTGCTGATCTTCCCCTTGATGGCCGTTGCGCTGGTGACCCGTGTGCTCGACACCCGCATCAAAGAGTTCCGCGCCGCCGATCGTGCGGCCACCGAACACGTCACCGGGCTGCTCGGCGACATCATGGCTGCTGCCACCACGGTGAAGGTCAACGCCGCCACCGAACCGATGCTCGCCCGGCTGCGCGTGCTCGTCGATCGTCGTCGCCATACCGCGGTGCGCGACCGTGTGCTCGAAGAGGGCGTGATGGCGTTCAGCCAGGGATCGGCCGACATCGGTCTCGGCCTGGTGCTGCTCGTGAGTGCTGGTGCGATCGCGTCAGGAGCGTTCGATCTCGCCACGCTGGCGCTGTTCACGGCGTATCTCGGCTGGCTCAGCTTCCTGCCGCGCATGGTGGGTCGGGTGCTCGCTCGCCGGAAGCAGGCAGGCGTCGCGTTCGCCCGGATGAGCGCGCTCGTCGCCGACGTCGATGCTCGCAACACGGTGCGTGCGCGGGTGTTGCCGATCGACCCGAGCGACCATCGCGACGCGCCCTGATGTCGTGCGACCCGACCGGGTGCCGTTGGACCGACTCGACGTCGAGGGCCTGTCGGTCTCCTATGGCGCGCGCCGGGTGCTGCACGACGTGTCGTTCACGGTTCGCCGCGGCGAGTTCGTGGTGATCACCGGGCCCGTCGGCGCCGGCAAGAGCACCCTGCTGCGAGCGCTCCTCGGACTGGCATGGCAGGCCGACGTCACCGGCTCGGTCTGCTGGAATGGCGCTGAGATCGACGACCGGTCGGCGTTTTTCGTGCCCCCGAATGCAGCATTTCTCTCACAGGTGCCGCAGCTGATCTCCGACAGCGTGGCCGACAATGTCAGCCTCGGGCCTGCCGATGCCGATGCGCTCGCTCACGCGTTTCAACTGGCAGCGATCACCGGTGACATCGCTGACATGCCCGACGGTGCGGACACGCTGATCGGACCACGTGGTCTGCGCCTGTCCGGGGGTCAGCGTCAGCGGTTGGCAACGGCGCGGGCACTGGTGCATTCGCCCGAGCTCGTCGTGCTCGACGACCTGTCGAGCGCGCTCGATGTCGAGACCGAGGTGCAGCTCTGGACCAACCTGGCCGATGCGGGCATGACGGTGGTCGCCGTGTCGCACCGCGCCGTGGCGTTCGACCGCGCCGATCAGGTGTTGCGCCTCGACGCCGGCCGCCTCATGTGACGATTGGTGTCAGACACCAACCGTTGCCGATCAGGGGGTGCGTTGGCGTCGGCGGTGGTCGGCGGTGTGGGTGCGGCTGGCGCATCGGGGGTCGGCGCAGAACTTGCGTGAGCCGTTGCGAGTGACGTCGTAGAAGAGGTGGTCGCAGTCGGTGGCCGCGCAGGTGCCGAACCGGCTGGTGCCGTGGTCGCACACCTCCTGGGCGAGTGCCATCAAGAAGTCGGCGACCACCTGGTCGTCGAACGTTGCCGATGCCGGGGTCCAGTGGATGTGCAGGTCGGCGTCGTCGTGGTCGGTCAGCGACGGGGTGATGTGGATGTCGGACAGTCGGGCGTTGATCCACGCCACCGTCGGTTCAGGTCGAGCGTCGGGAAGATCGCTGAGCGAGGCGACCATCGACCCGACGCGCTCGGCGACTCGTTCGATCGATGCGCCCGATGCGCCGGCAGCGCGGCTGAACCGGTGGTCGTGCAGCAGGGTTCGCACATCGACGTGGTCGCTGCTGCTGGTGTCTGCGGCAGCGTCGGCGAGTGCGTTGACGAGGTCGACCAGCGCCTCGATGGTGAGGCGTACTTCGGTGTCGTGCCCCGAGGTGACGTACACACACGAAGAGACTACTGCGATGAGGCGGAGCCCTTCCGCTGCTGTAAGGTACTAACACTCTTTAGCCACTTACATCGAAACGTCTCACTCCACATGAACCTCGTGCTCAACCTCATCGTCGTCGTCGCCACCGTGATCGGTTCGGCAATGGCGTTCCCTCAGGCCCGTCACATCGCCCGCACCCGCCAGGTCGAGGGCGTGTCGGCAACCTGGATCGGTGTCAGCCTGGCGATCAACGGCTGGTGGCTGGCCTACGGGTTGGCGGCAGGCATCTGGGCGCTCGTGCCGGTGTCGATCATGTCGCTCCTGCTGTACGGGGTCATGGCGGGGTTCTTCCTCGCCGCGGTCGGCCGGAGTGGCCTGGCAGGGATGGCGCTCGGTGTGTTCGTGCTCGGCATGGTGCCGTTGCCGTTCCTGGTCGCAGGTGGATGGCCGCTCGCCGGCGTGGCGGTCGGCTTGTCCTACGGGGTGCAACTCCTCCCGGCGGTCGTCGCGTCGCTACGGACATCAGTGCTGTCGGGCGTGTCGTCGACGACGTGGATCATCGCGTGTGTCGAGGCAGCGCTCTGGCTGGTCTACGGCGTTGCGGTCGGCGACGTCGCACTCGTCCTGGCCGGTGCGGTCGGTGTGGTGATGGCCGGCGTCATCCTGGGTCGTCTCGCCATGACGGGCCATCGACCGTTCGTCGTGCTCGATCCTCGCCGACGCGTCGAATTGGCACCCTCGTCGTGATCCCGAACCGTCACCTCGGGCCCCGCACGGGGTGACAGTCGCGACTGCGCAGCACGCCGCGCGGTGGACAATCGCACAATCGTCACTAGCCTTCGACAACGTAAACGTGAGTCAACGGTGGCTCCGATTTCAACAAGGAGCCGCAATGGCCACAGGTACAGTGAAGTTCTTCAATGACGAGAAGGGCTTCGGTTTCATCTCTCGTGACGACGGCGACGACGTCTTCGTGCATTACTCGAACATCCAGGGAACGGGTCGTCGTTCGCTGAACGACGGTGACACCGTCGAGTTCGAGATCGCTGCGGGCCGTAAGGGTCCCGAAGCGGTCGACGTCAAGATCGTCTGAGGAGGCGTTCCGATTGGCCCGAAGTCCACAGTCCTACCAAAAACGTCAGCGTGAGCTCCGCAAGAAGGAGCGCAAGGCCGAGAAGCTTGCCGTACGACACGGCAAGTCCTCGGATTCCGATGACGAGGTCGATGACGGCCCCGACGAGGATGCGCTGCTCGAGGAGTTCCGACTGTTGAACGAGAAGTTCGCAGCCGGTGACGTCGAGGAGGACGACTTCGAGTTCCGCAAGGCGGAAATCTTCGCCGAGCTCGGTCTCGGCGAGGCTCCTGAGCCTCGTGAAGAGGTTGCCGAATCGGCTGAAGTCTCCGACTGATCACTCCGACAATCGAACGAACGCCCCCGAGTTCCGACTCGGGGGCGTTTGTCGTTTTCAGCCCCGTCGGGCGGTCAGCCAGAAGCCCGTGCCGGCCCGGGCAGTGCGGCCGGTCCAGGCGCCCGGCAGCGCGTCGAGCACATCCTGCGCTGGCAGGTGGATCGGTGTCTGATCACCCAAGGTGTTGACCCACATCACGATGCCTCCCCGGCGCAGTATGCGGTCCACTTCGTTCGGGAAGAGCAGCATGTTGATCATCAGCACGGCGTCGAATGACGCGGCCGCGAATGGCAGCCGTGACGCGTCGGCGTGCACCCGTGGGGCGAGTTCTCCGGGAGCGTGGCGCAGCATGCCAGCGGAGAGGTCGGTGGCCACGAACGACCCGACCCGGCTCGACACCAGGCGTGTACCCGTACCGGTGCCGGACCCGAGTTCGAGCCAGTTGCCGTCGATCGGTACCTCGCCGCGCTCGAGGGCATCGAGTACGGGTGCCGCCTTGGTCTCGTCGACCTGCGTGGTTGCCCAGTCCGGCGCCATCGAGTCGAAGAGTTCGGCCATCCGAGTCGCGTTCCCGGCAGTCCATTCTTCGCCGCTGGCGACCGCTCGGGTGCGCTTCCTGATCGGGTGATCGGGTCCGGCGAACGGTTCGGGGTCGACCGTGGAGGGGTGGTCGGCGAGTTGCTCCAGCATCTGTGCAGTCTGTCCGACGAATCCGAACGGGCACCGGCCGGAACGTCGGAGGGTTGCATTCATCTCTCCATGGTTATATAGTGCTCGGCATGCCGAAGGCCCTGCCCGCCGAACTCCTCGAACACGTCGCCGAACGTTTTCGTGTACTCGGCGACACGACGCGACTCGGGATCATCCGTACGCTGCTCGACGACGGCGAGCAGAACGTCGGCGAGTTGGTCGACCGACTGGGCACGAGCCAGGCAAACGTGTCGAAGCATCTCCGGGTGCTGCACGACGCCCGCATCGTCTCGCGACGCGCCGATGGCACGTCGGCCTTCTACTCCGTCACCGATCCGAGCCTGATGCCAGTGTGCGCCATCGTGTGCGATCGCCTGCGAGAGCAGGTCGCCACCGACGCTCGAACGTTCGCCGTCTGACCCCATCCCACCACCTCCATCACACCTGAAGGAACCCACCATGAGCACCGACCTCGAACCACCACCCATTTCAAATACATCGCTACATGAGCATGAACCGCTACATGCCCATGATGACATGGAGACCGACGTCGAGCATCCACCGCTCGCGCGTCTGGGTCGCTGGTCGCATGGTCATCGCAAGTTGGTGATCATCGCATGGGCGGTGCTCGCCATCGGGCTGGGTGTGTTCGCTCCTCGCCTCGAGCACGCGCTCTCCGGCGCCATGTGGGAGGTCAACGGCAGCGAGTCGCTCGCGGCGCGTGACGTGATCGACGAGCAGTTCGGTGGATTGTCGAGCCAGTCGGCGGTCGTGGTCATCCAGAGCCAGTCGACGCCGATCGACGATCCGGCGTTCCAACAGGTGATCGCCGACGTCAACGCGCTGATCGGCACCGAAGACGGGTTCGGTCAACCGATGCCGCCACAGCCGGGCATGGACGGTCAAACCGTCATGATCCAGGCGGGAGCGAACGTCGACCCGACCGAAGCCGTCCGCGCCGCCGAGCGGCTCGGTGACGAGATCGGCGAGCTCTCTCGCGAGATCGCCGACGACGAGATCACCGTCGCACTGACCGGATCGCCGGCGTTCTGGGACGACTTCAACGCGGTCAACCGTGAGGGCATGCTCAAAGCAGAGATCCTCACCTGGCCCGTCACGGCGGTCATCCTCGTGATGGCCTTCGGCACGCTCGCCGCCGCCGGACTCCCGCTGGTGCTCACCGCTGCCGGTCTGCTCGCCTCGATGGGTGTGCTGTTCGGCATCACCCAGGTCACCGATCTGTCGATCTGGACGCTGAACTTCGCCATGATGTTCGCGCTGGCGCTCGGCATCGATTACGCACTGTTCATCGTGACCCGCTATCGAGCGGCGCTCCACGCTCATCCGGAAGACCCGCAACACGCCGCCGGCATCGCCATGGACACCGCTGGCAAGGCGGTGCTCTTCTCGGGCATCACCGTGTTGGTCAGCCTCTCGGCGGTGCTCCTCGTTCCGATCCCCGCCTTCCGTTCGATGGCCGCCGGCATGATGCTGTCGGTCAGCTTCGTCCTGCTCGCCGCCCTGACCTTGCTGCCAGCACTGCTCGGCCCCGGCATCGACAAGTTCGCGCTTCCCTGGCATCGCAAGGGTGACCACCACAGCGAATTCTTCGCCAAGCTCGCCGACCGGATCCAGGCTCGCAAGGTCATTGTCGCCGTCGGCGCTGTCGTCGTCCTGCTGGCGTTGGCGATCCCGCTGCTCGGTTTGAAGACGGGCATGCCCGGCATCACCGTGCTTCCCGAAGACGAACAAGCCCGTCAGGGCTACGACATGATCGCCGACGGCTTCGGCCCCGGCGGTCCCGGCCCGATCCAGGTGATCGTGCCGGCCGGCGCCGACGCACAGGCAGTCGCCGACCAGGTGCTCGCCACCGACGGCATCGTGATGGCATTCCCGCCGGCGCCCGGCATGGAAGGTGCCAGCATCATCCAGGCCGTCGGCGCCTACGACCCATCATCGGAGGAGGCACTCGCCCTCGTCCCGACGCTGCGCGACGAACTCCCCGACGGCGTGCTCGTCGGCGGCCCGGTCGCCGAGAACTACGACCTCGACGGCATGCTGAGTGCCAAGGCACCGCTCGTGATGGGCGTGGTGCTGGTGCTGGGCTTCATCTTGTTGATGATCGCCCTCCAAGCGGTGATCGTTGCGTTCGTCGGTGTGATCTTCAACCTGCTGTCGGTCGCCGCGGCGTTCGGTGTGGGTGCGCTGGTCTTCCAGCACGGCATCGGCTCGAGTCTGCTCGGCTTCGACAGTCAGGGCTATCTCACCTCGTGGGCGCCACTGTTCTTCTTCGCCCTCGTGTTCGCCATCTCGATGGACTACACGGTGTTCCTCCTGGCCTCGACCCGTGAGCACTTCGAGCGTTCGGGCGACAGCGCCGAAGCGGTCCGCGGATCGCTCAGCCATGTCGGACGACCGATCGTGGCTGCAGCGGGCGTGATGATCGCGGTGTTCTACACCTTCGCCATCGCCGGCACGCTGCCGATGAAGGAGATGGGATTGATCCTCGGCACAGCGGTGCTCCTCGACGCCTTCCTGATCCGGTTGGTGCTGGTCCCCGCCACGCTCTACATCATCGGCAACAAGGCCTGGTGGCTGCCGAGTTGGATGCATCGCATCCTCCCGAACGTGAAGTTCGCTCACTGAGCCGAACGAACGAGCCGATCGCGGCTCCCCGTGCCCAGGGCACGGGGAGCCGCGCATCAGCGCGTCAAGGCGGCGAACGTGATGGCGGCAGCGTGGCCGACGTTGAGTGAATCGACGTCGGCGGAGATCGGAATGCGCACCTGGCGCGTTGCCGCCGCCAGAGCGCCCCGACTCAGTCCTGGGCCTTCTGCGCCGAGCAGTACTGCAACTCGGTCGGGAATCGCGAGTGTCCAGAGGCCGTCAGCGGATGGGGCCGGCGTCATCGCCCAGACCTCGAACCCCGCAGCGCCGACGTCGGCGAGCACGCCCGGCCAGTCGCCGTCACCCACCCGAACCACCGGCAGGGTCAGCACTTCACCCATGCTCACCCGCACGGTTCGGCGGCTGTACGGGTCGGTGCAGGTCGGGTCGAGCAGCAACCCGTCGATGCCCAGCGCCTTGGCGGCGCGGGCGATTGCCCCGAGGTTCTCGTTGTCGTTGAGTCCCTCCAGCACCGCAAGTCGTCGAGCAGTCGAGACGAGTTCGGCCACGGTTGGCGCCGGACGCCGTTGGGCGCACGCCACGACCCCTCGGTGCAGGTCGAATCCGACCACGCCAGCGATCACTGCACGGTCGGCGACGTACACGGGAACGTGTTGCGAGTCGAGGAGCTCACCGTGGGTGAAGCGCTCGACTCGCGATGGTGCGAGCAGCACCGAGCGAACGTGGTGCCCCGATTCGATCAGCCGGTCGATCGCCACGTACCCCTCGACGACAAAGATGTCGTCGCCTTCGTACCGCCGGCGGAAGGCCTGGTCGTTGAGCAACCGGTAGTCGTCGAGACGCTCGTCGCTCGGCTCGGCGACCTCGATCACCGGGCGAACACTTGGCTGTCGTCGGCGAACGCCTTGAACTCCAGCGCGTTGCCGGACGGGTCGAGCAGGAACATCGTCGACTGTTCGCCGACCTGGCCGGCGAAGCGGGTGTGCGGCTCGATCACGAAGCTGGTGCCAGCGGCCCGGAGCCGGTCGGCGAGGTCGTCCCACTGTGCCGGCGACAGCAGCACACCGAAGTGCGGCACCGGCACATCGTCACCGTCGACAGGGTTCGTCAGGGCAACCCGAGGCCCGCCGGACCGATCGAGGTGTGCCACGAACTGGTGGCCGTAGAGATCGAAGTCGACCCAGCTGTCGGCACTGCGCCCTTCGGCGCATCCGAGCAGCTCACCGTAGAAGGCACGAGCAGCTGCGAGGTCGTGCACCGGCATTGCCAAGTGGAACCGCGACGGCCGCGCGTCGGTGTCTGTTGCGACAACGTCGGACTGACCAGTGTGGCTCGTCACAGCGGCAGGACGTAGGTGCCCTGGGCGGTGGCGGTCGGTTTGTCGCAACGGTCGTCGCACCACACGCGCACGGTGCCGACGACGTTGCGGCGTCCGGCCACATCGAGGGTCGCTTTGGCCCAGAGAACCTTGCCCTGGGCAGGCCTGAGGAATCGGATCGACAACTCCGAGGTCAATGCCATCGGCTCGATTCGCCCGGTTGCAGCGAACACGAGGTACCAGAGCGCGGCGTCGGCCAACCCGAATTGCGACGGGCCGGACACGAACGCGCCTGGCCGGAGTTCGGCTTCGGAGATCTCCCGACGCACCACGGCGAAGTCGGGTCCGAGCGAATCACAGGTGTTGTTCGAGCCGGGAAACAGCTGCTCGATCATGTCGTTGACCGCCTCGGCCGTCGGCAGTGGGGGAGGCGTGCTCGCAGTATCGGAGGCGGAAGGCATACCCAGACGCTAGTGCCGACCCGATGCGGCATGACCGAGGGCTTTCCCAATGGGGCTCGAGCGTGGCATCGTGGCGGCCATGACCGACAGCGATGCGCCGATGTCCTTCGATCCGCTCGACCGGGTCGTGGTGGTCGGCGCCTCCCTCGCCGGCCTCCGCGCTGCTGAGACGCTCCGACAGCACCACGTCGCCGCGAAGATCGTGGTCGTCGGCGACGAAGAGCACCGTCCCTACGATCGTCCGCCGTTGTCGAAGAAGTTGTTGTCGGGCGAGTGGGAACCAGATCGGATCCAACTCCGCCAACCCGACGCATTCGACGATCTGGATGTCGAATGGCGCCTCGGCACTGCTGCGGTCGCGCTCGATGTGTCAGCCCGTGAGGTCACCTTGTCCGATGACTCGGTGCTCGGCTTCGACGGCTTGGTGATCGCTACCGGGGCCCATCCCCGCCGGCTCGCGGGCCAAGACTCGTTCGGTCACGTCCACGAACTGCGCACCCTCGACGATTCGCTCCGCTTGCGCAACGAGATCGCTGGCGGTGGTCGCCGGGTCGTCGTGGTGGGCGCCGGCTTCATCGGGCTCGAAGCTGCCGCAACCGCCAAAGCCCTCGGTAACGACGTCGTGGTGCTCGAAGGCGCGACCGCCCCGCTGATCCGTGGGCTCGGCGCAGAGATGGGCGAGGCCATAGCCGATCTCCACCGCGCCCACGGTGTCGACGTGCGCTGCGGGGTCTTGATCGATGCGTTGACAGCGGACGGTGTGCGCCTCGCCGGCGGTGAGATCGTGGCGGCTGATGCCGTGGTGGTCGGCATCGGTGTCACCCCGAACACGCAGTGGCTCGAGGGCAGCGGACTGCAGCTCCGCGACGGCGTGGTGTGCGATGCCAACCTCAACGCACTCGACGTGTCCGGCCAGGTGGTTGCCGGCGTGTTCGCCGCGGGTGACGTGGCGCGTTGGCCGAACGGGCTCTTCGACGAGGAGATGCGCGTCGAACACTGGACCAATGCTGCCGAGCAGGGTGCCCAGGTGGGGCTCAACCTGCGCCACCTCGCTGCAGGTGAGCCCTTCGAGGCCTATGCGCCGCTGCCGTTCTTCTGGAGTGACCAGTTCGAGCATCGCATCCAGTTCCTCGGTCGCTCGGCCGCTGACGACGAGGTGCGGGTGGTTGCCGGGTCGGTCGCCGACGGGAAGTTCCTGACGCTCTTCGGACGCAACGGGAAACTGCACGGCGCGCTGGGCGTCAACGCCCCGAGATGGGTGATGCCGACTCGGAAGCTGTTCCTCGACCATGCGACGTGGGACGAAGCTGTGGCGGCCACCGCCGGACTCGACGCCTAGGCTCGTCGCATGACCTCCGCTGGTTCGCACACGGCCAACGTCTGGGCCAAGACCACCGATCTCCGGGTCGTCAGCGGTCACGGGTGCCGGGTGGTCGACACCGAGGGCCACGAGTATCTCGATTTCACCGCGGGGATCGCAGCGGCCTCCACCGGACACTGTCATCCCAAGGTGGTCAAGGCAATCGCCGATCAGGCCACCCGTTTCGTCCACGCCCAGCAGAACGTGTACACCCACGATCTCCTCGAGCCGCTGGCCGCCAAGCTCTTCGACATCACCCCGCCTTCGATCGAGAAGTTCTTCTACGCGAACAGCAGCGACGAGGTGCTCGAGGTCGCCGTCAAGGTCGCCAAGCACGCAACCGGTCGCCACAGCATCGTCGTGTTCGACGGCGCGTTCCACGGTCGTACGCACCTCACGATGGCGATGTCGACCGCGAAGGCGATCGACCGTGCCGGGTACGGACCATTTCCCCCCGGGGTGTTCGTGGCGCCGTTCCCTGACCCGCATGTATCCGACCAGGAAGCCGAGATCAGCCGAGCCCTGCGGGGGTTCGATCGTCTGCTGCAGACCCAGGTGGTCCCCGACGAGATCGCTGCCATCGTGATCGAACCGGTGATCAGCGAGCGCGGCTACATCCCGACGCCGGCCGGCTTCATCGCCGGGCTCGCCGAGCGGTGCCGCGAACACGGGATTCTCTTCATCGCCGATGAGGTGCAGAGCGGCTTCGGTCGCACCGGGAAGATGTTCGCCATCGAGGCCCACCACGTCGAGCCCGACATGCTGTGCATGGCCAAGGGGATCGCATCGGGTTTTCCGTTTGCTGCGCTCGGCATGCGTGGCTCGATCGATGCCACTTGGCGTGTCGGCAGCCAGGGCGGTTCGTCGAACGGCAACCCGATCGGTTGCGCGGCAGCACTGGCAACGATCGAGGTGCTCACCGAGCCGGGCTTCCTCGACAACGTCCACGCCCGCGGAAACCAGCTGATCGACGAGCTCCGCGAGATGCAGCAGCTCGACAGTGCCTTGATGTACGTCCGTGGCCGAGGTCTGATGGTGGCCACCGAGTTCGACACACCCGAACGGGCCGAAGCGATCGCTGAGCACTGCTTGCGCGAGCACCGGGTGATCTTGATGACAGCCGGTACCCGCAACCGCACCATTCGCTGGATGCCGCCGTTGGTGGTCACCTCCTCCGAGATCGCCGAAGCCACCCAGGCGTTCGCTGCAGCCATTCGCGCCACGGGCTGACCCGCGGCGATGGCACGCCTCGATTCGTCCCGTGTCGCTGCATGGCGGGGCCTGCAGGCACTGATCGGTCAGATCGAACGTGGGCTCGACGAGGAGCTGCGCGCCGACTGGGACATCCCGCTCGGATGGTTCGATGTGCTCGCGTCGCTGCAGCGTCTCGGTGGTCGGGCGCGGCCGCTCGACGTGGCCGCGGACTTGCGGCTGCCACCGTCGAGCCTGAGTCGCCGACTCGACCGCCTGCAGGAGGAAGGGTGGATCGCCCGTCACCGCGAGATGCCGGGCGCCGACCTGCGAGCCGTCGAGATCGAGCTCACCCGAACCGGGCGCCGGCTGTGGCGTGAGATGAACGTGAGCTATCGCCGTGCGCTGCAGGCACAGTTCGCGATCCACCTCGACGACGATGACATCAGCGACATCGCACGGGTACTCGACACGCTCTTCGGCATCGACGAACCGGACGATCCGGACGGTGCTGAAGCCGAGAACGAAACGCGAGGGGTCTGACCCCCCTGCGTTTCATTGTCGAGTCACTCAGGCGTACATCGCCTCGATCTCGTCTGCGTAGCGAGCGTTGACACCGCGCCGCTTGAGCTTCGATGTCGGCGTGAGCATGTCGCTGTCGGGCATCCACTCCTCGCCGACCAGCGTGAACTTCTTGATCTGCTCGACCTGAGCGAACTGCTGGTTGATCGTGTCGATGCCGGCTTGCACCTCGGCGAGCACGTCGGCGTCGGAGACCAGTTCGGTCGGTGAGAGACCCGCTTTGCCGTGTGCTGTCGCCCACACGGTGGTGGCTTCGGGATCGAGGACCAGGATCGCCGAGACGAACTTTCGGGCGTCGCCGATCGCCGCCGCCTGGCCGATGAGCGGGATGGTCTTCAGCGCAGCTTCGAGGTTGGCCGGGCTGATGTTCTTGCCGCCGGAGGTGATGATCAACTCCTTCTTGCGGTCGACGATCTTGATGTAGCCCTCGTCGTCGATCTCGCCGATGTCGCCGGAGTGCAACCACCCGTCGATGAGGGCCTCGGCCGTCTTGTCGGGCTGCTTGAAGTAGCCACCGAACACGTTGCCGCCGCGGCAGATGACCTCGCCGTCGTCGGCGATCTGCACCTCCATGCCGTGGCATCCACGACCGACGGTGCCGATCTTGGGCCGCTCCGGCGAGAACGTCATCGGTCCGGTGGTCTCGGACATGCCATAGATCTCGGCGAGCGGCACGCCGATGGCGTTGAACCATTCGAGTACCGGCGCGGGGATCGGCGCCGCACCGGTGATCGCCAGTTCCACGGCGTCGAGTCCGACGAGGTCACGCACCATCGAAAAGGCGACGCTGTCGAGGAAGTCGAGAGTTGCCTGCTGTTCGTCGGTGAACTCGCCGTCGAGGTTCGACCGTCGGATCTCGATCGCGGCCTTGACGCCGTCGTCGAATGATTGTTTGCGGTCGGGGTCGGCGGCGAGGGCGGCATTGACCCCGTTGTAGATCTTCTCCCAGACCCTGGGCACGCCGAACGCAAGCTGCGGGTGGACCTCTTTGAGGTAGGCCGTGAGCTGGTTGGGGTCGGGGCAGCAGTAGACGTCGTATCCGAGCATCATCGACTGGTAGTGGCTGACGGCGCGTTCGGCAATGTGTGCCATCGGCAGGTAGGACACCACTCGCATGCCGACGAAGTCGTCGAAGCTGATCGAGCGGGTGAGGATCTCGATGGTGTACACGACGTTGTACTGGCTGATCATCACGCCCTTGGACGGCCCGGTGGTGCCGGAGGTGTAGATCAAGGTCGCGATGTCGTCGGGTTCGGTGAGTGCGGCGAGTTCGTCGAGATCGGCGCTGCCGGCGTCGAGAAGATCAGCAGCGTCGTAGACGCCGTCGGGGAGCGGACCCTCCGGCGGCTCGATCACGTAGATGCGCTCGAGCGCCGGCAACTCGGCGCGAATCTTCAGAATCCGCTCGAGGAATCCGGCGTCTTCGACGATCGCCACGCGTGCTTCGGCGTGACCGGCGAGGTACTGGATCTCCTCGGGTGACGACGAGTTGTAGATACTGACCGCGGTGGCGCGCAGAAACTGCGCTGCTGCGTCGAACCAGTGGAAGTCGGGGCGGTTGCGCATCATCAACAGCATCTGTTCGCCGTGGCCCACACCGATGCCGGCCAACCCGGCGGCCGCCTTGGCGATCTGGTCGGCGAACTCCTGGATGGTCCAGCTGTTCCAACCACCGCCATCGCGCATCGAATGCAGCGCCGGTGATGTGGGATGCGCTCGCACCAACGCGAGGAAGTCGCGGGGCACGGTGCGGCCGGCAGCAGCGGCGTCGACCTCGGCAATGGAGGCCAGTGGCTTCGAGAGTTGTCATGTGCTCATTGTCACACGGCTGGCAGTCCGGCGAAACCTGCGCCGGATAGCGTGACGCGATGCCCGACTTCTCAACCGTCATCTGGGTCGGTCTCGGGCTGCTGATGGGCTACGTCCTGTGGAAAACCGGCATCATGATGTTGCGCAGCATGACCTCGATGCCCCCAGAGCCGCTCCCGGCAGGTGAACTCCGCAAGGTGAACCGCAGGTATCGCTGTGATGTCTGCGGGGTGGAACTGAGGTTGACAATGGCCCCAGACGAGGATCCACCGCCTCCACGACACTGTTTGGAAGACATGACCGAGGTCGCGCCGCTCTTCGAGTGAACGGTGGAGTCCGACCCGAACGCTCAGTTACCCACAGGTGTGTGGACAACCTGGGGGGGATGTCACTGGTGTAGTTCGGGTGCTAACGCCACTTGGTGGCGGTGTAGAGCCCACCCAGGATCATCACGAGCCCGATCAGGGTCGGGATGTTGCTGTCGGTGAAGATCAGGTAGCGGGCCATGATCATCAAGCCGCCGCCGATCAGCAGCACCAGCATGATCACGGGGATCCAGTTCGGAGGCACGAGCTGACGCGGTTGCGCTTTGGGTGTGTAGCGCGATGATGCCGCGACGTCGTGATGATCGCCGTGGGCGTCGTTGCTGTTGGTGCTCGCGTGGCGATCTTCGGGTCGTGTCCCTTTCGGGGTGACCCGTCCACCGCCCGTCTTTCGCTTCGGGGGAGCCATGCAGCAACGAGCATACGTGATCGCGACGGCGCTGCATTCACGGCGCGTGCGCGCGAGGTGGTTGCTGCATACTTGGACGATGACTGCGAACGGTTCGCCCGGCCCCCGAGTGCTGGTGATCGACAGCTACGACAGCTTCGTCTACAACCTGGTGCAGTACCTGGGCGAGCTCGGCGCCGACCCGGTGGTCGTGCGCAACGACCAGCTCACCGTCGACGACGCGGTCGCGCTCGCCCCCGACGCAGTGCTGCTCTCGCCTGGTCCCGGTCGGCCCGAGACCAGCGGCATCATCTGCGACGCGATCGGTGCGTTCGCCGAGCGCGGCACCCCGCTCCTCGGGGTGTGTCTGGGTCATCAGGCGATCGGCCATGTCTACGGCGCCGACGTCGTGGGTGCACCCGAACTGATGCACGGCAAGACGTCGCCGATCCTGCACGACGGTGCCGGTGTCTTCGCCGGGCTCCCGTCACCGCTCACTGCCACGCGCTACCACTCGCTGACCCTGGCACCCGAGAGCATCCCGCACGACCTGGTCGTCACCGCGCGCAGCGCCGATGGCGTCATCATGGGTGTCCGACATCGCACGCTCGAGGTCGAGGGAGTGCAGTTCCACCCCGAGAGCATCCTCACCGGGCACGGCCACGATCTGCTGCGAACCTTCCTCGCCCGTATCGACTGACCGACTCGGTCGCCCGGAATCGGCCGGGACCAACACGTCGCGGTCAGGGTTCGGTGGTCACTGGTGCCGTCGTGGTTGTCGTTGCGGGCGGCACAGTCGTGGTGGTGGTCGTGGTGGTGGTCGGCGGTGGCGCGGTGTTGCGAGCGACGACGATGGTCATCGTCGTGCCAGGTGGCACGGTCGAGCCGGGCGTCAGGCTCTGAGAGATGACCCGCCCGTCCTCGCTGGGGCCGAAGGCGCCGTCTTGATATCGCACGTCGGGGATGAGGCCGACTTCGGTGATGGTGTTGCGGGCCTGAGCCTCGGTGCGCTGAACCACGGGGGGAACTCGCACGTCCTCGGGCCCGCTCGACACGATGATGAGGACGTCACTGCCCTGCTCGACGCGTTCGCCCGGCCCGGGACGGATCTCGATCACGGTGTTCTCGGGCACCGTGGGGCTCGATCGGAGATCGGTGGTGACCACGAACTCGTACGGAGGTGCTTCGAGCACGGCACGAGCGTCGATCTCGCTCATGCCGATCACTTCACCGGGTATCTGGACGCTCGTCGGTGGTGCAGACACGACCAGGTTCACCGTTGATCCCTGCAGCAACGGTGTCTCCGGTGCGGGATCGGTGCTGATGACGGTGTCCTCCGCGATGTCGTCGCGTTCTTCGGTGGTGATCTCTCCGACGACGAAGCCGTCGGCGGCGAGTCGGGTGCGGGCTTCTTCGGACGACAGCCCGACGACGTTGGGAAGCGGCACCAGTTGGGTGTCGGGGTTGAAGAAGACCTCGACGATCTGATCCTGGAGGATCAAGGTGCCCGCAACCGGGTTCGTCTTGTGGACGAAGTCGGGCGGGACCAGATTGTTCTCTTCGGCGATCGTTGTGAAACGGATGTTCTTCGCTTCGAGATCGGCGACGACTTCCGTACGCGGTTGGTTCGTGTAGTCGTCGAGGACGAACTGGATCGCTTCGTCGCTGCCATCGTCACTGCTCAGGGCCTGGAACAGGAGCACGCCGCCGATCACCAGCAGGATCAACGCCACGAACGCGCCGAGCGCGTACCAGCCGGTGCGCGACCCGTTGGTGTCGTAGTACATGGCGTCAGCGGAGGCGCCGGTCGGGTACCCGGCTTCGATCATGCCGGTCGACGGCACCTCGGTCGAACGTGGTGCGCCCGTGGGAATCATCCCGGTGGGGGCGGTGGTGGGATTGACGGTGGTGGCACCGGCAACCCCGAGCACTGCTGCGGCCCCGGCGACACCTGCGGCCCCGGCGGCGCGTTGCTGGGCGCCCTGCACGGCGGCGAGTGCTTGGACGGGCTCGTCGTTGCGGAACCGGCGCAGGTCGTCGCGCAGCGCGGCGGCGCTCGGATAGCGCAGTTTGGGATCCTTGGCGAGGAGCTTCGCGACGATGGCCTCGAACGACCGGGGGACGTCGGCGACGATCTGCACCAGCGGTTGCGGTGCGTCGTGCACCTGCTTGTAGGCGATGCTCACCGGGTTCTCGCCGGTGAACGGTGGCTTGCCGGCCACCATCTCGTACATCACGATGCCGAGCGAGTACAGGTCGCTCCGAGGATCGGGTTGCGCCCCTTGGGCTTGCTCGGGCGAGAAGTAGGTGGCGGTACCCATCACGGAGCCGACCTGCGTGAGATTCGATTCGGTCGGAGCGTTCAGGGCTCGTGCGATGCCGAAGTCGGCCACCTTCACCTGGCCGTTCGAGCCGATGAGGATGTTGGCCGGCTTGATGTCGCGGTGTGCAACGTGGTTGTCGTGAGCGAACCCGAGCGCGGCGGCGACCTCGCTGGCGATTTCGGCGGCCTGCTTCGATGTGAGTTGCTTGGCGGTGGTCAGGATCTCGGCGAGGGTGCGGCCCTGCACCTCTTCCATCACGATGAAATAGGTGCCTTCGTACTTGCCCCAGTCGTAGACGTTGACGATGTTGGGGTGCGACAGGCTCGCCGCAGACTGCGCTTCGCGGCGGAACCGTTCGACGAAGTTGGCGTCGGTGGCGAACTCGGGAAACAGCACCTTGACGGCGACTTGGCGGTCGAGCAGGAGGTCGCGCGCGGAGAACACGTCGGCCATGCCGCCGCGTCCGATCCGTTTGTGGATCTCGTACCGGTCGTTGATGACCGTCGCCTCGCCGTTGTTCGTCACTGGTTGCTCTCTCCGCCGCTGCAACGTCGGTTCGCAGCGCTGGACAAGGTTACCGACTGGTCACCGTCCGTGATCGGCAGGCCGTTGCTCGTGGGGTCGGCCACGGCGACGAACATCGTCATCCGGTTGCTCCGGGGCCGGTGAGCAGGAAGTCGAGCATGCCCTTCGCGAGCGGCCCGGCGAGGCGGCCACCCGTGGCTGCGACGTCGGCGGTCGATTGGACGTTGGTGAGCACGATCGACACGGCGTATTGCGGGTCGTCCGCCGGAGCGAACGCAACGATCCAGGCGTGCGACAGGTCAGGATTCGACGGGTCGCCGAGTTCGGCCGTGCCGGTCTTCGCGGCCACCGGGATGCCTTCGTTCAGCGCGATGCAGCAGCTGGCCGTGCCTCGTTCGGCGACGCCGATCATCAGTTGTCGTTCGATCTCGGCGGTCTGGGGCGAGATCGGTGTCTTCCACACCTTCGGGCTCGTCTGGTCGAGCACACGTCCCTCCTGGTCGAAGGTCGATTCGATGGCATACGGCTCCATCATCTGGCCGCCGTTGGCGACCGTGCCAGCCACCATCGCCATGTGCAGCGGCACCATCTGCACCTCGCTCTGCCCGAAACCGCGGATCGCCAGCAGTGGGAGTTCCTGGGCCAGGTTGTCGGTGTTGCCGAACGTGCTGGCGGCGGGTCGGGGCAGGTCGATCGGCAGCGGTTCGCCGATGCCCCACGCCTCGGTGCCGGCAACCATTGCCTCGGGTCCGAGCAGTGTGGAGAGCTTGGCGAAGGGGATGTTGCAGCTGCGGGCGAACACCGTTGCCAGGTCGCCGCCGCAGAGGCTGCCGTTGTAGTTCTGGATGGGGTCGTTGGTTTGTGGCGGGACCCACTCGCGTTCGTCGGGGAACACGGTGTCGAGCGCTGCGATGCCGTTGTCGAGTGCGATCCCGGTGGTGATCACCTTGAACGTCGAGCCGGGCATGTACCGCTCCTGGTAGGCCTGAGCGAGCAGTGGGCTCCCGGGTGCGTTCTGCAGGTCGGTGATCGTTTGCTGAGCGATGGCGAAGTCGGCGTTGACGAAGGTGTTCGGGTCGAACGTCGGGTTGCTGTACATCGCGCGGATGGCCCCGGTCTTCGGTTCGATCACCGTGATCGAACCGGTTCGGCCGCCGAGCAAGAACTGGGCGGCCTGCTGCGCGTCGTGGCGGAGTGCGAGTTCGACGGTGCCGGTCGACCCCGTACCCCCCGTGAGCAGGTCACCGAGGCCCCGAATCTGCTGCTCGGTGGTCGACCCGGTCAGCACGTCGCCGTACATCCGCTCGACCTGGGTCGAACCGAACGCAAAGGTGAAGTAGCCGGTGATGTCGGCGAGGAGGTCGCCGGTCGGGTACTCGCGCCGGTAGTCGTATCGCTCGCCTGGCGCCGTCGGCAGCGACATCGCGGCCACGATGCCGTCGCTGGTCACGATGGGACCGCGCGGCTTGTTGAACTCGCGGAGCACTTGGCGTGTGTTGTCGAAGCGAGCGTCGAGTTCCTGTTTGCGGCCCACCTGCCAGTAGTTGAGTGCCACGAACAGCAAGACGTAGCAGGCCATCAACCCGAGCGCGAGCTGCCGGATCTGGCGATTCATGCTGTGGCCCGTCGCTCGTCACGGCGCAGGCGCCGTCCGAGCCGCCACGCACGCCAACGTTCCAACGGTGTGGGATCGTCGGGGAGCTCACCCAATCGGCGGGCCGACGAGTCGGACAGGCGGATCAGGAGTGCGAGCAGCACGTAGTTGGCCACCAGCGACGAGCCGCCGTAGCTGACGAACGGCAACGTGATGCCGGTGAGCGGCACCACTTTGATCACGCCGCCGATGATGACGAATGCCTGCACGCCCACGATCGTGGTGAGGCCGACGGCCAACAGCTTTTCGAAGGTGCGGTCGGTGCGCAGTGCGATGCGCAGACCGGCGCCGACGATCAGCACGAACGCCATCAGCACCGCGGACGCTCCGATCAGACCCCACTCCTCGCCGATCGACGCGAAGATGAAGTCGTTCTCGGCGTACGGCACCTGGCCCGGGTTGCCGCGCCCGAGTCCGGTGCCGGTCAGCCCGCCGTCGGCGAGGCCGTAGATCCCCTGGATGATCTGGTAGCCGTCGTCGAGCGGGTCGGCCCACGGGTCGAGCCAGATCGAGACTCGGGTCTGGACGTGGCCGAACTGGGTCCATGCGAACGTAGGCGGCGCCGGCGAAGAGCACGACGCCGGTCACCAGATAGCTGACGCGTTCGGTGGCCACCCACATCATCACCACGAACAACGTGAAGAACAGCAGCGAAGATCCCAAGTCCTTCTGGAACACCATCACCAACACGGCGAAGCCCCACGCCATCAGGATCGGTGCGATGTAGCGGGGCTCGGGAAGGCGCAGCGGGCCGATCCTCCACGTCGATGCGGCGATCAGCTCCCGGCGGTCGGCGAGATACGACGCGAAGAAGATGGCGAGGAACAACTTGGCGAATTCGCCGGGTTGGAAGTTGACCGGACCGAGGCTGACCCAGATGCGTGCACCGTTGATGGTTCGTCCCACGCCGGGAATCAGCGGCAGGACCAACAGCGTCGCTCCGGCGAAGAAGAACAGCCAGCTGTAGCGAGCCAGGTCGCTCGCGCGCTGCACGACGAGCAGCGTGACGACGAACGCGACGATGGCGACGAGACTCCAGGTGGCTTGGAGCCCGGCGAGTTCGTCGTCGAGGCGGGCGATCATGACGAAGCCGATGCCGTGCAGGAGCGCAGCGAGCGGGAGCAGCGTGCCATCTGCGCCGCGGGCGACGATGCGCACCACGACATGGGCGCACAGCAGCATCCCGAGCAGGATCGCGACGAAGAAGATGATGCCGGGTGGGATCTCGGCGTTCGTGCCGAGCGCGGTGACGGTGTACGCGGCACCGGTGATGAGTGCCGCCATCACGAGCAGCGTCAGTTCGGTGGTTCGTCGGCTCCGGGCGAGCGGCGAGTCGGGACGTTCGACGATGTCGCCGGCCTCGACGTGCCACGTGGGCGCCGCGGTGTCGGTCACGGTCCGCTGGTGGTGGTCGCACCGCCCGGCGCGCCAGCGGTGCCCGCGGCCGCATCGGTCGTGGTGGGAGCGAGCGTCGTGGTCGTGGTGGTGGTCGTGGTCGTCGTGGTCGTGGTGGTGCCGCTGTTGATGAACTCGAAGGCTTCATCGAAGCTGTCGAAACGCGGTTCGTCGTCGATCGCTTCGGCAACATCGGGATCGAAGTCGCCACGATCTGGTCCGGTGGCATTTTCTGTCGGGTCGATCCACAGCACGCCGCCGGGGCGCCCCTCGTAGATGATTGCCTGGCCGTTGTCGTCGAACGCCACGAACCAGCCGCTGCGCGCCCAGGCGGAGAACACCACGAACGCGATCACCAGGAGTGCCGCCACCGCGAACGCGCTGAGCAGACGAACGACCGAGCGTCGCCGGCTCGTGGTCTGGGGTTCGTCGGTCGCGGGTGCGTCGGCCTCGGCGTCTGCAATCGCTGGGTCGGGATCGAGTTCGAGCGTTCCCGCTGGTGTCGGGTCGGTGCCGGCTTCGGCCCACACCGGCACCACGTCGAGTTCTTGGGTCGGGTCTGGCGGTTCGTCGCCCTCGACCACATCGACCACGACCACGGTGATGTTGTCGCGTCCCCCGCTTCGTTGGCCTTTTCGACGAGCCGATCGGCGGCGACCTGCGGATCGGATTCGATCGTCAGCGTGGACGCGATGTCGACGTCGGCGACCTCGTCGACCAGGCCGTCGCTGCACAACAGGAAACGGTCGCCGCGGATCAGCGGCAGTGTCCACCAGTCGACGCGAACCTCGGGTTCGATGCCGAGTGCCCTGGTGATGATGTTGCGACGGGGGTGATCGCGTGCCTCGGCCTCGGTGATGTGGCCGGTGGCCACGAGTTCTTGCACATAGCTGTGGTCGACCGTGACCCGTCGGAGGCGTCCGTGACGAAAGAGGTAGGTGCGGGAATCTCCGACGTTGGCGAGCACGAGCGCCTCGCTCGGAACGGCGGGTGTCACCGGCGTGAGGTCACCGGGTTGGTCCGGGTCGGTGTCGATGCCGTCGTTGAGGTCGATGTTCGGTGCGGCGCGTCCGGCGTACGGGTCGCTGATGACGGCGATCGCCGTGACGGTGGTGCCCATGCCGTGCTGGCCTGGATTGGCGATCGCGGCCCGGAAGATGTCGCCGTTGGCGACCCGGATCGCCTCGACCACCTCGGGCGCTGCGGGGGGCTGGTCGCCTTCGAGGAGTTCGCCGATCCGGTCGACGGCGATCTGGCTGGCGACTTCGCCCGCCTCGTGGCCGCCCATGCCGTCGGCGACGACGAACAAGCGGTCGGTGACCAGCAGGTTGTCCTCGTTCTCGGGTCGGAGTTGGCCGGTGTGGGTGGACGATCCGGCGCGCAGGTCAGCCATCAGTCGAGCTCCGTCGCTGCGTGTGTCGCGCAGTTCATTGCGCCTCGATCACGGTCGTGCCGGCCTGCACCCGGTCGCCCGGATGGAGCAGTTTGCTGCCGGAGAGTTTCGAGCCGTTGTGGAAGGTGCCGTTGGTGGAGCCCAGGTCTTCGACCATCGGCTGGCCGTCGTAGTCGTAGAAGCGGACGTGGCGCTGGGAGATGTAGGCGTCGTCGTCGATGACGATGGCGCACGTCGGGTCGCGGCCGAGCACGATCTCACCGGCGAGCGCCACGGTGACACCGCGACGCGACCTGGGTTCGAGCATCACGAGTCGGCTGGCGCGACCGCGCTGCGGTTTCGATTGCCGCTTCGACTTCTTCGCGGTCGGTGGAGCGGCTGCCGCTACGGCTGCAGCGGGGCGACCCATCGGTGTGGTCTGGCCGGCCGCCGATGGTGCCACGCGCTGGCGGGGGGCGCCGATCATCGGCCGTCGGCTCGGCGTGCGTACCTCGCTCCACACCGCCCACAGGACGCGAGCGAAGAACAGATAGAGCAGTCCGAGGAGGACGAACTTCAAGATGGTCAGAACTTGGTCGGTCATGGCTGGGAGCTCGAGCTCCGGTCGTTCAAGACGCCTCGAACCGGACGTGGGTGGAGCCGAAGCTGATGATGTCGCCGTCGCGCAGCGCCTGGTCGCCGACGATCTTGACGCCGTTGACCATCGTGCCGTTGGTGGAGCCGAGATCGCTGACGACGTAGCCGGACCCGCCCGCTTTGACTTCGGCGTGGTTGCGACTGATGTTGCTGTCATCGATCGAGATCGTGCATTCGGGCAAACGCCCGACGGTGACCTTTCGGCCTGCGAGATCGACGCGGTTCCCCGACGGCAGCACCAGCGAACCCATGCCGGGGCCGGTGGAGGCCTGCTTGAGCTGGCTGACGATGTTGAACCGGCCGCTGCGCAGCCCGTTGTCGACGGCGAGTTGCACCGTGACCGGACCCATGAAGTGGTAGCCCTCTTCCCGGGCGTATTCGCGTGCGGCCTCGGCGAGTTCGGAGACGAGAGCATCTTCGATCTCGTTGAAGCTGGTGTGATCGATGGCGCTCAGCACCACGGTGAAGTCGTTGGGGACGATGCGGCGTCCCTTGACGTCGACCGAGCGTTGGTCGTCCATTTCGCGCACGAGACGGCGGCCGAGTTCGATGGGGCGTATCGAGCCCTTGGAGCGACGAAAGAACACGCCATCGACCATACGCTCCAAACGGTGCTCCAGTGACTGCAATCCCATAGGTGGGTCGCCAGACTACTGCCCCCATCAGGCCCCTCACCGTCGCTCCGTCGCCCCGTGCCCTGAGTGATGAGCCAAGCGGTCCTGGCGGTGCGGTTCGCTCATCACTTCCGCCCCCGTCCGCCGAGTGATGAGCCAAGCGGTCCTGGGGGTGCGGTTCGCTCATCGCTCGGTGCTGCCGGCGCCGCGCGTGCCAAGCGTTGTTGCGAGCGCTAACGTTCGTGCTCCACTTGCGCGAGTGGCGGAATGGCAGACGCGCCAGCTTCAGGTGCTGGTGTCCGAAAGGGCGTGGGGGTTCAAGTCCCCCCTCGCGCACGAGAAATCCCTTGCACTGCAAGGGATTTCTTCGCGTCTCGGGGCTCATCGTCGGTTGGTCGGCGTCGTAGGGTCGCGAGCGTGAACCAGCGTCGCGTCGTCGTCACCGGAGTCAATCGCGGTCTGGGACGGGCTCTCGCTGAGCGATTCATCGAGCGCGGTCACCGTGTGTGGGGGACGAGCCGCAACGGCGATGCTCCCGAGGGGGTCGAGTCGTGTGTTCCCCTCGATCTCAGCAGCGAGGAGTCGGTGCTCGAGGCCGCGCGCACCATCAGCCACGAAACCGATGGGATCGATCTCCTCGTCAACTCTGCCGGGGCCGATGCCCGCGCCTTCGGGGCGCCGGAGGATGATCGCGGCCCCTTCGACTTCGACGCGGCGGTGTTCAATGCGGTGCTGGAGGTGAACGTGACGGGCCCGATGCTGGTGACCCGCCACCTGCTCCCGCTCCTGCGGTCGGGTGGTCACCCGATGGTGATCAACATCAGTTCCCAACTCGGATCGATGCATGTCGCTGCGGGCAAGGGCCGAGACACCGCCTACTGCGTTTCGAAGGCAGCGTTGAACATGTTGAGCGTGAAGTCGGCGGCCGCCCTGCGAGACGAACAGATCGGAGTCGTCATGCTGCACCCCGGGTGGATCGCTACCGACATGGGCGGGCCGGACGCGCCGCTCGCCGTCGACGCCACGTCTGCGACGATCGCCACCACGATCGAATCGTTGACGATGCTCGACACCGGCCGTTTCGTCCGCTGGGACGGCACTGACCACCCCTGGTGAAGCTCAGCGGTCCGCGCCGACACCCTCGACAACACCGAGGGCACGCAGGGTCATGTCGAGGAGGCGATCGAGTTCGGTGGCGCTCACGTCGTCGTTGGCGACGATGCGCTTGGAGATCAACGGGCCCTGGACGATGTGCATCGCCAGGTCGAGGTCGATCTCGGGGTCGATCTCGCCCCGTCCGATCGCGCGTTGCAGCGCCAGTGCAGTCGGGCCGCTCGATTGGACTCGGGCACGTCGGAAACGTTGTGCGTTCTCGGGTCCTTCGAGCGCTTTCGTCACCATCCAGGCGAACAACTCGCGAACCGGTGGAGCCGCTGCGATGGCGAGATACTGGCGATGGACCAGTTCCAGATCACCGCGCAATGACCCTGTGTCGGGCAGCGGGGTCGAGCTGACGGACTCGTCGACCGCGGCGAAAACGAGCGCGTCAGTCGAGCCGAAGTGTCGGTACAGCGTCGTCTTGGCCACGCCCGAACGACGTGCGACCTCGTCGCCGGCGACGCCGCGAACCCCCTCGGTCCGCAAGATCTCCAGTGTCGCGTCGATGATCTTCTGTCGTGCCGTGGTGCTGAGTGGGCGTCCCATAACGACACCAAGCGTAGCTCAGACTCGGCCCCGATGATTGACAGCAAGGCAGGGTGAATCCAACAGTTACGCTACGATACGTAGCGTAACTACAGCATCCGTCCCCACCCGGACCGACACCCTCAGGAGTACCAATGGCCGCAACGCTCGCAGCAACAGATCGCCACACCAGCATCGATCCCCGCTTGAAGATCTCGGCACTCTGGACCTCGATGCTCTTCGTGTTCGCCTACGTCGACATCTTCGCCTTCTACCGAACCGACCTGCACGCCGAGATCGAGCGCGGCACCGTCGCTGGCTTCGAGGTCGGCCAAGGGTTTCTGCTCTTCACGACGCTGTACATCGTGGTCCCGTCGCTGATGGTCTACCTCAGCCTCGTGATGGCCCCGAGAATGAACCGAAACGTGAACTTCGGCGCGGCGGCGTTCTATGCCATCACCATCACCGGTGCGGCCATCGGCGAGTGGGCCTACTACCTCATCGCCAGCGCCATCGAACTGCTGTTGCTCGCCGCCGTGGTCAATCACGCACGACGCCTTCGTTGATCCGCTTCGGACAACCTTCGAAGCGGTCGTCGCCCGTTGTGGGTGCGGGCCGCTGGAAGGCTGCTCGGTAGAGTCGATCCGGTGGAGTCGATGACCGATTCGTCGGCAGGCCCGAGCCTGGCCGACCAGTTCCCCCCGACCACGCTGGCGCAATGGCGCGTCTGCCGTCGACAAGGTGCTCGCCCGAGGGGGACAGGAGTTGTCGCCCGAACAACTCGCCGAGCGGTTCGAACGCGACCTGGTCACCCACACCGTCGACGGGCTGGTGATCCAGCCGCTGTACACCGATCTCGGCGGCGCCCCCGAACCCGGTGTGCCCGGTGCTGCACCGTTCACTCGCGGCACCACCGCGCTCGCGAAACGCAGTTACGGCTGGGACGTGCGCCAGCGAGTGCTCGCCACCAGCGACGCCGGCGAGGTCGCCCAGCGTGTGCTCGGCGAACTCGAACGTGGCGCCACCTCGGTGCTGCTCGACATGTCGAACGTCGCTCGCGTCGACGTCGACTACCTCGACGCTGCCCTCGACGGGGTGCTGCTCGATCTGGCTCCCGTGGTCATCTGCAACGCAGCCGATGAGCGCGGCGCCGCATCGGCACTGCTCGATCTCCTCGAACGTCGCGGCGTCTCGTCCGACGAGGCGGCCACGTCGCTCGGCCTCGATCCGCTCGGGCGCTGGGTCACCTCCGCCGCGGGTGACATCGCGGCCGACCTCGGCGCAACGGCAGCGCTGGCGCAACGCTGTGCCGCCGACTTCCCGAACGTCGACTCGATCGTCGTCGACGCCACCGTCGTGCACGAAGCCGGCGGCGGCGATGTCGAAGAACTGGCGTACGCGGCATCCGCTGGCCTGCAGTATGCGCGGACGCTCACCGAGGCGGGCCTGTCGATCGACGATGCGTTCGGCCAGCTCGAATTCCGCTTCGCGGCCACCCCCGACCAGTTCCTCACGATTGCGAAGCTCCGTGCGGCGCGTCGGGTCTGGCAGCGGATCGCCTCGGTGTCCGGGGCGAACGAGAGCTCGCAGACCCAACGCCAACACGCCGTCTCGTCCACCGCTGCAGCCTCGCGTTACGACGTCTCGGTCAACCTCCTCCGTGGCACCGTCGAGTGTTTCGGTGCCGGGGTCGGAGGTGCCGACGCCGTCACGATCTTGCCGCACGACGAGCTGCTCGTCGCCGGTGGAAGCGAACTCGGCCGTCGCATGTGCCGCAACACCCAGCTGGTGCTCATCGAAGAGAGCAACCTCGCCAAGGTCGTCGACATCGCCGGCGGCTCGTGGTACGTCGAGCAGCTGACCGACCAGTTGGCGAACGCCGCGTGGGACTTCATGCAGGAACTCGAACGCGCCGGCGGCCTGATCGACGCTGTCGAGCAGGGGGTGTTGCAAGCCAGGGTCGAATCGACCCGCGGGCGTCGCGACGAAGCCATTGCCACTCGCAAGTTGCCGATGACCGGGCTGACGGAGTTCCCCAACATCGCCGAAGTCGTGTCGACCCCGCCTGCGGCCGTCGCCGCCGATTCGGCGACCGCCTCGTTCGCCCCGCTCCGTCGCCACCGCTACGCCGACCCGGTCGAGCAACAACGTCGACGCTCCGATGTGCTGGCGGCGTCGCCGGCAGGACGACCGACCGTCTTCCTCGCCGCGGTTGGGCCCACAGCCACCAACGCCGCACGCGTGTCGTTCGCGAAGAACCTGTTCGAAGCAGGCGGCATCGAGGGGATCGTCGGCGACGGTTCGGTCGACCCCGCCGAGATCCGTCGAGCCTTCGAGGCGAGCAACGCCTCGCTGGTGTGCATCTGCGCAAGCGACTCGGTGTATGCCGACCACGCGGTCGCCGTGGCCACCGAGCTGCGGGCGGCCGAACCGGCCCGCATCTACCTGGCGGGCAGACCTCGTGGGATGGAACAGCAACTCGCCGAGGCCGGCGTCGACGAACAGATCGCCGCCGGTGGCGACATCGTGGCCACCTTGCGAACGGCCCTCGACACGATCGGAGCGTCGTCATGACCACAGCTGGCATCCCCGACTTCACCGACGTCGCGCTCGGCGACGGCGCGCCCACGTCGAGCTACGACCAGTGGGCCACCGAGGCCAACGAAGCGGCCGGCGAACTCCCACTCGACTGGGAGACCCCGGAAGGCATCGACGTGCACGCGCTCTACGCCGCACGCGACGTCGACGCCATCGACTTCCTCGACACCCTCCCCGGCCTGCCGCCGTACGTGCGTGGCCCGTACCCGACGATGTACGTCAACCAGCCGTGGACGGTGCGCCAGTACGCCGGATTCTCCACCGCTGCAGAGTCGAATGCGTTCTACCGTCGCAATCTGGCCGCCGGCCAGAAGGGCCTGTCGGTTGCGTTCGACCTGGCCACCCACCGCGGCTACGACAGCGACCACCCCCGTGTCGCCGGCGATGTGGGTATGGCCGGCGTGGCGATCGACTCGATCCTCGACATGCGCCAACTGTTCGACGGGATTCCGCTCGACGAGATGAGTGTGTCGATGACGATGAACGGGGCAGTGCTTCCCGTGCTGGCCCTCTACATCGTGGCGGCCGAAGAACAGGGTGTGCCGGCCTCGAAGCTCGCCGGAACGATCCAGAACGACATCCTCAAAGAGTTCATGGTTCGCAACACCTACATCTATCCGCCGAAGGCGTCGATGATGATCATCTCCGACATCTTCACCTTCACGTCGACCGAGATGCCGAAGTACAACTCGATCTCGATCTCCGGCTACCACATGCAAGAAGCCGGGGCGACCGCCGACCTGGAGTTGGCCTACACCCTCGCCGACGGCGTCGAGTACCTGCGCGCCGGCCTCGAGAGCGGCCTCGAAGTCGATGCGTTCGCACCGCGGTTGTCGTTCTTCTGGGCGATCGGCATGAACTTCTCGATGGAGGTCGCGAAACTGCGCGCGGCGCGGCTGCTGTGGGCGAAGCTGGTCAAGCAGTTCGATCCGACCAGCCCGAAGTCGCTGTCGCTGCGCACACACTCGCAGACGTCTGGGTGGTCGCTCACCGCGCAGGACGTCTACAACAACGTGGTCCGCACGTGCGTCGAGGCGATGGCCGCCACCCAGGGCCACACCCAGTCGTTGCACACCAACGCGCTCGACGAAGCGCTCGCGCTGCCCACCGACTTCAGCGCCCGCATCGCTCGCAACACCCAGCTGTTCTTGCAGCAGGAGTCGGGCACCACCCGGGTCATCGATCCGTGGGCCGGCTCGTATTACATCGAACGCCTCACCAACGACCTCGCCGACCGCGCCTGGGAACACATCCAAGAGGTCGAACAAGCCGGTGGCATGACCGCAGCAATCGAAGCCGGTATCCCCAAGATGCGCATCGAGGAAGCTGCTGCTCGCACCCAGGCCCGCATCGACTCGGGCCGTCAACCGGTCATCGGCGTCAACAAGTATCGCCTCGACGTGCCCGAGACCATCGAGGTGCTCAAGGTCGAGAACAGCGCCGTGCGCGCCGAGCAGATCGCCAAGCTCGAGAAGCTGCGCGCCGAGCGCGACACCGCCGCGTGCGATGCATCGCTCGCCAGCCTGACAGCGGCAGCGAACGCCGGGCTTGCCGGTTCGCGAGGCCCGGGCCTCGACGAGAACCTGCTCAAGCTGTCGGTCGACGCTGCCCGAAACGGCGCGACCGTCGGCGAGATCAGTGACGCCCTCGAAGCGGCCTTCGGACGTCACACCGCGGCGATCCGTACGATCAGCGGTGTGTATCGCAGCGAGTTGGGTGAAACCGGGATGCAGCGTGTCCGAGACATGACCACGGCGTTTGCCGAACGTCACGGTCGGCGCCCGCGCATACTCGTCGCGAAGATGGGTCAGGACGGCCACGACCGCGGCCAGAAGGTGATCGCCACTGCGTTCGCCGACCTCGGCTTCGACGTCGACGTCGGCCCGCTGTTCCAGACCCCGGCCGAGGTGGCGCTCCAGGCTGTCGAAGCCGACGTGCACATCGTGGGTGCGTCGTCGCTGGCTGCCGGGCACCTCACCCTCGTACCGCAGCTGCGTGACGAGCTCGCCGCCAACGGCCGCGACGACATCATGATCGTGGCCGGCGGGGTGATCCCCCCGCAGGACTTCGACGAACTGCTCGCCGCCGGCGCCTCGGCGATCTTCCCGCCCGGCACCGTCATCGCCGACGCGGCGGTGCAACTGCTCGAAGAACTCGAAACCCGCCTCGGGGACTCCTGACGGCGATGGCCACCCCGGCGAGCAGGCAGCGAGTCGACCTCGATGCGCTCGCCGACGGTGTGCTCGCTGGCCAACGCGCCACGATCGCCAAGGCGATCACCCTCGTCGAGTCCACTCGACCTGATCACCAAGACACCGCGCAAGAACTGCTGGTGCGCCTCACGCCGCATGCTGGCTCCGCTCAGCGGGTGGGAATCAGTGGGGTACCCGGCGTCGGCAAGTCGACCTTCATCGACGCGTTCGGCACGATGCTGATCGGCGAGGGCCATCGGGTGGCGGTGCTCGCCGTCGACCCGTCGTCGACGGTGTCGGGTGGCAGCATCCTCGGCGACAAGACCCGGATGGCGCGCCTCGCCTACGAACCCGACGCCTACATCCGTCCGTCGCCCACATCTGGCACGCTCGGCGGTGTCGCACGGGCGACTCGTGAGGCGATCGTGGTGGTCGAAGCTGCTGGTTTCGACGTCGTGCTCGTCGAGACGGTCGGCGTCGGGCAGTCGGAGACCGCGGTGGCCGACATGGTCGATTGCTTCCTCGTGCTGCTCCTCGCTCGCAGCGGCGACTCGCTGCAAGGCATCAAGAAGGGCGTTCTCGAACTCGCCGACATCGTGGCCATCAACAAAGCCGACGGTGGCCACGTGATCGAAGCCCAGTCAGCAGCCCGCGAACTCGCCGACGCACTGCACCTGCTCCAGCCGCTCAACGCCGACTGGTCGCCACCGGTGCTCACCTGCAGCGCCATCGAGGATCGAGGGCTCACCGAGATCTGGCAGCAGATCGAATCGCACCGCAACACCCTCGAACGCAACGGCGCGAGGGCAGCCAAGCGCGACCAGCAGCAGGTGCGTTGGATGTGGACCGCCGTCGAGGAACGCCTGGTCGGGCACCTCAGGGCGCACCCCGCAGTGCGAGCCCTGACACCAACACTCACCGAAGCCCTCCGAACTGGTACGACCACCCCGACCAGCGCAGCCGCCGCACTCCTCGCGGCCTACGAGTCGGCTGCTGCGCAGCCGTAGACACCGCAGCGGCCGCGGGCTGTCTACCTGGATCGGTTGAGGCGGAACGTTGCGAGTGCTGCAGCGACCACGAGCAGGGCCAGGCTGGCGACCATGCCGACATTGGTGACTGCGTGCGGAACGGTGCTGACCGCCCCCGGATTCCGGTCGGCGATACCGACCGGATTCGAGCCGATCTGCCCGAGTGAGGTGATCCAGAGCCACAGCGGAACGCTGAGGCCACCGGCCGCGAGCCCGAGGCCGTAGCTGCGCACGATCAACATGCCCACCACGCCGGCGAGGGCGATGAGTGCCACCTGCCCGAGCCGCCCGGCGAAGAATGCCGTCGGGAGGTCACGTGTCGGATCGATCGACCGGAAGTTGTCGGCGAACACCGCGTCGACGGGCACGAGGGGACCGAAGGCCAACACCACCATGGCCACCGCGGTGACCGCCGCGATGAGCGGGTTGAGCGCAGGTCGTCCGCCGGCGCCGATCGAGCGAAGTGAGGCGAAGAACACGATCAGGCCCACCACGCCGACGCCGACGATCAACCACCATCCGAGATCTCGGGTGACCGTGAGCGTGAACTGCACCGACGATGTGCGTGTGATCGATTCGGCGATCGCGATCGGCAACTCGGCCAGGCCGATTGCCAACCCGGCCCATCCGGCGAGCGCGAGGCCGGCGCCGCCAGCGAGCCCAGCCCCCCAGCGCAGACCGAAGCAGGCGAGGAGTGCGCCGAGCACCATCACCGCAGCACCGATGAAACCAGCGAGGCCGAGGTTCGAGCCGAGCTCGTCGAGCGACTGCGGCCCGGTGGAGATGCCCGACACCGGTCGTGTGGTTCGCAGATCGATGACTTCGGCCGCGATGGTCATCAGCATCGCGGCCGTACCGAAGATGGCCAGGAGGAAGATGATGCGGAACTGGAACGGTTCGCGTGGCGTCGGGTAGTCGGTGAGGTCGGCGCTGCCGTCGAACACCGCAGGCATCTCAGCGGTCACCGGCGGGGCGAACACATCGACCGGTGACGTTTCGACCACCTCGATCGGTTCGGTGACCCCGACGGGCTCGGTCGTTGCGATCGGTTCGGTGACGGCGAACGGCTCGGTGGTGACCTCGATCGGTTCGGTGACGGCGAACGGCTCGGTGGTGACCTCGATCGGTTCGGTGACGTGCGACAGGTGCGGTGTCGAGATCGGCGTTGATCGTCGTCGACAAGTCGATGCCGCACTCCTGGCAGAACTTCTGTGGCTCCGAGACCTCGATCCCGCAGCGAGGACACCGCATGCCACGACTGTAGGAGATCAGGCGCCGATCGCCGCGCCGATCGAGCCAATGTGACCATCGGTCCGCAACACTGGCGGCGTGACCGGACGTTTTGCGCCTTCCCCCACCGGTGACCTGCACCTCGGCAACCTGCGCACCGCGGCGATCGCTTGGCTGGCTGCTCGATCGCGCGGCGACGACTTCATCGTGCGGATGGAAGACCTCGACCGTCACCAGTCGAGCGTCGCTCTCGAGCGGTCGCAACTCGACGACCTCGCAGCGCTCGGAATCGACTGGGAGGGGGAGGTCGTGCGCCAGAGCGAACGATTCGATCGCTACGAGGCGGCCATCGAGGTCCTCGCGGCCGACGACCTGGTCTACGAGTGCTACTGCTCGCGTCGCGAAATCCGCGAAGAGATCGAGTCGGCGTCGCACGCGCCTCACGGTCCACCGGGGTCGTATCCGGGCACGTGTCGAACTCTGAGCGCGAACGAGCGCGCGCAGCGGCGCGCCAGCGGGCGGCCTCCTGCGCTCCGGCTGCGAGCCCAAGGCCAGGTGATCGAGTTCCACGATGTGCTCCACGGCGCCGTCTCCGGCGTGGTCGACGACGTCGTGTTGCGACGAAACGATGGTGTACCCGCGTACAACCTCGCAGTCGTGGTCGACGATGCCGTACAGGGCGTGACCGAGGTGGTGCGAGGTGACGACCTGCTGTCGTCCACCCCTCGTCAGATCCATCTGCAACAGCTCCTCGGCTTCCCCCGACCCACGTACCTGCATGTTCCGCTGGTGGTCGATGCCGACGGTGAACGACTCGCCAAACGACGTGGCGAACCGGTCACGATGGCTGAATTGGCAGCGATCGGGGTCACCGCAGGAGACATCACCGCGTGGATCATCGAATCGCTCGGATTCGGCCCGACCCCCCAGTCGCTCACCCTGCGTGACCTCGTGGAACGGTTCGATCCGGCGTCGATTCCGCTGGAGCCCTGCTCGTTGCCGCCTTTCGTTGGTTCGAACTGAAATCTGCGGAACTCTGAGCAGGTGCCGACACGCTGTCGCCGATCGCCGTTAGGCTCACCGACCGTGGTGGAACAAGAACGCAAGCGCGCAAAGATCGGCACCGTCGTGGTGTTCGGGCTCGTCGCCATCGCTGGCTGCTCCACCGCGGTGACCAGCGGAACTGGCGGCGACGGCGCGTCGGCGTCGCCGGTCAACGCCGTCAGCTTCGACGAGTCCGACACATCCGAGTCCAGCGCAGCAACCACCGAAGCGCCCACCACCACCGCTGTGCCCACCACCACAGCAGCGCCCACGACCACCGCAGCGCCCACCACCACGGTCGCGCCCGACCACCACCGTGGCCCCGACCACCACCGTGCCGGCCAACATCGTTCCCGTCGAGGTCCTCGACCCGCCACTGCAGGCGGTCGGATCGAGCGACGGCCAAGAGACCGCTCGTATCCAGATGCGACTCTTCGAGCTCGGTTTCTGGGTGTCGGCCGCTGACGGCGGCTACGGGCTCACCACCAGGCAAGCGGTCATGGCCTTCGAGAAGTACATGGGCTTCGAGGCCGACGGCACGGTCGACCAGCGCACCGCCGACGCGCTCACCAGCATGACGCTGCGCCCGATCGCTCGTGCGAACTCCGGCACCCTGGTCGAGGTCGACAAGGCCAAGCAGCTGCTGTTCTTCGTGATCGACGGCCGCACCGAGTGGATCCTCAACACCTCGACCGGTAACGGCGAGTCGTACACCGAGGAAGACAAGAACACCCCCGGCGAGATGATCTCCGGCGTGTCACTCACCCCCAGCGGGCTGCACAAGGTCAACCGCGAGCGTCCCGATGGCTGGTGGGAAGGAGACCTCGGCGAGATCTATCGCCCGAAGTACTTCGTTGGTGGCGTCGCCGTACACGGCTCGAACAGCATTCCGAACTACCCCGCATCGCACGGTTGCGTTCGCGTGAGCGTTCCCGCGATGGACTGGATCTGGGACAGCGGTGTCATGCCGATGCGCACCCCGGTCTGGGTCCACGACGGCGCCTGAGCCGCTGACAACTGCCGTCGCTCCGTCTGGGAGACTCGGCTGATGCTTCCCGCCATCGGTGCCATCCGGCCGTGGGCCGACCCGCACGTCGTCTCGATCAACCGCCTGTCGATGCGGCCGCCAACCGCCCCCGCCGCCACACTCGACCGGGCTCGAACGGGCGAAGCCTCGCAGTTTCGTCGATCGCTCGACGGTCGATGGCAGTTCCGACTCTTCGACGATCCCGACCGGATTCCGACATCGGCGATCGGCCGACCAGCCACCGGCAGCGGCCTGGTCGTCGGTGGCGGTGCCCGGCAACTGGACGCTGCAGGGTGTCGGCGATCTCCCGCAGTACACCAACGTGCGCATGCCGTTCCACGGCCCGCCACCACGGTTGCCCGACCGCAACCCGACCGGCGTGTATCGCCGCACGATGCGGATTCCGCAACGTTGGCTCGACCGCCAGGTGGTGATCCATGTCGGCGGCGCCGAGAGCGTGCACGCGTTGTATGTCAACGGCGAGTTCGTCGGCTACGGCACCGACAGCCGCCTCGCCAGCGAGTACGACATCACCTCGTTCGTGCACGCTGGCGTCAACGATGTCGCCATCGTGGTGATGCGGTGGAGCGCGCACAGCTACGTCGAAGACCAGGATCAGTGGTGGATGGCCGGCTTGCACCGGTCGGTGTTCGTCGAAGCCCGAGGCGCGGTGCACCTGGGCTCGCTGGTGTGCGACGCAGGCCTGCGCGAACCGGCCGCACCCGATGCTGTCGGCACACTCGATGTGCGCGCCACGATCGACGGCCTGGCACCCCCTGGCCCAGGGTGGCGGGTCCGTTTCGGCGTCGAGACGCTGCGCGGGCGACGACTGGGACGACCGAAGACCGTCGACGTGCCACACCGATTCGCCACGCCGTACCTCTTCAGTGGTCACACCGCTGCGGCTTCGTTCGAGTTGCCCGGCATCGAGCCGTGGTCGGCCGAGTCACCGACGCGCTATCGGGTGACGGCCGAGCTCCTCGACCCCGACGGTGGCGTCGCCGAGGTGCATGCACAGTTGATCGGGTTCCGGTCGGTCGAGGTTCGCGATCGCCAGCTGCTCGTCAACGGCGAGCCGGTGTGGATCTTCGGCGTCAACAGACACGATCATCACCCGACACGGGGCAAGGCGGTGACGCTCGACGACATGCGCGACGACCTCCTCGCGATGCGGCGTCACAACATCACCGCCGTCCGCTGTTCGCACTATCCCAACGATCCGCGTCTGCTCGAGCTCTGTGACGAGATCGGGATGTACGTCGTCGACGAAGCCAACATCGAGAGTCACGCCTACAACACCAGCCTGTGCGACGACCCCCGCTACCGGTCGACCTGGCTGTCGCGCGGCGCACGCATGGTCGAACGTGACCGCAACCATCCGAGCGTGATCTTGTGGTCGCTCGGCAACGAAGCCGGCTACGGCAGCAACCATGAGGCGCTGGCGGGCTGGATCCGCCGCACCGACCCCTCGCGGCCGCTGCACTACGAGGGCGCAGTGTTCCACGACGGCTGGGTCGACGGCGGAGCGGCCGGCAGCGATGTCGTGTGTCCGATGTACCCGACGATCGACTCGATCGCCGAATACGGGCGCAACGGGCTGGGCGATCGGCCGTTGATCATGTGCGAGTACAGCCACGCGATGGGCAACTCGAACGGCTCACTCGCCGACTACTGGGACGTGATCACCACCACGCCCGGCCTGCAGGGTGGGTTCATCTGGGAGTGGAAGGACCATGGCCTGCTCACCCGTCTGCCGAGCGGCAAGCGGGGGTTCGCCTACGGCGGCCAGTTCGGAGACGAGCCCAACGACGGCAACTTCGTTGCCGATGGGCTGATGTCGTCGGACCTGCAACCCCATCCGGGGGTGCAGGAGGTGATGTGGGTGTACCGGCCGGTGGTGGTGTCGCTTCGCGGCGACACGCTGAAGATCACCAACCGGCGCAGTTTCACCGACCTCGCCGATCTGGCCGCAACGTGGGAGCTGCTGGTGGCCGGCGACGTGGTCGCGTCCGGTTCGCTCGATGTCGAGGTGGCACCAGCGGCGAGCGTCGAGTTGCCGATGCCGTGCGAGGTTCCCAACGGGCCTGACGCTCATCTCACCATCCGCTGGGCGCAGCGTCGCACCGCACCGTGGGCGCCGAAAGGTCACCTCGTGGCCTGGGATCAGCTCACCCTCCGCAAACCAGATCAGCCGAACCCCACCCCCGAATTCGGTGCGAATTTCTCGCTGGGCGCGAGGATGGCTCCGAATTTCGGACCTGATGGAGGACCGCAGCTGGCGTTGTTCCGGGCACCGATGGACAACGACGGGTTCAAGCTGTTGCCCGACCTCGGTCGACGGATCGGAGTCGGTGGCGATGGGCTCGGCCATTGGATCGACGCCGGAATCCACCACCAGCGTGCCGACGACCTCGTCGATCACCACCACGACCTGGTCGTCCTCGCCGACGGGTCCGAACTGCACACCCATCGGGTCACGATTCCCGACCATCTCGACGATGTCGCTCGTGTCGGCGTGACGTTCGAACTCCGGCCCGGTTTCGATCGGCTCCGCTGGTACGGCCGGGGACCGCTCGAGAACTACCCCGACCGCAATCGTGGGGCCGTCCTGGGCGTGTGGGAATCCGAGGTCGACGAATCGCCGTACCTCGTGCCCCAGGAGTTCGGACTGCGCACCGACTGTCGCTGGTTCGAGTTCGTCGATTCGTCGAGCGGCGACCTCGTGCGTCTCGATGTGCTCGAACCGACATCGATGCATGTCTCGGCCACCCGGTTCACCACCGACGACCTGTACGGCGCCGCCCACGAGACCGACCTGCGCCCGCGACGAACACTGGTGATCCATGCCGACGTGGCCCACCGCGGCGTGGGCACTGGCAGCTGTGGGCCCGACGTGCTCGATGGCTACCGGATCCGCCCGGGCACGTTCCGCTTCGCCTACCGACTGGCCAGTACGCCAGGGGGTTGATCGCCGTCATTTGCGAAACCGCGCGCAGAGGTGAAGAATGCGCCACAACAATTCGCGGCGCTGAGGCGCCCAGTTCCCAAAGGGGTTCGAATGTCGAGGCGTCTCATCGGCGCCGGTCTGTTGACCGGCGTGTTGTTCTCGGGTGCCGTCGTGTCGACGGCGTTCGCGCAAAGCGACTCGGGAGCCGACGACTCGGGCGACACGGTCACGCTCACGATCGGGTTGCTGCAGGATCTCTCGTCGCCGAACGTCACGGTGGGTTTCCTCGTGCCCGACTACGAGGTCTGGAACCTCCAGTACGCGTCGCTCACCGACAAAGCCGCCGACGATTTCGAGACCACACCCGGCCTCGCGGAGTCGTGGGAGGAGTCGAACGACGGCCTGACCTACACCTACACGTTGCGCGAGGGCCTCGCCTGGTCCGACGGCGAGCCCCTGACCGCCGACGACATCGCGTACACGGTCAACCGCTCACGCGACGAGGAGTGGTCCAACCACTACTCGACGGCGGCAGAACCTCGATGCCGTCGTCATCGACGAGCGCACCGTCGAGATCACCAGTCGTCGGTACCCGACCCGAAGTTGCCGACATGGACGCCTACATCGTGCCCGAGCACATCTACGAGGAGATCTCCGTCGACGACCTTGCGTCCTACGACGGCCTCGATGGTGTGGCATCGGGCCAGTACTCGCTCACCGAGTGGCGGTCCGGGCAGGACTGGACCATGGAGGAGAACCCCAACTGGTACGGCGACGACAACGGCATCGACCGCATCGTCTACCGGGTCTTCACCAACGGTGACGCCATGGTCGCAGCCCTCCAGGCAGGCGAGATCGACGCCGCTCACGCGCTGCCACGTTCGTCGCTCGAACGGCTCCAAGGCGACGCGAACATCGAAACCGTGTCGGGCGAACAGGGCTCGTTCACCGAGCTGGCGATGAACGGTGGCGCCGCTGGCCTCGGCGACGGCCACCCGGCGCTCCAAGATCTCGTGGTGCGCCAGGCCATCGCTCATGCCATCGACCGCGACGTGCTGTTCGATCGGGTCGCACTGGGGACTGGTTCGGTCGGTTCGGTGATGATCCCGTCGGCCGACCCGGCTTGGACACCGGAACTCTCCGACGACGAGTCGTTCGGGTTCGACCCCGAACTCGCGAACTCGATGCTCGACGACGCCGGCTACCTCGACAGTGACGGCGACGGTGTCCGCGAAATGCCCGACGGAAGCGACCCGTTGAACTTCCGCTACATCGAACGATCCGAGTCCGACGTTGCCCCAGCGATCCGTGAATTCGTCACGCAGTGGCTGTCGGACATCGGCATCGGCACCGAGGTGTCGGTGATGGACGACGGCCAGCTGTACGAGGCCAGCATTGCCGGCGAGTACGACCTCTTCGTGTGGGGCTGGACGCCGTTCGTCGATCCCGACCCGCAGCTGAGCTACTTCACCTGCGACCAGCTGACCACCGATGTCGACGACCCGGGCAACAACGATGCCAACTGGTGCGACCCGGCCTACGACGAGTTGTACGAGCAGCAGAAGGTCGAGCTCGATCGCGACGCTCGCATCGAGATCGTGCACGAGATGGTGCAGCTGTTCCACGAGACCGGCACCTACGTCGTGTTGCTCTCCGACGCCGACCCGCAGGCCTACCGCACCGACCGGTTCGAGGGGTGGCTGCGTCAGCCTGCTGAGGTCGGCCCCGTGCTGTTCTCCAACAGCTCGCCGACCTACGCGAACCTGCGTCTCATCGAGGGCGGTAGTGACGGCGGCGGTGGGTTGTCGACCGGGTTGATGATCGCGCTGATCGTCGGCGGGCTCGTGGTGGTCGGTGGCGGGGCCTTCTTCCTGGCCCGCTCTCGGGCCGGCGCGGACGACCGCGAGTAGCCACGTGCGGGCACGATTCGTTGGCGCCAAGGTTGCGGGTTCGCTCGCGACCTTGGCCTTCGTGCTCGTCGTCAACTTCTTTCTGTTCCGCGTCGTCAACGACGACCCGACCGGTTCGATGTTCCGCGGTCGGAACATGAGCGCCGACCAGATCCAGCAGCGGCGCGAACAGTTCAACCTCACCGGATCACGATTCGACCAGTTCGTCGCGTACGTGCAGCAGACGCTGCGGGGCAACCTCGGCGATTCGTTCCTCAGCAACCGGCCGGTCACCACCGAGATCCGCGAGGCGATCTGGCCGACCGTTGCGCTCGTGGGCACCTCGACGGTGCTTGCGATGCTGATCGGCGTCACGTTCGGCATCTACGCCGGGTGGCGCCGCCGCAGCAAGTTCGACGTTGCGTCGACCTCGTTCTCGATGTTCACCTATTCGGTCCCCGACTTCTGGTTGGGGATGCTGCTGCTCGCCTTTTTCGCCGTGCACCTCGGCTGGTTCCCCACCGGCGGATTCGAAGACGCAGGCAGCACCGCGACCGGACTGGCAGCACTGCTCGACCAGGCGCACCACATGGTGTTGCCGGCGCTGACGCTCACGCTCGCATACATCGGCGAGTACATGATCGTGATGCGCTCGTCGATCCTCGACACCGTCGGCGAGGACTACTTGCAGCTCGCCCGCGCCAAGGGCCTGCGCGACGCTGACGTCCGCAGGCGACACGCCGTTCCCAACGCGCTGCTCCCGGTGGTCAGCCTGACCGCGCTCAACTTCGGGTTCATCCTCTCGGGAGCGATCGCAGTCGAGTCGATCTTCTCGTGGCCCGGTCTGGGCCAGGCCACCCTCGAGGCCATTCGCGGCCCCGACTTCCCGATGCTGCAAGGCTTGTTCTTGCTGTTCAGCATCTCGTTGATCGTCGCCAACCTCGCCGTCGACCTCCTCTACGGCTACCTCGACCCGCGAGTGAGCGGCCGATGAGCGACCCACCGAACGATCCGGTCGCGCTCCCGACCGAGCATCTCGACTACTCGCCACGCGCCGCCGCATGGGAGCGCCGCCGCGCCGCATTCGGGGTGTTCGCTCGCCGCGTACGTGCCGACCGAGTCGCGTTCGGCGGGCTCATCGTGCTGGTGCTGTTCATCGTCATGGCGGTCGCGGCGCCGTTGATCAGCCCTCGCAGCGGGTTGAGCGCTGTGGATTCGATCGCCAACCCCGCCTGGGCCCGTCCGAGCTGGGAGTTCCCAATGGGTACCGATCACCTCGGACGATCGGTCGCAGCACAGTTCGTCTGGGGAGCGCGGGTCAGCTTGTTCGTCGGGTTCGCAGCCACGATCCTCACCGTTGGCATCGGATCGCTCGTCGGCATCGTGTCGGGATTCTTCGGCGGCCGGACCGATTCGGCGTTGATGCGCCTCACCGACTGGTTCCTCGTCATCCCGTTCCTGCCCTTGGCGATCGTGCTGGCGACCGTGCTCGACCGCTCGTTGTGGAACATCGTGCTGGTCATCGGAGTCACCACGTGGCCGTCGACCGCACGACTCATACGCGCCCAGGTCCTCACAGTGAAGCAGCGTCTCTATGTCGACCGGGCGAGAGCCCTCGGCGCAGGGCGGACCCACATCGTCAGCCGGCACATCCTGCCCAACGTGGCCCCGCTGATCCTGGCAAGCGTCACCCTCGCCGTGCCGATCTCGATCCTCACCGAGACCACGCTCGCCTTTCTCGGTCTTGCCGACCCGAACCAGACGTCGTGGGGCAAGACGCTCGAGGAGGCCTTCGGTGCCGGAGCGATCAGCCGCAACGCCTGGTGGTACTACCTGCCCGCCGGGCTCGGCATCGTGGCCGTCGTGCTGGCGTTCACCCTGTTCGGACGGGCACTCGAAGAGATTTTGGACCCGCGCCTGCGCGAGCGGAGCGGGGGGCAGCGATGAGCTTGTTGGAGCTGCGTGACCTGCGGGTCACGTACCGATCCGAGCGCGGCGATGTGCCGGCCGTGCGCGGGGTCGACCTCACGATCGAGCGCGGCCAGACCGTCGGTCTCGCGGGTGAGTCGGGATGTGGCAAGTCCACGATCGCCGGGGCAGTGCTCCGCCTGCTTCCCAAGGACACCACGGTCGAGGGCTCGGTACTCCTCGATGGTGAGGACGTCTACGCGATGAAGCCCGGACGGCTGCGAGCCGTTCGCTGGACCGGTGCGGCCATCGTGTTCCAGGGAGCGTTGCACTCGCTGAACCCGGTGCGGCGTGTCGGCAGCCAGATCGAAGAGGCGATCATGCTGCACGCCTCGGACCTGGGACTCGATCGCGCCCAGGCGCGCAAGCGGGTCGGCGAGCTGCTCGAGCGGGTCGGGCTGCGCGCCGAGCGGGCACGTGACTACCCGCACCAGATGTCAGGAGGCCAGCGTCAGCGGGTACTGATCGCGCTCGCGCTGGCTTGCGAACCCGACCTGCTGATCGCCGACGAACCAACGACGGCGCTCGACGTGATGGTGCAGGCCCAGGTGCTGGCGTTGCTTGCCGAACTGCAGGCCGACCGAGGTCTGGCACTTCTGTTCATCACCCACGACCTCTCGGTGCTCAACAGCACGTGCGAGCGCCTGGTGGTGATGTACGCAGGTCGCATCGTCGAGGAGGGGCCGAGCAACGACCTCTTCGCCGACCCACGCCATCCCTACGGCCGGGCGCTGTCGCAGGCGTTCCCCACCATCGGCGACCCGGCTTCACGAATGCGCCCGAGCGGTCTTCCCGGCGATCCTCCGGATCCGGCCGCGCTGCCGTCCGGGTGCCCGTTTCACCCGCGTTGTGATGTCGCGACCGACGACTGCTCGACCATCGACATCGAGCTCCGCGACGCAGGGCCCGGGCGACGAGCAGCGTGCGTACACGTCGAGGTGACACGATGAGCGAACTGTTGCGCCTGAACGATGTGCACGTCACGTTCCCCACCAGGTCGGGTTCGGGGTTGGTCCGAGCGGTCGACGGCGTCGACCTCACGGTGGCCGCTGGTGAGGTGCTGGCGCTCGTCGGCGAGTCTGGTTGTGGCAAGACCACCTTGATCCGCTCGGTCCTCGGCCTCGAACCGATTGCCTCCGGCACGATCGACTTCGACGGCGAGCCGGTCACCGGCAATCGACGGGCGCTGCGCGATCTCCGCCGGCGCGTCCAGATGATCTTCCAGGATCCTGCCGGCGCCCTGAACCCTCGACAGACGATCTACGAGGCGGTGGCCGAGGGCATCCGTATCCACGCGGTCGCGGGCCGTGAAGTCGATCTCGTTGCCGATGCACTGAGCCGCGCTGGTCTCCGCCCGCCCGATCGGTACATGTCTCGCTACCCCCACGAAGTGTCCGGCGGCCAGCGTCAACGGGTCCTGATCGCCGGTGCGATGGTGCTCTCACCGCAACTGTTGCTCGCCGATGAACCGGTGGCTTCGCTCGACGCGTCGATCCGCGGCGAGATCCTGGCGCTGATGCGTTCGCTCGTCGATGACACCGGCATCTCGATCGTTGCGGTCACCCATGATCTCGGCCTGGCCTGGAACATTGCCGACCGGATCGCGGTGATGTACCTCGGCCGTGTCGTCGAGGTCGGCACCGCCGAAGATGTACTCGCCGACCCGCAACACCCGTACACCAAGGCATTGCTGTCGGTGGTGCCCGAAGCCGATCGGATGGATCAGCAGATCTTGGTCGGCGAGACGCCGGACCCCGCAGCGATCCCGCCTGGATGTCGGTTCCATCCTCGCTGCCCGGTGGTGGCGTCTGGAGAGGCCGAACGCCTCGGGATCCTCGATCGGTGCATGGGCGTCGACCCGACGCTCGCCGTCACTGCCCCCGAACGGTCGGTGGCGTGCCACCTCGCGCCGACCCGTGGGGTCAGCAGCGACGCCTGACGATCACGCCAGGGGTCTGACCCCTGGCGTGAGTGCCGAGAGACCGTTCTGATCGTCGGTGAAGTTGTCGATGCGGTCGCCGATCCACTCGAACAGACTTGCCTGAGCAACCACCTGGAACACGAAGTACGCGACCAGCAGCACGACTGCGACGATCGCGGCGAACCGGATCCACCGCACGATCCGGTTCGTGTACTCCGACACGAGAGGCACGATGTCGCGCTGCATCTGCCGGGCCCGCTGCGAGAACAGATCGGCGGCCCGATCGACCTCACCACGAGCAGCCCGACGGACGTCGTCGACGATCTGCTGTGAATCGCCACTCGCCACCCAGCCCTGCGCGCCGCGAGCCGCTTGGGCGGCGCTCTCCATCTGAGGGGCCACGTAGCGGTGAGCGGCTTCGAATGCCTCGCGTTGCTCGTACGACAACAACTCCGCTGCACTCGGCGGTGAACGCCTCGCGTCGGTCCAGTCGAGGCCGTCCCAATAGCGCAGGTTCGTGCGACTCTCGGGATCCGGGTACCAGCCCGCCGTGGGTGCGTCGATGCGGCGCATTCCTATCGCCGTGTCTCCGACCGGTCGGGCTCGGGCAGGTCGACGCGATCGTCGTCGTCAGGGATCGGGAGCCCGTCCTTGGGTCGGACCTCGTCGTCGGTGTCGTCGTCGCCACTGGCTGCCGCGAGCGCCGCGACCGTGCCCAGCAGTCCGGAGAACTCCGCTGGGATGACCAGTTTGGTGGCACGGCCGTCGCCGATTCGTTCGAGCGCCTGCAGGTACTCGACGGTCAGCACGGCCTTGTCGGCGCCGGCGGCCTTGATGCCGGTGAGGCGGGAGCGTGCGGCGTTGCCCTCACCTTCACCAATCAACTCCAGCTGAAGCTTCTCGGCGTTGGCGCGCAACTCGATCGCTTGCGCCTGGCCCTCGGCGTCGAGCACGGCAGCCTGCTTGCGGCCCTGCGCCGACAGCACCGCCGCCTGTTGCTCGCCATCGGCTCGTGCGATCGCTGCTTCCTGGTACCCCTTGGCTTCGGTGACGGTGGCACGCCGGTCGCGCTCGGCGCGCATCTGGGCGTGCATCGCCGACACGATGTCTGGCGGCGGATCGATCCGCTGGATCTCAACTCGGACCACTCGCACACCCCACTTGTCGGTGGCATCATCGAGCACGTCGCGCAACTGGGTGTTGATCGTGTCGCGTGAGGTGAGCGCACGGTCGAGTTCGAGGTCGCCGATCAGGTTGCGGAGGTTCGTTTGGGCGAGCTTGGTGAGCGCCATGAAGAAGTCGGCGACGTTGTACACCAGCCGCTGCGGGTCGGTGGCTTCGTAGTACACGACGGCGTCGACCGACACCACCACGTTGTCGGCGGTGATGACCTCTTGGGGCGGCACGTCGACCACTTGCTCACGCATGTCGATGAGCTGCATGGTTTCGATGAACGGCAGGATCAGATTGAGTCCCGGATCACGTGTGGTCTTGTACTTGCCGAGGCGCTCGACGAGACCGCGCTGGTACGGACGCACGATCTTGACGGCGCTGACGAGTACACCGATGCCGATCAGTGCGACAACGATCAGAACGATGGCAATGGGGTTCATGGAATCTCCCTGCTAGCTGGATGGTGGCGCAGTTGGTGGTGGCGACGGTGGCGCGACGGTGGTGCTGACGGCGGCGATGGGGGTGTCGTGGGCGGCACGACGTCGGTCGACTGCACGCTGACCTTCGTGCCGCTGACCGACACGATGCGCACGTGGGTTCCCTGAGCGAGGCGTTCGCCGGTTTCGGAGGTGGCTCCCCACACCTCACCGTGTGCGGTGACGCGCCCGCGGCGATCGGTGTCGTCGGGGTCGATGGCGGTGGTGACGATGCCGGTGAGGCCGATCAGTCGATCGGCGCCGACGCCCGGTTGGAGTTCGTTGTCGCCCGCAAACCGTTTGGCGTAGCGGTAGAGCAGTACCCAGATCACCCCACCACCGCCGAGGAACACGAGCCACTGCAGCTCGATCGCGACGTCGTAGAAGCCGAGCAACGCTGCGGCGAGAGCCGACACCGCGAACGGGAGCAGCACGAACGACCCGGCGAGCACGGTGAGCTCGATCAGGGCGAAGAACACAGCGACGCCGAGCCACACCCATGGCCAGAGGTTCAGGTCGATCCCGAGATCCAGCACTCTCCAACCTATCCCACCCCCGTTTGTGTTGCAGGTTGGACGAACCGTCCCGTCCGAAGTGTCACGCGAGCGGGGGCGGTGGACCCGCCGGGGTCAGTCGGAGCTGGCGGCGGGGCGGATGCGCAGCGGTTGGTCGGCGGCGGTCTTGTTGCGGCCGGTCTCGAGGTCGAAACGCCAGCCGTGCAGGGTGCACACGAAGTCGCAGCCGTCGATCTCACCGAACGCGGCGAGATCGGCGTTGCGGTGTGGGCAACGGCGCTGGACGACGTAGTCGCCGACACGGATGTCGTCTTCGTCGAGTTGTTCGAGCACATCGACCGGGGTGAGCTTGCGGACCACTTCGGCCTCGGCGCGACGCATGCGCTCGCGCGACAGCGACTTCAAGAAGTTGTAGACGTACTCGTTGAACTCGCCGTCGCGCCAGGCGATGAACCGTGCCGACAGCAACAGCGAGTTGCTCCAGTCGACCGCCCGCTGGGCCACGACGGTCTCGACCAACTCGCGCGGGATGTCGAACCTGAACGAGAACGGCTCGCCGTCGTGGCGGCGTACCTCGCCGTTGGGGAAGTCGACCAGGATCGCCAGACCGTCGTGGCGGGGTCGCCGGCGTTGATCAGCATGTTCGCGCCCACCTGCGATCGCAGTGTCGGGGCCATCTCCAGCAACGGTTGCCACCACTCGCGCAGCGTGGTGAGCAGATCGGTCGAAGGTGGGTTCCACGATGCCTTCTGCTCGTCGAGCCAGGGCTTCCAGTCGGCCTGGTAACGCTCGAGATAGGAGCGCTTGTCGCCGAAGATCGCCTCGACGTCAGCCAGGGGCAGTCGGGTGGGTCACCTCGATCGAGTCGGGTCCGATGTCGATCGACGTGCCCGGGAACGTTCATCACGCCGTGCCGCCCGACGTCGTGAGGCGGTGCAGGAACTCGGTCTGATCGGGGAAGATGCTCAGCTCGTCGCCGTCGATCATGTTCAGGCCGAAGAGGTCCTGGTCGAGGAACGCGGGTGGACCGGCACTCGGCACGACGTAGCCGGGCGTCGATGTTCTCGACGTAGCGCATCGCACGGGCGAACTGGGCGTCGACCTTGGCCTCGCACAGCTTGCGCTTGTCGTCATCGGGCATCTCGTAGACCATCGGATACCAGATCGCTCCCGAGAACTGCAGCCAGTGCAGGTCGACCGGACCGTGGGCACGCAGTTGGGCGAGGTCGTTGGTGCGGCAGTCGTTCTGGTTGACCAGGATCGAGGTGCCGTCGGACACCACCAGGGCCGAATCGCCGCCGGGGCCATCGGTGATCGAGGTCTCGACGTGGATCGCAACGGTCAGCCCGGGTGCGATCTCGATTTCCTCGGTGTCGACGGTGCGGATGAACTCGGTGAATCCGAGCGCCTGGAGCGTGCGCTGCTGCTCGCGGGTGGGGAAGCCGGGCAGCAGGATCGGGATGTCGCGACGCAGGTGCTCGCGAAGCCACGGCTCGTCGTGATGGTCGCCGTGGAGGTGCGAGATGTACAAGAAGTCGGCGTGCTCGATGCGCTCGCGGAGGTCGTCGCTCAGCTGATCGTTGCGCGGGAAGACGAACCAGGAACCAAAGAACGCGGGCACGAACCAGGGGTCGCACACGATCGAACCGGCATCGGTCTCGATGAGCATGCCGGCATGGCCGATGGAAGTGGCGCGCATGCGCTCAGGCTACGTCGGGGTGGGCGTGCGGATCAGGCGACCGGCGGATCGGTGAACTGCTGGCCGGCGCGTGACACGTGCTCGGTCCATGCAGCCCCGTCCCAGTAGCGCAGCTCGAAACGGCCGGAGGGGTCGGCGTACCAGCCGGCGGGCACAGCGGAATCGGCAGCGGGTGCTTCAGCGACCGCAGGTTCGGCAACAGCGGGCTCGGCCACTGCGGGCTCGGGCTCGGGCTCGCTCACCTGTGCGGCGAGGTCGGCGATCGAGGCCTCGGCGGGAGCGGTGGCCTGCTCGTCGGGGGCGCTCGCCCAGCCGGCGGGTTCGGCGACCGGTGCGGAAGCGTCGTCGACGGCGCTCGCTGCGGCGGCGGCCGGCACGAACGGCGAGTCGGTGGCTTCGGTGGCGGCTGATTCAGCGGCGGGTGCTTCGTCGACGGGCGACTCGGCGACCGAAGCCTCGTCGGCGGGGGCAACAGCGGCCTCGTCGGCCTCGCGCTGAAGGTACGCCACGATGTTGGTGCCAGCGGACACGATCGAGACGACCGACCAACCGTCGGCGGCCTTCTCGTTGAGCAGCGGCGCCAGTGATTCGGCGTCGTAGGACGAAGCGGTGACCGAAGAGAACTCCTGCATGGCCGCGATGCTAGACGACGAACCGCCCGCTTGAGGCGCTCTTGAATGAACTCTTGACGTTCAGTGGGTGTCTCGGGGGGCGCCTTCGGTGAGCGCCGCCAGATCGGCGGTCGCCGGGTCGCCGTCGTAGACCACCTCGCCGTTGCTGAGTGCGATCAAGCGGCTGCTCTCGTTCACGCTCGACAACTCGTGTGTGGCCACCACGAGCGTGGCCCCATCACCGTGCGCGAGGGTGAGCAGTTCGAGGAGCGCGAGCTTGCCGAGTCGGTCGAGGCCGACGAACGGTTCATCGATGAGCATCACGTCGAACGGGCGCACGAATGCCATCGTGAGCGCGGCCTTCTGCTTGAGCCCGCGGCTGAAGGTGGTGGGCAGGTCGTCGACACGATCCATCAGCCCGACCATGTCGACGAGGTCGACCGCCTGCTGCTCCCAGTCGTCGGTGCCGTGCAGTCGGGCGATGTATTCGAGGTGCTCCCACACCGTGAGGTCGTCGTAGAAGACCGGTTGATCGGCCAGGTACGACACTGCTGCACGCGCTTCGATCGAACCGATCGGGTGACCGGCGATGGTGGCCGAGCCTTCGGTTGGTTCGAGCATGCCGACGAGCATGCGCATCAGGGTGGTCTTGCCGCTGCCGTTGTGGCCGATCAACGAGATCCGTTCGCCGGTGCCGATGCGCAGATCGAGCGGCCACAGGGCCGGGGCGTCGCCATAACTCTTGGCGAGGCCCTCGGTTTCGACGGCGGGCGCAGGACCCGTGGGACGCTCCTTGCGGGCAGCAGGCTCGGGTGTTGCCGGGGCGGTGGCCTTGTTGTTCCCACCAGTGCTGTCGGCTGGACGCTTGGCGCGGGTGCGTTGCGACTGAGGTCGGTTCGATCGTGAGTTGCTCATGCGGAGGCGGCTCGCCCTTCTTCGAAGAATGCTCGGACCTTGGCGCCCCACGGGTCGCGTCGTCGGACCCAGAGCACGGTGATCGCGGTGAACAGTGCCAGCCCGAGGAGTGAACGGCCGACATCGGCGGCGGTGCCATCGAATCGGGCGACGAACACCGGGATCGTGGCCACCGCGCTGATCACCACGGGCAGCAGGGTGCGAAAGGCGGTGCTGAAACCGGCGAACTCGGGCGGCACCATCGTGGTCTCAGCATCGCGCGGCGTGCCCAACAACGTGGTCGGCGACGGCGCGGTTGGCGCATCGAGCACGGTGACCACCACCGGGCCCAACGCTCCCGCCCACACCATCGGGATCGCCACGGCGAACGCCATCACGCCGAGGTCGGGGTCGATCACCAAGGCAACCGTTGCACCGACGAGCCCGACGAGGACCAAGAGCACCGCCGATGCGACGAGATGGTGGGCGTAGATCCATCCCCGTTCGATCGGGAAACCATCGGTGATGTCGGGGCGGTCGATCTCCTGCGAGAGCGGTTCGAGCGATTCGAGACCGGCGAAGAACAGTGCGCCGAGCAACAACAGCCCGAACAGCGGCGACGACGACACCGTCAGCGCAGCGCCCACGCCACCGATGCCGGCGAGCAGGCCGATGCGCACGAACCGCGATGCGGGCAGACGGCGCAGCGATCGGCTGTCGCGACGCCACACGACCGTGGCCGACGGATGGGTTTCGGCACGCGAGGTGGCGACACTGGTCGACGACGGCGTGCGCCCGCGGGCCGATGGGCCAGCGGGGGGTCGCACCGGCAGGCGACGTTGGCCCCAGGGGCGGGTGCGCAGCACCTCGGAACGCAACTGTCGGCGCAGTTGGACAACAGTTCTCAGGTCTTGCACGGTGGCCGCGAACCGCAATTGCGACACCAGCTCGCCGCGGCGGGCGAGCGCCTCGACGCGGAGCCGCCCGCCGAGGGCGAGCGCGGCGGTGGCCATGGCGATGGCGATCACGATGGCGATCACGTCGATCCAACGCTGGCTGATCCCCCACAGCGCCAGTCGGCCGGCGAGGTTGCCCGGGGCGACGCGCGCCAGGCCGGTCGTCTCGTCGTTCCAGATTCCCCATGCCACCGCGCCCTGCCATGCGAGCGCGGTAGTGGCGAGCAGGGTGGCGAGCCATCGAGGTGTTCGCAGCGTGTGCGCGATCACGGCGGTCGCCACGAACGTGACACCGACGATCGCTCCGAACGCGCCACACGCTGCCGCCCACGCCGTGCGTGAGCCTTCGACCTCGGTGGCGATCAGCTGTCCGAGGACAGCTCCGCCCAGGCCGAGCGCGAAGGCTGCGGCGCGCAGGCGCTGCGCCACCGGTCGCAGCATGACCGATCGTCGCGAGATCGGGGCGGACAGGACGTGGCGGATGTCGGCGAGTTCGATGGCCACCGGCCCGCCATCGGCGCCGCTTCGCATGCCGAGCGCGAACGCTGCCACCACGAGCAGTCCGATGATCGACGGTCCGCGCGTGAGCAGGTCGGCGCTGTCGACGCTGTCGCCGATCGCACCGTCGATCGCATCGGACACCCAGACGACGAGCGTGAGCCCGACCAGGGCGAACAGGTAGACGCGGTAGGCAATGTCGTACCAATCGGTGTCGCCGAGGCGTCGCCGTTGCCGGGTCTTGCGGAGCTCTGCGAGGGTGGCCTTCGAGGTTCGATGGTCGGGTACCACCACGGGTTCCGCGAACGCGTCGGACGACATCGCCGAAAGAACGTACTGCCGTCGCTGCATACTTGTGTGGTGGACACCGAAACAGCCCAACTGTTCGTCGGGCTGCTGACCATCGTCGCAGGCCTCGGAGCGGTCTCGCTCGTGGTGTTGCGCGTGCTCGCAGCCGCCGGCAATGACGGCGCCAACCGCCTCGGTTCGGCAATCAGCGACACCGGTGTGTGGCTCGCATTCCTGGTGGCACTCGGTGCCACGGTCGGCAGCCTCTACTTCTCCGAGGTGGCCAATTACAATCCGTGCAGGTTCTGCTGGTTCCAGCGGATCGCGATGTATCCGTTGACGGTGATCCTGCTGGTCGGCGGGCTTCGCAACGACTCGAACGTGCGGTGGTACGCCGCACCGCTCGCGGCGATCGGGGTGGCAATCTCCGGGTGGCACAGCCTGATCGAGTGGCGCCCGTCGCTCGACAACGGCGAATGCGAGTTCCAAGGCCCCTCGTGCACGTTCATCTGGTTCCGCGAGTTCGGCTTGAGCCTCGCCAACATGGCGCTGATCGGCTTTCTCACCATCCTCATACTGTTGCTCGTGCGTTTCCCGGCCAGACTGGACGCCCCGACCGAGCCCGAAATGGAGCACACCCCGTGAAGAACCGCACCGTGATCATCATCGTCGGAGTCATCGTGCTCGTGCTGGGCCTCGCCGGGGCTGCGGTGCTGCTGTCGGGTGGCGACGACGAGAGCTCGGGCGGCGTGCTCGCCCCCGGCGAGGAGCCACGTCCCACGTACGGTGACGACGTGCAGGAGACCCGTCCCGTCGAGGTCACCGGCGACCCGTTGCCGTCGCTGAGCACCGTCGTCGACACCGACCCTGCGATCGGCATGGCCATGCCAGTCGTCGCAGGCGCCACGTTCGACGGCAATGCGATGTCGGTCGGCGGCGCCACCGATGGGGCCACGTTGTACACGTTCTTGGCTCACTGGTGCCCACACTGCAACGACGAGATCCCCGAGTTGATCGAACTCGACAACCGTGGCGGTCTGCCCGACGGGATGAACGTCGTGGCGATCAGCACCGGCGTCGATCCGACCGGCCCGAACTATCCGCCGTCCGAGTGGCTGGTCGACAAGAACTGGCCCTTCGAGTGGCCGGTGATGGCCGACAGCGAAGCGGCAGAGGCCTTCGTCGTCAACGGTGGGAGCGGATTCCCGTATCTGTTGCTCGTCGATGCCGACGGCAACGTGCTGGCCCGCGACAGCGGCGCCAAGTCGGCCGAAGACCTCGCCAGCTGGATTCAGACCGCCCTCGACACCAGCGCCGCCTGATCACGCCAGGGGTCAGACCCCAGGCGTGATCACTCCCACGCCGATGGCAGCGTGGTGTGGTCGCTGACGGCGCAGTCGTCACCGAACACCACGAAACGGTCGAAGCCGCGCAGGAACCAGCGGTCGTGGGTGACGGCTACGACGGTGCCGTCGAACTGGGCGAGACCGTGTTCGAGCGCTTCGGCCGACATCAGGTCGAGGTTGTCGGTCGGCTCGTCGAGCAGCAGCAGTGTCGCTCCGGACAGCTCCAGCAGCAGCACTTGGAACCGGGCCTGCTGGCCACCTGACAAGGTCTCGAACGTCTGCTGCGCGCAGCCGTGCAGTTCGTACCGTCGCAGCATGCCCATCGCTGGGCCGAGCACGACGTCGTGGTCGTACAGGATGTCGATCAGCGACCGACCCTGCCATTCGGGGTGTTCGTGCGTCTGGTGGAACAACCCGGCGCACGACGCCGGCACCGAGGCGGCACACACCGTCGTGCTCGACCCGATCTCGGAGGTGGCGGCGCCCGATCGGTTCACCTGGTCGAGCAGTCGCAGGAAGTGGCTCTTGCCGACCCCGTTGCCTCCGAGCACGGCGACCCGCTCGCCGTACCAGAGTTCGAGGTCGAACGGATCGGTGAGTCCCTCGATCTCCAGTCCCTCGCAGATCACGGCGCGCTTGCCGGTGCGTGCGCCGCGGAGGCGGACGTCGATCTGCTGGTCGCGCACCTCGGGCGGTCGGTCGTTGCGCTCGACGAAGTGGCGCAGCTTGGTCTCGGCGGCCTTCAGTTTCGGGGCGAACGCCTCGCTGATCTTGGCGCGTTCGCGCATCAGCTTCACGTAGTCCTCGAGCCGCTGGCGTTCGTCGTCGTACAGGGCACGGTCTCGGTCGCGCTTGTCGTGCTCGCGTTCCTTCGCATCCGCGTAGTCGGCGAACGAACCACCGTGGGTCCAAGCGCCCCACGCGTCGAGGGTGACGATCTTGGTCGCCGTGGCGGCGAGCAGCTCGCGGTCGTGGCTGATGAACAGCACGGTCTTGCGGGTGGCGTTCAGTTGCTCTTCGAGCCATCGCTTGGCGGGGACGTCGAGGAAGTTGTCGGGCTCGTCGAGCACCAGGATGTCGAACTCGCTGCGCAGCAACGTTTCGAGCGCGAGGCGTTTCTGTTCGCCACCGCTCAGGGTGCGTAGCGGCCGATTCCGAACATCGTCGAGCGACTCGCCGAACGCTCGTGTCACACACTCGTTCCAGGTGACCTCGAGGTCGTAGCCGCCGGCGTCTCCCCATGCAGCGAGCGCATCGGCGTACTCCATCGGCTCGGATGCGAGCAGCGGCTCCGCGGCCGCCAGGCGGCTGGCTGCGAGTTGCAATCGCTCAGGGGCGATCGACACCAACAGCTCGTGCACGGTCGTGGCGGCGTGGTCGGCGGTGCCGACGAGCTGATGCATCACGCCGAGTTGGCCGTCGACGCTGATCGTTCCCTCGCTGGCAGCGAGCTCACCGGTGATCAGCTTCAGCAGGGTCGACTTGCCCACGCCATTGGCACCGACGATCGCCACCCGTTCGCCGTCGCCGACACGAAAGGCGACGTCACGGAACAGTTCGTTGCCGCCGGGCAGCTGCCAGGCGAGGTGACTGGCAGCGATCGATCCCACGAGGCGATGAGCCTACGGAGTGGTGGATGTGCGAGCGGTGCGGGTTTCTTCGGCGAGTACGGCGGCGCGATCGAGCACGACACGCACGGGCACACCGAGCGCGGCGGCGGCGGTGGCAGCGTCGTCGAACTCGACCTTGACGCGATGGGCGGCGACCTTCACGCTGATCGCATGACCGTCGACGTCGACCGTGATCTCGTCGCGACGTTGCGGCCAACGGCGCAGCGTCGACATCCGCACTCCGAGCGTGCCGGTCTCGTCCATGAGCACCTGGCGAATCGGGTCGACCGCGGCGGGATCGCACAGCACGCTGACGGTGTGGGCTGGGCGGCCCTTCTTCATCACGATCGGGGTGACCCACGCGTCGTGTGCGCCCGCAGCGAGCAGTCGGTTGATCGAGTGGGCCAGCACTTCGCCGGTGACGTCGTCGACGTTTGCCTCGACCAGGGCGACCGGGGTGCCGTCGGCGCTCGGGCGATCGGTGGGTTGGCCGATCACCACCTGCACCACATTTGCCCGCTCGGGTGTGTCGGCGGTGCCGGCGCCGTAGCCCACGACGTGGGTGCTCATCGTCGGCATCGCACCGAATCCATCGGCCAAGGTGGTCATCAGCGCCACGCCGGTGGGGGTCGACACCTCCAGCGTGGTGTCGATGCCGCGGGACGGCGCGCCGGCCTCGACCAGCAACGCAGCGGTGGCAGGCGCTGGGTTCGGGATCACGCCGTGGGCGCTGCGAACCGAGCCGTGCCCGACGGCGATCGGACTGCACCACACCTCGTCGATGCCGAGCGACTCGAGCGCAGCGCAGACCCCGACGACGTCGACGATCGAGTCGAGCGCGCCGACTTCGTGCAACTCGACATCGGCGGGGTCGACACCGTGGATGGCGCCTTCGACATCGGCAAGTCGGAGGAACACCGAGCGGGCGCGCTCGCGGACGCGTGCGGGAAGGTCGGCGGCATCGAGCAGGGCCAGGATCTCGCGCACCGCACGATGCGGGGCGTGCTCGTCGTCGTGCCCGTCGTGGACGACGACATTGGCCCAGGTCGCGCGGACGCCGCAGCGTTGCACACGTTCGAACAGCAGCGCGTAGCCGTCGACGCCGAGGCCACCGATGATTGATGCAACGGTGTCGGGATCGGCACCTGCATCGACGAGCGCCGCCATCGTCATGTCGCCAGCGACGCCGGCGTGGCAGTTGAACCAGGCCACCCGTCGTTCGGTTGATGCGCTCATCGGTTGGGCCAGGTGAACATTCGGGCGATCGCACACGCGGCGCCGAAGCCGTTGTCGATGCCGACGACGGTGACACCGCTCGCGCACGATGCGTGCATGGCGAGCAAGGCCGTGACACCGTCGAGACCGGCGCCGTAGCCGACGCTGGTCGGCACCGCGACCACCGGCGCCCCGCTCAGGCCGCCGAGCACACTGGCGAGAGCGCCTTCCATCCCGGCGACCACGATCAGTGCGTCGGCCTCGGTGATCTCGTCGAGGCGCGCGAGCAGCCGGTGGAGTCCTGCCACGCCGACATCGGTGATGACGCTCGGGTCGAAGCCGTAGGCGCGCAGCGCCAGGGCGGCCTCGTCGGCGACGGGGATGTCGCTCGTGCCGGCGGTGACGATCGTGACGTTGGCTGTCGATGTCGGATCGGGGAGCCGCCACACCATCGAGCCGCTGGCTTCGATCGCTGCGCCGTGCGCGTCGAGGCATGCAGCCCGTTGCGTGTCGTCGGTGCGTGTCAGCAGCACCGGTCCGCTTCCGTTCAGGAGGAGTTCGCCGACGATGGCCACGCACTGCGCCGGCGACTTGCCGGGGCCGTAGATCGCCTCGGGGAGACCCGAGCGAAGGTGTCGGTGATGATCGACGGTGGCGCCGTCGACGTCGGCGAACGGCAGCCGTCGGAGTCGGGCGACAGCCGTCTCGGGCGACATCGCACCCGATTGCACGTCGTCGAGGAGGGCCCGCAGGCCGAGTTCGTCCACCCGGTCATCGTGCCACGCGAAGAAAGGAACGGCCCCGTTCGACCATGGCCCCGTAGTGTTGGCCCCGATGTCATCGAGCACTGTGAAACGGGTCGGGTTCTTCGGGCCGTTCGGCACCTTCACCCAGCAGGCCCTGCTGTCGCAGCCGGATCTCGCCGAGATCGAACATGTCGCCTACCGCACCGTGCCCGATGTGCTCGACGCTGTCGAGCAGGGTGAGGTCGACGCTGGGGTGGTCCCGATCGAGAATTCGATCGAGGGGATGGTGAATTTCACCCAGGATGCGTTGGCGTTCGATCACGACCTGTTGATCCAGCGCGAGATCGTGATCGACATCGAGCACTGCCTGCTCGCCAAGCCAGGGGTGGCGCTGGCGGATGTGCGCGAGGTCTTCTCGATCCCGGTCGCAACGGCGCAGTGTCACCGCTACTTGCGCGAGCAGCTGCCCGACGCCGAGATCCGCGCCGCGTACAGCACTGCTGATGCTGCCAGGTTGGTCGGCGAGTCGGATGCTCGCGATGCTGCCGCTCTCGGTCCTCGGGTGGCGGCAGGCGTCTACGGCCTCGATGTCGTCGCTGCCGACATCGCCGACCACGACGGCAACCAGACCCGGTTCGTCGTGGTGGCCCGCGAGGGCGTTCCCGCCCCGACCGGCAACGACAAGACGGCGCTGGTGATCTACCAACGCGCCGACGAGCCGGGCAGCCTCGTGTCGATCCTGCAGGAGTTCACTGCGCGCCGCATCAACCTGTCGAACCTCACCAGTCGCCCCACCAAAGCGGGTGGGCTCGGCGACTACTGCTTCATCGTGTACGCCGAGTCGCACGTCGCCGACGAACTGCTTGCCGACACCATGCGTGCGCTGCATGCCAAGCACGGTGGGGTCAAATTCCTCGGGTCGTACCCGGCTGCCGGCGAGCATGCCGAGAGCACCCGTGAGCACGTCGACGCCCGTTGGCGCGAGGCCGACGACTGGGTGCGCGCCATCAGAGTGTCGATCACGAAATGAACGGAGGGGTCAGGCCCCACCGTTTCCTGTGTTCGACGCGAGGCGACTGAGTCGAGACGCCTACGCTCGGCTCCATGTCGAACGAACAGCAGATGGCCGACCGCCGTGAGGTCAGCGTGGTCACGGGAGCCAATTCGGGCATCGGGCGTGCCACGGCGATCCACCTCGCGTCGCAAGGCCACCGCGTCGTCGGCACCGTTCGGTCGATCGCGAAGGCCGACAAGCTCCGCAACATGGCCGCTGATGCGGGCGTCGAGATCGAGTTGTTCGAACTCGATGTCGCCGACGACGAGTCGGTGCGTGTCGGTTTCGCCGAGATCCTCGCCGCCACCGGCCGCGTCGATCACCTCGTGAACAACGCTGGTGTCGGCGGCAATGCAGTGGCCGAGGAGTGCCCGCCCGAGATGTACCTGTCGGTGATGAACGTCAACTTGTGTGGCGCTGTGCGCTGCATCCAGGCGGTGCTGCCGCAGATGCGCGAACGTGGCAGTGGAACGATCGTCAACATCACCTCGGTTGCCGGGCGGATCGCCGCGTTGGCGCAGTCGCCCTATGTGGCGTCGAAGTGGGCGTTCGAAGGTCTGAGCGAAGGGCTGGCACAAGAACTCGCACCGTTCGGCGTCCGGGTGGCGATCATCGAGCCGGGCGTGACCAAGTCGGCGATCTTCGCGAAGAACATCGATGCGCCGAACTCGACCGGCGCATACGACGCCCATTACCGGCGGATGTTCCAGTTCTACATGACCGGCATGGCCAACGCGACCGACCCGTTCGAGGTGGCACAGGTGATCCACCAAGCGATCACCACCGACGAGCATCGCCTGCGCTACCCGGTGAGTTGGGGCGGCGCCGAGTTGGCTGAGTTGCACGATCGCATCGACGACGTCGACTGGATCGCAATGGGCGCGATCGAAGAGGACGACGAGTACTACGAGGCGTTCCATGGCGTGTTCGGGTTGGACCTGCGTTGACATCTGAGGTCAGCGGGCCTCGCCCCGTGCGCATCCTCACGGTCTGCAGCCACAACCGCACCAGATCGGTGATGATGGCCGCGCTCTTGGAGTCGATGCTCGCCGAACGACTCGGTGATGGCGCCGCACAGATCCGCTCGTCGGGGTTCGGTCCTGTCGACCTTGCGCCGATCGACGATGCGGTCGAAGCAATGCGGCGGCGAGGTCTCGATGTGTCTTCGCATCGCAGCTCGACCACCACGACCTCGCTGGTCGACGGCGCGGACCTGATCCTCACCGCCGAACGTGACCACGTCGTGAAGGTCGCCGCGCTCTCGCCCGCCGCGTTCCGGCGGGCGATGACATTGCCCGAGTTCCTGGGTGCCGCAGCGCTCGGAGGCGACGACTCGGTCGAGCTGCGTGCATGGGTGGAGTCACTGACTGCGCAGCGGACGGCTGGGAGGTATCTCCGCGGCGACATCGCCGAGGTGGCCGACCCGACCGGATCGATGCCACGTGCATTCGAGTCGGCGGTCGTGGCAATCGAGCGTCAGTGCAACGAGGTTGCGGTACACCTGGCGGTACTGCTCGGTTCGTGAGGTCCGGTTCGTGATCGGCGAATTCGCATCGTGCGGTCGCACGCACCGGGCTGCTCGATTGGCGGAACGGGAGGGATTCGAACCCCCGGACGGTTGCCCGTCGGCCGCTTTCAAGGCGGCTGCATTCGTCCACTCTGCCACCGTTCCGAGATCGAGGATACCCCCGCTACACTCCGGGGCTCCCAGGAGAGGTGCCAGAGCGGCCGAATGGGGCGCCCTGCTAAGGCGTTGATCGTGGTAACACGATCCGTGGGTTCAAATCCCACCCTCTCCGCCACTCGACCGGCGTGCCCCCGTGGTGCGCCGGTCGTGCACTTTTCGGGTCGGACCGCCGTGCGGATGTCAGTGGTTCGAGCGGTCGAGGGCCTCGCCGGAATCACGAGCCGGCAAATGACATCTATGTCGTTTGCATGACGACGATGTTGCGGTTTCGTGACGAAGCGAGTAGACCGGGGACCTCTTCCCATGATGCGCGACCACCACGACCCCGACGCCACGCCCGAACTCCAAGACGAGTTCTGGGGCGAGCAGACCGAATGGACGCCTCAGGCCACCCCGCCGAGCGAGCGCCACGGGGTCGGCTCCACCATCGGCCGTTGGTGGGATGGCCTGCTGGGTGGTCGCACCGAAGACGCCCGACGCGTGCACGGCGAGGCCGGCGCCGGTCGCCGACACGACGATGCGCTCGATGCCCCGGTCCCGGCCCGTGCCCCCGAATTCGAATCTGACGCAGCCGACGATGGTTGGGAGTTCGAACCCGAACCGCAGCCGATTCGCGGCGCTGGTGTCGACCCGCTGATCGCCCGCCTCGGCGGCCTCGCCGTCATCCTCACGCTCGCCGCCCCGTTGGTGGTGGGCTTCACGGGGTCGGGTTCCGACTCCGACGATTCGCTGTCGACCGCGATCGCCAGCGCTCCAGCCGCTGCGCAGTTCGACACCACCGGAGCCGAGACGACCCAGGGCGACACCTCGAGTGCGCCGACCGCGCCGACAACTCCGGCGTCGACAGCCGGTGCCGGGTCCGACTCGTCGACCACTGTCCAGGCCGACCCAGCCGAGCAGCCATCGTCGACGGCCAGCGGCGTCGGTGTCCGCCGAATCCGCTTCGCTCGAAGCATCAGCCACTCAGTCTGACGAGGCTGCGGCGACCGCGACGACACCCACCACCGTTGCCGCATGTGGCAATCGGTACGAACTGGCCTCAGGCGACTACTGGATCCGCATCGCCGACGCCGCCGATGTGTCGCTCGCCGACCTGCTCGACGTGAACGACGCCTCTGTCGACACCGTGCTCGTGCCGGGCCGATCGATCTGTCTCCCGGTCGGGGCATCCACACCGGCGCCGCCGCCCACCGTGGCAACGACCGCACCGTCGAGCAAGACGAACAACACGACCGCTCCCAGCAACAACACGCAATCGACACGAGCACCCGCCACCACCGCAGCGCCGGCTCCGACCATCACCACGCCATCACGACCCGCAGCGGTGCCCGAGTCAGCTGCTGCTGCGATCATCCGCGAGGTCTGGCCCGACGAACTCGAAGAACGTGCACTGCAGATCGCCTGGCGCGAGAGCAACCACCAGTCCAACGTCAACAACTTCTGCTGCTACGGGCTGTTCCAGATCTACTACAGCGTCCACCGAAGCTGGCTGGCGACGATCGGTGTGAACTCCGCCCAGGACCTGTTCGACCCGAGGGCGAACGCCATTGCCGCCTACACGCTGTACCAGCGCGCAGGTGGTTGGGGCCCCTGGGGCGGTTGATCGAAGTTCGTCGGCGGCAAGTCGACGAGTTGCGTCTACACTGTCGCCCGTCACAAATTGCGCTCGTAGCTCAATGGATAGAGCACTTGACTACGGATCAAGCGGTTGGGAGTTCGACTCTCTCCGAGCGCGCAGGGCAGAGGTCCTGGTAGACCGGCAGAAAGGCTGATCTACCAGGACCTTTTCCGCGTCTGAGCGCCATCGCGACTGGCAAGTTGTGGGGTGCACCCCCGCCAAGGCGCTGGGTGGGCGATGGCGTGAAGCTGAATCGCGAGCGTTGTCGTTCCCTGACACCCGACCCGTACGGCGTGGCTCGGAGTCCACTCGTTCGACCGGAGGCGGCTGGGCGGCTTCGCCGGGGAGGTTGAGCCGCAGGGTCACGTAGAACTCGTCGAGCAAGGGGCGATCCTCGGGGTGGAACGGTTTGCACAGCGGCAGCAGGGCGTTGACGAAGCCGATGAACCGCTCGCGCCGAGCGAGCCGACTCGCACTGTGTAGCGTCCGAGCGTGGCCGACACTGATCGACAGTTCGACGCCGTTCTGTTCGATTGGTGCGGCACCCTCGTCGAGTACCCGACACGCGAGCAGCGATTCACCCGAGTGCTCGAACGGCTCGGCCGCCCACACGACCGACGAACGGTCGACGAGCTGTCGCAAGCGTTCGCCACGGCCAAGGCCCACCCGGAAGCGATCGAGTCGGATCGACACTGCGATCTCTCCGCTGCGAATCACGAAGCGTCCAAGCTGCTCACCTGCAAACTGGCCGGATTCGACGACGAACTGGCTGCAGCGCTCGAGCAGTCCTACGGCGACTTCACCACGTACCGCACCTACCCGGAAGTCGTCGAGGTGATCACGACGCTTCATCGACACGGCGTCGAGATCGTCATCGTGAGTGACTTCCATGTCGATCTGCGTCCGTGGTTCGCGTCGCTCGGCGTCCTCGACTGCATCGCCGGGTTCGCGATCTCCTACGAGGTGGGCGCCACGAAACCCGATCGACGCATGTTCGACGCTGCGCTCGGCACGATCAGCACACCAGCTCAACGCTGTCTCATGGTTGGCGACAACCCGGGGCCCGACACAGGCGCTGCTGCACTCGGGATCAGCACGCTCATCGTGCCGGTCGAACGCGTCGATCGCCCTGCACTGCTCCACCGCGTCGCAGCTCTCGCCGTTGCGTCGACCTGAACCGATCCGGTTGTCCGTTGTTGCCGGCAGCAATCGCGAATTGCCGTACAGTCGCCGTCGTGAGAATTGCAGCGGTGGTGGTGGTTGGCGTCGCAGTGCTTGCTGCGTGCAGCACTACCGACGACTCGTCTGTGGACAGTGTCGCTCGACCCGAGTCCGTTGTCCCGACCGATCCGGTCGACTTTGCTGGTTACACCGTTGTTGCGGGGGACACGCTCAGTGCCATCGCCGATCGAGCCGGAGTCTCGCTCTCCGATCTTGTTGACGCGAACGGCTGGCCTGATGGAAGCGACCACTTGATCCTGCCGGGCGATGTCATTGCGCTCCCGCAGGGCGCGAGGCCGCCGGGTTCAGCCCCGCCTCCTTCGGCAGGTGGGTCCGATCCGGTGGAAGAGTCGGGTGGCTACCAAGCGATTTCGAGTCCCGCTGTCGCATCGCTGCAGGTCGACCAGAAGACGAATCCGATCGTCGATCCGCTTCCAGACGGTGAGTACTGGAGCTGGGACTACACCTCCGATGGTCAGGATGTGAGCTTCACGCTGGTGCAGTTCTTCGTCGGCGACGCGTGCCGCGAGCGATTCGACGACTGCGCCAGCGACAACAACACGCTCCAACTACCGAGCGCCACGGTGGGTTTGTCGGCGTCTGCGCCGACGTCGGTCGTCTGGTGCTGCGTAGGGGGTTCGTTCGAGTCGTACCGCGTCTCGAATCGCGAGTTCGCACGACTCGTAGCGGGGTTTGCACCAGCTTCTGATGCACCGGCCGGCTTTGCCTATTCGCGGTCGGGGGCCGTCGTCACCGTTCGAGATGGCCAGGCTGTAGCGGTCGACCAAGTCTTCACTTCATAGGGTGGGCAGTCAGCCTGTGCTGGCCTGACGTTGTCGAGCGGGTCGCTCGAGTTGCCGCCGGAGGGCCGAACGCACTGCTCGGGAGCGCGATTCGACAAGTCGGTCGTCGACCCGCTGTTGGTCTCGCTTGGTCTCCGGCGATGACCCCGCCGATAACCGCACAAGAAATTCTCGATCACGCCGACGAACTCTCTGCTCGATTCGAGACGCACGAACAAGCTCAGGGTATCCACGACGCAACCGAACTTCGAACGGTGCGCGAAGCGTTCCTCGCCCGCGCCGATGCCGAACGAGCACTCGGCAGCGCTGTCGTCCGAGCCCGTCACGAGGGACACTCTTGGGCGTCGATCGGCGCGATGGTGGGAACCTCGGGCGAGGCAGCGCGACAGCGTTACGGACAATCCGTCACCGCTTCGTAGAGCCAACCACGCCGCCCCGAACTACCGCTCTGCTTGCGTCGGTAGAATGCTGTAGCACGTAGTGCTACGGTGGGTTCATGACTCAGGCCATCACGCAACGCGAGCTTCGCAACGACAGCGGTGAGATCATGCGCCGTCTCGACCATGGTGAAACCTTCATCGTGACACGCAACGGAACACCGGTCGGCGAATTGACTCCCATGCGCCGTCACCGTTTCGTATCCACCGACGCCGTCGCCGCGATGTTCCGCAATGCCCCGCCGATCGACGCGGCCAGATTCCGAGCGGACCTCGACGAGATTGCAGACCAGGACGCTGCGCCTCGTGCCTGACGAGCGACGGCCACGAGGATTACTCGATACCTCGGTGGTCATCGATCTCGAACACCTCGACATTGCCCTGCTGCCCATCGAGTCTGCAGTCAGCGCAATCACCATGGCCGAACTGGCCGCCGGACCGCACGCTACCCAAGACACCGACGAGCGTGCACGCCGACAAGACCGGTTGCAACGCGCCGAAGCCGCCTTTGACCCGCTGCCCTTCGATTCCGAGGCTGCGCGCGCACACGGCCGCGTCTACGCAGCGGTCGTCGGAGCCGGCCGCAAAGCCCGCGGGGCACGGGCAGTCGACCTGCTGATCGCCGCAACAGCGTGCTCGCACGGGCTCCCGCTCTACACGCGAAACCCCTCCGACTTCCAGGCTCTCGGCAACCTCGTCGAAGTCCTGTCCGTCTGAACGACCACGAGCCGACCTGCCGCTCGGCGTGCACTCATCGGCAAGGATCGAGTTGTGTCCATCAATCACACAACGGCCGACCTCGCGGCCCGCTACCTCCGGTCCGGTTGATCGAACAGCCTCCGGTGTGGCTGGACGCACACCGCAGCACACCGGTCACCAAACGGGCCTCGGTACCCACATATTGGCGTTCCCCGCCCGCCTCGTCGTTTTCATCCTGCGTTGTGTCAACAATTCCTCAAGTTGCCGAGGGCTCGGGTCGATGAAGACTCATGAGACTGTTCCGCCTCGGTGCGTTGGTCGGCAGCGTCGTGCTGCTCGTGGCCACCACGGTCTCGATGTTCAACAACCGCTCCGAGCTGCGCGCCGAGCAGAACGCACGCGTCACCGCGACGGTCCTCGTGGCCGATCAGTCGGTCGAGAGCACGATCGTGCGGGCACTCGCCGTTGTTCGGATGGCAACCGAAGCGAACGAACCGACCGAGCTCGTGCGCTCGTTCGGGCCCGACGCCTCGGCGTGCAATTCGATCGGTGACCAGACACGGTGCACCGGCGGCGACCTGTCTGCACTGTCCGCGTTCGGGAATGCTGCCGCGGCATCAGCGGTGCTCGGAGAACCCGCGTTGGTGGTCGACGAATCGACCGAGTCGCTCCTGGTGGTGGCTCGCGGCGACGTGACCAGCGCGTTGCTGCTGCCGGTGTCGGCCCTGATCGACGCTCGCGCCGCAGCGACGATCGGCGACTACGGCGCTGACATCGACATCGACCTCTCGACGGTCGGGGCCGACAGCGAAGCTGCACGCACCGGGCCGCTGTCGGATTCTGGGCGACGGATCGTCACCGACACCCTCGCACTGCCCGACGACGGTGGTTCGGTCAGCGTGGTTGCGTCGATCGACGACGACGTCGCTCTCTTCGGCGACGGTGTCGCCGGCTACCTGATTCTGCTCGGCCTGGGCACGTTGCTGATGGGTCTCGCAGCTTGGACCTTCCTGTTGGATCGCCGAATGCTCGAACGCCGGGCCACCACCGACGCGCTCACCGGGCTCGTCAACCGTCGCGAATTCGAGCGGGTGACCGAGGAGGCCCTGCTCGCCGCCGACCGGTTCGACACCGGTGCCTGCCTGATGCTGATCGACCTCAACGGGTTCAAGCAGATCAACGACACGCTCGGCCACCAATTCGGTGACCTCGTGCTGCAAGCGGCCGCCGAACGACTCAGCTCGGCGGTCCGCGACACCGACGTCGTTGCGCGTTGGGGTGGCGACGAATTCGTCATCTTGCTCACAGGTGTCAACGACGGTGCTGGCGTGCGCGCCAGTGCCGAGCGCATCGGCCGTTCGCTGGCGGCGACGCCGATTGCCGGTGATGTCGTTGTCCACGCGGCGATCGGGGCAGCGCTGTTCCCGCGTCACGGACGCGAGCTCGACGAGCTGATCAGCGCTGCGGACGTCGCCATGTACAGCGCGAAGTCGACCGGTGTCGTCTATCGGCTCGCCGATGTCCATTCGGTCGATCTCGCAGCCGAGGAAGTCGCGGCCGCTCACGTCTACGAGGGGCCCGAGCGGCGCAGTGCCAGCTCGGACGTCGAGACGTCCGCATAGGTCGAGACGCCCGCATAGGGTGGCGGCGTGTCGCCGACCGATCCGCTCACCGCGAAGCTCGCTGGCTTCGGTACGACGATCTTCGCTGAGATGTCGGCGCTGGCCGTCGAGACCGGAGCGGTCAATCTCGGCCAGGGTTTCCCCGACACCGACGGGCCCATCGAGGTGCTCGACGCCGCGGTTGCAGCGATCCGGTCGGGTGTCAACCAGTACCCACCAGGTCCTGGGATGGCGCAGCTGCGCGAGGCGATCGCCGACCATCAGCTGCGTTGGTACGGCATCGAGCTCGACCCGGCGAGTGAGGTCGTGGTCACCGCCGGAGCCACCGAGGCGCTGGCCGGTGCACTGCTCGGAATGCTCGACGCCGGTGACGAAGTTGTCGTGTTCGAGCCGATGTACGACAGCTACCAGGCCTGCATCTCTCTGGCGGGTGCCCGTGCGGTGCCCGTGCTGCTCGCTCCCGGCGCGGACGGTCGCTACACGTTCGATCCCGACGAGTTGAACGCAGCCGTTTCCGATCGCACGAAACTGATCCTGCTCAACACACCGCACAACCCGACCGGCAAGGTGTTCACCCGCGACGAACTCGACGCTGGTCGCCCGGTTGGCGATCGAGCGCGACCTCATCGTGGTCACCGACGAGGTGTACGAGCACTTGCTGTTCGACGGGCGCGAGCACATCCCGATGGCGACGTTGCCCGACATGTGGGAACGCACGTTGACGATCTCGTCGGGCGGCAAGACGTTTCACACCACCGGCTGGAAGATCGGATGGATGTCGGGGCCCGAGCCCTTGGTCACCGCAGCCAAGACCGCCAAGCAGTTCCTCACCTATGTGAACGGTGCGCCGTTCCAACCAGCGATGGCGGTCGGCCTCGCATTGCCGGACTCGTACTTCAGCGAGCTGGCAGCGACGTTGCAGACCGCCCGCGATCATCTGGTCGCCGGGTTGCGCGCTGCTGGGTTCGTGGCGTTCGAGCCCGAGGCGACGTATTTCACCACGGTCGACATCCGTCCGCTCGACCCGAGCGGCGATGGCCAAGCGTTCTGCCGCTCGTTGCCGGCGCGCTGCGGCGTGGTGGCCGTGCCCAACGAGGTGTTCTACGCCCGACGCGAACACGGGCGTCACCTGGTGCGTTTCGCGTGCTGCAAACGCATCGAGGTGATCGACGAAGCGGTCGAACGGCTCACCGCCGGGTTCGCCGCCGGTTCTGCGGGACGGAGCGGCTCGTGACGAAGGTGCGCGTCGCCGCGGTCCAACACGACATCGCATGGCACGACCGGACGGCGAACTTCGAGCACCTCGCGCCGATGGTTGCCGGAGCTGCCGCGAGTGGCGCTCGTGTCGTGCTGTTGACCGAGACGTTCTCGACCGGGTTCTCGTTCGATTCGCCCGACATCGCCGAACCCGAGGGCGGACCGTCGTCGCAATTCCTGACCGAGATGGCGACCACCCACGGGGTGTGGGTGGGCGGCTCGTGCCCCGAGATCGCGCCCGAAGCGCCTGGCGACGATCAGCGCCCCTCGAACGTGTTCGTGCTGGTGTCGCCCGACGGCGTGGCGACCCGATATCGCAAGATCCATCCGTTCTCGCACGCCGACGAAGAGCGGTACGTCCGCGCCGGCAGCGAGTTCGTCACGGTCGACATCGACGGGCTGCGGTGCGCATTGTTCGTCTGCTACGACCTGCGTTTCGCAGACGAGTTCTGGGCGTTGGCCGGCGACGTCGACGCGTACCTGCTCGTCGCCAACTGGCCGGCGAAACGGCGTGTGCACTGGTCGACGCTGCTTCGGGCCCGAGCGATCGAGAACCAGGCCTACGTCGTGGGGGTCAACCGGGTCGGCTCTGGTGGCGGGCTCGACTACTCGGGCGACAGCGCGATCATCGACCCGTTGGGCGACGTGCTCGCCACGGGCTCAGGCGGCGAAACGGTGCTGCTCGCCGACCTCGACCCTGCCCGTGTCGCCTCGACGCGCAGCCACTTCCGTTTCCTCCAAGACCGCCGCTGACACGTTCACGATGTGTCAGACACATCGTGAACGTCACGTCGGGCTGGCGACCTGGCGCATCTGCATCGAGACGCGGATGCCGTACGGCGTGTCCTGCTGGCCGACCTCGACGAATCCTCGCTGTGCGTGGAACCCCAGCGAGGGTTCGTTCGGCGGGTCGACGTTGACTTCCAGCGCCAGCTGAGTGGCGCCGAGTTCGTTCATCATCCGGTCGACCTCTGCGTACAGCAGCGTGCCGAGGCCCATGCCCTGTGACGCCGCGTCGAAGGCCACCCGATCGAGGTACATGAACTCGTCGAATCGTTCGGTGAACCATCGGAAGTTGACCGAGTCGTAGGGCGCCGTCGACGGCATCACCAAACAGAACCCGGCGATGGTGGCGTCGACGTCGACCGCCAACGCGATCGGGCTCTCGCCGAGCAGGAACGCCATCCGAGCGGCATCGACCGAGCCGACCTCGGGAACGTTTGCTTCGTTGATCTCGAGCACGCGGTCGAGGTCGGCTGGTTCGATCGGGCGGATCATGGTGGTGGGCACGCCGTGACGGTAACTGGCCTCTTCGACGGGGGCTCGCTCCGTTACGGTTCGTGCCCGTGTCGTCGTCGGTGATCAGCGCTCGCAGCCTGCGCAAGGAGTTCGGCGACTTCGTGGCAGTCGACGGCATCGATTTCGACGTGGCACCGGGTGAGTCGTTCGGTTTCCTCGGGCCGAACGGTGCCGGCAAGACATCGACCATGCGGATGATCGGCTGCGTGTCGCCGATCACATCCGGCTCGATGCGGATCTTCGACCTCGACCCGGTCACCGATGGCCCGGCGATTCGGGCTCGAATGGGTGTGGTCCCACAGGCCGATCAGCTCGACTCCGAGCTCACCGTGATCGAAAACCTGGTGATCTACGGGCGCTACTTCGACATCCCTCGCACCGAGTGCAAGCGCCGTGCGGCCGAACTCCTCGACTTCGTACAGCTGACCGAACGGACCAACGAGCGCGTCGATCCGCTGTCGGGTGGCATGAAGCGCCGCCTCACGATCGCCCGGTCGCTGATGAGCGAACCCGACCTGTTGTTGCTCGACGAGCCCACGACGGGCCTCGATCCGCAGGCTCGCCACATCTTGTGGGATCGGCTCTATCGGTTGAAGCAGCGCGGCGTCACGCTGGTGCTCACCACCCACTACATGGACGAGGCCGAGCAGTTGTGCGACCGGCTCGTCGTGATGGACGCCGGTCGGATCGTCGCCGAAGGATCACCGCGCGGATTGATCGACCAGCACGCCACCCGGGAGGTGCTCGAGTTGCGGCTGCATCGCGACGAACTCGGCGACAGCGCGACATCCGACAGTGACGACGCCGCAATGGCGGCGATCGACGGGATCGGCGACCGTCAGGAGGTGTTGCCCGACCGGGTGCTGATCTACGCGCACGACGGTGAAGCAGCACTGTCCGAGGTGCATCGTCGCGGCATCGAGCCGGTCGGCAGCTTGGTGCGACGCAGCTCGCTCGAAGACGTGTTTCTCCGCCTGACCGGCCGAACCCTGGTCGACTGAGCCTGCATGAGCAGCCTCGTATGAGCACGCCCACCATCGTCCGAGTCTGGGAGAGCGAGTTCGCGGTCTACCGCAAGATCTGGAAGTCGCACGTGCTGTTGGCGTTCGTGCAGCCGCTGCTCTATCTGCTCGGGATCGGGGTCGGTGTCGGTGCGCTGATCGACGACAACGCCGACTCGACGTCGTTGCTCGGCGGTTTGTCGTACTTCGAGTACCTCGCGCCGGCCCTGCTCGCCACGACCGCAATGATCAGCGCCGGCCAGGCGTCGCTGTGGCAAGTGCTCGACGGGTTCTTCTGGGGGAATCGATATCGGGCAATGGCCGCCACGCCGCTCACGCCGAGCGACATCGCCACGGGATTGATGCTGTGGCACGCAACCCGAGCGGCGATCGGCGTGACCGGTGTCGCCGCGGTGCTGGTGCTCTTCGACGAGACGCGTTCGTGGGGCCTGTTGGCTGCGATCCCGGCGGCGGTGCTCACCGGGCTGGCGTTCGCCCTGCCGATCTCGGCATGGTCGTCGACCCGTTTCAGTGGGGGGTCGTTCCCCACGATCATCCGGTTCGGTCTGCTCCCGATGTTCCTGTTCGGCGGTGCGTTCTTCCCGGTCGATGAGCTCCCCGGCTGGTTGCAACCAGTCGCCTACATCACCCCGCTGTGGAACGGCATCGAGCTCTGTCGTGGCGCAGTGATCGACTCCGCCAGTGCGGGCAACGTGGCTGTCCATCTCGCCGTGCTCGTCGGATACACAGCGGCTGGTTGGGTGGCGTGTCGCATCACGTTCGCCAGGCGGTTGGCGCCATGACCGCCGTACTGCGCATCGTGCCGATCGACGTGCTCGTGCGTGCGCGGCGCCCGCACCGAATGGTCGAGCGCAGTGTGATGTTCTACCGCCACGCCTGGATGGTGTTCGTGTCGGGCTTCTTCGAGCCGTTGCTGTACCTGCTGTCGGTGCAGGTCGGCTTCGCTGTACTCGTTGGCGACATCGTGGTTGGCGGAGAGACGTTCGAGTACGCACAGTTCGTTGCCCCAGCGCTGTTGGCGGCATCGGCGATGAACGGGGCGATCTTCGATGCCACCGGCAACGTGTTCGAGAAGCTCAAGCACACCAAGCTGTACGACACGGTGCTCGCCACGCCGATGACCGCTGCAGACGTCGCAGTCGGTGAGATCCTCTCGGCGGTGAGCAGGGCGGTGGCCTACTCGGCAGCGTTCATCCTCACGATGTGGGCGCTCGGCCTCGTCGGCTCGGCATGGATCGTGCTGGCGATCCCGGTGTGCGCATTGATCGGCTTCGCCTTCGCGGCGGTCGGGATGGCCTACACGACGTTCATGCGCACCTGGTCAGACCTCGAGTACGTCAACGCGGTCACCCTGCCGTTGCTGTTGTTCTCGGCCACGTTCTATCCGCTGTCGAGCTACGGCGAGTGGGGCTGGCTGGTGCAGCTGAGCCCGCTGTATCACGGCGTTGCCGTCGTTCGTGGCCTCAACCTGGGCCAATTCGAGTGGACGATGCTCGCCCACCTCGGTGTGCTCGCTGCGGTGGCCCTCGTCGGCCTCGGCATCACGTCGCGTCGGATCGAAGGCCTGCTCTTGCGTTGAATCGTGGTTCCCAATGCCCTGGGCGCTGGGGACCTTGCGCACGCAATCGTCACGGGCTTCGCGCGAGGCTGTCACGGAACCGCTCCTAGGCTGGACGCATGCTTTTCCGCAAGAACGCCTCCATGGTCGCCGCCGAGGATGCCCTTCCCGGCCGTACCGACCAGACGATGCCCGTTCCTGACGCACACTTCGTGAACGGCAATCCAATGACGGGCCCGTGGCCCGAGGGCATGGCCACCGCGGCGTTCGCCATGGGTTGCTTCTGGGGTGTCGAGCGCAAGTTCTGGCAACTCGATGGGGTGTACTCGACCTTCGTCGGCTACGCCGGCGGCTTCACGCCCAACGCCACCTACGAAGAGGTGTGCTCTGGCCAGACCGGCCACACCGAGGCCGTCGTGGTGGTGTTCGACCCCGAGGTCATCAGCTACGACCGCTTGTTGCAGACCTTCTGGGAGGAGCACGACCCCACCCAGGGCATGCGCCAGGGCAACGACATCGGCAGCCAGTACCGCTCGGCGATCTTCGTCACCGATCCGTCGCAGCGAACGGTGATCGACTCGTCCAAGGCGATGTTCCAAGAGCGCTTGAGCAGCGCCGGCTACGGCGAGATCACCTCCGACATCGAGCCGCTCGACATCGACACCGGCTTCTACTACGCCGAGCCGTATCACCAGCAGTACCTGGCGAAGAACCCCAACGGCTACTGCGGCGTCGGCGGCACCGGCGTCAGCTGCCCCATCGGCCTCGCCACCTGACACCGTCCCCAAGCCCGAAAAATCCCGCAATCGTGACGCTGAGCGTCACGATCCAGGGACATTTGGAGAGGCGACTCCAAAATGTCCCTCGATATTGACGCTCAACGTCACGATCCAGGGGTTTTTCGGTTGGTGATCAGGGCCAGCCGGACGTGCGGATGTCGTCGCCGTCGGCGTCGAGGGCGCGGCCGGGCCACCGCAGGACCCCTGGGGTGGCCGACAGCTGTGCGATCAGCCCCTGCATTGGGGTGTCGCCGACCGTGGTGATCGCTTCTCGGGCCGCGTAGTGGGGGTCGGTGGCGATGTCTGCCATGTCGTACACGGGTCCGATCGCGGCTTCGGCGACGGTGAACGCGTCGATGACGTCGGCCTGCGTGCGCGCCAGGCACCAGTCGACCATGACCTGTTCGAGTTCGTCGCGATGGGCGGTGCGTCCGGCGAACGTGGTGAACCGCTCGTCGTCGCCCACGCCGAGCACCCCCATCACCCGTGCCGCGACGGTGTCGCTGCTGGTCGACACCGCGACCCACTGCCCGTCCGAACAGCGGTAGGTGCCGCGCGGCACGGTGTACGGCAATCCGGCGCCGAGGCGCGGCTGCTGCTCGCCGGCCACCGCGTAGAGCGATGCGAGCGGCCCCATCAACTGGAACATCGTTTCGAGCAGGTTGGCGTCGACGACTTGCCCGACACCCGAGTGCAGCGCCACCATCGTGGCGAACGCGGCCGCAAGGCCGGTCACCTCGTCGGTGAGCGCAATCGGCGGCAGCAGCGGCTGCCCATCTGGCTCGCCGTTGAGCGCCGCCAGGCCCGACATCGCCTCGGCGATGGTGGCGAACCCCGGCCGTGAGGCATACGGCCCGGTCTGGCCGAACCCGCTCACCCGTGTGATGACCAGTGACGGGTTCCGGTCGAGCAGCTCGTCGGGCCCGAGCCCGAGACGTTCCATCGTGCCGGGCCGAGAGTTCTCCACCAGCACGTGCGCGTCGTCGACGAGCGACAGCAACACATCGCGGTCGGCAGCGTCTTTCACGTCGAGCACGATCGTGCGCTTGTTGCGGTTGACGAGTTTCCACCACAGCCCCTCGCCGTCGCGCGGGTCTCGCCACGCCATGTTTCGCAGGCTGTCGCCGCCTGGGCGCTCGACCTTGATCACCTCGGCGCCGAAGTCGGCGAGATACCGGGCGCAGTTCGGGCCGGCGAGCACCGTCGACATGTCGATCACGCGCATCCCGGCGAGCGCGGCGGTCATGGCATCCACCCGGCGAGCAGATCGCACGCCTCGGTGAGGTCGTGGCTCGCGCCGGCGTACGAGAAACGCACGTACTCGTGGCCGCGGGCGAGGTCGAAGTCGACGCCCGAGGTGGCAGCCACGCCGATCTCGTGCAGCCAGCGTGCGGTGAGTTGCAACGAGTCGATCCCGAGCTCGGCGGTGAACTGCGGCACGTGGGCGTAGACGTAGAACGCGCCATCGGCGGGAGCGATGTCGGTGATCCCCGCCGCTGCGAGCCCGTCGATCACCAACGACCGGTTGTGCCGGTAGCGCGAGACGTGCCCGTCGAGTTCCTCGGTGGCGTCGAGCGCTGCGAGCGCCGCCACCTGCGAGACGTGCGGGGCGCAGATGTACAAGTTCTGCTGGAGTCGCTCGACGGTGTCGATCAGCGAATCGGGCACGACCACCCAGCCCACCCGCCATCCGGTCATCGACCAGTACTTCGAGAAGCTGTTGACCACGAACGCGTCCGGGTGATGATCGAGCACTCGCGCTGCCGGAGGGCCGTTGACGATGCCCTGGTAGATCTCGTCGGCGATCACGGCGATCCCTCTGGCCTGGCAGGCGGCGGTGATCTCGGCGAGAGCGTCAGCGGCGAGCACGGTGCCGGTGGGGTTCGACGGTGAGGCGAGGATCAGCCCGTCGAGGTCGCCTGCCATTTCGAGGTCGGCTGGTGTGGGCGCCCACCGGCTCGCCGGCCCGACCGGGATGGCCACGGGCACCATGCCGAGCGCCAGCAGAGCGTTGCGATAGCAGGGATATCCGGGTTCGAGCACCCCGACGCGGTCGCCCGGCTCGAACAGTGTGAGGAACGCCAGGGTGAAGCCTGCCGACGCGCCGGCGACGACGAGGATCCGCTCGGGGCCGACCTGTTCGTAGCGGTCGGCGAGGGCACGACGAAGCGCGTGGAGCCCCGCAGCGTTGGTGTAGCCGAGTGGCTCGTCGAGGTGTGCGCGCACCGCGTCGCGGGCCAGCGTGGGCAGCGGCGTCGATGGTTGGCCCACTTCGAGGTGGAGGATTCGCTGCCCGGACGCTTCGAGCGCAGCGGCCTCACGGCTCATGGCCATGGCATGGAACGGCGGCACGCTGGCGGCGCGGAGAGCAGCTTCGATCACGAGCCGAGTCTCGCACTCCAGCCGTGCCGCGTCGGCAAGCGCTCGGGCCCGAACGCCCGCAGCGTCAAGGTTTCTTGACTTTGCAGTCCCCTGACGTGCGCCACGGCAGCCACTGACGGTGGTCGCCCTACCGTCGTCGGTGTTCTCATCAGGCGCCATCCCGGCGCCATCTGTTCAAGGCGGAACCCAGACATGCCGAAGACCAAGGGCCATGGATATGCGACCCGACACCACTGATCTCCACCACCAGCGGTCGCCCGAGGGCGAACACGTCGTCAGCGACGGTGGCTACACCCTCGTCGAGATGCTGATCGCGATCATCCTGATGGGCACGGTCGTGCTCTCGATCATGGGCGGGATGTGGGCGGTCGTTCGTGCGTCGAACCAGAACGACGAGCGCGCCAAGGTGCAAGCGGTGCTCGGCGCCGCCGGCGACGGCATCTCGAACTATCGCTACATCGCCTGCCCCGAGACCGACGGCGGCTACGAGGAGTTCGGCCAGAAGGCGGCAGCAGCCGTCGGTTGGCCGCTCGAGAGCGTGCAGATCACCAACTACCAGTACTGGGACTCCGAACGCCGACGGCTGGGCCGAGACCAACTCGATCCAGGGAACCGACTGCAACCCGAACGTCGGGCTGACGACATCGAAGACGCTGCAGAAGCTGACGATTCAGGCCACCGCCCCCGGTGGCGGCTACAGCGCAACCATCGACATCGTGAAAGCCGACATTCGACCCAAGGAGATCAAAGATGTCACTGCACCCTGAGCGCCGAAGCGAGTCGCGGCGCCCGCGCGACGCCGGTTTCACGCTGCCCGAACTCCTGATCGCCATCATGATCAGTGGCATTCTCGTCGTCTCGATCTCGATGGCGTTCACCACGGTGCTGCGCACCCAGACGCAGGCGACCGATCGGCTCGCCGAGTCGAAGGACATCACGTTCGTGCAGACCTGGCTACCGGTCGATCTGTCGTCGGCGCTCGACACCTTCTCGATGCCCGACGAGGCAGCTCTGGCGGCAGCCCTCGCGGCTGGGACTCCGTCGATGGCGTACAACGCGACGTTGCCCGGCGTGAACGTGATCACGGTGATCCGACCTGACCTCGAAGCCGGTACTGGCGTCTACTACCTCGTCGCGTACCGCTATCACGAGGTCGGCGGCAAGTGGCAGCTGAGCCGTTTCGAGATCCGCAACCCCGGCACTGCGTCCGAGGTCGTCAAGACCGTCGGGGTGGCCTACGAGATGCCCGCGCCTCCCGTCGGCTGGGACATCACCCAGGCGCCGGTCCACGCCGTCGAGGTCACCAGCCGGAACCAGGTCATCCTGCGGCCGATCGGTGAAGACGTTCAAGGTCAACTTCGAGAGCGGCAATGCGTTCCGCACCGGCGGTGCCGGCCTGTCGGCCGAGAACCAGCTGCCCACCGACTACAGCGGTGGCTTCACCGACCCGAGTGCACCCCCGAGCCGCTGCGGCGGCCGTGTGGCGCTCGTGATCGACACGTCCGGTTCGGTGCCCGCCGGCAACGGCGACGAAGCGACGAAGGACGCCGCTGTCGGCTTCATCGACGGCTTCACCGGAACGCCCACCACGATGTCGATCAACGGCTTCGACCATGGAGGCCTACGGCATGATCTGGGAACCTCGAAGCCTGCCAGCACGGTCGCCAAGGCTCAGTCCAACGGGTTGCGGGCACCGTTCGTGTCGTTCCTCAACCCAGGGCCGACGGTCGACACGATCGAAGAAGCGCAGTCACCGATCTCGACGACCTCGACCGGCGGCCTGGCCGGGCGGTGGGTGCGACGAGTCACGGCCCAGCGTGACCGCAACGGCGACCGGTGATGTGGGACCAGATCAGGCTCGTCGGCGCGGTACGAACTGGGAGGACGGTCTGTACATGATTCTCCGTCGGTCCGACGGCACGCCGTACGGCGTCGAACAGCCGAGCCTGGTGGTGTTCATCACCGACGGCGAGCCCAACCGGGTGCGCACCGCCGCAGGTGGCTCGAACGAAGTCGGCAGCCTCGACCGCCAAGAACGCCGCTGCCGTGATCGCCAACAACCTGCGAGCCCAGGGTGCCCGCACGATCGGTGTGATGGTGGGCAACAAGTCGAACAACGACACCTATCGTCGGCTACCTCAAGGACGTCGTCGGGTCGATCGAGTGGAACGGGTCGGTGAATGGCGACGGCACGATCAACGTCGGCAACGCCGCCACCGCCGACTTCTTCAAGGGCGAGTTCGAGAGCCTCGGGCCGATCCTGCGTTCGATCCTGATCGCCGAATGCGGCGGCACGCTCACCGTGCAGAAGCGCGTCGACACCGGTTCGCTCGAGAACCCGGCTTCGGGCAAGTGGTCGTACACGACCGACCTCGGAGTTCGTGAGCTCGACCGCTCGAAGACCTCGTCGATCACCTTCGACTACTCCTTCGGCGCCGGCGAGGTGACCAAGCAGGTCCAGATCGTCGAGGCGCCCGCCGCCGGCTACGTGTGGGACCGTGCCGAGTGCTCTGCGAGCGGCACCCCGGTCACTGCAGTACCGAACACCGACGGCTCGCCGGGTGCGACCGTCACCATCCAAGCCGACCAGGCCGTGTCCTGTCTGATGATCTCGAGGCCCGCATGAGCACGTCCAGCAATCTCAACAACGAAGCGGTGGGGTCGAACGACCCGAAGCTTCGCGACGAGGGTTCGGTGCTGCCGATGATCCTCGCGTTGATGGTGGTCGGGTCACTCGGCGTCGTCGCGCTGCTCACCTTCGCGACCACGTTGTTCATCAACCGTCCACCGATCGAGGTGCGCGACCGGACGTTCTGGACCGCCAAGTCGGCGATGAGCATGGCGATGACGCTGCAGCGCGAGAACGGCCCCGACGGTTGCTACCCCGGCCCGTACGACTTCACGCTCAACGGGTTCACCGCCAACGTGACGTGCACGCCCACCGGCAACTACTTCGGCACCGGCCGAGGCCGATTCGCCCTGATCGCCACCGGGAACGGTTTCCAGGCCGAGCCGCTCGTCGGCAACGGGCCCGGAGCTGCGGTCAAGCCGATCGTCGGCGACGTGCTGCTCAATGCCGGCTCGTTCGACGACAGCGGCGCCGACATCGCCGTGCAGGCGTCGACCACCGGTGTGCTCGCCAACGTGCTCACCTCGAACTTCACCTCTGTGGCCACCCCCACCGCCCGCTACAACGACCCAACCGTGGTGCCGACGGTTCCTCCAGCACCCCCTGCCGTGCCGGTGGCGACCGACTGCAACAACCCGGCCATCACGCCGACCATGGCCTTCCCGGGCCCTGGTGCGGCGTGGTCTCCGACCTGCCAGGCACAACCCTGGTGGGAGTTGGCAGGCGACCTCAACAGCGCCTCCACCTACGACTACCCCGAGCTTCCGCCGCTGCCGGCGTACCTGCGTCCGAGCGTTCCGCAGGCAACCATCGGTTCCTGCAACGTCTACTTCCCCGGTCGGTACCCGGCTGCGCTCACGCTGGGCGCAGGCGACCACTTCTTCCCCTCGGGTGTCTTCTACTTCGAGAACACCGTGACCCTGGCACCTGGTGCACGGGTGGTCGCTGGTGAGGGCCGCTGGTCGGGATGCACCTTCGACGCCGAAGCGGCGTTTGCTCCCACCGCCCCGAGCTTCCATGCGATCACCGGCAAGGGTGCGACGTTCGTGCTCGGCGGCGACGCGCGGATCGTCTCCAACGACGCGTCGTTGCGGATCAACCGGCGCGTCTCCGACAGCACCAGCCGCGGCACCGAGACCGTCGCGATCCGTTCGGTGAACTTCACCAGTACGGTGCCGACCGCACCGACAGCGGTGGAGATCCCCAACGACATCGTCTACCTCGGTGACGTGTACGACGCTGCCAACACTGCGTGCAACGCGTCGTTGAGCACCACGACGTGCCTGCAGCGGGCGATCGACCACTCGGTGCGCCCCACCGCTTCAGCGCCGATCGCCACCTACACGGCGTCGACACGAACCCCGAGCAATGAGATCATCTCGATCAATCAGTCGGGCGGTACAGCGGCGAGCAACCAGTTCGTGACCGACGGCTACATCTTCGTGCCCAACTCGAAGGTCGCGTTCACTGGCGGCGCCAACACCGACTACCGCCTGCGGATCTCGGCTGGCATCGTTGCCAGCTCTGCCCAGTTCGCCTACGCCGCGATGCCGTCGAACACGGCGAACTGGTTCGTCGGCGTGCTCGACGAACCGATCCAGCGCCAGGTCGAACTGTTCGCGAGCGTCACCGCTCCGAACGGTCAGCGCACCGAGTCACGGGCGATCATGGAGGTCAACATCGACGAGAGCTACGCCATCAACGGCTGGACCGTCGACCCGAACGTCAGCGGCCCGACGCCGCCGACGACCGCCGCCACGACGACCACGACAACGGTTCCCTCGGCGACCACGACGGTGCCGGAAGCGACGACCACGACGACGGTCCCGGAAGCGACGACGACCACCACGATCCCAACACCGACCACCACGTTGCCGCCGGTGATCCCACCGGTGCCGGGTGGTGGCACCGGCCGCTGCAACGACGTCACCGGCAACCCGCAGGGTTGGAGCCAGGACTTCGGGCCCGGCACGTGGGCGGCGGAGTACTGGAACTGGGGCAGCCCACGCCCGAACTTCAGTAGCAGCAACCCGTTCGCTGGTTCACCCACCCAAACAGGCACGGTGGCCACGCTGGCCGCCTGTCTCGACGCCTCGCCGGCGTCGGGTGTGCAAGAGGACAACTTCTCGGCCCGCTTCACCAAGACGTGGACGACCACCGAAGCACGCGACGTCACGTTCCTCGCCGGCGGCGACGACGGCTATCGAGTGTTCGTCAACGGCACCCGCATCGTCAACAACTGGGACGATCACGCTCACGAGTGGAGCACCCAGACGGTCTCACTGCCCGCTGGCACCCACACCATCGTGTTCGAGTTCTACGAGAACGGCGGCTTCAACTCCTGGCAGCTCTGGCGCAACTGATCCGACTCAGCCGGGGAGCAACAGCTCCCCGGCGTTGAGTTGGTGGGCGTAGCGTCCGTTCGCTGCGAGCAACTCGTCGTGGGTTCCGATCTCGGCGATGCGGCCGCCCTCGACGAACGCAATGCGGTCGGCGCTGCGGATGGTCGACAGCCGGTGGGCGATCACCAAGGCGGTGCGGTGCTCCATCGCATGGTCGAGCGCAGCTTGGATCAACGCCTCGTTTTCGTTGTCGAGGTGGCTGGTCGCTTCGTCGAGCACCATGATCGCCGGGTTCTTCAACAGCAGTCGTGCGATCGCCAGACGTTGTTTCTCGCCGCCGCTGAGTCGGTAGCCGCGTTCGCCGACCACGGTGTCGTAGCCGTCGGGCAGCGCAGCGATCGTGTCGTGGATCCGAGCGGCCTTCGCAGCGTCGACCAACTGTTCGTCGGTGGCGTCGAACGCCGCGTAGCGGAGGTTGTCGCCGATCGTTTCGTGGAACAGGTGGGGGTCCTGTGACACCACGCCGATCGCGGCGCGCAGCGACCCGAGGGTGAGGTCGCGAACGTCGTGGCCGTCGATTCGGACCGCGCCAGAGGTCACGTCGTACAGGCGTGGGAGCAGCGAGATCGTGGTCGACTTGCCAGCGCCGGAAGCGCCGACCAGGGCGACGGTTTCGCCCGGTGCGATCGACAGCGACAGCCCGCGCAGCACGTCGACGTCTGGGTCGGTGTCGACGCCGAGGCCGGCGTTCTGTTCCATCGAGGCAATCGCCGACTCGGACGCCGGTGGATACCGGAAGACCACATCGTCGAATTCGACCGAACCGGTCGCGTCGATCAAGTCGATCGCCCCCGGTCGCTCCTGGATGGCCTCGGGAGCGTCGAGCACCTCGAACACGCGCTCGAAGCTGACCATCGACGTCATCAGGTCGACTCGGGCGTTGGTGAGCCCGGTGAGTGGCTGGTACACCCGGGTCACCAGTGCGGCGAGTGCCACCAACGTGCCGACCTCGATCGAGCCGTCGACCACCATCAGCGCACCGATGCCGTAGACCGCAGCGGTGCCGAGCGCGCCGACCAGGCCGAGCGCCACGAAGAACACTCGTCCCGAGCAGTGCCGACTGGATCCCGGTGTCGCGGACGCCCTGTCGCGCGGCGCTCGAAGGCCTCCTGCTCACGTGCGCCCGATCCGAACAGCTTCACGAGGCTCGCGCCCGCGACGTTGAATCGTTCGGTCATCTGGGTGTTCATCGCCGCGTTGTGGCCCATCTGCTCGCGTGAGATCCCCTGCAGCCGCATACCCACACGGCGCGCAGGCACGATGAACAGCGGGAGGACCACGAGCGTCAGCAACGTGAGGCGCCACTCGAGTGCGATCATCGCGGCGAGCGTGGTGACGAGCACGATCACATTGCTGACCACGCTGCCGAGCGTGCTGGTCACCGCGGTCTGGGCGCCGATCACGTCGTTGTTGAGCCGCGAGGTGATCGATCCGGTCGGTGTGCGTGTGAAGAACGCGATCGGCATCCGCTGGATCTTGGCGAACAGCGCTCCACGCAGGTCGTAGATCAAGCCTTCGCCGACCTTGGCGCTCGCCCAACGCTGCACGATGGCGAGCACGGCGTCACCGACAGCGGCAGCGACGGCGATCGACGCCAGGATCGCGATCTGGCGTTTGTCGTCGTCGGGAATCGCGTTGTCGATGATCGCCCGGATCACGAACACCGGCACCAACGCCAACAAGGCTGCGCCGAAGATCGCCAGCAGGAAGATGATGATCGTGGTGCGATAGGGCCGAGCAAAGGTCCAGACCCGACGCAGGGTTCCATCCTGCAACTCGACACCCTTGAGCGCGTCTTTGTCGCCGGGCATCATCGAGTGGGGTGGCATCCGCATGAGCGTCCACGCTATGGGCCGAAGTTCTGGATTTCGTCTGCCTGCTGAGCGCTGCTGATCGCCCATACGCTGGGGCCGATGCGCCGCACCGTCTTCACTGCGATCGCCGCAGCCGCGCTGGTGGCGTGCTCGGGTGGATCCGACGTGGTGCCGGTGGCCTCACGCGACGTCACCGGCATCACCGATCCAGCGCCCGAGACCACCCCCGAAACGACTGCGCCACCGCCCGAGCCGCTCGTGTACTCGATCGAATGGACCGAGCTCAGCGACCGCGTCGACGAGGGCACCATCACCGTGCCGGTCGACTACACCGACCCGCAGGGTGACACCATCGAGCTCTATCTCGCTCGCCACCGTGCAATCGTCGATCCATCGGCTGGTCCGTTGCTCGCCAATCGCGGCGGCCCCGGAGCCGATGGGGCAACGCTCGGGCTTGCCGCAACCAGTTGGTTCGGCGACGACATCACCGACAACTTCGATGTGATCGGTTGGGATCCTCGTGGTGTGGGCCAGAGCGAGGGTGCCGTCGATTGCATCGACGATGTCGATTACGACACCTACTTCTCGGCGCCCGACATCACGCCAGACGACGATGCCGAGCGAGCCGAACTGGTCGAGCTCGCCGAGGACTACGCGCAGGCGTGCGTCGACCGGGTCGACACCCTCGAGTTCATCGGTACGAACAACTCTGCACGCGACATCGATGCCATCCGCCAAGCGCTCGGCGTCGAGCAGGTGTCGTACTTCGGGTTCAGTTACGGCAGCGAACTCGGCGGTGTGTGGGCAACGTTGTTCCCGACCACGGTGCGTGCGGCGGTGTTCGACGGGGCGACCGATCCCAACTCGGGGCCGCTGCAAGTCCACCCTGCAGCAGGGAGCCGGCTTCGAGGCCGCACTCACCACCTTCCTGGCGCGTTGCAGCGCCGATACCCAGTGCCCGTTCCACAACGGCGGCGATGCCGAGGGGGCGTTCGATGCCTTGATGGCAAGCCTCGACGAGTCACCCCTCGCCAGCGCCGGCGGCCGGGTCGCGGTGAATCGCAGTGTCGCCGTGCTCGCTGTCGCGCAGGCGATGTACTCCGACCGCTACTGGCCTGCACTCGAACGAGCGCTCGAGGATGCCGCCGCCGGCGACGGAGCGGGGCTGTTGCAGCTCAACGACGCCTACTACCAGCGTCAAGCCGACGGCACCTACGGCAACCTGATCGAGGCGTTCCAGGCGATCAACTGTGCCGACGACGCCGAGCGGCCCACGGTGGACGAGGCCGACGCCGACGTCGACGAGATCCTGGCGACCGCCCCCCGGATCTTCCCGTACACGACCGGGTCGTATTCGTGCACGTTCTTCCCGCCGGCGCTCGACCCGCGCATCGACATCACCGGCATCGGGGCCGGACCGATCGTGGTGGTCGGCACCACCGGCGACCCGGCGACGCCGCTGGAGAGCTCACGCGCGATGGCCGACACGCTCGAAGACGGTCGTTTGGTCATCGTCGAGGCGAACGAGCACACCGGCTACCGCGGCGACGACTGCGTACGCAGCATCGTCCACGACTACCTGCTCACGCTCGTCGCCCCCGACGACGGCACCACCTGCTCGTAGCCGGGTTGCGCGTTCAGCGCTAGCCTCGTCGACGGAAGGCTGCCAGAGCGGACGAATGGGACAGTCTCGAAAACTGTTGAGGTCCTTCGGGCCTCCGTGGGTTCGAATCCCACGCCTTCCGCCAGTGATCTGAGCGGATCCGGTTGCGGTTGACGCAACTGGATCCGCACAGAGATCGATGCTGTGGGTCGACTTCAGATCAAGTCGCTCGGGGGGACCGGTAGCGCTTCGGCGTCGGGATTGCTGCGGCGCACCATCCACCAACTGGCCACGGCGAGCAGCAACACGAACCCGATCACGGCGATCGTTGCGGTGGTGGTGTCGATGTCGTCGTCGGGGTCACCCGCTGCGATCAGGGCATCGTCCGGTGTCGATGTCGACGTCGGAGCGGTCGTGTCGTCTGGTGTCGGCGTGGTGGCTCGGGCGTGGTCGGTGCAGGTTCTGTCGTCACAGCATCGGCCACCGTCGACGGTGGGGTGCTGGCGTCTTCTGCGTGCCGCGGTCACTGCAGCTGCGGGGAGCAGGCAGACCGTCACGACGGCCAGTGCAACGCCCAACCATCGTGTTCGGTCACGCATCGTGATCTCCGTTCGCTGCGGTTCGGTGTGACTCGACCCAGGCAAGTGCGTCGTCGTGAGCCTTGCGCGTCGTCTCGCCGAGGAACACCGAACTCCGGTACACGTTGTCCAACCCGATCACGTCGGAGGCTCCGGTCACGCGAAGCTGACGAATCACCCGTTCGTTGTCGGTCACCAACATCATCTTGCTGTTGACCGTGCGGAGCTCGGCTGCGTACGTCTCGAGCACATCGAGCAGCGTGGCCCCGGCTTCGTCGGCGCCGCGGACCCGCAGGATCACCACCGAGTTGCGCGAGTCCGGCATCACCGACGGCATCTGGTCGACGAGCGTCGATGCCGTTGCGAAGAACAACGCTCCGTACGGCTGCAACACGATGACCTCGTGAGCTCCGACCGTGGCCGGTGGTTCGGTCTCCTCGATGCGGCCGTCGTCGCGGAACACCAGACGCTTGGTGACCAGTCGAGTCGACTGTTGGATGACGAACAGGATCGTCGAAATCCCGACGCCGACGAGGACTGCGTACTGCAGGGGGATCACCAGAGTGAGGCCGAACGTGATCGCCATGACGGTCAGCGGCACCGCACCGGTCTTGGCGACCGACATGATCCGTTCAGGTTTGACCGTTCCGACACCGACCACGATCAGCAGTGCCGCCAGCGATGGCATTGCGACCAACTCGATGACGCCGCCGAACAACAAGATGACCACGGCCATCACTCCGGCAGCGAAGAATGCAGCGGTTCGCGAACGTGCGCCGGCTGTGGCCATCAGCGAACTGGCCGACATCGAGCCACCGACCGGCATGCCCTGGAACACGCCGGCGACCACGTTTCCGGCGCCCTGGCCGACGAAGTCCTGCGATTCGTCCTGCGGCGACCCGTCCTCGTTGGGGAAGCCCGCCGAGACACCTGCGCCCTGCACCAGCCCGACGAACGCCAACGAGAGCGCCGGCACGATGAGCACGACGATGTCGCCGAGCACCGGCAAGGTGGGCAGGGGCAGCGAGCGGGGTACCTCGGCGATGTCACGTACCTGTGCGATGTCGCCGCC
>CAVQWE010000002.1:0-138534 GCA_963717385.1 Ilumatobacteraceae bacterium
CAAGTGGCGCCCTCGGGAGGATTCGAACCTCCGCACACGGCTCCGGAGGCCGATGCTCTATCCCCTGAGCTACGAGGGCAGGGGCGCCAAAGGCTACCTGTGCCTCACTCGTTCGAGACGGCCTCGCTCGTCGCCGGAGTGGTACTCGTGATCGATCCAGCAGATGGATCGGTCGTGGTCGACGAGGTGGTCGGTTCCGTGGAGGTCGACGAGGGGGCGGGCGTCGTTGTCGAGGTGGTGGACGTCGAGGTCGTGGTGGATGTCGTGGAGGTGGTGGAGGTGGTCGTCGACGGGTCGTGGTGGGAGTGGGTCGTGGCGGGGCGGCGACCCAGGGTGTCGGGAACGCCATCGGTCGATACATCGATGGATTCGGCCACGCGTCACGCAGCATGTCGCGGGCATTGTTCGACACCGTCACCACCAGGTTCCCCCCGCCGTCGCGCCACGGGGCGAGATGCGCGTGATACGTGTTGCGCGACGGGTCGAATCCGCGCGTGGAAGAGCTGGCCCGAACGCACGGTCGTCCACGGCCCCCACGGGTCGTTGGCGACGTCGATCTCCAACTCGTCGCCCCAATATCCGTTCACCGCTGTTGCTGCCACCCAGTGCCCGTCGAGCAACCGTGGCTGCATCGGGAATTCGGCCCAGTGCCGCTGCAGGATCGGCACCGCTGCCGCAGCCGAACGTGACCACCCGTCGGCGGTGCGGTACTCGTAGTCGGCCGCAAGGCGACCTCGCGGCACGCGGGCGAGGTACATCTTCGTCGCCGAATGCGGACCGTTCCAGAAGCCGCCCTCGCGTAGCAGGTTCTGCTCGAAGCTGTTGCCGAACAGGTAGGTGTACTCGGCGTCGGATTGCATGGCGTAGCCGTAGACCGGCAGCACGCCCGGGTCGGTGGCAAGCCGCAACGAGGTGCGAGCCAATGTCACCGGGTCGTACGTGGCGAGCCAGGTTCCGGCGGGGTGCCAGCCGAGCCCGTCGGGCGGCACCGGGTCGACGGCATCTTTCACCATCTGCACCCAATGGACGAACAGCTGACCGTCGAGCAGTTCGCCACCCTTGGGCCAGAACCAGGTCTCGAGCGTGCTGCTGCCGATGCCCGGCTCGAACTCGGCGGGGCGATCAGCGGTGCCGCGATGCAGCAGCTGGAAGCACCGGCCGTCCTGAATGGCCGCTGCGTTGTGGATGAAACTGGACTGGGCGAGGTTGTTCGCTGCACCGGTGTGATCGACGAAGGTGTCCTGGAACAGCCACAGGTGTCGCGCCTGGCCGAGCGGGTACACGTGCTGGTAGTCCCAGCCGAGCACCGGCCCGAGTCGCTGTCCGAGGAATCGATCGATCGAACCGGCGTCGAGCCCGTCGGCGCACCCGATGTCGGTCGACACGTATCCGGCCGGCGTCACCGTTCGCGTGAGTCGCCCACGCCGGGGGCGGCGCCGCTGGTGGTGCCTCTGCCGGCGCCGCATCGGGAACCGGACGGGCGACCACCGCCGGGGCTTCGGCGTCTTGTGCGGGTGCGGTGGGCGGCGGCGCGTCGGGCCCAACGACGGTGGTGGTCGACGAGGAGTTCACCGAACCGCCGATCGGACTCGGACGACAGCGTCGGGACGGCGTCGTCGACAACGAAGCGTTGCGAACTCGCACGTGCGTCGCTGACCGGAATCGTCGCCGCGGGAGTTGCCACCGTGGATCCGCCCGTGTCCGCGTCGGGCCTGCGGTCATCGCCGCTGAACGCGACGACAGCCACGACGAGGACGCCCACCGTTGCGAGCGCTCCGGTGGCGACGGGCCAACGCCGCCACCGCCGAGGACCGTCGGAGTCGACCTGGGCCACGGCTACAACCCTACGGGCGCTTGCTCGCCGCCGTCACGCGCGCTGGCGAACCCGGCGACGCACGCCGGGCGTGGGGGTCAATAGGTGGAGGTCGAGGCGGGCGGCTCGGTGCCATCGACGACAGCGATGAGCGCGTCGAGGACACCGCTCGCTCCGTAACGGAACGTGGCCGGAGTTGCCCAGCCGTCGCCCATCACCGAATCGGCGAGGCCGAGGTACGCCATTGCGTCGTCGAACGACCGGATGCCACCCGACGGCTTGAGACCGACCGTCCGGCCGGAGGCGGCGGCCACTGCGATCTCGTCGAGCATGGCGCGGGCAGCATCGAGCGATGCGCCGTCGGCGACCTTGCCGGTCGAGGTCTTCACGAAGTCGGCGCCGTTCGCGATCGCGAGGTGTGCCGCCGCGGCGACGGTGTCCGGGCCGGGGTACACGCCCGATTCGAGGATCACCTTGAGCACGTGCGGCGATTCGATCAGCGCGGCGACTGCGGCCACCATCTCGCCTGCGTGCACCGATTCGCCCTCGAGAAACGCCCGGTACGGCAACACCAGGTCGATGTCGTCGGCGCCAGCGGCAAGCGCCGCCGATGCCATCTCGACCACGGCAGCAACGGACTCGTCGCCCGACGGAAAGTTCACGACGGTCGCCACACGCACACCTGATCCGTCGAGGAGCGCTGCGCACCGCGCCACGTACTCGGGCCACACGCACACCGCGGCGGTGCCGTGAGCCCGGGCACGTCGGCACAACTCGTCGATTCCGTCTGGCGAATGGTCGTCTGACAGATCGGTCAGGTCGATCAGCCCGATGGCCCGGCGGGCAAGGTTGGCGCGTTCGCTCACGCCTCGAACGTACCCGATGACGAGTCGAGCACGATGCGCGGGATGCTGCCGGTGTCGAGGCGCAGCTGGCGCTCCTCGGGGGTCGACGCCAGCACGCCGGCGAGGTAGTCCTCGAGGGCTTCGGACGTGCGCACCTCGCCACCGCGCCGTTCGGCCATCAGGTAGCGGTGTTCGAGCAACTGGTGGAAGATCTCGGCCGGCTCCAAGTGCGAACGCAGGTCGTCGGGGATCGCGTCGATCGCCGGCTCGTACACCTCGGCGAGCCAACGGGCAGTGGCAACCGCTCGCGGGATCGAGCCTCCTTCCTGTCGTTCCAACCACGCACGATGCTGGTCGATGTCCGCGAGCAGACGCCGCGACTGGTTCTCCTGGACGTCGAGACCCGTGCGCCGCCGCAACTCTCGGGCGTGGTGGCCCTCCTCGATCAGCATCGGCTTGATCGACAACGTCCGACCGTCTCGGTTGATCGACAGTTCTTCGACGTCGAACCCCAACTCGTTGATCCGCCGAACACGTTGTTCGATCCGCCATCGCTCGTCGAGGTCGAACTCGTCGACGCGGGTGAGCTCGTTCCAGAGTTCTTCGTAGCGACGGCGGAGACTCTCGGCGATCTCGACCGGGTCGATGTCGTCGCCGATGCGACCGCTGGCCTGCAGCTCGAAGAGCCCACCTGCGATGTTCTCCACTGCGATCTCGAGGTCGTAGGTCCGCATCCGGTCGCTGATCGTTTCGTTGTGCTCGGTGGTTTCGGCATCGACCAGGTACGCCATCATCTCGCCGGCGTCGCGTCGCCACAAGATGTTGGAGAGCGAACAGTCACCCCAGAACACACCTTCGAGGTGCAACCGCACCAGCAACACGACGGCTGCGTCCATCAGGCGGTCGGCGAGCGAGGCGTCGCCACGACCGAGGAGATACCAGTACGGCAACGAGTAGTCGAGGTAGCGGGTGATGAGCACGCCATCGCCCGGGTTCGGTGCGTCGGACACCACACCGACCGGTTCGACCACGGGCAGATGCTCGTCGCGCAGGTCGCGGAGCACCCGGTACTCGCGTTGGGCCGCCACGATCCCGGTCGCCTTCAGCGCATACACGCGATCGCCGAACCGAACGAAGCGCACGACGTGACGGCTGATGCCGTGGGCCATCTTGACGAGGCGGGCATGTTCCCACTCCTCCAACGGCTCGTCCCACGGCAGGTCGAGGAAGTCTGGGTGGCCCTGTCTGGTGACGATCTGCATGCAACCTTCCTCGGGTCAGCGTGTGACCCACACCGCCGTGTCGGGTGGGAGACCGTCGGCGTCGAGCGGACCCGAGGCCAGCAACACCTCACCGTCGGGCAGCGACACGGTGACGTCTCCCATGTTGGCGACGCAGCGGAAGTGCTCGCCACGGTCGAATGCGAGCACGCCGGGCCCGCCGTCGATGAGAGTGAACGCCTGCTCGCCGACGAGTCGGCTGCGACGCGTCGCCAGAGCGCGACGGTAGAGCGCCAACGTCGAGTCGGGATCGTGTTCCTGGTTCGACGCGGCGAGTGGCCCGAACTCGGCGGGCTGCGGAAGCCACCCTGGGCCGGCACCGAATCCGAACGACGGTCCGTCGGCTTCCCATGGGATCGGCACACGACATCCGTCGCGTCCTTTCACGGTGTGGTCGGAGTCGTGCCAGATGGGGTCCTGCAGCGACTCGGGAGGCAACCTCCACGCCTCCGGCAAGCCGAGTTCGTCGCCCTGGTAGAGGTAGGCCGACCCGGGGAGCGCCAACGTGATCATCGCAGCGGCGCGAGCGCGCCGCAGCCCACGGGCCTCGTCGAGCACGTCGTGGGGCCCGTCGAGCAGCCAACGACTCGGATCGACGTCGGCAGGCAGTCCGTATCGGGTGGCGTGGCGCACGACGTCGTGGTTCGACAGCACCCACGTGGGGTTGGAGCCCACGGCGTTGGCCGATCGAACACTGGCATCGACGATCGCCTCGAATTCCGCTGCGCTCCACGGCGCGCTGAGGAGATCGAAGTCGAAGGCCTGGTGGTACTCGTCGGATCGCAGGTACAACGGTCGTCGCTCGGCAGCCACCCATGCTTCGGCAACCATCATCGTGTGGTCGTACTCGTCGAGGACTCGGCGCCATCGACGAACGATGTCGTGGATGCCGTCGAGGTCGAGATACGGCACCGAGTCGAGCGTCGCCTTGCCGTCGTTGGTGTCGCGCCCTGCATCGGGATAGCCAGGCTCCTTGACCAGGGCGTGGGCGACGTCGATGCGAAAGCCGCTGGCGCCACGGTCGAGCCAGAACCTCAGGATCGAATCGAACTCGTCGGGCACGTCGGGGTGTTCCCAGTTGAGGTCGGGCTGGCTCTCGTCGAACAGGTGGAGGTACCACTGACCATCATCGGTTCGTGTCCACGCCGGACCCCCGAAGATCGAACGCCAGTCGTTCGGCGGCAGGTCACCGTCGGAACCGCGACCGTCGAGGAAGTGGTAGCGGCCACGCGCAGGGGCACCGGGGTCGGCGGCGAGTGCCTCGCGAAACCACGGATGTTCCCACGAGGTGTGGTTGGGTACGAGATCGACGATGGTCCGGATCCCTCGCGATCCAGCTTCCGCGATGAATCGCTCGGCCTCGGCCGTCGTACCGAACTGCTCGTTGATCTCGCGGTAGTCGGCGACGTCGTAGCCGCCATCGAGCAGCGGTGATCGATACCACGGGTTGATCCACACCGCATCGACGCCGAGGCGCTCGAGGTGGTCGAGTCGCGAGGTCATCCCGGCGATGTCGCCGACCCCGTCACCGTTGCCGTCGGCGAAGGACCGCACGTAGATCTGGTACACGACGGCCTCGCGCCACCACTGTGTGGCCGGCTCGGCACTGCGGGGTTCGGGCGATCGCTGATCGCGGGTCGGTTCCACACCCCGGAAGGTACCCCAGCCAGGTGTAAACGCTTACACTCGCGGGACATGACCGCAGGGGGCACTCCGGAACGAGTGCGCCGGGCGCGGATCGAAGACGTTGCGCACGCGGCGAACGTGTCGGTCGCCACGGTGAGTCGGGCCCTGCGCGGCCTGCCGAACGTGGCCGAATCCACCCGACTGCGTGTCACCGAGGTGGCCGATTCCCTGCACTACCAGCCCGACCCTGCAGCAGCCCGGCTCGCCGCCGGCCGCACCCGCACCGTGATCGTCGTGGTGCCGCACCTCGCCAGCTGGTACTTCTCGAATGTGATCGCCGGCGCCGAGGCCGTGTGCAACGAGTCCGGCTACGAGTGCCTGGTGCTCGGCGTCGGCAACCAGCACGAGTGCGATCGCCTGCTCGGCGAACCCGGTCGCGTCGAACGTCGCGCCGACGGCGTCGTGCTCGTCAACATTCCTGCCACCGACGAGCAGGCAACGTCGTTGCGAGCACGCGGGGTCACACTGTCCACCATCGGCACCCGCACCGTTGGCTCACCATCGGTCCTCGTCGACGACGAGTTGGTGGGACGGATCGCAGCCGCCACGTTGTTCGACCTCGGGCACCGCCGCATCGGCCTCATCAGCGGCCTCGGTGACGACCCGCTCAACTTCGAGGTTCCCAAACGGCGCTCCCGGGGGTTCACAGCCGAACTCGCCGAACGCGGAGTCACCCTCGACGACGAGCTCGTCGTGGGCGGCAACTTCGGCATCGACGGCGGCCAGGAGGCGATGGCGGCGCTGCTCGATGCCGCTGAGCCCCCAACGGCGGTGTTCGCCATGTCCGACGAAATGGCCTTCGGCGCCCTCATGGAGACCGCCGAGCGCGGACTTCGACCGGGAGTCGACGTGTCGATACTCGGCGTCGACGACCACGATGCCGCCCGCGTGGTCGGATTGAGCACCATTGCCCAAGACGTCCCGTCGCAGGGTGCTGCCGCCGCCCGATCGTTGATCGCAGCGATGTCCGAGAGCGGCGACGTCGACCACGAACCGACCATGTCACCCGTCGCGCTGACCCTGCGTCGCACGACCGGGCCGGCACGACGCGACGCTGGCTGGTCGTGAGTTCGCTGCAACACTCGTGACCTTTGGCCTTGACGCCGACCCCTCCCATCTGTAAGCGTTTACATCGTCGAAACAATTTCGACGACAACCCATACATCGTCGAAAGCCTTTCGACGACCCTTCAGAGGGGGAGGACCCTATGAACAAGCGCTGGCTCAAGCTGGCTGCCGTTCCGGTCGCTCTGTCACTCGTTGCCGCAGCTTGCGGCAGCGACGAAGACAGCAGCGACTCGGGCAGCGAAACCACCGACGCATCAGGCGATGGCGGAGAAGACTTTGGCGGTGCCACCGTCACGCTCACCGGCCCCGAACGCGACGACCCGTCGATTGCGGCAATCAACGACACGCTCGCTGCGTTCGGCGAGACCGTCAACCTGAACATCGAGTACACCGGCGACGCCGACTGGGAAGCGAACATCAACACCCAGGTCGAAGGCGGCAACCCGCCCGACATCTCGTTCTTCCCGCAGCCCGGCAAGCTCGCCGACTTCGCTCGCGCCGGCTCCGTCGTCGCACTGACCGACGAAGTGAACGCGACGGTCGACGAGTTCTGGGCCGACGGCTACCAGCTCTACGGCAACGTCGATGACGTCCAGTACGGCATCCCCGCCAAGACCGACCTCAAGTCGCTCGTCTGGTACCAGCCGGCCGTGTTCGAAGAGAACGGCTATGAAGTGCCGACCACGTTCGACGAGTTCACTGCGCTCGTCGACCAGATGGCTGCCGACGGCGTCGCCAAGCCGCTCTGCGTGGGCATCGAGTCCGGCCAGGCAACCGGCTGGACCTACACCGACTGGGTCGAGGACATGGTCCTGCGCCAGGCCGGCCCTGACGTCTACGACCAGTGGGTCAGCAACGAGATCTCGTTCGACGATCCGCAGATCGTCACCGCGATGCAGACAGTCGTCGATCTCTGGACCGAGGAGAACGTCTTCGCAGCTGGTGGTTCCATTGCAGCCACCAACTTCGCCGACAACGGCCAGCCGCTCGTCGACGGACAGTGCTTCATGCACCGTCAGGCGAACTTCTTCGCCGGTCTCTTCCCCGAAGGCACCGTCTTCGCCGATCCTGAGGACCCGACGGCCGTCGACGTGTTCTACTTCCCGGACATCAACGGCGACACGCCCGTCCTGACCGCCGGCATCTTCGCCGCAGCGTTCAACGACGATCCCGCCACGATGGCCGTGATGGACTACATCGCCACGGCTGAGTACGCCGAGACCCGCCAGCGTCTGCAGACCGCAGAGCTCGACGGCGCACTGTCCGGCTACCTGTCGGCAGCCCAGGGACAGGATCCGTCGGTCTACCAGCCGCTCGAGCAGAGCTTCCTGGAGATCCTCAACGCAGCGGCGATTGCCCGCTTCGACGGCTCCGACCTGATGCCCGCCGACGTCGGCGCCGGCACCTTCTGGTCAGAGGGCGTCAAGCTCGTCAACGGCAACGCCACCGCTGAAGAAGCTGCGGCCACCATCCAGGCCTCATGGCCGAGCTGATTCCGAACACCTGATCCGCACGGATCGAAGAATGCCGGAGAGGGGCACTGACACTTCGGTGGCAGTGCCCCTCTCCGTTTCCGGGAACTGGTCCAGATGGACTAGAACATGATGGGGAAACGACCAGAGGGGGTCACAGCGTGGAAACGCTCGAACGTGCAGGTGCCGACGAGGGCACCCCGAATCCAGTCACACCAGACGCTGGCAAAGCCGCCGGGTTGCGGGCGCCACGCACCAACGGTGAGTACGCCAAACTCGCCGCCGGGTTCGTCGGCGTCCTCGGCCTGATCTACTGGGCGTTCGTCGAGGAAAAGGTCCGCGGCACCATCGTCACCGTCATCATCGCCGTCGGAGCGAGTGCCGGGCTCTGGATCGGCGCCAACCTGCTCTTCAACCAGGTCCGTGGACGATGGCAGTTCTTCAGCACCGTGGCCTTCGCCATCATCGGTGCCGTCGTCGGCATCGTGCTCCACGGCAACCTCGTCACGATCGGCTCGGGCGACGGGTTCCTCACCTGGGTGGTCGGGCCCCTCGCCGGCGCCGCCGCGTTCGGCGCACTCGGATTCGCGCTCGCCCGCACCGACGATCCCAGACAGCGGCAACTGATCGCACTCGGCGGCGCCACGGCGATCGGCCTGGTGATCGGCGCGGTGATCCGCGACGCCTACCAACCCGGGCTCGATCCCGTGGCCATCTTGGCGTACACGCTGGTCGGCGTTGCTGTCGGTGCCGGACTCAGCCTCTTGCGGAAGCATCCTCCGCTCCACGGCGCCCTGATCGGCGGCGCGATCGGCTGGATCTTCGGAGCGTGGGGCGGAGCCGATCTCGGTGACGGCTCACCCGTCACGTCGATCGTCGCTGCAGTGGTTCCCGCAGTGCTGATCGGGCTCCGACTCGGCATGTCGAAGAACCCCGACTACCGGGCCCGCGTTGCGCTCGACGATCGTTCACGAGCGATCATCTTCCTCGGGCCCGCACTGCTGTTCATCTCCGTGATGCTGGTCATCCCGGCGATCCGAACCATGTACTTGTCGTTGCTCGACCCCGACTCGGTCGACTTCGTCGGCATCGAGAACTACACCGACGTCTTCACCGACCCGAACAGCCTCGACCTCGACAACTGGACGAACATGTTCACCAGCATCCCGTTCATCATCGGGATGATCCTGCTCGCCATCGCCCTCGGTCGTCGGCATCGTGATGAAGCAAGCGCACCGGCCGAGCCGTCGAGGTCGGCAACCCGACGGGCGCACCGCTCGTCGCCGGTGCACTGCTCGTCAGCTTCGGCGCCTTCACCGCCATGCGCGGCACATTGATCAACAACCTCTGGTGGGTGGTCGTCGTCACGTTCATCTCGACCGCCATGGGCCTCGCGATCGCCGTGCTCGCCGACCAGCGCAAGGGCGAACGAGTCGCCAAGTCGATCATCTTCATGCCGATGGCGATCTCGCTGGTGGGCGCCTCGGTCATCTGGCGCTTCGTCTACACCGCACGCGACCCGTCGATCGAGCAGACCGGCGTGATGAACGCACTGTGGGTGGGCCTCGGCAGGTCTGTCGACGGGCTCCGGGCTCCCCACGATCCTCACTGCTGCCGCGTTGGGCCTGGTCGTGATCGGACTCTTCATCCTGATCGCCCGGGCACTGGTGCAAGCAGACCTACGCCAAGGCCGTCGTCCCGGGCATCGCCCTGCTCCTGGTCGGCTGGTTCTTCATCCGGTTCACCGGCATCGTCGGCGGCGGCGTCGGCGGGTTCCAGACCCGCCCCGATGGCACCATCCAGGGCCAGACGGTCTTCTTCCTGCAGGAGACCCCGTACAACAACTTCTGGCTGATGATCATCATGATCTGGATCCAGACCGGCTTCTCGATGGTGATCCTGTCGGCGGCGATCAAGGCGGTGCCGACCGAACTCATCGAAGCGGCCAAGATCGACGGTGCCACCAACAGCCAGGTGTTCTGGCGAGTCACGCTGCCGCAGATCGCCACCACCATCGGCGTCGTGGTCACCACCTTGATCGTGGGAGTGATGAAGGTGTTCGACATCGTGAAGGTCACCACCAACGGCCTCTTCGGGTCGCAGGTGCTCGCCAACCAGATGTTCCAAGAAGCGTTCCAGTTCAACAACAGAGGCAAGGGCGCGGCTCTCGCCATCTTGATCTTCGTCGCGGTGCTCCCCGTGATGATCTACAACATCCGCCGCATGCAGAGGGAGAACTGAGCGATGGCCACCACCACAACGAACCTCCCGGGTACACAACCATCGGGATCAGCGGCCGGCGGCAAGCCCAGCGGCCTCATCGACCGGGTCTACGGATTCCTCCGGGGGATCCCGTCCGGAATGCTGTGGCTCATCGTCGTCGTCTGGAGCATCCCCACACTCGGGCTGTTCATCAACTCGTTCCGCGACCGTGACGCCCAACGGTCGACCGGTTGGTGGAAGGTCACGCCGAGCGAACTGACCATCGACAACTACGACACGATTTTCGCTGCCCGTGCCGGCCTGGGTCGTTCGCTGCTGAACTCAGCCGCAATCGCCATCCCGGCAACGATCATCCCCATCGCCATCGCGGCGTTCGCTGCGTACGGCTTCGCCTGGATCCCGTTCAAGGGCCGCAAGCCACTGTTCATCGGCACGGTCGCGCTGTTGGCCATTCCGTTGCAGGTCGCCCTGATCCCATTGCTGCAGATGTTCGTCGGCGGTGCCAGCGTGACGGTACCGCTCATCAGCAAGACCGTGGTCATCATTCCGGACTTCGACCTGGTCGGCACAACGACGTCGGCATGGCTGACGCACACCGGGTTCGCGATGCCGTTCGCCATCTTCTTGTTGCACAACTACATCAGTTCGCTCCCGAAGGATCTCTTCGAGGCCGCGCGCATCGATGGAGCCGATCACTTCACGATCTTCTGGAGGCTCGTGCTGCCGTTGTCGATCCCGGTGTTGGCAGCGTTCGCCATCTTCCAGTTCCTCTGGACCTGGAACGACTACCTGATCGCCAACACGATGATCGGGGCCAACGCGAGCCAGCAACCCACGACCGTGCTCATCGCCAACCTGGCCGGCGACTTCGGACGCAACGAGTTCATCCTGCCGGCCGGCGCGTTCGTGCAAGCGTTCGTTCCGCTGATCGTGTTCTTCGCGCTGCAGCGGTACTTCGTGCGCGGCCTGCTCGCCGGGTCGGTCAAGGGCTGACACCATCCGCTGACACCTTCGGCTGCCGTCCTCGGCTGCATCCGAGGACGGCAGCTACGTTGGAATCATGAGTCTCGTCTCGTCAGCTCCCCGCCAAGTCGGCTCGCTCCCACCGGTCGGGGCGTTGTCGTTCGGGCTGTGGCGGTACACCGATCCCGACGTCGCCACCGCCCAGCACCTCCTCGAAACGGCGCTCGATGCCGGGATGAACCTGATCGACAACGCCGATGTCTACGGCTTCGATTGGGGTGGCACCGGCTTCGGCCGGGTCGAGGAGATCCTCGGGTCGGTGCTCGCAGCCGCACCCCAGTTGCGCGATCGCATGGTGCTGGCCACCAAGGGCGGCATCATCCCGCCGACCCCGTACGACTCGTCGGCTGCGTACCTCCGCAGCGCCTGCGAGGCGTCGTTGCGTCGAATGGGTGTCGAGGTGATCGACCTCTACCAGATCCACCGACCCGACATGCTCACGCATCCCGCCGAGGTGGCCGCCACACTCGCCGCGCTACGCGACGAGGGCAAGATCCGCGAGGTCGGCGTCTCGAACCACACGCCAGCCCAGGTCGAAGCGCTTGCCGCCCACCTGCCGTTCCCGATCGCCACCAACCAGCCCGAGTACTCCGCGGTGCACCTCGATCCGCTGCGCGACGGCACGTTCGACGCCTGCATGCGCACCGGCACCGTGCCGATGGCCTGGAGCCCGCTCGGCGGCGGCCGCCTCGCCACCGGCGAGGGTGTTCGCCCCGAACTGCTCGAGGTGATCGACTCGCTGGCCGAACGCGAGAGCGTCGATCGCGCGTCGATCGCCATCGCCTTCGTGCTCGCCCACCCGATCGGCACCGGTGGCCATCATCGGCTCGCAGACACCCGATCGCATCACCGGCTCAGCTGCAGCCCTGGGCGTCGAGCTGTCTCGCCACGACGTGTACTCGATCATCCAAGCTTCCGAGGGAGTTCCACTGCCATGAGCACCATCGACCGACCCGACGTCCCCGAGATCTCGTGGTTCAGCGCACTGTGCGACGACGACTACGAGTTCCTCGGCGTCCCCGACCCGACGCTCGCCAGTTCCTGGGAGCACTGCTCGGACATCGTTCGCACCGCCGACCGCAACGGCTTCGACAACGTACTGCTCCCGTCGGGCTACACGCTCGGCATCGACTCCACGGCGTTCGCTGCGGCGATCGCTACGCACACCGAGCGACATCAACCTGCTCCTCGCGGTGCGGATGGGCGAGATGTGGCTGCCACAGCTCGCCCGCCAGGTCGCTTCGATCGACCAGTTCGCCGGCGGACGCCTGTGCATCAACATCATCTCCTCCGACATCCCCGGCGAGGAGCTCGAGTCGGCGCCGCGCTATCAGCGCACCCGCGAGTGGATGCAGGCGCTGCGTCAACTCCTCAACGGTGAGTCGATCGACATGCACGGCGACTTCGTCGACCTCACGCTCGATCCGCCGCGTGCCGCCACGGTCAGCGGCACGTGCCCGCCGATGTACTTCGGCGGGTTCTCGCCCGCTGCGAAGGACGTCGCGGCCGCCGAGGCCGACGTGTTCCTCACCTGGCCCGACACCGTTGCATCGGTGGCCGGCACCGTGGCCGAGATGACCACCATGGCCGCCGACCGCTACGACCGTGAACTGGTCTACGGACTGCGTGCCCACGTGATCGTGCGTGACACCGAAGCCGACGCCAAGGCCGCTGCCGAACGGCTCGTGTCCCAGCTCGATGCCGACACCGGCGACGCCATCCGCAACAAGTCGCTCGATGCTGCGTCGGTCGGCGTGCAACGTCAGGCGTCGCTGCGCGAGTCGGCCGCCGATGACGGGTTCGTCGAAGAGGCACTGTGGACCGGTGTGGGCCGGGCTCGCAGCGGCGCCGGTGCGGCGATCGTCGGCGATCCCGACCAGGTGGTTGCCAAGTTGCGCGCCTACCAGGACGCCGGCGTCGGCGCATTCATCCTGTCGGGCTACCCGCACATCGCCGAGTGCGATCTGTTCGCCGAGCACGTGCTCCCGCAGATCGAACACGCCCCGCTCAAGCCGCGCTGGACCCCCTGAGTTGGGTCTTCTCGTCTCGATCGACCAGAGGCTGACCCGGTGTCGATGCGGTGGTTCCGCGCGCTCGGACTGATCGCAGCCGGAACGATCGCCGCCACGCTCATCGGCCGGCTCGACCAAGCTCCCTCGGCGATCGCCGTGGCACTGCTGCTCGGACTCTTCGCATCCCCGTTCGTCCATCTCGGCGAAGCGAGCCCTGTGCCCGCGATCGGCAAACTCGCGTTGCGGACCGGGGTGGTCCTGCTCGGTTTTCGCATCACGCTCGACGACATCGCCGGCCTCGGCGCGCCGACGCTTGCCATGGCGGTGGCGGTGTCGGTCGTGGTGCTGATGGCCACGATCTGGGTGAGCCGACGTTTCCGGATCGGACAACGTCTCGGCACCTTGCTCGGTGTTGGTTCAGCGATCTGCGGTGCATCGGCGGTCGCAGCTGCCGGCACGACGATCGAGGCCAGCGACGAAGACACCGCCTACGCGATCGCCACCGTCACGTTGATCGGTACGTTCGCCACCTTCACGCTGCCGGTGGTCGGTGCGTGGATCGGCCTCGGCGACCGCGACCTCGGCATCTGGATCGGCATGATGGTGCACGATGTCGGCCAGGTGGTGGCGGCATCCACCACCGTCGGTGACGCGGCGCTCACCGCTGCCATCCCGGTGAAGCTGATGAGGGTGCTCCTGTTGGTGCCGGTGTTGGCGATCTTGGCGAGCAGCAGCCTCGCCAAGGCGACCAGCGTCGAACACGCCGAGCGCCCGAGCGGTGTTCAGCGGGTGCGCGGACTCGTGCCGGGTTTCGTTGCCCTGTTCTTGTTGGCGAGCATCATCAGCTCGACGGGGGTCATCCCCGACCGGGTTGCCGACATCGCATCCGATGTCGAGCGCATCTTGTTCACCGCTGCGCTGTTCGCCATCGGGGTGTCGGTGCACTTGCCGACACTGCGCCGGATCGGCCCACGTCCGGCGATCACGAGCGCAGTCGTGTGGTGCATCGCTTCGGCTGCAACTGCTGCCATCTTGCTCGCCTGACGGACAGAGGCGACGCTCGGGAGGTCAGGCCTCGATGGTGTTGCGCGTGTCCGGGTCGAAGAAGTGCATGTTCTCCGTGGAGACGGCGATCTGGAGTTCCTGACCCATTCGGGCCTGCGAACGCGGGCTGAAACGTCCGACCGCATTCGCCTGGCCGGCGCCGGCCTTCTCCTCGACGGCGTCGGGATCGCCCGAGTCGACGGTGGGCGCATCGACATGGAAGTGCGCCATGATCTCCGAGCCCAGCGCTTCGAGCAGGGTGACCTTGGACGTGATTCTCTGCGATTCGGGAACCTCGGGCGCAAACGCAGCGTCTTCGTAGTCTTCCGGCCGGATTCCAACGATCACCGGACGACCGTCGTAGTCACGCAGCTTGGGCTGCTTCACCAGACACTCGGGCGACAGCCCGAGGACGTGCGAGCCGAGCCGAATGGTGCCCGTGTCGCCGGTGAAGTCGACCTGGGCTTCGAACAGGTTCATGGACGGCGAGCCGATGAATGCAGCCACGAACACGTTGACCGGGTGGTCGTAGAGGTTCTGCGGCGTGTCGACCTGCTGGAGGAAGCCATCTTTCAGCACCGCCACGCGATCGCCCATGGTCATCGCTTCGATCTGGTCGTGCGTGACGTAGACGGTGGTGACCGCGAGCTCGCGTTGCAGCGCAGCGATTTCGGCGCGCATCTGGACGCGGAGTTTGGCGTCGAGGTTCGACAGCGGCTCGTCCATCAGGAACGCCGCCGGTTGGCGAACGATCGCACGACCCATCGCCACACGCTGACGCTGACCGCCGGAGAGCTGACCGGGCTTGCGGTCGAGGTTCTCTTCGAGTTCGAGAATGGCCGCCGCCTTGCGGACCCGGGTGTCGATCTCCTCTTTGGGCACCTTCGCGAGCTTGAGCGCGAAGCCGATGTTGTCGTACACGCTCATGTGCGGGTACAGCGCATAGTTCTGGAAGACCATCGCAATGTCGCGGTCTTTCGGCTCGACGTCGTTGACGACCTTGTCACCGATCTTCATCTCGCCGCCGCTGATGGTTTCGAGACCAGCGATCATCCGCAGCGCCGTCGACTTGCCGCAACCCGAGGGCCCAACGAGCACGAGGAACTCTTTGTCGGCAATCTGGAGATTGAGGTCGTGGATGGCGTGATAGCCGTTGTCGTAGACCTTGTTGATGCCTTCGAGCTGGACAGTTGCCATGACGATTTCCTCCTGTGGCTCCTCCGGTCGGAGCGTTGGTCGACGCCATCCCCCTCGACGACGTCACGAGCGACACTAGTCGAATGTAAGCGCTTGCGAACCAACCAAGCCAGACGGCCCGAGCGCCGGCGCTCGGGCGGTGGTTCCCCTCACGATCAGCTCTCCAGGCAACAGCCGCTCCGCACGATCGAACGGCTGGCCCTGGATCTGCGCGAACAGGATGTCGACGGCGTAATCGACGATGCGGGTCACCGGCTGATGCACGGTGGTCAGCGGCGGGTCGGTGAACCGCATCAGTTCGGTGTCGTCGAAGCCGACCACCGAGACGTCGCCAGGCACGGTGAGACCCTCGACGGCACGCGGCGCGAACTGCGCCGAGCGCCATCATGTCGCTCGCCGCCACGATGCCGGTGATGCCGTTGTCGAGCAGTCGCTGCGCTCCGGTGAAACCGCCGTCCAAGGTGAAAATGGTCTCGATGATGCGATCGTCGAGATCGCCGTCGACACCGTCGGCGTACGCCGCCTCTCGGAAACCGGCGAGTTTGCGCTGCACCGGCGAATAACAGGTCGGCCCGATCAGCAGACCGATGCGTTCGTGACCCGACTCGCGCAGATGGCGGTAGGCCATGAGCGCAGCGGCGTGGTCGTCGGTCGACACGCTCGGCACCGGAGGTGCACCCGACTCGTCGGGAGCCATCGCTCCGTTGATCGTGACGAGGCCGATGCCGCGGCTGATGATCTCGTCGTAGATCGAATGATCGGCGCGCGTGTCGGCGTGACGTCCCGAGACCACGATCACTCCAGCGACGCGGCGCTCGATGAGCGACTCCAGGTAGTCATCCTCGGTGGCCCCGACCCGGGTGGCGCAGCACAAGATGCACAGGTAGCCACTCGACAGCAACCGCGCCTCGACCGCTTGGACGAACTTGGGAAAGATCGGATTGTCGAGTTCTGGCACGATCAGCCCGATCACGCCAGACTGCGGGCGCGGGTGCAGCGACTGCGGCGCGTAACCGAGTTCGGCGAGGACGCTGAGCACCCGATCGCGGGTCGCCTCACGCACGCCTGCCTTGCCGTTCATCACACGACTGACGGTCGCTTCGCTCACACCGGCGAGCGCCGAGACGTCCTGGAGTCGGATTCGCATCGCCCACGACTGTACGCGATCGCCTGCAAGAAATGGAAGATTCTTTGCAAATTTCTTGCATGACTGCAAAAGACTGCGTACTCTGATGGTCGGTGAACCCTTCGATTCGGCAGTCGACGCCTCAACTGGGACAACTGCCGCGACGGGCACATCGACGAACACCGTGAATCCAACAACCACCTCGTCGGCACCCGTCGGCGACACACCTCCTGAGGGGGAGACACCATGCGCGCACCACGCCGCTTGATCGCCTTCGCCGCCGTAGCCGCCCTGGTGGGCGCCGCTTGCGGTAGTGACAGCGACAGCGATTCATCCGCCGAGAACACCGACGCAACCGAAACCACGGATGCACCGGACAGCACCGAGGCGACCACCGAGACCACCGAAGCAACCACCGAGACCACCGAGTACCAGGCGCCCGCCCGTGGCGACGCCGACCTCGTGATCTGGGCCGACGACACCCGAGCCCCTGTGCTCAAGCCGATCGCCGACGAATTCGGCGAACTCGAGGGCATCACCGTCCAAGTGGTCGAGGTGCCATTCGACCAGATCCGCGACCAGCTCAGCATCGCCGGCCCCGCCGGCGAAGGCCCCGACATCGTCACCGGCGCCCACGACTGGCTCGGCGAGCTCGTCTCCAACGGCGTGATCGCTCCGATCGATCTCGGTGCCGACGCCGACCTCTACGCTCCGGTCTCGATCGAGGCATTCACCTACGACGGAGCGCTCTACGGCGTTCCGTACGCCATCGAGAACATCGCGCTGATCCGCAACGTCGATCTCGTCCCCGAGGCTCCGGCCACGTTCGAGGATCTCGAGGCCACGGCACTCGCACTCCAGGCCGACGGCACCGTCGACGTGCCGCTCGCCGTCCAGCAGGACCCGGGCGACCCGTTCCACAACTACCCGCTGTTCAGCGCGTGCCGGTGGTTACGTGTTCGGCCAGAACGACGACGGCACGTACAACGCCGACGACGTGGGCATCGACTCCGAAGGTGGCCTCGCCGCCGCTCAGAAGTTCGCCGACTGGAGCAACGCGGGCTGATCTCCAAGGACGTCAGCTACGACATCATGATCGAGTCGTTCTCGACCGGCACGGCGCCGTTCGCGATCACCGGCCCGTGGGCCGTCGGGAGCTTCACCGACGCCGGCATCAACTTCGTCGTCGAGCCGATCCCGACGTCGCCGGTGGCACCCCCGAGGTGTTCGTGGGCGTCCAGGGCTTCATGCAGTCGGCGTTCAGCGAGAACCCCGACCTCGCGACGACCTTCATGGTCGACTACCTCAACACCGAAGAGGTGCAGCTCGCCCTCTACGAAGCCGGCGGTCGCCCGCCGGCCATGCTCACGCGCCTACGACCAGGTGTCGAGCGACCCGATCATCCAGGGCTTCGGCGCTGCCGGCCAGCAAGGCACCCCGCTCCCCGCCATCCCCGAGATGTCGGCGGTCTGGGAGAGCTGGACCGACGCCTACTCGTTGATCTTCACCGGTTCGGATCCGGTCCAGGCGTTCACCGACGCCGCGACCCAGATCCGCGAGAAGATCGCCGAAGGCTGATTCGGACATGAACACTGCCGATCCCCGAGAGGAGGCCTCCCGCAACGGCGGGGTGTCCTCCTCTCGGGGCGGCGCGTCCGGCGGCGGCACGGCGACGCTGCCGGAGTCACGACAGCTACTACGACGGCATGGCGCCGTTGCAGATGCCGACCGGCCCACGGTACGGGGCCTCGCTCGGACTGATCGTCAAGTACCTGCTGCTCGGCCTGCTGAACGCAGTCGTGCTGGCCTCGCTGCCGACGATGTTCGACAAGCCCGACTACGGGCTGGCGATCTCGGCGATCGTCGCCCTCGTCGTCATCGACGTCGTCTACATCTCCAAGCGGCGCTTCATCCCGGCGAAGTACCTGTTGCCCGGAACGCTGTTCCTGCTCGTCTTCGCCGTGTACCCGATCTTCTACCTGATCTACATCTCCACGACGAACTACGGCACCGGCAACAACCTGAACAAGGAGACGGCGATCGAGCGGATCGAGGCCAACTCGATCAGCGCCGGCGCCGAGTCGATCCGCTACGACCTCCAGATCCTCGCCGAAGGCAATCCTGGCGGCGAGTTGGTGTTCCTCCTCACTGATCCCGACGGCAACCGCTTCATCGGCACGCCGGACGGCCGCACCCCGATCGACGAGTCCGAGATCATCGACGACGGCCGCCGCGAGACGATCGACGGCTACGTCGCCCTCAACACCGGCCAGGCCAACGACCGCGTCGACGAGGTCAACGCCCTGATCGTGCCGGGGCCGAGCGGCGAGATCGTCAACGACGGCTTCGGCGCCGCGTTCGCGAAGACCCAGACTCGCGTCTACGACCCCGAGACCGACACGATCTTCGACTCGTCGACCAACACGACCTACACCGTCGAGAACGGCCAGTTCGTCAGCGAGAACGGCGACGCACTCGTGCCCGGCTGGCGCGCCAACGTCGGGCTCGACAACTACGACCGTCTGGTCAACGACAGCCAGACCCGCAACGTGTTCTTCCGGGTCCTGCTGTGGACGATCCTGTTCTCGCTGTTCTCGGTGGTCCTGTCGTTCGGCCTCGGCCTGCTGCTCGCGCTCGTCTTCAACGACGACCGGATGTTCGGGCGGCGCTGGTACCGGAGCCTGATCATCATCCCCTACGCGATCCCGAGCTTCATGACCGCACTCGTGTGGCGCGGCATGCTCAACCAGCAGTTCGGCGTGATCAACCGTTGGCTCGGCACGAACCTGGCGTGGCTCGACGGGCAGTGGCTCCCCTACTTCTCGATCCTGCTCGTCAACACGTGGCTCGGCTTCCCGTACATGTTCCTCGTGTGCACCGGTGCGCTGCAGAGCATCCCGTCCGACCTCACCGAGGCGGCCGCGGTCGACGGCGCCGGAGGGTTCAAGGCGTTCCGGCTGATCACGTTCCCGCTGCTGCTCGTCGCCGTCGGCCCGCTGCTCGTCGCGAGCTTCGCGTTCAACTTCAACAACTTCAACATCATCTACCTGCTCACCGAAGGTCGCCCGCCGGTGCCCGGCAGCGATGCCGGGCGCACCGACATCCTGATCTCGTACGTCTACAAGATCGCGTTCGCCGGCGGTGGCGGCGTCGACTACGGCTTCGCCGCTGCGGTGTCGCTCGTCATCTTCCTGATCGTCGCCACGATCTCGGCCTTCAGCTTCCGCGCCACCCGCTCACTCGAGGAGATGCGATGAACGCCGTCACGCAGTCCTACGAACCGGAGGCACCCGCCTTCGAGTACAACCGCCCGTCGATGGGCAAGGTGTTCCGCACGGACCGGCTGGCGCCACGTCGTCGCCTGGATCGCGCTGGCCTTCGCGCTGTTCCCGGTTCTCTGGGTCGATCTCGGCAGCCTTCACCGACGGCAACCTCAGCTCGCAGAGCCTGATCCCGACCGACCCGTCGCTCGACAACTTCCGAGCCCTGATGACCGACCCCGGCCATCCACCGTTCTGGTCGTGGTTCCGCAACTCGATGTTCATCGGCGTCACGACCTCGGTGCTGACCGTCACCATGTGCGCACTGGCGGCGTTCGCGTTCAGCCGCCTCCGGTTCAAGGGTCGACGGCCCGGGCTGCTGTCGCTGCTGTTGATCCAGATGTTCCCCAACCTGCTCGCCGTGGTCGCCCTGTTCCTGTTCATGACCCGCATCAAGGGCCTGTTCCCGGCGATCGGGCTCGGGTCGTCGTGGGGACTGATCTTCATCTACCTCGGCGGAGCGCTCGGCGTGAACACGTACCTGATCAAGGGCTTCTTCGACACGATCCCCTACACGCTCGACGAGGCGGCGAAGATCGACGGCTGCACCCACTTCCAGATCTTCTACAAGATCATCCTGCCGCTCGCCGCGCCGGTGCTCGCGGTGATCGGCCTGTTGTCGTTCATCACCACCCAAGCCGAGTTCCTCGTCGCCAGCGTGATGCTCGGCGAGGACAACAAGACGCTCGCAGTCGGCTTGTCGGGCTACGTGCGCGCCGGCTTCGACAACCGTTGGGGACCATTCGCTGCCGGATCGCTGATCGGGGCGATCCCGGTGGTGCTGTTGTTCCTGTTCCTGCAGCGCTACATCGTGTCGGGGCTCACGTCCGGCGCCGTCAAGGAGTGAGTGCACCCGACCGCTTCAGGCTGGTCGACGAACCGCACCACGACGGGTCGGCGCTCTACGTCGATCCCTCGGACCGTCTGCTCGGCTCCACCGTTCGAGTCCGCCTTCGGGTTCCCGACACCTGCGGCACCGCCCGTGTGCGTCTGCGCTCGACACCCGACGCCGAGCCGGCCGTGCTCGAAGCACTGGTGGAACGCCACGCCCACGGTGCAACCTGGTGGAGCGCCGACCTGGTGTTGCACAACCCGGTCACGAAGTACCGGTGGCTGCTCGACGGTGGTGCGTTGGGGTCGTGCTGGGTCAACGGCGCAGGCGTGTTCCACCGTGACGTCACCGACGACGCCGACTTCCGCCTCACCGCGCAGTTCCCAGCGCCCGGGTCTCCGGGAACCACGATTCCCACTCCCCCGCCGACCTGGCTGGCAGGAACCGTCGGCTATCAGATCTTCATCGACCGGTTCGCACGCTCTGCGGCACCTCGCCCGACACCCGACTGGGCGATCCGTCGGGACTGGGACGAGCCGGTTGTCGACACACCGGGCAGTCCGCGCTCGCCACTGGTACGGCGGCGATCTCACCGGCATCGAGGACCACCTCGACCACCTGGCTCACCTCGGCGTGACCCTGATCTACCTCACCCCGTTCTTCCCGGCAGGGTCGATGCACCGCTACGACGCATCGAGCTTCGATCACGTCGACCCTGCGCTCGGTGGCGACGACGCGCTCTCTTCGCTCGTTGCCGCCGCTCACGAGCGGGGGATCAGAGTGATTGGCGACCTCACGCTCAACCACACCGGGATCGACCACGACTGGTTCCGTGCAGCCGCCGCCGATCCTGCCGCCGCCGAGCGGGGCTACTACTTCTTCGACGAGGCAGAGCCCGACGGTTACGTCGCCTGGCACGGTGTTCGCACGCTGCCGAAGCTCGACCACCGCAGCAGCGAACTGCGCACCCGCTTCTACGACGGTGCCGACTCGGTGGTCGCCCGGTATCTCGACGAACCGTTCGGCCTCGATGGATGGCGGATCGACTGTGCCAACACCACCGCCCGTTTCCGCGACCACGACGACAACCACGAGGTGGCGCAGGCGACACGCGCCACGATGGCAACCAGCACGAGCGATCCGTGGCTGGTCGCCGAGCACTGCTACGACGCAGCGGACGACCTCGACGGCACGGGGTGGCACGGCGTGATGGCGTACCAGTGGTTCACCCGTCCACTGTGGGCCTGGCTCAAGGGCGCTGGCCCGCTGTCGCTGATGGCGGCGGTGGAGCTGATCGATCTCGACGGGTTCGGCCTCGTCGAATCGATGCGCCAACTGTCGGCCAACGTGTCGTGGGAAGCACGAAACGCCTCGATGACCATGCTCGACTCACACGACACCGCACGGTTCCGTACCGTTGTCGGCGGCGACAGCGTCCGCATGTGGTCGGCCTCGCCGCACTGTTCACCATGCCCGGTGTGCCGACGCTGTTCGCCGGGGCCGAGGTGGGGTGCGAGGGCGACTCGATGGACACCACCCGCGTGCCGTTCCCATGGGATCGCCTCGCCGACATCGACGAGATGGCGCCCGACGGCGACGGCAAGTTCCTCAACGATCTCCGACTGCTGATCGAGATTCGCCGCACGGAGCGCTGCGCTCCGGCACGGCTCGATGCGCTGGGTCGACGCCACCGAGCACAGCGTCACCTACGTCCGCGAGTCCGACACCCAGAACATGCTCGTCCATCTCGTGCGTCGACCGTGCGCCTCGCGCCGGTTCGCTCCGGCGGACATCGGCCTCGTCGCGGATCCTCGGACCGACGACTGGACCGCCGTCGAGTTCGGTCAGGGCGATCTGGTCGAAGTGCACCTCGGTGCGGACACAGAGCTGACCACGATCGTGCTGCCCGGAACACCCGGTGCCTACCTCGTCTCCTGCGCACGGAGATAGCGTCGAGCGACGTGAATCAGACGAAGAACCGGATGCAGGCGCTCGGATTGCTCGACCGCTCGTTCAAAGCCGCCACCGACGACGAACTGACGACGGCGATCGAGGCGCTCGACGACGACCATCGCGAGGGTCTCGAGTCGTTCGTCGAGGCCGCCACGCCCGACGGTGTGCGTGCCGGGGTGAAGGCTGGTCGCATCAATGGCGACATGGAAGCGATCGCTGCGATCATCTCCGACCTGTGCCTGGCCGACTGCATCAAGGAACTCGGCGACCACGCCGACAACCCGTCGACCGAGCAGCTCAACGAGGTGCTGCCCGGCATCGCCGAGAAGCACGGCGTGGCGATCACCCGCATCATGCTGGCCGCCACCGTCGCTGGTGAGGCACCGGCGTCTGCGATCATCCGCGACCTGCTGAAGTCCGACGAGCTCGTGGCGCTGCCAAAGGCAGAAGAGGTCACGATCGCACCACTGATCGACACCTCGAAGCGCTCCCCCGAGGAGCAGGCGGCCATGAAGGCCAAGCGCGCCGAGGCAAAGGCCGCCAAGAAGGAAGCCGACCGCGCCCGCCGGGCCCAGTCGGCCGCCGACCGCAACCGCTCCTGAACCGTCACACGGTGCCGGGCCTACTGTGACAGTTGCTCGTGGGCGAGGAGCCAGGCCTTCGTGTCGACTCCTCCAGCGAACCCGGTCAGCGCCCCGTTCGCACCGACGACGCGGTGGCACGGGACGATGATCGAAATGGGATTGCGGCCGTTCGCTGCGCCGACCGCGCGGGCCTTGCGACGATCGCCCATCCGTTCGGCCTGCTCGCCGTAGCTCACCGTGGTGCCGTAGTCGATCGTTCGCAGCGCATCCCACGCCGCTCGTTGGAACTCGGTGCCGACCGGGTCGAGCGCAACATCGAAGTCGGTTCGAGCGCCGGCGAAGTACTCCCCCAGCTGCGACACGGCTGCCTCGATCACCGGGTGGTTCGCGTCGTCGACGACGTCGGTCAGGCGCACCCGCTTCGGGTCGTCGTCGGGCCAGAGAATGGCACGCAGGCCGTCGTCGCTGGCAACGATCGTGAGCTCACCGACGGGGCTCTCGATCACCGTGCTGAACAAGTGCGTCGTCATGAGGTCTCCTTCGTTGATGATCGTGGTCGGGTCCGCGAGCGGCGAGGCTCGCCCACAGGTGGTGCACGGCGTACGAACGCCATGGCGCCCACCTCGTCGCATCGTCGGCGACGAGCCCGAGTCGGTCCAGGGCATGACGCACGCCGAGGTCGTTGGTCAGGAACGTGTCGGGGTGTCCGAGCCCGCGCATGACCACGTAGTCGGCTGTCCACGGGCCGATCCCCTTCAGAGCGAGCAACTGGCCATGCACCACCGCAGGATCGCTCCCCACGTCGAGTTCGACCTCGCCTGCTGCAACAGCTGCGCCAACGCGCCGAATCGTGTCACGACGCGTACCCGGCATCGAGAACGCGTCGTCTGAGGCTCCGGCGAGTTCGTCGGGCCGAGGAAAGACGTGGGTGATCTCGCCGACCGGAGCGGGCAGCCGCCGTCCAACCGAAGCGACGATCCGACCAGCCACGGTTCGGGCCCCGGCCACCGACACCTGTTGGCCGACGACCGCACGGATCGCCGTCTCGTACGGGTCGACGCTCGCCGGTGCCCGCCGGCCCGGCACGACGCCGACCAGCGTGGCGAGCGCCGGATCCGAGCCCAAGGCCTCGTCGACGGCCGCCGGGTCACTGTCGAGGTCGAGCAGGCGACGGATCCGTTGCACCGCTGCACCCAGATCCGACCACTCGGACAACTCGATCCGAGCCGCGACATGATCGGCGTGCGCATCGAGGCCGATCACCCCGACACCGCCCGGCAGGTCGAGCGAACGGCGATACGTGCGGCCATCCCACGACTCGACACCGGGGATCGCCCGTTCGCCGATGAATTCCATCACTTCGCTGGACGCAAACGGTTCGCGAACCGCCAGCCGAATGGTCACGGCCACGCCGGCGCCTTCAGGACGGTCAGGTGAGCCGGACCTGCTGGACGTCGACCCACGTCGATTCGCCGTGCGGAGTTCACTCGGCGAGGCGGCGAACACGTCCCGGATGGTGTCGTTGAACTGGCGGACACTGCCGAAGCCAGCAGCGAACGCCACGTCGGTCAGTTTCATCGGGGTCGTCTCGATCAACAGTCGCGCCGAATGGGCCCGTTGTGCCCGGGCGACGGCGAGCGGCCCGGCGCCGAGTTCGTCGGTGAAGACCCTCGTGAGGTGCCGTTCGCTGTAGCCCAGTCGGCCTGCAAGACCAGCCACACCGTCGCGCTCGACGACGCCATCGGCGATCAGTCGCATCGCACGTGCGACGACATCCTGTCGGACGTTCCACTCCGGCGATCCAGGCGACGCATCAGGACGACAGCGTTTGCAGGCGCGGAAGCCACGCTGCTGGGCCGCGGCCGCCGTCGGGTAGAAGTCGACGTTCGTGCGCTTCGGGGTGATCGCCGGACAGCTCGGGCGGCAGTAGATGCCGGTGGTGCGCACCGCGGTGACGAACCAGCCATCGAAACGTTGGTCGCGGCTCTGCACGGCGATGTAGCAGTGGTCGGGGTCGAGCGGCGGCACCCGCCCATCATGACGCGAAGCCCAGGCGAGCACTAGCGGAAATCCGCCATCACGATCCTCTCGCCCGTTCGTGACGCAGCGCTGGTTGCGCAGGCGGCTCGAAGTGGCCACGCGAACGTGGGGTTCAGTCGCTGACGACCGGGGTGGCCGCAGCCGGAATCCGGTGCGATGGACCGGCATCAGGCGAGCCGGCAGGCACGAGCTTGAAACGCAAGAGGTAGAGCCCGACGAGGCAGCACGCCACCCCACCGAAGAACCCGGTCTGCTTGCCGACCGACCTGGGCAAAGGCTCCGATGAACAATCCCCCGAACACCGAGCCGACCTCGAAGAACATCGTGAACGAACTGATCGCCCAGGCGCGGTCGCTGTCGCTGGCCCGGTTGACAGTGAGCGCAAGCAGCGACGGATAGTTGAACGCCATGCCGATACCGACGAACACCGACGCCACCCACAGCGCCGCCACGGTCGGCACGATCGCCAAGATGCTCAACCCGATACCCAGGGTTCCGAGCGCAATGGTGACCGCCCGTCGCGGCCCGAGCCGCTCGGGCAGCGTGGCACCGAAGATCCGAACGAGCACCGACGTGAGCGAGTACGCGGCGAACAATCCACCAGACGTTGCCAGGCCGACTTCGCGCGAGTACTCGGGAATGAAGGCACCGAACGTCGAGAACGCGGCGACCCCCGAGGCCAACACGATCCCCGGCATGAGCGCAGCAGGATGCATGATCTTGCGCCGCCCGGACGACGACGCAGCCGATGCAATCGAATCGTCGACCGCATCGAGCGGCGCCACCCGCGCCGGAGCGAACAACGCCACGACGGCGGCGACGAGAGCGAAGCAACCAGCGACCACGAACGCCCGCTCGAACTGGGTGTCGTCGAGGATGAACTCGCCGATGATCGGCCCAACACCGATCCCACCGAACACCGCCACGGAGAAGTAGCTCGCTCCCTCGGCACGGCGGTCACGCGGCGAGAGATCGGCGATCAACGTGGCGGCGCCAACGAAGACGGCCGCCTCGCCGATGCCCATCACTCCGCGCAGAACGAGCAGCTGCCAGAACTCGGTCGCCTGACTCGCCGTGATACCGGCAACCCCGGCCAGCGACGCACCACCCACGAGCAGCACGCGCCGGCCATAACGGTCGGCCAAACGTCCGAGAAACGGCCGAGCGAGGATCGCCGCGCCGGCAAACGCTGCGATCGTGAGCCCGATCCCGAACTCGCCGCGCCCGAGCGGGCCCTCGATGAACAGCGGGACGATCGGGATCAGCATCCCGATGTAGATGAAGAAGACGAGCGCTGTCGACGTGACGATCACGAACGGCCGCGTGAGCAGGCGCGCCTGCTCACCGCCCGTTGGACTCGTCACCGTCGACATCGCGCCAATCCTGCCCAACAGCGCACCCCATCCCACAAGCGGATGCCATCCCAGACCGATGTCACAACCACGTTGGTGGCTCAGATGCGCGCGACGTCGACGGAGACCGACAACGACTGCGACGAGGACGGCCCGACCACGACGCCGCGGACCGGCGCCACGTCGGCGTAGTCGCGTCCCCAACCGATCGTCACGTGGCGAGCAGGCGCCACGATCCCGTTCGTCGGATCGAAGTCGAGCCAGCCGTGATCAGGCACCCAGACCGAACACCATGCGTGCGAAGCGTCGGCGCCAATCGTCTTCGGCTCTCCCGGCGGCGGGTCGGTCTCGATGTACCCGCTGACGTAGCGAGCGGCCAACCCGATCGTGCGCAGCGCACCGACGGCGAGGTGGGCGAAGTCCTGACAGACACCGCGGCGATCGCCGAGCACCACGTCGAGCGGTGAGCTGACCTCGGTGAACGTCGGATCGAACATGAACGTCTGGAAGATGTTCGAACACAGTGCGGCGGTGGCGTCGACGATGCCGCGTCCCGGCGTGAACGACGACGAAGCGAGATCGAACAGCGCGAGGCGATTCGACCCCGTCGTCACGAAACGCGACGGGGCGACGAACGGCGCAACATCGAGCGCTGCTGGCCCTCGCATTCCAGCCACCGAGGCTCTGACCCGCTCCCACGCCACATCAGAGCGGGGCAGTTCCTGCTGCCAGATGCGCGCCTCGGTGATCGCTTCGACAACGAGCCCGTCGTGCGGTTGGTGCAGGCCGAACTGCACGATGCGATTCCCGAACACATCGAGGCGTTCGTCGTACTCGTCCGGCGATGGATAGGTCGTCACCACCGACGATGCAACGGTCTGCGACGGAGTCGCACGGGCGAGCACACACGCCACGCTGTAGCCGTCGAGCATGGTCGTTCCGTACAGGTACTCGGTGCGGTGCACGACGCGGTAGCGCTGTCCCGGCATGTCAGCCACGGCCCATCATGCGCGGGTCGACCGGGGCAGCGAGGTACGACCCGACGACGTCACGGGCAAGGCGGTCGCAGCCGTCGAACACGTCGACGAGCAATGCAGCGGTCGACTCGACCGAATCGAACGATGCTGCCTCGACCAACTCCAGGAGTCCAGTGGTCTCGTCGACGCCGCGTTCCCAGCCCAAACGTCCAGCCTGATGGCGCACTTCCCGAATCGCCGATGCCGCTGACCTCGGATTGTGCACGTCGGCCACCACGAGATGGACGGCCGTCTCGAACTCGACGTCGCTGCGATGGCGACGCCGGTACGCCACCAGGCTCTCGTTCGACGCGAGGATCAACTCAACGACGCGCTGTCGTTGGAAGTCGAGGCGGTGATCGTCGTCGCCGATCGTCCACGAGGTCACACCTGCCGCACCGGTGCCGTACAGACCGAACGCTCCGCGGACACCGTCGATCACACCGAACGCGCGCTCGAGCCGGCGACCGACCTCACCGAAACGCCACGCCGGGCCGTGCACGACACTCTCGTTCCACAACCCGACCAGCGACGCGAGATCGATCAGGATCGACTCGAGCGCCCGCCCATCGATCCGAGCGATGTCGACGGCGGATGGCCACGGCGCACCCTCCTCGGTCACCATCCATCGCAACTGCGCACGAGACTCGGCGAGGCGAGCGAGCATGCGACCCGCCGTCGTCGAGAAGAACTCGCGCACCGACGACGCCTCGGCCAGGAACGATCCCAACTGCTTCGCCAAGGCTTCGATGCCGGAAGCAAATGTGGCCCCTGCGCGTTCGGGCGCCCCGACGGCGGGAGCAAGGCCAGCGACGGCAGCCAACATGTCGAGTCCATGTTCCACCCAGGGTTCAGCGACCTCGGAGTCGACCAGGCCACTCGTGCGATCGAGCACCACCTCCATTGCTCGGGCCAGGATCTCGGCGCGCTCCATCGACCTCCCTGCCCAGAACAGCGCTTCGGCTGCCCGGGTGGGAACCGATTCGATCAAGTCGACCTGCGGTAGCGGATCGCGTCGACGCAACAGCGGTGGCGCCACGGTCCCGCCGACCACCCACACATCCTTCGCCGTTGCCGCGGTCGGCCGGATCGGATCGTCACCGTCCAGGAGGACTCTGGCACTGCCACCCTGCAACACATCGATGCCCTTGTCGCTCGCCACCAGGTGGAGTCGCAACGTGACCGCACGTTCCACGGGGCGTTCTCCGTCGTAGCTCGGCCAGGTGCTCCAGGTTCGTTCGGTACGTTCGGTGGCCGTCATGAACGGCAAGGGCCACACGTTCTGATAGTCGGAGGTACGCCCGGTGAGCCACGCTCCAGCGGCGTCCCACTGCTCGGCGAGCGCTGGGTCCTCGAGCACACCGCTGCCGTGGGCGTTGGCCAAACTGACGCCGCGCGACCGCGCCGCGAGCAACAAGCCGGGGACGCCGACGCTGCCTTCGGCATTGACCTCCATCGGATCGATCCGGTCGTCTTCGAGACGTCGGAAGATCACATCGATCGGCTCGAGACCCGACAACGACCGCAGCCACACCCGGCGTTGCCGTACGACCAGGTCAGCACCCTCGGCGAGGTTGAGGCCAAGACGTGTGGCGAGATACGACTGTTCGACGAACGAAGGGTGGTCGACTCCTCCCGACAGCACCACGATGCGCGGATTGCGGTTCAACGCAACGTCCGCCAGTCCGTCGCGCAGCCGGTCGGCGAACGGGTCGAGCGAACGGAGGGCTCGCCCGGCCGGCAGATGCGAAATCGTGTCGCGATGCACCCGCGCTGCCACCGCTCGGCCCAGCAAGGCGTAACCGACTCCCGCTGGAGCGTCGGTCAGATCACGCACCACGCGCCACCGACCCTCGGTGTCGCGCACGACGTCAACCGCGTAGTTGGTGAGCCATCGACGGTGCGGGCGCTGCCCGAACGCCGCCAAGCGATAGTGCGAACTGCCCCACAGCGCCGCTGAGTCGACGACGGCATCTCGCAGGAGCGTTCGGGCGCCGTAGAGGTCGTCGACGATCGACTCGAGCATCCGCATTCGGGCGATGGCTCCGTCGGCGAGCGCCACGAACTCGTCGCCGTCGATCACGAGCGGAATCGGGTCGAGCCGCCACGGGCGCGACTCCAGCGCCACCATCCTGCCGTCGGTGCGCAGCGGAAGGTCGTGGACGATGTGGCCCGAGCCCTCGGCGGCCAGCAGCCGGTCGTGGTCGACCTGCCTGGCGTAGAGATCTGAGAGCCCGGCGATCGAACCCATCAGGGCGCTGGCGTCGAGACCGCCGACGCTCGCCATCGCCGACGGTGGCGTACCTGACGCGCCGTGTGCATCCGGGCCAGACCCGGTGTCGAAGGGATCACTCATCGTCTGAGGCCAACGCGCCCATCAGCGGACGACGTACTGCTCGTACATGACGTTGCTCAATCGCGCCAGCGCATGCTGCACCTCGTCCATCGCGGCGTCGAGCACCGCACCATCGTCGGCGGCCGGACGACTGTGACGGAGTTGGCGGTCGACCGCCTCGACCGCACCGAGCACGGATGAGTACTCGGGAAGCCGCAGGATCGACGTGCGCATCTCGGCAAGGCACCCCGCCACCGATCGCGGGAATCGATGATCGAACAACAGGAACCGAACGACGCTCGGACCTTCGATGTGGCCACGTGTGGCTCGCTGGTACATCTGCAACGCCGACAGCGACCGCAACACACCCATCCACTGGACCTCGGCGAACTCGTCGATCGAACCCTTCGGCTGAGCGAGCAGCGCGGCTGCACGAACGCCGAGCACTCGCGTGGTCATGTCGGCCCGTTCGATGTAGCGGCCGAGCCGCCAGATCTCGAAGGCTTCGTCGCGGGTCATCGTGGAGATCATGACCCCGTCGAGGCGGCGGCTCTCGTCGATCACACGTGCCAGGAAACGGTCTCGGCGACGCCGGTCGACCGACGTGACCGCAGCACCACGCACGTAGATCGACAAGTCGTTCACCGTCTGCCACGCTTCGCGCGGGAGCACCTCTCGACAGGTGCGCAAGTTCTCGCGGCACTGCTCGACGGTGTTGATGATGCTGTTCGGATGCTCGCGATCGGCGATCAGGAACTGCGCCACCTGCCCTTCGTCCGAACCGACCACGGCCGGCAGCTTCACGTCGCTGCCAGAGATGCTCACCAGCGGGCTCCATCGCGTCGACGACGTCGGCAGATCAGCGAGCACGTCCCCGTAGGCGCGCAGCACGCGCGCCGAGTCCTCGGCCCGCTCGACGTAGCGCGCCGCCCAGTACATCCGGTCGGCCACCCGCGACAAGAGCGCCATCAGGTACCTCCGTCCTGCGATTGGGTCTGCGATTGGCCGTGGGAGGGTACGTGTGCGGACGGATGGTTCATGTCGACGATCCAGGTGTCCTTCGAGCCTCCGCCTTGCGACGAGTTCACGATCAGCGACCCCTTGGTCAGCGCCACGCGAGTCAGCCCACCGGCGGTGACATAGCTGTGTTCGCCGGTGAGGACGAACGGCCGCAGATCGAGGTGTCTCGGCTCGATCCCGTCGTCGACGAGTGTGGGGGCGGTCGACAATTCGAGGATCGGCTGGGCCACCCAGTTACGAGGGTCTGCTCGGATCGACTCGGCGGCCGCCTCGAGTTCTTCGGCGCTGGCACGGTTGCCGATCAGGATCCCGTAGCCACCACTTTCGTTGGCCGGCTTGAGTACGAGATTGCCGAGGTTGGCGAGGACGTGATCTCGCTCGTCGTCGTACATGCAGCGATAGGTCGGGACGTTGGGGATCAGCGGCTCCTCGCCCAGGTAGTAGCGGATCATGTCCGGCACCCACGCGTACACCACCTTGTCGTCGGCGACACCGGCCCCCGGCGCATTGGCGATGCCCACGTTGCCGGCCTTCCACGCACGCATCAGGCCTGCGACACCGAGCATCGAGTCGGGATTGAACGCTTCGGGATCGATGAACAGGTCGTCGATGCGGCGATAGATCACATCGACGCGTTCGAGCCCGTGAATCGTCTTCATGTACACGCAGTCGTCATCGCCGACGACGAGGTCTTGTCCCTCGACGAGTTCTGCGCCCATGCGCTGGGCCAGGAACGAGTGCTCGAAGTACGCCGAATTGAAGATGCCGGGTGTGAGCACCACGATGCGCGGATCGTTGCGATCGTCCGGAGCGAGCGACGACAACAGGCGGTTCAATTCGTCGGTGTAGGCGTCGACGGGGCGGATGCGGTAGCGCTGGAACAACTCGGGGAACGTCCGCTTGGCGACGCCGCGGTTCTCGAGCACGTAGCTCACGCCCGACGGCACGCGCAGGTTGTCCTCCAACACATAGAGCTGACCGTCGCCGGCACGCACGAGATCCGAACCCGAGATGTGGGCCCAGACGCCGAACTTCGGGTGCACGCCCTGGCACTCGGGCCGGTAGTTCGCCGAATCGTCCAACAGGTCGGCCGGGAACACCCCGTCGGCGATGATGCGCCGGTCGTTGTAGATGTCGTCGATGAAATGGTTCAGCGCCCGCAGGCGTTGCGCCAGCCCACGCTCGACGACACTCCATTCGTCGCCGTCGATCAAGCGCGGAACGATGTCGAATGGCCACGAACGGTCGATGTTCTGACCATCGGAGTACACCGTGAACGAGATCCCCAGCGTGAGGATCTCGAGGTCGGAGACCCGCTGGCGTTCGCGCACCTCGTCGAGCCCGATGCGATGGAGCAACTCGATCAGGTCACTCGCGATCGGGCGAGGGCTCCCGTCGTCCTCGAGTAATTCGTCCACGACCGCTGACCGTAGTCACATCGACCTCCGCCGCACCACTGCCACCGTTTCATTCTCGTGAACAAGATGCGCACCAGCGCCGCAACTCGTTCACGAAAACGCAGCGAAGTGTGGGGTGGACGAGTCTCGGTAACGTCACTTGGACGGGTTGACCCGCTCGGCCAACAACAGGCCCATCACTGAGCGATCCACCATCTGGAGGGCCGATGGCCACCATCTCGCAACACCTGGCAGCAATCATCGCAGGTCGACACGGCATCGTCACCCGCAACGACTTGCTCGCCGACGGCCACAGCGTCAATGCAGTGCGACGGCTCGTCCAATCGGGTCTGCTCGTCGTCGAACACAAACAGGTCTATCGATTGGCCACGTCGCCCGACACGTTCGAAGCCGGTGCGCCGCGGCCTGTGCCGCTGATCCAGTTGCCATCGTCAGCGGCGTCGCTGCCGCTCGGCTCTGGGGGTTTCGCCACGTCTGGCGACCCGACGTTCCCCATTTGCTCGTGGCCCACGACAGGACACCGATCACACGTGGAGCGGTGCTCAGACGGTCAAACGCCATCTCCGAGGAAGACCTTGTGCGGACGCTGACTGATGGCATTCGTGTCGCGAGTCCTCCTCGCACCTGGTTCGACTGTGCCCGAGATCTCGACCGATGCAATCGCTTCGAGCGCGTCACCGAGTGGGTGCTCGACAAGCACGCGACCATGCCCACGTTGTGGCGAACGGCAAGACGTCTTCAGGCCCGAGGTCGTCCGGGTCTCGCCAGAGTCAACCGGGTCATGGCGCAGCGAGCCGACTGGCAGAAGCCGGCGGGCTCAGGCATCGAGCTTCGTGTTCTGAAAGCCCTCGAAGCTCGAGGTGCCACCCTCGTCCGCCAGTACGTCCGTTGCGCCTTGCGAGTGGCGCCACGATTCATCCGGACGGCGCCGATCCGGCGATCCGCTGGGCGGTCGAGATCGACCACGTGGAGTGGCATGGTGGACGACTCGATGCCCAGTACGACAAGTCACGCGATCGCCAGGCCCGCCTGATCGGTTGGCAGGTCGAGCGAGTGACCGACCAAGAACTGAGGGAGAACTTCGCTGCAGTGATCGACCAACTCGTTGCGCTCCATCGACGGCGGATCGATCGAGACACTGGCCGCCTGACAGCTTCTCGTGAACAAGGTGCAGCCGCAGGTGCGCACCTTGTTCACGAGAACGGCGAGGTGGGGTCAGTCGGTGGGGGGCTTGGGCTCCTTGGGGAGACCGAGCACGCGTTCGCCGACGATGTTGCGCTGGATCTGGCTGGTGCCACCCCAGATGGTCTCCGAGCGAGAGAAGAAGAACGACGACATCATCGGGCTGACCGGATAGTTGTCGCGACGCTTGTCACGTGCCGCTCCCGGCCAACCGCCCGACTCGGGGCCGGCGTCGATGAGCATGCCGTCGGCGCCGTAGATGTCGACCGCAAGCTCCATGGCCGCCTTGTGCATCTCGGACCAGAACATCTTGTTGGTGGCGCCGAGGGCAATCGTGCCCATGTCGCCGCCGCCCGACAAGGTGGCCGACAGGTTGCGGAGACCATTGATCTTCAGGATCTGGATCTTGGTGTAGTACTCCATCAGCCGCTGACGAATCAGCGGGTCGTCGAGCACACCCTTGTCGGTGGCCATCTCGACGAGCAGGCGGTACTCCTCGGCGAAGCGGCGGTAGCCGGTGGTGGCCGACTGGCCACGCTCGAACGCGAGAGTGGAGTTGGCGACCTTCCAGCCGTTGTTGACGCCACCGACAACCGCGTCCTTCGCGCAACGGGCGTTGTCGAAGAACACCTCGCAGAACTCGGCGGTGCCGTCGGGCTGGGTGATGCCACGGACCTCGACACCCTCCTGGCGCATCGGCACGAGCATGTAGGAGATGCCGGCGTGCTTGGCGTCCTGATCGGTGCGGGTGAGCAGGAAGCAGTAGTCGGCGTGGTGGCCCTGGGTGGTCCACACCTTCTGGCCGTTGATGACCCACTCGTCGCCGTCGAGTACGGCAGTGGTCTTCAGCGAGGCCAGGTCGGAACCGGAGTTCGGCTCGGAGAAGCCCTGACACCAGCGAGTGGTGCCCGACAGGATGCCGGGCAGGAACTCCTTCTTCTGCTCTTCGGTGCCCCACTGCAAGATGGTCGGACCGACGAGCGTGTCACCGAAGAAGTCGCCGCGCATCGGAGCCTTGGCGTTCGCGAACTCTTCCGACAGCACCACGCCCTGCATCGTGGTGAGACCCTTGCCGCCGTATTCGGCGGGCCACGTCGCGCAGATCCAGCCGCCCTCGAACAGCTTCTGCGGCCACGATTCGTTGAACGCCTTGCGTTCGTCGTCGGTCATCTCGAAGCCGTCGTCGAACCATCCATCGGGCAGGTTGTCGTGCAGCCACCCCTTGATCTGGGCGCGGAATTCCTCGGCTTCTGGGGGATAGGAGAGGTCCATCCCCCTATTCTGCCCCGCCACTTGACCCACGGGTCAAGTTCAGCGCTGCGCACGATCGCTGAGCTGGGCCGAGACCATTCACACGCAGGAAACACTTCGGCGACCAACGAGAAATGCCAGCACCTTTAGGTTGCGCCACGCAATCCGGGAGGCAATGGCGCCACTGGACTCCGCAAATCCCTGTTCCACTATCACCTATTGGAGGACCCGTGCGCTAATCGAGCACTGCGAGTTGTTTCCGGCCTGGGCGGCGTCGTCGCCATCTTGGCCATCACCCCATCCGTCGGCTTCGCACAGGACTACGTGCCGACTGCCCAGGACTACCTGAACAACATCTGGGTGTTCATCGCCGGCGTGCTGGTGTTCTTCATGCAGGCGGGCTTCGCGCTCGTCGAAGCGGGCATGACCCGGGCGAAGAACGTCGTCAACATCTTTGCCAAGAACATGGCCGACGCGATCGTCGGCATTCTGGCCTTCTTCGCCAGCGGATTCGCACTCGCGTTCGGCGGTGACGGCTGGTTCATGGGCACCGACGGGTTCTTCCTCGATGGCCTCGACCTCGCCGCGATCCCCGAAGGTGGTCTGAGCCCAGCGACGACGTTCTTCTTCCAAGCGGTCTTCGCTGCGACGGCGGTCACGATCGCCTCCGGTGCCATGGCCGAGCGGACGAAGTTCAGCGCTCTACCTGGCATTCTCGGCAGTGATGTGTGCCTTCATCTACCCCGTCGTGGTCCACTGGACCTGGGGTGGCGGTCTGATCGCCGACATCGGCTGGTCGGTCGGAACCGACGCCGACGGCGAAGACATCATGGCTCGGTTCTCCGACTTCGCCGGATCCGGCATCGTGCACATGACCGGCGGCATCGCCGCTCTCATGGGAGCGTTCTTTCTCGGACCACGCATCGGCCGGTACGCCGAGGACGGTTCGCCTCGTGCGATCCCCGGCCACAACATCCCGTTTGCCATTCTCGGTGTCTTCATCCTCTGGGTGGGCTGGTTCGGCTTCAACCCGGGCTCGGAACTGCTCGCTGACGAGTTCGTGTCGACCATTGCCGTCAACACGATGCTCGCCGCAGCCGCTGGCGGCTTCGTGACGACCATCGTCATCTGGCTGGTCGCCGGCAAACCGGACCTCGCCATGATCGGCAACGGCGTCCTCGCCGGACTCGTCGCCATCACCGCACCCTGCGGTGCGGTGACACCCGTCTGGTCTGTCGTCATCGGTGGTATCGCCGGTGTGCTGGTCGTCTTCTCGGTGCTCTTCTTCGACAAGATCAAGATCGACGATCCAGTTGGCGCCATCAGCGTCCACGGCGTCTGCGGGGCCTGGGGTCTGCTCTCCATCGGCCTGTTCGCGCCGCTACGACGACGCCTTCCTCGGCCGCGAAGATGCCGGCTTGATCTACGGCGGCGGGCTCGACCAGCTCGCCGTGCAGGCACTCATGCTGCTGATCATCGGCGTCTGGGTGACCGCAACGACCGGCGCCCTCTTCTTCATCCTGAAGAAGACCATCGGCCTGCGAGTCAGCCGCGAGGAAGAGATCGAGGGCCTCGACGTCCTCGAGCACGGCCTCCAGGGCTACGCCCCCGACATGGCTCACACGAGCTGACACCATCGAGCGACGACAGACTCACAAAGGAACCAACACATGAAACTCGTGACAGCGGTCATCAAGCCGTTCAAGCTGGATGACGTCAAGGATGCCCTCAAGGCCATCGGCGTCGCCGGCATCACCGTCGAGGAAGTCCGCGGCTTCGGCCGTCAGGGCGGCCACACCGAGACCTACCGAGGAGCGGAGTACAAGATCGACTTCGTTCCCAAGGTGAGCCTCGGCATCGTCGTGGCCGACGAAACGGTGGACAGCGTGGTCGACACCATCGTGTCGGCGGCGGCCACCGGCAAGATCGGCGACGGCAAGATCTGGGTCACCGACGTGGACCGCCTCGTGCGGATCCGCACCGGTGAAGAAGGAGCCGACGCCATCTAGTCGTTCCGACGACCCAACCCGATCGGGACGCATCGTCGCGTTCCGCCAGTTGGTCCCCGAGCTCCCCTTTGCGTCCTCAGAGGGGTGGGCTCGGGGACCTTCGCGTCCACCGACGCCATTCGAGCTCCAATTCGGCGGTCGGTTGAGAGCCACACCCGAGCCGTCGCGTACAGTCGGCAAGATGACAACCGTCGAGTCAGACGTCCCCTCCACCCCCGCGCAGGCGGGCCGTTGGACGGCGCAGTGGAAAGAGCTGTACGCCGAGGTCATCACGACGGGGCTGTGCACCGGCTGCGCCGGCTGCGTGGTGACCTGCCCGCACGACGTGATCGGCTACGAACACGAAGAGGGCAAGTACATCCCGTTCCACCTCGAAGAGGAACTCGGTCTCGACAACTGCGTCCACGGATTCGGCGCAGGCGGCGGCTGCACCACGTGCACCCGGGCGTGCCCTCGATTCCAGGCGTGGGAGCCGGCAGCCGACATGCATCTGTTCGGCCGGGTACGTGAACCCGACGAGATGGCGGGCATCTGGCGCCAGCTGTACCTCACCCGCGCGAGCGACGACATGGTCCACAAGATGGGCCAGGACGGCGGCCTCGTGTCGGCGATGCTGATCTGGCTGCGCGAGAACGACTACATCGACGCCGCGCTCGTGTCCGGAGTCGAGGACGACGACGCGTGGAAGGCGAAACCCGCCGTGGTGTCCACGAAAGAGGAGATCCTCGCCACCGCCGGATCTCGCTACACCTACTGCGCCAACCCCCTTGCGCTGCCCGAGGCCAAGGAGAAGGGCTTCGAACGGCTCGCCCTGGTCGGTATGGGCTGCCAGACGTCGTCGCCGCCGGTGATGTGGGACCGCAAGGCCGGCAAGGTGTCCAAGCCGTTCTTGTTCAACATCGGTCTGCTGTGTTCGAAGACCTTCGACGACGCGATCTTCCCTGAACTGTTCGAGGCCAAGTACGGCCTCAAGAAGCAGGACATGGTGAAGATGAACATCAAGGGTGCGTTCCAGATCTGGATGAAGGACGGCTCGTACCACGAGATCAACCTCAAGGAGTGCCACGCCTGGACCCGCAAGGGCTGCACGAGCTGTCCCGACTTCGCCGCCGAGCACGCCGACGTGTCGACGGGCGGTATCGGCGAGGACAACGACTGGACGCTCACGATCGTGCGCACCGAGCTCGGCGAGCAGGTCATCGAGCGGATGATCGCCGACGGGTCGATCATCGCGAAGCCAGCTCAGACCGACGAAACTGCGATGCGCCTCCTGCGTCTGTTGTCGATCGTCAGCCGTCGCCGCTGGCCCGACGACGCCGATCCGGCGCCAGCGATCGGTGTGCCGCCGCCGAAGAAGAAGGCCGCAGCACCACCAGCGGACGCCGCCCCCAAGCCGTCTGCCTGACGACGTACGAGATGTGTCTGACACATCTCGTACGTGTGGGTCAGGGGTTGGTCGTTGCGACTCCGGTGCGGGTGACGCCCTCGGGGTCGCAGGCTTCGAGATCGGCGCTGAACAGTTCGAGCTCGGCCTTCGCCGGGTCGCTCACATCGGCGTTCTCGCTGTTGGCCTTCTCGCCGAGATCGTTGAGGTCGTAGTCGTCGATGACGCCGAGCATGCACTCTTGGATTTCGGGGAAGTCCTGGGTCTGGGTGTTGACGAGATCCTGGGCGACGCGCTCGGCGCTCGGGTCGGAGGTACACGCCGACACGGCGAACACGGCAATGAGGCCGATGGCGAGCGTGTTGGCGAGTGGGCGACGAGACGAGATCACAGCACTGCGAGGCTACTGGCGACCCGGCGAAGCCGCACCGGCATCGCCAGCTGTACCGCCGTCTGCGATCTCGACGCGCCCGAGCGAACACGGCATCGAGCATCGGTTCGGTGAGCCGTTTGGTGAACGTGTTCTGCTGACTGGGATGAAACGAGCAGATCAGCGTCGGCCCGCCGTCGATGGGCACTTCGACACCGTGACCGAACTTCGGCCGGGGGCGCACTCCGAAGTGTGCACAGCCCGCCTGGTAGCCGAACTGTCCGAGACACACCACCACTGACGCGTGTCGAAGGGCCGCCAGCTCACGCTCGAGGAATGGCGCACAGGCGTCACGCTCGGCAGGGGTCGGTTTGTTGGCCGGTGGAGCGCACTTGACCGCAGCAGTGACCCACGCATCGGTGAGCTCGAGGCCATCGTCGACCGCCACCGATTCGGGTTGGTTGGCCAGCCCGGCGCGGTGCATCGCCCGGAACAGCCAGTCGCCGCTGCGGTCGCCGGTGAACACCCGGCCCGTTCGGTTCGCTCCGTGGGCGGCGGGCGCCAGCCCGAGCACGACGATGCGAGCTGCCGGGTCGCCGAATCCGGGTATCGGTCGCCCCCAGTACTCGTCGTCGCGATATGCAGCCCGCTTCTCGACCGCCACCTGCTCACGCCACGCAACCAACCGAGGGCAGCTCCGGCAGGAGATCACGTCACGTTCGAGCCTGGCGAGCGGAGTCACAGCCCTCGACAGTAGGTTGGAACCACTCCATGGCCACAGCGAAGAAGTCTCCTCCCCACCGTTCACCACCGTGCTGCTCGTTCGTCACGGTCAGACGCCGACGACCGGCAAGGTCCTCCCGGGCCGTGCCAAGGGTCTGCATCTCGCCGACGAGGGTCGCCGCCAAGCCGACATCGCCGCGGAGCGAATCGGTGCACTGAAGCGGGTCGATGCCATCTACTCCTCGCCGCTGGAACGCGCCAAGGAAACAGCGGCGCCGATCGCAGCGGCCCGCGGCATGAAGACCAAGATCGATCGCGGCCTGTTCGAATGCGACTTCGGCGACTGGACCGGCGCCGAACTCAAGAAGCTGATGAAGCTGCCCGAGTGGCAGACCGTGCAGCGTGCGCCATCGATGTTCCGGTTCCCGAACGGCGAGAGCTTCACCGAAATGCAGACCCGAATGGTGGGAGCACCCTCGACCGTCTCCGGTCGGCGCACCCCGGCGGCACGATCGTGTGCGTGTCGCACGCCGACACGATCAAGGCGGCAGTCGCCCACGCCATGGGGACCCACATCGACCTGTTCCAACGGATCGTGATCAGCCCCGCCTCGGTCACCGCCATCGGCTACGGCCCTGGCGGTCCGGTGGTGTTGGCGGTCAACTCGACCGGACGTCCGCTGACCGACCTCCAGCCATCGTGAGCCCGACCCCAGCATGAGCGTGTTCTACGAGTTCGACGAGGTGTCGGCGTTCACCGTCGGCACCGTGGGGCGCCCGGGCGAACGCACCTTCTTGCTCCAGGCTCGCGCCGACGGGCAGCGGGTCACGGTGAAGTGCGAGAAGCAGCAGACAGCGGCAATCGTGCAGTACCTGCGCCGGGTCCTTGCCGACCTGCCTCCAGCCGAGGATCGCCCGATGAGCGGTGCCCTCGAACTCCGCGATCCGGGTGACGCCGCGTTCGTGCTCGGCCCGATCGGGCTCGGCTACGACCGATCGAACGATCGGGTGCTGATCCAACTCGAAGAAGCCGGTGAGGTCGACGACGAGGGCGAGCCGATCGACGACGATCGGGGTCATGTCCGTCTGTATCTCAGCCGCGGGCAGGCGGCAGCGTTCTGCGACCACGCCGATGGTGTGGTCGAGGCCGGGCGTCCCGCATGCCAGTGGTGCGCATTCCCCATGGATCCCGACGGCCACGACTGCCCTCGGATGAACTGATCGTGTCCGATCCGTCGCCCAGCGAATCCGCAGCCGTCGACGATGACGAGTTCGACGATGAATTGACGACGACGACGACGACGACGACGATGATGACGGTCAGATGGGCGTCGAGCTGCGCGTCGACCGCGTCGATGATCCGATCGCCCATCTCCTACGCGGCGAGATCGACATCGAAGGGCGCATGCCGTACAGCAGCAACGCCACGTTCCTGGTGCACGTCGAGGTCGACGGCACATCGCACCCGGCGATCTACAAGCCGACCCGCGGCGAGCGCCCGCTGTGGGACTTCGAGCCGGGCCTGCACCGCCGCGAAGTCGCCACCTATCTGCTGAGCGAACACCTCGGGTTGGGCGTGATCCCACCAACGGTGCTGCGTGACGGTCCGCTCGGTGAGGGGTCGGTCCAGTGGTTCGTCGTCGCCGATCACAGCCAGCACTACTTCACGATCCACGAGACGCACCCCGACCTCCACGACCGGCTCCGCGCCATGGCGCTGCTCGACGTGCTCGCCAACAACACCGATCGCAAGAGCGGCCACGTGTTGTTGATCCCCGAACGCAACGGTGAACCAGCCTCGGTGTGGGGTATCGACAACGGGCTCTGTTTCGCTGCCGAGAGCAAGCTGCGCACGGTGATCTGGGAGTTCGGCGACGAGGACATTCCCGAGCCGTGGCTCGAGCGGGTCGGCAAGCTCTGCGAGAGCGTGCCGTTGGAGGTCGCCGCGCTTCTGGCCGACGACGAAGTCGAAGCCCTCCAGCGGCGAGCAGCATGGTGCGTCACACACCGCCGGTTCCCGACCGATCCGTCGGGTCGCCGCTACCCCTGGCCCCTGGTCTGAACGTGTCCGACGACCTGGACGCCGAGCGCACGGCGCCCGACGACCTCCTCGACGAGTTGGTCCACAGCGCCGACCTCGATGGGTTGGTGCGGATGATCGACGACCGATGCAGTGCACGCGACTGGGCCGGGCTCCTGCGCGTACGCGATCGGTCGCGCCACGCCGTGGCCACCGGTCGCCAACTGTGGCCCGCGGCCACGCTGGCCGAATACCGCCTGGCGCTGCTTGCGACACCAGAGTTCGTTGCCGCGGTGCTCGACGAGTCCGACGGCCTGTCGGGGCGATTCACGATCGGCCCGCTCACCGAGGTCGCCGCCCAACACCACACCTGGGACGAGTTGCATCCCGTGCTCCACCTGGGTCCTCGCGCCGCGTTCGTCGCCCACGAGCGAGCACTGCGCGGCGACCGCATCGATGCACCCGATCTTCCCGCTGTGCTGGACCTCCCGCTCGAGCTGCAACGCTGGGAACCCGACTATCCCCTGGCGACGTACACCGATGCAGGCGCCGAGTTTCCGATGCCCGATCTCCCCGAGGCGTGGGTCGACGTGGCACCGGTGCCGAGCGAGCTGCTCGACGACGATGTCGACCTCGCTGTGCGTCAACTGGTCGAGCCGTGGCTCACGGGCTCGAACGGCCATGCCGATGTCGCGTGCGTGGAGGGCGGTGTCGCCGAGGCCCTCGGGGCCCTCGGGCTCCGGCGCGCACGCGTCGCCCATCTCGATGCCTCGACGGCGTTGGCATGGCTCGCGTGGGCTGGGGCGAGCGGTGGGGCCCACGGCCGCCGACGTGGTGCTGCCTCGGGCCGCTTCGGCGCCTGGTGGACGCTTGCCGCGATCGGAGACCTCATCGACGACTGGCCCCTGCCACCCGACGAACTCGGCGCGCTTGCGGACGACTTGCGCTGGTACCGATGGGACGCCCACGAACCGCCGATGGGCTGGAACCTGCAGCTCGCAGTCGTCGATCCCACCGAGGACGTCGCCTGGGCCATCCTCGCCCGCGACGCCACCTGAAAACGCCGAAACGCCCGCACCGGAACCGGCACGGGCGTTTCGGAATTCAGAATCGAGAGGTCAGCGGGCTTCGAGGGCCGCGAGGAGCTGCGGGAGCACCTTGTGGACGTCACCGACGATGCCGAGGTCGGCGACACCGAAGATCGGCGCCTCCTTGTCCTTGTTGATCGCGATGATGTTCTTCGAGCCCTTCATGCCCACCATGTGCTGCGTGGCGCCGGAGATGCCAGCGGCGATGTACACGGTCGGCTTGACGACCTTGCCGGTCTGGCCGACCTGGTAGCTGTAGGGCACCCAACCGGCATCGACGATCGCACGCGACGCACCAGGGGCACCCTTGAGGGCCTTGGCGAGCGATTCGATCATTTCGAACTTGTCGGACTCGCCGAGGCCACGGCCACCAGCGACCACGACAGCGGCCTCGTCGAGCTTGGGACCCGAGGTCTCCTCGACGTGCACTGCGGTGACCTTGGCGCCACCGGTGGAACCGAGGTCGGGAACCGGGGCCGAGACGACCTCGCCAGCAGCACCAGCGCCACCTTCGGCGACGAAGCTCTTCGGACGGAACGCTGCGAGGAACGGACGCTCGCCGGTGAACGTGGAGTTCACCAGCTTGGTGCCACCGAAGATCGGTGTCTGCACCGTGACCGAATCGCCGTCGACGCTGACCGAGGTGGAGTTGGTGAGCACGGTGCGGTCGAGCTTGACCGACAGTCGCGACATCACGTCACGGCCTTCGTAGCTCTGCGGGAACATGATCAGATCGGGGCTGTCGCCACCGTCGATCACGGCCTGCATCGCAGCGGCAATGGCCACGCCGGGCAGTGCGCCAGCGAGGTCGCCGGTCGCGTAGACCTTGGCGGCGCCGTGGTCGCCCATCGCCGCAGCGGCACCGGCGCCGTCACCAGCGATGAACGCCGAGACGGTGCCACCGAGGCTGCGTGCCTTGGTGAGCAGTTCGAGTGTGCCAGTGGTCGGGGCGCCGTCGGCGGCCTGCGCGAACACCCAGATGTTGTCGATACCCATCAGTGTCTCCTCAGATGACTTTCAGGTTGTCGAGGAACTCGACGATCTTGTTGAACGTTTCGCCGTCGTCTTCGATGACCTCACCGGCTTCGCGGGCGGGGGCATCCTCGACGGAGCTGATCTGCTGGGCCCACGACACCGACTCGATGCCGAGGTCGGCAGCGGTGACGGTCTCGACCGGCTTGGACTTCGCGGCCATGATGCCCTTGAAGCTCGGGTAACGGGGCTCGACCACACCAGCGGTCACCGAGACCACGGCGGGCAACGAACAGGTGACTTCGTCGTAGCCGGACTCGGTCTGACGGTCGACCTTGAGGGTGCCGTCGGTGATCTCGATGCTCTTGGCAAACGTGACCGACGGGAGACCGAGCACTTCGGCGAGCTGCTCGGGCACCGTGCCCGTGTAGCCATCGGACGACTCGGTCCCGGCGATGATCAGGTCGACGTCGCCGAGCTGCTTGGTTGCGCCAGCGAGCACCTTGGCGGTCGTGAGCGCATCGGCACCGGCGAGCGAAGCGTCGCTCACGAGCACGGCCTTGGCCGCACCCATGGCAAGCGCGGTGCGCAGGCCGGAGGTCTCGTCGTTCGGAGCCATCGACACGAGGCTGACCTCGCCGCCGCCGGCTGCCGTGACGAGCTGAAGAGCCATTTCGACGCCGTAGCTGTCGGACTCGTCGAGGATGAGCTTGCCATCACGCTTGAGCGTGTTGGTGGAGGGATCCAGTTCTCCGGGCAACGCCGGGTCGGGGATCTGTTTCACACAGACGATGACGTTCATAAGGATGCCCAAGTTACCGGTGCGTCAAGTTGCACCCAAACCCGTGTGACCAAGTCGTCGTCGCGGATTGGTACCGTCGGCCACTTGCGGATCCTGCTGGTGGTCAACTCCTTTGCGTCGTCGGTCACGGCGCGCAACACCGTGATCGTGCACCGCCGCCTGAGTCAGGGCCACGACGTCGAGATCGTCGAGACCAACCGTCGCGGTCATGCAACCCGATTCGCACACGATGCTGCACGTCGCGGACTCGACGTCGTGATCGGTTTCGGTGGCGACGGCACCCTCAACGAGGTCGCAACCGGCATCGCCGGCACCGACACCGCGCTCGGCGTCCTGCCCGGCGGATCGACCAACGTGTTCGCCCGCACCATCGGGTTGCCCAACGACCCGGTGGAGGCCGCGGAACATCTCGCCAACGGTCTCGATGCTGCCGACCTGCGCCCGATCGGTCTCGGCCAGGTCAACGGGCGCTACTTCTGCTTTCACACCGGTGTGGGCTTCGACGCTGCCGTCGTCGAACAGGTCGAGCGCCGCGGATCGCTCAAGCGTTGGCTGGGCCATCCGTTGTTCATCTGGGCGGGGTTGTCGACCTGGCTGACCGGCTACGACCGCGGCACGCCCCATTTCCGGCTGAGCGGTGATGGCGGCCCCGAGGTCGACGACGGCTACTTCACGATCGTGCTCAACACGAACCCGTACACATATCTCGGCAATCGACCACTCGACCTGTCACCGGCGGCAACACTCGATCGGGGCCTCGTTGCGATCACGTTCACCACCATGAACGCCGCGAACATCCTGACCTCGCTCGCCGGTGCACTGCGCGGGGGTGGCGTGAAGCCTGCCGCCCACCTCGACATCCGCATCGACGTGAAGAATCTGGTGGTCGAACACGAGGACCCGTTCCCGTATCAGGTCGACGGCGACGCTCTGGGAAGCACCAGGCGCCTCGAGTTCACCCACGTTCCCGACGCCGTGCAGTTGGTCTTCCCGAACTGAATTCAGCGGGCGATCGTCGGCCACACCGGCTGGCCTGCGACCGAGGATCGCCCCAGCGCGGACAACGCCACATCGGGCACATCGGTGCAGACACCGTCGACGCCCAGCCCGGACAGCTCGACCAGCCGGGCCGGGTCGTTGCAGGTCCAGGCGTTCACGGCGAGGCCGTTGCGGTGGCACAGCGCCAACAGTTCCTCGTCGACCTGCGGTTCGTAGGGGTGCAGCGCGGCGTGGCCCTGCGCGGCCAGGCCGACGATCGTTGCCTGCATCGATGGGACCCATCGTGAGACACGCAGTGGCGATGTCGGGCGCCAGCTCTCGGCACGCAGCCACTGTGGTCCACGAGAACGACGAGATCAGCCAGCGGTCACGCATCCGCGGTCCACGCCGTCGGAGCTCATCGATGATCGGACCGACCAGTTCCATGGCGGGGTCGTAGTCGGCGTCGCCCTTCCAGTTCTTGATCTCGACGTTGACGAGCATGCGATCGCCACAGGCGTCGAGCACTTCGGCAAACGTGGCCACACCCATCGAATCGACCTCGTCGAGCGCCGCCGGCAACGGGTCGTGAGCGACCAGCAGACGCCCGTCGGCAACACGACGAACGTCGAGTTCGACGCCGTCGGCGCCCATCTGGTCGGCGAGGGCGAACGCTGCAGGGGAATTCTCCGGTGCATCAGCCGATGCGCCTCGGTGGCCGAGCACGAGCATCGCACCATCATGGTCGAACAAATCGGCCCCGCGGTAGATAAAGGACGAATGGACCCTTGCGGCGCCAGAAAGACACGCCTACAGTTCGTCCCGGCCAGAACGGCCCGTCGCCTCGCGGCGATGCCCCCATCCCGGCGGACTCCCCGCCTCAGCCACCTTCGAGGAGCACCAACGTGTCGATCCTTGCGTCCAGCCTCACCCTTGGAGCAGCAGACTACGAATGGCGAGACGACGCCATCTGCCGCGACACCGACCCGGAGCTGTTCTTTCCGGTCGGCACCACAGGACACGCGCTGGTCCAGATAGATCGTGCCAAAGAGGTGTGCGACGAGTGCACCGTTTCCTCGCAATGCCTCGACTTCGCGCTCGAGACCAACCAGGACTCGGGCATCTGGGGCGGGCTCACCGAAGAAGAGCGTCGCGTCATCCGGCGCCGTCGCGTGGCCGCCGCCCGCGCCGCCCGCGCCAGCTGACCAGTAGCGCTCCGGGCAGCCCACAGGGCCAACTCGTCCAGCCAACGAGCGCAGCGACGGCCTACTCGACGGTGGGTACTCGCAACTCGATGACCGTGCCGTGGTCGTGGCCCGAACCATCGCCCAGACCTGCGGCAACGAGATCGGCGCTGGTCGCCGGCCGGATGTCGATGGTGCCGTTGAGTTCGGTGGTCACCAGCGTACGAACGATCGACAGACCAAGACCCTTGGCCTGATCGATGTCGAATGTCGGGTCGACACCACGGCCATTGTCGACCACCCGAATCGTCAGCGCCTGCTCGAATTGCGCGAGGCCCACCTTGACCTCGCCTCCGGCGCTCCCCTCGGGGAACCCATGATCGACGGCGTTCTGCAGCAGCTCGGTGAGCACGACCGACAGCGGCGTGGCCGTGTTCGCCGGTATCCGTCCGCCGTCACCGCTCACGGTGAACCTCACCGGCCGGTCAGGCGACTGCAAGCCCTCCTCGGCGAGGCGGAGCAGCGGCCGCACGATCTCGATGAATGCAATGTCCTCACCGGGTTCGCGTGACAACGACTCGTGAACGAGCGCGATCGTGCGGATGCGCCGCACCGATTCCTGCACCGCCGCCTTCGCCTCCTGGTTGGTGAGTCGACGCGCCTGGAGACGCAGCAGCGAGGAGATGGTCTGCAAGTTGTTCTTCACCCGGTGGTGGATCTCACGGATGGTCGCGTCCTTGCTGAGCAACAGGCGATCACGCTTGCGCAGCTCGGTGACGTCGCGCACCAGCAGCAGACCGCCAGCGATCTCGCTACCGGTGTCACCCTTGGCCACGATCGGCACGCATCGGCACAACAACGTGACGTCGGCGCCCTGCTCGAACTCTTCGACGACGGGCTCGAAACGCTCGAACGCCTGGCGCACGGGACCATCGTGGAACCCGAGTTCGGCGAGGCGCATGCCCACCGGATTGGCCTGGATGCCCACGCGGTGCAGCGCTGAGTTGGCATTCGGCGACACATAGGTGACCGTGCCGACCGCGTCGAGGGTGAGCACGCCGTCGCCGACACGGGGAGCGGCACTCGAGTCGGCAACCCGACCGGCGAACGGGAACGAACCGGCCTCGATCATCTGCACGAACTCTTCGAAGATGTAGGAGTAGTTGCGCTCGAGTTCGCCGAGCGGTCGACCGGCGCGAACCTTCCACTCCTTCGACAGCACCGCGACCACACGACCTTTTCGGCGTACCGGGATGGCGAGCATTCGGGCGTTGTTGACCTCGTCGCCTCCCCCATCCACCTCGATGGCCCCTTCGACACGCTGGCCGCTCTCGGCGGCTTGCTCGATCAGCGCTGCCTCGTCGCCATCGGCCCACGTGCCGACGTAGTCGGTGACGTACATCGTCTGGTTGGTCGCTGGACGCACCTGGTCGACGATCAGCCACTTGCCTGCCCCCGAACGCACATAGAGCAGGAGATCGGCGAAACACAGATCGGCGAGGAACGCCCACTCGGCCGTCAGCCGGTGCAGGTGTTCGATGTCGTCACGTTCGAGCGCTGAGTGCTCGCGGGCCAGTTCGGCGAGAGAGGTCATCACCACTGAGTCTGCCCGATGATCATGCGTTACGCAGGTGACCGGCCAACTCGGCCAACCCAGCGAGGTCGTGGATGTCACCCTCGAGCCAGGGCACCGAGACCAATGTCGGCGCCATTGCCGCAAGTTCGACACGACGATCGGACTCGCGTGCAGCCACCAGCGCGACGTCGTCGAATCGCGAGGCGATCTGCGTGAGCACCGACCGCACCTGCTTCACCGGCGCATCGAGGCCGCTCGCCACCTCCGTCGCGAGCTCTCCCGACGCTTGATCGAGCAGCGCAGCAGCGCTGTCGGCGGCCTCGCGACTGGCGAGTTCGGGTGGAAGCACCCGGTTGGCGATGATCGCACCGAGGCCCATCTGGCGTTCGAGCAACGACCGCGCGAGGAATCGGGCCTCGTGGCTCGGCGCGGTCTCGAGTGTGGTCACCACGACGAACGCTGTGCGCGGGTCGACGAGCAACGCCTCGACCTCCCGGGCGCGCCGCACGAAACCGCCCTCCATTGCCTGGAACAGCACGAAGAAGTCGGCGATGTCCTGCAGGAAGCGCGAACCGAGCACACGATCGGCCACTTGATAGAACGGCTTCGACGCCATCGTGAACAACCGTGACCGGTACGGCACGGTCAACCACCGCAGGAGTCGGCTGCCGAAGAACTCGACCATCCGGCCCGGAGCATCGAGGATCGACAGGGCGTTGCGCGATGGCGGCGTGTCGACGATCACCAGATCGAAGTCGCCACGGGCGTGGAGGTCGTGCAGTTGTTCCATCGCCAGGTATTCGTGGCTGTGCACGAACCGGCTCGTGATGTTCTCGTACAACGGGTTGGCGAGCACGGCATCACGGATCTCCGCGTCGGGTGCATGCCGCGTGATCAGCTCGTCCCACCCAGCCTTCGTATCGAGCATCGCCACCCACAGTTCGCCACGTACCTTCACCCCGGCCTCGGTGAACGCCGCCGGGTCGATCCGCGTCGGAGTGTTGCCGAACTCGTCGAGCCCGAGTGCGGTCGCCAGGCGACGAGCCGGGTCGATGGTGAGTACCAGCACCCGACCGTTCTGGCGTGCCGCAGCTGCGATGCCGAGCGCAGCAGCGATCGTGGTCTTGCCGACGCCGCCGGAGCCGGCAACGAGGAGCATCTCGCGACTGGCGAGCAGGTTGTCGAGGTCACCCACGGCGCACGCCTCGCTTGCTCGGCGACGTGGTGTCGGGGTCGAGTTCGTCGGTGAGCGCGTCGGCGACCAGCGACACGACCCGCGGGCCCGACGCCCGAGCGAACAACTCCGGCACGGTGATGATCGCCAGGTCGTCGGCAACGGCATCGTTGTCGGCGATCCACGAACGCAACCGATCGAGATGTCCGGCACCGGTCGAACGTCGCGACTCGGTGAGCCTGGCCGCGTCGAGCACCGTTCCGGCGCCTGGGCCAACGGCCTCGACGAGGACCGGCAACACATCGTCGAGCCGGTCGACGATGGCTTGTTCGCGACGAGTGAACATCGCCGGCAGTACCCGGTTGGCGATGACGGCCGCAGCGTGCGCCCCGGTTTCCGAGCGCAGCCGCGCGAGGAGTTCGATGGTCTCGGTGACCGGCATCTCCTCGGGGGTGGTGACCACGGCGACGCCGGTGCGTACCGGGTCGTCGAGGATGTCGAGCATCCACTGGGTCTGATCGCGCACCAGACCGACCTGTACGAGATCTGCGATCACCCGTGGCGCCCCGATCTGGCTGACGATGTGTCCGCTTGCTTCGGCGTCGACGACGATCAGGTCGTAGTGCTGCTCGCGTACCTCCCAACAGAGTTTGCCGACACCGAGAATTTCCTTCACGCCCGGCGCTGCATCGGCAACGAAGTCGAAGGTCGACGCAAGCGGGCCGATTCGCCCGAGCAGCGGGACCCGAACGAACAGGCGCAGGTACTCGCGCAGCGAGTCCTCGGTGCTCATCGCCATGGCGAACAGGTTCGGGGCGACCTCGGTGGGTTCGAAACCCAACTCGCCGACGTCGAACGCGTTCGCAAGCGCTCCCTTGGCATCCATCTCGCACACGAGCGTGCGACGCCCGTGACGTGCGGCGACTTCAGCGAGCGCCGCCGCGGTGGTGGTCTTGCCGACACCGCCTTTTCCGGTGACCCACAGCAGGTCGAGGTCGAGCAGACCCGGCAGACCTTCGCGGTCCAGGTTCAGCCTCCGAAGCCGATCTTGCGGTCGCCGTCGGCCGAGCCGAGCTCGATGTAGGCGATCTTCGCCGAGGGCACCGCGACGTCTTTGCCGCGCTTGTCGGTGAGCCAGAGCACATCGCTCGCCCCTGCGAGCGCTGCCTCGATGCGGGACTTGAGCTCGTCGCGGTCAGCGTCTTCGGCGAGTTCGACATTGATCTCGCGGGGGGCCTGGGTCACTCCGATGCGTACGTCCACGCCGTCACGCTACCGGGCACCCGACGCCGCACTACCGCTGCTCGGTTCTCACGGCGAGGTTCTGACGGCCCGGGCTACGGTGAACGGGTGACCAGCATCGCCATCGCGCTCTTCGCTCGCTTCACCGCACTCGATGGGATCGGCCCCTACGAGGTGCTGCAACGCATCCCGCACTTCGATGTCACCTTCGTCGGCCACGAGCGCGGGGTGGTGCGCTCCGACAACGGCATGCTCGGCATCGAGATCGATGCCACGTTCGAGGAGTTGGCCTCCCCGGAGATCGTCGTCTTCCCCGGCGGGTTCGGAACGCGCGCATTGATGAACGACGAGCGCGTGCTCGACTGGGTTCGCACTGCCCACGAGTCGTCCACCTTCACCACATCGGTGTGCACGGGTTCGCTGGTGCTGGCCGCGGCCGGGCTCCTCGAGGGGCTCACTGCGACCACACACTGGGGTGCCCTCGACGTGCTGAGCGAGCACGGCGCCGTACCGACCGGCGACCGCGTGGTGGAGCATCTCGATCAACGCATCATCACCGCGGCCGGCGTGTCGAGCGGCATCGACATGGCGTTGCGACTCGTCGAGCTCCTCGTCGACCGCACGGCCGCCGAAGCCGCTCAGCTGATGATCGAGTACGACCCGCAACCCCCGTTCGACAGCGGTTCGACCGCCAAGGCGAGCCCCGAAGTGGTGGAACGAGTCATCGAGTACGCCCAGTCACGTCACTGACGCAACGACGGGCGTCAGAACCCGAACGTCCAGAACGCAAGGGCCCGAACCCCAGACGTCAGGCCACGTTCACTCGGCGAGCGGGGCGAGCGCTGCGGCGAGATCGGCGACATCCCACTTGCCGTGCTGCTCGACGGTCTCGCCCATTTCCCACGAACGCACCCGCTTGACCACGCCACCCTGAGCGAAGAACACCTCGCCGGTGAACGCACACGATGTGCTGCTGAGGTAGGCGACCAACGGGGAGATGTTGGCGGGATCCCACTCGTCGAACACCCCATCTTTCGGGGTCATGATCTCTTCGAGCCCTGGTGTGGCGAGCGTGAGACGGGTTCGGGCGCCCGGGGCGATGCAGTTGCTCTGCACGTCGTAGCGGGAGAGTTCCTTTGCAGCGATCTGGCTGAACGTGGCGATCCCCGACTTCGCTGCGCCGTAGTTGGCCTGGCCCGGATTGGAGAACAGACCCGACGTACTCGAGGTGTGCACGAGGTTGCGGCGCTTGCCGCGGCCGGCCTTGTGTTCCTCACGCCAGTAGGCAGCAGCCCAACGCGTTGGGGCGAAATGGCCCTTCAGGTGCACGGCGACAACGGCGTCCCACTCGGCTTCGGTCATGTTGACGATCACCCGGTCGCGCAAGATGCCGGCGTTGTTCACCAAGATGTCGAGGTCGCCGAACTCGGAGATCGCCGCGTTGACGAGCCGTTGTGAGCCCTCCCAGTCGGCGACGTCATCACCGTTCGCGATGGCCTCGCCGCCTCGGGCGCGGATCTCGGCCGCGACCTCTTCGGCCGGGGTCTGGTCGGTGCCTTCTCCGTCGTTCGCCCCTCCGAGGTCGTTGATCACGACCTTGGCACCCTCATCGGCGAACAACAGCGCGTGCTCTCGACCGATGCCGCGCCCGGCACCGGTGATGATCGCAACTCGCCCGTCGAGTGAGGTCATGAAGGCTCCTTGCCGACTGAACGGCCGGCGGGTGCCGGCCACAGCCACGGAACCGTAGCGATCCGACTCCATCTGCGTCGATTCCCGCAGGTCGACGACTGGTGACGTGGCGTCGTGCGGCGATGTCACCACCCGGTGTCAGGTGCGATCAGAGGAAGATCAGATCGACGCCCGTGCCTCTGCGGAACGTGTCGCCGGCTTGCGCTTCGTCGCCGTCGACCGAGGCAGAGACGAAGAGACCTTGTGTGGTTCCCAGCAGGCTGTTGATGGTGAAGCCCGCCTCGGTCAGCGACGCTTCGGCCTCGGGATAGGTGAGACCGTCGAGGTTCGGCAGCGCAACGAGGTCGGGCCCCTTGGAGAGCTGGAACGTGACCGTGCCGCCGCGATCGACGGGGGTCTCGGGCGCAGGGACCTGCGACACGACTCGACCGGCCTCGATGTCGTTGCTGAACACGTCATCGCCTTGCGCCGTGACGAGTTGGAGTGCGTCGAGCGCAGCGGTTGCTTCGTCGGCGGTGAGGTTGGTGAGGTTCGGCGCCGGGCGCGGTTCGGGGCCGAGCGATGCCGTGATCACCACGACGGTGTCAGGCAAGACCTGTGCGCCGGCAACCAGTGCTGCGTCGTTCTGCACCTGCCAGCGGATCACGACGCCCGCTGGCACGTCTTCGGAGAACTCCGCTGGTGCCTCGACCGGGGTCAGTCGCAGATCGGTGAGTGTCTGGGTGGCCTCGACGAGCGTCATTCCAGCCAATTCGGGCAATGTGCGGAGCTCGAATCCGTCGCTCACGACGATCACGAAGGTCGCGCCCTCGTCGAGCATCTCGCCAGCGGCCGGCGTGGTGCGCACGACATGGTCGATCTCGGGGACCTCGTCGCTGCGTTCACGCTCGGTCTCGATCACCCATCCGTTGCCGGAGATCTCGTTCCGAGCGACCGCCTCGTCGACACCGACCAGGTCGGGCACCTCGAACGACTTGGTCCGCAACAGCAAGAAACCGGCGTAGCTGAGCAGGCCGACACCGATGAGCACGATCAGCCCGATGATCAGGTACTTGCCCCAGGGTCGCTTGGGTTCCTCGTCGTCGTAGAGGATGCCCGATGGCGTGGGGTCGATCGGGGCTGGCGCCGACGCGGCGACGCTTGGTGTGTTGGCTGCCGAGGTTGCTGCGGCGGCGGCGACGACCGATGGCATCTCGACCGTGCCGGACGTGTCGGCGGCGGCCGCCTCGTCGGCGCCGTCGGTGTCGGTGTCGGTGTTGGTGTCGCCGGTGTCGGTGTTGTCGTCGTCGGTGCCCTGCGCATCGATCTGATCGGCGGACGGCTCGGCGGCCACCTGCACCGCCCCGGTGGGAGGATCAGCGAGGTCGGTCAACAGCAGCAGCGGCACCGCAGCGTCGAGCGCCGACGACTCGCTGGGGCCACCTGCGTCATCGACGGGCTCGGCCTCATCATCGACGGGCTCGAACGCGTCGGGCCCGGCCATGTCCGGCTCGGGCGTGCGTCGTCGGGCTCGGGCGTGACGTCGTCGGGCTCGTCGACGCCGTCGGCCGAGACAGCATCAACGGCTGTCGGTGTCGGCGGTGGAGCAACCGGCTCGTCGATGACCGGAGGTGCCGTCGCTTCGACACGGTTCGCGAACGAGGTGGCGAACAAGCTGGTCGCCATGACGGGGATCGGCTCAGGGCGTGGGAGCGCTTCGGCGGCGGCCACGAGCGCCTTCGCGAACTCGGCGGCAGTCCAGCGGTCTTCGGCGTCGGGGCGACCGCCGCGTTCGAGCACCGAGGCGAGCGATCCCATGTCGGCGGTGACCGGCATCAGCTTGCCGACCCGCCCTGCCAGAGTCGACACGGTGGACTCGCCGGCGAACGGAACACTGCCGGTGATCGACTCGATCAGACACAGCGACAGCGCATAGACGTCGGTCTTGGCGTCGACGTCGAGTCCGAGCGCCTGCTCGGGCGACGAGTACCTGGCGACGTGGGTGGCCACGGTCGCTGGTTCGTCCCATGCCTCGGCGCCGAGGAGTTGGGCCATCGCCACATCGACGACGCGCAGCCGGCCGTCCTCGCCGAACACGAGCTTCGACGGCGTGACCTCTGTGTGGACGACGCCGCGGTCGTGGGCGGCCTCGAGCGCCCTGCACGCCTCGAGACCGACGACGAGGGCTTGCGAAGGGGCCAGCAGCCGGCCGCGATCGAAGATGTCACGCAGGCTGCCGCCACCCAGGTACTCGACGACCCAGTACAGCGTCGATTCTCCGTCGATCTCGGTCTCGCCCCATCCGAGCACCGACGCGATGTTGGGGTGGCTGAGCGACATCGCGACTTCGATCTGTCGGCGAAAAGCCTGCCGGAACGCGGTGGTCACTGCCAGTTCGGGGCGCACGATCTTGACGGTGACGGGACGATTCGCCTCGGTGTCGATCGCCTCGGTGATCACCGTGTTCGCGCCGGCGCTGACGACGTTCTCGATGCGGTATCGATCGGTCAGGACGCGGCCGACGAGCGTGGTCGTACCGGTCGGGGTCGGATCAGGTGTGTCGACATCCACAGCGGACGAAACGCTACCGCCTGAGCAAGTTGCCCCGACGGCGGGCATCATGGTGGGGTGACCGACCGTGCGACCGAACCAGACGCCGCCGTCGACGATCTCGCGCCGGCGAACGCCGACGTCGACGAACGGCCCGACGCCCAGCCGGGGCCAGCCGAGACGACCACCGGACGTACCAGGAAGCGGATCGATCGAGGGCTGCTGATGGCCAGCTTGGTCATCGCCTTCGGCCTGGTGTTGGTGATCTTCGGCTTGACCACAGCGCTGACCGGCAACGACGGCATCGACCGGCCAGAAGCGATCGAGTCGGTGCAGCCTGTCGAGAACGCCGTGCAGGTGTTGCAGCAGGAGCGTGTGATCGTCGACCTCCAGCCCGGCTACGAGGCACGCTTGGTGATCGACGGGATCGAACTCCCGACCACGATCATCGGCCAGTCCGACGTCGACCCGTTCGAGCAACCCGATCCGGGCCAGCAGGTCGACCTGCCGACCACCGCGGTGTTCGACCCAGGCAATGCCGTCATCTCGTTCCAGCCGGTCGAGGGTGCGCTGATCGAGTCGTTCACCGAGGGACTCCACGAGGTTCGTGTCATCTACTGGCGCATCGAAGACGGCCCCGAGCAAGCACGCAGCTACCGCTGGGAATTCAACGTCGTCTGACGCCCCCGTGGTTCCCCACGCCCAGGTCTCCAGGAACCACGGTGGTTCCCAGCGCCCGGGTCTCCAGGAACCACCACGGCCCAGTTCGGTCAGCCAGAGGGCAGTTCGCCGGTTGCGAGCAGGTGCTCGAAGCCGGGCTCGTCGAGGATCGGAACGCCCAACGCCTCGGCCTTGGTGAGCTTGCTCGCTCCCGCCGACTCGCCGACCACGACGGCGAACGTCTTCTTGCTCACGCTTCCCGGACTCTTGCCGCCGCGTGACGTGATGGCCTGCTCGGCCTGTTCGCGGTTGTAGTTGGCCAAGGTGCCCGTGACCACCACCGCGCGCCCCTCCAACGTCTGCGGTGTCGCTGCGCGCGCTGCCGCTGCTGCTGCTGCTGCCTCTGGGTCGCCAAAGCTCACGCCGGCCTTCCGGAGCCGATCGATGTACGCACGGTTCGTGTCCTGACCGAACCAGCTCACGACCGTGCCGGCGATGACGGTGCCGACGCCTTCGACTGCGGCGAGTTCGTCGACGGACTTCGACACGATCGCATCGAGCGTGTGGAACTCGTTCGTCAACGCGAGCGACGCTGCGGGCCCCAGATGACGGACGCCGAGGGCGGTCAGCAGTTTCGGCAGGGGCCGTTGCTTCGACTTCTCGATCTCGTCGACCAGGTTCTGCGCGCTCGTGGGGCCGACCCGCTCGATCTCGACGAGTTGTTCGACGGTCAGCGAATAGAGGTCGGCGGGGTCACGCACCAGACCGGATGCGGTGAGTTTCTCGACCATCTGTTCGCCGAGTCCTTCGATGTCCATTCCGCCGCGGGACGCGAAGTAGGCGATCTTCTGGTCTCGCTGGGCCGGACAGTCGGGCGCGACGCATCTGGTGTCGGACTCGTCCTCGGGCCGCACGAGCGGATTGCCGCAGCGCGGACAGTTGGTCGGGAACACCCACGGCTCGCTCCCCTCGGGGCGCAGCGAGAGCACCGGGCCGACCACCTCGGGGATCACGTCACCCGCCTTGCGCACCACCACGGTGTCGCCAGGGCGGACGTCCTTGACCGCCACCTGGTCCTGATTGTGCAGCGTGGCCATACCGACGGTGGAGCCACCGACGAAGACCGGCTCGAGCACAGCAAACGGCGTCGCCCGACCGGTGCGGCCGACCGACACCATGATGTCTCGCAGCAACGTGGTGCGCTCCTCGGGCGGAAACTTGTAGGCGATCGCCCAACGCGGCGCCCGTGACGTCATCCCGAGCCGTTCGCGCTGCGAGATGTCGTCGAGCTTGATCACCACGCCATCGATCTCGTAGTCGAGGTCGTGACGGTGCTCTTGCCAGTGGAGGCAGTGCGCGGCGACCTCATCGATGGTGCTGAAGGTTCGGACGTGTTCGTTGACCGCGAAACCGAGACTCGCCGCGAAATCGAGCATCGCCACGTGACTGGTGAACTCAGGACCGCCGATCACCTCGCCGAGTTGGTAGCTGAAGAACGACAGGTTGCGGCTGGCGGTGATCGCCGGATCCTTCTGACGCAGGCTGCCCGCGGCGGAGTTGCGGGGATTGACGAACGTCTTGTCTCCCGCGGCAACCGCCCGGGCATTGAGCTGTTCGAAGCTGGTCCGAGTCATGTACACCTCGCCGCGCACCTCGACCACCTCGGGTGCACCGCCGGGCAGTTCGTGCGGCACGTCACTGATCGTTGCGACGTTTGCGGTGACGTCCTCGCCCACCCGGCCATCACCCCGGGTGGCCGCCTGGAGGAACCGAGCTGCTTCGTAGCGCAGGCTGATCGCGAGCCCGTCGAACTTCAGCTCGCACACGAACGTCGGCTCGTCGCCGTCGAGCCCTTTGACCACACGATCTGCCCATGCGTGTAGCTCGTCGGCATCCATCGCATTGTCGAGGCTCATCATCGGAACCCGATGCGTGACCGGCGAGAACGTGGCGCTGATCGCTCCCCCGACGAGGCCGGTGGGCGAATCATCGGAAGCCAGATCAGGATGGTCGGCCTCGAGTTGGCGGAGCTCGCGTACCAACACGTCGTAGTCGGCGTCGCTGATCTCGGGCGCGTCGAGCGTGTGGTAGCGCTCGTTGTGGTACGCGATCTGGGACCGGAGTTCGTCGACCCGAACAGCAGGAGTCACCGGTGCGTCACCATGTGGCGTCATCGTCGGTCGAGGCTACGACGTGGAGCCCCGAGGTGCCTCGACCGGCTGCCAACAGGTCAGGCGCCGAGGGCGAAGGCGGGTGGCCGACGACTGATCTCTGACCCGTTTGCCGACATCGGCGGTGAGGCGAGCGATCCGGCGAGCCACCTGCACCGAGTGCGGCGCCAACCCACACTGGGGCGTGACGATGCTCTGACGACGCAGCAACACCGGGTCGCAACCGAGCCGCACCAGGCTGCACCACAGATCGCTCAACGCTCGCCACTGTCGTTCAGCTGTCGAAGCAACCGGACCGTCGGTGGGCGTGACACCCCAGGCGATGACGCCACCCTCGGCGAGGAACCGTGACAGGTATCCGACCCAATCGGCGAGCTCGCTCGCAACCGGCAGCGACACCACGTTCGGCCCCGAGGCCAACATCGTGGCGACATCGCACGGAGCACAGCAGTGGACTCCGGTGAGCGTGCTCGCCGGGAGCGCTGCCATCGCGCTCGACATGCGGTCGATCGCCTCGTCGGGAGGAAGCGGGAAACCGGGCCGCATCAGCTCGGCGAACCACGGTTCGTCGAGCACCACCATCTGCGGTGAGTTGGGGAGTGCATTGCTGACGACTGCCGAGATCGCGGCGAGCCGCTGACGCACCGTCGAGAGGGCGAGATCGAACGCCGTCGCACGGTCGAGGCCGGCGCGCTGGAGCGCCACACCGAGGGTGACCGGACCGATGAACTGCCACTTGACGGCCGCACCGTCGAGGCCGACCTCGTGGGCGACTTCGATGAAGCTGCGCAGCCCGGCGAACGCCTCGCTGCCGACGTCGGTGGTGATTTCGGCGTGCGGCTCGACCGACGAGCGGTCGACGACGACGGCGCCGTCAGGGCCGAAGGCGAGGCCGGGTACGCCGACGAGCGCCTGGCCGAGCATCAGTTCATCAGGTGAACGGTGGGGCAGGGTGGGGATGGTGGCGATGTCGAACTCGCCGATCGCAAACGCTGCAGCAGCAGCCGGATCGCGGTGCGGAAGGCTTCCGACGCCTGCGGTGGCGCCTTCGCCGAACACCGAGCGAGCAGCGATACGTGCACGAATGCCGGACTCTGATTCGCTCACGACCCACCTCCCATCGGTGATTCCCCCATGACTGTGCCAGCCGGCGACTGCCGGACCGGTATCTCTGCATCGTTCCACGCTGTGGGCGACCCCACCGAATCGGTTCCTCGGAAGCCGACGTTGCGACGGTCACCGTTCGACGCAGCGGCCAAACCTTGCACCAGGCGCCGCAATCCGCCCCGGCCACGGCAACCTGTGGGGATGTCGACAGCTCCCGACGAACCGATCGACCGGCTTGCGCGCTCGATGCCGTGGGTGGCCCGGCTTGCGTGGATCCTCGTGGCCGTGATCGGGGGCAGCGCGGTCGAGTCGGCGGTCGAGGGTCGTAGCTCGGCTGTCGCGTGGACCGCAGCGGTCGGCGGCTGGGCACTCTGGGCACTCGCAGCGTTGGGATTGGCGATTGCTTCGGTGCGATCCCTCACGATCGTTCGACTCGTCGTGCCACTGTCGCTGGTCGTCACGATCGCGGCGGGTATCGGTGGCGCCACGGCAGTCGAGTTGCTCCTCCTCGGCGTTCCTGCGGCGATGACCACCGCAGCGGCACTGACTGCCGAGTTCGGGCGCCAGTGGGTACAGGCGTCGGCATATGGCGACGAGGAGCGGTTCCCGTTGCGCTTCCCGGTCGGGGCCGGCCTCGCCGCGACCGTCGCGCTGGGTGCTGTGGGCGCCGGCACTGATCGCCGGCCCGCTGCTGATTGCTGCGCATTCGTGGATCGCCGGAGTGACGATCACTGCGCTGGCGGTCGCCGGTGTCGGCCTCCTCGGCCCCCGTTGGCACCGGTTGTCGCAGCGCTGGTTCGTGCTCGTGCCGGCCGGCATCGTCGTCCACGACCCGGTCGTGCTGGCCGACACGTTCCCCCTGCGAACAGCGCAGGTGGCTTCGATCGCGTTGGCTCCCGCAGACACCGAGGCTGCCGATCTCACGGGGCCGGCCAGCGGCTACGCGGTCGAGATCTCCACCACCGAGTCGGTCACCACCGTGTTCGCGTTCACCCCAGCCGAACCGAACGGACAGGCGATCCACCTCCGGTCGTTCCTCATCGCACCGAGCCGACCCGGCCGCGCACTGAGGTCGGCCAACGCTCGCGGCCTCCCCGTCACCTGAGACCAGCGATGTCGGTCAGCGACAGATGCCGCCGCCGAGCACACGGGTGTTGCTGCGGTCGTAGGCCACCACACTCTGACCGGGCGCGATGCGGCGTTGCGGTTCGTCCCAGCGCACCCTGATCGAACGGTTGTCGCCGACGCTGATCGTGGCCGGAACCGCGCGCCCGTGGGCGCTGCACTGAACGAGCACCTCACCGTCGACGGCGCCGTCGACCCAGCTCATCTGCTCGACGACGAGTTCGCCTCGCAAGAGATCGGCGCTGGCGCCGACGGTGACGGTTGCCGTCTCGGCGTCGACATCGAGGACGTAGCGCTTCGGGCCGCCTCCGGGCAGGCCGATGCCCTTGCGCTGGCCAACGGTGACCAACTCGACCGACTCGACCGTGCCGAGATGCGTGCCGTCGGTGTCGACGACCGTGCCGGCTCGGAACGGGATGCGATCGCCGAGGAACGCCGTTCGACCCCCGGTGGAGGTGATGAAGCACACGTCCTGGCTGTCGGGCTTGGTGGCGGTGCGCAGGTCGATCGACGACGCAAGTTCCCGGAGCGTCTGATTTCTGCATGCCACCGACCGGGAACATGGTGCGCGCGAGCTGCGCTTGGTCGAGCATGTGGACGACGTAGCTCTGATCCTTGGCCGTGTCGGACCCCCGTTCGAGGGTGTAACCGCCGGCGGGCGTGCGACCGATGTTGGCGTGATGGCCGGTGGCCACCGCATCGAAACCGAGGAGATCGGCACGCTCGGCGAGACGAGCGAACTTCACCGACCGGTTGCACTCGATGCACGGGTTCGGCGTGACACCGCGTGTGTGGGCATCGATGTAGGGGGCGACGACGTGCTCGTCGAAGTCGTCGCCGAAGTTGAACACCAGGTGATCGATCCCGAGCTGTTGGGCGACGCGACGGGCATCGTCGACATCGGACACCGAGCAGCACCCGGTGTCACTGTCGCCACCCCACAGCTTCATCGTCACGCCAACCACCTCGTGGCCCGCCTGTTGGAGCAGGAGCGCCGCGACCGATGAATCGACTCCGCCCGACATCGCACACATCACCTTCATGACGTACCTGCGATCGCTCTGGGAGCCGTACTCGTCGGCGTCGCTGCAGTGACCGGCGTCGAGTGGCGGCGGAGCCGATCGACGGACGCGCCGATGACCTCGACTGCCCGGTCGACATCGGCGGCGGTGGTGGTGTGGCCGAGCGTGAGGCGAAGCGCGCCGAGCGCGGTCGTTCGGTCGACGCCCATCGCGGCGAGCACATGGGATGGCTCCATCGCACCGCTCGCGCAGGCCGATGCAGCCGAGGCACACACGTCGGCCTCGTCGAGCAGGAACAGCAGCGCCTCGGATTCGATGCCGTCGATGCAGACGTGTGCGGAACCAGCCACCTTGTGCTCGCGCGGCACGGTTTCGGTGACGCCTTCGATCCGACGCTGGAGTGCATCGACCAGCTGGTCGCGGAGCTCTGCGAGGCGTTCGTTCTCGCTGACGCGCTCGCGATCGGTGAGGTCGAGGGCGACAGCGGCGGCAACGATGCCGGCGGTGTTGTGGGTGCCACTGCGACGTTCGCGTTCTTGTCCACCACCGATGATCAACGCATCGATCTTCGGGCCACCACGCTCGATCAGTACGCCGACTCCTTTTGGGCCGCCGAACTTGTGGGCGCTGAGCGACAACAGGTCGACGTGAGGGGTGATCTCGCGCAGGTCGAGCCAGCACGCCGACTGGACGGCGTCGGTGTGTACGAGGGCGTGAGGTGCGTGACTCCGTACGACACGGGCGACCTCGGCGATGTCGGTGATCGTGCCGACCTCGTTGTTGACTGCCATGACACTGACGATCGTGACCTCCGGCGTTGCGTCGAGTGTCGTGGCGAGTTCGTCGAGGTCGACCCTGCCGAACGCATCGACGCCGACGACGCGACCCCGATCGCCCGGGTGATCGCCGAGTTGCTCGACGACGTGCAGGACGGCGTGGTGCTCGACCGCCGGGCAGACGGCGACGCCTCCACTGCGAGCGATGGCACCACTGATGGCCATGTTGTCGCTCTCGGTTCCGCAACCGGTGAACACCACCTCGTTCGGGTGGCAGCCGACGACACGAGCGACGGTGTCTCGGGCCTCGTCGACGGCCTGGCGGGCACGGCGTGCGAAGCGATGCGACCCGGACGGGTTGGCATACAGCTCGGAGAGGTACGGCATCATCGCCTCGACCGCTTCGACGCGCATGGGCGTCGAGGCAGCGTGGTCGAGGTAGGTGATCGCCGGCTGAGTCACCCCGGTCACGCTACCGATTACATCGGGGGTCAGACCCGCGATGCAATCGGCCGTAGCCTCGAAGCGATGCGGGGATACGACGAGCGCTCATACGGAGACGGGTTCGCCGACGTGTACGACGAGTGGTACGCCGACGTCACCGATGTCGCCGCCACGGTGACACGGATGGTGCAGCTCACGAGCCCCGCTGGTCGCCTGCTCGAACTCGGTGTCGGCACCGGACGCCTCGCCGTGCCCATGGCCGAGGCCGGGCTCGTCGTCACCGGCATCGACAGCAGCGACGCGATGCTCGCCAAGCTCGCCGAGCGCGACGGCGAGCGGCGAGTTGATGCGATCCTCGGCGACATGATCGACGACCTCCCCGACGGGCCGTTCGAGTCGGTGCTCGTGGCATACAACACGATCTTCAATCTCCTCGTCGAGGGCGATCAGCAGCGCCTGTTCCACGAGGTCGCTCGACGCCTCGAACCTGGTGGTGTGTTCGTCGTCGAGGCGTTCGTCCCTGATCTCCACCCCGACGGCAATTCGTCGATGGTCGACGTGCGTTCGATGGCTGTCGATCATGTCGTGCTGTCGGTGTCGAGCCACCGTCACGGCGATCAGCGAGCCGAAGGGCAGTTCATCCAACTGTCCGAGTCGGGTGGTGTTCGGCTGCGACCGTGGTCGATCCGGTGGGCAACACCGCCTCAGCTCGATGCGATGGCAACCGCAGCGGGGTTTCGACTCGCCGATCGATGGGCCGACATGGCAGGCACTCCCTTCACCGACGACAGCACGCAGCACGTCACGGTCTACCGGCGGGTGGCGCCACGATGACGGCACCCAAGTTCGGGCTGGGCGTACCGAACGGTGGCGACTTCGCCGACCCGGCCCGTCTCGCCACCCTTGCAGCCGCCGCCGAGTCGGCCGGCTGGGACGGCTTCTTCCTGTGGGACCACGTCATCCGACGACAACCGTGGCAGCCGATGATCGACCCATGGGTCGCGCTCGCTGCCGTCGCCGGCACCACCGACCGGATCGTCATCGGCCCGATGGTCACACCGCTCGCACGGCGGCGCGTCTCGGTGGTCGCACGCCAGTCGGTGACCCTCGACCTGCTCAGCGGCGGGCGACTTCGCCTGGGAGTTGGCCTCGGTGCCCCCGACGACGAGTTCACACGGTTCGGCGAGGACGCCGACCCGAAACGTCGGGCGCGGATCCTCGACGAATCGCTCGACGCGCTGCAGTTGCTGTGGACGGGGACGACCGTGTCGTTCCGCGGCGAACACGTGGTGCTCGACGACGTCGAGTTCACGCCGACACCGGTGCACGGACGCATCCCGATCTGGGTGGCCGGTGGCTGGCCGGGCGGCGCACCGTTCCGTCGGGCAGCTCGCTTCGACGGTGTCTGGCCGGTGGCGAGGGCAGGCGGCTATCTCGGCGTCGACGACTTCATCGAGTGCGTCAACGCGGTCGACGACCTCCGTGCCGACAGCGGCCACGACGGGCCGTTCGACGCGTGCTTCATCGACCGCAGCCCAGCCGGCGGCAATGCCGAGACCTCCGACAAGCTGGGCCGGCTCGGCGCCGGAGGGATGACGTGGTGGATCGATTCGCTCGACGACCCCAGCATCGCATTCGAACAACACCTCGCCCGTGTGCACGCCGGCCCCCCGGCCTGATCGCCGCTCCACCCACGCCAGCGCGCGGTCAGAAGGAGTGGTAGCCGCCGTCGATCGTGATGACGTCACCGGTGTGATAGCTCGACGCCCGGCTCGCGAGATACACCGCCAACCCACCGAAGTCGTCGGCGGTGCCCCAGCGGCGCATCGGCACGCGAGGCAACACGTTGTCGACGAACTTGTCCCAACCGAACGCGCCAGCGGTCATGTCGGTCTCGATCCAGCCGGGCAACACCGAGTTGCAGCGGATGCCGTGGCGAGCGTGCTGCACGGCGATCGCCTTCATCATCGAGTTCACCCCGGCCTTCGAAGCGCCGTAGTGCTGCCCGGACTGTTGTCCGTAGAACGCCGATCCCGACGTGGTGAACACGATCGAGCCGCCGGCCTCATCACCGTCGCCGTGGCGCGACACCATGTGCTTGGCTGCCTCTCGGGCGGTGAAGAACGCTCCGTCGAGGTTGATCCGCATCACCCGACGCCACTCGTCGGACGTCATCCCCACGAAACTCGGCGCCTGGCCACCCACGCCAGCGTTGACGAAACACGAATCGACCCGCCCGAGCTCGCCGACGGTGTCGGACATGGCCTGCTCGACCGCCGCTTCATCTCCGACGTCACACACGATCGACAGCAGCTCGACGTCGTGACGACCAAGCTGTTCGATCGCCACATCGTTCTTGTCCGGATTGGTCCCCCAGATGGCCACGTCGGCCCCGTGAGCGGCGAGCGCGTCAGCCATCCCGAGGCCGATCCCACCGTTGCCGCCGGTGACGAGTGCAACGTGGCCGGTGAGGTCGAATGGGGATCCTTCGGGAAGCGTCATGGGGCCGACGGTAGGGCCCGTCATGCACTGGAGCAGCAGTGGAGATAGCGTCGAAGGTGCATGTATCTGGAGCGAGTCCGCCAACCCGCCGACCTGCGGGATCTGTCGTACGACGAGCTGAACGATCTCGCCGGCGAGATCCGCGACTTCGTCGTGTCAGCGGTGTCGGACACCGGCGGCCATCTCGGCTCGAACCTGGGTGCTGTCGAACTCACGCTCGCCATGCATCGCGTGTTCGATTCGCCCACCGACGCGATCCTGTGGGACACCGGCCACCAGGCCTACATCCACAAGATCGTCACCGGCCGCCAGCAGCAGTTCGAGCAGCTCCGCCAGCAGGGCGGCCTGTCCGGCTATCCCAGTCGGGAGGAGTCGGAGCACGACTACATCGAGAACAGCCACGCATCCACGGTGCTGTCGTACGCATACGGGATGGCAGTCGCCCGAGACCTCGGAACCGATCCGCACCGTCACATCGTTGCGGTCATCGGCGACGGCTCACTCACGGGCGGGATGGCCTACGAGGCGATCAACAACATCGGCCACGGCAACAAGCAGGTCATCATCGTCCTCAACGACAACGGCCGCTCCTACGCCCCCACGGTGTCGATGCTCTCGGCGAGCACGCAGGGTCGAGACGTCCAGGCGAACCATCCGGCCAACAGCCCGAGTGTCACCGACCGGGTCACCGGCAAGCTCTCGCACGCGCTCACCGACATCCGCACCAACCCGGTGTACGTGCGTCGCCAACGCCGCCTCGAGGAGTTCCTCGGGCACCTCCCAGTGGTCGGCCACCAAGCCGAGTCTGCAATGGACGCGTTCAAAGCGGGAGTGCGCGAGTTCCTGCAGCCGCCATCGTTCTTCGAGGCGCTCGGCGTTCGGTACGTCGGCCCGTTCGATGGCCACAACGTCGAAGAGATGGAACACGCGTTCCGCAACGCGATCGAACTGTCCGACGAAGGCCCGATCCTCGTGCACGTGCTCACGCAGAAGGGCCGGGGCTACTCCCCCGCCGAAGACGACGACGAGAAGCATCTCCACGACGCGCCCGTCTTCGATCCGATGGTGGGGCCTCCCAAGGCGGTGTCCACCGGCTACACCCAGGCGTTCGCTGACGCGCTCTTGAAAGAGGCCGAAGCCGATGAGCGGATCGTGGCGATCACCGCTGCGATGCCGGGCCCGACCGGCCTCCTCCCGTTCCAGGAGCGCTACCCCGACCGCTTCTTCGACGTCGGCATCGCCGAGCAGCACGCAGTCACCGGCGCTGCGGGCATGGCGATGGGTGGCCTGCGACCGGTGGTGGCGATCTACTCGACCTTCCTCAACCGGGCGTGGGACCAAGTGGTCTACGACGTCGCGCTGCACCGTTTGCCCGTGATCTTCTGCCTCGACCGTGCCGGCATCACCGGTCCCGACGGTGCCAGCCACCATGGCGTGTACGACATGGCGCTGCTGTCGAAGGTGCCCGGAATGAGGGTGCTCGCGCCGTCGAGTGCGCAGGAACTCGCCCAGATGTTGCACGACGCGACCACGCTCGTCGACGCCGGCCCCATCGCGATCAGATACCCACGCGGCGCAGCTCGCCAGGTGCCCGAGCAGCAGGTCGGCTCCGGACTGTCGGCCCGCAAGGCCCGCGAAGGTGTCGGCACGTGCATCGTTGCCGTGGGCAAGATGCTCGAAACGGCTGAGAAGGCCGCCGCAGCGCTCGCTGAGGAAGGTGTCGAAGTCACGGTGTGGGACGCCCGGTGCTGTGCTCCGCTCGACCCCGCCATGATCGCCGACGCTGCCGCTCACGACCGGGTCATCACGATCGAAGACGGCGTGCGCGCCGGCGGGATCGGCATGTCGATCGCAGATGAAGTGTGCTCGGTCGACCAGTCGACCCACGTCGACGTGCTCGGCTTGCCCACCAAGTTCATCCCCCACGACCCGAAGTCCGAGGCGATCCTGTCGCGGTTCGGTCTCGACGTCGACAGCGTCGTTGCCCTCGTCCGCTCCGCCTGACCATTCATGGTTCCCCCCGCCCAGGTCTCGGGGAACCACCGTGGTTCCTGTTGACCCGGGCTCGGGGAACTACCGGGTTGGTTGCTCTCGTAGGGTTGGCGCCGTGAGTGATGTCGCACCTGCTGATCCGTACGCCGCCTACACGCACCTTCGCTTCGAACATCCGAGCGATGGGGTGTTGCTGATCACCCTCGACGATCCCGAACGTCTGAACGCAACCGGCGCCGACATGCACCTGCAGTTGTCGCGGGTGTTCCGCACGATCGACGACGACCCGAACGTGCGCGCCGTCGTGGTCACCGGGGCCGGGTCGGCGTTCTCGGCGGGCGGCGACCTCGACTGGATCGCCGAGCAGGTCGGCGACTACGCCCAGACCGTGCGGGTCATGCGCGAGGCGGGTGACATCGTGCGCACGATGATCGACTGCGACACGCCGATCGTGTCGGCGATCAACGGCGTCGCTGTCGGTGCCGGACTTGCGGTCGCGCTGATGGCCGATGTGAGCATCATCAACGAAGATGCACGTCTCACCGACGGCCACATCCGTCTCGGTGTCGCAGGCGGCGATCACGCCGTGGCGATCTGGCCGCTGCTGTGCGGCATGGCGAAAGCCAAGTACTACCTACTCACCGCCGATTTCCTCGACGGGCGCGAAGCCGAGCGAATCGGACTCGTCTCGAAAGCGGTACCTGCCGACGAGGTGATGTCGACGGCGATGGGCGTCGCCGAGAAACTCGCTGCCGGGCCGGTCGACGCCACACGGATGACCAAGCGGGCACTCAACCATTGGCTCCGCCAGGCCCTCCCGAACTTCGAGGCGTCGCTCGCCTACGAGATGCTCAACTTCCTCGGCCCCGACGCCGCCGAAGGCCTCGCTGCACTGCAACAGAAGCGGCGACCCGACTTCCAGCGCACTGACGACACCGACGGGGTTGCGCCGTGAACGACTTCGACGACCTCGACCTGTCGCACGATCTGGCCTTGGCGCTCGACGTCGCTGATGCCGTCGACGCGTTCACGTTGCCCCACTTCCACGAGGCCGACTTCACGATCGACTGGAAGCAGAACCAGACCGAGGTCACCGAGATCGACCGGCGCGCCGAGTCGATGGTCGTCGACCACCTCGTTCGCGAGCGACCCGGTCACGGGGCGTTCGGCGAGGAGCACGGACTGTCTGGCGACACTCGCTCACCGTGGCGATGGGTGATCGACCCGATCGATGGCACGTCCGGGTTCGTCCGCGGCATCCCCATCTGGGCGACGCTGATCGCACTCACCCACGTCGAACGCGGTGCGGTCATGGGTGTGGTGTCAGCGCCCGCGCTGGGTCGTCGTTGGTGGGGCGGACTCGGCCTCGGTGCGTCGATGAGCGTGTTCGGCGACGAACGCCCGATCGTGGTGTCGATCGTCGACGACCTCGCCGAGGCCCAGGTGAGCATCACCCACAGCCGCGGCTGGGATGCGCTGGGGCTCACCGATGCACTCGTTGGTCTCCAGCGGCGAGCGCGTCGCTCTCGTGGCGTCGGTGACTTCTGGCAGCACATGCTCGTGGCCGAAGGGGCGATGGACGTCGCCGTCGATGCGGTCGGTGTGGCCGCATACGACATTGCTGCGGTCAAGCCGATCGTCGAGGCGGCCGGTGGGCGACTCACCGACCGTTTCGGTGTGCCGTCACACGAACACGACACGGCGATCAGCACGAACCGCTTGCTGCACGACATCGTGATCGCTCAACTCGGCGGCTGACCACGGTCGACGTACCAGATGTGTCTGACACATCTCGTACGTCGGTACCGTTGCCCGCCATGTCGAGCCAGCGTCCGTCGCCGTACGAGAACCCGGCCGGGCCCGTCGTCGCGCCGGAGACCACGGCGATCACGGCGGGGCGCAGCGCCAGCGGTGCGTCGCTCGCGCCCGCGCTGTGGGCATCGAGCACCTGGGAGTCCGAGAGCCTCGACGACGCGCACCGCCGTGCGACCGCAATGCGCCACGACGGCTTCTATTCGCGCTACTCGAACCCGACGGTGCGCTCGTTCGAAGAGGCAATGGCCGAACTCGAAGGCGCCGAGGAATCGCTGGCGTTCGCGTCCGGTATGGGGGCGATCGCATCCACCGTGTTCGCACTGTGTTCATCGGGCAACCACATCGTCGCCCAGCGTCAGCTCTATGCCGGCACCCTCGCCTTCCTGCAGGGGCCGTGCCGGCGGATGGGCATCGATGTCACCTACGTCGACGTGGCAACACCCGGCGCCTTCGCAGATGCTGTCGAGCCCGGCCGCACGATGCTCGTGCTCGCCGAGACCCCGTCGAATCCGCTGCTCGAGTTGGCCGACCTCGACGAGTTGGGGTCGATCAAGGGTCCGTTCACGGTGGTCGATTCCACGTTCGCCACACCTCTCGGCCAGCAACCGCTGGCTCACGGTGTCGACATCTCGTTGCACTCCGCCACCAAGGGCATCGCCGGCCACAACGACGCAACGCTCGGCGTGATCTCGGGCGACGACGACCTGCTCGGCGAGATCTGGGCGTACTCGGTACTGCACGGGGCGACACCGTCGCCGTTCGATGCGCTCAATGCGTTCCGAGGGCTCCGCACGCTCGGCGTGCGCACACGTCAGCAGAACGAGACCGCCCGATCGTTGTCGATCACCCTCGCCGACCACCCAGAGGTGCGCGCCGTGCACTATCCGGGCCTCACGGAACACCCCCAACACGCCCTCGCTTCGAAGCAGCTGCGTCAGTACGGCACCGTGTTGTCGTTCGAGGTCGCCGATCGCGACACGGCGTCAGCGTTCCTCGGCCGGCTCCGCACCGCCCGAGTCGCCACCTCGCTCGGCGGACCGGAAACGATCGTGTGTCACCCATCGACCTCGACGCACGCAAGCCTCACGGCCGACGAGAAACTGAACGCAGGGGTGAGCGAAGGTCTGCTGCGCGTCTCGATCGGCCTCGAGGATCCTGCTGATATCGTGGCCGACTTCGAGCAGGCGCTCGAGACCCGACCTGATCGTCACTCGGAGATCGGCAGCGGCGACGGGCCGAAACTGAACCATTCGTCGACGACCGCGTCGATGTCGGCGTCGGCACCATTCCACTCGTACGAGCGGACCTGCGACCGACTGCGACGGCCGAGGCGTGACCGGAACAGCTCGAACCGGGTGATGCCGCGCAGCGTGACGGTGGATGAGGCATCGTGGTCACCGAGTCGTGACCGTCGAGCCGTCGTCGAGTTCGATGACGACTCGGACCGGCCCGTCGATCTCGGCGAACGTCGCCAGGTCGATGATTACGTTGGAACGCGGTCCGGGCGTGCCGAGCATGTGGCGGATGTCGTGTTCGTGACTGTGACAGTCGATCGGTGGCCGGTACTGACCGATCTGTTCGAGGAGCTCGGCGAAGGCAGGCGCTGCTCTTCCCACCGATGCAGGAGTACGTCGACGCTGAACGCCCGATTCCGCTCGACCTGCGCGGCGGTCCACGCTTCACCGGGCGCGCCGTCCATGCGCCCTGCGGCGGCGTCGTCAGGGATGCCCGAGACGTGCGACAGGACATCACGTGCGGTCCACCCAGGGGTGCACGGCACGGTGCTCGCCCATGCCGGTTCATCGAGCGATCGGGCCAGATCGATGAACGACTCGACGGCGAACAGGTACTGCTCGGCGATACCGCCGGGGTGTGACATCTCGGCATGCTCGCACATGATTCGATGGCCGCTGCGTGCGCGACACTCTGGTGATGGACATCGATGCCTCCGCGGCCCCCACGATCACCCGTCACGACGATCGCAACCGCTACGAACTCGTGGTCGATGCAGAAGTGGTTGCGTTCGCCAACTTCTCGCCGGGCACCGACATGATCACGATTCCGTACATCGAGACCGATCCGAGTCATCGTGGCAACGGGTACTCGTCGGCGTTGATGAACGGGGTCATCGATGATCTGCGCTCACGCGACCTCCAGGTCCGAGCGACGTGTTCGGTGGCGCGTGCTCACCTGACCAAGCACGCCGCCGAGTTGTTGGTGAACTGACCGTGTGCCGCAACATCACCACGCTGCGGGGGCTCGAGCCAGCAGCGACCGAGGATGAGATCGAGGCCGGCGCCCGTCAGTACGTCCGCAAGATCAGCGGTGTGCAGGCGACCTCGGCCGCGACCGCCGAGCCGTTCGAGCGTGCCGTCGCCGAGATCACCGCCATCACCACGCGCCTGCTGGCAGAACTCCCACCGAGGAAGTCGCCCCCGAAACAGGACCCGCCGCTACGGCGCCTGGCGAACCGCTGATCACACGCGCAATCAGTGCCGGAAAGAATGCGGGACGAGTGCCCGACGCGGGGCGTCTGCTCGGTCCAGCGACTCCAGGAGTTCGTCGACGCCGAACGGTCGGTTGCGTTCGACCTCGCGGCGGTCCACGCTTCGCCGGGCGCGCCGTCCATCCGACCCGCCAGTGCATCGTCGGGGATGCCGGCAACGTGTGACAGGACGACGGGGTGTAGAAGTTCTCGCTGTCGACGTACCCAGCTCCCGCCCAACCGTTCTCACACCCGACTTCGTCGAAACTGACGAAGTCGCGGTCACCGATCGCGCACGGTCGCAGTCCGGCGTGCACGAGCACGACGGTCGATCGAGGCATCGGCATCGGGAGCTGCGGGCGAAACGGCTGGTGCGGTCCCGGCGGTGCCCGCCGATGCTGCGGGCGCCGGTGACGGAGTCGATGCGCCCACGGGGAGCGTGATCACGTCGCCGGGTTGGATGAAATGGTCGGTTCCATCGGGCCAACCGTTCGCATCGACGAGCGCCGTGAGCGACACGCCGGCGCGTGCCACGATGCCGCTGAGCGTGTCGCCGGCGGTGATGGTGTAGGAGGCCGAACCTCGACGAACGAGTCGACGGCGAATCGGTACTGCTGCGGCGCTCGGGGCGTCTCGCTGGCGGAGCATGATGCGAGCAGCGCTGCACACAGAACGCCGGCGATTCCTGGCCCGCTCGACATCCACGCATCTTTGCAGACGATGGGAACGTCGCAGGCTGCGGCACTCTCGCCATGCACTCCGATGCCGACAACACCACCTCGGTCACCCGCCACGACGATCGTGGCCGCTACGAACTGACCGTCGGAGGTGACGTGGTCGCGTACGCCGACTTCTCACCCGTCGGCGACATGATCACCATCCCCTACATCGAGACCGACGTTCGTCATCGCGGCAACGGCTACTCGACACTCTTGATGAACGGTGTCATCGACGATCTCCGCGGTCGTGGATGCGTGTGTCGTACGCCTCGACTGCCACGGTTGCGGTCGTCGCCGAGACGCGAAGGCGCCCTTTGGGCGTTCGTTCCGGCTGTATTTGCCGGTGAGCCAGCCACCACCGAGGGGTGACCATGGTGTGATCGAGATGTCGTTGTCGAGACAACAGGGCAGCACCTCGAGTTCGATGCCGCGGTCGAGCAGGTTGTACTGCGGCTGTACGACGCAAGGCGCAACGAGTCCATTCAGTCGTGCCTCGGTCATGATCTCGGCGATCTGCCAACCGGTCACGTTCGACCAGCCGATCGAGTGGATCTTGCCGGACCGGACCAGGCCGGCGAGCGTGTCGAGGGTGTCGAGCACCGGTGTGTGTTGGTCCCATCCGTGCACGAAGTAGGTGTCGATTGCCTCGACGCGAGGCGGGTCAGGCTGGCATCGACACTGCGCACGAGACTGCGCGCGAGCACGCCGCCGAACTGCGTGGTGCGTTGACCATGTGCCGCAGATCACCACGTCGGCGATGGTCGCGGTGCTGCGAGCCAACGACCGAGCTGCGTTCGGACTCACCGTCGGCGTAGACGTCAGCGGTGTCGACGAGCGTGCCGCCGACCTCGACGAATGCGTCGAGTTGTTCGAACGCTGCGTTCTGGTCGGCTTCGGCACCGAACGTCATTGCACCGAACGCAGGCGCGACACGATCGGTCCGGTTCTGCCCAGCGGAGCGGTGGGCATCGGGTCGGACGGGAAGTCGGTGTTGGTCATGACGATCACTCAACACGTTGGAGTGCACTCCAAGTCAAGCTCTACGATCCAGGAATGACGTCGCTCGAGACAGCCCCCGCCGAGCCGCAATCTGGATACTCGATTGCCGACGCGAGTGCAGCGACCGGTGCATCGGCGGACACGCTGCGCTACTACGAACGCGCCGGCATCATGCCCACGATCGCCCGCACCGACGGCTGACGGAGATCGAAGCCGGCCCCGTCAGTACGTTCGCAAGATCAGCGGCGTCCAGAGCACCTCGGCGGCGACCGAAGCGCCCTTCGAACGCGCGGTCGCAGAGATCGCGAGATCACCCGCGCTTGCTGGGCGAGCTCCACCCAGGAAGTTCCCTCCGAAGACCGAGCCGCCATTGCGCCGCCTCGCCAGACGCTGAACGGTCTGCAGCGCGGCAGCGAACACCCTCGGCGTAGGAGTAGAAGGGGTTCTCGCCGGTGGAGTGATCGGTGAGGTCGCGGACGGCCTGGACGGCTTCGATGGCGTCGACCAGCATGGTCTGCACGCCGTCGAGCATGGTCTGCTTGCTCATCGAGCAACCGTGGCAACCGCCACCCATGGTGAGGTAGGCGGTGCCTTCGCCGTCGTGGCCGACGTAGGTGACGAAGCCGCCATGGGCAGCGAGCGCCGGGTTGACCTCGGTGCCGACGAGCGCCTCGATCTCGGCTGAGAGTTGGTCGTCAGCGGTGAGACCTTCGACCGAGGGCGCCAGTGGGCGATTCGGGTTACGGATGACCAGACCCTGCGTCGTCGTGTAGTCGAGGGTGGCACCGGTGAGCAACGCGACGTCGTCGCCGGGGATGATCACCTTCATGCCGTCGTGGGTGCGCACCTGGTCGGTGAACGCTGCGGTGAGGTACTCCTCGAACGACAGGTCGTAGCGGAATTCCTGGCCTGCGTCGGAGGCGATGGCCAGGCGTAGCCCGAGCTTGTCGCCGTCGACTTCGTCGTCGCGAAGCTCTCGCAGATGTTCGAGCGCTTCCGTGGTCACCGAGATGATCGGATCGCTGAGGGTGGCTTCGCCGGTCTCCGCAGCCGCGGCTTCGAGGGGGCTCATGCCGGGAGGCTACCGGCGGCCCTCGCGGACGGGAACGCAGAGCGCCCGACGCCTCGCTCGCGACGCGGCTCAGTGACGTACTCTCGGCGGGTGACCGACGGCAGCCGCAAAGCGATCTTCGCGGCGTTCTTCGCCAACTTGGGCATTGCAGTCAGCAAGTTCATCGGCTTCCTGATCACCGGTTCGGCGAGTCTGCTCGCCGAGACCATTCACTCAGCTGCCGATACCGGCAACCAACTGTTGCTGTTCCTCGGGGGCCAACGCGCCCGCAAGACGGCTACGGCGGAGCACCCGTTCGGCTACGGCCGCGAGCGGTACTTCTGGGCGTTTGCCGTGGCATTGGTGCTGTTCTCGATGGGCGGCATGTTCGCTCTCTACGAGGGCATCCAGAAGTTCCGTGACCCACACGAGGTCGAGAGCCTCGGCGTGGCGGTCGGCATCTTGATCGTGGCGATCCTGCTCGAGTCGTTCTCGTTGCGCACGGCGGTGAAGGAATCGAATCACGTTCGTGAACCCGGTACCAGTTGGTGGCGTTTCGTCCGCTCCACGAAACAGCCCGAGCTTCCCGTGGTGCTCCTCGAAGACGTCGGTGCGCTCATCGGGCTGGTGCTCGCTCTCAGCGGCGTCGCGATGGCGCACATCACCGACGACGCCCGGTGGGATGCGGTTGGTTCGATCAGCATCGGGCTGCTGTTGATCGTCATCGCGATCGTGCTGGTGATCGAGATGAAGAGCTTGCTGATCGGCGAGTCGGCGTCGACCGAGACGCGGTCGGCGATCATTGCCGCGATCGAGTCGAGCGAGCACGTCGACCAACTGATCCACATCCGGACCGAACACATCGGTCCCGACGAGATCCTGGTCGGAGCGAAGATCGAGTATTCCTCGGCGCTCAGCGCCGACCAGCTCGTCGCCGCGATCAACAGCACCGAGGACCAGATCCGAGCCGCGGCGCCCGCTGCGACGGTGATCTACCTCGAACCCGACCTGCATCGCTCCGACCACCCCGACCTGGTCGAGCCAGCCGATCGCCCGGACCACCACTGATGGCCGACCGCCTGAGCGGGCGAGCACTCGCCCTCGTGGCGATGACGGTGGCCGTGGTGAGTTTCTCGACGAGTTCCGCCCTGATCAAGTGGTCCGAGTCGACCGGATCGGTCGTCGCGTTCTGGCGGATGATCGGCGCCGTGATCGGGTGGTGGACCGTGATCGCATTCACCCGGGTCCGCACCGGGCGGCCCGCCCCGACCCTCGCCACCTGGCGCCTGGCAGTCGCTCCTGGCCTGGCGTTCGGCGCCAACATCGCGCTGTTCTTCACGGCGATCACCAAGACGAGCATCGCCCACGCCGAGTTCATCACCGCACTCACACCCCTGGTGCTGCTCCCCGCCGGTGCGTTTCTCTTCGGCGAACGCCCGAATTGGAGCGCGTTGCGGTGGGGAGTGATCTCGATCGTCGGCGTGACACTCGTGCTGTTCTTCGGACCAGAGCAGGGGGCGTCGTCGTTGTCGGGTGATCTCCTGATGATCGGCGTCATCACGCTCTGGACCACGTACCTGTTGACGTCGAAGCGGGCCCGGGCGGCGGGCGTCGGCACGCTCGACTTCATGGCGTGCATGATGCCGATCGGGGTGCTCACCGCCGGTCCGATCGCAGCGATCATCGCCGGCTCGGAGGTGTTCGGGTTGAGCGCTCGGGGTTGGCTCGTGGTGCTGATTCTCACGGTGCTGACCGGCATGCTGAGCCACGGATGCATCGTGTTCGCCCAGCAGCACCTCCCCGTTGCCACCATCGGCATCATGCAGACAGCTCAGCCGGCGCTGGCGGTGTTCTTCGCGTTCGCCATCCTCGGCGAGGAGATCCGGCCGCTGCAGGCCGTCGGCATGTTGCTCGTGATCACCGGCCTCGCACTGTTCACACTCGCCAGCGCGCGTTCGGCGACCGTCCCGACGCCTGCAACACCGATCGAAGCCGTCTGATCACTCCTGGTGGTGTGGCCGCTGACCTGATCAGATCAGCAAGCCGGCGACGCCACTCGACCGAGAGCCGGTCGGAGCGCACGCTGACGGTGGCCGATTGATCGAACGGCAGGACACCGCCGATGCGTTCGAGCATCAACTTGTCCTCGGCGCCGATCGCCCGATCGAATGCCAGGAACTCCTCGACGGCCAGGTCGTGATCGTGATTGCGCCACGACACGAACGTGAACAGCGATGTGACGTCGTCGATGGGCGTGGTGCACAGCAACAGCACCCGATCGTGTCCGGCGCGTGGCCCCGATTCGTAGAAGGTGTTCGAGCGCACCACGAACGGCAGGTGGAACGCTGTCGACATCCGCTGGCGAACATCGTCACCGTGTTGATCGAGGACGTCGACGGTGTACTGGTATCCGGTGAAGTCGTCGTCGAGTGGTTCGACGTGGATCGGCGCGACCACCGGGTCGGTGTCGGGACCGATCGTGCCCGCGTGCACGTAGGGGAAGTGGGCAACGTCGCAGAAGTTGTCGACCATCCGGGTGGCCGACACCTGCCAATTCTCGATTCCCGCGGTGACTCGCCGGAACGACGGGTCACGATCCTGCGGGATTTCGGGAGGTTCGCCCGTCGGCGCGCCGGGGCACAACCAGATCAACCCGTACCGCTCGCGAACCGCAAGCAGCGCGAGGTTCGCCGACGACGCAACTGCGGCACCCGGACCTGACGACGGCACGTCGACGCACACGCCGTCGGCATCGAACGCCCATGCGTGGTACGGGCAGACCAAGCAGCCGTCCGAGACCCTGCCAGCCGACAACGGCGCCTCGCGATGCGGACAACGATCGGTTGCCGAGCGCACAGCGCCGTCGGCTGCACGCCACAACACGAACTGCTCACCGAGCAAGGTCGCCGAGCACGGAGCAGTCGTGACGTCGGCAGCGTCGGCGACCACGTACCACTGATTCCGAAGCGCAGGGCTCGAGCAGAACGAACTGGTGTGCAGGTCCACCCGGCGATCGTACCGAAGCTCCTCCACCCCGAAATGTCCCCGGATCTGTTCGCTCAGCGCACCGATCGGGGGCAATTTCGGGCTGGGGTACGGCTGGCGGCGATCGTTCACCTTCCGTTCAGATGATTGTGGGCGGCGGCTGCGAAGATGGGGAGATGCGCATCCTGGTGACCAACGACGACGGCATCGACTCGATCGGCCTGCACGTGCTGACACGGGCGATCTGCGACCTCGACGGCGACCACGAAGTGCACGTCATCGCTCCCGACCAAGAGTTCTCCGGCGCCGGCGCCGCGCTCGGCGCGTTGCACCTGATCCAACCCGAGGTGCGGCGCGGACACATCGACGATTGTCCGGCCGATGCGATCTGGAAGGTGAGCGGACCGCCGGCGTTGTGCGTGATGTTCGCCCGCCTCGGGGCGTTCGGTCCCCCGTTCGACCTGATCGTCAGCGGCATCAACCCAGGCGCCAACGTCGGCCGATCGGTGTACCACTCCGGCACCGTCGGTGCAGCACTGACCGGGCGCAACGGCGGCATCTCGGGCATCGCTGTGAGCCAAGCCGTCACCGGCTTCGGCGTCGAGGGCCAGGGATGGGACGAATCGATCGCCACGCAGCACTGGGAGAGCGCCGCCACGGTCGCCAAGGTGGTGGCCCAGTCGTTGGTCGACGACATGCCGGTCGAGCCGGTCGTGGTCAACATCAACACCCCCGATCTTCCGCTCGACGAGTTCGGAACCTGGCGGTTCGCCGAGGTGGGCCAGGCCCCGCCACGCTCGATGTCCGATGCCACACTGAAGCCGATCCCCGGCCACGACGGCGCCTTCACTGTCGAGATGTCGTGGGGCGACGCAGTCGAGCTGGCGCCCGACACCGACGGCGGCATCATCGAACGAGGCGACGTGGCGATCACCTATGTGACCCGGCTCGTCCACCACGACCGCCCCGACCTGGGGTCGATCTCGAAGTCACTCGACGAACTCCTGTCGTGACCCGATCGTCCTGATCCGACCGCCTTCGGACCACCGCGGGTGGTCAGCCGTCGTTCGTGAACTGCTCGGTCGCGACGGCACGAATTCGATCGAGTTCCTCGATCGGAGTCCGTCTCCCGGTCGCACGGTCGACGAACTCGACGAAGCGGTCGGTGATGAAGACACCCGACGAATCTGCAGCCCACGAGTCGGGATAGGCGAGCTGGTTGATGCGGCCCGCATCGACCATCGACCCGGTCTCGACATCGAGGATTCGGCGCTGGCCCGACCCATCGCTGTCTGATCGGAACACGATCGACCGACCGTCAGGCGAGATGCGCGTCGCCGGATCGATGAAACCGAACGACTCGATCGCGTCGAGTTCGCCGCGACGAACCTCGCCGGTGTCCCACGCAACGACGATGTCGGCGCACCGCAGCTCCTCGTCGCACTCCTGGACCGCCCAGTGGGCATCACCGATCGCCACCAGATCGCCGGTGCTGATCCGGCGGGCGTCACCTCCCGCGTCGATCGCATAGACGCCCCCTGGACGTGTCACCAGAACCTCACCCATCGGCGAGAACGAACGCGACCAGAACCTGACCTCCTCGGCGAATCTGCCCTCGAGCAGGGTGACGGTGCCGTCGGGCTCGAGCACGAATTCCCGTTCGGGAGTGTCCGGGCCGGTCGCCGGCTCGGTGAGGATGAAGTTGCCGGTGCCGGTCCACGACTCGACGAAGATGACCCCGTTGCCCACCGCAGACACCACGGGGGCTCTCCGTCGCGGAGCTGCAGGACGGAGGTGGAGTTGAAGACTGCGATCGTGCCGTCGCCGACGACGAGCTGCAACCCAGCACCCAGCGACGACACGTCGATGCTGCGGCTGCGGCCACTGGGGAACTCGGTGACGCTCACGATGCCATCCTGCGAGAGCGTGACCAGCTCGGTCGACGCGATCGCGGCGAGTGCCTCGGGCACGGCGATCGTGCGCTCCGACCACCGCAGCGGTTCGCCGAGCTCGAATGGGGGCGGTACCTCGGGAATTTCGACGACGATTCCGGAGGTACCCGCGGGCAGGTCAGCGATGACCGTGACCACGTCCGGGTCGAACCTCCTCCACGGTCGATGGTGGCGAAGCGGTCGGAGCGTCGAGGGCTGCTGCCTCGAGGTCGTTGGTCACCGCCGTGACCGGTTCGGACACGACGGGCGGCTGATCGCTCGGACCGTCGTCGCCACCGCGCAGCAGCGCACCGGCCGAGCCGATCAACAAGGCAATGACGATCGCTCCAGCGACCAGCTTGCGACCGAGCGTGGATCGCGGGACGCCACTGGACTCGCGGTGGTCGTCGAAGTCGTGCGGTGACGGTTCGGCGAAGATGCCGGGGGGCGGCTGTTGCTGCGCGTGCGACCACCGCGTCGTCGCGCGTCGCCGAACACCGCGTTGTCGGGCACGGCGCTGTCGGGCACCCAGTCGTCGCGTGTCCACGGCGATTCCTCGTTCGGGTCCTCCTCCGCCACGGGGTCATTGGACCACATCACGGCGCCGATACCGTCGCGCAGGTGGATACTCGAGCCGAGATCGTGATCGGGTACCTCGCCTCGTTCGCCACCGGCGACCCAGACGCCGTCGCCGGCTGCGTGACCGACGACTTCGTCAACGAGCACCTCAGCGAACTCGGCTCAGGCTGCGTCGGACGCGACGAGTACCGCCAGCGTTTGGCCGGATTCCTGTCGACGTTCGCCGGGGCGCGGTACACCATCCTGACGCTCGCCGAGGTCTCGACGCCCGACGCAGGCGATGTCGTGGTGCGGTACCGATTCGAGGCGACCTACGAGGGCACACCGATCGACATCCCGGGCGTGATGTGGTTCGACGTCCACGATGGCCTCATCTCGCGCCGCACCGATCTCTGGGATTCGCTGACGTTCCTGCGCCAAACCAACCAGATGTAACGGTTGGTGTCTGCTTGGGGCCGGGTAGGGAAAACCCTCGTCCGAGAGCGGGTTCTCCCGAGACGATCATCGGGACACCACAGTTCCGCCAGAATCAGGCGTTGACGAAACTGGACACATGGGAAAACGACGTCTGTATGCATTCGATCGCCGCCACCCCGGCGCCTGGACCGCCGTCGTTGCGGCCCTCGCCACGTCGGTTGCCGCAGTGGCGATCCCAGCGATGGTCTCGGCCGACATCGTCTCCGGCGGCCAGCTCTGCTTCACCGTCAACGGCACACCCGGCGACGCCGCCATCATCAACCTCACACCCGTCCAAGCAACAGGCGGCGGCGACGGCCAACTCATCTCCTCCAACATCAAGAACAACCCACCCGTCGCCGCCAACACCAACTTCAACATCGGCACCGTCGACCCCAACGTCGCCATCGCACCCATCGGCAACGACGGCCAAGTCTGCTACCAAAACAGCATCCACTCCAGCGTCGACCTCGTCGCCGACCACCTCGGCACCATCAACGCCAACGCCTACACACCCGCCACCACCACCGGCGCCCCCAACCGGCGAGTCGACACCCGCATCAACCAAGGCGGCCGCAAACTCGTCCCCGGCGGCCAGCTCTGCTTCACCGTCAACGGCACACCCGGCGACGCCGCCATCATCAACCTCACACCCGTCCAAGCAACAGGCGGCGGCGACGGCCAACTCATCTCCTCCAACATCAAGAACAACCCACCCGTCGCCGCCAACACCAACTTCAACATCGGCACCGTCGACCCCAACGTCGCCATCGCACCCATCGGCAACGACGGCCAAGTCTGCTACCAAAACAGCATCCACTCCAGCGTCGACCTCGTCGCCGACCACCTCGGCACCATCAACGCCAACGCCTACACACCCGCCACCACCACCGGCGCCCCCAACCGGCGAGTCGACACCCGCATCAACCAAGGCGGCCGCAAACTCGTCCCCGGCGGCCAGCTCTGCTTCACCGTCAACGGCACACCCGGCGACGCCGCCATCATCAACCTCACACCCGTCCAAGCAACAGGCGGCGGCGACGGCCAACTCATCTCCTCCAACATCAAGAACAACCCACCCGTCGCCGCCAACACCAACTTCAACATCGGCACCGTCGACCCCAACGTCGCCATCGCACCCATCGGCAACGACGGCCAAGTCTGCTACCAAAACAGCATCCACTCCAGCGTCGACCTCGTCGCCGACCACCTCGGCACCATCAACGCCAACGCCTACACACCCGCCCCGAATCCGAACCGAAAGGTCGACACCCGGATCGGCAACGACGGTGACGACGGCAACGCGGGGCCAACGAGGCCGGAGTGCGTCGGGTCGACGAACACGAGCTACCACACCGAGACCGCACGCACGATGTTCGGGCTTGCTTCAGCCTCCTACGAGATCGATCCGGGCGCATCCAGGAGGACGCTCGACACGCTCGGAGCCAGCGACTTCAAGGACCGGATGAGCTGCTGGAAGCTGATCGACGCCCTGCGCGGGAGCGATGGAATCCTCGGCTTGCTGTCCGACACGGAACTCATCGTCGCCCGCAACACCCAGACCCAGGATGTCGTCGTGGCGTTCCGCGGCACGGAGATCAATGCCCTCGACATCTTCAACGATCTCAACGCAACTCGGGCACCCTGGAGGCTCCCGAACGGGCAGGTCGTGAACAGCGCCGTGCACGCCGGCTTCGCCGGTGCGTACCTCGGCGTTCGCGACCAGCTCGCCGAACTCCTCAGTGCGCAGCCCACACCGACCAACCCCGATGCACGGGTGTACTTCACCGGTCACAGCCTTGGCGGAGCGCTGGCATCGCTTGCCTCGATCGACCTGGTCGACGACCTGATGAGCGACGGCTACTCCCGGACCGAGGTGGTCACCTACACCTTCGGCGCACCCCGTTCGATGTCCCAGACGATGTCGAACCATCACGCCAGCTTCGTCCCTGTGTCGTTCGCAGTGGTCAATCCCCGAGACCCAGTGCCTCATGTGCCCTCCGCGATCGGCAGTTCGAATCCGTTCTCGCACATCCGCAACGTGACGGTGGTCCACGGCGCTTCCACGACGTCGACGGTCAGGGTCGAGCGTGGCGATGGCCGGCGGTATCGGGGCTGCCTGGCCATGCCTATCGGGAACGTCACCGACCACATCCGCTCGGAGTACAACCGTCGACTCGCAGCGACCTCGTTCCTCGGCGACCCCAACGTGTGGATCACCATCTCCAACGGTGAGAACCGGCTGCACTGGGATTCTCCGATCGAAGGGCCCTGCGACGAGGTCGGGTTGTTCCGCACCGGTGGCACCCTCACCAGCGCCGCCAACCCGATCACCACCCGCAACGTCGACGTCGACGGCAACGACATCCACACCACGCTCACCGGCAAGGGTGACAACTTCTGGGTCGGGTACATCAACATGTTCGGCGACCTGGTGGCGGCGAAGGAGTACTTCCCCACCACGCCGACGGTGTCGCTGCAGCGAAACGAGAACTTCATCGGCGGCGACACGATCGACTTCGACTGGTCGGTGAGCGACCCCGGCGACCACGACCTGATCGTGCTGTACGACCGCGATCCTCGAACAGCAGGAGTCAACGGCTACTACGTCAGCATCGTCGGTCGAGTGGAGGCCAAGGCCGACTCGAACCCTGGCGAGCGGACCCAGATCAGGGTCGGCAGCAACGCAAACCGCTGGTGGGCGGCCTACGTGATGATCGACGACGACGGCAACCAGCGGATCTTGTCGGTGTCGAGGGGCGTGCAGGGCTGAGCCGGTTCACCACGAGGGCACGATCTAGCCTCCGGCGATGGCCGACTTCAACAGCCACCCTGCGTCGGCGAACGACGTGATCGGCACCGACATCCTCGTCGACGACGACATCGACCTGCAGGCGATCGCCGACTCGGAGATCCCCGAGATCCAGCACGAGGCTCAGACGTGGCTGGTTGCGAACAACACCTCCGATCAGCGAGCCATCACCATCTTCGCGTTCGGCATCGTCGTGTGCGCCTTGATCTTGCAGTCGTGGTGGGCGGCGGTGCTCGCCGCCTGCATCCTGCTCGTGCTGCCGTTTCGCTGGATGGCGGGACCGCAGTTCCGCGACGGCAACATCCCACGCGGGATCATGTGGGCCAACCTCGGCTCGTGGTACCTGCTGTTCCCGATGGTGATCATCGTTCCCGACTCGCTGCCGATCGCGATCCAGAACGTGATCGGGCCGATGATCCTCGCCGCGGCCTACCTCGAGCGCCGGGTCGTCAAGCGTTTGGTGCCGGTCACGATCGCTATCGCCGTGACGATCACGCTGATCGCGTACACCACCGATGGCGTCGGACTCGACGAGGTGACGCCCGAGTGGCTCTACGTCACCGTGTTGCTCACCTACGTCGGCGCCAACCTGTTTCTCGTCACCACCGATCTCCGCCAGTCGAACGTGGTGCGGTTGCGAATCATGCAACGGGCGATCAACAACAACCGCGAGCTGCAAGCCGCCGATCAGGCCCTTCGCGACTCTCGCCGGCGCCTCGTCGTGGCAGCCGACCAGGAGCGGGTCAGCCTCGAACGAAACCTGCACGACGGCGCCCAGCAGCGCTTGTTGTCGTTGGCGATCCAGTTGCGACTCGCCGCCGACTTGGCCGACGAGGGAACCCCACCGTCCAGCGAGTCGCTGTACGCGATGCATCATGCGGTCACCGAGGCGGTCGAGGAACTGCGCGACCTGGCCCAGGGCGTCTATCCGGCACGGTTGACCGAACTCGGGCTGGCACGTGCCCTCCATGCCGTGGCTCGGCGCTCGCCGCTACGCATCGAGATCGACGACACCACAGTCGGCTCGATCGACGAGGGCACCGAGGTAGCCCTCTACTTCGTATGTCTCGAAGCGATCCAGAACGCATCGAAACACGGTGGACCCGACACGGCGATCCGCATCTCGCTCGACACGGCCGACGATGATCTGGTGGTGAGCATCGTGGACGACGGACCCGGATTCGACACCGAACACCACGCCACTTCGCGTGGGCTGCTCAACATGGCCGACCGTGTCGGCGCGCTCGGCGGCGAGCTGTCGATCGACTCGACACCGGGATCGGGCACCGCCGTCACCGCCCGGCTGCCCCACGACCACGCCACGACCGAGGCGGCGAGCCGATGAGACGGGTCGTCATCGCCGACGACTCGATGCTGCTCCGCCAGGGGGTGTCCGCTGTGTTGGCCACCTTGGACGGCGTTGAAGTGGTCGCCGAGGCCGAGGATCTTCCCGGGCTGATGGCCGAGGTCGACCGCCACCGCCCCGATCTCGTCATCACCGATGTGCGCATGCCGCCGACGTTCACCAACGAGGGCATCGCCGCCGCCCGCGAGATCCGGTCGCTGCACCCCGACACCGGGGTGATCGTGCTGAGCCAGTACCTCGATGCCGACTACATCATCGAGTTACTCGAAGACGGCACCGAGGGCTTCGGCTACCTGTTGAAGGAGAACGTGGCCGACCGACGACAGCTCGCGGCGGCGATCGATGCCGTGTGTTCGTCGAGTTCGTCGATTGATGCCGCCGCCATCGAGGTGTTCGTGCAGGCGCGGTCGCGTCGGCCGTCGCCGTTCGACGACCTGACCGAACGCGAGCGCGAGGTGCTGTCGCTGATCGCCGAGGGTTTGCGCAACCGAGCGATCGCCGACCGCATCCACCTCAGCGAGAAGTCGGTCGAGAAGCACATCAACTCGATCTTCACGAAGTTGCACCTCACCGACGAGCCCGAAAGCAACCGACGCGTCCGATCAGTGTTGCTCTGGCTCGCCGAGCACTGACCGGGCGCCCAGAAGCGGCCAGATCTGGGTGGCCCGTACCCTGGCGGGATGGCGATCCCCCAGCAAGTCAGCATCGTGAGTCTCGGCGCCCGAGACCTTGCGTCTCTGCGGTCGTTCGCCCGTTGGCGATGACCGATCGCCGCTCGGGGCCGCCTTCGATGTGGCGGCTGCTGCTCTCGCTGTTTCCGCTCGACATGCTCGGAGACGAGGCCGCGGCCTGAGCGGATACGTCGCCGACCCTGAGGGCAACCGCTGGGAACTCGCAGTCGGCAGCGAGTTCGCCTGACCAGCCAGCGCAGCGCGGTCACCGTTCGACCTGGCCCGTCGAGGTCAAGAAGCTGCAACCGCTGCGCAAGGCAGGGGTCTTCGAGGGCTTCGTCAACACGCAGACCTCCAACATCTTCGAGGGACTCCTTGGGTCCGGGTGGCATCAGTTCGGGCTCAATCCCCAGCCACTGCTCTCGTTCCCAAACGCAGCAACGTGGGAACTTCCCCACAAGATGTGGCACTTCGACATCCCCGCACGCGGCCCCGCCAACGGGTTCGGAGCACTTCGATGCCTCGGCTTCGTGAACGACGTTGCCGCTCGGGGCGGGGGCACACTCGTGGTCGAAGGTTCGCACCAACTCGTACGCGCGCTGGTCGCTGCATCGCCCGCAAACGATGCAGGGCAATCGGGTGACGTACGGCGTGTGCTCGCTCAACCGTCGCCCTGGTTTGCCGCGCTGTCGGAACCGGGCGGAGACCGGATCAGACGTTTCATGGACACCGGCGACACGATCGACAGCGTCGTTGAACTCACTGGCGCTCCCGGTGAGGTTGTCCTCATGCATCCCTGGGTGTTGCACAACATCAGCATGAACGTGGCCGATACCCCACGAATGATGACGTCGTTCTCCGCCTTCAACGACACCTAGCAGCCGTATCACCGGACGACCACCGAGCTTCGTCCGACGGGTGCGTTTGCCAGAGGCGAGTCAGGCCCACCTCGCCTCACTGTCCTGTTGTATTCAGACCTGCCAGAGTTCGGTGGTGGGGTGGAACTGGCTCCAGGCGAACCAGAACGCTTCGTGCGACGCGATCGGATCGCCGGTGTCCGCGTCGACGGCGCGCAGGCCGCCTCCGTCGGCGACGAGTTCCACACCAGCGGCGGTCACCTCGTCACCAACGGAAAGGATCGCTCGAGCTTCAGCGGCCGGGAACGCCACCGGGGTGCCGTCGGGGGTGATCACACCGACCACCAATTCCTGCTCGGGAAGGCGACTGTCGGCGGGTCCGATCGGGAAGATCGGTCCGTTGTCGTCTCGACCCTGCAGCGGGTCGAGGTCGTAGCTGCGACCGATGCCACCGTCTTCGGCGATGATCGTCGTGTCGGGATGCTCGGCCTTCCACTCGCCCCAGGTGGTTCGCAGCACGGTGGTCTCGTCGAGGACGACGCCAGCGTCTTGGAGGGGGCCGGACACAGCGGCGCCGGTGAAGGTGTCGAACACCGACTGGGTGCGCAGGTCGTACATCACCTTGTTCGAGCGCGACAACAGGCCCGACGTGCGCAGCACCGGCACGTCGTCGGCGCCACCGATCGTGACGGCGTCGTCGGTGCGGTACGCCTGTGCGGCGCCGCACAGCGTGCAGTACGGGATGCCGAAACGACGGTCGCCGAGGGTGAGGTTGAACATCTCGTGGATCTCGGCGATGTTCTTCGGGATCGCCAGTGCGTCGTCGCCCTCGATGATGCCGAACACGATGGCGTCATCGGGGTACCAGTCGCCGCCGGCAGCATCGGTCACCGCTGGGTCGTCGAGGGCGGGGATGCAACCCTGCGGACAACCGTCGGGGTCGCCGAGCTCACGATCGTCGATCAACACACCACCCCAACTGAGCAGCCGCCAGTCGATGTCCGAGTCGCCGTCGGAAAAGAACGGTTCCCAATCCTGCTCGACCAACAGGAACAGATCGGCCTTGTCGGTGCGGTAGTCGGGATAGCCGGGCGTGTCCCACGCGATCAGGTGGTTGGTGGCGCTCAACCACACGCTGCGCTCACTGTCGGGGTCGTCGGCCAGTGACGTGCCGGTGAGCGACTCGAATGCCTCCACCAGTCGTTCGTCGCCGTCGCCGGCACCGAAGAACCGCATCAGATCCGCGACGTACCAGGCGTGACGAGCGTCGCCGAACTCGACCAGATCGGCGACGGCGTCGGCGTCGATCGCGCCAGCCTGCAGGAGCAGACCCATGCGCTCGAGCGCGTCGCGAACCTCTGGCCGGTCCGGATCGTCGGTGGCAGGTGCGTCGGGCGCAGGCGGGTAACGGAAGCTCGAGGGTCGTCCTGTCGTCGCGTCGACGACGTCCCCACCGCCCACGGCGCTACCCGTGTCAGCGTTGTCGTTCGCAGCGCACGCCGACAACACCAGGGTGGCCGCCAGAGCAACGGGGGCCCATCGGTGGTTGCGTCGTGGCATGCATCGAGCGTACGAAGCGCAGTCTTGCCAGGTTGGAACAGCATCGAGAACATGATCGAAACTCCGCGGAGGAGAGGCGCCAGTGCGTCGGTTTCCGGCATCCTGTGAACATGGCTGAACGAGCGATTCCCACCGACGCCGAGCTGAAGCAGAAACTCACCCCGCTGCAGTACGAGGTCACCCAGCACGCCGGCACCGAGCGTGCATTCAGCGGTGAGTACTGGGACGTGACGGATCCCGGCACCTACCACTGCGTCGTGTGCGACGAGGAGTTGTTCTCGTCGGAAACGAAGTACGACGCCGGGTGCGGCTGGCCCAGTTTCACCGATGCCCTCGAGCCGGAGAAGATCACCCGCAAGGAAGATCGTTCGCACGGCATGCTCCGAGTCGAGACGGTCTGCGCTCGCTGCGGCGCTCACCTCGGCCACGTGTTCCCCGACGGCCCCGGCCCCACCGGCGACCGGTTCTGCATGAACTCCGCCAGCCTCGACCTCAAGCGCTCCGGCTCCTGAACTGTCACACGGTGCCGGGCCTGCTGTGACAGTTGGCGACTCGGTAGCGTCGTCCCGATGATCCGCGACTGGGGCGACGACGAGCGACGACTGACCGATTCGGTGAGCGTGCTCGTCGGCGACGCCAACGGCGCCTATCCGTCGGGAAACACACTGCTGGTGCGAGGCGCCGGCGAGTCGGTGCTGATCGACCCATCGGTCACCGTGGTCGCCCGAGGCGGGGTTCCCGCGGCGATCGATGCGGTGATCAACAGCCACAGCCACGAAGACCACATGGCCGGCAACGGGAGCTTCCCGACGGCTCGGCTGCACATCCACGACGACGACCTTCCAGGAGCCCAGTCGATGGAGGGACTGATGGCCGTCTACGGCCTCACCGGCGAGGCCCGTGATGCCTTCGAGCAGGTGATCGTCGACGAGTTCCACTACGTGCCGCGTCCAGATGCACAAGGCTTCACCGACGGCCACGTGTTCGACCTCGGCGGCGGCGTGCAGGTCGAAGCAGTCCACCTGCCTGGCCACACCCGCGGCCACAGCGGGTTCCGGATGAATGGCGTGTTCTTCCTGTCCGACATCGACCTCACGGGGTTCGGCCCGTACTACGGCGACGTGTGGAGCGACTTGGAGGACTTCGAGGCGAGCCTGGCGAAGGTGCGCGACGAGGACGCCGAGTTCTACGTGACCTTCCACCACAAGGGCGTGATCGAGGGCCGCGGGACGTTCGTGGAGATGATCGATGCGTTCACTGCGGTGATCGCACGTCGCCACGAGGCAATGCTCCGAGTTCCTGATCGAGCCGCACACGCTCGACGAGATGCGCCAGCACCGATTCATCTATCGCCCGCACGTCGAGATGGCGTTCGTCGAGTCGGTCGAGTACCGCAGCGCCGAGTTGCACGTGCAGCGCATGCTCCGCCGAGGCGAAGCCACCGAAGTCGCCCCCGGCAGGTTCCAGACCACGTAGTCCCCGACGCCCAGGTCTCCGGGAACCACGCTGGTTCCGCACGCCCGGGTCTCCGGGAACTATCCAGGAACTACGTGGCAGGATTCACGAATGACAGACGTTCCCGAATTCTCCACGCTGCAGGTCGAGGTCGACGGGCCCATCGGGCGGATGACGCTCACCCAGGGCGACAAGTTGAACCCGCTCGGCACGGTGCCCTTGCGTGAGATCGCGTTGGCCGCCCAGTGGTTCAACTCCACCGAGGCCCACATCGTCGTCGTCACCGGTGAGGGGCGCGGCTTCTCGTCGGGCTTCGACCTGCGTGAGTTCGCAGGCAGCGGTTCCGACGATGCCGCGTCGAGTCGAGACCAGGCCGACCTCGGGCGGCTGATGGCCGAGGCAATGGACCGCATGTCGGCGCTGACGATCGCCGCCATCAAGGGTCCGTGCGTGGGCGGCGGCCTGGTACTGGCCGCCGTCTGTGATCTGCGGATCGCGGCGGACGACACGGTGTTCTCGATTCCCGAGGTCGACCTCGGGATCCCCCTGGCGTGGGGTGGTATCCCGCGATTGGTTCGAGAGATCGGCCCGGCACTGACCCGAGAGCTGGTGCTGACGTGTCGGCCGTTCTCGCCCGACGAGGCGCTGCGGATCGGCTTTCTCAACCGTGTGGTGCCGCGGGCGGAACTCGAATCGGCAGTGGACGAACTGGCCGAGCAACTTGCGCGAAAAGCGCCGAGCGTGGTGCGTGCGACCAAGCGTCAAGTCAACCAAGCGCTCGACGAGATGGCATCGACCGCCGGCTCGTGGGCCGACGCAGACCAACTCGGTGCCGCCATGCGAGATCCCGATGCCCGTGCCGCCGCCCGCGCCTACCTCGCCTCCCGCAAACGCTGACCATCCTTCACCCGCCGTCGCGGCTCAGCCGAGGAGGTCGGTGGCGAGGTGGTGCCAGAGGCGGGTGGTGAGTGCCAGCGATTCGATGTCGATGCGCTCGTTGTTGCCGTGGAACCGTGAGCCGTACTCGCCGGCGTCGAGCGACGGGCTGAACAGCCCTGCGCCGTACGCCACCGCACCCATCTCGCGGTAGATGCGGGCATCGGTGAACCCGACGACGAACTGCGGATTGAGGCGCGCCGTGGGGAATGGCAGGTTGATCGATCGCTGCAGCGAATCCCACAGCGGCGTGTCGATCCGGCTGATCGATGCTGCGTCGTTCATCAACGGCTCGACCTCGACATGGTCGGCGAGGTCACCGAGTGCTGCTCGTAGGTGCGCGTCGACTTCGTCGGGCCCCTCACCCGGCAGCGTGCGGACGTCGACGTCGACGGTCACGGCATCGGGGATCGTGTTGACCTTCATCCGCCCACCGCCCGACTCACTGCCGTCGACCAGGTTCGGCGAGAACGTCGTGTGCGTGCAGGCATGGAAATGCGACGCGGCACCTTTCGGGAGCACGTCGAGCGCCGCCTCGATCTTGTTCGGGATCGAGCAGCGCGTCGCGCAGTTCGTCGGGCAGGCCGAGCGACTCGACACGGGCCGGCCACAGCTCGTGGAATCGCGGTGCCGGCCGATAGTCGGCGAGACGTTGGATCACGCCGGCCGCCTTCACCAACGCGTTGTCGCTGCGGAACGGCGCAGACCCGTGCCCCGGCACCCCGCGGATGCGCAAGCGTCGCCACGCCACACCCTTCTCGGCAACGTTGACACCAATGGCCGGCGCCTCGGGCGAGCCCGAATGGAGCCCGCCGCTCTCGGTGACCACGTAGTCGGCACGAATCGCATCGGGATGGTTGTCGGCCATCCAGCGGGCGCCATATGCGCTGCCGGCTTCCTCATCGGCGACGCCGAAATAGATCAGGTCGCCAGTCGGGCGGAATCCGCTGGCTGCGAGATGCCGGAACGCGACCGCCATCGAGGCGGTGAGGTTGAGCATGTCGACGGCGCCCCTCCCCCACACCTCTGGGCCATCGCCGCTGTCGATGATCTCACCGCCGAACGGATCCTCGCGCCAGCCCGACTCGTTCACTGGCACCACGTCGGTGTGGCCCATCAGACAGAGACTCGGTGCGTTCGGATCGGTACCGGGGATGCGAGCCACGATCGACGTTCGGCCGGGTGCGGCGTCGTAGCGCTCGACCGAGACGCCGGCGCTCTCGATCACCTGTTGGAGCACGTCGGCGTTGCGGACTTCGCCGCCCGACTCGGCGGTCCCGTCGTTGACACAGCGATTGCGGATGAGGGTCTGCAGCAACTCCACCGTCTCGTTGGTGAGGTGGTCGAGCTGGCGATCGTCGAGTGCTGTCACGCCGCCAGCTTCGCAGACCTCCTCGTTCGCGTTGCACAACGGATGGGTCGGGTCATCCGAACTGCAACATGAACCAGGTGTGGCGATGGCGTGCGCACAGAGTTTCACAGTGCGGCCATCGCGGCGTTGATGCGTTTGACGCTCACCGATGGTTGTCCTGGGCGTTTGGCGGCCAGTGGCTGGGCGAAGGTGGCGACGCGGAGCTCCTCGAGTTGCCACCGCAGCTCGACCATCGCCGACGACAGCTGGGCCGTGCCTGCGGCGTCGACGATCTGCTCGAATCGCTGCTCGAGTGGGACGACCTCGGCCATCCGGCGCTGGTCGGCAACCTGGCCACCGGCGAGATGCTCGAGTCGATAGGTGATCGCCCGCACGTATCGCTCGATGTCGTCGAGCCGGCCGACTCCGGCCCCGAGCACGAAGCCGCGGTGCACGAGTCGACCGAGGTGGCGGTTGGCGTCGTCGACCGACGCGCGCAGCGCCTCGGCTCGCAGTTTCGCCAATCGCTCCGATGCCTCCGTCGCGGCCGCGACGACGCGAGCAGCCTTGTGGAGCGCGTTCGCCGCGAGGCCCGGCGCAGCGTCTCGAACCGCCCGGCGCAGCTCGGCGAATTCGGCTTCGGTCCACGGCAACGTGCCGTGCTCGGTCATCACTCGATCGACCGCGGCGGCAACACAGTCGCCACTCAGCTCGCCGAGTTCGATGTCGCCAGCAGCGATCGCCAACCGGTCGTCGTTCGACAGCTTGCGCACGATCGACGACCGGGTCGGTGCCGCGTTCAGGATCAGTAGTCGCCGCACCCCACCGCGCATCACGCGAGCCTGCAGCTCGGGAGTGGTCACCACGCGCAAGGCGACGCTGTCGCCCACGTCGAGCAGCGCCGGGTACGCCTGCACGTCGAGGTCGCGGTCGCCGGACTCGACCACTCGGGGGAGGTCACCGAGGTCCCATTCGACGATGCCGCGCCGCTCGTCGATGGGCGCTGCCGCAGCGATCGACTCCCGTGAGATTCCGGCAAGCGACGACCTGATCGTCGCAAGATCGGTGCCGACGCCATGCACCGTGCCCTCGTCGTCGGACACCACGAAATGCATGCGCAGGTGATCTGCAAGTACCGACGGGTCGAATGCCGCTGGCTCGACTCGCACGTCGGCAATCGCTGCCAACGAGTCGGCCAACCACTCGACGAGGTCGCCGTCCGGAGACGTACCGGTCGACGTTGCGGGCAGCTGCGCAACGACGGCGTCGATCGTGTCCGCCGATCGGATTGAGGCGACGACGGACCTCCTTCGGCAGCGAGCGGATCAGTGTGGCGACCACGTCGGGACGATGGCCGGGAATCTGCCAGTCGAACCCGGCGGGCGTCACCTGGTTGAGGCCGGACAGCGGCACGTGCACGGTCACCCCGTCGAGCGGTTCGCCGGGGCCGTACTTGTACGTGAGTGGCAGCTCGATCACCGTGTCACCGCGACGCTGCCGCCACGTGTCGGGATAGTCGGCGATCCGCACGCCGTGACCACGACCCGACAGCACGTCGTCGGTCAGGTCGAGCAGATCGCCACGCTCGCGCCGGGTGGCCTTCCACCACTTGTCGAAGTGGCGGACCGACGTGACGTCGGCGCCGACGCGGTCGTCGTAGAACTCGAACAGCGTCTCGTCGTCGATCAGTTCCAGCCGCCGCACACGCGCTGCCATGCGCCGGATGCGTTCGAGGAACTCGGCGTTGCGCCCGAGGAACTTCTGACGCCCGATCCACGCCTCGTCGGCGATGTCGCGCTCGACCAACGCTTTGGTGATGAACCAGGCCCGAGCTTCGGCAGCGTCGACCCGGTCGTAGCCGATCGTGCGATCGCTCACCACGGGCAGCCCGTACAGCGTGACCTGTTCGGTGGCGACGGCGCGACCGCCCTTCGGATCCCAGCGCACGTTCTCGTAGGCGCGCTTGACCAGGTGAGCGCCCGCCCGCTCGGCCCACTTCGGGTCGATCTTGGCGACACGACGGGCGTAGAGCTGGTTGGTCTCGACCAGTTCGGCAGCCATCACCCACGGCGCCGGGCGACGCGTCAACGCCGAGCCGGGCGCGATGACGAATCGTGATTGGCGGGCGCCGATGAACTCGCGGGTCTCGCGGTCGCGCATCCCGATGTGCGACAGCAGCCCGGCGAGCACCGCCTGGTGGATGTGGTCGGGGTGAGACTCCTCGGTGGTCGGGCGAATCTTCAGCTGACCGGCGATGCGACGAAGCTGGCTGAACAGGTCCATCCACTCGCGAACCCGCAGATAGTTGAGGTACTCCTTGCGGCACATCCGACGGAACTGGTTGCCCGACAGCTCCCGTTGTCTCTCGCGCAGGTAGTCCCACAGCGCCACGATCGACAGCAGGTCGGAGCCGTCGACCTTGAAACGGTTGTGGAACTCGTTGGCCTGCTCGGGCTTGTCCTTCGGGCGCTCGCGAGGGTCCTGGATCGAGAGTGCCGACGCGATCACCAGCACCTCGCGTACGCACCCGAGCCGGTCGGCTTCGAGCACCATCCGCCCGAGCCGTGGGTCGACGGGGAGCCGGGCGAGCGAGCGACCGACCTTGGTCAGCTCGCGAGGTCCGTCCTTCACCCCGTCGACGGGCGGCTGGAGCGCGGCGAGTTCGTCGAGCAGGCCGTAGCCGTCGCGGATCGCGTGCCGGTCTGGCGGTTCGACGAACGGGAAACGGGCGACGTCACCGAGGCCGATGTTGGTCATCTGGAGGATCACCGACGCCAGGTTCGTTCGCAGGATCTCGGGGTCGGTGAACTCGGGTCGGGCGTCGAAGTCCTCCTCGGAGAACAGCCGAAGGCAGATACCCGGCGCCACACGACCGCAACGCCCGGCGCGCTGGTTCGCCGATGCCTGCGACACCGCCTCGATCGGCAGGCGCTGCACCTTCAGCCGCCGGCTGTACCGCGAGATCCTCGCCGACCCGGTGTCCACCACGTAGCGAACGCCCGGCACCGTGAGCGACGTTTCGGCGACGTTGGTGGCGAGCACGATGCGACGGCCCGGCCCGCCCATCGATTCACGCTCGAAGATGCGGTGCTGTTCCGGCGCCGAGAGTCGGGCGTACAGCGGCAGTACCTCGGTGCTGCGCAGGTCGAGGCGGCGCAATGCGTCGGCGGTGTCGTGGATCTCGCGCTCCCCCGACAGGAACACGAGCACGTCGCCCGGTCCTTCGTGCGAAAGTTCCTCGACGGCATCGATGATCCCCTGCACCTGATCTCGCGGTTCGATGTCCGGATCGTCGTCGACCAACGGCCGGTACCGCATCTCCACCGGGAACGTCCGCCCCGTCACCTCGATCACCGGGGCCGGAACTGTCACAGTAGGCCCGGCACCGTGTGACACTTCGGTGGCGAAGTGCTCGGCGAAGCGGGCGGTGTCGATGGTGGCGCTGGTGACGATCACCTTGAGATCGGGGCGCTGCGGCAGGAGCTGCTTGAGGTAGCCGAGGATGAAGTCGATGTTGAGGCTGCGTTCGTGGGCCTCGTCGATGATCAACGTGTCGTAGCGGCGAAGCATCCGGTCGCGCTGTATCTCGGCGAGCAGGATGCCGTCGGTCATCACCTTCACGAGCGTCCCGTCGCTCACCTGATCGGTGAAGCGCACGGTGTAGCCGACGTCGTCGCCGAGCTTCGATCCCAGCTCCGACGCCACCCGCTCGGCGATCGTGCGAGCCGCAACCCGGCGGGGCTGGGTGTGCCCGATCATTCCGTCGACGCCGCGCCCGGCTTCGAGGCACAGCTTGGGCAACTGCGTGCTCTTGCCCGACCCGGTCTCGCCGGCAACGATCACCACCTGGTGGTCGCGGATTGCGGCGAGCAGTTCGTCGCGCCGCTCGGTGATCGGCAAGGAGTCGGGGTACGTCAACCGACCAGTGGTGACGATCGCGTCCGCAGCGGCGCGTCGAGGGTCGGTGGCGGTGTTGGCAGACATGGCGCTTCGACCGATCAGCCTGGCAGCTCTCGACCCGCCCGCCACCCAACATTCGCGGTCTGTGCGGATTCAGTTGCGCCGGCCACGACCAGATCCGCAGAGACCACGGGTTGTCGGTGGGCGCGGGTCGGGTTCACGACCGGCCACCGCGTAGCGTCGGCAGGCGATGACGTATCAGTCCAAGGTGATGACCGTCTACATCCTCGGGCTGTTCATGACGATCATCGACGGCACGATGGTCAACGTCGCCCTGCCTCGGATGGCAGAGGACTTCGGAGTCCCGACCACCGACATCGAATGGGTTGCAGTCGGCTACCTCCTCACCTACGCCGCGGTGATCCCCGCCGCCGGTTGGCTCGGCGACCGGTTCGGCACCCGCAAGGTCTTCATCGCTGCGCTGATCGTGTTCGTGGCCACCTCACTGCTGTGCGGCATCGCCCAGACGCTCGACCAACTGGTCGTGTTCCGCTTGCTCCAGGGCCTCGGCGCCGGCCTCGTGACCCCGGTCGGGGGAGCCATGCTCTATCGCGCGTTCCCGATGCATGAACGTGCGAAGGCGGCGATCGGTGTGCTCAGCGTGGCGGTGATCGCCCCGGCGATCGGGCCGATGCTGGGCGGCATCCTGGTGGACACGGCGTCGTGGCACTGGATCTTCCTGATCAACGGTCCGATCGGCGCGGTCGCGATCTTCTTGTCGGTCACCTGGCTGAGCGAGACGAAACACGAGGCGCCCGGGCGCTTCGACGTCGCCGGGTTCGTGCTGTCGGGAGCGTCGGTCGGCATCTTCTTGTACACGCTGTCGATCGGCCCCGAACGCGGGTGGTTCTCGGCGTACACGCTCACGTTTGCGGCCGTCGGCATCGCCGCGGCGACCGCCTTGATCATCATCGAGCTCCGAATCCCCGAGCCGATCCTCACTCTGCGGCTGTTCACCGATCGCCTGTTCCGTACGATCAACATCTCCGCGTCGATGGTCTACGCCGGGTTCTTCGGGATGATCTTCGTGCTCCCGCTCTACCTGCAGAGCCTGCGTGGCTACAGCGTGTTCGAGAGCGGCCTGGCCCAGTCACCGCAGGCGGTCGGGGTGTTCCTCGTGTCGAACCTTCTCGGCAAACGGCTGTACCGGCTGATCGGGCCCCGGCGTCTGATGGTGGTCGGCACCGCCTTCACCGCTGCCGCGACGTGTCTGTTCGCCACCGCCGATTTGACCACGCCGCTGTCGACGATCGCCGCGTTCACGTTCATCCGTGGGTTGTCGGTGGGGATGGTTTTCGTGTCGATCCAGACCGCCGCCTATGCGACCACCTCGATGGCCGACACCGGCCGGGCGACCAGCCTGTTCAACACCCAGCGCCAAGTGTCGTATGCGGCTGGCGTGGCGCTGGCGGCCACCGTGATCGCTGCGATCCTGCCCGCCGCTGGCGACGCTGCACCGGCGATCGACCGGCTGGGTGCGTACCAGGGCGGGTTCCTCGCAGTTGGCCTGATCATGGTGCCGGCGATCGTGGTGTCGTGGTTCATCAACGACGACGACGTCGCCGAAACCCGCGGCCTCCCAGTGCCAGCGGGCGCAACCGCACCCTCCCGCGCCTGACCCGATCAGCGTGCGAGCTGTGCCGGAGAACGGTACGTCTGGCGCACTGGTTGTTGGGCGTCGTGGGTCAGGTGGGACTGAAGGCGGCGGTGGCGGCGGGGCCGTCGAGATATTCGTCGATGCGTGTGATCACACCGTCGGCGACGGCAGCCACGATGCACGCCGGCAGATCGGCACTGCGGCCGTCGTCGAACTCGACGTGGAGGTCGTGCTGTTGCACAAATCCGCTGTCGGTCTCGTAGCGGCGAATCGCCCGATACTCACGAGAGGTGGTCGTGCGCACCAGCCAGTCGAGCACGCGCAGGTTCTGTTGCTTGGTCTGCTCGATGCCGTCGTTGTTGTGCCACACGATCACGTCGTCGGCATAGAGCGAAGCAACGGTGGCAGCATCACCTGCCTCGATCGCAGCGAAGACCTGATCGGCAACCTCGTTCACCGTGCGCATCCGCCGAACGTACCCGCGACGCGTCCACCGATCTGCGCCCCGAGCGTCCCACCGCACGTTCTGCGCCCCTCCAGTCCCGGAAAGCGGGACTGAGCGGGCGCAGATCAGGAACCGGTGCGGCGCTTGGCAGCGCGGACGGCGGCGCCGCCGATGCGAAGCATCTTGGTGTCGCCGAAGGGCGTACCGCCGACCTGGTTGAGGATCATCGCCACCGACAGGCCCGACTCGGGATCACCCCACGCCCCAGAGCCGCCGAAGCCGAAGTGCCCGAACGCCTTGGGCAAGATGCCCGACGTCGTTCCGACGAGGTGGTAGCCGAGCCGCCAACGCATGTTGAACCCGACGCCGGCGTCGCGGCCCACCTTCTCGCCACTGAGACCGTCACCTGAAGCACCAAGCGTGGTCTGCACCCTGGTCGCCTCGGCCAACGTCTCCGGCGACACCAGCGGCGGGCCGTCGAAGTCGCCGGGCGTCGCGAGCGCGGCGTACATCCGGGCCAGCGAGCGGGCGGTGAACACGCCATTCGCGGCCGGAATCTCACCGTCGTGGATCCGGTCGGTGGTGGCCACGTCGAGCATGTCGTCGACCACGAGCGCCTGATACATCGGCTGGAAGCTCTTGGCCTTCGCGAGCGTCTTGGTCATCTTGAACAACCGCTCGACGGCCTTCGGGTCGACCAGTTGATCGGCGATGTTGCCGCGCACCGCGACAGGTGCGCCGATGTACATGCCGCCACTCAGCCCGAGGGGCTCGACGATCTCGAGCTGGAGCGTGTTGTCGACCGTGCCGCCGGTGACGCGTCGGATGACTTCGCCGACGAGGTAACCGTAGGTGAGTGCGTGGTAGGCCGACCGGGTGCCGATCTCCCACTTCGGCTCGGCCTCGGCGAGCAGCTTGGTCATGCGATCCCAGTTGATGAGGTCCTCGGCGGACTCGGCAACCGATCGCACGTCGTGGAGACCTGCCTGGTGCGTCAGCAGGTGCCGGAGCGTGACGGTGTCCTTGCCGGCGGCGGCGAACTCGGGCCAATAGCTGGCGATCGGCGCGTCGTAGTCGAGCAGCCCCCGATCGACAAGGCGTTGCACGATGGTGGCCACAACGCCTTTGGTGGTCGAGAAGCTCATCGACATCGTGTCGCGCTCCCACGGATCGCCGGCGGCATTTCGCACGCCCGTCCACGCGTCGACGACCAACTCGCCGTGGTGGTACACGGCAACCGCCATGCCCCCAGCAGCCGAACGCTTCGCCATGATCGCCTGGACCTTCTCGGTCACCGGCGCGAAATCGGGATGCACGAAACCTTCCATGCTTCCTTCCTATCGGCGCCCAGCACCAGTGCGGTGCCCGCGATCGTGCCGGCATCCGCAATGATCGAACCATGGGATCACTGCGGTTCTCGGGCGGTCAGGCACTGATCGACGGCAACCTCGTTCGCGCTGACGTCACCGTCGACGGGGGACGAATTGCCGACGTCGCGATCGACGACGCACACGCCGACGACGGGGCCGTCATCGACTGCACGGGTTTGGTCATCGCGCCGGGCTTCATCGACCTGCAGTGCAACGGCGCCGTCGGTGTCGACATCACCAACGAACCCCATCGAATCGCGGAGGTTGCCGCCGCCCTCCCCCGCTTCGGCGTCACCGCCTTCCTCCCCACCGTGGTGACCGCCCCCGCCACGACTCGTGCAGCCGCAATCGCTCACGCCTGGGGTCAGAACCCAGGCGTGATCGGTGCCGCATCACTGGGGTTGCACCTCGAGGGGCCGATGATCTCTCGTGATCATCTCGGAGCTCATGTCGGGCGCTTTGCCGCCGAACCAGCAGCGTTGCTCGACGAGGTCGACTCGTGGGCGTCGTCGGGAGCGGTCGCGATGGTCACGCTCGCGCCCGAACTCCCCGAAGCGATCGAGGTGATCGACCGGCTCCACGCGGCCGGCGTCGTCGTGTCTGCTGGCCACACCGGGATGACCCCCACCGACTTCGGGGCAGCGCGCACGGCCGGGGTGTCCTACGTGACCCACCTCTTCAATGCGATGGCTCCGTTCAATCACCGGGCGCCCGGCCCGATTGGCGCCGTGCTGGCCGACCCCGACGTCACCGTCGGTGTGATCTGCGATGGCATCCACGTCGACCCGGTGGCCATCGAGTTGGCCTGGCGCTCGCTCGGCCCACACCGGATGTCGCTCGTGTCCGATGCGTCGCCCGCACTCGGTGCACCGTACGGGCGATTCCAGTTGGGCGGGTTCGAAGTGATCCACGACGAGACCGGAGTGCGCACCGTTGACGGCGTACTGGCCGGCAGCGCCCTGCCCCTCGACCGGGCGGTGCGCAACTTGATCGAGTTCACCGGTTGCCCGCTCGTCGACGCACTCGCGACCGTGACCACCACGCCGGCCGACCTGTTGGGCCTCACCGACCGCGGCCGCATCCGCGTGGGTGCCCGCGCCGACCTGACGATCGTCGACCACCACGGCAACCTCGACCGCACCGTCGTCGCCGGGCAGACCGCGTGGCAGCACCGGTGAACCTTCGGCTGCGTCTCACCGTAGAACGACCCCGCCTCGCGGTGGCCCGCACCTCGCCTCTCGCGAGCCGTGACCTGTGCTGATCACTGCCATTCGGCCCTGTCCCTCGGCCACCCGGACCATCAGGCTGGGGGAGAAACACGAATCGATTGGGGCCCCATGCACTACGAACGATTGACCGCGGCCGACGCCGTGTTCCTGCGGATCGAGACGCCACACGAACCTCAGCACGTCGGCTCATTGTCCGTGCTCGAAGGCGCCGCGTTGCGTGGCGATGACGGACGGTTGCGATTCGACGACCTCCAAGCGCACGTTGCACGCCGGGTTCACTCCGTGCCCAAGCTCCGCCAGAAGATCATGGAGGTGCCCTACAACCAGGGGCGTCCCGTGTGGATCGACGATGAGCACTTCGACATCGACTACCACGTGCGACTGACCGCGCTTCCCCGCCCCGGCGACGACGATCAACTCGCAGCGCTGATGAGCCGCCTGCAGGCGCTGCCACTCGACCGTGCCCGCCCGCTGTGGGAGATGTGGTTCGTCGACGGCCTCGCCGACGATCACGTCGGCATGATCATCAAGACCCACCATGCCCTTGGTGACGGCATCGCCAATGTCGATCTGGCGTTGGCGTTGGTCGATCTCGAACCGAACCCACCCGCCGACGAGTCGGTCGCCGAGTGGATGCCCCGACCCGCTCCAAGCCCCAACGACCTGCTCGGCCACGCGTTACGCGACCAGGCGCGGCGCCCGGCCCAGGTGGCCAAGGCGATCATCGACACGGTTCGCAATCCTCGCCCGACCATCGAAGCCGCCACCAACGTGGCCCGAACGGTGGTGAACTTCCAGGCCAAGCCGCCTCCGGCGCCCTGGAACGTGCCGGTCAGCTCGCACCGTCGCTGGGTGAGTGCGTCCGTGCCGCTGAAGGGGGTGCGCACAGTGCGCAAGCGCCACGAAGTCAGCATCAACGACGTGGTGCTCGCGGCGTGCAGTGGTGCACTGCGCAGTTTCCTGATCGAGCACGGCGACACCGACATCGAGCACCGGGTGGTCAAGGCAATGGTGCCCGTGTCACTGCGCGGCAAGGACCAGCACGGTGACACGCTCGGCAATCTCGTGTCGCTGATCATCGTCGACCTTCCTGTCGACGAACCCGACCCCGTGGTTCGACTCGAACGCATCCATTCGATCACCTCGGAGCTGAAGGGGTCGGGACTCATCGATGGCGCCCAGCGGATTCTCGACATCGCCGATGCGATCACCCCGCTGGCCGGGCCACTCACCCGGTACGTCAGCCGGACGATCCCGATGAACCTGGTGATCACCAACATCCCCGGGCCGCCGGTGCCGCTGTACTTGTGCGGTGCCCGGTTCGAGCGGGTGTTTCCCTACGTCGAGGTGATCGACAACGAGGGGCTCACGATCGCCGTGGTTTCGTACGACGACCAGCTTGCACTTCGGCATCACCGCCGATCGCGATGTGATGGCCGACCTCGGCGACGTCGCCGCTGCGATCGAGCACGAATTCGCGCTGCTCGCCAAGCGTCGCCAAACAACAGGGTGACAGCACGGGTCAAGCCCGAGTTGCAACGCTCAGCGGTCGAGCGCGTCGAGCACCGACTGGGTGGTCGACGCCACCGTGGCGACTGCACCCTCTGCTGCCTTGCGCCCACTCCAGAACACGGAGGGGCGGCCCCCGGTGTCGAGCGCGGCGAAGATCAACCCGCCGACCAGCGCCGCGTTCTTGAGGAACTGCATCCGCTGTTGCGCCCTGTCGACCGCGTCGTCGACCTCCCAGAAGCGGTGGCCAGCGAGCGTCGTCGGCACCAACGATCCACCGAGCACGATCGCCATCACGCGAGGGGCCACGCCGACTGCGAACAAACCACCGGCGACCACCTGCACCCCAGCGTTCACCTTCACGAGCTGTTCCGCCGATGGGGACCCCGGTATGACGTCCTGCATCGGGTCGACGACCTTCGCTGCAGGCGCGAGCAAGCCCCGACGAACGCCTCCACGCACTGATCCCACCGAACACGAAGATGCCGGCGAGCAGGGTTCGGGCAAGGCCACGGAGTCCGATCACGTGTGGTCGGTACCCGAATGGACCGACCCTGAAACACCCAACAATCACGTCTGGCCCGGCACCGGGTGACAGTTCCGGGCGGCGGTCAGATCTCCTGGCCGGCGAACTGGGCGTTGTACAGGCGCCAGTAGGCACCGTGCGATTCGAGGAGCGAGTCGTGGTTGCCCTGTTCGACGATCTGGCCGTCTTCCATCACGAGGATGACGTCGGCGCCGCGGATCGTCGACAGCCGGTGGGCGATCACGAAGCTGGTGCGGTTCTCGCGTAGCGCGTTCATCGCCTCCTGGATCAACACCTCGGTGCGGGTGTCGACCGAGCTGGTCGCCTCGTCGAGGATCAGGATCGACGGGTCGTCGAGAAACGCCCGGGCGATTGTCATCAGCTGCTTCTCGCCGGTGGAGATGTTGTCGCCTTCGTCGTTGATCATCGTGTCGTAGCCATCGGGCAGCGAGTGCACGAAGCGATCGACGTAGGTGACACGCGCCGCCTCGTAGATCTGTTCGTCGGTGGCGTCGGGGTTGCCGTAACGCAGGTTGTCGCGGATCGTGCCGCCGAACAGCCATGTGTCCTGCAACACCATGCCGATCTCGGCGCGCAACTCGTTGCGCGGGAAGCTGGCGATGTCGCGACCGTCGAGCGTGATGCGCCCCGAGTCGAGGTCGTAGAACCGCATGATCAGGTTGACCAGCGTGGTCTTGCCGGCCCCGGTGGGACCGACGATCGCCACGGTCTGGCCGGGTTCGGCCACCACGTTCAACCCGGTGATCAGCGGCTTGTCGGGGTCGTAGGAGAAGTGGACGTCCTCGAACACGACGCGACCATTGATCTTCGGCGGGTTCTCGGTGGGTGGCTGCTCAGCCGACTGCTCGTCGGCGTCGAGCAACTCGAGCACCCGTTCGAGCGAGGCGATGCCCGACTGGAACGTGGCTGCCATCGATGCCAGGTGCGTGAGCGGCTGGGAGAACTGGCGGGCGTACTGGATCATCGCCTGCATGTCGCCGATGCTCAACGAGCCCGAGGAGATCTGCAGGCCACCGACGACGGCGATCAGGATGTACTGGATGTTGCCCATGAACAAGATCGCCGGTTGGATGAGGTTGGCCATGAACTGGGCGCTGAAGCTCGCCTCGTAGAGTTGGTCGTTGTCGTTGCGGAAGCGCTCCTCGGCCTCCCGTTGCCGACCGAAGCTCTTCACGATCGTGTGACCCGTGAACACCTCTTCGGCTTGTGCGTTGAGGTCGCCGGTGTGGCGCCACTGCGCCATGAACCGGGGGCGGGCCTTGCCGCCGATGAACTTCATCAGGAACACCGACCCCGGCACGGTGACCAGTGCGACAGCCGCGAGCAGTGGCGAGATCGTGAACATCATGATCGCCACACCGAGCAACGTGAGCAGCGAGGTGAGGATCTGGCTGATCGTCTGTTGCAAGCTCTGGCTGAGGTTGTCGATGTCGTTGGTGACACGGCTGAGCAGGTCGCCGCGAGGCTGACGGTCGATGTAGCTGAGCGGCAGGTGGTTGAGCTTGCGCTCGACCGCCTCGCGCAGCTCGAACATCGAACGTTGCACCACGCCGGCCAACACGTACGCCTGGGAGTACGACAGGATCCACGACGCCATGTAGACGCCTGCGACGATGAACAGCTGGCGATGCAGGGCGTCGAAGTCGATGCCGTCGGGGCTGCTCAACCCGTCGACGATGATGTTGGTCGCTTCGCCGAGCAGGCGAGGGCCGATCACCACGAGCGTCACGCTGAGCACGGTGGCCACGACCACGCCGATCAACAGCGGGCGTTCCTTGCCCAAGATGTCGCCGAGGCGTTTGAGGGTGACGCCGAAGTTCTCGCTGCGCTCGGCCGGCAGGCCAACTCCGCCGCCTGGCCCGAAGCTGGCGCGCCGCGCTTCGGTGCCAGCGGTGGCGAGCAGCTTCTTGTCGTCGGCCGAGACGCCGTTCTTGGCGGCGCCGTTCGCGCCGTTTGCGTTTGTGTCGTCGGTGCTCATGCCACTGCCCCCTGGCCCATCTGCGATTCGACGATCTCGATGTAGGTCGGACATGTTTCGAGGAGTTGGTCGTGAGTGCCTCGCCCGATGATCTCGCCGTCTTCCAGCACCAGGATCTGATCGGCATCGATGATGGTCGACACCCGCTGAGCAACGATCAACACCCCGGCACCAGCCGTATGCGGCTTGAGGGCCGCACGAAGCCGGGCATCGGTGGCGAGGTCGAGCGCCGAGAACGAATCGTCGAACACGTACAACTCGGGTTTCACCACCAGTGCCCTGGCGATGCAGAGCCGTTGTCGCTGCCCGCCCGACACGTTGGTGCCGCCCTGAGTGATCGGGCTCTCGACTCCATCGGGCATCGCCTGCACGAAGCCGCTCGCCTGCGCGACCTCGAGGGCCTCCCACAGTTCACCTTCGTCGGCTTCGGGGCGTCCGTAGCGCAAGTTCGATGCGACGGTGCCCGAGAACAGGAACGGTTTCTGGGGGACGTAGCCGACCTTGCCCCACAGCAGGTCGAGGTCGAGTTCGCGAACGTCGACACCGTCGACGAGCACGCTGCCCTCGGTGGCATCGGCGAGGCGCGACACCAGGTTGACGAGGGTGGTCTTGCCGGCGCCGGTGCTGCCGATGATGGCGGTCGTCGTACCCGCCTCGACTCGGAACGACAGGTTGCTCAGCACTGGTCGCTCGGCGCCCGGGTAGGCGAAGCCGACCTCACGGAACTCGAGCGTGCCTCGCTCGGTCACGTCGGTGATCGGATTCTCCGGCTGCCGAACGGTCGATTGCGTATCGAGCACTTCGACGACGCGCTCGGCGGCGACGGCCGCCCGAGGAATCATCGACACCATGAACGTCACCATCACCACGGCGAACAGGATCTGGATGAGATAGGTGAGGTAGGCGACCATCGCCCCGATCTCCATCTCGCCCGCCCCGATCTGGTTGCCGCCGATCCAGATCACCGACACGCTCGAAATGTTGATGATCAGCATCACGGTCGGGAACGTTGCGGCCATGAGGCGGCCGGCGCGGAGGGCGGTCTGGGTGAGTTCGTCGTTGGCCTGCGAGAAACGCTCGACTTCTTGGGGTTCGCGCACGAACGCCCGAACCACTCGCATGCCGGTGATCTGCTCGCGCAGCACCAGATTGACCCGGTCGATGCGCAGCTGCATTGCCTGGAACGACGGCACCATCCGGTACACGATCGAGCCGAGCGAGAGCACCGCCGCCGGGATCGCGAACAGGATGATCACCGAAAGGCCGAGGTCTTCTCGAACAGCGAAGAAGATGCCGATCACCAAGTTGAGCGGTGCGGTGATCATCATCGTCACCGCCATCACGACGAGCATCTGGATCTGCTGGACGTCGTTGGTGGTGCGGGTGATCAGCGAAGGCGCACCGAACTGGCCGACCTCGCGGGCTGAGAAGCCGGTGACCGAGTGGAACAGGTCGCGGCGCACATCGCGGCCGAAACCCATCGCCGCCTGCGAGGCATACCAGACCGCCGCTGAGGCGAACACGATCTGGATGATCGTGAAACCGAGCATCACGCCACCCATCGTGAGGATGTAGTCGTTGTCGCCCTGCAACACGCCGTTGTCGATCAACAGTGCATTGATCGTGGGGAGCGTGAGTGCGGCGAACGTCTGGATCGCCTGGAGAACGACCACGACGGTGAGCACCCGCCGGTAGGGACCGAGATGGCTCTTGAGGAGTTGCCAGAGTTTCATGAGGTGGTGTGTTCGCTTCCGATTCCGTGGAGGACGAAGTCGACGATCTCGGCAGCCGTGGAGGCCTCCGCCGCGATCATCGGGTGGGTGAGTGACATGGTGAGCGCGCGCAGTCGGCGGGCGGCGACGAGCGGATCGACGCGAATCCGGTCGCGATGGGCGGCGAACAGATCGGTGAGCGCTGGGCTGTCGGTCATCGGACGCCGCACCTGTTCGTGACGCTTGGCGCTGACGTGCGACAGCAGCGTCCACACATCCACGACGCGACGCTGGATCAGCACGGTCGCCTCGATCAGCTGATCCTCGAACGACTGCGTGTGGTCGATCTCTCGGAGCGTCTCTTCGAACTGGTCTTGGTCGAGCGCCGCTTCGAGCGTGGCGTCGAGGAGTTCGTCCTTGTCGGCGAAGACTCGGAAGATGGTGCCTTCGGCGATGCCCGCCGCGCACGCGATCTGCTTGGTGGTGACGGTTTCGCCGTGCTCGACCAGGAGCGGCCGGACGGCCTCGATGATCGCCGCCCGTCGTTGCTCGGGCGGCAGCGACGACGCCCGCTTGGCGGGAACAGGCGTGGCGGCAGCGGTCGGCATCCGTGCGACCATAACTGAGTGAGCACTCACTCACACGTGCCGTGCGCGCAACTTCTCCCGAGCGATGAGCGAACCACACTGTCACGACCGCTTCGCTCATCGCCTCGGGGCGATTCGAGGGTCAGCGGGTGGGGCGCATCGACGACGGCACGCTGGCGTCGAGGGCGGCCAAGTAGGCGTCATAGCCCTTCGAGCTGGGGTGGAACGACGCCGTCGACACGTTGAGCGCTCCGTCGGTCCAGTGCTCGCGCACCGTGCCGTCCGCGAGCTGGCTGCGGCGGAACGAGTCGCCGAAAACTGCATCGTTCACGAACCGATCGCGCTGCCAGAAACGGCAGGCACCGTGGTTGTCGAACTCGTCGACGACGTCGACGTAGCGAATGTCGGCACCGGTGAGCCCGCGGGCGCGTGCGGCCGCAACAGAGATCTGATGATTCAGCAGATCGGCCTGCTCGTCGATCCAATCGGCCTCGTCACCGCTGATACCGGTGACGCCGTCGCAGCGCCCATTGCCCTGCATCAACTCCGGGTACCCGAGGACCCGAAGGGTGATGTCGGGAAACTCGTCACCAATTGCGGTGTAGGTGTCGACCAGATTCTCTCGGAGCTCGTCGAGGTTGGCCATCTGGTTCTTCGACGACTCGTGGCAACGCACCGAGGTGATACAGCGCACCAACGCGTCTGGCCAGTTCTCGCCACGTTCGGTGCGCAGATCGTTGCCGCCGATGGTCATCGTGATGAGCGTGCCGTCGCCGTCACCGGGGATGTCGGCGGCGCGCACCTGGGCCGGAATCTCACGGATCACTGCGCCGGCACATGCAATGAACACCGACTCGGCGTCGAGTTGGTCGGCCAAGCGGGGACCTGGCGTCTCGTCGAGCTCGCGTTGGCAAGCGCTCGAGCCGAGCCGGGTGGTTCGGTCGAACGAGTGAGCCTCAGGGCCGTGATCGTCGTACGCCGACGCGTTGCGATGGATTCCACTGCCCGAGCTGTACGAATCGCCGAGGGTGACGATCCGCTCGATCCGTTGGAAGACCGCTGGCGCGGTTGCTTCCGGGCGTGCCGACACCGTGTTGCCGACAGCGATCGCCCCGACCGTCACTGCTGCAGCAGCAAGGAGCGTGATCGAGGTCCGACGCATGAGCTCCCAGGTTAGGAGGTGTCGCCGGACGACCCGACGCGGGCCCGGACCTCACGTCGGATGCTCGAATTCAGCGCCCTCGCTCGTCAGGCGTCGCGGCGGCGACGGACCAGCACCTCCTGGGCGATCGTGGCAACCTGCAGCCCGTCGTGGCGAATGACGTCGCCGGTCACCAGACCGCGCCCGCGGTTCACGCCGTGCGACTGCGTGGCGAACCAGTGCCATTGCGAGGGATCGGTGGGACGCTCGAACCACACCGAGTGATCGAGGCTCGCCCCTTGGAACAGTTTCCGATCGGTGTCGCCCGTGAAATCGGGATGCGCCGAGCGAGCCGCCCGCGAGGGCGCTGCGTCGGACATGAAGGCGAGCGCGCACTGGTGATCGGCAGGGTCGTCGCCCATGTCGGCATCGAGACGGATCCAGTACCCCATCGTGCCGTCGTCGAGGAACGTCGCCTTGCGCTGCAGGAGCCCCGCCCACGAGTGATCGGGCAGCGACGGGTCGTCGGGCCCAGGCAACCCGGGCGGGAGCGTGGCGACTGGCACGTCGGCCTCGTCCTCGAGCACGTGGAACGACACCGATACGTTCAGGATCGCTCCGCCCGATTGCCGGGCAACCACCTGGCGGGTGCTGAACGAGCGGCCGTCGCGGAGCCGTTCGACCTCGTAGCGGATCGGTTCCTCGGTGGCGCCGGGGCGGATGAAGTACGAGTGCAACGAGTGCGCCGCGCGGTCGGCGTCGACCGTGCGGGCGGCGGCGCGCAGCGCCTGAGCCACGACCTGACCGCCGAACAAGCGGCCGCCCCACGGATACCGGGCGGCGATGCCGACGTACGTGTCGGGCCCATGCGGTTCGAGTTGCAGGAGTTCGCTGAACTCGATGTCGTGGATCTTCCGCGTCGGCATCGCCCCAGTGTGCCAGCGGATCACGCCAGGGGTCAGACCCCAGGCGTCATCGTGCGGAGGCCTGCCGGTCGGAGACGAGTTCGTTCAGTCCGAGCACGTCGAGTACCACGATCCGCCCGCGCCCGGTCTGCACGAGCCCGGCGCGCCGAAATCCTGCCAGCGCCCGCGCTGTCGACTCACGGGTTGCACCGATCCAACCAGCAAGGTCGGCCTGAGTGAGTGGAAGTTCGTAGGTGTCGCAGGCATCACCGTGGCGCATCATCATCGAGGCCAACTCGACAAGCATCCGGCCCGTGCGCACCGTCGCGCTGTTCGAGTTTCGCGTGACGAGCCGATCGTTGGCCCGCCGCAACTCGGCACTCAAGCTCCGGCATACCGACACCGACAGGCGTGGCGCGCCGAGCAGAAGATCCATGAGGCGCGCCGCCGGCAGCACGGCAACCACGGTGTGGTCGATGGCGGCGGCACTCGCCGATCGCGGCCGCCCATCGAGTGCTGACAACTCTCCGAACTCGTCACCCGGCACCTTGACTCCAACGAGGAGCTCCCGTCCTGTCGGTGTCGTGAGGAAGATCCGCACGCGGCCTTCGAGGCAGACGTAGACGCTGTGGGATCCGTCGCCTTCGATGAACAACACCTCGCCGGGCGCGTAGTCCCGACGCCGACCGAGATCGGCGATTGCATCCCCGATCGTCAAGTACTCGACAACGTCCATCGCCCCTCCCAACCACACCGGTCATCGACCACATGCAATGTCGTCGGACCTGTGTGATCCAGGTCATAGACGGTAGTGCACATCCGGAACATGGTGGAACCGTCAACTCACCAGACACAACAGGAGACCACCATGTACATCTTCAGCCGATCCACCATCGCGACGCTCGGGCGCCAGTTCGATGCGATCCCCGCCGCCGTCGGCATCGCCGAGAAGGTCACCACACTCACCGGCAAGGAACTCAACGTCTTCACCGCCCGCTTCGGGGCCCCACAGGGCAGTGTGATGTGGAGCGCTCGGATGGAGTCGATGGCAGAGCTGCAGGAGATGACCGACAAGCTGATGGCCGACACCGGCTACCTCGAGATGGTCGAAGGGATGAACGGGTTGTTCATGGCCCCGGCCGAGGATCGCCTCGGACGAGTTCTCACCGGACCGATCGATGGAGCGACGTCCAAGTTCTACGGCATCACGCAAGCGGCAATGATCAACGGCAAACAGGCCGAAGCAGTGGCGTTCGGGATCGAGACTGCCGACTACGTCGGCAAGTCGCTCGGTGCTCCGTCGGCGTTCGCCAAGTCGAGCTATGGCGGATTCAACGACGTGACATGGCTCACGGGCTTCGACACCGCAGCCGACGTCGACGCCTTCGACGACTGGCAGATGACCGACAGCGGATACCACGACATCCTGGCGAAGGCCGGCGACCTGTTCGTCGAGAACAGCGGGCACACCTCCTTGATCGAGAAGATCAACTGATCCCCCGTCCCGACCGGATCGACGGACCGGTCGAGAGCGCAGTCTTCGTCGCTGGTCGGCGATACTTGGGGTATGCAGACCATCGAGGTGTATGCCGACATCACCTGCCCGTTCACCCATGTGGGACTCAAGCGGGTGATGCAGCACGTCAGCGAGATGTCCGAGCCTGCCGAGGTGATCGTTCGGGCGTGGCCACTCGAATGGGTCAACGGCACCCCACTCGCCATCGACCCCGTGCTCGTGAAGGCCGCTGCGCTGACCGAACAACTCGGCGTCGACGACTTCTCCGGACTGCGCGCCGACGCGTGGCCGACCTCGACGATTCCCGGATTGAACCTCGCCGTGGACCGCGTACGAACGCGACGCAGCGACCGGTCTCGCAATCAGCCTGGAGCTGCGATCCGCACTGTTCGAGCACGGCAACGACATCAGCGACCCCGACGTGCTCGCACGCATTGCCGCCGCTCACGACCTTCCGGCGCCGACGACCGAGACGAGTGACGCCGTGCAAGCCGACTACGACGGTGGCCTCGCTCGCGGCGTGAAGGGATCCCCGCACTTCTACGTGGCCTCCGACGACTTCTTCTGCCCGTCGCTCGACCTCGGCCACGACGACGACGGCCACCTCACCGCACGGTTCGACGCCGACATGCTCGCAGACTTCTTCGCTCGCATCGACGCCTGAGCCCGACATCCGCACGCAAGGCTGGTTCGATCAACCACCTTGCTCACGTTCGATCAGCGCCAAGCGCAGGTTGCTCACACCCTCGGCCTCCACGTCATCGGGGCAGCGGCGCGCTGCCCGACGAGTAACGTCGCAACTGCACGCCACGATCGGGGGATCATGAAGGACATACGGGGAACCACTGCCATCGTCACGGGCGCATCGCGAGGCATCGGCGTGTACATCGCACGGGCTCTCGCTGAGGAGGGCGTCAACCTGTCGCTCGCTGCGCGGTCCGAGGGCGAACTCGAAGTGGTCCGCGCCGAGATGGAGGCGCTCGGCGTGACGGCGATCGCCACGGTGTGCGACGTCGTGAAGCCGGAAGATCGGGCTCGGCTGATCGAGCGCACCGAGAGCGAACTCGGCCAGATCGACATCCTGATCAACAACGCTGGCATCGAGCGGGTGCGTCGGTTCGAGGAGGCATCCGACGCCGACTTCACCGACACCCTGGCGATCAATCTCGAAGCACCGATCCTGCTCACCCGCGCCGTCGTGCCTGGCATGCTCGCCCGCAAGCGTGGCCACGTGGTCAACATCGCGTCGGGCGCCGGCAAGGTCGGTGTCCCCTACGGCACGTCGTATTGCGCCAGCAAGCACGGCCTGGTCGGGTTCACCAATGCACTTCGCGCCGAGTACCACTCGTCGCCGGTCGGCTTCTCGGTGGTGTGTCCTGGCTTCGTCACCGACGCCGGGATGTACAACCGCTGGGAACAACAGAGCATCAGAGCACCGAGGATCGCTGGGACATCCAAGCCGGAGAAGGTGGCGTCAGTGACCGTCAGCTGCATCAAGAAGGACCGAGCCGAGGTGATCGTCAACACGCCTCCCGTCCGACCGTTCGTGGTGCTCGCCAACATTGCGCCCGGCATCGTGCCGCGTGTGATGAAGCTGTTCGGCTACTCCGGCGTGTTCGAGCGAGTCATGGAAGCCGAGAAGTCGCAGTCGCCCCAGATCTGATCTCTGGTGTCTGACCCCAATCGTCGCCCGGGTGGCACACTTGCGAGATGAACCCGCCGACGCAGGTTGCTCCGGGACGAACCGGCCCGCTGAAAGTCGTCGGGAACATCTTGTGGTTCGTGCTGGCGGGAATCTGGATGGCGATCGGCTACGTGATCGCCGGCGTCATCATGTGCATCACGATCATCGGCATCCCGTTCGGTATCCAGGCGTTCAAGCTCGCCGGCTATGCGCTCTGGCCGTTCGGTCGCACCGTCGTGTTCCGCACCGATCGCGGCGAGGCGTTGTCGTTGATCGGCAACGTCATCTGGCTGATACTCGCCGGCATCTGGCTGGCGATCGGGCACGTGATCACCGGCGTGCTGCTGTGCATCACCATCATCGGCATCCCGTTCGGGGTCGCCTCGTTCAAGCTCGCCGGGCTGGCCCTCGTGCCGTTCGGCAAGACCGTGGTCCGAGCAGGGGCCCCGCTCCCATCCAACGCCCAGGTGTACCTGCAGCTCTGATCTCCGAGGCGACTTGCCGTCCGGGTGGGTGCCGTGTGGAGGGGGGTCACGGCCGGCACCCACCGGACGTTGCCCGGCAAACGGTACGCATCCAATGTGTCGTGAAGATGTCCGCCAAGTTGCGTCTGGGTGAGCACTTGCTGACAATTCGGATCGCCGAGCATCGCGACGGTCACGACGGCTGAACGCCGCAATCTACGATGACCGCGATCGTCGATCGACGACGAGCGAGCACACCCTCAGGAGGGACATGGACATCGGAAGCGCCATCGCAATCGTGCTGCTGGGATTCGTCGCTGGAGCGATCGGACGGGCACTGGTACCGAACGACGCATTCACGTCGATGAGCGGTTGGAAGTCGTGGGCGGCCTCGACGGTCCTCGGCCTGGTGGGAGCTTGGGTCGGCTACTGGATCTTCACCGGCGTCTTCGGGATCGGCGACACCGACAAGTTCGACTGGGGCGGCATCATCGGCGCGGTGATCGGCGCGATCATCGTCGTCGCCCTCGCATCGTTCGTCCTCAAGCGAACGATGAAGACCCCCCTGCGCTGAGCAGCGCTCAGCCCGAGCCCCTGCTCCACCGCGTGCTAACACGTCTCTCATGGGGAACACCGCAGACGACACACGCTGGCTCGACGCGACGGCTCAAGCCGAGCTGATCTCGACTCGCGAGGCGACGTCGGCCGAACTGGTGGACGCGTCGATCGAACGCATCGAGCGCCACGATGGCGAGATCAACGCAGTGATCATGCGCTGGTTCGAGCGTGCCCGCCATCAAGCCGGAGCCTTCGACGACCTGCCGCTCGCATCCGAACATCGCACCACATCGTTCGCGGGTGTCCCGTTCCTTCTGAAAGACCTCGGCTGCAACGTGGCCGGGCTGCCGGTGACGTCCGGCAATCGAGCGGCCCGCGACACGCCACCACTCGCCCGAAACGATTCGAACCTCACCGTTCGCTTCCGTGACGCCGGGTTGATCACCCTCGGACGCACGAACAGCCCCGAGTTCGGCAGCCTGCCGGTGACCGAACCAACTGCGTACGGCGCCACCCGCAACCCGTGGAACACCGGCCACACCCCCGGCGGGTCGAGCGGTGGCGCCGCAGCCGCCGTCGCAGCCGGCATGGTCCCGATCGCCCACGCCAGCGATGGTGGTGGATCGATCCGGATCCCGGCCTCGTGCTGCGGACTCGTCGGATTGAAGCCGTCGCAGGGCCGGGTGTCGATGGGGCCCGAACGAGACGAGACCGGGCTGTCGACACAGCTGTGCGTCAGCCGGACCGTGCGCGACACCGCCCGAATGCTCGACGCCGTGCAGGGTCCAGGTGTCGGCGACGGCATCATCGCTCCAGCGCCGTTGCGACCGTACGTCGACGAGTTGGGTGCCGACCCCGGCCGTTTGCGCATCGGGTTGCTCGACCAACACCCAATCGGTGGAGAGCTCCACGCAGATTGCGTCACCGCCGTCCGCTCGGCGGCCGCGTTGCTCGAAGGCCTCGGCCACGACGTGTCGCTCGGGCATCCAGCGATCCTCGAAGACGGCGAGTTCCCGCGTCGATTCGCGGCGATGTGGGCGGCGCTCATGGCGGTCGGGATCGACTCGCTCGGCCAGGCGATCGGGCGGCCCCTCACCGCCGACGACGTCGAGACGGTCAATTGGGCTCAGCGCGACTACGCCGGGCATCTCTCCGCGTCGGAGTACGCGATGTCGCTCGCTGCGGTCGGCCAGTACCGGCGCCACGTGCAGCAATGGTGGGCCGATGGGTGGGATCTCCTCCTGACGCCGACGTTGTCCGCCCCTCCGCTCCCGATCGGCGGGCTCTACGGCGACCAGGGCGACGACGTCGACCCAGCGAATCCGATGGCGCCGTCGATCAGGGCTGGACGGTTCGTCTCGTTCACCCCGCAGTTCAATGCATCGGGCCAACCAGCGATCAGCCTGCCGCTGCATTCCAACGACGATGGCCTGCCGATCGGCGTCCAGCTCGTCGCCGCCTACGGCCGCGAAGACCTGCTGATCCGGGTGGCGAGCCAACTCGAAGCCGCCGCACCCTGGGCCTCCCGCCGCCCACCGATCTGACGGTCAACTGTCACACCAGACCCGACTGCCGTCGCACGGTTCGCCAATTTCCTCCGCAGCAGCGCATGCTCGATGCATGCGATCGCCCGCTCAGCTGCCCGACTCGGTGCTCGACCTCCCCATCGACGGGGTGCGCCTCGACGCGCCGAACCTTCGGGAGCTCACCGCGGACGGCCCCGTGACACTGGTGTTCCTGCGCCACTTCGGTTGACTGTTCCCCAAGGAGGTCATCACCGATCTCACCCGGCTCGCCGTGCGCGACCCATCCGTCCCCCGCATCGTCTTCGTATTCATGGCAATGAATGAACGCGGCCAGGCCTACCTCGACGATCACAGCGCGTCCGACGCTCGGGGCACCGCGCTCGGAATCGCCGATCCCGACCAGGTGCTGCACCGCGCCTTCGAAGTGCCACGTGGCGGCTGGCGGGAGATGTTCGGACTGCAATCGTGGATCGCCGGAGCCAGAGCGACCATGCGCGGCAAGTTCATCGGAGCGAAGGTCGGTGACGGCTGGACGCTGCCGGTGTGGACCGTGATCGACGGCGACCAGGTGCTCTGGCGGTGGGTCGGCACCCACGCCGGCGACCTCCCCGACCTGGCCGACATCCCACGTGTTGCACAGGGCTCGACATGATCACGCTCGTTGCGGTGCACGGCAACGGCGGTGGCGGCTTCCGATTCGCACGCGTCCGGCCACACGTGCCCGATGGCATCAGGTTCGAGGCGGTCACGCTGCCCGGCTTCGGCGGACGCCCCGGCGACCCCACGTTGCGCACGCTGCCCGACTACGCCGAGGCGCTGTGGCGCGAGATCGAGCATCTACCGCGCCCCATCGTGGTGCTCGGCCACGGCATCGGCGGGTCGATCGCGCTCGACATGGTGCAGCGCCACGACATCGATGCACTGATCCTGCACGCCCCGGTCGGCACCCGACTCGAGCGGCGTTGGTTCCCCCGGCTGATGCGGCCCGAACCGGTGCGCTCGCTGATCAAGTGGGGCATCTCCTCGAGGGTCACCCGACCGCTGATCGGCCGCCGCTTCTTCTCCCGCAGCGTGCCAGTCGACTACCGCAACGAGTTCCTCGACGAGTACGGGCGGGCCGATTCGTTCTCACAGATGTTCGACATCATCACGCCCGAGTGGTGGGACGGTCTCGATCCAGTCGACATGCCAGCACTCATGCTGTGGGGCGCAGACGATCGGGTGTTGGGCGCCGATCAGGTCGCCGACTACCGGGCGCTGCTCCCCCGAACATGGTCCGATGTGGTGCCGGGCTGGGGCCACTTCCCGATGGTCGAGGGCCCAGCCGAGTACGCCGCCACGATCGCCGACTGGGCCGAGCGGCTGGTGGCGAACCGTCCGCCAGCGCTGCGCGTCGGCTCCGGCCTGCTCGCCGCCGACGGCATCGGCTCGAAAGCTGCGCTCCTCGACCGGGCAGCGAGCGCGGGCCTGCCGGTCCCCGCAGCCACCGTGCTCACCCCAGCGTGGTTCCCCGCGCCCGGGTCTCTGGGAACCACGGGTCGGGTTGCTGTGCGGTCGGCGTTCTCGTCGGAGGACGGCGCAACGACGTCGAACGCCGGGCGATACACCACCGTGCTGAACGTCGACGCCGACGACCCGCACGCGTTCGCTGCAGCCGTACGAGATGTCCGTGCGTCTGCCGACGAGATCGTGGTCCGCGCCGACGTGTTGGTGATGAAGATGGTGCCAGCGGTGGCCGCAGGGGTGGCCTTCAGTGAGGCCGGCTGGCAGGACGACCTCGTCGAGTGGGTCGACGGGTTGGCTGACGGTCTCGTCGGCGGATCGAAACAGGGAGAGCTGCTCCAACTTCCCCGACTGGTTGGTGGCGAACACGCCGACACGCAACAGCCAGCGTGGCAACAACGCCTCGCTGCGTTGCTGCGCGATGTGCGCACCACGTTCGGCGACGAACGGTGGGACATCGAGTGGGCCGACGACGGCGCGACCTGTTGGCTGGTGCAGATCCGGCCGGTCACGGCGTCGCCGCTGCGCAACGAGACGTTCACGATCGCCAACCATCGAGAGATCCTCCCGGATCCGCCGTCGGTGTTCATGACCTCGCTGATCGCCGACGGGTCACCCGAGCTCTTCGACTACTACCGACGCTTCGATCCGAGCCTGTCGACCGATCGTGACTTCATCGAGGTGTTCGATGGTCGACCGTTGATCAACCTGTCGCTGATGGTCGACTTCATGCGATCGCTCGGCCTGCCGACCCGGCTGGTCACCGACTCGATCGGCGGCAGCGACGTCGACGGATCCGGGCTGCAGCCTCGACGCATCATCCGCCGGCTGCGCGTACTTGCCCGACTCGGCTGGGCCCAGGCTGGCGCGCTCGGCTTCGCTGCCAACGTCGCATCCGCCATGGCAGCCGACAACGCGACGCCGACGGCCACGTTCGGCGATGCCGTCGATCGTGCTCGCCGGAACTACGTGTCCACCGTGCACACGATGACCGCGCTGAACACTGCGGCGAGCCTGCCGACATCGCTGCTGCGATCGCTCGGGGTACTCGAGGAGCACGCGTCGCGCAACGAGACAGCCGCCACCCGAATGTTCAGCGAACTCGACGTGGTCCGCCGCACCCTGCCCGACAACACACTGGGCACGGACGCTCCGATCGACCCGGCGACATTCGACCCGACGACTGCGGGCGCCTGGGAACACTGGCTCGCAGCGCACGGCCACCGCGGCATCTACGAGTCCGACCTCTCGCGGCCCCGCTACGTCGAAGAACCCGCTCCGATACTGGCCAGTCTCCGATCGACCCGTCCCACCCGGACGACGCCGCGACGGTCGTCGATCGGGCTGCTCACCTTGCCGCTCTGGTGGATGGCGCGCCGCCCGATGGCTGCTCGCGAGGAGTTCCGCAACGACTCGATGCGTTCGTTCCTTGCGGTGCGGCGCGAACTGATTCATCACGCCGAGGCGGCGGGCCTCGAGCCCGAAGCGCTGTGGCTCCTCACCACCGATGAGGCGCGCCGACTCGATGACGGCTGGCGCCCCGACGCAGGGCTGCTGGCCGAGCGACGCGCCGAAACCGAGCGCCGCCGCGCCAACCCGATCGCCGAGGTGATCCGCCGCTTCGACCCGCCGCCCGAACCAGATCGTGGTTCCGTGCGCCCTGGGCACGGGGAACCACGAACCGAGTTCCACGGGATGGGGTTGGTGGCAGCAAGCGCCGAGGGGACGGCCTGGGTGCTGAACGAACCAGCCCACGAACTGCCTGACGGGTTCGACCGTGCGACCACGATCCTGGTGGCGCCGAGCGTCGATCCGGGCTGGATGGCCACGTTCGGTCTGGTGAGCGGCGTGGCGATCGAACTCGGCGGCGACCTGTCGCACGGATCGATCGTGCTCCGCGAACTCGGACTGCCTTCGGTCACCAACGCCCGTGGTCTCACCGGACACATCTCCACGGGCGACCGCATCCGCGTCGACGGGCGGCGTGGCCTGGTGCAGGTCGTCCGATGAGCGGGTGGCTTGTCGCCAACCTGGCCGGGACGGCGCTGATGGTCGGGTTCATCTGGACCATCCAGCTGCTCACGTACCCGATGATGCAGGCAGTCCCGGCCGAGGGCTTCGTCGCCTACGAACTGATGCACCGCAACCGGGTCACTGCGCTCTTGGCGATCGTCGCTCCCCTCGAGATCATCGCAACCGCCGGCGTCGTCGTGTTCGTCGACGATGTCCCCGGCTGGCTGTCGATCGGTGCTGCAGCGCTGCTGTTCGCCATCTGGCTGTCGACGCTGCTGTTCTACGCCCCGCTCCACATGCGCCTGTCGACCGGGTTCGACCCAGCGGTCCATCGCCGCCTCGTGCGCACCAACTGGGTCCGCACCGCGGCATGGACCGTTCGCGGCGGCGCAGCGATCGCCATGATCGCCGTTGCGAGCTGACCGGTAGCGTCGGCTCGATGACGACGCCGAACCCGGACATCGACGCGGTGATCTTCGATTTCGCGGGCGTCCTCAGCACCAGTCCGGGCGAGATGATGCGCCGTCAGATCGACGAGAGCGGCATCGACATCAACATCGACATCGGCACATTCGTCCAGATCATGATGGGCCCACTCGACGCCGAGGGCGACCACCCGTGGCACCGTCTCGAACGCGGCCAGATCGACTACGACGACTACACCGCTGGCATCGAGCCGCTGTGGCGTGCGGCCGGGTTCGAGGCGTTCCCGTCGCTGCCGAGGGGCGACGCGATCGTCACCGGCATGACGAAGATTCCCGAGATGATCGACGCGGCCGTCGCGGTCCGAGCCGCCGGCTACCGCACCGCGATCCTCACGAACAACATCAAGGAATGGGGCGCTTGGCGGCAGGTCTGGGACGCCGACAATCTCGTCGATGTCGTCGTCGACTCGTGCGAGGTCGACATGCGCAAGCCGAACGCCGACATCTTCGAACACACCGTGGCGCTGCTCGGCACCCAGACCGAGCGCACGCTGTTCCTCGACGACTTCCCCTGGAACATCGCCGGCGCCGACAAGGTCGGCTTGCAGACCATGCAGGTCACCGACCCCGTCGCTGCGGCAGCGGCGCTCGTCGACCGTCTCCTCTGATCGAGCAAGCAGTCGGGCAGGATGGTGCGATGACCGAGGGTCGGGGCACCAGGGCGCAGTTGGCGATCGCAGCGTTCTGCTTCGCAGTCTTCGCGTTCTCGCTCGGCGCGCTCGTCACTTCACAGCTGTCGCTCATGTCGATCCTCGACCCTGCACAAGCGCAGCAAGCTGCGGACCAGATCGCAACGTCACGCTTCGCTGCGGACGTGATCGAGCAGACGGTCGAGCGGGCGATCGCCCCGATCGCTGGGCCCGACATCGCATCTCAGCTGGCAAGCGCCACGAGCACCGACCCACAGGTGACCGCAGTGATCAGCTCGTCGCTCATGGGTGCGCACCAAACGATCGTCGACCCCGACGCCCCTCCGGTCGCCGACGGGAACGTGGCGGTTCGCGCTGCCATCGCCCGATCGGTACTCGACACAGCCTCGGCAGCCGGGTTCGACCCAGCGGCCTTGGGCATCGACCCCGACAACCTCGACAGACTCCAACTCGACGCCGTCGCCGAGCAGGCGGGCCTGCCGTCGGTGGTGCCAGCCGACGTGCCAAGCCTGGGGTTGGAGCAGGTGGCCGTGACCACACGGATCATCTCGGCGATCGCGTTGTTCGTCTTCGGTTTCATCGCCGTGGTCGCACACCCTCAGCCGGGTCGCGGACTTCGGCGCCTCGGTGTCGCCACCATGGCGGTCTGCGGTACCTGGCTCGTCGGGCTGTTGGTGACCGGTTGGATCATCGGCCTCGTGGCCAACACCCTCTTCGGCGAAATGCTGCAGACCGTCTGGAACGACGCGATTCCCTCGATGCTGTTGCTGGTCGGCGCCGGCGTGGTGATCGGGGCGGGGTTGGCATTCGCCGGCATCGCTGCGGACGGCTGGGCCCGAGATCGCGCCCAACGACGCGAGTGGTGAGCCCTCCCAACGGGGAGACACCTCGCCGGAGCATCGAAGTGGGAGAATCGGTCGGTCGTCATGTCCGAACTGCCGCCACCGTCGATCGAGCCCCAGCCGGTTCCGAACCAGACAACCTTTCGAGACCGATGGCGAGGAACGCCACGATGGAAGCGGTGGACCGCATACGGGGCGGCTGATCCGCGACTCGCTCACCCCAGCCCAGCCCAGATCGACCGCGTCGGCTGCGCCGTTGTGGCCGGCGACTGGTTCTCGACCGACGACGGACTGACGTGGAGCGACGTCGACGAGCCACGCACCTTGCGGGTCGTGACGGGCGACGTCAACGGAGCCAAGGGTTCCAACGACCCCGTCAATTGGCTGCCACCCGACGAGTCCGCGGTCTGCCAGTACCTGGCCGACTGGGTGTCGATCACGGCGCGGTGGGGTCTCGCAATGGACGAGTCGGAGCATGGACGAGTTCGCAACCTGTTGCGCGATCGGTGTCCCGACCAGTTCGTCGCCCCGTGGGTCGAGGTTCCACCGGCCGTCCTGACCGAGCCCGTCGATCCCCGTCCGATCGCGCCAACAGCACCCGCTGCACCGCCGGCAGCGCCGACTCCCGGTACGAGCTCGTGCGATCCGGCGTACCCGGGACGTGTGCATCGCTCCGGCACCACCCGACCTCGACTGCGGCGACATCCCCTTCCGTCGATTCCAGGTGCTACCGCCTGATCCCCACAACTTCGACGGCAACGACAACGATGGTCTCGGATGCGAGTCATGACCGACGCCCAACCGTCGGGCGCGAACCGTCCCGCCTTCCGGCACTCCTCGCGCACGGATCGCTGGTGGTGATGCTTCTCGTCGTGGCGGCGACGGCGTGCAGCGGGTCGCCCGACGATGCCGCCACAGCACTGCCATCGTTGCTGACCGTCGAGCAACTCGGTGAAGGATGGGTGGCGAGCGACCCTGGCGAGGTGGCCCTGCTGCCCGGGTCGGTGGCCCCACCGTGCCCGTTCGAGGGCGAGATCCCCGACGTCGAGGTGGTGGCCGCAGGCAGCATCGAGTTCGGCGACGAAGCGCGCCAACTCGGGATCAACCACACCGTGGTGGCGCTGAACGACGCCGCCACTGCGCAGGCCGTCCTCGGAACCTGGGAGGCAATGGACTGCACCGACTCCGACGCCATCCAGCGCCCTGTCGAGGATCTCCCCGATGACGTGTTCGGTGTGGAACTCGACACGATCAACAGCGACTTCACCCAGACGGTGCTCGTGCGTGTCGACGGACCGACGATGTCGTTCCTCGTCGTCACCGGATACGGCGACGTCGTGGTCGACCTCACGCAGGAGCTGGCACCGCTGGTCTGAACTCGGAGGGCACCGAAGAGAATTCGTGTCAATGTGCAACACAACTCCCCACTCGTGCGCCGTAGGAGATGATGGGAAGAGTGAGCACCACGACGGAGCCGGTCATCGATGAGGACGCAACGTTGCGTCGTCTCTTCGAGACCGAGTACACCGGGATGGTTCGCCTCGCCTTCACCCTCGTGGGCAGCAACGCCGAAGCCGAAGACCTCGTCCAGGACAGTTTCGTCGAGGTCGCTCGACGACTGGACGAGATCCGCCAGCCCGGCGCCTACCTGCGAAGCGCCGTCGTCAGCCGATGCAGATCGGCGCTTCGACGGCGCAGGGTGATGGAACTGCACCCACCAGAGCCACCCGCCGGCTTGGCCAGCGAGGCGAATGAGCTCTGCGACGTGCTGGGGCGACTGCCGGAAGACCAACGCATCTGTGTGGTGCTGCGGTACTACGGCGGCTATCGGGCATCGGAGATCGCCACGATCGTCGACATGCCCGGAGCGACCGTCCGGTCACATCTGCGTCGAGGTCTCACCGCGCTACGAAAGGAGCTGGAGTCATGACCCGATTCACCGATCGAGTGGAACGCGACCTGAACCAGATCGCCGATCGTGCGACCCCATCGTCAACGGCCTGGGAGGCGATCCAAACCCGGATCGACGAGCAGCCCGACCACGAATCGACCATGGAGGTCATCATGCTCAGCCCCAACGAGAACCCACCCACCCGCTCACGCTTCTGGCTGGTCGCCGCCGCGTCGGTCGCCGCCATCGTCGGCGTCGGCGCGATCGCGTACTTCGCCGTCAGCGATGACGGCGACGGCGCCCCAGTCGTCGACCAGCCCGACGTCGACGCACCGGTCGCCGAGATCGACGCACCGGAGACCGACGTCACGCTGCCAGCGGTGACACCCGATGCTGAACCGACGGTGCTTCCCGCTGCTGGTGGCCCGCTCAGTGCGGGCGGCTACACCACCGATTGGCTCGGCATGGACGTGGGGTTCGAGTCGAGTCGCAAGGGTTCGGTCGCTGTTGCTCGTCCCGGCGAGGTGCTCCTGATCACCGACGCCGGCTCCCTCACCGGGGTCGCCATCCAGCGAATCGGTGGTTGGTACGACGCCGAGCAGGCGGGCGACGTCACCTACATCGGGCAGGGCAGCATCGACCCCAACGACATCGATGCCTGGACCACCGATCTGGGCCTGGTCTCGCAGGAGCTTCCCGACACCACCGTGGACGGCCGTGCAACCATCGTTCGCCAGATATCGACGGGTCCGATGACGCAGGTCAACGCCGGCTGCCCTGAATTCGACGAGGGGTGCTTCTACAACGCTTCGGTCTCTGAACCGTCGTTCGATCCGCTGACAGCACGCGACCCCAACATCATCATCCCCGGCGATCTGACATCGCGCAACTGGCTGATCCTGATCGACGGCCAGGATCCGATCTCGTTCACCGTGTTCTCGGCGTCGGACAGCCTCGAGTGGCTCGACGAGTTCGAGACCGAGATCCTGCCGACGATCACACTCGGCCCCGACGCCCCTGCCATGCAGCGATAGTCGAACCGGTCGCCGATCGGCGCGCGAGACGTTCCGGATACCGGACGTCTCCTGCGCTGTTCGGTTGGGATCGATCGACCGAACGTCAGAGCAGGATCGGGCGGTCGTCGCGCACGAGTCCGCCGGAAGCTTCGTTGATCGCTTCGACCAACTCCCACTCGACACCGACATCGGGCTCGATCGCCAGCGCCTCGCGGTGCCAGCCACGCTGCGTCATGAACAGTGCCGTACGGAGATCGTCGAGGTCGCAGTCGGCGAGCGTTCCAGCCGCATGTGCAGCCCAGACTCGGTTGGCGACGATGGCGATCCGCTCGAGGCTCCCATGGACGCCGTATGCGTCATAGGTGTGCGAGAACTCCAAGATGCTGTCCAGCGATGCCCACGCAGCGGGAACCTGAACGATCGACGAGAAGTCGTCGGTGGGGGTGTCGAAAACAGCGATTGACATGTTCATGATCTCGGCGGATTCACCGGTTCCCTTGACTCAAGAAAACGGCTGGTCGGTCAACTCTGCGTCAAGGCTGGAGCCAACTCAGCTGTGACGCGACGGCTTCGACGGCTCGAGCAACCGGGGCGCCGTCAGCTTCACCATCGGGTGCTCGCCCGAGGTCACCGCGGCGCAGCGCTGCGGGTGGAGTCGTCGCGACCACTCGGCAGGCATGCAGAGCCCCCGAGCTGTGGCCTCAGCAACCCGCCGACGAGATGAGTTGGCGCGCCCAATCGGTCAACTCGTCGACGGTGCCCCAGGCTGCGTCGATGAACCACACGAACTCGCCGCACACCCACCCGACGGAGCCGATCGCATACGACTCCGGCACCGCCGTGGTCACGTACACGTCGACACCCCCGATCGACTCAACGACCATGTCGCCCTCGACGATCGGGGCTGCAGGGTCGAACCAATCCGGCGGTGCGACCGTGGCGATCAGGTGCAGACCCAGGGGGGTGATCAACTGGATCGTCGGCGATCTCCGACTGGAAATTGGCCGGCTCGGCAACCGACACATTGCGGGCGCCGGCCTGGACGAGCGCATCGATCGCATACTGTTCGGCGGCGTTGGTGACCTCGAGGTCGTCGAACCGTGGCACCTCGGACCACCACGCCTTCGCGGCAACACCGAACGACCGTGTCGACCGTGCCGACGATCACGGTGTCACCCGATGATGTCGTGCCGGCCCACACAGCCTGGTCGACGAGCCACTCGCCCAACGGTTGATCGATGAACAGTTGCACGCGCTGGTCGGCTCGGTAGGCGGTCGCCGGGGCATCGGTGGCCTGCACCACCCAGGCCCGCCGGTCGCCGGTCCACGCCGCCAACAGCATGCGTTCACCACCGTTGGTGGTCACCTGCGTGAGTCGCACCGTGCAGTCGAGTCCGAGCCGATACCTGAATTCTTCGGCCGTGTTGGTGCGTTCGTCGAAGGTCGAACCATCGGTCTGATCGGTCCACTCATCGCCGGTGGGCAGTTGCGCAGCGCCGATCGACTCGTCGACCACGGCGAGCATGGCGTCGAGTTCGCTGACGCACTCGGCCGGGACCTGGTGGGTCGTGGTGGTCGGGTACACAGGCTCGGTCGTTGCTGGTGTTTCGGTGGTCGCCGGTGCAGGCGTGGTGGTGGTAGTGGTCGTGGTGGTGGTGGGCGACTCCGTACTGGGCACGCCCTGCGTCGTCGGCGCCGATGCCGGATCGCCGCCTCCGCAGCCGGCGCTCGAGCATGTCAACGCAGCGACCGCCACAGCCGCCATCATGCGCATCGGACGCCATCGAACTCCCATGGCTTCATCGTCGGCGCAGGGCGGCCGCCGGTGCCAGGGTCGAAGGACCAAGCGTCAGGTGCGCTCGCCGCGCAACCGCAACGCACGTTGCGTCGCCACCGTTCCCGGGCCGCACCAGGCCGCATCGTGCCAGACTCGGCCGATGAGCGAGTTGGCGATTCATGGTGGGATGCCGGTGCGTACGGAGCCCTACCCACCCTGGCCGCACTACGACGACAGCGAGCGCACGAACCTGCTCGAAGTGCTCGATTCGCGGCACTGGTGGTCGACCCAGGGCACCAAGGTGCACGAGTTCGAGCGGCGATGGGGAGAGCTGCACGGCACCGGGCCGGCCGTCGCTGTCACCAACGGGTCGCATGCGATCGATCTCGCGTTGCTCGCCACCGACGTCGGCCAGGGCGACGAAGTGATCGTGCCGGCGTGGACGTTCGTCGCCACCGCTGCGGCCGTGCTGATGGTCAACGCCGTCCCCGTGTTGGTCGACGTCGAACTCGGCACCGGCTGCATCGACCCGGATGCAGTCGAGGCAGCGATCACACCTCGGACCCGCGCCGTCATTGCCGTCCACGTGGCCGGCCACCCGGCCGACATGGACCGCCTCACCGACATCTGTGCACGACACGATCTCGTGCTGATCGAAGACTGCGCCCACGCCCACGGCTCGGTGTTCAACGGCCAGATGGTCGGCACGTTCGGAGCAGCGGGCAGCTACTCGTTCCAGGCGTCGAAGCTGATGACCGGCGGCGAAGGCGGCGCGCTCGTGTCCACCGACCCAGAAGTGCGCGCTCGGGCACTGTCGTACAGCGACTGCGGTCGCCGACCCGGCGAGTGGTTCTACTCGCACTACGTCCTCGGAGGGAACTACCGGATGACCGAATGGCAGGGAGCGGTGCTTCTTGCGCAGCTCGACCGGTTCGAGGATCAAGCCCGCCGACGCGACACGAACTCGGCGATCCTCAACGCAGCACTCGCAACGATTCCGGGCGTGCACCCGCAGACCCGCGACCCGCGCTGCGACCGTCAGGGCAACTACTGCTACGTGGTGCGAATCGACCCCGACGAGTTCGGAGCCCAGCGCGAACCGATCCGTCTCGCTCTTGCCGCCGAGGGCATCTCGCTGACCATGTCGTATCCGCCTGTCCACCAGCTCGACGTGTTCACCGACCCGGCGGGGTTCGCACCGCGCCGACGTGATCGCTCGGGAATGCAGGATTGGGCATCGTTGTCGCTGCCGACCACCGAACTGCTCGCAGCGACCACGCTGTGGTTCACGACGTCGGTGCTGATGGGGACCGAGGATGACGCGCTCGACGTGTCTCGGGCGGTCGAGAAGGTGCAGCGCAACGCCCGGTCGCTGTCATGACGTTCCGGCGTCACCTCGCGCAGCTTGCGGGCCAGATCAGCTGAGACCGAACTCCGAGAGATCGACGGGTCGACCTTCGTCGATCGAGCGGTGTGCTGCGGCTCCGGTCGCCACGGCCCACATCCCCTCGGTGACGGTGACGCTTGCGGGCTTGCCGCTGCGGATCGCGTCGGCGAGCAACAGGTGTTCCATGTAGCTGGCTCCCTCGTGGAACTCGGGGTACGGAACACGCGGGTCCATCGGTGCCGGCACCTCTCGCACCCCCATGCCCATGTGATGGGTGTGGCCAGCGGCTTTCGAGCGCTCGCCGACCCAGACGGTGTTGCCCGGCACGGTCGCTTCGAGCTTCGCAGCGTCGCCGGTGATCGTGATCTCCTGCTCGTAGCGGCCGCCCTCGGCAAACATGCACAGATCGAGAGCGCCGCGCACACCGTTCGCGAACTCGACGATCACGAACGCGTTGTCGAGGATGTCGGAGCGTTCCTGACGCCCGTCGATCTCGTAGTACTCGTCGAGGTGGTTCACGTCCTGGCCGCCGCTCGCCATCACCCGCACCGGATGGGCGCCCGCGACGAGGTGCATCAGGTCGAAGAAGTGGCAGCACTTCTCGACGAGCGTGCCGCCGGTGTTGCGGGTGAACCGGTTCCAGTCACCCACCTTGACGAGGAACGGATTGCGGTGCTCGCGGATCGACACCATGCGTGTGGTGCCGCAGACGCCCGTGGCCAGCTGTTCCAGCATCGTCGCCGGTGTCGGCATGAACCGATATTGGAGGCCCATCCACGTGATCGCATCACGATCGGCAGCGGCGTCGACGACCCGTTTGGCGTCGTCGACGGTGGTGCACAGCGGCTTCTCGATCAGGACGTGCTTGTCGGTGGCCAGGGCGTCGGCGAGCACGCTGGCGTGGGTGTGGTTCGGGGTGGTGATGACCACCGCATCGACGTTCGAGTCGGCCAGCAGATCGCGGTAGTCGGTGTAGACCGTGGTGCGGGCCTTGGCCTCGTCGCCCCCTGGACCTGCGGCCACGCATCCGAGCCCCCACTCGATGCTGGTGGCGACCGGGTCGGCGAGCGCCACCACCTGCGCGCCCTCGATGTGGTTGAGGTCGAGGATGTGCTCGCCTCCCATCATCCCACTGCCGATCACGCCGTATCTGATGGTGTCGCTCATCTCGCGAACCGTACCTCGCAGCCCCACCCACCGAACGATGTCACCCCGATCTGCGCCCCCTCAGTCCCACAGCACGATCTGCGCCCCTCCAGTCCCGACTTCCGGGACTCAGCGGGCGCAGATCCCACGAGAGCGCCAGCGATCATTCCGTTTCCGGGCGCCGATCACCCACTTGACGGGTATGGAACTCGCGCGACTCGACCAATTCGCCACGACCAACCACGGCATCGTCACCCGCGAGGGAAGCGGAATGTCGAAGTCGAGCTGGTTCCGCGCCATCGCCGCCGGCCAATTCGAGCAGGTGTATCCCGGCGTCGCTCGGCTCCATGGCACCGAGCGGTCACACGAACAACGAATCGCCGCCGCCGTGCTCGCCACCGGCCCCTCATCACTCGCCTCCCATCGATCAGCGGCACACCTGTGGGGCATCCCCCGTCACCACGACGACCCGATCGACGTCATCGTCGTCGGGGCCCGACGACGATTCACCGGGTTCGACGACGTCATCGTCCACCGACCCCGCGACCTGAAGCGACTGCACCGACAGCGCCGCAGCGGCATCGCCTGCACGAATGTGCTGCGCACGGTGCTCGACCTCGCAGCCGTTGATCCCGCTGCCGCATCAGATGCCGTCGGCCACGCCATCACGAGCCGGCTCGCAACCCTCGGGGCCTTCGACAGCGTCGTGATCCAGCACTCCGAGCACGGCCGAACGGGAATCGTTGCGCTGCGCGAGGCCGTGGCCGAGTGGTCGATCGACGCCAAACCGACCGACTCGATGCTCGAGCAGGCGATGCGTCGGCTGATCACCCGCCACCGCCTGCCAGCGGTGGAGTTCCACCCAACGATTTGCGGTCACGAGGTCGACTTCCGCGTGATCGGCACCACTGTGATCCTCGAGTGCGACGGCTGGGCGTACCACGGACTCGAGCGTGCGAACTTCGAGCGCGATCGCCGGCGCGACGCCGAGCTCCTCGCAGCCGGGTGGATCGTGCTCCGCTTCACCTACCGGGCGATCACGACCCGCCCCGCAGAAACCGCTCGACGAATCGAGGCCACCGTCGCACGCTGGTCGTGACGTCACCCACGCCATACCTCGCTCGATCTGCGCCCGCTGAGTCCCGGAAGCCGGGACTGCACGGGCGCAGATCAGGCCGTGGGACTGAGGGGGCGCAGATCGGAAGCTCGCGGACGGTGGGGTGTCGGGCCATCGGAGCCGGCCACGTAGCCTGTACCGATGACCGACCTGCTGATCGAATCGACGGCGCTCGAGGAGCGGCTGCGTACCGCACTGCCGACCGACGTCGACTACGCCTCTGCCCGCTTCGTCGACGAGCGCGCCGAGCACCTGAACGTGCGCCGCAACCAACTCGAACCGATCTTCACCCAGTACGACACCGGGGTGATGATCACGATCTGGAACGGCGGCGGCCTCGGCTATGCCGCCACCACCGATCTGAGCGAGACGGGCCTTGCGACTGCGGTCGATCGTGCTCGCTACTGGGCTGGCGTCACCGCTGGAGCGATGGTCACCACGGCGGCGCCGACCAGCCACGCCGTCGGCACCTATGTCTCGCCGGTCGAGGTCACGTGGGACACGTTGCCACTCAACGACCGTCTCGATCTGTTGCAGCAGCAGTCGCGTCTGCTCGGCATCGACGATCGCATCGTCAACTGGGGTGCCTCGCTGGTGCGTCGCGACGTCGATCAACTGCTGCTCACCACGTCGAGCAACGGCGACGCCGGACGCATCGAGCAACGGTTTCGTTTCGTCTACCCGAGCCTGAACGCCACCGCGAACGAGGGCACCAACACCCAGACCGCGCACGTTCGGCGGCCACGCGTTCTGCGGCCAGGGCGGTGCCGAGGTGCTCGGCCGTTACGGCTTCGGCGACGCCGCCAGTCGAGTGGCCGAGCAGGCCCTCGAACTGCTCACTGCCCCCAACTGCCCCACCGGCGTGATGGACGCAATCCTGGCGCCCGATCAGATGATCCTGCAGATCCACGAGTCGATCGGCCACCCGCTCGAGCTCGACCGGATCCTCGGCGACGAACGCAACTACGCCGGCACCAGCTTCGTCACACCCGACATGTTCGGCAGCTACCAATACGGCTCCGAGTTGCTCAATGTCACCTTCGACCCCACGGTGCCGGGCCAACTCGCCTCGTACGGCTTCGACGACGACGGCACCCCCGCCGAGCGCCAGCACCTCATCGAGAACGGCACCTTGGTGCGCGGGCTCGGCGGCACCGTGTCGCAAGAGCGCAGCGGCCTGCCCGGCGTGGCCAACTCTCGCGCCCAGAACTGGAACCGCCCCCCGATCGACCGCATGGCCAACCTCAACGTCGAGCCGGGCGACTCGACCGTCGACGAGCTGATCTCCTCGATCGAGCACGGCGTCTACTTCCACACGAACAACTCGTGGTCGATCGACGACAGCCGCAACAAGTTCCAGTTCGGCTGCGAGTACGGCCAACGGATCGAGAACGGTGAGATCGTCGGCGCCGTGCGCAACCCCGGCTACCGGGGCATCTCATCGACGTTCTGGCGCAGCCTCTCGGGCGTCGCCGACAGTGACAGCTTCACGGTCATGGGCACCCCCAACTGCGGCAAGGGCGAACTCAACCAGGTGATCGGCACCGGACACGCATCGCCCGCCTGCAAGTTCTCGAACATCGACGTCTTCGGAGGCGAGGAATGAGCAACAGCAGCGGCAACGTGGTTCCCGGAGACCTGGGCGCGGGGAACCACGATCAGGGGTACTTCGACGAGATGGTCACGGCGGCCACCGCCACGTTGCACGGCGACGAGGTGCTGCTGGCGAATTTCTCGGGAGAGCGCACCGACTTCATCCGCCTCAACAACACCGAGGTTCGCCAGGCCGGCACCGTCGATCAGCGCACCCTCGCCGTCGACCTCGTCGAGGGCCAACGCCACACCGGTGGCAGCATCCGTCTGTCGGGCGACCGCAGCGTCGACGACGCACGACTCGCCACCCTGCTCGCGCAGCTGCGCGAGCAGCGGGCGTTCGTGGCCGACGACCCGTTCCTGCTCTACAACACCGAGCCGACCTCCACCGAGCGGATCGAGCGCGGCGCGATCCCTGCGCCCGATGCCGCTCTCGCCGAGATCCGATCGGCGGGCAAGGGCCGCGACCTGGTGGGGATCTATGCCTCGGGCGACACCTTCCAGGGGTTCGCCAACAGCCTCGGCCAGCGCAACTGGTTCCAGTCGTCGACGTTCAATCTCGACTGGTGCTTCTACCTGCGTGCCGACAAGGCCGCGAAGAACCTGTACGCCGGCTTCGACTGGGACGACGACGCGTTCGCCGCCAAGATCGACTGGTCGGCCCGGCAGGTCAAAGCGCTCGAGCGTGAGCCGATCAGTCTCTCCCCCGGCGACTACCGCACGTATCTTGCTCCGAGGGCGATGGAGGAACTGATCCAGCTGTGGTCGTACTACGGCGCGTTCGGCCTGCGAGCACGTGAAACCAAGCAGACGCCACTGCTCAAGATGCTCGTCGAGGGTGCCACCTTGTCGCCGCTCGTCAACATCAGCGAAGACACCGCGCACGGCGTGGCGCCGAACTTCCAGTCGGCCGGCTTCCTGCGACCCGACCAAGTGCCCCTGATCGTCAACGGCGCCTATGCAGACACGCTGGTGTCGCCCCGGTCCGCACAGGAGTACGGCGTGCCCACCAATGGTGCCGTCGGCCACGAATATCCACAGTCGGTGTCGATCGCCCCCGGCACCATTCCGACCGACACGGTCGGCGAGGCGCTGGGCAGCGGGCTGTTCGTCGGCAACCTCTGGTACACGAACTTCTCCGACCAGGCAGCGTGTCGCACCACCGGCATGACCCGATTCGCCACATTCTGGATGGACGATGGCGAAATCGTCGCACCGGTCAATGTGCTGCGTTTCGACGACACCGCGTACCACCTGCTCGGCGACCACCTCGAAGGGCTCACCGACACCGCCGAGGTGTTGCTCGACACCTCGACCTACGAAGAGCGGTCCACCGACAGCGCACGCCTCCCCGGCGCGCTCGTCGGCGCCATGCGCTTCGTTCTCTGAGCCGTCGAACTCCGAACGGCTCAGTTGCGGTCGCTCGGGTTGCCGATGTCGTTGCGTTGGTGGCCGAGGATCGTGTCGACGGCGGCGCCGACGGTCGGCGCGAATCGCTCCGGCCCGAATCGTTCGGCGAGACCATGGCGCGCCAAGCGATCCTTGACCGGATCCTTCATCTCGGCGATCACCAGGTCGATGCCGGCCTGGGTCAGGTAGTCGTCGAGAGCGATCAGCTCATCGATCGCCGTCGAGTCGATCGACGTGATCGGTTCAGCCGCGAGCACGAGGTGTTTCGGCCGGGGCTCGGACGTGGCGATGTTGCGGACGAAGTCGCCGAAGATGCCTGCATTCGCGAAGAACAGGGGTGCATCGAAGCGGACGATGGCGATCGCATCGACACGTTGCCCCTCGGGGTGGCGGCTCAGGTCGTGATATCCGCGCACGTGAGGTATCCGTCCCAGTTCCGCCCGATAGGGCCGCCAGGCGTTGTTGGTGAACGCCACGACCGACAACACGATCGCGATCACGATGCCTTCCAGCACGCCGATGAGCACGACCCCGGCGAACGCGGCGATCGACAGGATTCCGTCGATCGGTTCGACTCGAACGAGCCGAAGCGTCTCGGGAATGTCGATGAGGCTCGCCGCTGCCATGATCACCACCGCCGCAAGCGTCGACGACGACAGATAGCTCGTCAGATTCGGGGTCAACACGACGAACCCGACGAGCAGGATCGCTCCGGTTGCGCCGGCCACCTGGGTGTGGGCACCCGCCTGCTCGGCCACCGGCGTCCGCGAGGTCGAGGCCGACACCGGGAATCCACCCATCAAGCCACCGGCAGCGTTGGCGAGACCGAGCCCGCGCATTTCGTCACTGCCGTCGACGGTCTCGCCGTGACGTGCAGCGAAGACGCGCGACAGCACGCCGGTGTCGGCAAAGGCGATCAGCGCAATGCCGAATGCCGGCCCGATCAGCGAGATGACGTCGTTCCACGCCAATCCTCCGAGCGCCGGTGCCGGGAGCCCGGTTGGCAACGAGCCCACCACGGGGAGCTCATCGCGCCACCCGAAGACCGCGACGAGCAGCATCGAGCCGACGACCGCCACCAGCACTCCGGGCACACGGCTACGCGCCAGCCTGAGTCCGAGGATCACCACGATCGATCCGATGCCGATCGTTGCAGCGGTGGGGTCTGCTTGCCCGTCGGCCAGCCCATCGATGGTCCCGCGAACGTCACCGAAGAACGTGTCCGCCGATACCGAGAAACCGAACAGCGCAGGCAGCTGGCCCACGATCACGAACAGTGCGACGCCGTTGAGGTAGCCGATGCGGATCGGTTTCGAGAGCAAGTCGGTGACGAAACCCAGCCGGAAGATGGCGCCGAGTACGAGGAAGCCGCCCATCAGGATCGCCAGGAGACCCGCCAGCGCCACCGCCCGGTCGGGGTCTCCAGCGGCCAGCGGCAGGATCGACGCTCCGATGATCGGGGCCAGCGACGAGTCCGGTCCGAGCACCAGGATCCTCGACGGCCCGACGAGTGCATACACGAGCAGCGGCACGATCGTGGCGTAGAGGCCCGTCACGGGCGGCAGACCCGACACTTGGGCATAGCCGATGCCGGCCGGGATGAGCAGAGCGGTCAGCACGATGCCGGCGATGAGATCGTCGCGAAGCCACCCTCGTTCGTAGCGCGCAAGCACGTCGAGGCCTGGAACCCAGCTCTTCATTCCGGCCGCCCCCGCACCCACCCGGGTAGTTCTAGCGGCCGCGGACCTCGCAGAGGCGGTTGCCGAGGCAGAACATCACCGGTACGGTCGAAAGAGGACAGCGGTCGCCGCCAGTACCCATCCGCCGACACCCACGGAGATCACCATGAAGAAGATCCTTTTCCTCCTCGCCATCCTCGGAGCCGCCGCAGCCGCGGTCGCTGCGCTGCGTCCCGACGACGTGAAGGCCGGCGCCAAGAAGGCCACCGACACCGTCAGCGGTGCCGCCCAGCAGGCCAAGTCCAAGGTGCAGCCGGCTGCAGATGCCGCTGCCGACGCTGCCAAGGATGCCGCCGACGCCGTGAGCGCGACCGCCGACGACGCTGCGAAGGCGGCCGACGACGCCGTCGATGCTGCCAAGGACGCCGCCAACAACTGATCGCCACCTGCGTTGTCGAACGTCGCCAGGATGACCAACCCATTCCCTCCTGGCTTCTTCGATCGCGCGGATGACACCGGCGACGACCGGTTCTACGCTGTCGATCGCCTGCTCACGCACATCGACGACGGCGCCATCGCCGCAGTCACCGCGCTGTACGACGAACTCGGCATCGACGGCGACGTACTCGACATCTGTTCATCGTGGATCTCCCACTTCTCGGTGCCGCCTGAGCGTCTTGTCGCCCTCGGCATGAACCCAACCGAGCTGGCAGCGAACGAGGCTGCCAGCGACTGGCTCGTGCACGACTTGAACGTCGACCCGAACCTGCCCTTCGACGACGCGTCGTTCGACGCAGTCACGTGTTGCGTGTCGGTCGACTACCTCACCCGGCCACTCGAGGTGTTCGCCGACATCGCCAGGGTGCTGCGGCCCGGCGGCGAATTCGTGTGCACGTTCTCCAACCGGTGTTTTCCCACCAAGGCGATCCGCGGCTGGCTGTCGACCAACGACGAGGGCCACTGCGCGATCGTGAGCGCATACTTCGAGTTGCACCGATGGGTTCGTCGAACCAACAGTGCAGCTCCGCAATCCGGGCGCCCACGGTGACCCGCTCTACGCGGTCTGGGCACGGTCGATCGCTGCGAGCAACTCGGCCGGCTGATCGGTTCCCACCCGGAACACCCGTCCCGACCGCAACGTCAACTCGACCGCATCGCGACCGGCGTTGTTGAACATCCAACCCCGTCGAACCTTGCGGATGCCCCAGCCGTACCACCAGCTGTTCTGGACATGGTCCGCTGCGGTGACGTCGTCGACTTCGATGCGGCGGCGCGGCCAACCCCCTCGGAACGCCACCGTCACAACACGATCGTCCACGACGACCGTCAATCGAGTTCCCGCGAAGCCAACCAGCCCGACGACTCCACACACGAGGAAATACCAAGGGGCGCCTGCTCCGAGGTCGTCGAGAGCGGACAGCCCACCGATGGCCATCACGGCGCCGAGTGCCGACGATGAGCCACATCGAGACCGACGTCTGGACATGTCGGTAGAGTCATCTCGCCAACTCTGCCACACCCCTCGTTCACACTGGTCTCGGACACGCCACCACCGGTGGCACGAACGAGAGGAGTACGACATGTTGGTCCTGATCGCCACGAACGAGCTGCAGGGAACCACCGCCGGCGACTACAGCTTCACGGTCGAAGGCGAGCTGGTCACACCGCTCGCTGCCGACTGCACCTCGGGCGAGCGTTGCGGCTGCAACCGTGGCTTTCCTGGTTTGGCCAGCGGGTTCGCCACCACCACCGCCATGGTGGCCGAGCGACCTGGGGTCGCCGAAGAAGACCTGCGCGACGCCGTGTTCGACTGGCTCGACCGTTCTGGCTGGATCGACCTGTTCGAGGAGACCGCAGCCGAACGATCGACCGGTGGCGGCAACGCCTTCGATCCCGATGGCGACGTCGACGACCTGATCGAGTCGATCATCGACGAACACGTCGAATGCATCCACGAGGTGTGCTCGACATATCCCGTCGGCACCGTCGTGGTCCGGCGCGGCACCCTCGTGATGATGCGCTCGTACCCGTCGGCGGCGTGAAACGGGCCTTCGACACCGACCGTTCCGACGTCGAACCGGTCGCTGAGACATCACCTGGAAGACTGATCCGATGCGTGTCGGCGACGATCATCTCGTGCACGATGTCCAACTTCGATACCCGAACATGGATGTCGCTTCCTCTCGGTCAGCGAGCTGACCGATGGGGATCTACGACACCTACGTTCTCCCACATCTCATCGAGATGGCATGCGGCGGTGGAGACATCGCCGAACAACGCAAGAAGGTCGTGCCGCACGCAACGGGTCGTGTGCTCGAGGTCGGGATGGGACCTGGGCTGAATCTGCCGTTCTACGATCGATCGAAGGTCGAGTTGGTGTGGGGTCTCGAGCCGTCCGAGGGGATGCGCCGCAAGGCAGCAACGGCACTCGAGACGAGCGACCTCGACGTTCGCTGGCTCGACCTTCCCGGCGAGGAGATCCCGCTCGACGACAACAGCGTCGACACGGTGGTGCTCACCTACACGCTGTGCACGATCCCCGACTGGGAGCGCGCCCTCGGACAGATGCGCCGGGTACTTGCGCCCGGCGGCCAGCTGCTCTTCTCGGAGCATGGCGAATCACCCGACGACGACGTGCGGCGGTGGCAGCATCGCATCGATCCGGTGTGGACCCGACTCGCCGGCGGCTGCCACATCACCCGACCGATCCCCCAGCTGATCGAGTCAGGCGGCTTCGAGTTGATCGAGGTCGACTCGGCCTACATTCCCGGCCCGAGGATCGCGTCGTACCACTCGTGGGGTTCCGCCCGCCCGCGCTGAGCGCAGCAGGTCGAAACACGCACGCGATCGGCTTCAGAGCATCACCAGTTCGTCGCCAACGGCCACACGACCTGGTGCGACGATGGTGGCGTACACCCCGAGGTTCTGGTCGAGATCACGCACGATGTGCCGCAGCACGGCACGATCGGCAGGGATGGCGTCGTTGATCTCGCGGGTGACCATCACACACCGAGGGCACGCTGCACCGAACTCGATCGTCGCCGTGCCGATGGTGGCCCGACGACCCGTCCACTCGAACTCGGGATGGCCGGGCGTCGAGGCGTCGGCTCCGTCGCCGCCGGTATCGACCACCATCGAGGGTCGGAAGCGGTTGATGTCGACGTTCGAATCGGGCAATGCCGCCTCGAGCGCCCCGAGCGCCGCCTCGGTCATCACCATCAGCGGATACACGTCGTAGTACGTCCCGGGTGGCGACTCGAACTCGGCGATGATCGGCGGGAACACCGAGAAGTCGGGAAACGGCTCGTCGTCGTCACGCCCGAAGATGCCGCGAAGTTCGGCGACCACATCATCGGAGTCGGGAGCTCCACGGCGGTAGTGGTCGAGATCTTCGGCGGGCCGAAGACGTTCGAGACGAACCTGATGATCGAGCGCTGCGCTCACCCGAGCGTGGACGTCGGCATCACTGGTACGAACGGTCGACCCGTCGGGCAGGGTGATCTCGACGTGTCCCCCATCGATGTCGGTGGCGCTGAGGCGCATCAGCGAGCCGATCTTCTTCGCCCCGCGGATGCCACCACGTTCGAGATCACGGGCGGCCCACGTGCGATCACCGACGATGCCGAGATCGTCCAATTCGATCGAATCGACCCGGCCGCCGACCATCGACTTCACCGGATAGCGCCACAGCTGCGAAACCTGCATGGCCGTCACAGTAGGCCGGGACGGTGCGACGGTGTTGACCGTCAGAGCCGGAGGATGTCGCCGAACGCTGCGTCGACGGCATCGCGGAAGTCGCCCGGCGCCTCGATGGCGGTCGGATCGATGAAGAGGCCGATGTCGAAGCCGTTCTCGTAGCTCAGTGCCGTGGCGTTGCATGCCGTGCCGGCAACCGGGCCCATCGTGACGATGCGCAGCACTCGCGCTCCCGACACGTACAGCGTCATCGGGGCGCCGCGCAGGTTCGATGTGGCGAAGTCGATCTTGCCGGCTGTGGCCCGAGCTGCGCTGGTGATCACCGATGTGGGCAACCAGTTGGCCACACCCGACAGTGCACTCATCCCGGCGCCGCTGTGCTCCATGGCTTCGCGCTTCTCGGCGAGTCGGGCGTGCACGTCGGCGACACGGTCGGCGAGGCTCATGGAAGTACCGGGCACCTGCACGGGCACCGGAGTGAACGAGTTGCCGCCGATCGCACTGTCGTGGCGTGTGCTGAGCACGAAGCTGGTGTTGAACGCGTCGACCTCGACATCGCGATCGGCGTGATACCGAACGCAGCCTTCGACCATGCCGGCCAGGAAGACGTCGTTGATGGTGACGTTGCAGCGCTTCGCCGCAGCCTTCAACTCGTCGAGCGGCATCGAGACATGTTCGAGGTGGCGGTGCCGCGACCGCTGCTTCCACAGCGGTGACCCGCCTTCGACCTCGTTGCCCGAACCGGTGAGCGCGCCGAGCGTCGACGACACCATCTCGACCGCACCCTCGATCGTGTCCTTCGCGCGCTGCGGGTCGGCCGGCCAGATGACGACCTCGCCGGCGATACGGCGCGCCACACCGAGCTGTCGCCGGACCAGATGGGCGAGCGATTGTCCAACCGCAGTGGGGAACCCGTCGGTGAGGTCGCCACCGAGTTGCTTGGCGTGGTGCGCTTCGACCGCGTCGGCCACGATGGTCTCGAGGTCGACGTCGTCGGGCATGGGGGCGTCAGGTTCGAGCTGCTGGTACATCTCGGCCATGCGCAATTGCCCGATGCCGTCACTGACTGCGTGGTGCACGATCGCCCAGATCGCCGATCGACCACCCTCGAGACCATCGATCAACACGAACCGCCACAGCGGCCGGGTGCGGTCGAGAGGTTCTTGGTAGAGCTGCGCCGCCAGGTCGAACAGCTGGCGTTCGGTGCCCGGCTTCGGCAGGCGGACGTGACGGACATGGAAGTCGATGTCGAACTCGGGGTCGGGCACCCATGCCGGCGGTGCCAGCCGCCCGAGGCCCGGCACGACGCGCTCGTGCAGGCGAGGAATCTTCGCGACAGCGCGACGCATCGTCCGGCGGAAGTGCTCGGCGTCGATCGAGCCCTGCAGCAGGGTGAGCGATGCGCCGCTCGGATTCAGCCACGGGTCCTTCTCGACGTTCCACATCAGTGCTTCGTGGTCGGACATGCGGTCACTGAACCGTGTCTCGCGTTCTCTGGTCTCGGCCATGGTGGTCTCTCTTCGGTTCAGGTGTCGGTGCCGGGGCGGCGATCGAGCTCGGCCTCCGGGTCTCCGTGGTAGCCAGGCGGGTACGTGAGTGCCAACTCATCGGGCGTCGGCGTGCGGCGCTTGCGGGCTTCGGGTGGCAGTACCGCAGAGATCGCCTTCATGATCTTCTTGGTGTCGGCATCGGGGCTCTTGTGGTTCAGCTTCACCGGGGCACCAACGGTGGCGGTCACGAGCGGCCGGTCGCTGAGCGACAGCTTCGGGAACCGGGCGTTGCGCGGCCACACCTTCTCGGTGCCCCACAACCCGATCGGGATCACCGGAGCGCCGGTCGCTGCGGCAATGCGGGCAGCACCCCATCGACCCTTCAGCACCGGGTCGAAGAACGCGGGCCCACGAGGGATGGTGCCCTCAGGCGCAACCATCAACAGCTCGCCCGCCTCGACCGCGGCGATCGCAGCGTCGAGCGGCTCGTCGGAACCAGTGCCTCGATCGACGCGGATGCCACCGGAGGCCTTCATCAGCCTGCCGACGAGCGGCACATCGAACACTTCTTTCTTGCCGAGCCCGCGCACGTTGCGGCCGGTCTTCGCGATCACGAGCCCCATCACCAGCGGATCGAAATACGACCGGTGGTTGAACACCAGGATCGCCGGGCCGGTCTCGGGGATGTGTTCGAGCCCTTCGAACTCGATGCGGGCATTCGGCGTGACGATCTCTTGGCGCATGAACGGGCGGCCCCACTCCTGCAACTCGCGGCCGAAGATCTTGCTGACCCCGTCGGAACGATCGAAGTGCGTCACCGGCCACCCGCGAATCGTTGCGGCGATCCGCAGCTGCACGTCGGGGTTCACCGCCACCGGATGTCCGACCATCGCCAGCAGCGGCGCATCGAAGTAGCTGTCGCTGTAGGCCCACGATTCGGCGAGGTTGCCCCCGTGCTCGCCGGCCCATTGCGCCACGGCGTCGGCCTTCGATCGACCCCAGACGAAGTCGCCGGCCATCCGACCGGTGAAGGTCAGTTCGTCGTCACTGCGTTCCCACTGGGTGGCAACGACGTCATCGAACCCGAGCCGGTCGGCGAACGGCTTGACGAAGACCAGCGGAGAGGTGGTGGCCATCACCAGCCGCCGCCCTGCTGCACGATGCTCGTCGATCACCTTGGCCGCCCCGGGTAGCAGCATGGCGACGAGTTCGTCGGCCGCGTCCTGCATGGCCGCCTCGACGGTGGCGACGCTCCATCCGTTGGCGGCACGGCTCGACAGTCGGGCAGGTTGCATCATCAGCCAGGTCTCACCGAACTGCTCGTAGAACCGCGTGAACACATCGACGAGAGGGATGTCGTGGGCCCCGCCGATGCCGTGCTCGGCGAGGTGATGGCGGAACACGGTCGCGGACGACGAGGTGATCAGCGTCCGATCGAGATCGAACACGGC
>CAVQWE010000003.1:0-494633 GCA_963717385.1 Ilumatobacteraceae bacterium
CCCTGTGGCGGCGTCGCGGTCTCGTCGGAACTGGGCGAAGGTGAAACCGAAGATGATGATGAACAGCACCGAGGCGAGCGCCGAGGCGTAGCCGCGGTTGTTGTTTCGGAACGCTTCGTTGTACAGCGCGATCACCGGGGTCATCGTGGCGTTGTCGGGGCCGCCCGGTTGCGGCGTCGACAGGATCCACACGATGTCGAACAGCTGCAACGCGAGGATCGAGGTGGTGATCAGGACGTAGAAGTGTGGTGTTGCGCAATTGTGGCACGGTGATTCGCCGGAAGATCTTCCAGTGGCCGTGCGCCGTCGATCTCGGCCGCCTCGTAGAGGTCTTTGGGGATCGCTGGTGTCCGGCGAGATACAGCACGGTGTTGAATCCGAAGCTCATCCAGGCGAACACGATCACCATCGCCAAGAGCGCTGTCGAATCGCTGCTGAGCCAGGGGTGGCCGTCGTCGGGTCGTTCGACGAACGGCAAGAGGTCGCCGCCTCGCGCGATGAGATAGTTGATCCAGCCGACAGTGCTCTGGAACATCTGACCAGATGATCGCCACACCGATGACGCCCGCGACCGATGGGACGAAGTAGATGGCTCGGAAGATCTTTGCTCTGGGGGAGTTCGGAGGCAAGGATGCTCGAGAGACCGAGAGCGGGGAGCACCGAGAGCGGTACAGCGAGCACCAGGAAGACGAGGATGTTGCGCAGCGACAACCAAAACGTGACATCGCGGGCGCCGATCACCCAGTTCTGTCCGAACCAATCCAGGTGCATCAGCACCTGGTAGCCAGGGTTCAGTACCTCGACGCCGGCGTTGGCGGTCGACGAGTTGGCGAAGTCGAGGCTGAGCGCCTCGATGTAGTTGTCGAGGCCGACGAAACTGCGGCTCGTGCCGGTGGTGTTCCAATCGAAGAAGCTCACGATGAGCGAGAACATCAGCGGACCGGCGAAGAAGAAGAGGAAGCCGATCAGGTTCGGCGACAGGAACGCGAGACCGCTGAGTGTTCGTTCTTCGCTGGAGGTGGTGTTGAACAGGCGTCCGATGTCTCGTTGCCACATGAAGCGCACGTGCGAGCAGTGCACCGACGGTGAGGGCGATCGAGGCGATCGTGAGCGGCTGGACGATCTGGTCTGCGATGCTCGACAGCATCCCGGTGGGGTCGGCGGCGATGACGAACCAGACGCCACCGATGACGATGAGGAACTTGGCCGGCCCGCCGAAGGATCGCCGGGCTCTGGCGCCGGGGCTTGATGTGGCGATCTGACCGGCGACCAACATCCAGATCAGGCCGATGGCGACCACCATGAACGGAACGAATGCTTGGTAGAGGCCCTGTCCGAGCGAGCCGATCGCACGGAAGGCACCGAATTGGTGCAGCACCGCCACGGAGGTGACCACGAAGGTCAGGTAGTTGATGACGAGCGATGCCGAGCGGGCCTGGTGGCGGCGGGTGCGGATGCCGTACGCGGCGTAGGCGTGGGTGACGAACGCGGCAATGGCGAACAGCTGGAGTGAGACGCCGATCGTGCCGGGAAGCTCCTGATCGCCGCCGCGGCGGGCGAGCAGCATCATGCCGGCGCCAGAGATCGCCCCGAGCACGTGCCAGATCGTGACGAGCACGAGGCCCCGCTGCAGGGCTGGTGATGGTTCGTCGGGATGCGATGTGCTCGACGATGGTTCTTCGATGTCGGCGACGATCGCCATGTCTCCCCCTGCAAGTCCACCCCGGGTGCGCCGTCAGATCGACAGCGCACCCCAGATGATGGTCGGTCGGGTGCCCGCCACCACCATGGCGGCGGGCACCCGAAGGTGTTCGGTGGTCAGCAGCTCAGCTGTCGAAGGCCGCCGCGGTCTCCGAGCAGACCTTGGACTCGTAGTCCTCGATCGTGCGGGTGCCGTTGATCACCGCGGTGACAGCGTCGTTCATTGCCGTGTCGAAGGTCGGCCAGTCGCCGGCCCACAGGGGGCCTTCAGCGGTGGGCGAGTCCTGCAACGCGTTGATGAACGCCTCGTTGTTGTCGGGTGGTGTGAAGCCCAAGAACGCCTCGATGGCCTCGTCGCTGGTGCGGCTCGGGATGTTGGCCCCGAGTTCTGCGATCTGGCCCTGAGTCGATGCTTCCGTCAGGGCCTGGACGAGTGCCCAGGCTTCTTCGGGGTTCTCGGTGTTGGCGTTGACGACGTAGGCGCCCCAGAACAACCAGTTGCCCTGTGTGCCACCCGGGCCCGTCGGCAGTTCGACGACGTCCCAGTTGAAGTTGGCATCGGCACGGGCGCCGGGGGTTGCCCAACGACCGTTGATGAACATGCCGACGGTGCCGGCCTTCCACGGCGGCTCACCGTCTTCGCCGAACGGGACGGCGAGGTCGGCTCCATAGATGTCGACGACCTGCGTGATGCCGGCAATCGACTCCGGGGTGTCGAGGGCGCAGGCGGTGCGGTCCTCGTTGAAGAAGCTGCCGCCGGCAGCGTTCATGAACGCTCCGTAGTTGGCCCACCATCCGTTCATCGCGAAGCCCTTGTTGGCGCCGCCGAGGTCGGTGACCGCCTGGGCGACGTCCTGGAATGCAGCCCAGTCCCATTCACCGGCAGCTGCCAGCGCACGGGGGTCGTCGGCTCCGGCCTCGGCGATGAGGTCGTTGTTGAGGTACAGCGCGAACGTCGAGACGTCACGCGGCAGGCCCCACAGCTTGTCGCCGGGTGCGCCCGTTTCCGGGTCGTAGGTCAGGTGGAACATCGGTTCGGGGTAGAACGCGTCGGTGTCAAAGCCGTCCGCGGCCGCGAGCGGTCCGAGGTCGAGGATGAGACCTTCGCTCTGGAATCGGGCGATGTCGGTTCCGGGGATCCAGAACACGTCGGGCGCGGTGCCGTTGGCGATCTCGGTGACGAGCTGGTCCTGGTAGGGCGAGCCCTCGTTGGTGCCCGGCTCGTAGCTCAGCGAGAACGCCTCGTTGGCGGCATCGATCTCGTCGCTGATGCCGGCGTACACGGCGGCTTCAGCGTCGTTGTCGGGGCGGGTACGCCAGCGGATTTCGACCCCGCTGCCGTCACCTCCGCCACCTGCGGTGGTTTCTCCGGTGGTGCCCGAGGCGTCGGTGCCCTCGGAGCTTCCGCCGTCGCTGTCGCTGCCGCAAGCGGCTGCGACCAGCGAGAGTGCGACCGCAGCTGCGGCCACGGTTCGTAGTTTCCTCACGTTGTTCCTCCCTCTTGGTGCCCACGGGGTGCGCACCATCTGTCCGGCTTGCGTCATGCGAGCCGGTCTGTCATCCGGAGAGTTCCGGACGTTCTCGTGTCGACGTTGGTCATGCGATGATGACGTCGACACCTCGTTCCTTGAGCCACTCGACGTCGCTACTGCGGACGTCGCAATCGGTGACGACCACATCGACGTCGTCGACGGAGCACACACTGACCAGGGCCTTCGTGCCGATCTTGGAGCTGTCGGCCATGACCACGCAGCGTTGTGACGACTCGATCATGGCCCGTTTGACATTGGCCTCGGGCAGGTTGATGTTGGTGATCCCGGCGCCGGGATGGATGCCGTTGCAGCCGAGGAAGACGGTGTCGACGCTGAGCGTCTTGAGGAACGACCCGGCGAGCGGGTCGACGAGCGAGTGTTGTTTGGGGCGCAGGGTTCCGCCGGTCACGACGATCGAGAAGCGAGGGTGTGCTGCTTCGAGCGCCAGGGCGATGCTGAGGCCGTTGGTGATCACGTTGAGCTCGCCGAGGTCGGTTCGGCCCACCAGCTGGGCCGCGAACGCCGCGGCGGTGGTGCCGACGTCGACCAGGATCGACTCGCCGGTCGAGACGAGATCGGCAGCAGCGCGTGCGATTCGCGTCTTCTCGTCGGTGCGCATCGTCGAGACGACCTCGAACGACTGCTCGCCCAGGGACCGGTTGACGGGCATCGCTCCACCGTGCACACGCTGCACCAGATGGCGCTGCTCGAGCGCGTCGAGATCGTTTCGGGCAGTGACGGTGCTGATGCCGAATCGGTCCGACAGCTCGCGAACTCGAACGAAACCTCGTTCGTTCAGGTACTCGTGGGTGCGCTGCTGGCGCACTTCGGCCGGCAGGTTTTCCTCGACATCGGTCCCCGAACTCACTTTCGTTATCTTTCTCCTACTTTCGTTCCCTGTCAATGGACGAAAGCAATCGAATGGCCCGTCTCGTGCGCTCTGCCGTTCGTCGACGCGTGCATGTACGGAGGCCAGCGAGGCCCCACGGAGGTCTCCGCGATCTTCACCCGACCGACGACTCGTCGATGTCTAGGCGGCGGTGATGCTGGCGAGGATCTCGTCGAAGGCGGCGTCGGCGTAGGCGATCATCTCGTCGTCGGTGCGGTCCTGAATGGGATGCGGGGTGAACACGCGAGCCACCGAAGCAAAACCGAGCGATGCCGATTGGGCGATCGCTGCATCGACGAAGCCTTCGGATGCGACGAACACACCCGGGATGCCCCGCAGTTCCAGATCACTGATGTCGTGCACACTGCACGACGTACAACTGCCTCAATCGGCCAAGGCCTCGATCACGACCTGACACTCGACGGCGATCTCGTGGCGCAGGTCGACCGGCGCCGGCTTGGTGAACGTGGGTTTCTTGTACCGCTTGACGTTCGCCCCGATACCCGTGAGGCGCTCTTCGAGACGATCGAGGAACACGTCGCCGCGTGGCTTGGAGATGTCGAGCAATCCGACGGTGAGTCCTGCCAACGATGCGGGTCGGGCGAGACGCTCGCGCTCGCCGACGGTGCGCTCGCTCGTGGGATCGAGGATCGTGCGGGTGCTGGTCATGATCGTTTCAGTATGTCACCGCTCGGGTGACCGGCTTCGACCCGACGTCGCCGTTGGCCCACCCGCCGATGATTTCCGAGAACAGCCCGGTGCCGTTGCCGGCGTAGGTGAGCATCAGGCCGCCTGGGCGGAACTTCGGCAGCGACGGGGCGTCACCGAAGGCCTCGGGGAGGCCCTCGGCCATGCCGCCGGCGCCTCGCACCAGGTCGGACCCCGGCCGGTTCAGGTGTTCGGAGATGCCCGCCACGATCTGCTCGCGATTCCAGCCGGCGTCGGCGAACACTCGGGCGTGTTCGGGGCCCATCACCAAGATCGCGTCGAAACCGAGGATGAGTTTCGGATGGTGCATCGCCTGCAAGCTCGCTGCGAGCGAACGCGCCAACGAGTCGGGTTCACGCGACAGCTGATCGACGACGCAGCGGGTGCCTTCGCCGGCAAACAGCGTGACCGCGTCGACGCCCGGCTCGATGCCGTGTTCCACCGCCAGTGTTCCGTACGGCGAGTCGACGTCGTTCTCGGCGAAGCAGAAGCCGATCTTGCCGGGGCTGCCGTGCGTGGCGCGGTCGACCTCGCCGGGGCGCCCGCCGCCGACGTTGCGAACGACGAGTTGCAGCGCCCGTCCAATGGTGGAGTTCGCCCGGTTGCCCTGACCCAACGCGTTGCCGCCTGAGTTCATGCCGATCGCCCGCGTGCCCGGTCCACTGCACACGATCACCGGACCGACCGGCATCGTGGTGGCCAACAGACCGTGCATGTTGAACTCGTGCGTGCAGGCTGTTTCGACAGCGGTGAGCACCCACGGCAGGTACTCGGGGAGGCAGCCCGCCATCACCGCAGCGACCGCCACTTTCTCGACGGTGACCTCGACGAGATCGGGCGGCACGGTTGCGACGATGTCGGACGGAGCGCGGGTGGTGCCCGTCAGCATGCGCATCACCCTCGCTTCGGTGGGCGGCACCACCGGGAGGCCGTCGGTCCAGCCTCTCGTGAACATCAGCTCCATCTCGTCTTCGGCGTCGGCGACGCCGATCCGGCGCGAGGCGAGCACCGATGCACCGAAGCGCACGTTCAACTCGTCGACCAGGTCAGGATCGACGCTCATCGAACCGCACCCTGGTCGCATGGCTGGCAGGTCGGCGCCGAGGCCATCGATGCCCGTCACTCGGATCCACTCGTCGCGATGCCAACCGACGGTGCGCTCGACCTCGACGCCGTCGACGACCTTGATCACCGTGGGCACCGTCTCGATGTCGTGATGCCAACTGACAGCGAGGTCGGCGTCGTGGACCGGTGTCGGCGATTCGGGAAACCGCGGGTCGTCCTGGGTGTACACGGTCAAGGTGGTGGCCTCGTCGAGCCGGCGAAGGACCGAGCCCACCGAGTGACACGTCGCACACTCCTCCTTCACGACCACGACGATCCCGTCGGGGAGCCTTGGGGGTGTCGTCGATGCGGGCATGGTCCGACGGTAGCAATCGGCTCGGAGCAGTCGGTCACCAGCGCGGCCCCGACCGCCTCAGCGACGGATGTCACGTTCGCGCAGTTGCATCCGAGTTCGACAAAAGACCTAACGTGCGTTCATCGGGGGTTCATCTGACGCAGGTACCGCTGGGGGCGGGATGGAGCTGACGTTTCATGGCGTCCGAGGTTCGACCCCATGTCACGGCGACGAGATCGCTCGCTACGGCGGCAACACGTCGTGTGTGTCGCTCGACATTCCAGGTCAGGACCCGATTCTGTTCGACCTCGGCACCGGACTTCGATACTTCGGTCTCACCCAGCCGGCCGATCAGCCGTTCCGGGGCACGTGCCTGCTGAGTCATCTCCACTGGGACCACATCCAGGGGCTGCCGTTCTTCAAGCCGTTCCTGCGCCCGGGCGCGAACGTCACGATGTACGCACCGTCGCAGCCGGGCGACAGCACCGTGGCCGAGGTGTTCGCCGACACCATCAAGCCGCCGCTGTTCCCCATCCACTTCTCGATGTTCCCCGGCATGGTCGACATCCACGAGATCGCCGACGACGAGTTCATGATCGGTGACGCTCGCGTGACGAGCCGCCTGATCCCGCACGTCGGCCACACCGTTGGCTACCGCGTCGAGTGGAACGGCCGGTCGGTGGTGTACATGAGCGACCATCAGATGCCCACCGACGGATCGCACTCCGCATGGCCAGGAGCCTTCGACCTCTGCAACGGTGCCGACCTGCTGATCCACGACGCGCAGTACACGGTCGACGAATTCGCCGGCAAACGCGATTGGGGTCACTGCACCCCCGAGTACGCGGCGTGGTTGGCGGGCAAGGCAGGCGTGAAGCGGCTCGCGTTGTTCCACCACGATCCGGCTCATGACGACGACGAACTCGACGCAATCCTCGCTCCGGTGATCGAGTGCGCTGCCAAGCTCGGTGTCGAGGCATTCGCCGCACGCGAGCGCGTCACCATCAAGATCTGATCCGATGTCGGCCGTCGGGCTCGCCGCGTCGATCGTGCTCGGATTCGTGTTCCTCGTGTCGGGCGGCTCGAAGATCGCCGCCGGACCTGCCTGGCCTGAGCAGGCACGGGGGTTGGGAGCGCCGGCGATCGTGGTGCCGGTGTTGCCCTGGGCCGAGATCGTGCTGGGCGCCATCCTCGTGATGCAGTTGGCCCCGATCCCTGCGGCGGCGGTGGCACTGGTCGTACTCCTTGCGTTCACGGCGCTCATCGTGCGCCGTCTGTCGCAAGGACGTCATCCACCCTGTGCCTGCTTCGGTGCCTGGTCGGCGAAACCGCTCGGACCCGGCCATGTGGCACGCAACGCGGGATTCATGGTGCTCGGCGTCCTCGCCCTGTTCGCCTGAGTCACGTTCACGATGTGTCAGACACATCGTGAACGTCGGCGCCGTCAGGTGGTGGCGAGGATGAAGGCGAGCGTTCTCGCCTCGTCGCGCCACGCCTCGTAGCGTCCGGTCGGTCCGCCGTGGCCGGCGCCCAGCTCGGTGCGCAACACGATGGGGGCCGATCCGGTGGACACGTCTCGCAGCCGGGCGATCCACTTGGCCGGCTCGTGGACGCTCACCCGGGGATCGTTCAGCCCAGCTGTGGCGTACACGGCTGGATAGTCGGCGGGCACCGTGTTGTCGTATGGCGAATAGCTCAGCATGTACGACGCGAACGGCTCCGTACGTGGGTCGCCCCACTCTTCCCACTCGGTCACGGTGAGGGGCAGCGTCGGGTCGCTCATCGTGTTGACGACGTCGACGAACGGCACCTCGGCGACGACGCTGGTGAACAGATCGGGTCGCTTGGTCATGCATGCCCCGACGAGCAGCCCGCCAGCGGAGCCTCCGCGAATCGCCAGGCGTCCGGGATCGACGATGCCAGAAGCAATGAGATGCTCGCCACTTGCGATCATGTCGCTGAAGGTGTTCGACTTGGCGAGCAGCTTGCCGTCGAGATACCAGTTCCGACCCAGCTCGCCACCACCGCGGGGATGTGCCAGAGCCCACACGTAGCCGCGGTCGAGCAACGACAGTCGGGCCACCGAGAACCATGGTGGCAGCGACGCTTCGTACGCGCCGTAGCCGTACAGCACGCCCGGTGCCGTTGCGTCGAGCGGGGTGTCGACGTGGCGAACGATGTCGATCGGCACCGCGGTGCCGTCTGGCGCAGTGGCCCAGACCCGTTCGGCGGTGTACGAGTCGAGGTCGATGTTCGGTGTGGGGATCTGACGCAGCAGTGTGCGTTCGCCCGACCCGGTGTGCTCGTCGTAGAGCGATGTGGGCGACGTCAACGACTGCACGGTGAAGCGCACCAACTCGGTGGCCCACTGTGGGTTGGTGGTCGGCTCGACGTCGTGTGGTTCGGTGCCGAGATCGATGATGCGCTCGGTTCGGTCGCGGAACAGGATCCGCAATCGAGGCTGCGCATCGACCCACTCGTGGATCACCAGGTGGTTCTCGAATGCATCAGCGCCGAGGATGCGGCGGCCGGGTTCGTGCGCCACCAACTCGCTCCAGACGGTCGGGTCGGCCGTGGCAGCGTCGTCGTCGGCAATGAGCAACCGGAAGTCGACCGCCTCGTCGTTGGTGTGCATCACGAACGAGTCACCCCAGTGATCGATGCCGTATTCGACGTCGTCGCGGCGCGGCACCACGACGATGGGGTCGTCGGTGGGGCGATCGGTGCTGATGATTCGGGCGTCAGCAGAGGTGCGGCTCGCTGCGTGGATGACGATCCACGCTTCTGAGCGGGTGGAGCCGATGGCGACGTAGAAGCGTTCGTCGGTCTCGTCGAAGACGCACACGTCGTCGGTGCGCGGTGTGCCGAGCCGGTGACGCCACACCGTCGACGGCCGTTCTTGTGCATCGGGCGTCACGTAGAACACCCATTGGCCATCTCGCGACCACGCCACGCCGGCGTTGGAGGTGTCGTCGAGACGGTCGTCGAGGTCGACGCCGGTGGTGAGGTCGCGGAATCGGAGCGAGTAGTGCTCGTCGCCAGCGATGTCCATCGACCAGGCGACCACGGTGTGGTCCATCGACATGTCGAACGCTCCGAGGTCGAAGAAGTCGTGGCCGTCGGCTTCGACGTTCTCGTCGAGCAGGACGGTGGCGTTCGCAGCGTCAGCGGTCGGTCCGCGGTGGTGGGTCGGGTAGCTCATCCCCTCGGTGGTCGTGGTGACGTACCACCAGGGTCCGAACTCGACCGGTGTCGACATGTCGGTTTCCTGCACCCTCGATCGGATCTCGCCGAAGACCGTTTCGATCGTGTCGGCGTGAGGTTCGAAGAAGTGCTCGGCGGCGGTGTTCTCTGCGCGCAGGTAGTCGAGTAGTGCAGCGTCGTCGATGTCACGCATCCAGGCGTACGGGTCGTCGACGTCGCCCGTCGGCCGATGCCAGGTGTGCTCACGTCGCTCCGCCGACGGTGGAGTCGTTGGTGCGGTCGAAGATGGGGGTGTGTCGGATGTCTGATCGGCTTGTTCGCTCACGGTCGAGCCAATGTAGACAGCCAGCGGTACCGTTCGGGCACCATGCGTGTGTGGATCGACCAAGACCTCTGCACCGGTGATGGACTCTGCGTCGATCACTGTCCCGACGTGTTCGCCCTCCTCGAGGACGGGATCGCCTACGTCGTCGAGAACGGCGAGGTGCTCAACGACCCGGGCGGTTCCGGCAGCCTTGCTTCGGTGACCGAGCGTCAACGTCGCCGACACGATCCACGCGGCTGAACTGTGCCCCGGCGAATGCATCTTCGTCGAGGTCGAGGTGCCCGTCGGGGTCGGTGGTGGCGATGACGTCCCGGACCTCGTCGATCTCGCCGACGACGCCGAATAGCAGCCAGCTGTCGCGGTCGGCCCGAGCGTGTCCGGCCTAGAATTTGGCCGATGCCGATGAAGACCGAGTGCAAGAACTTCGAGAGTCGCACGTACCCGAATGGGGACACGGTACGAAAGTGCAACCTCGATCTCGCACCTGATGCCCCGTGGCGCTGCCCGGAGAACTGTCCGAAGTACGAGCGCCGCCTGGCCGATGTTGCGTGGACACACGGCACGTTGATCGTGCCGCCCACGCCGCCCGAGCCGCAGGGGCTCGATGATGGAACGGCTGCAGCGATCCTCGACGAGGCCGAGGACATCCTGTACGCGGCGGGTTCGAGCATCCGCGCCGAGGTCGAGGCGGAACAGGCTGCGGCCGACGCGGGGTTCTTCAAGCGCATCTTCAAGCGCAAGCGCTGAACGGCGCCAGCACGTTCGGTCGGCGGCCTTCGTCGTAACGTCGCGCGGGTATGGCCGACACTGCACCCATCGAACTCGATGGGCTGGCACCTGCGCACGGCAGGTTCCCTGGTTGGTGGGTTGTCGGCGGGTGTTTCACGGTGCTCACCGTGTCGTCCGGGCTCGGCTTCTACGGCCTCGCCGTCTACCTCAATGCGTTCAGCAAGGAGCGCGACTGGCCGCTCGGCACGATCTCGCTCGCCACCACGGTGTTCTTCGTGGTCGGTGGGGTGGTTGGGGTGTGGGTTGCACGGTGGATCGCCCGCTACGACGTCAGGTTGGTGATCGTCGGAGGCGGGGTGGTCGGCGGCGTTGCGCTCGGGGTGCTCGGCCAGGTCGAGCAGCAATGGCAGCTCTTCGTGGTGTACGCCGTCTTCGCTGCCGGGTGGGCAGCGGCGGGACTCGTTCCGGCGACCACCGTCGTGACCAGGTGGTTCCACGCCAAACGATCGATTGCGTTGTCGGTGGCGTCGACCGGGTTGTCGGTCGGTGGCATCGTGATCACGCCGTTCGCCAAACAGCTGCTCGACAGCCAGGGGCTCGCGGCCGGGACACCGTGGCTGGGCGCCTTGTTCGTGGTCGGAATCGTGCCGGTCGGATGGTTCCTCGTGCGCGCCGACCCCGAAGCCGAGGGGTGGGCGCCAGATGGGGTGCGCCGCCAGGCTGGGGAGGTCGCACCACCGCCCAGCGGCGTGGCGTTCGCCGACGCGATCCGCACACGCTTCTTCGTGTCGATCACCGCAGGATTCCTGCTGGCGCTCGGCGCGCAGGTCGGCGGCATCCAACAGCTCGTCAAGCTCGTCGAGGACCGCACCGACGAGCGCACTGCCCAGTTCGCTCTCACCGCCATCGCCGGTACGTCGGTGTGCGCCCGCCTGATCGGTGGACGCGTCGTCCAGCACGTCCCGATGATGCGGTTGACCGTCGGTCTGGCAGCAGCGCAGGCACTTGCGCTCGTCGTGATCGGGCTGGCGGAGACCACGTGGCTGCTCTTTGCTGCCATCGTGTTGTTCGGCGCCACGATCGGCAACATCTTGATGCTGCAGCCCTTGCTGGTCGCCGAACGGTTCGGCGTGCGTGACTACCCGCGCATCTTCAGTCGCACACAACTGGTGGCGGTGGTCGGTACGGCAGGAGGCCCACTGTTGCTCGGATCGCTGTACGACGTGTTCGGTTCGTACCGGGTGCCCTATGCCGTGGCAGCAGCCTGCTCGGTGGCCGCCGCGATCGTGTTCTCGCTCGGCGGCCCCGCCACGTTCACCGACGAAACGTGATGTTCGGGGTCAGACCCCGAACATCACATTCAGCGGTGGACGGCGATGTCGTAGGCGCAGGTGTGGGCCCCGTTGGTCTTGTGGGTCACCCGTGCGACGGTGGTGTCGGGCAGGACGCCCTGGAGGAAGTCGAGTTCGCTCGAGCACGCTTTGCGGAATCGATTGGCAACGCTCCAGATCGCACAGTTGTGCAGATTGATCCGGAAGTGATCGGGTTCGACCTGTTCCCAGTCGCACAGGTAGCCCTGGGCGTCGAGGAGTTCGGTGACCCGGGCGATGCGCTCTTCGATCGTGGTGCCGGCGAGGTGGATCTCGGCTTCGTCGACGAGGCGCTGGCGGCGACGATCGAAGACCTGGTCGACGAGTTCGGGATGTTCGTCGTCGACCAGTTCGAGCAGTTCGATCGAGAGGTCGATCGGGGTCGCGAACAGCGGTTCGGCGCGCCGAGTGGCGTGGTAGCGGTCGGCGGGCCTGCCGGTGTGGCCACGCTCTTGGCGGGACTCGATCAGCCCGGCCGAACGCAGCATCCCGAGGTGCTGGCGGACCGCGCTCGGCGAGACGTCGAGGGTGATCGCGAGCTCGTCGGCGGTTGCTTCACCGTGACGCTTCAACGCTTCGAGCACGCGCCGCTGTGTGGGCGACGGTGCAGCATTGGCGGTGACCATGCGGCGAGCGTAGTCGGTTTCACGACTTTCGCAAGGAAGAACTTGTGAAACGCCATCCGTGCTGGTAGCAAGATGTGTGATGACGGAACAACCACCCCGGCTCAGGCAGGAGTCACCGACCGGCGCACACGTGCGGTCGGTAGCGTGGCCCACGGCCGAATCGGCTGAACTGCCCACCGGTGACCGAGAGGAATGGCGATGAGCGAGACCCTGCGAGAGATCGAGGAACTGACCAACGCCGGCTACCAGTACGGCTTCAGCTCCGATCTCGACACCGATGTGGCGCCCCCCGGCCTGAACGAGGACGTCGTTCGCCTGATCTCGGCGAAGAAGAACGAGCCCGAATGGTTGCTCGACTGGCGTCTGGCCGCCTACGAGGCGTGGACGAAGATGGACGAGCCCGACTGGGCGAAGCTGAACATCGCACCGATCGACTACCAGTCGATCAGCTACTGGGCGGCGCCCAAGCCGAAGCCGGTGCTCGACAGCATGGACGACGTCGACCCGGAAATCCGTGAGATGTTCGACAAGCTCGGCATCCCGCTGCACGAGCAGAAGATGCTCAGCAACGTCGCCGTCGATGCCATCGTCGACTCGGTGTCGGTGACCACGACGTTCAAGGCCACGCTGCTCGAAGCCGGCGTGATCTTCTGTTCGTTCTCCGAGGCAGTGCACGACTACCCCGACCTGGTGCGCGAGCACCTCGGCTCGGTCGTGCCGGTGCGCGACAACTACTTCGCAGCGCTCAACTCGGCGGTGTTCTCCGACGGATCGTTCTGCTACATCCCCAAGGGCGTTCGTTGCCCGATGGAGCTGTCCACCTACTTCCGCATCAACTCGCAGAACACCGGCCAGTTCGAGCGCACGCTCATCGTCGCCGAAGACGACTCGCACGTGTCATATCTCGAGGGCTGTACCGCTCCGCAACGCGACGAGAACCAGCTGCACGCTGCCGTGGTCGAACTGGTCGCCAAGGACCGCGCCGAGATCAAGTACTCCACGGTGCAGAACTGGTACCCCGGCGACGAGAACGGCGTCGGTGGCATCTACAACTTCGTCACCAAGCGCGGCCGGGCCCACACCGACGCCAAGATCTCGTGGACCCAGGTCGAGACCGGCTCCGCGATCACCTGGAAGTACCCGAGCGTGATCCTGCAGGGCGACCGATCGGTCGGCGAGTTCTACTCGGTGGCCCTGTCGGCTCAGCGCCAGCAGGCCGACACCGGCACCAAGATGATCCACATCGGCAAGGACACCACCAGCACGATCATCTCCAAGGGCATCTCCGCCGCCCACGGCCAGAACACCTATCGGGGTCTGGTCAAAGTGATGCGTTCGGCCGAGAACGCCCGCAACTACACCCAGTGCGACTCGCTGCTGCTCGGCAAGGAGTGCGGTGCTCACACGATCCCGTACATCGAGGTCAAGCACCCGAGTGCGCAGATCGAACACGAGGCGTCCACGTCCACCGTCGGCGAGGATCAGCTGTACTACTGCCGCCAGCGCGGCATGTCCGAAGAAGACGCAATGTCGATGATCGTCAACGGCTTCTGCCGTGAGGTGTTCAACGAACTCCCGATGGAATTCGCCGTCGAAGCTCAGCGCCTGCTGAGTGTGAGCCTGGAAGGAAGTGTCGGCTGATGCTGCACGTCGAGAACCTGACCGCATCGATCGAGGACAAGCAGATCCTCAAGGGGCTGAACCTCGATGTCGGCGCCGGCGAGGTGCACGCCATCATGGGCCCCAACGGCTCCGGCAAGAGCACGTTCGCCCACGCGCTGGCTGGACGCGACGGCTACGAGATCACCGGTACCGTCACGCTCGACGGCGCCGACCTGCTCGAGATGTCGCCCGAGGCGCGTGCTGCTGCGGGCATCTTCATGGGGTTCCAGTACCCGGTCGAGATTCCGGGCGTCAACAACATGTACTTCCTTCGAACGGCGCTCAACTCGGTGCGTCGTGCCCGGGGCGAAACCGAAATCGGCGCTCGCGACTTCCTGAAGGTCGCCAAAGAGGCGATGGAACTCGTCGAGATGAAGCAGGACTTCCTCGACCGAGCGGTCAACGCCGGCTTCTCCGGTGGCGAGAAGAAGCGCAACGAGATCCTCCAGATGGCCGTGATGCAGCCGCGCCTCGCCGTGCTCGACGAGACCGACTCGGGTCTCGACATCGATGCGCTGCGAGTGATCGCCGGCGGGGTCAACGCGCTGCGCGGGCCCGAACGCTCGATGATCGTCATCACGCACTACCAGCGCCTGCTCGACTACATCAAGCCCGACTTCGTGCACGTGCTCGTCGGCGGTCGCATCGTCGAGAGCGGCGACTACACCCTGGCGATGCGTCTCGAAGAACAGGGCTACGCCGACTTCGTCAACCCGGATCTGAACGACGCGCCCGAGCGTCCCCTCGCCGGCGCTTCGTCGTGACGATGAGTTCCACAACTGCAGCCACCAGCGGGTCTCGGTTCCATCGAGCTGCTCGACGGCGTGGCCATGCCGACCAAGCGCAACGAAGCGTGGCGATACGCGCCCCACCGCCAGCTCGCCGAGTTGTCGTTCGGCCCGACGGTGGCCGGCCAGGTCGAGTTGCCGTTCGATCTCGACGAGCGTCTCGGCTACCTCGACGGCCCTCGCATCGTCGTGGTCAACGGTGCGGTCGATCTCTCTCGTTCGAACATGGTCGAGATCGATGGCCTGCACCTCGCTTCCCTGGCCGACGTTGCCGAGTCGCAGCCCGAACTCGTGCGTTCGCACACCGATGGCGTCGCCGTCGCCGATGCGTTCGTGGCGTTCAACCTGGTCTACGGCACCGACGGCGCGGTCATTCGGGTCGATCCAGGCGTCGAGGTCGGAGCTGCCATTCACGTCGTCGACATCGTGGTACCCGGTTCGGTGACGAACGCCTCGAGCACCGGCGTCGTCATCGATCTCGGCGCAGGCGCCGCAGCGACCGTCGTCGAGAGCCGCATCGGAGTCGGCGAAACGTTCGGCGGATCGAACGTTCGCACCAGCATCACCCTGGGAGCCGACGCAGTGCTCGAACACGTCGTCATCCAAGATCTGCCGGCCACCCAACTGCACCTCAGCCGAGTCGAGGCCACCCAGGGCGAGCGCAGCACGCTGCGAACCCGGTCGTTCAATCTGGGCGCTGCCTACGGGCGGCTCGCATGCCATGTCGAACTGGTTGGAGCCGGTGCCGACGCCGACCTGTCGGGACTCTTCTTCGGTGTCGGCGAGCAGATCCTCGACCAGCAGATCACCGTGATCCACAACGCCCCCGACTGCACGAGCCGCCAGATGTTCCGCGGTGTGCTCGACGACGCGAGCACGGGTGTGTTCAACGGCGGTATCGACGTGTGCCCGGGGGCCGACGGCACCGATGCCGAGCAATCCAACGACAACTTGTTGCTGTCGGACCGTGCCGAGGTGAACACTCAACCTCGTCTCGAGATTCTCGCCGACGAGGTGGCCTGCAAGCACGGTGCCACCGTCGGCCAACTCGACGACACGGCGCTCTACTACCTGCGTTCTCGTGGCATCAACGCCGACGAGGCACGGCGACTGCTGATCAACGGATTCGCCGACCAGATCGTCGACGACGTCACCGTCGAGGCCGTTGCGAACTGGATCACCCGTCGACTCGGACACGATCATGACTGATCAGCAAAACGCCGCCGCCAACGAGCCCACTGCCGATGTCGGCGTGGGGGTTGGAGTTGGCGTGCGCAAGGGATTTGCTCTGCCGCGCGACTGCGAGGTCACGATCGTTCCTGCGGGGCACCGCACGATGTTGGCCAAGGGCGACCGGGTCACGTTGCTGCAGGCGCTCGGTGGCACCGCCACGGTCAAGACCCGCGAGGGCGAGATGGCGCGACTCAGCCGGAGTGACTCGATCGAATTCGGCTTCATCGACGCCCCCGCCGCCGCCGGCGGCGAGTCGGTGGCGGACGACGTCCCGTTCAGCGTCGATCGTGTCTGGGAGGCCGCCACGACGGTCTACGACCCCGAGATCCCGGTCGACATCGTCGAGCTCGGCCTCGTGTACCGCGTCGACGCATCGCAGCTGGCCTCAGGCGGATGGCGGGTCGAGGTCGACATGTCGGTCACGGCGCCGTTCTGCGGCATGGGCGACATCTTGCGCCAGGACCTCCACGACGCGGTCGCTGCACTGAACGGGGTCGACGACGTCGAGGTCAAGCTCGTGTTCGACCCGCCGTGGGATGCGTCACGCCTCTCCGACGTGGCCCGGCTCGAACTCGGCATGATGTAGCACGCTTCGACCGGCCGACGCGTCCGTGCGGTCGACTGGCGCTGGCCGCGCCCGAGGTGCGTCAGCTACCCGGCTTCGGGTCGTTGTCCGCAGCAGGGGCGTCCGGCGCCGGCAGTGTTTCGGTCGGAAGCGGCGCAGTGCCGGTCGTCGTCGCGAATCGCCGGAGATCTTCTTCGCCGCCTCGTCGACCTTCGCGGTGATCGAGGCGCTCTTGCCCTTGGTGACCTTGTCGACCTGATCGGTCGCCTTGTCGACGAGCGGCGCCACCTTGTGCTTGTTCTTCTCGTACTGCTCGGTGGCCTTGTCCTTGTTCTTGGAGAACTGCTGCTTGACGGTGTCGAGGAAGCCCATGGCGACCAAACTACTGCCCTGACGGCAACTCCGGGCGACGTCGCACCCTCGCACCAGCGTGACAGCGGCTACCGTCGTCGCCGATGGCTGAGGCACTGCATCGCAACGTGAGCCGGGTGGTCGAGGCCGGTGCTGCGATCGGCGTCGATGTGCAGCCGGTTCGCTTCCCTGATGGCACCAAGACCGCGGTCGACGCTGCATCGGCGATCGGCTGTGATGTGGGCCAGATCGTGAAGAGTCTGATCTTCGCCGTCGACGGCGAGGTGGTGCTCGCCTACGTGAGTGGGGCAAACCAGCTCGACGAGGCGAAGCTGGCGCTCGCGGCCGACGGGGCGGTCTGCAGCCGCGTCGACGCCGACACGGTTCGGGCGGCCACCGGGTTCCCGATCGGCGGCGTGCCGCCATTTGGAAGTGCAACCCCTCTGCGGGCCTTTGTCGATCCAGATCTGTTGGTCTACGACGAGGTGTGGGCAGTCGGCTGGAACCTGGCATGACGTGTTCGCTCTCGACCCGACCGATCTGGTGCGAGCGTCCGGGGGAGTGGTCACCGATCTGAAGCGCTGACGAGCCGGCGGGATTGGATGGTGGTCGGTGGCTAGCTCGCAACGCTTTCCCGATGGGCCTGGGGGCTCACGCTGGCGTCGATGTCGGGTGTGCCGAGAACGATGTGGCCCATGCCCTGGTCACCGGTCGTGAACCCGCTGGTGCCGTTCGGTGAGATGAATGGTTCGTGGTCGTGAACGACGCCGTGGAAGAACTCGGCGGCGAATCCGCCGGGGTCCGTCGTGGAGATCAGTCCCCGAACCCGTCGTTCGTCGCAGTCGGCCGCAGACGCCCGAGCGATCGTGAACCCGGCGTTCCGACTTGGCGCAGCGCACCGAGCGGCTCCCACAACAGTAGACATTGCGTGCGACACGTCACGTAAGGTTCCGCGTTCCACACAGAGAGGGGCGCCGATGGCGATCACATTCGAACCTGCAGACGCCCGCCGCGATCGAGCGGTATTGACCGAGCTCAACATCGCCTACCTCGACTGGCTCGACGCCAGCATCCAGGAGGCCTTCGGGCTCGACCTGCCGTCGCTGTTGGGGCAGCCGATCGCCGACTACGTGGCCGACACGCTCGACAAGCTGTGCGCAGCGGAACCACCAGAGGGCGTGTTCTACATCGTTCGTCGCGACGGGCAGGCCGTCGGCATGGGCGGCGTGCGCCGCACCGGCGATGGGGCATCGGAGATGAAGCGGGTATTCGTGCGCCCGGACCAACGTGGTGGTGGGCTGGGAGCCGTCATCGTGCGGCGTTTGATCGCCGACGCGGCATCGTTCGGGTATGCGAGCATGCGGCTCGACTCGGGCCCGTTCATGACGTCGGCCCATCGGCTCTACGAAGCAGAAGGGTTCCGAGATCGACCCATCTACGACGGTGCCGAAGTGCCGAGCGAGCTGCACCACGACTGGCGGTTCATGGAGCTCAGCCTGCGATGACCAGGGATCGGTCGACGATGCCGGTCAAGGCATCACGGCCCACTCGATGACCCCGCCCGGTCACCCGGCTGCAACGACAGGTTCAGCCGATCCATACCCGGCGTCGTCATGTACGGCCGCGCATGATGCCTCCAGTCGTAACGGACGGGCCTTCCTGCAAAGGAGACGGTGAGGAACTTCCACACTCCGTCTTGTTTGATGAGCGTGAAGTAGTCGATGTTGTGGCGTTCAGGTCGACCATCGATGTGCAAGACGGCGTCGGCTCTGACGAAGGCAAGATGCCCGCCGTCGACAGGAACGCTCCAGTCTTCGACCGGCTCGGTGTAGAGGATCCGGATCGACCTCTGATCTGGCGTCAGCAATGAAGGCTCCAGCGGTCATGGGATCCCAAGTGTCGATGAGGCTTCATACGCTGTCGGCGGCACCCAGGTCGGCGCCGACGTCGGCGCACATGCGCGCAGCGCCGTCGGGATGGCGAGCCTCCCGTTCCGCATCCCGGTCGAGATCGAGTGTGAGGTCGTCATCAGGCCCTGACGGCACGCCGGTCCCCGGGCGCAGTCGCCTCGCGTATCGCTCCGATTGCTCCGCGATCGCCGATGTCACACGGAGCCTCCGCCGCGCAAGGTCCTGGAACGCTTCATTCGTCATCATGGATCGAACGGAAATCCAAGCCCGCCCAACCCGAGCTGCCTCGGGTCGCTGAAGCCATGGCGCTGATCAGTCGTCGCGACTGCGACCGTCTTGCTGAAGTACGTAGATGTTGCCGTCTGGCGCTCGAAAGAAGCACCAGCCCCAGTCGTGGTCAGCTGGGTCACCCGTGACCACGGACGCCCAGACCAGTCCGCCGATGAGTTCGATTCCAGCCATCGCGAGTTCCTCCCTGGCCTTGATCACGTCGTCGACCGCGAACGCGACCAGCACACCGTGCTCGAACTCGGCGGGCACGACTCGCTCATCGACGTCTCCTGAACCGAAGACTTCGAGCAGATCCCGGTCGCCAGATGGCAGATCGAAACCGGCCCATCCGGGATGCTCGAACGCAACGTTCAAGCCGAGCACATCACGGAACATGTCGACGGTTGGAGCAAAGTTCCCTGACCGGACCCCGACGAATGAGACTCGCGACACCTTCATGGATCCTCCGTGCTTGTCGACTCCGAGACGCTACACCCGGGGCCCCCGTCCTCGTCCTGCGCGGCGAACACGGCACCTTCGTCGGCATCGACAACTCACAACGACTCGCAGACGCCCTGTCGAACAGCGAATTCCACGTCATCGCCGACGCAGGTCACTACAGCTGGGAAGACAACCCTGAGCCCTACCTCGCCCACTTCCTCGACTGGATCGAACGCGCCGAAGCAGCCATCGACACCTGACCTGCGCTGCCGAAACGCACAGATCCACAACCCGGCGCTCAGCGTTGCGGTCGAGCATCGAACCAACCGACCCCGGGGCGATGCCACATGGAATTCGATCTCGTTACTCACGGCGACGCCATCGGTCTGTCACGGCCTCCAACGTCCGTCGACCCTGCGAAGCGTGGCGCAAGTTGATGCCGGCACGAACGGGCAGATCGAGATTCGGCAATGATCGTGGCGTGAAGCTGCTTCTGCTGCATCCGCTCCCGCTGGACGGATCGATCTTCTCGAACGACCTGCGGACTCTCGTCGGTGACTGCGTCGCTCCGACGCTGTACAGCGAAGGCGCTGATCTCGCTGCGTGGGCCGTCGCGGCGCTCGACGCCGTCGGTGACGGTCCGGTTGTCGTGGTGGGGAACTCGATCGGCGGATCGTGTGCAATCGAAGTTGCGATGCTCGCCCCAGCAAAAGTCAAGGGACTCGTCCTGTGCGGAGCCAAAGCCGGTCACCGTCCCGAACCCGACCTTCGCGATGAGGCCCTCGATGTCCTCGAACGTCAGGGCATCGACATTGCCTGGGAGCGGTACTGGCGTCCGCTCTTCGGACCCGACGCCTCGGCGGCTGTCGTCGAGCAAGGACGGCGAACTGCACAGCAGATGGGAGCTCCGCTCATTGCAGCGGGCGTGCGCGCATTCCATGGCCGAGCTGACCGCGAGGACTTCCTGCTGAGATGGGACGGGCCTGTGGTGCTCGTCGACGGCGTGCACGACCAGCCCGAGCGGAGCCGGCGTCTCGCCGAACGGCTCCCGCACGGGTCCTTTCTCCGGGTCGGTGGTGTTGGCCACTACCTGCCGTTGGAGGCTCCCGAGGCTCTGACGACGATCACTGCCGACGTCTTGGCGTCAATGAGGTGACCGCGATCGTCCGACGCCCGATATCGCACGCTCGATAGCCCGAACCCCGGCCCGTTCTTGGCGTACAGGTTCGGCCCAAGCTGGCACCCGATAGTCCCGTGTCCGTTTCTGCCCCGGGCGGCTGGCATGAGAGTCGGGTGACGTCAAGCCGGCGCGGGTTTCGGGGTCAACCGGCGAGTTGTCCGTATGCGTCGAGGAAACGCAACGCGCTGAGTGTCCGGATCCCGCGCCACTCGCTGCGGGTTGCGTCGCTCGGCGGCTGCCAGTCGATGGGCCATCCACCGTCGGGTTGCTGAGCCGATCGAAGATGTTCGAGATGCGCGGTGATCACGTCGCTGCCGAACCACGAGTGCGCCATGCTGGCCGGTGTCGGTGCGAACTCCAGGGGTGAGACTCCGTAGTCGGGTGCTGTCGGGTCGAGCTTGATGAACCTGGCGGTTTCGATGGCCGGGGCGAGTCTCTCGGCGCACCGGATCGCACGTTGGGAGCCGGGGGCGTGTTCGACGAGTTTGGCGAGCCCGAGCAATGTGTGAGCTTCGTCGGGGATCCGGCCGGCTTCGATCTCGTCGAAGCAGTACTCGGTGGCGCGATCGGCCCACGGGTGCGAGACGCCGAGTGCGTGGACGTGGGCGGCGATTGCTGCCGTCGGGTTGAGGTCCGATTCGTAGCGGTCGGACATCCAGTGTTCGGCGCGGGGGTAACCAGCGACGGACGGCATCAGTATCGGCACGAGGCCGGTCGGTGCGGCCACGGTCGAGAGCCAGTCGCACGCCGCTGTCACCACTTGGTCCGCCCGGGCGTCCACCGTTGCGAGACGTTCGAATGCGATCTCGACGTCGAGCGGCTGACTTGGCGGGGCTCGTTTGTCGGGTTCGAGACCATGACCGAAACCCCCGTCGGCGTTTCGATAGGCAAGGACCGCTGCCACGACAGCGCTCTTGGCATCTCCCTCGAACAAGGTGGCGAAGACTCGCTGCTCGAGCAGGCGGGCGTTGCCGTAGATGAAGTTCCTCGCCTCGACGACGTCAACTCGCATCGCTGAGCATTCAACCACATGTGACAAAGGACGCGCTCAGGACGCCGACCCGCTCGCTCAGCCCCGCTGAGCCCCGGGCTAGAGTCCGGCCGTGACTGAGAGCGACCCGCTACGCAGCGACCTGGCGGCATCATCGGGTTTCGAGCCTGCCCGATACGCGTTGTCGGCCGTCGTGTACGCGGAACGGGATGACGAGATCCTGCTGCTGCAGCGAGCGGAGGGATCGGCCATGGCGGGTCAGTGGTTCCTGCCCGGCGGGTTCGTCGAGGCAGGCGAACTCCCCGAGGAGGGTGCTCGACGAGAGCTGCTGGAAGAGGGAGGAGTCGATATCGACGGCGACCTCGAGATCATCGGCTGCTATCCGATGTACGTCTACGGCTTCGACATGTTGCAGATCTCCTACCGTGGGCGAGTGGCTGACGGTGAGGTCACCATCAGTCACGAACACGACGGCGCACGATGGGTCAGGGCGTCGGACATGCGAGCGCTCCTCACCGACGACGTGCTCACCGACATGGCCGGCGGCAACGACGACGTTGCCCGTCTGCTGGCGCACATCCGAGCCGATCTCGACCGATACCTCGCACGAGTCGAATCGGACTGAGGTTGCTACCTGGCCGTGGCGTCATGCCGGTCGTCGACGTTGGCGAAGCCGCTGAAGGGTCAGCCGGACGACGACAACAAACACGACCACACCGACAACCAAGATCAGTTCGGCGCCAGAGACGCCACCCCCGGCACTCAACATCAGCCAGACCAGAGCGAGCACGACGAGCGAAAGAACGAATCGTCTCGCAGGCTTTGGATTGTCGTTCTCCACCAGAGGTCCAACTCGAAGTTCCCAATGACCATGAATGAGCCGTCGGAGCAATTGGTACGCCGCACTGGACAGTCATGTCAAGCCCCGGTGACCACACGCAGCGGCCGGTTCATGGGGGCGCCGCGACCCACCGGCACACCCGCTGAACTCTCTTGCTCTTCAGTCCTGTTCGATCGGTCGCATCGTGCGACGAACTGACCGTCGTCGTCGATCACTCACTTCACCATGAGCGGCCACCGCCTTGTCCACCTGTTCATTGAACTCGCGGGATGGGCCGTGACCGATCAGTTGATCTGCACGGTCGAGCATGGCATCAGCCACGACGAGCACGTCCTCGTCAACTGGCGTGTCGGACTGGAGGGAGTACTCGGTCTCGTGGTGGTGGGCCTGCGCTGATCTTGTTGAACGGGCCTCCGGCGTCAGGTAAGTCCACCCTCGCTGGTTCCCCTCAGAGGCGGGCAACCTCGACATCGATCGCGATCCCCCAGTCCGGTGGCTCGAGCGAGACGCTCCCGCCGGATTCCGGGACGACGATCGGTCCGCCGAGTTGCGGCGCACCGAACCGCAAGAGGAGGAGCGCCTCGGCCACGTCGAAGCTGACGTCGACACACAACTGCGACTCGTCGCCTTCGCGCGTCGTGAGCTGACCCGTCGGGTTGACGAATTCGATCTCCAGGTTTGCACCGACGACCTGCCCGATGAGCCCGAAGCTGCCCTCCCCAGAGGTGCTGTACTCGCCGAACGTCGAGTCGATCTCTGCGACGTCGCACGTCCCCGCACTCCGGCCCGCGACGGTGCCGCCCCCGCTGATCGTGCCGTCGTCGGCGACCTCGAACGTGGCCGACCACTGGTAGTCGACCTCCCCGTCCTCCTCGGTGTCCGTGAAGGTGGCGGAAAGGGCGTGCGTCGCGGCGGGATCTTCTTCACCATTCTCGACCGGTTCGGTGGCTCGTGTTGTGTCATCGGAGCCGTTTTCTGCGGCGTCGCGGCGCAGCCCGTCGAGCCCGTCGAAACTGATGGTCCCGGCGCGGATCGCCCGACCGCATGTCGCCGACATGAGCAGCCGGTTCGCTCCCTGCCCATCGGGCACGATCACCCCACCCGTCGAATCACGCAATGTGAAGCAGGCGGCGACGGCGCCGCCGTCCAGGCTCCAGCCGGTTCCCGTCTCGCGGGAACGGTCGACACCGATTGCGGCTTGAATCTCCCCGAACACGAACCCGTTCACCACCTGATCGAACGTGTAGCCGACGTCGATGAGGGAGACCAGCACTCCGATCTGTGCGGCCGCAGCGTCCTTCGCTGCCTCAGAGAGCTCCGGTTCGCTTGGGAAGACGTCTTCGTAGCTGATGTCGTCCGCGACACCCAGCGGGGCGCCCAGCAATCGGATCGTCGCCAGCGTGGTCAACTTGTGATCGATCTGGCGGTAGACGTCTTCGGCGGTCGACGGAGGCGTCTCGCCCGAGCGGCGGATGCTCTCCACCGGAGCGGCGATCAACCCGTGATCGGGCCCTATCGGTTCGACGCCGGTGATGGAGCCGTCGGCGTCGAGCATCCCGTTGAGGGCTGCTGTCGTCAGCTGGTCGGTCGAATATCCGGCATCCAGCGCGTACAGCGTCGCAGCGAATCCAGCGACGGGCCCGTGTCGGGCGATGATCGCGTCGGCGACTGCGATCGGCGTCGGCGAACTCGATGACGCCTCCTGCTCGGCGACCGCATCGCTCGGCCCCGTCGCGATCGACGAGCCGTTGCCGTCGCTGGAGCCGCTGCCACACGCGGTCGTGCCGACCAACAGACCAGCGACGAGAAGCAGCCTTGCTCGCCCTACGATCTCACGCATTTTCGAACCTCCCGCGCCCGACCCATCATCGTCGTTGGCCGAGCGCGGGTGGGGCGCAAGGGGCAAACGGCCCATGCGACCGCACCTGCGGACCGCCCAGACGGTCCCTGAGTGCAGCACCCAGTCCACAGATCGGGAGTGCCGTACCGAGTGGGGTCAGGTGCCCCGAGCAGATCGGTGTTGTGCGTGCATCCGGGAGGCTTGCTCAGCTCCTGCACCACCCTGCGGGCCTGTCGCGTCGCCGCCACTCATCTCGCCGATCCCGAACTGCCCGTCGGGCGCATCCCAGCACTCCCTGGCCACCAGAGCCTGCGATCGCGACCACAAGCGCAAATGACACCATCGAGCCGCACGAACCTCGCTCCACAGACTTCGTCGCAAACAGTCACCAGCAATGAGCCGCCGCGCGACTGCTCCGCCATGGCTGATGACGGTTCCTCGTGCCCTGGGCGCTGGGAACCAGGGGAGGTCAGGCGTGGTCGAGCGCGTCGGCGAGGGTGCTCCAGCCGAGCACGGCGCACTTGATGCGCACCGGGAACTTCACCACACCCTGCAACGCTTCGAGATCGCCGAGGTCGATGTCGGCATCGCTCGGCTGTGACTCGGCGTCGTCGAGGCCCATCATCGAGCGGAACCTGCGGATCATCGCCCGGGCTTCGCCGACCGACTTGCCGATGACGGCCTGGGTCATCATCGATGCCGACGACTGCGAGATCGAGCAGCCCTGGCCACCGATCTTCACGTCGCTGACCACGGCGTCGTCGCCATCGCCATCGACGAGGAGATACAACGTGATCTCGTCACCGCACAGAGGGTTGTGGCCGCGCGACTCGATCGCTGGCGGCGATTCCAACTCACCCCGGTTCCGCGGTGTGCGGTAGTGGTCGAGAATGATCTCGCGGTAGAGGTCTTCGAGGCCCGACATCAGAACCCGAAGATATCGGTTGCGCTGTCGAGTGCATCGGCCAGAGCGTCGACATCGTCGGTGCCGTTGTAGAGATAGAAGCTCGCCCGGGTGGTCGATTGCACTCCGAGCACCTGCATCAACGGCTTCGCGCAGTGGTGGCCGGCGCGCACGCACACGTTGCGTTCGTCGAGGATCTGGCTGACATCGTGCGGGTGCAGGTCGCGGAACGCGAAGCTCAGCACGCCGCCGCGCACGGCGGTGTCGTCGGGGCCGTAGATGGTGATCTCGTCGCCGAAGCGTGCGTTCAAGGTGTCGAGCGCATACCGCGTGAGGTCGATCTCGTGCTGGCGGATGTCGTCCATGCCGAGGTCTTCGAGGAACTCGACCGCAGCTCGCAGGCCGACGGCCTCGACGATCGGAGGGGTGCCGGCTTCGAACTTCGCCGGCACTGGGGCAGTGGTGTAGCCGTCGAGAGTGACCGTGTCGATCATGTTGCCGCCACCGAGGAACGGCGGCATCGAATCGAGCAGTTCCATCCGGCCCCACAGCATCCCGATGCCGGACGGACCGCACATCTTGTGGCTGGAGAACGCAACGAGGTCGGCGCCCCACGCTTGAACGTCGGTGGAATTGTGCGGCACGTACTGGCAGGCATCGACCACGGCGAGGGCGCCGGCATCGTGTGCAGCAGCGCACAGCTGGGCAACGGGAGGCAACGTGCCGAGCACGTTGCTCATGGCGGTGAAGGAGAACACCTTCGCACCGTCGAGTAGGCGGTCGAGGTCGGTGAGGTCGAGCTGGCCATCGGCGGTCAGTGGCACCCATCGGATGTCGATGCCGAGCTCGTTGCGAAGCATCTGCCACGGCACGATGTTGGCGTGGTGCTCCATGTGGGTGAGCACGACCACATCGCCCTCGCGCAGGTTGGCCACACCCCACGATCGGGCGATCAGGTTCATCGACTCGGTGGCATTCTTCGTGAAGACGATCTCGTCGGCCGACGCCGCATTGATCAGCCGTGCGACGGCTCGGCGGCCTGCCTCGTAGGCATCGGTTGCTTCGCCGGCGAGGCGGTACGAGCTGCGGTTGATCGGGGCGTAGGAGTTCTCGAGGAACTCGCTCATTGCATCGATCACCCGGCGCGGCTTCTGCGACGTGTTGCCGGAGTCGAGGTAGATCAACGGTTTGCCGTCGATCTCGCGGGCGAGGATCGGAAATTCCTTGCGCACCGTGTGCAGATCGAACGCCATCGGGAGATTCTACCGCCGCAGGAAAATCTCGACGGTGGCCCCGAACTGTCACACCGTGCCGGGCCTACTGTGACAGTTGCACCTGCTGGATCGTCGACGAGGACTGTGAGACCCCTTCGTCATGATCGGCCCATGGGACGACCACTGCGACACGACACTGCCGGCACCTGTCTTTCACCTGATGAATCGAGGTGCTGACCGTCAGGACATCTTCAGCTCGAATCCCGACCGCCACATGTTCGAGTATCAGCTCGGCGATCTGGTGGAGCGGGGTCTGATCGAGATCCACGCCTACGTGTTGATGGACAATCACTTCCATCTCCTGGTGCGTTCGCTCATTGGTGAACTGTCGGCGGCGATGCACCGTCTCGGCTCCGAATATGCACGCTGGTACAACCGGGAGCACCGACGCGATGGCCCGTTGTTCCGCAACCGGTTCGTGTCGGTTGCCGTCGACACCGACGAACAATTCATGGTGACGGCCCGCTACATCCATCGCAACCCGAAGGCCATGGTGCCGATCCCTGCACTCGGGGCGTATCGCTGGTCGAGCCTCGGTGCGCATCTCGGTACCCGGGAAGCCCCACCGTGGCTCGAGGTCGAACTACTCGAGCAGCTGGTGGGCAGTGCGGCTGAACACCGACGATTCGTCGAGCAGGCTCATCGATCCGACGACGACGATCTCTGGTTGCCGTTTCGCGACGGCGTTGATCTCTCCGACCTGGAAGCTGCCGTCGCTGCTGTGACCGGACGAGTTGCGAAACCAACCGACCGTGTTGGGCGACGCCAGTCGGATGCTTTCATCCTCTTGCTCGTCCTGGCGCTCGAGTTTCGGTGCGAGTCGTCCGGTCAGATCTCGCAGCGGTACGACCTCGCCAGCGCTTCGGCGGTACGTGCCGGAGCACGCCGGGGTCGGGTGCGACTCGTCGACGACCCCGAATTCGCCCGGCTGCGATCGCGGGTTCTCGACGTGCTGGCCGGGCAGCGTGCGGCGTGAAGTGTCACAGTAGGCCCGGCACCGTGTGACAGTTCAGGCGTCGCGGAGGTCTTCTTTCCAGGAGCGGAAGCGGTCGTGGCGGGTACCGCTCGGGCCGACCCCGTCCGCCGTTCCATCGGGGAACAATCGCAGCGTGACCGACGAGTCCAATCGGTCGACGTGGGCAGCCCAGTAGCGGGCGTCAGCGCCCTTGGCTGGTCCTGCGCGCCACAACAGCCATTCGCCGATGCGGCGTTTGTACTCGGCGACTGGCCGGTCGGGAAGGTCGGCGCCGAGGTGCAGCAGGCTGTCGGGAGCCTCGATCCACGCGGTCGCTGGCACGTTGCGATCTCGAATCGGAGTCGGTGGCAGGTCGACGGTGTGGATGGGGGTCTCGTCGAGTGGTCGTTCGTCGTAGCGCATCGGTTGCGTCACCATCCTGCCTGGATGCAGACCGTCACAGTAGGCCCGGCACCGTGTGACAGTTGGGCTACCAGCCGCGTTCGATCCACTCGTCGAGGTGGGGTCGTTCGGTGCCGATCGTGGTGTCGAGCCCGTGTCCGGGGAGCACGATCGTGTCGTCGGGGAACGTGAACAGCTTCGAGGTGATCGACGTGATGATCGTGTCGAAATCGGCGTTGTCGAACGACGTGTTGCCGGGCCCACCGGGGAACAGTGTGTCGCCGGTGAAGAGCAGAGGAGTGTCGTCGAGCGCGAACGAGATCGAACCTGGGGTGTGGCCCGGGTTGTGGATCGCGTGGAGCCGAAGACGACCGACCTCGATCACCTCGGCGTCGTCGATGAACACGTCATAGCCCACGTCGGCGAGCATCGGCGCGTCGAGTGACGTGACAGCCACTTCGTAGCCGGCCTCGCGCATCGCCGGCACCGCCTGGATGTGGTCCCAGTGGCCGTGCGTTTCGAGCACCCGCTTGACTCCGAGCCGCTGGCACAGCTCGAGCAGCTGTTCGTGTTCGTTGGCTGCGTCGAGCAGCACGGCCTCACCGCTCGCCCGGCAGCGAACGACGAACACGTTGTTCTCATACGGTCCGACCACCACCTTGTGGACCTCGACGTCGGCGTTGGACCAGTGCAGGGTGTCGGTGGTCATGGAACGCAGTCTGTCAGCGGCGGAGGCGGTCGGCGACCTCGTAGCCGCACTCAGGCGCTGACGACGTCGAATCCGAGACCGAGTGCGACACCGATGTGAGCGGCATCGAAGGTGACGAATCGGATCGGCGTGGGCATGCGTTCCGCAGCGGCGAAGTGGATGGCATCGCTGAGACGAACCGGTTGCGTCCGCGACAGCGCCGCGGCCCGGTCGAGGCATCGCTGGTCGACGGGGACGACGTGGAGGTGATCCCAGACGAGGCGGATCGCGTCTTCGAGATCGAGGCGCAGGATCGATTGGTCGGTGAGTCGGTCGATTGCCGGCAGGGCTTCGGTGAGCGCCATCGCCGACGCCGACCACACCGGGTCGTTGCCGAGTGCGTCGAGGGCGATGGTTCGCATCGGCCCGTCGACCGCGAGCGCCAGCAGCGCACTGGTGTCCAACGCCACGGTCATCAGCCGCGGAGTTCCCGCAGGAGCTGGTCGAGGCGGACGCCGGCCCACACGGGAACGGGTTCGGGGGCTCGCCACTCGCTGGTGCGGCGCGGCGGGATCACGGCGCCGGAGCCGATGAGGCGTTCGAGATCGGGGGCGTCGGCATCGAGCGGGCCGAGCTGCGCCACCGGTCGTCCGCCCACGGTGACCACGGTGCGCTCGCCGGTCTCGGCCACCCGCACGGATTCGGCGAGGCTCGCTCGCAGCTCGCGGATGCCGACGGTTCGCCTCGAATGAGTGTCCACGTGTGTACACAACCAGACTTGCGCACCTCGGCGCAAGCCCGCGAAGATCTCGCCCATGAACTTTGCCTTCACCGACGAACAAGAAGAACTCCGCAAGACCGTGCGCTCGTTCCTCGAGAACAAGAGCTCCGAGGAAGCGGTCCGCGAGCAGATGGAGACCGAGGACGGCTTCGACCCAGCTGTCTGGAGCCAGATGGGCGAGCAGATGGGCCTCCAGGGCCTGTCGATCCCCGAGGAATTCGGTGGCTCCGGCTACGGATTCGTCGAGCTCGGCATCGTGCTCGAAGAGATGGGCCGTGCGCTGTTGTGCGCACCGTTCTTCTCCACCGCTGTGCTCGCCGCCAACACGCTGCTGCAGTCGGGTGACGAGGCCGCCAAGGCCAAGTACCTCCCCGGTATCGCCTCGGGTGAGACCATCGCCACCCTCGCCTACGTCGAGCCCTCGGGCAAGTGGGACGAAGCCGGCATCACGATGGAGGCCACCGCCTCCGGTGACGGCTACACCCTGAGCGGCACGAAGAGCTTCGTGCTCGACGGCAACGCCGCCAGCTTGATCATCGTGGCCGCCAAGACCGCTGCGGGCACGAGCCTGTTCGCCGTCCAGGGCGACGCCGCTGGTCTCACCAAGACGAACCTGTCGACGATGGACCAGACCCGCAAGCAGGCCAAGCTCGACTTCGACAACACGCCGGCCGAGCTGATCGGTGACCGAGGCGCCAGGGCTGGAACACGCTCGAGACCGTGCTCGACCTCGCCGCCGTGGCGCTCGCCGCCGAGCAGGTCGGTGGAGCCCAGAAGGTGCTCGAAATGGCCGTCGACTACGCCAAGGTGCGCGTCCAGTTCGGCCGCCCGATCGGTTCGTTCCAGGCCATCAAGCACAAGTGCGCCGACATGCTCCTCGAAGTCGAGTCGGCCAAGTCCGCTGCCTACTACGGCATGTGGTGCGCCAGTGAGATGAACGACGAACTGCCGTCGACCGCCTCGCTCGCCAAGGCCTACTGCTCGGAGGCGTACTTCCACGCTGCTGCCGAGAACATCCAGATCCACGGTGGCATCGGCTTCACCTGGGAGCACCCGGCCCACCTGTACTTCAAGCGGGCCAAGAGCTCCGAGCTCCTCTTCGGTGATCCCACCTATCACCGCGAGCAGCTCGCTCAGCGCATCGGCATCTGACGCTCTGACACTTCGTCGACGGGCGGCGGCGCACCCACGGGTGCGTCGCCGCCCGTTGCGCGTTCTGCGTCAGTCGCGGCCGCGCAACCGCTTGTACGCGTTGCGCCCCGACGGGCCGGCGATGGCTGCGACCTTGGCGCGAGCCTTGCCGTAGGCCACTGCGAACGAGCTCGGTGGGCCCACGATCTCGCGGGCCATGGCAGCTGCGGTCTCGGCCAGTTCGGCCTCGGCAGCTTGTTCGGCTGCGCTGCGAGCTTCGTCGTCGTCTGCGAGGTGAGCGTCACGGATTCGCTGCAACTCGGCGGCAAGGGCACCGGTGGAGACCTCGGCGAGCTCGGTGGGCTCGGGGTCGGCGGGGTCGATGTCGCCAGCGTTCGGTATCGCGACGCTGCCTGCAGCGAGGAGGGCACGCTGCATCGCCGAACGCAGAGCGAATCGTTCTCGTGCGTCGCGATCCCACCGTGGCTTTCTGGCGACCAGCACCGAGTCGCCCCAGACCTCGCGATCCCAGTCGGTGAAGGAGTCGATCACTTCGCAGTCGACGTAGGCAGCCAGTGCGCTGAACCCGTCTTGGTAGAACCTCCAGCAATCGACCGGGTAGCGATGCTCGAAACCCGTCGAGGGGGCGATGATGACCGCCAGGCCACCAGGCTTGAGCACCCTCACGATCTCGAACATCGACGCCCAGAAGTACTCGACGTGTTCGAATGCCTGACCGGAGATGACGACGTCGACGGAGTCGCCTTCGACCTCGGCCCAGTCGTACGGGTTGGCGACGACGACGTCGACGTTCGCGCCAGCAGCGATGTCGAGGCCGCGGTAGGTCCACGCCGGATCGTCGAAGAGGCCTCGGTACGACTTGGGTTGTTCGTCGACGGTCTGGCTGCCGAAGTCGAGGATCTCGAGGGGGCGACCACGGCTGGCATCGAGGTGGACCCTGACGACAGCATCCATCTTCTCGTACGAGGAATCGTGCATTCGCTGGACGGTAGCCGTCCCATGTTCGTTGTTTGCGTCTCCACGTAGGCTGAGGCGCAATGGATGGCATCACGATCGTGTTCGCGGTGGTTGCGGCGCTGTTGGTGTTCGCCATCGCGGCAGCAGTCGTCGGTCGAGAGGCACACCGTCTCGATGCCGTCGCCCCCCGGGCGGTCTATCAGCTCGACGAAGCGGTCGACTTCGTGTGCGACCGGCTGCCCGAGGACAGCCAGGCACGGCTCACGCCCGAAGAGGTCGAACAGCTGCTCGTGTTCCACATGCGTTGGCTCCACGAACAAGGCCTCCAGCCCGACGGCGTGATCGATCGGCCGCAGTCGATCCTCGAGCCCGTCGTTCTCACCGAAGACGCTCTCACCGCCTACTTGATCGGCGAGGCGGAAGCCAACGGCATCGAACTGCTCGACGATGTCGATGCCGTCAACGTTGTCGAAATGCACCTGCAGTACTTCGAAGCGATCGGTGCCGTTGGCCCACAAGCGCCGCTCGACGACGTCCTCTGACGCTGTTCGCCGCTGTCGGTCGGCGTCGTTCGGTTTGCCAAGATGCTCCATGGCATCGAATGTTCCACAAGATCGCACCGTCGCCGCACTGGGAGAGGTGTGGGCGAGCCTCGGTGAGCTCCTCGGAGAACTGAGCGACGACGAGTGGCGTCTGCCCTCGCCGTTGCCCGGATGGAGCGTGCAGGACAACGTGTCGCACATCGTCGGAACCGAGGCGATGCTGGCTGGCGAACCTGGCCCCGATGTCGACGTCGACCGCGACGCCTCGTCGCATGTTCGCAACGACATCGGAGCGTTCAACGAACAGTGGGTCGAGGCGCTGCGCACCGCCACGCCGAACGAGGTGCTCACCCGGTTCCGCGAGCTCACCGGTGCGCGGCTTGCTGCTCTCGAACGGATGTCGGCCGAGGAGTGGAATGCCGAGTCGTTCACGCCTGCCGGCAAGGACACCTACGGACGGTTCATGCAGATCCGCGTGTTCGACTGTTGGTTGCACGAGCAGGACATCCGTGATGCGCTGGGACGCCCCGGACACGAGACCGGCCTCGCCGTCGAGGTGGTCCTGGACGAGATGTCCACGGCGCTCGGTTTCGTCGTGGGCAAGAAGGCCGGAGCGGCGCCGGGCCAATCGGTGACCTTCGCACTCACCGATGGCGGTGCGGTGGTTCGTGAGTTGCACGTCGAGGTCGCCGAGCGCGCCGCGGTGGTTGCGTCGCTGAGCGAAGCGCCGACGGTCACGCTGACGATGCCGATCGGCGTGATGACCAGGCGTTGTGCCGGTCGGGTCGGGCCCGACGATCTCCTCGACCAGGTGGCGATCGACGGCGAGCTCTCGCTGGCGTCGAGAATCCTCGAGAACCAGGCGTACACGATCTGATCCCTCCGGTCGACCGGCTGGTCGCGCCCAGCGCCCGACCACGTGAGCCGAGCGGCCACCGGTAGATTCCGAGCGTGAACAACGTGGAGCACGGCCAGCGGCGGCATCGCAACCGACGCCGAGCTGTCGTGGTCGTGCTGGCGTGTGCACTCGGAGCCGGTTGGCTGCCGTCGTCGCCGGCCGCCCGAGCCCAGTCCTCACCGGCGCCTGGCGCCGAATTGGCCGCCCTCGCCGACGAGATCGTGGTCACCGACGAATTGCTCGGGCTCAGAGGCGACGAGGCGGTCGAGGTGCTCGCCGACACCGACACCACCGACATCGTCGCCGACAACGCCGACATGAGCGTCGCCGAGCTCGTCGACGAACTGCGCTCCGACGAGTCGTTGTTCGTCACCGCCGATGGTCTCGTTGGCTACGAAGAGCGGATGCCGGCCGACGAGGCACTCGAATCTCCTACGGCTGCGTCATCGCTCGAAGCCGCCGCGCTCGTGCCGTCGAATGTGTTCGCACTGAACTCGCGTCCGTCGTCGACGAAGGTGATCTACCTCGACTTCGATGGCCACGTCACCCCGCCGGGCGGTTGGAACGACGGACGGTCGATCACGTCGGCTCCGTATGCAACAGCGGCCTCGGCAACTACCGCCCAGCGTGCGGCGATCTTCGAGATCTGGCAGCGCGTCGCCGAGGACTACCTCCCGTTCGACATCAACGTGACCACCCGTGACCCCGGCGTCGACGGCTTGCGCAAGACGAGCGACACCGACCAGGCGTTCGGCCAACGGATGGTGATCTCGCCGACCAATTGGACCGGCGACAACAACTCGCTCGGCATAGCGCTGCTGTCGGTGTTCTCTGCGCCGGTCGACTACTCGTCGTTCGTGTTCACGCAGCAACTCTCGACCGCCGGCATCGCCGAGGCGGCCTCGCACGAGGCGGGCCACACCTTCGGTCTCCGACACGACGGCACCGCCCAATCCGAGTACTACCTCGGGCACGGGTCGTGGAAGCCGATCATGGGCAACCCGATCGATGGGGCGGTCACGCAGTGGTCGCTCGGCGAGTACTCGGGAGCCAACAACCGCGAGGACGATCTCGTGGAGATCGCAGCGCACACAGGTCTCCGACCCGACGACCGGCCCGGCACGGCCGCCTCGGCATCGCTGGTCGGTGCGGCCTCGATGACGCGTGGCGAGATCGGCGTGAGCGGCGACGTCGACGTGTTCCTCGTCGACGTGGCCGCCGGACCGTTGAGCGTCACGCTCGGCCCGGAACTCGCCGCCGGTTCGAACCTGGCCGCGCAGGTGCGGGTGCGTGATCAGTCCGGTGTGATCGTGGGCACCGGGCGTCCGACCACGCCGGTTGGCTGGTCGTCGACGGTGTCGACCACGGTGGCCACGCCGGGCCGTTACTCGATCGAGGTCAGCTCGGTGGGCTACCTCAGCCCACTCAACACCGGCTTCAGCCGATACGGATCGATGGGCGCGTACATGTTGACGGTCGCAGGCGTGTCTCCGGACCCGGCGCCGCCTCCGCCGGTCCCGTCGACGACGTCGCGGTTCACCGAGGTGACACCGGCTCGCCTCCTCGACACCCGATCGGGCCTGGGTGGCTCGTTCTGGGTGGGCCCAGGCGAGCAGATCGTGCTCCAGGTCGCGGGCCGTCACGGGGTCCCGCTCGGGGCGTCGGCAGCGGTCGTGAACGTTGTCGCCGTCGATCCGTCCGACGACGGCTACATCAGCGCGTTTCCGTGTGTCTTTCCCCGTCCTCGGACTTCGTCGGTGAACTTCGTGCGGGGCCAGGTGGTGGGCAACACGACCATTGCGGCGTTGTCGGATTCCGGTCAGTTGTGTCTGTGGTCGTCGGCGGAGACCGACATCGTGGTCGACGTGACGGGCTGGCTCGGCGTCGACGGTGCCGCGAAGTACACCCCGTCGGGGCCGTCTCGCGTGGCCGACACCCGAACCGGGTTCGGCGGCTCCAACCGTCTCGGCCCCGGACAGACGATGTCGGTCGACCTCGGGGCGCTGCCCGCCGGGACCTCGGCAGCGGCGCTCAACGTCGTTGCGGTCGGGGCCTCAGCGCCGGGCCATCTCACTGTGTTCCCGTGCGGGGTCACACGCCCAACCACCGCCACGGTGAACTACGTCGCCAACGAGGTGCGACCCAACAACACCATCGTCGGTCTCGGCAACGGGCGCGTCTGCATCTACAGCGTCGCTGCTACCGACGTCGTCGTCGACTTCGTCGGCTACATGAATCCGAACGGCGATCTGAGCTATCGGGCGTCCGCGCCGGTCCGCCTCATCGACACCCGCTCGCTCGGATCGCCTGTCGTCGGCAAGCAAGCGGTGTCGTATTCGGCGGCGACCAGCCGTTTGATCGCCGAAGTGGCGGACGCTGCGTCGGTCAGCGTTGCCGCGGTCGACCACCGTGTGCCCGGCTACGTGACCACGTACGACTGCGTGACGAGGAACAAGACGGCCACCGTCAACCAGCAGGTGGGCGAAGTCAATGCGAACGGTGCGATCGTGCCGCTGCGAGCGAACTCGTCGTCGTGCTTCTGGATGAGCGACGGAGGCCACTTGGTGATCGACCTCAACGGGTGGTGGGTGCGCTGACGCCGCGGCGTCAGTTCGCGCAAGTCTCGGGAAGGACGACCGGCCGAGTGTCCAGGTGATGGTCTGGTCGACGTAGCGGGTCGGCGGAGATGTGAGCGTCGATTCCGACATGCGTGGGTTCACCACCATCGACGCATCGGCCGGTTCGATGTCGGCGACGTCGATCAGGCTGGGCGCTGTCGTCACGACGAACGCGTCGGGCACACGCCGCGCGGCTGGCGACGGTGAACGCATCGACCGCTTCGGCGGCGTCGCCGGAGATGGTGCCAACTGACGCACCGCACCACGCCCGCGTCGCCATGGAGAACCGGCCGTTGTCGAGGTCGAGGACCACCGCGTCGTCGTCGAGTTCGGCGCACAGCGCATCGATGGACGCGAACGCTCCGCGTTGTTCGCTGTGTTCTCGAACCGGCCACGTCGTCACCGCCGCCGGCACCAGCAGGCTCGCCCCGAGCGCAACGGCCACTGCGGGCCGGGCGCGGCCTGTCGACGGGAACAGGTCGAGCAGCCGATCCGCTGCCCAGACGGCGCCGAGCACGAAACTCGGCAACACCAGCGGAACGAATCGGCGTGTGGCCCAGAGCTGGTCGGGGGTGATGTTCGTGTCGTAGAGGTACACCGGCACGCCGATCGCCACGATCACGGCGGCGGGGAGCAGCCGGCTGGAGGGCACTGCGACGATCCGCCAGGCGATGAGCGCGAATCCGGCGATGGCCAACGCCACCAGCGGGGCACCCAGATACCAGCCGATCGATTCGATGCTCAGTTCGCTGTACGAGCGTGTCGGGTCGGCGGGCAGGCCGAGCTGGGTCTGCAGCCCCACCACGACGTCGGCGAAGGGGCTGTCGGTGTCCCACGACGGCGATGCCGGCCACACAGCGGGACGCACCAGCCAGGCCACGACCCCGACGATTGCAACCGCCGACGCGCATCCGATGGCGATGCGGGCGTGACCGCCTCCGAGACCCGGCGCACGTCCACGCCGGTGAACCCAGATCCCGACGCCGAGCGTCACGACCGCAAGCGCGGCGGTGGCGCGGTCGAGGAGTGCGATGTTGTCGGCGAGGCCAGCGGCGTAGTCGCGTGCGAACACCCGCACGTCGATCACGCCGATGGCGATCGGCACGACCGATGCGCCCAACATGATCGAGACGTCGGCGATCGTGGTGCCGCGAAGCATCAGCACCGATGCAAGCGCCAGCAGGCCGACCACGTAGAGCTGTGCGTCGACGCGGAACAACGTCGCTGACCCCACCATCAGCCCGACGAGCGCGAGTTGGTCGCGTCCGAGTCGGCGCCCATCGGCGAGCAGGATCGCGACGGCCACCATCAGCAACAGCAGGACGAACGGCTCGGAGTACGACGCCCGAGTCGTGTACAGCACCGGCAAACTGATCCCGGTCGCGGTGGCTGCAGCAACGGCGAGCCACGGTCTGCTCGTCATGGTGGTCAGCGCAAGGAACATCGCCAGCAGCGCCAGTGTTCCGACCACTGCCGACGAGGCGAACAACGCGCGTGCGCCGGCGATGTCGTACGCCGTTGCCATGGTGACCGCTGAACCATGCGAGAACTGGAACTCGACGACCCCTGGGCTCATCTCGTAGACGGCGGGGCCCGCGTAGGAGATGCCCGGTACCTCGTCGAGCACGGGATGCGACACGTCGGGGCGGAGGTCGCCGTGGTCGGACAGCCATCGCCCCGTACTGAGGTACGAGCCCGGGTCGCGTTCGGTGAACACGTGTTGGCCCATGTTGGTCATCGACCAGCCGAGGATGCCGATGGCGACCACCACCATGACGACCGGAGCGAAGCGTCCGGCGGGGCGGTGGTCGGGAATTGCGCTGATCAGCCAACGAGATGCGGCCGCGGTTGCCGCTGCCGCCAGTGCCACGGTCAGCCAGGTGGAGTACCAGCCCGCCATGGCCAGGACGAGACCGATCAGGGTGTGGGCAATGAGCGCGGTCGTGAGCACGACGACCACGATCCACAGCCAACGTCCACTCGCGGGCGTCGCATCGATGGTCGGGTCGTCGTGCACTCGGGATCTCAGGTCTGTCGGGGAACCACCTCGGCTCGGGGAGCTGGGTGGTTGCCGGCTCGGCGACAGTATCGCCCGTGGTTGCAGCCAGAGGGTGCCGTTGGTGAGCGGCAGTCGCACCCGGCTACCGTTGAGCGGCGATGGAGCATCACCCCAAGTTCGAGCACAGCCGCTTCGTCGGCGACAAGCGCACCCAGTTGGTCTACGACCTCGACTCGTGGGACGACGAGGACATCATCAACGAGATCGTCAACGAGGGCGTCGGGCTCAGCTTCGGCCCGGACACGCTCGCCGAAGCTCGCAACCGCGGTTACGAATTGGCCACGGTCGGCGCCCGTCGGCGCCATCGCAAGCCTCGGGCGTGATCGAGGTCTCGTGATCGGTGCCGTGACATGCCAGGAATGAACGAGCGGTTCGTCTCCAACGGCCTGTCGCTCGCCTGTCACATCGCCAAGCCAGCAGGTGACATCGAGGCCGGGCCGGCCGTGGTGTTGTGCCATGGATTCCCGATCGCATCGCTCGACGCGCAGCGCTCCGGAGGCACGTTCCCGCAGTTGATGGATCGCACCGCCAACGAACTCGGGTGCCTCGCGATGACCTTCAACTTCCGGGGATGCGGCGAGAGCGAAGGCGACTTCTCGTTGCAGGGCTGGGTCGACGACCTGCGCAACGCGATCTCGCACCTGCTCACCTTCCACGAACCGACCGGGGTGATCCTGCTCGGCACGAACACGGGCGGATCGATCGCAATCTGCGTCGCCGCCGACGATCCCAGGGTGACGGCCGCCGGCTTGTTGAGCCCGCGGGCCGACTTCGACGACTGGGCCGAGCACCCACGGCGATTCCTCGAGCACGCCCGCGACATCGGGGCGATCCACGACCGGGCGTTCCCGCCGTCTGTCGAGGAGTGGACCCGCGAGTTCCGTCGGTTCCGCCCCGTTGCGTCGGCGCGTCGGTTCGCTCCACGGCCACTGCTGGTGATGCACGGCGAGGAAGACGACAGCGTGCCGGTGTCCGACGCCCGACAGCTGGTCAACGCCCACGGCAGCGCCGAGCTGAGCCTGTTCGAAGGTGCCGGTCACCGCCTGCGCCACGACCCCCGTGCCGTCGCTGTGTTGCTGGGCTGGCTCGACCGCATGCGCTCCACCCAGGTCCATCCGAGCGCCGAACTGGTCTGAGGGCCGACCGGTCGGTCTGGTGTCTGGCGGTTGGCCCGTATAGTCACGGAAATGAAGCGTCGGGTGATGATCGTCTTTGGGACGCGCCCCGAGGCGATCAAGATGGCCCCCGTCGTTCGAGCAGTTCAGCACAGCGACAACCTGAGCGCTCATGTGGTCGTCACGGCGCAGCACCGGCACCTACTCGACCAGGTGCTCGACGTGCTCGAGATCGAACCCGATGTGGACCTGGATCTGATGACCGAGCATCAGAGCCTCGCTGGCTACACCTCCAGAGCGATCGATCAGCTTGCCACCTGTGTGGACGAGGCGAAGCCTGACTGGGTTCTGGTCCACGGCGACACGTCCACGGCGTTCGCCGGAGCGCTTGCTGCCTTCTACCATCAGGTGCCCGTCGGTCATGTCGAGGCTGGCCTTCGCACCGGCAACCTCTATTCGCCCTGGCCGGAGGAGGCCAATCGGCGTCTGGTTGCGACCCTGGCGGCTCAACACTTCGCCCCGACTCCGACGGCACGCGACAATCTTCTCGCCGAGGGGGTGGCGGCTGCATCTGTGCATGTCACGGGCAATACTGTCGTCGACTCGCTGCTCTGGGTCACGGGCGACCTGCTCGAGCGGGACGAGGTCAGAGCGAGGCTCGACGACCGTTTCGCCTTCCTGGATGAGCGCAATCCGCTCGTTCTGATGACCAACCATCGTCGGGAGAACTTCGGGGATGGGATGAGGTCGATACTGGGCGGTGTCAAGTCGATCGCCGAGTCGCGCCCCGAGGTGACCATCGTGTTCCCCACACACCTGAATCCGCAAGCGCGCGGTCCAGCAGAGGAAGTTCTTGGGGGTGTACCCAACGTGCACCTCATCGAGCCCGTCGAGTACGTCGAGTTCGTCTACCTCATGAAGCGTGCGGCGCTGCTCATCACGGACTCTGGCGGCGTGCAGGAGGAGGCCCCGTCACTGGGCGTCCCGGTCCTGGTCACGCGCAACGAGACGGAGCGTCCAGAGGCGATTGCGGCTGGAACTGCGGTGCTGGTGGGCACCGATGCGCGTCTCCTGGTCGGAGAGGTCGAACGAGTTCTCGATTCAGTGACACGGTTCGGATCCGACACCGCGATCCAGAATCCGTATGGCGATGGGACCGCCGCCCAGCAGATCGTTTCGATCTTGGAGAAGGACTGAGGCTGTCAGTGTTTCGGATTCGGACGTTTCTCGCTCGAGTGAGTCAGCGCCTCTCGCAGGAATCCCTCCTGTATCGCCGTGTCGAACGCAGGATTCGCTCTGGGTCCGTGGTGAGGAACATCGATCTCGCTCGTGCTGCTGCGGTCGCTGTCCCTCTTCGCTCGCATCCGCTGCGAGCTGCGGCGATCGTCGCCGAATTGGACACCAACGTTCAGTTCTGGTGGCTCGATGACGTCGGGGTCGGGAGTCTGCGGCTCGGCTCAGCGGCTGCCGACAGCCAGGCGTTGCTCGACGCTGTGCTGGCGTACGCGATGGGGAACGCATTCGCGGTGCACCATCTCGATCGGGCGAGACAGCGGATCGAGAACAGCGAGGTCCGTGAGCTGCGAGAGTTCCTGCTCCTCAACGGATACGTGTGGCTCGTCTTCTCCGACCTGCGAAGCAGCTACCCGGCTGTCACGGTTCTCGTCGAAGGTTGGAAGCAGGACGAAGCAGGGAACCTCGCCGCCCCCATCAACAACGGCGTGTTGTCACGATTCTGGACATCCACGACGCGGGACTGGCCGAGATGCCACAGCGGTTCCAGCTCGAGGAGTTCTTGGGGGCGCCCGCAGAGGAGACGGTTCCGTTCGAGATCGACTGGGTGTTCACCTATGTCGACGGGACCGACCCTGACTGGCAGAAGATGTTCGCCGAGTACGCCCCTGCAGGGTGACAGACGCAACTGAGACATCACGCTTCGTGCATCGAGACGACCTCAAGTTCGCCCTTCGTTCGCTCGACGTGCACGCACCATGGATTCGCCAGATCCACATCGTGAGCAATTGTCGCCCACCTGCCTGGTTGGATGTCGATCACCCGAGGATCAATTGGGTGCCCCATGAGCACATCATCGAGGCGGAATTCCTCCCCACGTTCAGCTCGCACGCAATCGAGACGGCGTTGCATCGCATCCCGGGCATTGCGGAGCATTGGGTCTACTCGAACGACGATTTCTATCTGTTGAGGAACGTCTCGAAGTCCGACTTGTTCCATTCCAACGGGATCGCCCGGCTGCGACTCGAGGAGTTCGGTACCGTCGTTGGCTCTGCAGCAGATGGCGAACCCGACTACTTGAATGGCGCCCGAAACGCGGCGGAGCTCCTTCGACGTGACTTCGGCCGTTGGCCTGTTCGACTCCACACGCACTCACCGCAGTCGATGAACGCAGCGGTGCTGCACGAGATGGAACAGCGGTATCCGGACGAGTTCCAAACGACGCGGGGCAACAAGTTCCGTCACCCCACCGATGTGGCAGTCACCGGCTTCTTCTACCACCACTATGCGTTCATGACCGGTCGAGCCGTCGCAGACGGCGCACCGGTCCTCCTGGTGCAGCAGAATCATCGGTACAAGCGCGTGTTCGACGAGATTCTCGGGCTGCGGGCGATCGGGGGACCCTCGCCGTACATGTCGGTGTGCGTCAATGATGGACGCGGGAGCGACCGCAACGAGGACTGGCAACAGCGAGCATTCGAGTTCCTCAACATGCTCTTGCCCGAAACCTCCGAATTCGAAGTCTCCGGATCGGACCCCGGCGTGGTCCGCAGCTGATGCTGCGTCACTCGGAGTGAGCTCGCCCTCTCCAACCGGTACCTCGGGCGTGGAGCTGATCAGCCGTGCTTGGGAGTGCGTCGTAGACGGTTTGCCGCGCCGCTGCGTAGCTCGGTGAGCTTGGTCCGGGCCACTCGAATTCGGTGCTCGAGGCCCAGCGCGTCCCCGACTGCTCCGGTCCCAGACGATGAAGTCCGTGTCCGGTTCGGGAAGCGGAACCGCTTGCCGATCGAGACAGGTGGTTGACCAGGGCCCATCGGACTCGATCGACGTCGAGTGTGCTCTGCCGAGCGAACACGATGTTGTACAGATAGCGGGATTGGAAGTCGCGCGCGATCGGGACAAGGCCGTGGCTCAACATGAACCCCACAACGTCAGTGCGCAGCCACTGACCGTCCCAATAGGCGCGGTCCTCGACCTCGATGATGACGACGCTTGCGCGATCGATCGTGGAGTTGGATCCGCTGAGCACCAACTCACTTGCTCCCTCGACGTCGATCCACAACGCACACGACTCGTATTCGTGGTCGGAGAGGAATCCGTCCAGTGTTGTGGATTCGACGGTCACGTCGACCGTGCCAGCAAACGACTCCTGCTCGCCTTCGAATGACATGAGTGAACCGCGCCCGTCGGCTCGCGGGGTGCCGTCGGGCTCGACATTGACCTTGAATGTGACCTCGCCGGCAACGTTGCTGAGCGCCAAATTGAGGTACTCGACTCGGCTCGACTTCGATATGCGCTGTCGAAACCTGTCGAATGTGTACGGGTTGGCCTCGAACGCAATGACGCGCGCCTCGCTCAGAAGACGACTGGCGAGGACCGAGGACGATGCCTCTTTGGCTCCTGCTTCGATGAACAGATCCGGCTCCACCACGCGCACGATCTGAAAGAAGAGTTCGCTGAGATTCGCGCAGGACCGACGTCGATCTGCGGGTTCTGTCACGTCATACGCCATGGCCTGCAAGTTCATCTGCTGGTCGAGCAGCAGGCCAGTGAAGTCGATTCCGCTTGTCGGATTGCTCATGTCGTTCCCTGCTTCGTTGTTGAATTGAAACGTCGTGCCGAGGAGGTGCCCGGGCTCGGCGGGCGATGTGCCGGTGGTCGGCCGTCGAGGCGACGTTAGTGGCCTGCCTGGGTGAGCACGGGTTCTCCTCCCCGAGCACTTCGTGCGCCTGGATCAGACTCGATCGTTCAACTGCGTTGCTCGTAGCTGGCGAGTACCTGGTCGGTCTGACCGTCAGCCAGGAGTTCTCCGTTGTGCAGCCACAGCACCCGCGAGCATGTCTGGCGGATCTCTGCGAGGTTGTGGGTGACCATGATCACGGTGCCGGCCTGGTCGCGGATTTCACGAATGCGTTGAAGGCTCCGCTTGCGGAAGTCCTGGTCGCCGACCGCCAGTGCCTCGTCGATCAGGAGGACGTCGGGCACCCGGAGTGTGGCGATCGAAAACGCGAGTCTCGCTCTCATCCCGGATGAGTACGTCTGCATCGGCCGTCCCATTGCGTTGCCGAGGCCCGAGAACGAGATGACATCGTCCATCTGCGCCATGATCTCGGACCGCTGGAGTCCCATCGCGAGGCCTCCGAGCAGAACATTTCGGTACCCAGACAGCGTTGGCTTGAGCGCAGCGCCGACTCCCAGGAGCTGCGTGTCGCCTCGGACGTAGATCACGCCATCAGCAAGCGATTGCACACCTGCAATGCCGCGGAGAAGGGTGGATTTGCCAGATCCGTTCGAGCCGACGATTCCGACGGCTTCCCCGACGTTGACGTCGACGGAGATGCCCTTGACAGCCTCCACCTTGGTGGACTTCCTCGATTTGAACCCTCGAGCCACGAGTTCGCGAGCACTGAAGAACTGCTCCTCGTAGACGCGGTAGGTGATGCTCGCACGTTGGATGCTGACAGCCAGATCACCATCAGTCGATGGGTTGTCGTTGGTGAGCATTCGCGTCTCAGTCACGTGAATACCGTTCCTCGGCGGCGCGGAACCAGAAGAATCCACCGATGGCGAGCAGGAACGACCAGATGGTGGCCGAGACCACCAGCCAGACGTCGAGGTTCCCGGCCATGAAGCACCAGCGGCCGAGCGTGACGAAGCAGTACATCGGATTGAGCGTGAACAACGCCTGCACGCCTGGGTTGTCTTCGGTGTAGGCATCGACACTGAAGATCACGCCGGACGCGTACAGCAGCAGTCTGAAGACGAACGGAAGGATCTGCGTCGTGTCTCTGAAATGGGTGGTCAACCGAGCAGCGACCATCGCTGCTCCGAGGTTGAACACGAACATGAGCGCGATGACACCAGGCAACATCAACCACCGCCAGGTGATCGGTTCCTGGGTGAGGAGCGCAACGGCCACCAGCACGATGAGCTTCGAACCGGATGCGAGGGTCTCGGTGACGGTGGCGGTGATCGGCAGCAGTGCCTTGGGGAACTGAATCGCCTTGATCAGACCGGCGTTGGACACGATGGACTTGGCCCCGTTCACGGTCGTGGACTGGGTGTACTGGAACAGGAAGAGGCCGATGGTGAGGAACAGGATGAAGTTGTCGACCCCACGTGTCGTCTGGAGGAGCAGTCCGAAGATCACGTAGTAGACGCCGATGGTCAGCGCTGGGTTCAGCAGGTGCCACAGGTTGCCGAGGACGTTCGTGATCTGACGGCTGCGCAATTCGTTCGCCGAGACGTACCACAGGTAGCTCCGACGCGACCAGAGTTCGTGAAGGTAGGGACGCAGCTTGGCCGCCTCGTGGGCGTCACGCATGCCCGCTGGCGGCAGATTCGCCGTCGCCGATGACATTGCCGAGAGGGTACCCGTATCGTCGGCGCCACCATGGCACCTCCAGCTACGTTCTCGGGGATGGACTGGGTCGTGCTCACCACTGGTGGCCGGCCAGCGGCGCTGGCGCAGGCCGTCGCCTCGCTGGCCGCAGCGCCAGACAACGGCGAGGTCGTCGTCGTGAGCAATGGGGGCGGCCCACTCGTCCCGCCGGCGGGGACTCGCGTCGTCGAATCCGCCATGAACCTCGGCGTCCCGGGCGGGCGAGACCTCGGTGTGCGATCCACGAGTGCGTCGGTGGTCGGGTTTCTCGACGACGACGCAGAATTCCTGGGCGAACTGGGCCGAATCCAGGGAGAGTTCGACGAAGACCCTGGACTCGGCGCAGTGTCGCTCCGGCTCGTTGACGAGGACGGTGCAACCTCACGCAGGCACGTACCTCGAGCCGGCAACGGCGACCCCGACGAGTCCGGTGGCGTCGCCTACTTCCTCGGCGGTGCTTGCGCCATCCGGCGCGAGGCGTACGAACAGGTCGGCGGATACTTCACCGAGCTGTTCTACGGACACGAGGAGATCGAACTCAGCTGGCGGCTCATCGACGCTGGCTGGACGAATCCGCTATCTCGCCGAGACGTCGAGGTCTTCCACCCTCGTACCGAGATCGGCCGACACGCCGATGGATGGCGGCTCACCGGGCGCAACCGGGTGTGGATCGCCCGGCGGACGCTCCCGTGGCCGGTTGCCATCGTGCATGTTGGTGCGTGGCTCGTCCTCGGTGCTGTTCGTGCCCCGAGTGGCGACTGCCGCCGCTCGTACCTGCAGGGGTGGTGGTCCGGCTGGCATGAGCAGATCGAACGCCGCCCGATCCGGTGGCGCACCGTGATGACGTTGACGAAACTGGGCCGACCTCCGATCATCTGAGGCCTGGTTGCGGCACTGCGGCTTCCGGGATGCCGGTTTCAGGCGCCGTTAGAGTTGCCTCGATGCGCCGGAATCTCGATCGACTGATCTCGCTCATCCGCCGCTTCCGGGTCGATGGACGGCTTCCGCCACCGGTCTCGGCGCTGGTTCGAGACGTCATCCGGCTGCGAAGTCGAGATCGGTTCGAACGGTTCAGCGCAACAGTCCATGCGAGGTGGTCGCGCCATGGCGCCCACGATGTGGTCAGGTGTGGTGGGCGGTGGCTGGTCACCAGCGGCGCACTCGATGTGCCGTTCGACGAGCTGCGACATCGATTTGCGCGAGAGGTCCTCGATCGCCTGGACACCGCAGGCATCGAAGCGTTCGCCGTCGATCGCCGGGACCAGCATCTCGTGTTCGGGCTCGAACTCGGCGACAGGCCTCACGCTCTCGGCGCGATCACCGGAGGGGAGACCGAAGGCTGGTACCTCGAGTACGACGCCGGTGCGTCGACGCGACGTCGTCTCGTTGGCCCGGGCGGCGAACTCTCGCGGTGCGCGGTCAGCACGATCGTGGCGGATCTTCCGAGCGTCGTCGTGGGGCGATCGTGCGGTCGGCGCCGATCAAGCGGTCGAGTTGACGTTCTGGGAGCTGGGCTCGTCGGGCCAACTGGAGATGGTCGGCACCCGTGGCCATGAGCGGTTCGACCAGCGAGCCGAACGCACCATCGAGGTCGTCGAAGGTCGCCCGTATCCGGGTCGCGCCGCGTTTCCCGTCGGATCCGACCTCGAACACGACGACTCGCCGATCGACATCGTGTACACGTGGGTCGACGGGGCCGATCCGTCGTGGCGTCAGGAATTCGAGCAGTGGTCGAAACTCAGCGGTCGCGCCCTCACCGAAGGCGCGTTCGAGGAAGCACGATTCCACAGTCGAGACGAGCTGCGATATTCACTCCGGTCGGTGTGGGCGTACGCCGGTTGGGCGCGCAACATCTACATCGTCACGGCGGGGCAACGGCCCACCTGGCTCGTCGACCACCCACGTGTCACGGTGATCGATCACGCCGAGATCCTCCCGTCCGACGCGTTGCCGACATTCAACTCGCACGCCATCGAGTCGGCGCTGCATCGCATCGATGGATTGGCCGAACAGTTCATCTACTTCAACGACGACGTCTTCCTGGGCCGTCCCGTGCGTCCCGAGACGTTCTTCACGTCGAATGGGCTTCCCCTGGTGTTCCTGAGCGGCGCTCGACCCTCCGGGTTCATCGACGCACGGAGTCTCGACGTCGACCGGGCAGCGCAGCGCGGCAGGGAACTCCTCGAACAGCGGTTCGGCAAAGTGGCGGCCAGCAAGCCGTACCACACCGCGTTCCCGCTGCTGCGCAGCGTGCTCGACGACATCGCAGCTGAGTTTCCCGACATCGTGGAACAGACGACGTACAGTCGATTCCGGGCTCCGACGGATCTGAGTGTTGCGGCATCGTTCGGTCAGCACTATGCGCTGGCAACGCAACGTGGTGTCCTCGGGAACGTGCGCAATGAGTATGTGCACGTGGAGTCGGATCGCCTCGAGTGGCACCTCGACCGGATCCGTCTCGGTCGCAGCTTCGACACGATCTGCATCAACGAAACAGAGCAGCAAGCCAACGGTGCGGCGCAGCGAGAGTGGATGATCCGGGCGTTCTTCGAGGAGTACTTCCCGATCGCGGCTCCGTGGGAAGCGGACGAACCGCAGAATCCGAGGACCGACACGTGATCCACGCGATTCGGGCGCGTGCGTGGCGTGGCTACGCCGACGCCCGGCGAGTGCTCAGTCGTGCGGGGTCGGCCACGGCTGCTTCGCCGGCAGTTGCCGGGGCCGACCGGGCCAACCAACCAGCGTGGACTGCGAGGCTTGCTGCGCAACACGACGACTACCGGCGTTCGGTGAGTCCACTCACCGAACGAGTGGCAATCGTCTGCGTGTCGAGCCGGCCCCATTTGCTGGGCGCCGTCGTCAGTGCAGTGGCGCATCAGACCCACGGTGCACGCGAACTGGTGCTGGTCACCAATGCCGATGGCTACGACCACGTCGACATCGACGGTGCGCTTGCCCCCTTGGAGGGAGTGGTGTCGAGCGTCACGGTGCTCAGGCGCCCGTCAGATCAGACGCTCGGTGCCTGCCTGAACGATGCGTTGGAGGCGACCGACGCGCGCTTCGTCGCCAAGTTCGACGACGACGACCTCTACGGGCCCGAGTACCTGTCCGACGCGATGCGGGCGCACGCGTTCGCAGGTGCCGCAATCGTCGGCAAGCACACGTACTACGCCTACCTGGCAGGCGACGACCGAACCGTGCTGCGGTTTCCCACCCACGAGTTCTCGTACAGTTCGACACTCGCCGGCGGCACGTTGGTGATCGATCGAGAACGCACCGGCGACCTCCGGTTCGCCGACATCTCACTCGGCGAGGATCGGGCGTTCATCGGGGCATGCCACCGACGTGGACTCTCGACGTTTGCCGCCGATCGCTTCAACTTCGTCCAGGTCCGCTCCACCGACAACACGTGGCGTGTTGGCCGTGACGATTTCCTGAGGTCGACCGTGCGCGTCGATGATGGGCTTGCATCCGACACCGTCGACATCTAGCGCGGCGGGAACCACGTCTCAAACGAGCAGGAGAGCAATGTGAAGAACGGCGGGGCCGCAGTGGCCGAGGCTGTCGAGTCGCGACTTCGGAGCGCAGCCCGGTGGGCCAGGCAACGCGAGCTGGGACAGAGGATCTGGAGTGCGTCGTTGCACAACCAGTATCGGTGGGGCTCGCCCAACGGTGTGGTTTCGGTCGTGTTCGGCCGTTCCGTCAACCTCGGTCTCGTGTCGAGCGAACGTCGGCTGTCATCGGTGGCGTCGCTGGTCGAACTGTTCTTCTCGCTCGTCGACGACCTGTCGATCGGACGCTTCGTCGAGGCGGGAGCAAAGGAGGCTGGCGCTTCCCAGCGGGCGGCCGTTCAGCGCCCGCAGTGCGACGTGGTGGCGTTCGAGGCGAATCCGTTCACGTACCGTCGGTTCGAGCAGCGGATGGGGCGGACCTCGGTCGAGTACCTCCACCTGGCGCTGTCGGACCACCCGGGAGTCGTGACGTTCCAGGTGCGGCTCGATGCCGATGGTTCTCCAATCGCCGATGGGCAGGGATCGCTGCACGCCCGTTCGGCCTATGAGCCGGGCTATCACGAGGCCCAGGTCGAAGCGGTGACGCTCGATGCGTTCTTCGCTGCCCGGGACGGTGGTCGACTGATGTCAGCGAGAACTGCACTCTGGGTTGACGTCGAGGGGGCGTCGGCTCAGGTGCTTCGCGGTGGAGTGGAACTGCTGCGGATGACGGACCTCGTCATGATCGAGGTCGAAGAGATTCGAGCCTGGGACGAGCAGGAGTGGCTCGAGGCAGACGTCGTTCGCTTCATGGCCGATCACGGCCTGGTCCCGATTGCGAGAGACATCCAGTCGCGGATCCAGTTCAACATCGTCTTCGTACGCGCCGAGTTGGCCCGGTCGACACTCGTCGCGCAGCGCGTCAAGGCGTGGCGGGCGGCTGACTGAGCGATCAGCACAAGTGGCAGCGGCCGACGAACAGGAGATCGACCGTTCACGAGTCGCCCGCCCGCCCGAACCGGGTGCACCTTCTTCGATGTGGGGGCGAACATGGGGCTCTATGCGCTGATCGCAGCGGCGATGTTCGAACCCGGCGCCGTCGACGGCGTTCGAACCCACACCGGCAACCGCTGCGTGTGCTGCGCCGCGTCGTCGAGGCGAATGGGCTGGACATCGACGTGGTCGAGGCGGCCGTCGGTGACCAGAACGGAGTCGCCGCAACTGCACTTCTCGTCGAAGTCCGACGCCTCGAACTCGCTGGTCGAGGGATTCAAGGAGAGTTTCTCCGGCGTCTCGGTCGACCACGATTCGGCTGGATGATCACGTGCGCCTCGCCTCGCGGGATCCGCACATCATGAAGATCGACGTCGAGACGTTCGAGCCGGCGGTCCTGGCCGGTGCAGCGGAGACCATCGGTCGAGCTCGCCCGTACATCGTGATCGAGGTACTCAACCGCCGGGGCCACGACCACGGGATCGAGATCACCGAAGCGATGACGTCGTTCGGCTACAGCTACTACGAGTCACGGGCCCACCTGGGAACCGCACCACGGTGAGCGGGCGCCGGATCGCACCACGACTGGCTGCTGGCTCCGGCGCCGCTCGACGAGATTCGGCGATCGTGGAACGTGGGCGACACGCCTCGACGAATGCGGCCGAAGGAACTCCGGGTGCCATTGTTGCTGTCGGCGAAGGCGGCGCTGAAGCGTGGGGTCAGCGAGGTGTCGCTGCTGCCGCCGATACCTCGGCGACGGACGCCAGGCAGGCCCGGCGACCAGCTACGGATGTCGGATGGTGGCGAGTGCGGCCAGGGTACGGCGTGACCGGCGAGGAACGAGCTGCGGCGATGCGGCTTGCGCGACGCTCAGTACCGCGGCGGCCGCCACGGTGACGACCGCCGCAACCGGTACCGCCTGGCGCGCCCGAACGACATCGGGGTACATGCGCATCACGACGGCCTTCCACTGGCCGTACTCGAAGTACTGCTTGGCCAGCGCCTTCCAGGTGCCTCGCGGTCGGTAGCCGACCGACAGCTCGGGATCGAACCACACCGTGCCGCCCGCCTTGCGGAGCCGGATGTTGAGTTCGTAGTCCTGGTTGCGGATGAGCCGTTCGTCGAACAACCCGACCGCTTCGATCGCTGCGCGGTCGAACACTCCGAGGAACACCGTGTCGACCGGGCCCGCCTGGCCTCCGACACGGTACGAGGCCCCACCGGTTCCGAGCCACGACGTGGTCGCTGCCGCCACGGCGTGCTCGAACGGTGTCGTCGCCACCGGCACCTGGAGCCCGCCGACGTTGACTGCACCCGTTCGCTGCATCGTCTCGACCGCATGTCGGATGTAGCCCTCGGACAGCTCGCTGTGCCCGTCGACGCGGACCACGATCGGCGCCTGGCCTGCCCGAATGGCGACGTTCAGTGCGCACGGTGTCAGACCGCTGGGATTGTCGACGACCACGAGATCGTCGCCGGTCGCCGCCAGCTCGGCTGCGACTCGCTCGGTGCCGTCGTTGGACGGGCCGATTCCGAGGAAGATCCGCACTGCGCCCGGGTACTCCTGCGATCGCACGGCGGTCACGGCCGCAGCGCAGGTGGTCTGCCTCGTTGCGGATGGGCATGACCACGTCGACGTCGGGCCACGCGGCGTCAGACACGACGGCTCACGACCACCCACACCGTGCGGAACAGGATCTGGATGTCGATCACGATCGACCAGTTGACGAGGTACTGCAGGTCGTAGCCCAGCTTGTACTCGGCGTCGGTTCCGTAGCGGCCCTGCACCTGCGCGAGGCCGGTCACCCCTGGCGGCAACTCGTTGCGACGCACGTAGCCCGGTACGCGTTCGACGATCTCGGCCACCAGCTCGGGTCGCTCGGGGCGCGGGCCCACCAGCGACATCTCGCCGCGGAGCACGTTCCACAACTGAGGGAGCTCGTCGGCGCGTGTCGATCGCATCCAGCGCAGCGCCGGCACCACGCGATCGTCGTCTTGCGTGGCGAGTCGGGCGCGTCCGTCGGACTCTGCGTCGCGAACCATCGTGCGGAACTTCACCACCTCGAACACCTTGCCGTCTCGTCCGACCCGGGCCTGTCGGTAGAGCACGGGCCGGCCGGCGCGGACCGCCACGTAGAGCGCAACGAGGGCGATCACCGGGACCCACAGCGGTGCGAACACGATGACGACCAAGAGGTCGAACAGGCGCTTCAGTCGCACCTTGTGGCTGGCGACGGTGTGGAGCCGCAACGGAACGAACGGCATGCCGCCGACCTGGCGGACGGTCTTGAGGCCCAGCAGCGTCTCGCGGGCGCTCACCCGTTGGAGGAATCCGACGCCGGCACCGTCGAGGGTGTTGAGTGGCTCGGGGTACACCGCGCCGAAGGCTTCGACGTCGAGCAGCAGCACATCGGTTGCGGCGTTGTCAGCAACGGCAGCCGACAAGAGCTCGGGCGACCCCACGCGATCGACCACGACGGCATCGCGGTCGCTGTCACCCAGGTGTTGCGTGGCCAGATCGATCGACGCCGGCTCGCCCACCAGCACCACCCGTGGAGGGCCCTGCCGCCGTACCGCGAGCTTCCGGCTCAGGCTGCGGTTGGCCACGAGCACGAACGAGGCAACGACCAAGAAGACCGCCAGGTTGAGGCGCGGCATCAGGTAACGATCGAGCAGCACGAACGCCAGGCCCTGCACGGCAACACCGATGCCGGTGGCCAGCAAGACGCGCGGCAGCCATGGCCTCACGCCGAGTCGTGGTTCGCGTTCGTAGAGACCACTGAAGTAGTTGATGACGAGATGGATTGCCGTGGCGATCGCGAAACCGACGAAGTACCGCGAGAGTGGGTAGGTGTCCCAGTCGAAACTGAATCCGAACCGGACGAAGCTGATCACGACCATCGTGAGGTAGAGCGCAACGCCATCGAGCACCACGAGGAAACGGAATCCGTGACCCCACAGCCAGGTGAGCGGGCGACCGACGACGCCAACGGTGCGCTCGATTGCCGGGGGAAACGGCCGCGACGTCGAGGTCGCCGGTGCGCGCGTCGAAGCAGCCATGTGCGCGCCAAGCGTAGTGTCAGCTCGATGGTGTGAGGGTCGGCTGGCGTTGCTCGTCGACGCTGACGTCGTGCCGAGCGGTGTCGATGAGCAGCCAAGCACTCGCCAACGTGTGGATCACGAGCAGTGCCGATGTCGGCAGCGGCGCGCCCCACGTATCCCACTTCCACGGCAGCCATGACCCGCTGGTACCGACTCCCCAACGTTGTATCGCCGCAACGAATCCGAGGTTCCACACGAACCAGATGGCACCGGCGAATCCAGGGGCCAGCACATCGAGAGATCGTGACCCGGTGATGCGCCCGAACCCGCCGCGCACGGCGAGCACGAGCGGGACGCCGATCCAGAACGGCAGCGAATAGCGGCCCTGCCAGTACTGGCCGTAGTCGGAACCATGACCGAACTCGAGCACCCACGCCGAACAGACGACAGCAACCAGTGCGCCGGCGCCGGTCCAGGCGAAGCGAGGTTGTTCGAGTGCCGCCACGGCCAACAGTGCTCCGACGAGGCCGAACACCACCAACACCGCCACGAGGGGCACGGGCGTGTCGAGCCAGCCGAGCACACCGACGAGTTGTCGGAGGTGATTGCCGGTGTTGCCCACGATCAGCCGCACCACTTCGGCTTCGAGGCCGTCTCGTCGGGCGACGGCGAGCAGCGCGACGACCGCCGCCGCAACCAGCGCAACGACAGCGCCCAGCACGATCCGGGGATGCGACGCCCTCGACTGCCAGACCGTGACGGGACGCATCGCCAGCAAACCGATCGGTGTTGCAGCGAGCAACAGGTCGAGCGCCTCGGTGCCCGGTGTCATCGAGATCAGCAACGTTGCGACAGGGACCAGGGCGAGCAGGGCGGCGGCGATTCGGGGCCATCTCCCCAGGCGACGCCACACCGCAACAGGGTCGGTCGACAGCGCCAGGCACGCGACGAACACGATCAGCGTCGCCCAGAACGGCCCATCGCGACGGGGGAGCAGCACGCACGCCCACCCGGCGATCACGAGCAGATGGCCGCGATCGGGACGCATCGTGAGCAGCCCGACCCACAGCGCGAACCCGCCCGCCACCGCCACGGCGGAGGGGTTCACGATGCCCATCGTGAACCAGGCGATCGGTGTCACGCCCACCAACGCAGCGGTTCGAGTGCCACGTCCCAGGTCTCGGAGTCGATCGAGCGCGGTGGCCAGCAGCAGGATCGGAATCGCCGCCATCAGCAGCCGCGACAGGGAGTTGTAGGCGTTCGGCACCGGGATGAACGACGCAAGCCCAGGCAGGACGTAGCTCCACGGCGGATAGCCGACAGCGCTCGACACGGCGGTGGTCGTCTCGGTCGAGGTCACGTCGAACACGGCGCAACTCGCAGGAATCGTTGGTTGCTGTGCCCAGCACGCGGGGTCGGGCCGGCCGACGAAGGCGGGCACCTCGAAGGCTCTGACCCGTGTCGACCCTTCGACGTCGGTGCCCGACCGTTCGCCGCGGAGGAGTCCGGCCGAGGTGACCATGTGGCTGGCCTCGTCGGGGCCACCGTTGCGCGGCGTGGCCAACACGAAACACACCACGATGACCGCCACCGCGACGGCCGCGCCGATTCGTCGGGTGTTCAAACCGGTCGAACGAGCGGCGGGTTCATCCACCGGCCCGGCCCGTCGACCGTTGGGGCCGCCCGTCGATCGACCAGATCGGATGCATCGTGACCAGCCCGTCGACCTCGCGACTGTCGCCGGCGATCACGTCGAAGCGCAGCGCGGTCTGGACGTGGTCGTAGGAGTATTGGCGCCCGAAGTCGGTGATCGAGGTGTGCAGCACGTGGGGCCCTGGCAGCAGCGCCAGTTGCTCGATGGTGACATCGACGAACCCGCTTCCGGAGATCTGTTCGGGGAGCAGGTCGACATCGCGCGTCGACGGCGCTGTCACCGTCGCGGTGCCCAAGCGGGCGAGTTCGACGGCGAACACCGGTGTCTTGACCGGTTGCACGGCCGAATAGTGCAGCCTGAACGTGACGGTGTCGCCGGTCTGCGCGCGAAACGCCTGGCGACCGCCGACCAGCATCTCGACACGATCGACCTTGATCTCACCAGAGCCACGCCGTGCTCCTTCGGCCACCGGCTCGGCATCGTCGTCGCCGAGCATCGTCTCGGTGTAGCGGTCGACGAGTTCGGTCGGCGAGCCTTCACCGGTGACCACGCCGTGGTCGAGCCAGATCGCCCGGTCGCAGAAGTTGCGGATACTGCCGAGGTCGTGGGTGACCAGCACCAGGGTTCGTCCCTCTTCGCGGAAGTGCACGAACTTCTCCATGCACTTCTGCTGGAAGGCGATGTCGCCGACCGACAGGATCTCGTCGATCAACAGCATGTCCGGATCGACGTTGATGGCCACGGCGAACGCGAGCCGCACGTACATGCCCGACGAGTAGGTCTTGACCGGCGAGTCGATGAAGCGTTCGAGCCCCGAGAAGTCGACGATCTCATCGAAACGACGTGCGATCTCGGGGCGTGACATACCGAGGATCGCCGCGTTCAAGAACACGTTGTCGCGACCCGAGAGTTCGGGGTGGAATCCGGCGCCGAGTTCCAACAGTGCCGACATGCGTCGGTGCACGGTGATCTTGCCCTGGTTCGGCTGCAGGATGCCGGCCATGCACTTGAGCAGCGTCGATTTGCCCGAGCCGTTGTGGCCGATCACTCCGAACGCCTCGCCCTCGCGAACCTCGAACGAGACATCGCGAAGCGCATAGAACTCTTCGTACCGGTTGCGTCCGCGGGCAGCGATGTACTGCTTGAGCGAGTTGGCCCGTTCGTGGTGCACCTTGAACGTCTTGGAGACGGCGTCGACCGTGAGTGCGGGTGTTGACTGCTGGAAGCTCACCTCACATCTCCTCCGCGAATCGTGGCGACAGCCGTCCGAAGAACCACGACCCGAACGCGAACAACCCGATCGAGTACACGGTCAGCAACGCCCAACGATCGAGGCTCGGCATCCGGTTGTCGTAGAGCACTTGGTGGAAGGCAGTCACGAATGCGCCGGTCGGACCCCAGCTCGTGAACCATCGCAGTGCGCCGATCTCGATCACCGCGGGGGTGTAGATGATCGGCGACGCGTAGAACAGCAATTGCGAAGCGATGCCCCAGAGATAGTTGATGTCGCGGAAGAACACGTTTGCCGCCGACAGGGCGAGGGCGAGTCCGGTGGTGAACAGCATCAGCAACCCGATCAGGGGCATCGCGACGATCAGCCACGGCAGAATCATCGACCCTGCGATGAGGAGCGCAACAGCGAGTACGGCGAGCTCGATCAACAACGTGATCACCTGGGCGAGCACCACCGACCACACGAGGTGTTCGTGTGGGAACGACACCTTCTTGATCAGACTCGCGTTCCCCTCGACCACACCCATTGCCGTGGTCACCGAGATCGAGAAGAACTGGAACGGGAGGAGTCCGGACAGGAAATAGAGGGGGAACGCCTTCAGCCCGCTCGGGTCGCCGAGCGGCGGGTCGGCCTTGAAGACCACCAGGAACAAGAAGCTGAAGATCAGCATCTGGCTGAGCGGGTTGAGCAGACTCCACGTCCATCCCAGCACCGACTTGCGATAGCGGGTCCGCAGCTCCTTGAGGGTGAGGAGATACAACAGGTTGCGGTGCGCTAACGCGTTACGCAGGGACATGACGGGTTGCGATGCTACTGGGGTGTGGTGCGAGCAGTCGGGAGGGCCAGACGCTTGCATCCGAGTCGTTAGGCTCCGGCTCGTGAGCGACCGGACCGGATCTCCGCTCGAATCCAGCGGCGGCACGGCGCACGATTCGGCCCGATCGGCAACATCCGACATCGATGACGAGCTGACGCGGCTCGAGCTCGAGTCGAACCGGCGATCGGCGGAACTCAAGACGCTTGCCGCCACGGTGCCGGCCGTGATGAGCCGCCGCGCCGTGGTTGCCGCCATGATCACCGACCTGCGCCGGGCGCCGGACAAGTGGACCGTTGCGCGACGGGTGGTCACCAAGGTGGCGCGGCTTCCGGTCGAACTGTTCGGCAAGCTGACCGCACGGTGACCTGCCGGTGACTCGCACGAACTCGTCGGTCAACGTGTTCGTCGCTGCGACGGGCAACGCCTTCATGACCGACATCGCCGGATGGCTCGTCGAGGCGGCAGCCGAGACCGGACGATCGGCTCGCCTCGTGGTCGACGGCACACTTCCATCGGATCCGTCGGCGGTGAACCTCGTCGTGGCGCCACACGAGTTCTACCTCCTCAGCGATGCAGGCAGCCGGGCGATCGACGCGGCGGCATCGGTCAGTGTGCCGGTCTGCACCGAGCAGCCCGGCACGAGCTGGTTCGAGATGACGTCGCTGGTCTGCCAACGCAGCCCGATGGTCCTCGACATCAACGTGCACGGCGTCGAGGCGCTGCGCAGCCTCGGTCACGATGCGCATCACCTCCGCATCGGGGGCACACCGTCGATGGACCGTCGCCGTGCAGGTGTCGTTCGGTCGCGAGACCTGGTCGTGCTCGCCGGCTACACCGAGCACCGGGGCGCGGAACTTGCCCGGCTGGCCCCCACGCTGTGGCCGCACGAGGTGGATCTGCGCTTGTTCTCCTTCACGCGACCCGTCACCTCGGCCGTCGGAGGGTTGGTGTTCTCCGACGCGAAGTACGACCTGCTCGCCGACAGTCGCATCTTGCTGAACATCCATCGCGACGATGCAGGCAGCGGCTACTTCGAGTGGGCCCGGCTCGTCGAGGCCATGGCCAATGGCTGTGCTGTCGTGACCGAGCCGTCGTCGGGCTACGAGCCACTGATGGCCGGCGAACACTTCGTGGAGACCGACGACCTCGTCGCCACGATCGGTGAACTCCTGAACGACCACTGCCCGCTGCGATGAACTCGGCTCGGCTGCCGCCCGGGCAGTGCTCGACGACCATCCCCTCCGGGCGTCGCTCGAACCGCTGCTGGCCGAGGCGGAGGCCCGACACCCGAAACGGCCGGCCCGGTCGATGTTCACCAGCCGAACACGCAGCCAGTTGCGTCGGCTCCAGCAGATTCCTGTGCTGCCGGTGTTCGCTCCGGCGACGGCCGCGCGCCGAGAGATCCGGGCTGCATTCGTCGCAGAGACACGTCACCGTCGCGAGATCGAACGTGTGCGCTCGCGGTGGCGTCACGGCAGTGACGATGCCATCGAACGGTTCGAATCGTCGGCATATGAGAACGCCACACCAGAGGTCACCGTCATCGTCACCTTGTTCGATTACGAGTTGCTCGTGACCGACACGCTCGACTCGATCTGTGCCTCGCACGACGTCGACTTCGAGATCGTGATCGTCGACGACCATTCCACCGATGACGGACGAGCGACCGTTGCGTCGTACATCCACGAGCACGACGACGTGCCGATCCTGTTGCTCGGACGCGAGGCGAATCACGGTCTGGCGGCGGCTCGCAACCTCGCGTTCGAGAACGCCAGAGCCGACAAGGTGATGGTCATGGACGCCGACAACTTGGTGTATCCGTCGGCGCTGCGGATGCTGTCCGATGCGCTCGAGGCCGATCCGGCCGCCAGCTTCGCATATTCGATTCTCGAGGAGTTCGGCGTCACCGAAGGTCTGCGCAGCGCAATGGGCTGGTCGGTCCAGTGGTTGTGCGAGGCCAACTACATCGACGCACAATCGATGATCCGGCGGTCGGCGTGGGAGCGCCACGGGCGCTACTCCGACACCGAAGCGCTGATGTTCGGCTGGGAGGACTGGGAGTTCTGGCTGCGGGTCGCGTCAGACGGTGGACACGGTGTCCACGTCGCTCGCATCCTGGGCAGATACCGAACCCAGGAGACCTCGATGTTGGCCACCACCAACCTGTTCGGCGATCTGATGACCGAGGACATCCGAGCGATGTACCCGGCGCTTCCTTGGCCTCACCTCTGAGCGGGCCGGCAGTACAGTGCGGGCGGTGGGAGACGAACAGAGCCGCGACATCGACGAGCTGCGCAACGAGATCAGCCGTCTGCGCGCACTGGTCGGGCCCTCCGAGACGTCGTACGAGCAGATGCGTACCGACCTCTTGGCGGCGCGAGACGCAGCGAAGGGCGCCGAGGCTGCTGCCGGCTCGCTGCGCGGACTGAATGCCGAACTCCACGTCCATCTGGCACGCGCACGACAGGACCAGGACCACTTCCAGCGACTGGTGGTTGGCTCGGCACGCGGTTTCGTGGCACGGCTGACCCGGTCGGCGCGGCTGCGATTGTTCTGATGCCCGTCGTCACGGTGGTGACCGCCGTTCACGATCCGCGACCGGACCATCTCCGGGCGTGTCTGTCGTCGGTGGCCGCACAGAGCATGACCGACTGGGAACACGTCCTGGTCGACGACGGATCGACCGATCCCGAGATCCGTTCGATGCTCGCCGATGCGTCACTGCTCGACGTGCGGGTCCGGGTCGTCACCAGGGCAGCCTCCGGTGGTATCGCCGTTGCGTCGAACGATGGGCTCGCTGCGGCGGGTGGTGAGTTCGTTGCGCTGCTCGACCACGACGACGTGCTCACGCCCGATGCCCTGGCAACCATGGCAGCGGCCCTGGGTGACACGGCGAACGTGGGCTACAGCGACCACGACCACCTGCGACCCGACGGTCGGTTCGCCACACCGTTCTACAAGCCTGATTTCTCGCCCGAACGGCTTCGCAACCAGAACTACGTGGCCCACCTCGTCATGATCCGCCGGAGCCTTCTCGACGACGTCGGCGGATTCCGACTCGGCTTCGACGGAGCGCAGGACCACGACCTGCTCCTGCGGCTGGTCGAGGCGGGCGAAGTGTTCGTCCACGTTCCGAGGGTGCTGTGTCACTGGCGTCAGTCGCCCAACAGCGTGTCGAGCGGCGACAACAAGCCCTGGGCGTTCGACGCCGGTGTCCGAGCAGTGTCCGAGCACTGCGAGCGCGCCGGCATCTCGGCAACGGTCGAGCTGACCGACCATCAAGGCTGCTACCGCGTCCGCCGACACGTCACCGACCGCCCGCTCGTCAGCGTGATCATTCCCACGCGTGGCTCCAGCGGACGGGTGTGGGGTGTCACCCGCCATTTCGTCGTCGATGCAGTCCGCAGCATGATCGAACAATCGACCTACCGCGAGATGGAGTTCGTGATCGTTCACGACCACGACACGCCGCAGATCGTGATCGACCAACTGCGCCAACTCGTCGGCGACTCGCTCGTACTGGTGCCGTTCAGCGGCCCGTTCAACTTCTCCGAGAAGGTCAACACCGGTGCAGTCGCCTCCTCCGGCGAGCTGTTGTTCATCCTCAACGACGACACCGAGCTCATCGAGCCCACCAGCCTCGAGGTGCTCGTCGGGCACGTGCACGCCGACGGGGTGGCGATGGCCGGCGCAAAGCTGTTGTACGCCGACGGCACGCTGCAGCACGGCGGCCACGTGTACCACCACGATCTGATGCACACGTTGCACGGATGGCCCGGCGACTCGCCGGGCCCCGCCCCACTGCTTCCGCTGGCCGTCGAACGCGAATGCAGTGGTGTCACCGCCGCAGCCGTGCTCGTCGACCGAGGGGTGTTCGAGGCGGTTGGCGGCTTCGCTGCCGAGCTGCCGCTCAACTACAACGACGTCGACTTCTGTCTGAAGGTTCGCTCCGAGGGGCATCGCATCATCTGGACGCCGTGGGCGAGTTGGTACCACTTCGAGAGTCGCACCCGCGTGAGCGAGCTGTTGCCCGAGGAGTACGAGTTCGTCAACGCCCGGTGGCACTACGAGATCAACAACGATCCGTACTACAACCCGAATCTGGCGCCGAACCGTTCGGACTGGCTGGAACGGCCACTGCGTTCGGGTGCCGCCCCGATCGACACCCGGCCGTCGCTCCCGGCCCGGGTCGCCGCACGTCTGTCGAAGTCGGTGCAGTCCTGACGGATCACGCCGCTGCCGACGGGCGCACCGGCATCGTCGTCGTCGTCGTCACCCATGCAGGTGTCGGCGACATGCTCGACCGGTGCCTCGATGCGCTCGGGCGGGCACGCGGTGTCGAGCGCGTCGTCGTCGTCGACAACAGCGGCCGAGTCGACGATCTCGACGAGCGCCACCGTGCGTTCGTCGAAGTGCTGCGCACCGAGAACAGCGGCTTCGGTGCCGCGGCCAATGCCGGGTTCCGCCACGTCGGGGTCGGCAGCGATGGTGGCCCCGCCCTGATCGCACTGCTCAACGACGACGTCGTCGTCTCCGCCGATTGGGTCGAACCGCTCGTGGCCGCTCTCGCCGGCGATGACCGCCTGGGGGGTGTGCAACCGAAGCTGCTCGTTGCCGACAGCGAACCGGTGGTGGTCAACAGCGCCGGTGTGGTGCTCGACCCCGCTGGCGCCGGGAGCGATCTCGGCGACGGCATGGTCGACGCGCCGGTGTGGCAGGTGCCCCGACGAATCGTGATGTTCACCGGCGGGGCGGTGGTGTTCCGCGCAGCGTTCCTCGCCGAGATGGGTGGATTCGACGAGCGATACTTCCTGTACTACGAAGACGTCGACCTCGCCCTGCGTGGTGGCAATCGTGGTTGGCACTTCGGGTTCGAGCCCGCCTCGACGGTGTGGCACGCCCGCAGCTCCACGACCAGCCAACTCGGATCCGCGGTCCGGCGGCTTCAGGAACGCAACCGGATCTGGATGGTCGTCCGATTCGGTCCTGCACCGATGATCGGTCGTGCGCTCTGGCTGTCGGTGCGCCGGCTGCGCCATCAGCCCCGCCGTCTCCACGCCCGTGCGCTGTTGGCGGGTCTCGCAGGGGCACCGAGGCGGCTTGTCGAGCGCTGGCGCGACGGGTCGGCGAGTCGGCTTCTCGCTGAGCCCAGCTCGAAGCGAATCGAGCGACGCGGTGTCAACGTCGTTGGGTATCACCATGTGAGCAGTGGGCTCGGAACCGCAGCTCGTGCCGTTCACCACTCGCTGCTCGCGGCAGGTGTGCCGACGCGAGCGATCGACATCGCCGCCACCGACAGCCCGGCCATGCGGTCGCCATCGGCGCATGACACGGCGCCGGCATTCGACGCGTCGATCTTCGTCGTTGCTGCCGAGGCACTTCCGGGCCTCATCGAGCAGCGGCCCGAGCTCAGGGCGACTGCCGATCTCGTCGTCGGCTGCTTCTTCTGGGAACTGGCCTCGGCCCCGGCCACGCATCGGTACGGCATTGCTCTGGTCGACGAGATCTGGGCGGCAACGACCTTCGTGGCGGGCGCCTACGCCGGCCGCGGCCGGCCCGTGTACACCTACCCGATCCGATTGGAGCCGCCGTCGGTGAGCGCCGACGACGTCACCTCGTGGCGTTCGACACTCCGAGCGACGGCCGACACGTTCGTGTTCCTCGTCAGCTTCGACTTCTTCAGCAGCGTCGACAGGAAGAATCCGTTCGCGGCGATCGCGGCCTTCACCGAGGCCTTTGCCGACGAGTCCACCGTGGACGTGCGCTTGGTGGTCAAGACCATCAATGGTGCATCTCGTCCGGATGATCTCCAGGGTCTCCTCGTCGCCACAGACGACCCACGGGTCACGGTGATCGACGAGCACGTCGACGCCGAGCGGTTGGACGCGCTGATCGCTGCCGCCGACTGCTTCGTGTCGCTGCACCGAGGTGAGGGCCTGGGTCTGCATCTCGCATCGGCGATGTGGCTCGGCACGCCGGTGATCGCCTCGCGCTACTCGGGCAATCTCGACTTCATGGACGACGCCTGCGCCGCATTGATCGACGTCGAACTGGTCGACGTCGCCGACCGCAGCGGTGCGTATCCGAACGATGCAACGTGGGCCGAGCCCGATCACCGCCAAACGGTCGACTGGATGCGCCGGCTCGCTCACGACCCGGCGAGCGGCCAGGAAATGGCAGTTGCTGCAGTCGAGCGCATGAACGCCCAACCGACCGCCGAGCACTTCGGTCTGCAGTACTGGAGCGGCGTGCACGGACCGGGCAGCTGACGTCGTCGAGAGCCGGTCGCATGATCCGCCGGCTGAGGTGGCCGTACGATGGACGATCTACCGGTACCCCCGACGAGGAACGTGATGAACAAAGCCACCAGCAGACTCCGCGCCGTCGCTCGCACGGCCACTCGCCCAGCGCGCGACTACGTCAACTGGCACTTCGAGTCGACCAAGGACGAGATTCGTCGCTTCAACGCGCACGACGAAGGTCTCGCACAGACGGTGGCCGAATTGGCCAACGTCGTCGCAGAGACGCAGCTGTACCACTCGCGACTCGTTGGTGACCTGCGTGATCAGGTGCACGACCTGACCGACCGCATCGATCGATTCGAAGCCACGATCGACCAGCTCACCCAGGTGCTCGCGGCGATGACCTCGACACCAGAGGACCATGCCGACGTGCTGGCGCACACCACCCGACTGTGATCGTCTTCGACCTCCAGGCGGTGCAGAGCATCGAACACGGCGAGCGTGGGATCTCCCGATTCGTCGGTGAGCTCGCCAGCGCGCTGCTGCGGCGCGATGTCTGCCCGGTCGACGTGTTCGCGTGGAACCCTGCGCTGCCGTACGTCCCGCGGCTCGAACCCTTCGCGTCTGCCGGGCTCTTGCGTTCGTACGACGAACTTCGAGGGCATCGAGTCGACATCCTCCACGTGACCTCGCCATTCGAGTCGGCAGCGGTGGCGTCGGTGTCGGCGCCCGTTCGGGCTCGGCGCCTGGTCGCGACCTGCTACGACCTGATCCCTCACATCTTCAGTGACGTCTACCTCGCGACGCCTGGCATCCGAGCCTGGTATCGAGCACGACTCGGGTTGCTGTTGGCGTGTGACGAGGTGGTGACCGACTCCGAATCGGCCGCCGACGATCTCGCGACACGGTTGGGGTACCCGCGCGAGCGGTTGACCTCGGTGGGTGCGGGAACCGCCCCGGAGTTCTGTCCGCCGTCGACCTCGATGGAGGCACGCTTCGACGAGCTCGCCACGGCACTCGAAGGGTTGGAACCCGATTTCATCCTCGTCCCGGCCGGACCGGATTGGCGCAAGAACGTTCGTGGAGCGGTCGAAGCCTACGCAGGGTTGGACCCGTCGTTGCGTGAACAGCATCAACTCGTGATCGCATCGCGCCTGAACGAGGGCCAGCGAGCCGACCTCGAGGCACATGGCGAAGCACTCGGTGTCGGCGATCGCATGCTGCTGACCGGCCTCGTTTCCGATGATCAACTGGTGCTGCTGTACCAGAGCGCCGAACTCGTCGTGTTCCCGTCGTACTACGAAGGGTTCGGCCTGCCGGTGCTCGAAGCCCGGCGCTGCGGCGCACGCGTGGTCTGCTCGAACGCCGCATCGTTGCCCGAGGTCATGCTCGAGCCCGCAGCGCTGTTCAACCCCCACGTCGTCGGCGACATCACGGCAGTGATGACCGCGGCGCTGACCGATCCCGAGACGATGCTCGCGCTGGATCGGGCACGTGACCCGGAATTCACCTGGGATGTCGCAGCGGCGCGGCTCGTGGGCGTGTACCAGCGGGTGTCCGAACGGCCCGAGCGAACCACGCCACGACAGCGACTCGCCATTGCGGTCGAGGCGATCGACCCGATCGACACAGCGCCGGTGACCAGTGCCTTCGTCGGCCAGGGTCTCGTCGACGAGCTCGCATCGGTGGCCGATGTGCGGGTGTTCGTCGCCGACCGGTCGGTTCGCATCGAGGCGGGCACGTCGCTTCCGATCGAGGGGTTGCGCACACTGGTTGCCCAGATGAGTGCGAACGAGTTCGATCACGTCGTCTACGTGCTCGGGCCGGCCGCATTCACCGACGGTCCACCTGCCCAACTCGCGCACGTTCCCGGCCATGTCGTCATCGACAGCGTTCCCGCGCTGTCGGCGGAGCCGTCCGATGCAGCGATCGAGTCCGCCGCGGCGAATCGACTGTTCGATGCCGTCGCCCAGTGGGCGTGTTCGGTGTACGTCATCGACGACACCGTCGCCGATCTCTTCGAATCGCGCACCGGGCGACGCCCCGAGCTGCTCGGCGCAGCCGACCCGACGGCCACGGACCCGGAAGCGTTGCGAGGGCGTCTCCTCGTCGAGCGCCTCGATCAGTTCGAGTCGGCCTGATCCAACGGGGTTGCTGCCAGAGCCATCCTCGCCAGAGATCGGTGAGCGTCGCTCGCTGCTGATCGGTCGAGCTGACGCGCTGATCGGTCGACCCGCCTCGTTCGTGCGTCACCGACACCTCGTCGGCGATGATGCAGCTCCCGCCCGCTCGACGGAGGCGGAGCACGTAGTCGACGTCCTCGTAGTACGCGGGGTGGAAACGGGGATCGAAACCACCGATCGCCTCGTGTACCTCGCGTCGCACGAGCCAGCAGGCCGCCGATGCGTAGTCGACGCGGGTGATGGCCTCGCCAGGGAGGGTTGGACGGGTGAACCCGCTGGCGTCGATGCGGCTCCCCGCTTCCTGCACGGTGCCATCGGGGTTCACGAGCGTGGGTGCGATCACCGCGCGAGGGTGCTGATCGACGAGATCGAGCAGGGCTGCGAGCCAGCGTTGGGGCACGATGACGTCGGGGTTCATGAAGCAGAGCACCTCGCTGCGGGCGTGGGCTGCACCGAGTTCGTTGGCTCCGCCGAAACCGAGATTGGTGTCGGGGCGCACGAGTCGCACGCCGGAAGTCGACACAGCGATTCGATCCGCTGTTCGGTGACCAAACCTCGGGTGTGTGTTGTCGACCACGATGATCTCGGCGTCGAGTTCCTCGGTATCGAGCGAGTCGGCGATCGAACGGAGGCAGCGTTCGATGATCGGCCCCGTCCCGAAGGTGACGATCACGATCGTCACCCTGGGTGACACGGTCGCGTCGAAGCGCGCGACCGGTGCGGGGGATGCTGTGACCCAACGAGACCAGTGGGTCATGGCGTGACGGTGGCGACGGAGGGCGATGGAGATGTGTCGGCTCCGCTTTCGTCGGGGTGCCGCCGTCGTGTCGCCACGTCGAGGAGATCCTCGACGTGTTGGAGGCGGTCGCTGAGCGAGCGGATCTCGACCGCGTGGCGAGCACGTTCGTCAGCGAGTCTCCGCTCGGTCGCTGCCAACCGCTCGTGGAGTTGGGCGTCGGTTTCGCGCAGCGAGTCGGGGAGCAGTCCGCGTAGGCGATCGATCAGATCGTCGATGTCGGCGACGACATCGGGGGCGTCCGCACCGCCGAGCGCGGCGAGCACATCATCGTCGGTGTCGACCAACTGCTGGGCCACCAGGTAGAGGTCGGTGGCCGTGAGCGGCATCGAGGTGGGAACGACGGTCAACGTCGCCGGGGCCTCCGGGAGCAGCCCGAGGTGCACGAGCATTCGTCGGCGCGTCTCGAGTTCGGCGTCGTCGAGGCGTCGCACGAGCACACGGGCGAGTCCGGTGGGCTGGGCGAACAGGTCGGTCGAGATCACGATGTCGACGCCATCGACAGCGGCCCGAACGGCGGGGTCGTCCTCGACGCGAGTGTCGACGATCACGGCGTGAGCGAGACGCCGGAAGTCGGCGTCACGCAGCTGACGCCACCGGTTGGGATCGAGCGGGCGAGACGATGCGCTCGTGGTGCGGAAGTCGATCGTGGCGGGACCGAGCCGGTGTTCGAGCTCTCGTTGCAGCGCTGCCGCAGTGACGGTGGCCTCGCCACCGCCCGGCAGAACCGGGGCGACGACACCGAGATGCAGAGGGGCGTTCACGCGATGATCGTAGGCGAGCGGCGGTCTGCGTCCCGGTCAGGCGCGCAGACCGCTGACCCTGCGCTGCATCCGCCCCGACAGCGCCCGAAGGGGTCGCGTGACGCGGGCGAGGCGAGAGTTCTCCCACGCGTCGAGTTCCGACTGCAATGTCTGCTGCTCGCGACGGAGATCGCCGATCAGTTCTCGCGAGCACTCGGTGTCGGGCCACGAGAAGGGGATTGGTTCGAGCGGATCGGGGCCGTCGGGTGCGACACCGATGCGCTGGCACTCGACCACGTACTGGTAGGTCTCGGCTTCGGGATCTGCCATGACGAATTCGATCGTTGCGCCAGCGTGAACAGCGGAGTCCCACGGCACGTTGCTCCCACCGATCGGGAACACGACACGACGCAGACGAGTCGTGACGAAACCGCAGTCGGCGAGAAGTTGACGCAGCGATTCCTTGGTGAACCACCGCAGGTGGGTGCGGTCGAGCAGGCCGTCGTGCTGGTACTCGATGCGTCCCTCGAGCAGCATCAAGCGAACGTCGACGTGTGCCGCGTTGGGAACCGAGATCACCAAACGGCCTTCGTGGCCGAGCAGCGAAGCGATGTCGGCGAGCACGGTCGAGGGGTCGCGGACGTGTTCGAGCACGTCACCGAGCAGGATCACGTCGAACGGCCCCGACTCGACCGATGACACCGGTGTGACGTCGAGGTCGACGACGTGCACGACGCCGGCCACCGTTCGCGCCTCGGCGGCTGCTGTTTCGTCGAGCTCGACTCCCACGACGGTGTTGCCGGCCTCGATCAGCCGTGATGTGACGTGGCCGGTCGAGCATCCGATCTCGAGGACGTGGTGTCCGCTGCCGACGAGTTCGAGCGCGAACGCATGGGGGTTGTTCGCCGCATGCGGGTCGACGTCGGTGCGGTAGCGCTCGGCCATCAGGTCGGTCGGTCCTGCTTGTCCTTCTTCGCGGCCTTCTGGGCCTTCTTCCACTCGCGAACCTTGCCGAGCGACACCTCGTCGTGGACATCGGCGACCGAACGCGGCGAGTCGTCGCCGAACTTGCCGGCAGTGTCTCGCCAACCGTCCAGCTCGAGACCCTGGGTCTTGGCGAGAATGGCGATGAAGATCTTCGACTTCTCGTCGCCGTATCCGGGAAGCTCCCGCAGACGTCGGTACACCTCGCCGGCGTCGTCGACGCCCTTCCAGATGTTGGCGGCGTTGCCCTTGTAGTCGGCGACCAGTGCCTCGCAGACTGCGTGGATCCGCTTGCCCATCGACCCCGGGAAGCGGTGGATGGCCGGCTTCTCGCAGCAGATCGACACGAACTCGTCGACGTCCATCGCCGCAATCTTCTTCGGGTCGAGGTGCCCGAGTCGCTGCTTGAGCGTCGATGGCCCGGCGAACGCCCACTCCATCGGTACCTGCTGATCGAGCAACATCCCGAGCAGGAGCGCGTTCGCGTTGGTGTTGAGCAGCTTGTCGGACGCCGTGTCGCCAGTGATGTAGAGGGTGCCAGCCATGAGGGTCACGCTACCGACGATTGCCACAGGCGTCGGACCCGCGATGTGATCAGGCGAGGTACGGGTCGATCGCCTCGGGGTCGATGTCGTAGCGGGCGATGGCGTCGGCGACGACTGACTCGTCGACCTTGCCGTCGGCGAGCAGCCCGTCGAGCACGGCGAGCACGACATTGCCCGTGTCGACCTCGAAGTGGCGACGGAGTGCCTCGCGGGTGTCGGAGCGTCCCATGCCGTCGGTGCCGAGCGGCACGAAGGTGCGCTCGTGGATGAAGCGCTGGACTTGCTCGGGCACGATCTTCATGAAGTCGGTCACTGCGATGATCGGCCCCTGCGAGTCGGCCAGGATCTCGGCAACTCGGGGTGTGCGGGGCTCCTCTGACGGGTGCAGGCGGTTCCAGCGCTCGGCAGCCAGCGCCTCCTCGCGCAACGATTTGTACGACGTCGCCGACCAGAGCTCGGTGGCAACGTCGTAGTGCTCGGCCAGTTCCGCGGCGGCCTCGCGGGCTGCCGTGTGGGCGGTGCCCGAGAACAGGATCGTGGCGGGGATCGACGGGCCATCGGGCGCGTCGGCCCACTTGTAGAGGCCCTCGACGATCGCCTCGGACAGCCCTGGTGTGTCGGGCAACGGTGGCATCTCGTAGTTCTCGTTGTACAGGGTGATGTAGTAGAAGACGTCGGTCACCTCGGGTGGGCCACCGCCGAACATCCGATTCATGCCGGCCTGCACGATGGCTCCGACCTCGTAGGCGAACGCCGGGTCGTAGGCCTGCACGAACGGCACGGTGGACGCCAGCACGAGGCTGTGGCCGTCCTGGTGCTGGAGCCCCTCGCCCATCAGCGTGGTTCGACCGGCTGTGGCGGCCATCAGGAACCCGCGGGCGCGCATGTCGGCTGCTTGCCAGATCATGTCGCCGACTCGCTGGAATCCGAACATCGAATAGAACGTGTAGAAGGGAACCATCGGCACGCCGCGAGTCGAGTACGACGTCGCTGCGGCAATGAAGCTGGCCATCGATCCGGCTTCGGTGATCCCTTCTTCGAGGATCTGGCCCTTGGTCGACTCGGAATACGACAGCAACAGGTCGTGGTCGACCGGCTGGTACTTCTGGCCCTGTGAGGCGTAGATGTTCAGTTCGCGGAACAGTGCGTCCATGCCGAACGTGCGTGCCTCGTCGGGGATGATCGGCACGACGCGTGGTCCGATGTGCTCGTCGCGGGCGAGGCCTCGCAGCAGGCGGGTGAAGGCCATCGTGGTCGACACCTCCTGGCCGTTCGAACCCGCGCGCATCTCGGCGAACGGACCGTCGGCCGGCAGCTCGAGCGGCCGGCGGGCAACGGTGGTGCGCTTGGGGATCGAGCCGTCGAGGGCCTTGCGGCGCTCCATCATGTACTGGTATTCGATCGAGTCCTTGCCGAGTGTGATGTACGGCGGGTGCTCGGCGTCGAGGCCCTCGTCGCTGATCACGTCTTCGAGATGCAGCCGGTCGCGCATCTCCAGGATCTGATCCTTGGTCATCTTCTTGATCTGGTGCGTCGAGTTGCGGCCCTCGAAGCCGGGGCCGAGTGTCCAGCCCTTCACCGTCTTGGCCAGGATCACCGTCGGGCGTCCGGAACCGAGGTTTTCGGTGGCGGCCTTGTAGGCGGCGTACATCTTGCGGTAGTCGTGTCCGCCACGTGGCAGGCTGCGCAACTCGTCGTCGCTGAGATCGGCGACCATCTTGCGCAGGCGCTCGTCGGGGCCGAAGAAGTTGTCGCGGATGAACTCGCCGTCTTCGACGGCGTAGCGCTGGAACTCGCCGTCGACGGTGGTGTTCATCTTGTTGAGCAACACGCCGTCCTTGTCCTGGGCGAGCAGGTCGTCCCACTTCGAACCCCAGATGACCTTGATCACGTTCCAGCCGGCACCGCGGAAGGTGGCTTCGAGTTCCTGGATGACCTTGCCGTTGCCGCGCACCGGTCCGTCGAGGCGCTGCAGGTTGCAGTTGACGACGAACACCAGGTTGTCGAGCTGCTCACGCGAGGCGAGCGAGATGGCACCGAGTGTTTCGGGCTCGTCGGTCTCGCCGTCTCCGAGGAAGCACCACACCCGGCTGTCGGACGTGTCGTCGATGTGCCGGTTCTGGAGGTAGCGGTTGAAACGTGCGTGATACAGCGCCGAGATCGGGCCGAGACCCATCGACACGGTCGGGAATTCCCAGAAATCGGGCATCAGGCGGGGGTGCGGGTACGACGACAGGCCGTGTCCGCCTCGGCCGATCTCGCGGCGGAAGTGGTCGAGGTCGTCCTCGGTGAGGCGACCCTCGAGGAACGCACGGGCGTAGATGCCGGGAGCGGCGTGGCCCTGGTAGTAGATGTGGTCACCGGGTCGGCCGTCGTCCTTGCCGCGGAAGAAGTGGTTGAAGCCGATCTCGTAGAGCGCGGCCGAACTCGCGAACGTGGACAGGTGGCCGCCGATGCCATCGGCGGTCTTGTTGGCGCGCACCACCATCATCGCTGCGTTCCACCGGATGAAGGCCCGGATCCGTCGCTCGATGTGCTCGTCGCCGGGGAACCACGGCTCTTGCTCGCGCGGGATCGTGTTGACGTACGGCGTCGAGACCGTGGCGGGGAACGACACCTGGGTCTCCGTGGCGCGCTCCATCAGGCGGGTGAGCAGGTAGCGGGCGCGGGTCTTGCCGTGCTCGTCGACGACGGCGTCGAGGCTGTCCAGCCACTCCTTGGTCTCGGTCGGATCGATGTCGGGCAGCTGGTGCACGTGGCCGTCGAAAATCATGAGGGCCAGTCTCGCAGTGTTACCGATCGGTACGCACCGGATGCGGCGAGAAGTCGATCAGGGAAATGGTGAGCCGAGCCGAACGGCCGGTTGGATGCCAGGCTGCGGAGCTGCCGGCCCGGGCGGTGATGCAAGGAGTGCTCGGATCTCGTCGATGTACATCTGGGTGAAGCGGATCACCCCATCGAACGACTGGTGGACGGGGTCCATGAACCAATCGGGCCGTTGCAGCGACAGGGCAGCCCAGTCGATCAGGCGCATGTACGGGTCGAGGACAGCGAGTCGTCGCAGCGCCTCGTTGAACGTGTTGGTCACCACGTAGTCCGTTCGATTCATCACCGTGACCCAGGCAACCGGTGTGTCGGCCGGGAGTTCGTCGAGCAGTCGTTCGACGAGCGCGCCGGCGAACGCGACCGGGTCGGCGCACCCGCAGTTCTTGACGCTGGCAAGGTCGTTCGTGCCGAGCTGGATCACCCAGAGCTCGGGTTCGACGCCGGCGGCACGCAGCGATCGGATCCGTTCGATGCCCGAGTCTCGGTAGCCGAGCGAATTGAACGACACGGCGATGCGGCGAGCGCTCAGCCCTTCCACTCGGGCGTCGAGGCCCGCAGATCGCAGTGTTGGGATGATGTACGAGCTGTTTCCGCCCGTCAGTGAGTCGCCCACGATCACCACGTCGGGTTGCCCAGGTCGGCCCTCGACCGGGCCTCCCGATCCGACGGCCACGGCCGACACGGCGAGCATCAGGGCCCCGACCACCACGCCAACCGCCCGATTCATCGGTTGCGAGGCTACTGCGTCGGGCTGGTGCGGTCGACGGCACCGCTAGGTTCAACCACATGGCCGGACTCGTGATCTACACCGACGGAGCATGCAGCGGGAACCCCGGCCCTGGGGGCTGGGCGTGGGCGATCGCACCCGAGGGAACGCCGTACGGTGCTGGTGGTGAAGCACACACGACCAACCAGCGCATGGAGATCCACGCGGTCCTCGACGCATTGCGTACCCATGCGGATCGAGCCGACGAACACGGCGCACCGCTCCCGATCGAGATCGTGTCCGACTCGACCTATGTCGTGAACTGCTTCCGCGACAAGTGGTGGGTCAAGTGGCAGCGCAACGGCTGGACGAATTCGCAGAAGAAGCCGGTGGCCAACGTCGACCTCTGGGAGCCCCTGATCGAGTTGGTCAACGCCGGTGACGTGAGCTTTCGGTGGGTCAAGGGCCACAGCGGCGATCGGATGAACGATCTCGTCGACGCGCTCGCTGTTGCTGCGGTCCCCTCGTCGCGCTGAGTTCGCCCACCAGTGGCAAGTTCTCGTCAAGCGAGCAGGATCGCGTGCCGATGAATCACCCGTGTCGATGCCCCGTCCCCGCAACTGCATGTTACGGTTTGGTTACATGCGCCGAGTCGCCGTTGCTGTGTCAGCCCTCCTCGGCGCCGGACTGATCACCTTCGCGCCGATACAGCAACCCACAGCTGACGCAGCACCGAACGACATCGTGGCCGTCGTCGTCGAGGGGACCGGGTTCGGTCACGGACGAGGCATGAGCCAGTGGGGTGCCTACGGCTGGGCCGTCGACCAGAACAAGTCGTGGCAGTGGATCCTCGATCACTACTACGGCGGCACAGTGCTGGGAGATGTTGCCACGAGCCAGGCGCGCATCAGGGTGCGACTCCTCGGGTTCGACAACGCAACCACCGTCGGCGTGGTGGCTGGGTCGGGCACGGTGACCGCAGCGGGCGTCAGCCGAGCGGCGATCTACACCAAGGAGATCTCAGCGAATCGCTTCGAGGTCTACGGCTCGACGACGCCTGCGTGCCCGAGCGCGGCAAGTCTCGTCGTGCCGAACGGCCCGATCGCAAAGGGCTCGAGCAACAGCACTGCCGTCCGCCAGATCCAGACCTTCTTGAACGCGTTCCGGATTTCCGGCGACAGCACACTCGCCGTCGACGGCGACTTCGGCAACCTCACCCAGGCGCGGGTGAGCGACTGGCAGGGAGACCAGGGCCTCGCTGTCACCGGGGTCTGGAACACCGCCGATGCCACACGCGCTCGCCAGCAGATCGCCAGTGGGTCATCTGCCAATTGGACGCTCCTCGACACCGTGACCGGCCCGGTGGTGTTCACCTCGGCGAACGGCGAGAACTCTTCGGCCGCGCCGTCGAGTGTGCTCGGCCTGTGCAACTCTGCCGGATCGGTCACTCATTACCGCGGCAAGCTCGAGGTGCGCAGCGAGTCGGTGGGCAACCGGGTGGTCAACGACGTGAAGACCGAGGACTACCTGCGAGGCGTGGTCCCCAAGGAGATCTCGGCGAGTTGGGCCGACGCCGGATCGGGTCGTGGAGCGAACGCTGTGCGTGCCCAGGCCGTGGCGGCCCGATCGTACGGACTCCAACAGAACCGGTACCCCCCGTATGCGACGATCTGTGACTCGCAGTCGTGCCAGGTCTACTTCGGCTCCGCTACACGAGCCACTCCGACCGCAGCGCCCGCCAACATCGAAGACGCTCGAACCGATGCCGCGATCGTTGCGACGGCCGGAAAGGTCCGCAAGTTCTCCAACGGCTCGGTGGCATCGACCGAGTTCTCGGCCTCCAATGGGCCGCGCACCGCCGGAGGTGCGTTCACCGCTGTTGACGACATCCCGGGCGACGGAACCTCGCTCAACCCCAATCACCGATGGACTCGCATCCTCGACGCCGACACGCTCGCCGCTCGCTACGGCCTGGGCTCGATCACCGCCGCGACGATGACCGAGGCCGCCTCGTCGACCTATCGACAGTTCGATGGCATCTGGTTCAACGACATCGTCCTCACCGGCTCGAACGGCAAGACCTTCCGGCAGCAGGCATGGGACTTCCGCGGTGCCAACGCGCTGCCGTCACCCGGATTCACGGTGCGAGTCGTCACCCGCGACACCACCGCGAACTCGATGGCGATGATCGGCGACTCGGTCGGGAACTCGATCGCCGGGTCGACCACCTCGGAGCTGCGAGTCCTCACCGACGGCACGTTCGCCGCATCGCGTTTCGACGTCGTCGACAGTCGCTGCACCACCACGATCAGCTGCCCGGGTACCTCGGGCGTGCAAGCAGCGGCCTCGGTGCCCATCGGGACCGATCTCGTGGTCGTGCAGCTCGGCTACAACGACTGGCCCCCGTCATTCGCCGGACAGATCGATCAGATGATGGCCGCCCTCGGTGCGCGCGGCGTCCGTCAGGTGGCATGGGTCAACCTGGCCGAGATCCGCCAGAGCGGTTCGAGTTCGTTCTACGCCGCGTCGAACGCCGCACTTGCCGCTGCAGCCAACCGGTGGCCGACGTTGTCGATCCTCGACTGGAACGCGGCCAGCAACACTGCCGAACGGCCGCGGTGGTTCTCCGACGACGTCCACTTGACCACGACGGGCCAGGCCAACTTCGCGCTGTGGCTGCGAGAGCAGCTGAGCCAGCTGGCACCGCCGACGTCTGGCGGCCCGGCGACACGGCTCGCTCCGCCGAAGCGGATCGAACTGTCGGTGGCGTCGGAATCGCTCGTGAACTCCGACGGCAGCGAGGTGACGATCCCCGCCGACGTGAGTGCAGTGGCGCTGAACGTCACCACCGTCGGTCCGTCGGCGAACGGTTACGTCACGGTGTGGCCGTGTTCGCGGCCCAGGCCGCAGAACCTCCAGCTTGAACTACGCCAGCGGCGCCGATCGACGGCAACGGTGTGATCGCGCCCGTCGACAGCTCCGGCAAGGCGTGCCTCTACTCGGTCGCGGCGACCGACGTGGTCCTCGACGTCACCGGTTGGTTCGGACCCGTCGATGGTGAAGGCGCCGGCTTCACCGCCATCACACCGCACCGCCTCGCCGATTCCCGGTTCGGTACCGGGATGCCGGCCGGTCGACTCGGTGCCGGAACCCAGGCCGAGATCCAGGTGACGGGCCTGGCGGTCACCGACGTGCTCGGCCGTTCGTCGGCCGTGCCGGCCAACGCTGTGGCCGTGGCAGTGAACTTCACCTCGGTGGGGGCCGCAGCGCCCGGGTTCGTCACAGCGTGGCCCTGCGGGGCAGCACGTCCGCGAACGTCGAGCCTCAACTACCGAGCCGGCGAGATCCGCGGCAACGGAGCCATCGTCTCGATCGGTGCCGGCGGCAAGATCTGTGTGTTCTCGAGCGCCCAGACCGACGTGGTCGCGGACGTCGTCGGGTGGTTCACGCCGGGCGCGTCATCGACACCATTCGTCTCACCGGTCCCGCAGCGAATCGTCGACACTCGGTCAGGTCTCGGGGCGCCCCAACGCACGCTCAGCCCCGACCGGCCGATCGAAGTCGGAGTGGCCGGACTGCGAACCACCGTTGCCGGACAGGCGGTGACGATTCCCAGCTCTGCCCGAGCCGTCTCGATCAACGTCGCTGTCGACAGCCCCCGCGCCGCCGGCTACGTGACGGTGTGGCCGTGTGGGACCACCCGTCCCAGGACGTCGAACCTCAACTTCGCTGCCGGACAGATCGTGTCGAACAACGCAATCGCCACGCTCGGCACCGGGGGAGCGATCTGCGTCCACGCGAGCACGTCCGCCAACGTGATCATCGACGTCACGGGATGGTTCAACGGTGGACCCACCTACAGCGGAGTGGTGCCGGATCGGTTCGTCGACACCCGATACGGCATCGGACCGACACCGGTGTAGGCGCTGTCCCCTCGGCGCCGGCCGGATTCTCGATTCCGACCCCACGCCGAATATCGTTCGCACCCATGGACATTTCTGGAGCAAGTGCAATCGTCACAGGTGGAGCATCGGGGATCGGTGCAGCGTCGGCACGCAAGCTGGCCGCCCTCGGAGCAAAGGTCGTCATCGCCGACCTGCAGGAGGACAAGGGCAACGAGCTCGCCGATGAGATCGGCGGGGCATTCTGCAAGGTCGACGTCACCAACACCGACGACATCGTCAACGCGGTCGAGATGGCCAAGTCGATGGGCCCGGTCCGGGTACTCGTCAACTCCGCCGGCATCGGCTGGGCGCAGCGCACGGTCGGCAAGGACGGCACCCTCGAGTCGGCCGCCAACCTCGACGCCTTCAAGAAGGTCATCGCCATCAACCTGATCGGCACGTTCGACTGCATCCGCGTGGCTGCCACGGCGATGAGCACGACCGAGCCGCTCGAGTACGGCGAACGCGGAGCGATCGTCAACATCGCGTCGGTCGCTGCATTCGACGGACAGATCGGCCAGGCCAGCTACTCCGCCTCGAAGGGCGGCGTCGTCGGAATGACCCTCCCGATCGCTCGTGACCTGTCGGCCGTCGGCATCCGCGTCAACACCGTGGCGCCTGGCCTGATCGACACGCCGATCTACGGCGAAGGCGAAGCCAGCGAAGCGTTCAAGGAGAACCTCCAGAAGGGCGTGCTCTTCCCGAAGCGCCTCGGCGACCCCGAACAGCTCGCCTCGATGGTGCTCGAGTGCATCACCAACAGCTACATGAACGCCGAGTCGATCCGCGTCGACGGCGGCATCCGCATGCCGCCGAAGTGATCCATCCCCGTTCGCGTTGCGCTTCGGATGATGCGGGTCATCCGAACCGCAACGTGAACGTGGGTTTCAGGTGGTGTAGTCGGCGTTGAAGCGCACGTAGTCGTCGCTGAGGTCACAACCCCACACGGTGGCCTCGGCGTCGCCGGTGGCCACCGACACGTGGATGCGCACATCGCTGCCGCTCATGTACGACGACAACCCTGCGAGGGCGTCGTCGTCGAGCAGTCGGGGATACACCTCGGTGTCGCCGAAGCGGATCGTCACCGCGTCTTGGTCGATGTCGGTGTCGTCGCTGCACTTGCCGATCGCCATCGCCACCCGGCCCCAGTTCGGGTCGCCACCGTGCACCGCCGTCTTGACCAGCGGCGAGTTCACGATCGCCTTGGCAATCCGTTTCGCCTGATGGCGGTCGCGGGCGGCGTCGACGTGGACTTCGATCAACGAGTGCGCTCCTTCGCCGTCGCGGGCGATCTGCTTGGTGAGATCCAGCGCCACATCGTGGAGTGCCGCCTCGAAGGCGCCGATGTCGACCGGGCCGGCTGCGCCCGAGGCCATGATCACCGACGAGTCGCTGGTGGATGTGTCGGTGTCGATGCTCACGCAGTTGAAGGTTCGGTCGACGACCCGCCGAAACACGGCGTCGAGGTCGATGCTGGGAAGCTCGGCATCGGTGAACAGCAATGAGATGTGCGTGGCCATGTCGGGTTCGATCATCCCGACACCCTTGGCCATGCCGACCACGCGCGCCGTGCTGCCGGCAACGGTCGCCTCGGCGAGCTTGGCGACGGTGTCGGTGGTCATCATTCCGCGCGCCGGGCCGGTCGCATCGTCTGAGGTGAGTTCACCCGGCAGCGCGTCGATGCCGGCACGGATCCGATCGATCGGGTATCGACGACCGATCACACCGGTCGAGGTGATGACGACGTCGGTCGGCTCGCAGCCGAGACGCGCAGCGACACGCTGGGCGACCTCGACGGCATCGGCATGGCCCTGGGGGCCGGTCGCCACGTTGGCATTCTTCGAGATGACCACGACGGCGTGCGCCTGCCCGTCGGCGATCTGCGCGCGGCTGAGCGTGACGCTCGGACCGGCGAATCGGCTCTTGGTGAACACGCCGGCCACCGGAACCGCACGTGTCGCAGCGACGACCACGAAGTCGTCGGTGTCGTCCTTCACGCCGATGTTGGCGACGTAGCTGTGGAAGCCGGCCGGCAGGGTGGTCACGACTCGAGCCCGTCCTTGATCGCTTGGAAGATCGAAGCCAGTGCGTCGATCTGGTCGCTGTCGAGATGATCGAAGATGTGATTTCGGACGCTGGCGACGTGATCAGGTGCGGCGGCCTCGAGTGCGGCGAAGCCGGTCGGCGTGAGCGTGGCGAGCATGACCCGCCGGTCGTCGGTGGAGGCTTCGCGCGTCACGAACCCGGCCTTGACCAGACCGTCGAGTCGCCGGGTGAGTCCGCTGGGTGACAGTTGCAGCAGGTCAGCGAGGTCACACATTCGCATCGAATGCTCCGACGCCTCGGAGAGGTAGACGAACACCTGATAGTCGCCGAGGGTCACACCGTGAGGGGCCAGATCGCGCTCGATGGCGGCGATCAGGTCGCCGTAGGTCTCGATGTAGGTCCGCCAGGCGGTCATCTCCTGGGGCGTCAACCATTTGGTGGCCATGCCCCCAACCTACTCAGCCGTCACAATTGTTGCGATGGTCAAAGGTCCCGGCCGTGCGGCCTGGTCGGCGCGTTCAGGCCTCGGGGGTTGGAAGTGTTCGGCGAGGCGATCGAGGGTGGCCTCGATGGCCTGGCCGTTGCGCTTGGGGGCGCCGGAGACCTTCAGCAGCAACGCGCTCTTCGCCGGCCGCATGTCGAATTCTTCGGTGACCTCGGTGCCGCCCTCGACGGGACGCAGCCGATAGCGCCAGACGTGGCCGCCCATGTGTCGCCAGGCGATCAGCGACGGCTCGTCGAATTCGACCACCTCGTTGGTGATCTTGTAGGGCACGCCCAGCTTCATCGACATGGAGAACTTGGTGCCCAGCTCGAGACGGGGCGGGGCCTGGTCGGTGCTGTTGCGCACCGAACCCGAGCCGTCGAACGTGGCGTGCTGTGCCGGGTCGGCGAGCAGATCGAAGATCGCCTGGGGCGTTGCTGGAACGAACCGGATCCCTCTGACGACCTTGTCGTCGTCGGTCGGTGTGGACGCGTCGTTCGGGATCCCGTCAGCCATGCAGATCAGTCTGGCCGAACTCGGCGGCGATGGCCAGACCGCAACGGCGGCCGGAGTGCATGGCCCCCTGGATCGAGGCGGTGTCGCGGTGGTCGCCGCACACGAAGCGGCCGTCGTCGAGGCGGACCCGGCGCTTCGGATCGAATGGCGGTCGTTGTCGGGGCTGACCGTGGGCGATGCGGTAGGTGGCGACGTGTTCCCATCGCTCGACCTGAGGCCCCCACCAGTCGCGCAGCTGTCTGCGAGCGTCGTCTTCGATGGTGGGCCCGTCGTGGCCGGGCAGGGCGGCGACGATCAGATGCGAGCCCGGCGGCGCATAGCTCGGCGCCACGTTGCTCATCACGGCCACGTTGAGCACCGGACCACGACCCGTGCCGTCGAGCACGACCAGCTTGTCATCGATGGGCGCAGTGGGCGCCGAGAAGTAGACCGCTCCGACCGACTTCGACTCGACCTCGGGGAGCGCGAGCAGCTTCGCCGCCACTGGGCCCTCGGTGGCGACGACGACCGCTGCGGCCGGAATCGTGGAGCCGCTGACGGTGATCGAGGTCGTCGACGTGGCCGTGACCGGTGCGTTCAGATGGATCGACCCGGCAGGGAGCCGGTCAGCGAGCTGTTGCGGGATGGCCTGCATGCCTGCAGCGGGCACAGCGGAATCACCGTCGGCGAGCATCCGGAAGATGATGTCGAACATTCGGCGGCTGTCGGTGAGGTCGGGATCGAGCTGGATGCCGCCGACGAGCGGCCGGAAGAATCGCTCGATGATCGTGTCCGAGAAACCGGCCTCGGTGAGTGCGGCCCGGGTCGTGGTGTCGTCGCCCTGGAGCAGCCGGACGGGATGGACACCGCGGAGTCGATGCCGGAGCAGGGCGATCCGGGCCTTGTCGAACAGCGAGCCGATCGGGGCACCGACGGTCGACAGTGCGGTGGCCGGACGGCGGAAGGGGTCGCCGACGACCGAGCCCTTGCCGTTTCGCCACACGAGGGCGCCGGGTTCGAACGCTTGAAGGTCGAGTGCCGCCATGTCGAGTTGGCGGTGCATCTCCGGGTACGCGCGTGAGCGCGACCTGGAATCCGCGATCGAGCTGGAACCCGTCGACGTGATCGGTGCGCACCCGCCCGCCGACATCGTCGCTCGCCTCGTACACCTGCACTGCTCTGCCTGCATCGTGCAGAGCGACGGCGCACGACAACCCAGCGAGGCCGGCGCCGACGATGGCGACCGGTTCGTCCGGCCGTGCGACGGGCGTGCTCACTTCCCGAGCAGCGCGTGCAGCGCGGTTGCCAGATCGGGGTGCTGGAACGTGAACTCGGTGTCGGCGTTCAGTACCGCCGGCAGCACCCGTTGCCCGGAGAACAGCAGGTTGTTCGCCAGTTCGCTGCCGAGCAGGAGCTTGGGGCCGAACTTCGGGATCGGCAGGAACGTGGGCCGGTGCAAGACGTCGCCGAGCGTGTCGGTGAACTCGGCGTTGGTGACCGGCGTCGGCGCCGTCAGGTTGACCGCACCGGAGGTGTCAGTGCCGAGCAGGTGGGTGATCGCAGCGACCTCGTCGTCGATCGAAATCCAACTCTGCCACTGGTCGCCCGAGCCCATCTTGCCGCCGAGGCCGAACCTGAACAGCGGCAACTGCTTCTTGAGCGCGCCACCCTTCGCGGACAGCACGATGCCGGTGCGGAGATGCACCACGCGGACACCAGCGGTCTCTGCAGAAGCTGTTGCTGCCTCCCACTGCTCGCAGATGTCGGCGAGGAAGCCGTCGCCTGGGGAGGATGTCTCGGTGAGTTCTTCGTCGCCACGTGCGCCGTAGATGCCGATCGCCGAACCTGACAGGAACACCTTGGGTCCGTTGTCGGCCGAGGCAATGGCTTCGGAGAGCAGGCTGGTGCCCTTGGTGCGGCTCTCGAGGAGTTCGCGCTTGTAGTCGTCGGTCCAGCGCTTGTCGCCGATGCCGGCGCCGGCGAGATGGACAACTGCGTCGACACCGTCGAGGGCGTGGACGTCGAGCCGACCCTCGGCGGGCGACCACGAGATGTCGCTGCCCGATGGATTGCTCCGCACCACCCGGACGACCTCGTGGCCGAGCGATTCGAGGTGTGGCTTCAGGGCCGAGCCGATGAGGCCGGTGACTCCGGTGATGGCAACGCGCATGGTCCGAGCGTAGGAGCGATCGGACCGTTGGGGGTCACCGTGGTCGGAAATGAAATGGAAGGGCCTGACCCCTCCGTTCATTCAGTTCGCTTCGGCGACGATCTGGCTCAGCAGTTCTTCGTCGACGGCTCCAGCGATCAACTCGGTCGAGCCGTCGGTGTTCACCACGACGAGCGCGGGTTGGTACGAGATCCCGAACCGGTTGAACACGTCGCCGGGGTCGTCACTGATCTGGGGAAAGGTCAGGCCGTGGCGATCGATGAAGTCCTGGAACGAGTCGTCGTTCCCCGTCCACGCCACACCGACGAAATTGGCTTCGTCCTGGAATTGCACTGCAACCTCCTCGACCGAGGGGGCTTCACGGTTGCAAACGCTTCAAGTGGGCGCCCAGAACCAGAACATCGTCGGCTTGCCAGCCGCTTCGGCGCCGTCGAACGTGCCGCCGCCGACGAGCGGGGCGGTGAACTGGAGGGCCTCGGGCACGACCACCGCTGGATCGGTCGGCTCAGGATCACTCGCCGCCGGTGTCGGGTGCTGTGGTCGCTTCGACTGGTGCGGTCGTGTCGCTGGGAGCGTCGGTGCTGGGCGCCTGGGTGTCGGCAACGGTGGTCTCGGCGGCCGGGGACGAGTCGGCGGAGTCGTCCGATTCGGAGGAGCACGCCGTGGCGGCAACGAGCAGCACGGTGGCTCCGATGGCGCCCAGTACGGCGCGGCGTCGTGTCGATGTCACAGCGGGAACGCTAGCGATCCGGTCGGGTCGAGCGCCGTCGGGGCCGAGCGAGTTTCCGGAGGCCCGAACTGTCACAGTCGGCCGGGCACGGTGTGACAGTTGGGGGTGATCCGTAGGCTCGGGCGGCGATGAAGACGCGCACGTTGCTGCTGCTCTCGGTTGGCGTCGGACTGATGATCCTGCTCGCTGGAGGTGTGCTGCTGCTGCAACTGGCCAACGAATCTGCAGACGTCGAACCCGCCGAGGTCGACGAGAACGTCACGGTCGGCGATGTCGACGTCACGGTGTTCGGTGCCTCCGAGGCAAACGGTGTGTTCGCCGTCGCGGTCGAAGTCGGTGGTGTCGACGACGACATCGCGAGCTTCTCGCTCGCCACCGGCGACAATCGACTCAGCCCGGTGCCGGCGCCGGCCGACGGGCGCTGTACCGACATCACCGTTGCTCCCCAACAGTGCCGCATCGAGTTCGATGTCAGCAGCTCAGCTGGGTCGAACCGGGTACTGGTGCTGCGGCGTGGCGACGAGCAGCGCAACTGGGTGCTCGAAACACCATGATCGGATCTGCGTCCGGATGACGACGCGGCGATCGAACGCTACGGTGAACGACGATGAGTGACCATTTCGACCTGGTGGTGATCGGTGGCGGTCCTGGCGGATACTCCGCCGCCCTGTACGGAGCATCGGCGGGGCTGAACGTTGCCCTCGTCGAGAAAGATGCCCTCGGCGGCACCTGCCTCAACCGTGGCTGCATCCCGGCCAAGGCGTTCCTCGAGACCGCAGCGGTCAAGCGCCACGTCGATCACTCGAGCGACTTCGGCATCGAGTCCGGCGGCACGTCCACCGTCGATTTCGCTCGCACCCAGGCACGCAAGCAGGGCATCGTCGAAGGGCTCGTCAAGGGCATCGCCGCGATGTGCAAGGGCCGCAAGGTCGAGGTGTTCAACGGCGTCGGCGCGCTGGGCGCGAATCGCACGGTGCAGGTGTCGATGGCAGACGGATCGGCGGCCACCATCACCGGTGACGCCGTCATGCTCGCCGCTGGTTCCGTGCCACGGCTGATCCCGAACTTCGAACGCGGCGGCCCGATCATGACCAGCGACGAGGTACTCGACCTCACCACCGTCCCGCCACGGGTGGCGGTCATCGGAGGCGGCGCCATCGGCTGCGAGTTCGCGTCCACGTTCGCCGACCTCGGCAGCGAGGTCACGATCCTCGAAGGCCTGCCCAAGATCCTTCCCGGCCTCGACAAGGACCTCGCCAAGGTCGTCGAGAAGTCGTTCAAGAAGAAGAAGATCGCCATCCGCACCGGTGTGATGGTCAATGGACACACGCCCAACGCGTTCGGCGGCACCACGGTGTCATTCGGCGATGGTGAGTCGGTCGAGGTCGACGCAGTGGTCGTGTCGGTCGGTCGTCGTCCCTTCGCCGATCAGCTCGGCCTCGACGGCACTGCCGTGATCGTCGACGAGCGCGGGTTCGTGCAGGTCGACGAATACTGCCGCACCGCCGAGGCCGACGTCTATGCCGTCGGTGACCTGATCGCCACACCGCAGTTGGCGCACGTCGCCTACGCCGAAGCGATCCTGGTGGTCAAGCAGGTGCTGGGCGAGTCACCGATGCCCGTCGCGTACGACCGAGTGCCGTGGGCCATCTACTGCCACCCCGAAGTTGCGTGGGCCGGCCCTGATGAAGAGCAGGCACGCGCTGCCGGCCACGACGTCGTTGTTGCCAAGCATCCGTTCAAGTTCAACAGTCGGGCCATGATCCTCGGTGAGACCGAGGGTCTGGTGAAGATCATCGCCAAGAAGCGTCCCGATGGCTCCGCCGGCCAGGTGCTCGGGGTCCACATGGTCGGCCCCTGGGTCACCGAGCAGCTCAGCGGCGGTTACCTCGCTGTCAACTGGGAAGCCACGGTCGACGAGATCGCCGAATTCCTCCAACCCCATCCGAGCCTGTCCGAACTGTTCGGCGAAACCGTGATGTCACTCACGGGCCGAAACTTCAACGGCTGATCACCGTCCACCCGACACAGCCCGTCCGACACCCGACATTCGACACGATTCCGACACGAGAAGAAGAGACTCCCAATGGCAGACGTCACGCTCCCACAGCTCGGTGAAACGGTCACCGAAGGCACCATCACACAATGGTTCAAGCAGGTCGGTGACACCGTTGCCGAAGACGAGCCGCTGTTCGAGGTGTCGACCGACAAGGTCGACACCGAAGTGCCGTCGCCCGTCGCAGGTGTACTCACCGAGATTCGGGTGCAAGAGGGCGACACCGTCGACGTCGGCACCGTGATCGCCGTCGTCGGTGACTCCGAGGGTGCTGCGCCCGCTGCCGCCCCCGAGACCGGCGAACCAGCTCCAGCTCCCGAACCGGAACCAGCTCCCGAACCGGCGCCCGCTCCCGAACCGGCACCGGCTCCCGCTGCTGCGCCGACACCACCTCCGCCGCCGGCACCTCCGGCCCCGGCCCCGACGCCTCCCGCTCCCGCAGCCTCCGCCGAAACGGCACAGGCCGGTGACAACCGATTGCTCTCGCCGGTGGTGCGTCGCCTCGTCAACGAGCACGGCCTCGATCCCGACTCGATCACCGGTTCGGGCCCCGGCGGTCGGATCACCCGCGACGATGTCCTCGACCACATCGATGCAACGGGCGCCACACGCCAAGACGTCGCTGCGGCCCCTGCAGCGCCAGCCGCTCCCGCACCAGCTGCCACTCCTGCGCCCGCAGCCACACCTGCTCCCGCTGCCACCGCAGCACCTGCGCCGGCGCCTCGTGAGGCTGCGCCCGCAGCCAGCGCCGGCGAGCGCGACACCACGGTGCCGTTGTCGAAGATCCGCCGCCTCACCGGCGATCACATGGTGATGAGCAAGGCCACCAGCCCCCATGCGTTCAGCGTGGTCGAGGTCGACTTCGCCAATGTCGACGTCGTGCGCAGCAAGGTCAAGGCCGAGTGGAAGTCCACCCACGGATTCAGCCTGACCTACCTGCCGTTCATCGCTCGCGTCGTCATCGACGGACTCAGCGAGTTCCCGCACCTCAACGCCAGCGTCGGTGAGTCCGATCTGATCGTGCACAACTTCGTCGATCTCGGTATCGCCGTCGATCTCGACTACGACGGCCTGCTCGCTCCGGTGGTGCGCGATGCCGAAACCAAGCGGCTCGCAGCCATCGCGTCGGAGATCTCGGATCTCGCCGAATCGGGCACGCACCCGCAAGCTGAGCCCCGATGAGATCTCGGGTGGCACGTTCACCCTCAGCAACAACGGCTCCGCCGGTTCGGTGCTCACCATGCCGATCATCAACCAGCCGCAGGTCGGCGATCATCTCCACCGATGCCATCGTGCGCAAGCCGGTGGTCACCACCGGTCCTGACGGCGGCGAGGCGATTGCGATCCATCCGGTCGGCAACCTGGCGATGAGCTGGGATCATCGTGCGTTCGACGGTGCCTACGCCGCACGGTTCCTCGCTCGGGTCAAGGAGATCCTCGAGACCAAGGATTGGTCGACCGAGCTCTGACGCTCGGCCATCTCGTGACCGAACCGCTGCGCGTCCGGTGGATGGGCCGGGTGCCCTACCGCGAGGCGTTGGCGGTCCAGACCGCGCTGTTCGAACACGGCGCCGGCCAGCACCTGCTGTTGCTGGAGCACCCGCACGTGTTCACCCACGGCAGGCGGGCCGACCTGGCCAACAACCTTCGCTGCGAGCCGGCAGCGGTTGGCGCCGAACTCGTCGCTGTCAAGCGTGGTGGTGACATCACCTATCACGGGCCCGGCCAACTGGTCGGTTATCCGATCGTCGACGTCGACAACCGGCTCGGTGCGTCCGACCACGTGTGCAACGTCGAGGGTCTGGTCATCGACGCCCTGACCGAACTCGGCCTGCCGAACGCCGGCCGGCTCGAAGGGTTCGCCGGGGTGTGGCTCGACGTCGACCATCCGGATCCCGCGGTGCAGCCACGCAAGATCTGTGCGATCGGTGTGCGGCTCGCCCACGGGCGAACGATGCACGGCTTCGCGCTCAACGTCGCCACCGACATGACGTATCTGCGCGAGCACATCGTGCCGTGCGGCATCGGCGACAAGCCGGTCACCTCGCTCGTCGAAGAGGGCATCGATGCGTCGATGAGCGAGGTCGTCGACGTGATCGCCCGCCTCGCGGCGCAACGGTGGAGCGAAGGTGCCATCGAACGCCAGGACGTCGCCTGGAAGCACTCCGTCGACGGCCGCGACCTGTCGGCGTTCTCCCGCGGTGAGGGCCCCGGCGAGCAGGTCAGGCTCGTGTCCGATCGTGCCGCAGCCCGACTCGAGGCTGCCGGTGTCACCGAGGGTCTGTCGATCGAGACGCGCAAGCCCGAGTGGTTGCGACCCAAGGTCGAGTTGGGCGCCGACGTCATGTCACTGAAGAAGACGGTGCGCGACCTCGACCTCGTCACCGTGTGCGAGGACGCCGGCTGTCCCAACCTGTCCGAGTGCTGGGCCGACGGCACGGCGACGTTCATGGTCCTCGGCGAGCGCTGCACGCGGGCCTGCGGCTTCTGCCTCGTCGACACGAACAAGCCGCTCGCGCCCGCCGCCGACGAACCGACACGGGTCGCCGAAGCGATCGAGCGGATGGGTCTCGATCACGCCGTGCTCACGATGGTGGCCCGCGACGATCTGGCCGATGGCGGCATGGCGCACATCGCCGCGTGCGTCGAGGCGATCCGGTTGCGCCGACCGGTTGCTCGCATCGAGACCCTGATCTCCGATGCGAAGGGCGATGAGGCATCGCTCGATCTGCTGTTCGCGGTTCGCCCCGACGTGCTGAACCACAACGTCGAGACCGTTGCCCGGCTGCAGCGGGCGGTGCGCCCGTCGGCCGGCTACGCCCGCTCGCTGGGCGTCCTCGCCCGTGCGAAGGCGGCCGGGCTCACCATCAAGACCGGGTTCATGGTCGGCCTGGGTGAGACCCCCGACGAGATCGATGGACTGCTCGCCGACCTCGCCGACCTCGGCGTCGACATCGTCACGATCGGGCAGTACCTGCGCCCGACGTCGCACCACCTGCCGATCGTCCGCTACGCGGAGCCGGCCGAGTTCGATCCGGTGGAAGCAGCTCGGCGAGGCATACGGCATCGGCCACGTCGAAGCGAGCCCGCTCACCCGGTCGAGCTACCACGCCAAGGGCGCCGCCGAGTCGGTGGGCACACCGGTGTCGGTGGGCGCTGCCGGCACGTCGCCCTCGTTCACGTGACCCGGTGGTCACCCGAGCAGGTCGAGGCGATCGCACCATCACCAGCCGCGCTCAGCGCCTCGCGCCCGCTGACCACGGTCACGAAGTGGGCAGGTCTCGGCTGCGACGACCGTGCGGTGTGGGGATCGTGCCAGGGGAGTGGAGCCGAGCCGTACGACACGATGGTCGACCACGTCGGCGTCGTGTCTCGGTGCACCTGTCCCAGCCGCCGCCATCCGTGCAAGCACGTTCTCGCCCTGCTGCTGCTCTGGACCAACGGCGACGTGTCCGACGCAACTCCGCCCGCAGCAGTGGCCGCCTGGCTCGATCGCGCGCAAGGTGTCCGACACCCGAAGGGTGTCTGACACGAACTCAGCCCAATCCACCGCCGAACCGTCCCCGACAGCTGACACGAGTGCAACGAACGAGGCGTCGACGAGCGACGAGCCGACACCAAGCGAGCCAACCGAGGAACGCGACGAGCCAACCGAGCCGCCGGACCGCGACCGCGCTCGCGACGAGCGAGTCGAGCGGATGTTCGCAGGGCTCACCGAACTCGATCGGTGGCTCGACGATCGGATGCGTACCGGTCTCGCCGACCCGGCGCTCGCCAAGTACGCCACGTGGGACGAGTTGGCAGCCCGTCTGGTCGATGCCCAGGCCGGCAGCCTGGCGAACCGCATCCGTCGGCTCGCCGGCCTGGTCGGCGCATCACCCGACTGGCACAGCGACGTGCTCGCCGAGCTCGGACTGCTGCATCTGCTCGCCCAGGCCGGTCGTCGACTGGGTTCGCTGCCCGGCCCGCTCGCCGACGCGGTCGCCACCAGCGTCGGGTGGCAGGTGCGCCAGGCCGACGTGCTCGCCGGCGTTCCCGACACCGACACGTGGGTCGTCGCAGCGCGCAGTGACACGCGTGAAGACCGCATCGAAGTTCGCCGCCACTGGCTGCGTGGTGCCACGTCGGGTCGCTGGGCGTTGGTGCTGTCGTTCGCTGCGTATCGTCAGAGCCTCGACACATCGCTCACGGTCGGCACGTCGGTCGCCGCCGACCTGCACCGCTATCCCGGACCGGCGTTGCGGGCGCTGATCGGCACTCGCCACGAGCGATCCGACCGAGGCGGCCCGTCCGCCGGCCGTCGACATCGTGTCGGCCTGCGGGGAGATCGGGATGCTGCTCGCTGCCGAGCCCTGGCTCGACCGGGTTCCGTTCACGGCCATCGCCTCGATCGCCGTCGACGGGTCGAGGTTCGCTCTCACCGACCACACCGGCACCCTGCCACTGATCGCCACGGGTCGGCCCTTGGCAACTCTGCTGGCGGTCGCGGGTGGCAATCCCGTCGAGGTGACGTGCGAGTGGACGCCGCACGGGGTGGTGCCACTCACGATCCATCTCGACGACGGCTCGATCGACATCGGTCCTCGCGCCGACGACAACTTCGTGAGTGCCGCATGACTGTCACGGAAACCGGCGCGGGCACTGCTCGGGATCTCCGCAGCGGCGTGGGACGAGCTGGTTGCGGTGGCGATGCTCGGCACCGACCGGCGCAACCCGCCCGAGCCGACAGGTGTTGTCGCCGATGTGGTCGACGACACGGTTCGTTCCACGCCGTCCGAGCGAATGCTCGCTCAGGTGGCGGCCACGATCGCGGTGCGTCGAGCTGGTGTGCTGCCCGGTCCATCTCGTCCGGCGGTGGCTGGCCCCGATGTCGACGATCGCCCGATCTGCGTTCCCGCCGCAGCGGAGCGCTGGCACCACATCGTCTCGTCGTGGCACGTGCTCGAAGACGAGTGGATGCTGACCTTGCTCACCAACCGCTGGAGGGTGCCTCCCGACCTCGTGCCCGACCTGCTCATCCGGCATCGACGTGATCCGATCCGTCGAGTCCGCGCCGAGCTCGCCTGCGGGCCACTTGCCGGCTGGCTCGTCGGGCACCTCCCGGACTTGGCGGCGACGGGCGCAGCCAGGACGCATCCCGAGCCGTCGGCCGAAGTCGTCGCCGAGCTGCCCGATCTTCCGATCCCACCTGATCTCGAGCCGCTGCTGTTCGCCGACGGCGACCAGGTTGCACGGCAGCTCGCAACGGCCATCGGTTCGGGCAGGCTCGCCCATCCGCACCGAGCGGTGCTGATCAACCTGGTCGCTCGCATGCGCCCCGACGCTCTGGGGCCGGTGGCGACGGCGCTCGAATCGATCGATGGAACGTCGATCGGCTTCGCGCTGGCGTCGGTGCTGGCCGATCTCGCCCGCACTCGCGAGCGCATGCTCGACGAACTCAGCGTGAGTCCCGGGCGATGAGCGAAGCAGTCGCCGTGGTGCGATTCGCTCATCGCTCCGCGGGAATCCGCGCGGGTGATGAGCGAAGCGGTCGTCGGGGTGCGGTTCGCTCATCGCTTGGCGACGTTGTGGGCGCGAACTCTGTGAGACCCGGTCGGTAGCGTCACCGTCGATGGCTTCGATCGTTCCCAACGGTGATGTGCTGCGTCCGCACGCCGAAGACCAGTACGCGGACGAGCTCGCTGCGCTCGGAGCGCTCGACGACCGCGAACGCCCGCCGGGGTGGCGGCTGTCGCCGTGGGCGGTCGTGCGGTACCTGCTCGGCGGGGAGCTGTCCGACGGCACCGTGATCTCGCCGAAGTACGTCGGCCAGCAACGGCTCGTCGAGATCGCGGTCGCCACACTCGCCACCGACCGGGCGCTGCTGTTGCTCGGCGTGCCCGGCACGGCGAAGACGTGGGTGAGCGAGCACCTCGCAGCGGCGATCAGCGGCGACTCGACCCTGCTCGTCCAGGGCACCGCCGGCACCACCGAGGAGACGCTGCGCTACGGCTGGAACTATGCCCGGCTGCTCGCCGAAGGCCCCAGTACCGCAGCGCTCGTGCCGGGCCCGATCTACCGGGGCATGGAGCGCGGTGCCATCGTGCGTGTCGAGGAACTCACCCGCATGCCACCCGAGGTGCAGGACGCGCTGGTGACGGTGCTGTCCGAGAAGGTGCTGCCGGTGCCGGAACTCGACACCGAAGTCGCGGCGATCCGCGGCTTCAACGTGATCGCCACCGCCAACGACCGTGACCGCGGCGTCAACGACCTGTCGAGCGCGCTGCGGCGCCGGTTCAACACGGTCGTGCTGCCGTTGCCGGCCACCATCGACGAGGAGATCGCCATCGTCAGCCGCCGCGTCGGCGAACTCGGCGTCGCCCTTGCGTTGCCCGAGGTGCCGGCGGCCGCCGACGAGATCCGCCGCGTCGTCACCGTGTTCCGTGAGCTTCGTTCGGGGCTCACCGAGGACGAGCGCAACAGCGTCAAGATCCCTACCGGCACGCTGTCGACCGCCGAGGCGATCTCGGTCGTCACCAACGGCCTCGCGCTCGCCGCCCACTTCGGCGACGGCGAGCTGCGGTCGAGCGACGTGGCCGCCGGCATCATCGGTGCCGTGGTCAGCGACCCGGTGCACGACGCAGTTGCGTGGCGCGAGTATCTCGAAGCCGTCGTCCGCGAGCGTCCTGGCTGGGACGACTTCTACGAGGCCTGCCGCGCCCTCGACACGTGACCGTCCACCTGCTCGGTATCCGCCACCACGGCCCCGGATCGGCCCGCTCGGTGCTGCGGGCGCTCGACGAGCTGCAGCCCGACGTCGTGCTCATCGAAGCACCCGCCGACGTCGACACCGCACTGCGTTGGGTGGGAGAGCCCGGCCTGGTGCCACCAGTCGCGCTGCTCACCTATGTGCCAGCAGCGCCGGGGCGAGCAGCCTTCGCGCCGTTCGCCACATTCAGCCCCGAGTGGCAGGCGATCCGCTGGGCCAACGAGCGAGGCGTCGAGGTGCATGCCATCGACCTTCCGCTGGCGGTCACGCTCGCCGCTGGTGGCGACGATGCATCGCTCGTTGCCGAATCGGCCCCGCCCGACCCGCTGCGCGAACTCGCCTCCGCTGCCGGCGACCCCGACCCAGAGCGGTGGTGGGAGGACGTCATCGAACATCGGGGCGACGGCGCCCCCGCCTTCGACGCGGTCGCCGACGCGATGGCTGCTGCCAGAGACGGCTTCGTGCCAACGCAGCGTGAGCTGCAGCGTGAGGCACACATGCGCCGGGCGATCCGAGCCGCCCGTCGAGCCGGCCACGACCGACATCGCAGTCGTCTGCGGTGCCTGGCACGTGCCGGCGCTCGACATCGATGCGCCGGGTGTGCCGAACGTCTCGACCGACACCGCGACCCTGCGGGGACTGCCCAAGGTGAAGACGGCTGTGGCCTGGGTGCCGTGGACACACCGTCGGCTGGCGGCCGGGTCGGGCTATGCCGCCGGTGTCGAAAGCCCCGGTTGGTATCGCCACGTGTTCGACCATCCGGGCACCGACGGCGTCGCCCGATTCTTCGTCGACGCAGCGCGACTGGTGCGAGAACGCGGCGGCGCTGCCTCTCCCGACCACCTGATCGCCGGGACCCGACTCGCCGAGTCGTTGGCGGCGATGCGGGGACGACCTCGCGTCGGGCTGGCCGAGGTGCTCGACGCCGCCGATGCGGTGATGGGCGGGCTCGATCTGGTGCAACGTGAGCTGGTGGTCGGCAACGAACTCGGCTCCGTTCCCGAATCTGCCCCGCAGGTACCCCTCGCTCGCGACGTCGCCAAGGCACAGAAGTCTGCTCGTCTCCGCCCGACGGCCGAGATCACCATGGTCGAGGTCGATCTCCGCGCGCCGACCGGACTGCGCAAGTCGCACCTCCTGCACCGGCTCGTTGCGCTCGGCGTGCCGTGGGGTTCCGTTGTCGAGGGTCGTGGCTCGTCGGGCACGTTCCGCGAAACCTGGGAGCTGCGCTGGGATCCCGAGCTGTCGGTGCGTCTGATCGAACAGGCCGGCTACGGCACCACGCTCGAGTCGGCAGCTACCGCCCGGCTGCTCGAACGTGCCGCGGCGTCGTCCGGCATCGTCGAGCTCGTCGGCATCATCACGTCGGCGCTGTTCGCCGACCTGCCGCAGGCGGTCGAGCCGACGGTCCACCGACTCGCCAGCCGGGCCGCCACCGACCCCGACGTCGGCCGGCTCCTCGATGCACTGCCGGCTCTTGCCGCAGCGCTGCGTTACGGCGACGTTCGCTCCACCGACGCCGGCGCACTGCGCGAGGTCGTCGACGGCATCGTCGTGCGCATCCTTGCCGGCGTCGTTGCGTCGGCGCACTCACTCGACGACGACGGCGCAGCGGTGCTGGTCGAACGCCTGGCCGGACTACAGGGTGCACTTGCAGTGATCGATCATCCCGCCCGCCGGCACGGGCTGCCGATCGTGCTGGTCGAGCTGGCCACGGGCGTCGGCCATGGACTGGTGCAGGGCAGGGCGACCCGGCTGCTGCACGACGCCGGGGTCTGGTCGGTCGATGCCGTGCAGCGTCGGCTGTCGCAGGCGCTGTCTGCCGGCACGCCGCCCGCCAGCGGTGCGGCGTTCGTCGAAGGGTTCCTGGCCGGTTCCGGATCGGTGCTGATCCACGACGCCGATCTGCTCGACGTGCTCGACGGCTGGGTGTCGTCACTGCGACCCGACGCATTCGATGCGGTGGTCGCACTGCTGCGCCGCACGTTCGGGGCGTTCGAAGCTGCCGAACGACGACAGCTGATGCGGCTGCTGATGGGCCTCGGTGTCGAGCGAACGAACGGTTTCGGCGCCGATGTCGACCCGGTGCGGGCGGCCGCTGCGCTGGTCACGGTGCGCCAGATGCTCGGTGTCGGTGCACCATGAGCGGCAATGGCGTGCTGCCGACGGTGTCGGAAACCGAGCGTCGCCGGCGATGGCGCCTGCTGCTCGGCTCGGCCGTCGACGACGTGTGGGCCGAGGCCGAGAGTCGGGGAGAGGGCGGCCAGGACGCTGCAGATTCCGGCGGTGACGGTGCGCCGAGCGAGCAGGCCACGCCGTCGACGAGCCCGTCCAGCGGTCCGTCGAAGAGCCCGGGCCTGCGCGGCGACGATCGTCGTATCGACGCGGCGCTCGGTGCGGTGTACGACCGTGGCGAGACCGGCAGCCGCGGGAAGGGTCGTGCCGGGGGCCTGAGTCGGTCGAAGCCGTCGGTGATGCGTTGGCTTGGCGACATCCGCCGCTACTTCCCCACACCGGTCGTGCAGGTGCTGCAGCGCGACGCCGTCGAACGCCTCGATCTGCGCCAACTGCTGCTCGAACCGGAGCTGCTCCAGAGTGTCGAACCCGACATCCACCTCGTGACACTGCTCGTCGAACTCAATCGCCATCTCCCCGACGAGACGCGAGCGACGGCCCGTCAAGTGATCGCCCAGGTCCTCGCCGATCTCGAACGGCGACTGTCCGATCACACTCGCCAGGCGGTGCGCGGCGCACTGTCGCGGTCGGCGCGCACCCGACGGCCCCGACCCGGCGACATCGACTGGCCCACCACGATCACTGCGAACCTGCGGCATTGGATCCCCGAGCACCGCACGGTGGTACCCGAACGGCTGGTCGGCCACGGCCGGCGTCAGCGCAGCCTTGCCCGCGACGTGGTCATCGCAGTCGACCAGTCGGGCTCGATGGCCGACAGCGTCGTGTACGCCTCGCTGTTCGGTGGTGTGCTCGCACAGCTCCCAGCGCTGCGGACATCATTCGTGGCCTTCGACACGGCAGTGACCGACCTGACCGCGTACCTCCACGACCCGGTCGAGGTGCTGTTCGGTGTGCAGCTCGGCGGTGGCACCGACATCGCCAATGCGCTCACCTACTGCCAGCGTTTGATCGAACGGCCCCGCGAAAGCGTGCTGTTCCTGGTGAGCGACCTGTACGAAGGAGGCAACGCCGAGCTGATGCAGCGCCGGGTGCGCGAGCTCGTCGAGTCCGGCGTGGTCGTCATCGTGGTGCTCGCCTTGAGCGACGAAGGCACTCCGGCGCACGACCACGATCACGCGGCAGCGCTCGTGGCGCTCGGAGCGACGGTGCTGTCGTCGACACCCGACGAATTCCCCGCGATCCTCGCCGACGCATTGCGGTGAACTGGCGCTCCGGGCACTAGCGTTCGATCACCATGGGTCAGTTGGTTGCCGTCACCGAGAAGCCGAGTTCGACACGCGGGGTCGTTCGCTTCGAGATCAATCGCAGTCTGTCCGGAATGGGCCACGAGCACTTCGCGTCGGTCGCCGACGCCTGGGGCAACACGCCATCTGATGAGCTGGCCCGTCGGATGTTCGCCACCGAGCAGGTCGACGCCGTGCACGTGTACGGCAACATCATCACCGTCGACATCGAAAAGGGACACGATTCCGAGGGCCTCGCCGACATCATCCGCGAGCTGTACCAGTACTGGAAGCCGGGTGTCGAGCCGCCGAGCTTCGAAGATCTGCAGCCTGACGAGCCCGAGGCGGCGCCCGCAAGCGGCGGCGACAGTGGTGGCGGAGCCGAGCTGTCCGAAGCCGCCAAGCGGGTTCCTGCCCACCTGCTCGAGCGCAGCCGTCTCGGCCGCGAGCGCTGGAACGCCAAGCAGGGCTGACGTCACCGGGTACGGACATTACGAGCACGGTTCGGCGCGCTCGGGTGCGCTGGCCCTAGCGTCGGGCAGCCAGTGATGGCTGGGGATCACACATGACCGACGCCGTACTGACGCTGCAGGAAGTTGCCGATGAACTCGGCGTCCACTACATGACCGTGTACCGCTACGTGCGGTTGGGTGTGTTGGATGCGTCGAAGTCCGGGGGCGTCTGGCACGTGCAGCGCTCGGCGCTCGATCGCTATCGAACCCAAACGGCGTCGGTTGGCACCGGATCGTCGGGCAAGGCGAGTGGGCGGCACCGTCGGGCGCCGTGGTCGGCCCGGCTCGAATCGCGTCTCGTCGCAGGCGACGCCCCTGGAAGCTGGAGCGTGATCGAAGCTGCGATGGCAGCAGGCGCCGAACTCGACGAGATCTATCTCGACGTGTTGACCCCGGCGATGGTGCACATCGGCGAACGGTGGGCGGCGGGAGAACTCGACATCTCCGTCGAGCATCGTGCGACTGGTATCGCCATGCGCATCGTGGGGAGGATCGGTCCCCGCTTCACACGTCGCGGCCGGTCGCGGGGAGTCGTTGCACTCGGGGCGCCGTCTGGCGAGTTCCATGCGTTGCCGGTGGCGATGCTCGGCGACCTGCTGCGGTTGCGGGGCTGGGAGGTGTCGGACTTCGGTGTCGACGTGCCGAGCGAGTCGATCGCTCATGTCGTGCGTGAGACGAGCGATCTGGTGGCGGTGGGGTTGTCGGCGATGTCGTCGGACAACCTGCCGGCCTTGGCCGAGGCGTGTGCGGCGGCACGGGCAGTCGATCCCGATGTGTTGGTGGTGGTCGGGGGGCATGCGGTGCTCGACGACGAGCACGCAGCGGTCCTCGGTGCCCACGCCCGTGCCGCTGGCGACGACCAGATGCACGAGTTGCTCGTGGCGCACGCCGCCCAGCACTGACGCGGATCTCCGAGACCGGGTCTCCGGGATCCGCGATCTGGTGGAAGTGCGAACACATGTTCGATACCATGCCCGCGATGGAACTCGCTGTCGAACCCTCGGTCGATCTCGTTGCGTTGGCCTCGCGTGTGGCGCCGTTGGCGTTGGCGCGCGAGCGCACGCTGCCGGTGGCCGAGGTCTTCTTCGAGCTGTTCGCCGAGCGGGGTCTGGTCAGGGGGCGCTCGTTCAGCTGTTCTGGCCCGGCGGCGACATCGTTGGCGTTGGCGCTGGCTGCTCCGGCGGTGGCGGCGGGCTCGTGGTTGGCAACGATCGACATGCCCACCATCGGCCTCGATGCAGCCAGCGAGTTCGGTGTCGTGCTCGAACGGGTGGTCGCTGTACGCACGGGCGATCTGCCCGATCAGCAGGCTGCCCGGTGGCCTGATGTCGTGGCAGCGGCGGCCGATGGTTTCGATCTGTTGATCACGCGGGTCCCCGTCGGCGTCTCGCCGGCTGCGGTCCGCAAGGTTGCCACCCGCGTGCGCCAGCGCGACGTGGTCATGTTGGTGCTCGGCGACCCTGGGGCGTTGTCGTGCGATGGTGTGCTCGATGCCAGCACCATTGCCTGGGAGGGGTTGGGCGAGGGGCATGGTCACCTGCGCCATCGCCAGCTCGTCGTCGAGGCGTCCGGTCGGCGCCTGCACGGCCGGCGTCGGTGTCGGCTCGCACTGCCTGGGTGAGTCGATGATTCGTGCAACGCCGCCGCGCATCGTGTCGGTCTGGTTCCCCGACTGGCCGGTGGCAGCAGCAGGGTTCGACGCCGACGTGGCCGCCGCGGTGATGGGAGCGAACCGGGTGATCGCCCGCACCGAGGCCGCAGCTGTCGATGGGGTGGTGATCGGCCAGCGGCGACGCCAGGCCCAACGCCGTTGTCCGCATCTGACACTTGTCGACCGCGACATCGATCGAGACGCCCGCGAGTTCGAGCCAGTCGTGCGCGCTGTTGCCGAGCTCTCACCTCGTCTCGACGTGATCGAGCCGGGTTGGATCAGCCTGTTGGCGCGCGGGCCGTCGCGTTACTTCGGGGGCGACCGGGCGTTGATCGAGCGGCTGAGCGACACGATCACCGGTGGGGCGGCGTCGACGGCTGGTATCGGTGTCGCCGATGGTCGGTTCGCCTCGAGCGTGGCGGCACGGTTGGCGGTGCGTCGCCGCGAGCCGGTGATCGTCGAGCCTGGCGCGTCCCCCTCGTTCTGTGCCGAACTTCCGATCGGGTGGTTGCAGACGCTCGGCGAGTGCGACGCCGAACTGGTGGAATTGTTCGGCCGGCTCGGGTTGCGCCGGCTCGGCGACCTCGCTGCGCTCGCGCCCGCCGACGTGCTCGGTCGGTTCGGCCATCCAGGCATCCATGCTCACGCACTGGCCTCGGGCGCCGACGTCCGGCCGACGAGCACCACCGATCCGGCGCCCGAACGACGTCTCGATCATGTCCTCGATGATCCGGCCGCACAGTCGAGCGCGGTGGTGTTCATTGCGAAACAGCTGGCCGACGAGCTGGCCGAGACGCTCGGCGCCGACGGTCGGGTGTGCACCCGGCTGGTCGTGATGCTCGAATCCGAACACGGCGAATGCTCCGAGCGGTCGTGGTATCGAGCGGGGGGACTCTCGCCGCAGGCGATGGTCGAACGTGTGCGCTGGCAGCTCGATGCCTGGGTCAACCTGCCGCGAGGGAGCGAGCAGGAACTCACCGGCGGGATCGTGTTGGTCCGTCTGGTTCCCGACGAAGTGCGTGCCGACGACGGCATGCAGCTCGGATTGTGGGGCGGGCAATCCGAGGCCGACCGGCAAGCTGCCAGGGCGATCGCTCGTCTGACCACGCTCACCTCCGATGACGCGGTGACCGTGCCGGTGTGGAACGGGGGTCGCCTGCCGGCCGACCGCTACCGGTGGGTGTCGGCTGCCATGGTCGACCTCGATCATCGAGCGCGGGCGGTGTCGGCGGCTGGTACCGGCAGCGGGCCCACCGGTCCGTGGCCGGGGACGCTGCCGTCGCCGTCGCCGGCCACCGTGTTCAGCGATCCGCATCCCGCTGTCGTCGTCGACGAGCACGGTGAGGTGGTGCAGGTGAGTGCACGCGGCATCTTGTCGGGCGACCCGTCGGCGTTGGTGTTGTTGGCCGGTGACGATGCAACGGGGTGGAGACGTGGCCGGTCACGACCGATCATCGCCTGGGCGGGGCCGTGGCCGGTCGAAGAGCGTTGGTGGGAGCCAGGACAGCAGCGGCGGCTGGCTCGGTTCCAAGTGGTCACCGACGACCACGACGGGTTCCTGGTGGTCGCAGAGCATCAACGCTGGTGGGTCAGCGCCCGGTACGACTGACGTGCTGGTGCTGGCGCTGCTGTGGCTCAGACGACCGCGGCGAGGCCGAACGAGTGGGAGATCTCGAGCTGATCGGTCACGTCGTTGGCGAGGCGGAATCCGACACCACGAACGGTGTGGATGACCTTGATCTCAGGTGCGGCCTTGTCGAGCTTGCGGCGCAGGTTCGACAAGTGCACATCGACGACGTGGTTGTCGCCCACCCAGGTCGGGCCCCACACGGCATCGAGGAGGTCCTCTCGTGTGCAGACCTCGGTGGGGCGACGACACAGCTGTTCGAGCAGCGAGAATTCGATTCGAGTGGTGGCGACCTCTTCGGCGTCGACACGAACCTCGCGGCGGCCGAGGTCGATGGTGAGCGGTCCGAGATCGAGCACCGATGTGAGTGCAGTTTCGGGGCGGCCCTGCATCTGGCGCGGACGCCGCAGGAGCGCGTGGCAACGGGCCGAGAGCTCCTCGGGGAGTACCGGCACCGACACGGCGTCGTCGGCGCCGGAGTGGAGCATCGCAGCACGGGTGCGGTGGGCGCCTTCGTCGGTGATGCACAGCAAGTACTGCTCGCTCGAGTCACGCAGGCGTTCGTAGAGCGGGCGCCCGTCGGGGGCTCGGAGGTGCGAACAGACGATCAACACATCTGGCGAGAACGATTCGGCGAGCATGATTGCTGCATCGCTGTCGGTCGGCGCACTCACGCTGAAGCCAGCCGAGCGGAGCCCGGCAACGCTGATCCGTCGAAGGTCAGGATCGTCGACGGCGATCAAGATGCGAGGTGCGATGGTGATGTCGTTGTCCATTGAATGTTCCGCCAGTTTCGCCACGAGTGGGGGGGGTTGTGAGTCGTGTGCCTGGATGAGGTATCGGCAGGAACGTGATGAACTCAAGAAGAAATCGAAGAGAAATCACAGTGATGTAATTTCTGTCGTGCCTGCTACATCTGGGTGATGCACAGCGACCAGCTCCACCAGCGGGTACGGATCGACGTGGCGGCTCGCCAACCGGTCGACGAACGCGAAGCGGTGTCGATCGAGCGGTTCCTGGCTGCATTCGATGCGTTGACGGCCCCGCTCGACCAGGAATCCGACCCGATCCACGTGACCGGATCGGGCATCGTCGTCGGGCCACGAGGCGTCGTGCTGCTCGAACACAAGCGGCTCGGGATCTGGCTGCAGCCCGGTGGGCACATCGATCCGGGGGAGAGCCCGTGGGATGCGGCGCTGCGTGAGAGCCGGGAGGAAACAGGTCTCGAGGTGTCGTTCGCCGGCAGGATCGATGCTGCCGGAGTGCCGGAGTTGATCCATGTCGACGTCCACGAAGGCGGCCGTGGTCACACGCATCTCGACCTGCGCTATCTGATCGACGGAGGCGACGCCGACCCGAATCCCCCCGAAGGCGAGAGCCAGAACATCGACTGGTTCGAGTGGGACGCCGCCATCGAGCGCGCCGACCCCGGCCTCCGCGGCATCCTCCTCGCCCTCACCTGAATTGTCCCCGATCTTGACGCTCAGCGTCGAGATCGGGGGATTTTTCGGATGAGGGTGGAATGCGGACTTGCGGTGAGCGAACATGTGTTCGATACTGGTCGCGATGGGGTTCAACAACCCGTCCTGGTCATGGAGCGAACTGGAAGCCACCCTCTCGGGTACCGCAGGACGTGACGGGCGCGCGCCGGGGAGCCCGTCGTGGAACTCGGGGGGCGACGGCCCGGCGTGGAGCCGCAAGCGCCAACCGTTCGAATCGCCCGGTCTCGAGCGTCCCACCTCGACGGTGCCGTACGCCGAGCTGCACTGTCATTCGAACTTCTCGTTCCTCGACGGGGCGTCGCATCCCGAGGAACTGGCGACCGAGGCCGCCCGGCTCGGGCTGGAGGCATTGGCGATCACCGACCACGACGGGTTCTACGGGGTGGTCCGCTTCGCCGAAGCCGCCAAGGCCGTCGGGTTGCCGACCGTGTTCGGCACCGAGATCACGCTGTCACCGAACGATCGGCCGGTCGCCAGGTCGGAGGTCGACACGTTGCAACAGGTCGCCACGGGCATGGTGCCCGACTCGCATGCACCCGACCCGTCGGGAACCCATCTCGTCGTGCTCGCCGACGGGCCCACCGGGTACGCCCGGCTGTCACGAGTGCTCAGCACCGGTCACCTGGCCGGCGAGAAAGGGGCACCGCAGTTCGCGTTCGGCGATCTCGCCGACACCGTGGCAGGTCACGCCTGGGCGCTGACCGGCTGTCGCAAGGGTGCGGTTCCTGCAGCGCTGGTGAACGACGGTCCAGCCGCAGCACGGCGAGAGCTGTTGCGGCTCGTCGACGCGTTCGGACGTGACCGGGTGCTGGTCGAGTTGTGGGACCACGGCGACCCGCTCGACTCGGCCCGCAACGACGCGCTGGCCGAACTCGCCCATCGTGAGCGCGTCGAGTGCGTGGCCACCAACAACGTCCACTACGCCACCCCCAACCAGCGGCGCTTGGCGACCGCGCTCGCCGCGGTGCGCGCACGCCGCAGCCTCGACCAGATCGACCCGTGGCTGCCAGCTGCTGCGGGAGCGCACCTGCGCTCTGGGGCTGAGCAGGAACGACGATTCCGAAGGTATCCCGGCGTGGTCCAGCGGGCCGCCGAGATCGGCCGTGCAGCGGCGTTCGATCTGTCGTTGGTCGCCCCGAAGCTGCCACCGTTCCCGTGCCCTGACGGCTTGACCGAGATGCAGTTCCTGCGTCAGGTGACCGAGGAGGGTGCCCGACGACGCTACGGCGAACGCCCGGTGCACGCGGAAGACCTGTCGTTGCGGGCCCGAGCGTGGAAGACGATCGACCACGAACTCGCCTTGATCGAACAGCTCGACTTCGCCGGCTACTTCCTGATCGTGTGGGACATCGTCGAGTTCTGTCGCCGGGCGAACATCTTCTGCCAAGGGCGAGGGAGCGCTGCGAACTCGGCGGTCTGTTATGCGATCGGAGTCACGGCTGCCGACGCGGTGTCGCTCGGGTTGCTGTTCGAGCGGTTCCTGTCGCCCGAGCGTGACGGCCCACCCGACATCGACGTCGACATCGAAAGCGACCGGCGAGAGGAGGTGATCCAGTACGTCTACGAGCGCTACGGACGCCATCACACCGCGCAGGTAGCGAACGTGATCACGTATCGGGCGCGCTCGGCGGTGCGCGACATGGCCAAGGCGCTCGGCTTCGAGCCGGGCCAGCAGGACGCCTGGTCGAAGCAGGTCGATGGCTGGGGCGGCGTGGCATCGACGGCTGCGCAACCCGACTGTTCGATCCCCGCGCCGGTGCTCGAGCTGGCACTGGAGGTGGAGGACGCACCGCGACACCTCGGCATCCACTCCGGTGGCATGGTGATCTGCGATCGTCCGGTGATCGAGGTGTGCCCGGTCGAGTGGGCGCGCATGGACAAACGGTCGGTGCTGCAGTGGGACAAGGACGACTGCGCCCGCACCGGACTGGTCAAGTTCGACCTGCTCGGGCTCGGGATGCTCTCCGCACTGCACTACGCCGTCGACCTGGTGCGCGAGCACCGCGGCTACGAGATCGATCTGGCCACGATCCCACAGGACGACGACGTCTACGGGATGCTGTGCCGGGCCGACACGGTCGGTGTGTTCCAGATCGAGTCGCGAGCACAGATGGCGACGTTGCCGCGCCTCAAACCGCGTCGGTTCTACGACCTGGTGGTCGAGGTGGCGCTGATCCGGCCCGGCCCGATCCAGGGCGGGTCGGTGCATCCGTACATCCGGCGTCGCAACGGGCTGGAACCGATCACGTACCTGCATCCGCTGCTGGAGAACTCGCTCGGCAAGACGCTCGGCATCCCCCTGTTCCAGGAGCAGCTGATGCAGATGGCGATCGACGTCGCCGGGTTCACCCCGGCCGAGTCCGACGAGCTGCGCCAGGCGATGGGTTCGAAACGCTCGGCGCGGCGCATGGAGCGGTTGAAGGAGCGGCTGTTCGCCGGCATGGCCGAGCGAGGGATCACCGGCGACATCGCGGACGAGCTGTTCATGAAGATGAAGGCGTTCGCCAACTACGGCTTCCCCGAGTCGCACTCGGTGAGCTTCGCCTACCTCGTCTACGCGTCGTCGTGGATCAAGTACCACGAGCCTGCCGCATTCTGTGCGGCGCTCCTCAACGCTCAGCCGATGGGGTTCTGGTCACCGCACACGCTGGTGCGCGATGCCCGCCGTCACGGGGTGGTGGTGCACACGCCCGACCTGAACGCCTCGCTGGCGGGAGCGACGTTGGAGCCGTGCCCCGAATCGGAGAACGGCGTTGCCGTGCGGTTGGGGATCGGGTCGGTGCGTGGCATCGGCTCGGAGCTGGCCGACGAGATCGAAGCAGTGCGCAAGGATGGCGGATTGTTCAGCGACACCGAAGATCTCGTGCGACGGGTGCCGTCGTTGACGCTCGTGCAGTTGGAGGCGATGGCGACCGGCGGCGTGTTCGGTGAGTGCTTCGGCCTCGACCGGCGGATGGCGCTGTGGACCGTCGGCGCCACCGCCCAGTCACGCCCTGGTCGTCTGCCTGGCATCGTCACCGGTGATGCACGCGCCGCGCTTGCCGGGGATGACCCCGATCGAGGAGGCGGTCGCCGATCTGTGGGCGACCGGCGTGTCGCCCGACGGTCACCCGACGATCTTCGTGCGTGAGGAGTTGACACGTCTGGGTGTGCTGACGTCGTCGCAGCTGTGGGATCCCGAGCCGGGTTCGATCGTGCAGGTCGCCGGGGTGGTCACCCACCGTCAGCGCCCGATGACCGCGCAGGGTGTCACGTTCCTCAACCTCGAAGACGAGACCGGGCTGATCAACGTGGTGATCTCGAAAGGCTGCTGGGCCAGGTTCCGCAAGGTCGCGCGAGAAGCCCCGGCGATGCTGATCCGCGGCCGTCTCGAACGAAGCGAAGGCGTCGTCAACATCGTCGCCGAGCACCTCGCCCCGTTGCCGATGCCCGCCACGGTCGCAGTCCCGTGACTTCCGCTGATTAGCAACAGGGGTCAGACCCGCGATGTAATCAGCGGGCAGTGGCGGCGAGCAGGCGGGCGAGTGCACGCCAGCGGTGTTGCCGGTAACGGTAGAAGAGGCGGGCGTACGCCGCCACCACCGGTGTCAGGATGCCGTCGTCGATGTCGATTCGGTCGTCGTACCGGCACGCCGTCTCGTCGATCGGTGTCACGGTCACGTCGTGGCGCCACGTGCGGATCACGCCGCCGTGTTCGTCCGAGGCGACGGCCCGGGCGTCGTCGTCGATCGAGGCCACGGTGATGTGGTGATACGAGAACGGCAGCACGCCGAAGAGGAACGTCCACCCCTGCAGGTGGTCGCCGACCTGCCAGGGTCGATCCAGGCGCTCGGCGGCGGGATACCGCAGCATCCCGCGGGCGACGTGGACGAACGCTGCGGTGTCTTGACAGCGTGCCAGACGATGTCGGCGGGTGCGTCGAGGCGGGTGTGGACGGTGACAGTGTGCATGTCCGAAGTATGCGAGTATTGCTCGTGTTTGACAATTCGCATTCGATGGCCGGCGTCGAGCCGCGCAAACGACCTGTTCAGGAGCGGTCTCGGGCGCTCTACGCCCGCATCCTCGACGAGGCTGCTCGCATTTTCGACGAACGCGGCTACCACGCCACGACAACGAACGACGTGGCGGCCGCCGCCCAGGTCTCGGTCGGATTCGCTGTATCAGTACTTCCCGAACAAGGATGCGCTGCTCGTCGCGCTGGCCGATCGGCATCTCGACGAGGTCCGACCGCTCGTGGCAGCGCTGTCGGAGCGGTTGCGGGCCGAGGAGCCGGACGTCGAGCAGCTGAGTCGAGAGCTCGTCGATGCAGCGATGCGTCTGGAACGACACCGATCGGCTCCACGAACTGCTGTGGCGCGCCCCACGGTCGCAACCCCTCGTCGAGCGCCTGGCCGACCTCGACCGCATCATGATCGACGAGTTGCAGTGGCATCTCGAGCGCTTCGGTCATCCTCACGACACCGCCCGTCTCCGAGCCCAGCTCGTCGTCACCACGTTGGAAGCGGTGGCGCACAGCAGCCGATCGACCACGACTCGGAGCCGCCCAGGCCGACGAGCTCGCCAGTCTGTGCGCGGCCTACCTCACCATACGCTGACGATCACATCGCGGGTCTGACCCCTGATGTAATCGTCAGCGCACAGGGGTGTCGACCATGCTCAGGTGCAGTTCGCCGTCAGCGGGGTAGGGGTTGGCGAGGGCGACCGCTTCGTTCAGTTCGACGCCCAGGCCGGGCTCGCGTGACGGGATCACGTGGCCGTCTGTCCCAGGTCGATCGGGGTGGTCAGCAGGTCGGCGTGGAAGCCCGACCAGTCCTGGATGCCCTCGACGATCAGCAGGTTCGGCAGTGTCGCCGCCAGCTGGATGTTGGCCGCGCCGAGGATCGGGCCCGAATAGAGGTGCGGCGCGATCTGACACCCCGACGCCTCGGCGATGGCCGCGATCTTCTTCCCGGCGAGCAGCCCGCCGCAGCGTCCAAGGTTCGGCTGCCAGATCGCCGCCGCCTGATGTCCGGGCCAGCGCGGCGAACTCGGTGATCGTCGTCAGCCGCTCGCCGGTCGCCACCGGGATCGACGTCTGCCGTGCCACCCGCGCCATCTCCTCGGGCTGATCCGGCTGCGTCGGTTCCTCGAACCACAGCGGGTCGAACCGCTCCAACCGCTGCGCCAAGCGGATCGCACCGGCGGCCGTGAACTGCCCATGTGTGCCGAACAGCAGGTCGGCCTTCGACCCCGACCGCCTCGCGGATCGCTCCGGTGATCGCCACCGACCGCTCGATGTCGTCGAGGCTCGGCTGGTGCCCGTCGAACGCCGTGTACGGGCCGGCCGGATCGAACTTCACCGCCGTGAAGCCCCGCTCGATCTCGAACGCGGCTTGCTCGGCTGCCTGCGCCGGATCGGTGTACACGTCGGGCCGACCGTCGGCCGGATACAGATAGGTGTAGGTCCTGATGCGCTCGTGGACCCGGCCACCGAGCAGGTCGTAGATCGGCTTGCCGGCGTCCTTGCCGACGATGTCCCAGCAGGCCATCTCGATGCCGCTCATCACGCCGACCAACGTCGGGTCGGGACGCAGCGCGTAGCCGGACGAATACATCCGCCGCCACAGCAGTTCGATGCGGTTCGGGTCGGCGTCGATCACCAGCCGATCGGCGATGTCGGCGACCATCGCCGCCACCGTGTGCGGTCCGAACGTGGCCACGTAGATCTCGCCGTAACCGACGATGCCGGTGTCGGTCGTCAGCTTCACCACGATGAAGTACCGGCCCCCGAAGTGCGGCGGCGGATTCCCGATCACGAACGTGGTGCAGTCGACGATGCGCATGCGGACGACCCTATGCGCCCGTGGGTGGCCAGGGTCCGAAGGGGATGGCCCATCTCGAATGCTCGGTTTGGCAGGGCCTGTCAGGCTCTGGGATCGTCTCGGCGTGCTCCCCACGTTCGATCTGCTCGACCTCCAGCCGACTGAGGACCCGGCGCGGTACCGGCTGACCGCCACCAAGGCACTCTGCACCCCGTTCGGGTTCCTGTACGGAGGTTCGGGTATTGCGGCGTCGATCGAAGCGGCTGAGCGCACGACGGGCCGTCCCCTTCAGTGGATCACCACCCAGTTCATCGGTACGCCGGTGCCGGATGACGTCGTCGATCTCCACGTCGTTCTCCCAGCCCACGGCAAGGCGACCACGCAGTCGCAGGTGTTCGGTTCCGTCACCAACGCCGATGGCGAGACCCGGCCGGTGTTCACCTCGCTGGCCGCACACACGGATCGGCCGAGCGGCGACGGAGCGAGCTTCCTCCGGATGCCCGACGTGCGCGCCACCCGACGAGTGTTCGTCGATGTCCGAACCCTTTGCAGCTGCATTGGCCGGAACGTTCTTCGATCATCTGGAGCGACGACTCGCCGCCGGAGTGTTCGCCATTCAAGCAATCGACAACCCGCAGACCGGCCCCCTGCGACTGTGGTGTCGGATTCCCGACCACGAGATCGGCAGCGCTGCCACCCAGGCCTTCGTCGCCGACATCATCCCGCTCGCAGTCTGCGCTGCGCTCGGAGTGATGCCCGGCGGAACGAGCCTCGACAACACGGTGCGGATCATCGATCCCGAACCCTCCGAGTGGGTGCTGCTCGACATCCAGCCCGAGGGATTCCACCGTGGCGTCGGCCACGGCTCACTCAACCTGTGGAGCCAGGACGGTCGCCTCCTCGGTGTCGCTCAGCAGACCTGTCTGATCCGCACCAGCCACCACACCCGCCCCTGACCGTCAGCTCTGGGGTCCGATCCGAGATCCAACGGCCCAGACGACGGGGACGCGCGGATCAGGCGTGTAGGAGCAGTACGTCCCGGTGTTGATCGCCTGGCGGAGGTGCTGGCCGAGGGCTGGGTGATGTTCGGAGATCCGAGCGGTCGAGTAGCGAATCGACCGCGTCACGCTCGTGCGGGCCCGCTCAGCCGTCGCCCCTGCCAGGCGTGCGCGGCCGCCGAGCCCAACCGCTCGTGACAACTCCTGGATCAAGTAGCCGCGATCGTGCTGCGCGAGTTCGAGTCGGGCGATGTCGTTCGCCGCCGTTGCGTCCTCGATGTCCTCGTCGATGTCGATCAGCCGGCGCCGGTACGCCTCACGGGCGTGATCGTCGAGATGGAGCCCAGCGTGACCACCGTCGCTCGTGACGAGGTCGTCGTCGCCGTGAGTCGAGACCGTCGGGAGCGACCCACGCTCGACGGCGACGAGGTCGAGCGCATGGAACTCACGGTTCGGCTCGGCGAGCAACCGCTCGAGGTAGCGCAATCCCTTGAGGTCGTGGAGCAGGACGGTGACTCGGTCGAAGCAGACGGTGCGGGTGTCTCCGTCGCAACAGAAGAGATTCGTGTCGACGCCGGTCGCTCCGGGCAATGGTGCAGGTGGACGGGACTCGGCCCGGGGCTCGGTCTCGGTGGAACGTGCCGCTCGTTCGGCCCAGAGGACCGCACCGAAGTTCTCGAACGATCGCTGCGCGGCGCGTCGATCCATCAGCGCACCCTCGTGGTTGCCCACACCGTCGCGGGCATCTGCGAGCACCATCCGTGCGACCGCCGCCTCGAACGGCGCGCCGACCTCGATCCACATCGCAATCGATCGCTCGCATCGCAGGATCGCGCCGGCCGGATCTTCATCGGCGAGCGCAACGCGGCCCTGGGCCAGATCGGCAGCGGCATGGAGCGCTCGGCTGGCGAACGCGTCGGCGATCTCACACAGCTCGTCGGCGGCGGCGCGATGCGGTAGCGCGGTCACCGATCGCGATGGCGATCTCCGTTTGCGCGTCGAGCAGCGGTGCACGTCGGAGCCCGCCGTACGGGGGGCGCTCCTTCGACGGGACGTCGAGCGGATGCTCGAGCGCATCGTTGATCAGCGCTGCCGCAGCGGGAACGTCACCCTGCGCGAGACGAAGCAGTGCCCGTCCGGGCTCGGGCATCCAAGAGTTGGCGTGAGCGGCGAGGAATGCCTCCTCTGCGCCGACCAGATCGCCCTTGCGTAGTCGGATGTTGCCGAGTTCGGTGAGCGGCCACCCGAACTCGCGGCGCATCCAGGGTCGGAGCTCCTCGCACGCTTCGAGCGCTTCCTCTTCGGCCTGATCGCACGGCCCGGTGAGGCGGAGCATCTCGGCGTTGTGCACTCGGCACCGTCCGCTGAACCCGCCGAACGCAGCACGGTGCCGCCAGTGCTCCATTGCCTGGGTCCATTCTGCGGCCCGCTCGTAGAGCGCAAGTCCTTGGACGGCGCAGATGATCTCGCAGTACACCATTCCCGAGGTCATGGGGTCGACCTCGCCTGACATCAGGGTCAATGCGATGTCGTCGAGCATCTCGACGCCGTCGTCGATGTGCCCGTCGAAGATCAGGAGCCGGGCCATCGCAGTCCGGCCGACGAGCACCGCAGGGGGTACACCGAATCGTTCACCGAACTCGACGGCCCGCGCCCGCGTTCGCTCCCGCCGTCACCATGTCGCCACACCAGAGGCGTTCGTAGGTTCGCACCATCGGAGACGATGGCATGGACCGGTGTCTCTTCGTGTCCGATCGATCAGTCGGTCGGCGCGGCGCAGCCATCCCCGGATCGGGGCCATCAGGCCGGTGTCGATCATCAGGTACATCGCCGACCATCACCGCAGCCCGTGCAGCATCGAGGTCGTCGCCGGCCGCGGTGTGGAGCGCGTACAGCTCCTCCCACGCCGATACCGACGCTTCTGGATCGCCGTCGACGTAGGCGGCCTCGGCCGTCGCTTCGAGGCGGCAGCCTGCTGCTCGAGCATCTGCGCTGTCCGGGGAACGGCTCGTCATCGAGGCGAGCCCTGGTACTGCCGCTGGCGGCAGCGTGTCACTCGGCGAGGCAGGACTCATTGTTCCAGTGTGACACCGATTGTCACGCCAATCGGTCAGCGGCGCCGACGTGGCGCATCGCACAGGATTCCCAACGAAAGGGGTTCACCGATGGAACCAGCAGACCAACTTGGCGTGATCATCCCGACGCTCATCGACATCGTCGACGGCCTCAGCGCTGATCAACTCACCGCTCCCACGCCATGCGCCAACTTCACCGTGAACGGAGTGCTCGATCACATGATGGGCGGCGCGGCGGCGTTCGTTCCCGCGTTTCTCGGCGAGGAGCCCAGCGAGAGTGCGATGGCGTCCTCGACGCAGCCACCGTCACCTGGTGAGGTGCCGGCAGCGGAGTTCCGATCAGCGATGACCGGTCTGCTCGATTCCGTCAGCGCTCCCGGAGCGATGGAGCGGATGATCGACGCTCCGTTCGGCCGTGTGCCCGGCTCGGTGTTCGCCCGCTTCGTGGCATTCGACGGCCTGATCCACGGCTGGGATCTGTCGACCGCAACCGGTCGAACGTACGAACCGCCCGCCGACGTCGTCGCCGCAGTCTCGGCCTTCGCCCACGAGGCGCTCGGTCCGGACATGCGCGATGGCGACACCTTTGCCGCTGAGGCGACCGCTCCGGCCGGAAGCGGCGAACTGGTTCGAGCTCGTCGCATTCAGCGGCCGCTCGGTCTGACGGCGCCAGCTCCCACCACCAACTCCAACGACCACCGATTCCGATCGTCAACAACACAACAGTCATCAACAACACAACAGAAGGAACCGACATCATGCGCACCGCCAAAGAATCCATCCCCGTCAAGTTCGCCGTCCCCGGCGCCACGGCCCGACAGCTCACCGACTTCGGTGACGCCACCGGTTACGGCGCGATCGGCGGCGAGTACTTCTCGCTCGCCGCCGGCACCGACATCGCCCCGCTCCTCCAGGGCCTCGACGGCGACACCTGTCATGCACCGCACTGGGGATACGTCATCGCCGGCGAACTGGTCGTCGACTACACCGACGGCACCGTCGACACCTGCTCCGGAAGCGACATCTTCTACTGGCCCCCGGGCCACAGCGTCCGCGTCGTCGAGGACGCCGAGGTGATCCTGTTCAGCCCGCAGGCTGAGCACACCGACGTGCTGGACCACATGGTTGCCAAGATGGGAGCCTGAGGGACATGGGAGACCGGTCCGACGTCGCTGCCCATTACTCGTCGGGCACGCTGCTCGCCGCCATCGAAGCCGGTGTGGCGGCGATGGGGCTGACGCCTGACACGGTGTCGGCCGACGACCTCGGACCGGTCGATGAGTTCCACGTCGGCGGGCGCCCGGCCACCGCTGAGCTGATCGCGCATCTCGGTGCAACGTCAGACAGCAGGCTGCTCGACGTCGGCTGCGGCATCGGCGGCACCGCCCGCTTCATCGCTTCGACGACCGGTGCTCATGTCACTGGCATCGATTTGACCCCGGAGTACATCGACGTGGCCCGAACCCTGAGCGGTTGGACGTCGCTCGATGGCTTGGTCGACTTCGAGGTGGCCAGCGCGCTCGACATGCCGTTCGACGACGGGTCGTTCGACGGTGCAACGCAACTGCATGTGGGCATGAACATCGCTGACAAGTCGGCGCTCTTTCGCGAGATCTCTCGGGTGCTCAAGCCTGGTGCTCAGTTCGCGCTGTACGACATCATGGAGATGTCCGACGGCGAGATCACCTTCCCGGTGCCGTGGGCGAGCGACGCGTCGAGCAGCTTCGTTGCCGACCTCCCTACGTATCGGCGAGACCTGGAAGCGGCCGGATTCGAGGTGTTGGCCGAACGCAACCGCGGAGCGTTCGCCGCGGAGTTCTTCACCGCGATGCGCGAACGCACAGCCAGTGCCGGCGGTCCGCCCCCGCTCGGCCTCCACGTGATCATGGGCCCGCACGCGTCGACGAAGGTTGCCAACATGATCGCCGCGATCACGGCCGGCACCCTGGCCCCCGTCGAACTGATCTGTCAACGACCCTGATGTAACGATTGGTGTCTGACACCACAAGTAACACTCAGCTTTGGAGGTCGAGGGTGTCGGCGACCGCCATCACTTCGGCGATCAGCTCGTCGAGGGTGTCGGTGCATTGCCCGGCCGAGTGGCCAGCGACGTCACTCGGCGGGCACCGTGCGATGTGCTGGTCGCGCAGAAGTGCGGTGGGACCGTCGAGGTGCTGGGCATGACATGATGGCAACGGCGCTGACAGGTTGCCGGAAACCGATCGGAAGGGAATGAGCAATGAATGACGTCGTCGTGGGCATCGACCATTCGGAGACCGCCGCACGCGCTGCCGCCGTCGCCGCCGAGATGGCTCAGGCGCTCGGTGTCAACCTTCACCTGGTCACCTGTGCCGACAAGTCGAAGTCGGTCAGCCTCAAGGTGGGCAGTGACCAGTTCCACGGCGACTGGTTGACCGAGGCCGACCAGTTCCTGAAAGACGCCGCCCGCGGTCTCCCCTGCGACCAGATCACGCACGCCGTCGGTTCGGGCGATCCAGCGAACTTCTTGTGTGACGAGGCCCGCCGGCTCGGTGCGAAGACACTCGTCGTCGGAAATCGCCGTGTTCAGGGCATGTCGCGAGTGCTGGGATCGGTCGCCGGCGACGTGTTCAAGACACGCCGACTGCGACGTGCTGATCGTGAACACCACCAGCTGACGGGTTCTTCGTGGTGTCAGACACCACATGACGTTCACACGCCGGTGTCGATTGGGGTGGCTGGGGGACCGTTCGGTGATCAGCGAGCGCAGATGCCGTCCGAGGCCTCGGGGCGAGAACCACTGCCGGTCACTCGTCGCCTGGTCGATGTCGTCGAGGTGCCACCAACGCAGTTCGTGCAACCGTTCAGCCCGCAGCTGTTCCCAACTCAACGCCGGCGCCGGCTCGAAGCGTTCCGTCGCCTCGACCATGTAGTACCGATCACGCTGGCCATCCCACTGCCCGTCCAGGTGCGGAGTGATGTGCTCGCGATCCCAGACGTGGGCGCCGACGACGGGATCGTGCAGCCCGACCTCTTCGATCAGTTCGCGATGCAGCGCCTCGAGATGGGTTTCGCCAGGGTCGAGGCCGCCGCCCGGCAGCGACCACACCGTGGCGTCGGGGAACTCGAACCGCACCAGCAAGATGTGCTGGTCGGGGGTGACGAGCAGGGCGCGAACTGCCTGTCGGATACGGAGTTCGGTCATCGAGTCGCCATCAGTCGTCGGGTGTGTCGCGCAGGCCATCGTTGAAGGCCTTGTACATCCCGTAGACGCTCTTGCACTTCTCGCACACCGGTAGCTGCTTCGGATCACGCGACGGCACCCACACGAATCCGCACAGCGCTTCGATCGGCGTGCCCATGATTCGGGCCTCCAACACGACGGCCGCAGCGTTCTCGCCCTTCTTGGTCTTGACGATGTGCGCCGATGTCGGCTCGCCGGTCTCGGTGGTCTCGTCGGTGTCGAGGTCGACGCGCTCGACGGGCATCGTTTCGAGGTCGGTCATGGTGTCAGTCAAACAGATCCGGTAGGGTTCGAGTCGTGCTCATCGCCGTCATTGCCATTGTCGCTGCAGTAGCAGCAGCAGGCGCACTGGTGGCTGCACGCGGCCCCGCACCCGTACTCATTCCGGTACGGGTCAGGCGGGGGACACGAGCTCAGCGCCAGCGCTGAGCATTCGTCGAACTCGCCCGACCAGCCGGAAACCGGCGGCGGGCACGCTGTCGGTCTTCGGGACACCACACCCCCGATTCACTCAAGGACCGAACATGACCAGCATCTCTGAATCCAGCCACGATCCCCGACGGCGTCGACATGACCGACCCGTACGCCGACGATCCGGCCTTCGCACTGCACCAGGGCGGCAAGCTCGTGATTGCTTCACGCGTGCCGATCGACGGCCCCGAGGACCTCGCGCTCGCCTACACCCCAGGCGTCGGCCGCGTGTCGCAGGCAATCGCCGACGAACCCGACCGCGTGTGGTCGCTGACCGGTCGTTCGAACGCCGTCGCGGTGCTCTCGAACGGCACTGCTGTGCTCGGCCTCGGCGACATCGGTCCTGAAGCGGCGATGCCGGTGATGGAAGGCAAGGCCGTGTTGTTCAAGCAGTTCGGCGGCGTCGACGCCTACCCGGTGTGCGTGAACGCCCGCACGGTCGACGAGATGGTGGCGATCGGCAAGGCGATCGCCCCGACGTTCGGCGGTATCAACCTCGAGGACATCAAGGCCCCCGAGTGCTTCGAGATCGAACGTCAGCTGCAGGAGGCCCTCGACATTCCGGTGTTCCACGACGACCAGCACGGCACGGCGATCGTGGCGCTCGCGGCACTGATCAACGCAGCGCAGGTGGTGGGCAAGCGCGTCGAGGAACTCACGGTGGTCATCGTCGGAACCGGTGCCGCTGGTGTGGCGGTGGCCGAACTGCTGCACGACGCACGGGTCGGCCAGGACGGCACGGGCGACATCATCGGTGTCGACAGCACCGGCATCTTGCACCGCGAACGCGAAAACCTCACACCGACCAAGCAGTGGTTCGTCGAGAACGGCAACTGTGCCGACCGCCGCGGCGGCGTCCGTGAGGCTCTGCAGGGCGCCGACGTGCTGCTCGGGCTGTCCGGCCCCGGCATCATCGAGCCCGAATGGCTCGCCGAGATGGCCGACGACGCGATCGTGTTCGCCATGGCGAACCCGACCCCCGAGGTGATGCCCGAGCTGATGCCCGACAACGTGTCGGTGATCGCCACGGGCCGCAGCGACTACCCGAACCAGATCAACAACGTGCTCGCCTTCCCCGGCGTGTTCCGCGGCCTCCTCGACGTGCAGGCCACCCGCTGCACCATCGAGATCAAGCGGGCCGCCGCCGATGCATTGGCCGCTCTCGTGAGCGATCCGGTCGCCGAGCGCATCATCCCGGGCGCCTTCGAGTCAGGCGTTGCCGATGCCGTCGCCGACGCCGTTCGGGCAATGGCCAAGCAGCAGGGCTACGTTCGCAGCTGATCGATCGGGCAGGGTAGGTGGATGGCCAGGTTCGAGCGCTCCTTCGCGTCGCTCCAGAACCTCGACTACCGCAAACTCTGGTGGGCGGGAACGTTCTCGTTCATGTCGGTGCAGATGCAGTTCCTGCTGCGCGGCGTGCTGGCCTGGGATCTCACCGAACGTGAGGGGGCACTCGGGCTGGTCTACCTCTGCTTCGGCATCGCCCTGCTGATCGCCACCCCGCTCGGTGGTGTCGCTGCGGATCGCCTGCCCAAACGGCGCGTGCTCATCGTGAGCCAGGGCGCGATCCTGGCCGCCGCCGCAGGAATGGGTGTGGTGGTCCTCACCGACACGGTGCAGTTCTGGATGCTGCTGGTGGCTGCGATCACCCAGGGCATCGCGTTCGGGTTCCTCGGGCCCACGAGGGTCGCGTTCACCTCTGAGATCGTCGGCCGCGATCAGCTCGGCAACGCCATCACGCTGTCGCTGCTGAGCATGAACGGCACCCGGGTGATCGCCCCGGCGTTCGCTGGCGCACTCGCGGGTATTGCGTTCATCGGTATCGGCGGGGCGTATGTGGTGTCGGCGGCGTTCTCGCTGTTGTCGTTCGTGCTGCTCCTGCGATGCCCGCCGGGCTCGGCTGCACGGTCGACGTCGAAAGCGAGCCCGTTCGCCGAGATCGTCGACGGTGTCCGCTACGTGGCCGCCCGCCCCCATCTCCGCCGACTCGTGCTGAGTTCGTTCGTGATCATCATGTTCGGCTTCAACTACGTCGCCTTCATCCCAGCGCTGATCAAGGGTGAGTTCGATCTGGGCGACGGGTGGGTCGGCATCATCATGTCGGCCAGCTCGATCGGGGCGGTGGCGGTGGCTGTGCCGCTCGCCAGCCGAGCCGATGGCGCCGGAGTGTGGAAGCTGATGGTCGCGTCTGGTCTGTTGTTCGGTGTCGGGGTGATCGCGCTCGGTCTGTCGCCGGTCTTCGGTGTCGGCGTGCTCGTGGTGGTGTTCATCGGGGCCGGCACCACCGGCTACCAGTCGCTGTCGAACTCGATCGCACTGAACATGACCGGAGATACCCACCAAGGTCGGGTGCAGTCGCTGATGATGCTCAGCTTCGCCGGCTTCGGCATCGCCGCTGCACCGCTCGGTCTGTTGGCAGAGGCGATCGGACTCCGGCCGGCGATCGTGGTGATGGGAGCGGTCACCCTCGCCACGGCGATCGGTTACGGCATCCTCGAACGCAACGTCCAGGACGAGATCGAAGGCGGTGTGCCACTCGACGAGATCGCTGCGGTGGCCGAGGCTGCTTCGACCTGAATCACCAAAATGTCCCTGGATCCTGACGCTCAGCGAAAGGATCGAGGATCATTTCAGGTGTTGAGTTCGGCAAGTTCGGCGGTGAGGTTGGCTCGGGCTCGGGCCTCCCAGCGATCACGTCCGGCCGCGGTCCGGTAGATGGCCGAACGATCGAGGAATCCCTCGAGCACTGCTGCGCGCCCCACTCGCCACTCGTCATCGTCGACGTGGCGATACTCGGAGCGCACACCAGCGACGTAGGCCGAGTAGCCCGCTGGTTCGGCACCCAGGATCGCCAGATCGGCGTCGAGGAGGACGGCGGTGTCGCCATGCGCCTCACCTGCAGCGGGAGCGTTGTGTTCGGTCGCTTCGATCAGCAACCCGACTCGCTCGACCGCGTCCTCGTTCCAGCCGATTGCCGCCAGATCTCGCCGAGCGAGCCTGGCGCTCGCACGCTCGTTCGCCGGATAGGCCGCCTCGTAGACGGCGTCGTGGTAGAACGCGGCGGCGATCACTTCGTCGAGGTGCTCGACCCGTTCGGTCTCTGCGAGCTCGCCGACGTGGCGGATCACCCAGGCAACATGCGTGGCGGTGTGGTATCGCCGATGCTTCTCGCGGTGGCGGGCGAGGACGCGGTCCAGCAGTGCCAGGTCGGTGGTGACGTGTTGCTGCCAGGCGACCTCCAGCTCGAGGTCTCGTTCGCTCATCGCGCCAGTGTGCCAGCGGTCGTGGCAGGGTGGCGAGGTGACGATCCTGATCGACGAGGCCCGCTGGTGGTGGCGGGGCAAGAAGTGGTGTCACCTCGTGAGCGACACCTCCTACGACGAACTCCACGAGTTCGCCGATCGCACCGGCATCCCACGGCGGGGTTTCCAGGGAGATCACTACGACATCCCTGAGGAGTATCGAGGCGAACTGATCGAGGCCGGGGCTGTACACGTCGAGAGCCGTGAGCTGGTCCGGCGCCTCCGGGGAGCCGGACTCCGCCTGAGCCCGGCAGAACGTCGCGCCCAGATCGACAGCGTTCAGGCCGGCGAGGAACGAGTGCGTCGGTGCCGATGACACAATTGGGGTTCGGTGTCTCGGCGGTAACCGATGAGAGCAGCGTTCCAATCAGGTCGTAACCTCGAACCCATGGCCGCTGTCGCAACCATCTTCCACAATGCGCATTGAAACTCGTCGGTCAATGCCGTGCGCATTGCAGAGGAGCTCGGCGTCGAGGTCGAGGTCGTGCTCTACATCAAGACACCACCAGACGCCGACACATTGCGTTCGATCATTGCCAAGCTCGAAGACGAGCCGACAGCGCTGGTTCGGCGCGACAGCATGTGGAAGAAGCTCGGCCTCACCGACGCCGACGCCGCAACCGACGACCAGATCGTTGCGTTGCTCGTGAAGCACAAGCAACTGCTCCAGCGACCGGTCGTGGTGACCGCCGATACGGCGATCATCGGCCGTCCGAAAGACCGTGTGACCGAACTGCTTGCGCCGTTCGCTGGGAATGATGCCGGCTGAGTGAGTGCTGAAGCCGCAACCCTGAACGAGGTCCACGTCGACGAGGTCGAGTCGGGCGAACCGCCATCGCGGTGGAAGCTGCTGTCGACGACGCTCAAGGCGCAGCGTCGGAACCTGATCATCGGTTCGATGATCGGGCTGCTGTGGATGGTTGGCAAGATCTCGGTGCCGATCCTCGTTCGCTTCAGCATCGACAAGGGCATCGAGCAGGGCGACTACCTGTGGCTCTGGGTGATGCTCATTGCGATCGCTGGCGTCTGCGTTGGCACGTTCACGGCGCTCCGCCGCTTCTACGCGTTCCGCGAGGCGCGCTGGACCGAAACCCGTCTCCGCGAGCAGATGTTCAACCACATCATGTCGCTGCACATCGGTTACCACGACCGTGCACAGACCGGCCAATTGATGAGCAGGTCGTCGAGCGACCTCCAGCAGGTCCAGTCGTTCGTGGTGATGATCCCGATCACGATCTCGAACCTGTCGATGGTGACGGCCGCCTCGGTGATTCTGTTCATCTCCGATTGGCGCCTCGCCCTCGTTGCGCTCGCCCCGCTGCCGTTCGTGAACGTTGCCGGCCGACGTTTCTCGCAGTCGATTCACCCGGCGGTGCTCCAGATCCAAGCCGAACAGGCCGAGCTCGCCACCGTCGTCGAGGAATCGGTTGGTGGCGTACGGGTGATCAAGGGATTCGGTGCCGAGGAAGTGCAGTCGAAGCGCCTGCGGAAGGAGGCCGCCGACATCCGAGCCGTCTCCATCCAGGCGGCGCGCATCCGTGCCAAGTTCCTTCCGGCGATCGACCTGCTCCCGCAACTCGGGCTCGTTGCCGTGCTCGGTTTCGGTGGGCTCCAAGTGATCAACGGCAACCTCACTGTCGGCCAGTTGGTGCAGTTCAACTTCTACGTGGCGTTGCTCGTCGGGCCACTGCGGATGCTCGGGATGACCATCGCATTCGCTCAACGTGCCGGCGCTGCGCTCGAGCGCGTCAATGAGGTGCTCGATACGGCGCCGATCGTGACCGATCCGCCGAACCCGACGCTGCTTCCCGATCTCGAACGAGCCGGAGCGGTGAGGTTCCATGATGTTCGCTTCGGCTACGACGCCGGTGCCCCAGTGCTCGACGGCTTCGATCTCGACCTCACTCCCGGACAGTCCGTCGCGCTGGTCGGTGGCACAGGGTCAGGGAAATCGACCGTGGCGCGGCTTCTCGTGCGGTTCTACGACGTCGACGCAGGCTCGGTGAGCATCGACGGCGTCGATGTCCGCGACCTCGCTCTCCATGATGCCCGACGAGCGGTGGGCATCGTCTTCGAGGACACGCTGCTCTTCCACGACAGCGTTGCGGCGAACATCGCCTTTGCCAAGCCCGAAGCGAGCCAAACGACCATCGAGGCAGCGGCGAGGCTCGCTGGAGCCCACGATTTCATCATGGGGCTCCCAGGCGCCTATGGCACCATGCTCGGCGAACGTGGCTACTCACTGTCCGGCGGCCAGCGCCAACGCATCGCGATCGCACGAGCGATTCTCGCCGATCCTCGGGTTCTCGTGCTCGACGATGCGACCTCTGCGGTCGACCCGTCCAAGGAGCACGAGATCCGTTCGGCGATGTCGACGGTGATGGACGGCCGCACCACCATCGTGATCGCCCATCGACCAGGCACGATTGCGCTCGCCGACACCGTCGTGCTGCTCGACGAGGGTCGCGTCGTGGCGTCCGGACCGCATCAGCTACTCCTCGACACCAACCCCCGCTACCGCGAGGTGCTCGCAGCGATGACCGCCGAGGACGACGAACGACGAGAAGAGTTGGCGCGCGAGTCTGGTGCCACACCATCGAGCTCCATCGATACCGGCACGCCGGTGGGTGGCGACTGATGTTCGGGGTCGGAGCGATCTCAGACGAGGACAAGCTCGACGCCGAGCAGGCCAAGCAGGTCCTGCGCCGCGCGGCGCGCATGGCGCTGCCGTTCAAGAAGACGATCCTCGGCGCGTTGTGTTTCACGGCGATCTCCACGCTCGGCGTCGTGATGGGACCGGTGATCCTCGGCTGGGCGATCGACAACGGAATCACACCGCCTGGTGACAAGACCGCGTTGCGCAACGCGGTCATCTTCTTCCTTGCGCTCACGGCGATTGCCTACGTCTCGGCCCGCCAGCAGTACATCTTGATCAACCGGGCAGGCGAGGGGTTCCTGCAGGCGCTGCGCATCCGGGTGTTCGACCACATCCAGAAGCAGTCGCTGGCGTTCTTCGACCGGAACAAGTCCGGGGTGTTGGTTGCCCGCATGACCGCCGACATCGAGTCGATGGCCGAACTCGTGCAGTGGGGTCTGCTCCAGTTCGTTGCCGCGATCCTGCTCGTCGTCTTCGCCCTGATCCTCTCGTTCGCGATGTCATGGCAGCTCGCCCTCGTCGGCCTCCTCGTGATGCCGATCATCATCGTGGCATCGCGCAAGTTCCAGCGCGACTCCAACGCGGCGTACCTCGACGTTCGGGAAAACATCGGTCAGAACCTCTCCACGCTGCAGGAAGGCATTGCCGGCGTCCGTGTGATCCAGGCCTACGCCCGTGAGCCCGAGCAGCGCCGTCGCTTCGAGCAGTCGAACCGTGAGCTCTACGACTCGCACGTGCACAGCGTCAAGGTGTCGACCTGGTACTTCGGCCTCGTCGAAGCTTCCGGGGTGTTCGCGACGGCGATCATCGTCGGTGTCGGCGGGTGGCTGTACTCACGCGGCGAGGTCGAACTCGGCGTCATCGTCGCCACCGTGCTGCTCTTCGCTCAGCTCTTCGAACCCGTCCAGCAGCTCTCGCAGCTCTACAACACGCTGCAGTCGTCGGCGGCGTCGCTCAGCAAGTTGTTCGGCATCCTCGACACCGAGCCAGACATTCTCGACGGCGACCGTGACCTGCCTCGAAACGGCGAGATGATCGTCGATGGCATCGGGTTCCGGTACCCGGCAACCGAGAGTCCGGTCCTGAGCGATGTGTCGATCACCGTCGCCGACGGTGAACGTCTCGCGCTGGTCGGCCCGACCGGCGCCGGCAAGTCGACGCTCGCGAAGCTGATGGCGAGGCTCTACGACCCGACCGAGGGATCGATCTCGTTCGGCGGCATCGATCTCCGCGACGCAACGCTCGCCTCGCTGCGCCACCGCGTCGTTGTCGTTCCGCAGGAAGGGTTCTTGTTCGGCGGGACGGTCGCCGACAACGTGCGCATCGCCCGCGCCGAGGCGACCGACGACGACGTTCGTGCTGCGTTCGAGGCGATCGGCGCGCTGCAACGGTTCGAAGAATTCCCCGAGGGGATCCACACCGAGGTCCGCGAGCGCGGCTCGCGGCTGTCAGCGGGGGAGCGCCAACTGGTGTCGCTTGCCCGAGCGGCGCTTGTCGACCCTGCTGTGCTGGTGCTCGACGAGGCGACCAGCAACCTCGACCCGGGTACGGAACTGATCGTCGAGCACGCCCTCGATTCGCTGATGTCGGGCCGCACGACGATCGTCGTTGCCCACCGGCTCTCCACGATCCAACGCGCAGACCGCATCGGGGTCATCGACGGCGGCCGACTCGTCGAGCTCGGCAACCACACCGAACTGGTCGAACTCGGCGGCAAGTATGCCGCCCTCGCTGCCGCCTGGGCCAAGAGCCAGCCCGTCGTCTGACAGTTGGGGTGATCAGGCTCGTTCGAAGACGAGCACGAACTCGACGAGGCCGTTGTCTTCGGTGGCGACGACCCCGAACGACGGGTTGTCGATGCCGTAGTCCTCGAACAGGACCGGGATCGACCCCAACACACCGATACGCCCGTCGGTGGTCTGTGCGGTGACCTCGAACGTCACCGGATTGGTGACGCCGCGCAAGGTGAGTTCGCCCGTTGCGGTCGCGGTGACCTGCTCGTCGCCGACGGGGATCTGGCCGAAGTCGATCGGCTCGGTGATGCGGAACTCGGCGGTGGGGAACTCGGCGGCGTTCATGATGCGACCGCTGAACTGGCCGTCGCGTCGCGAATCGTCGCTCGTGATGTTCTCGATCTGCACGGTGATGTCGACGACGGTGGCCGTGGTGCCGTCGATCGTGAGCAGCCCCTCGATCTCGTTGCTGCGCCCGACGGCGGTGGTGTTGACCCCGGCGAGCACCTCCTCGACCCGGTAACCGAACTCGGATGCCGTGGTCGGCACCCAGTCGCCATCGAAGTCCGTGTCGCCGCTCGGCGCGTCGCTGGTTGATGGTGGCTCAGCGGTCGGAGTCGTCTCGGCTGGCGTCGGAGCAATCGACACCTGTGGCGCGTCGGTTGTGGCGGTCAGGGCGTCGGAGAGATCGGTCTCGTCGAGGGCGTCGGGAGAGTCGTTGATGAAGTTCGCGTAGACGAAGATGCCGGCGAACAACAGCACGACGGCGCCGACGACGCCGAGCGCAATCCACTTGATCCAGCGTTTTGGCGATTTGGGCTCGTCGGTGTCGCTCATGGGCGCAGAGTCTGGCAGGCCCTTGGCGCAACCGAACGTCGTGCGGTGTGAAGTTCTAGAGAATCTGCGAGAGGAACAGCTTGGTGCGGTCTTCGCGCGGGCTCTCGAAGAAGTGCTCGGCGGTGCCGACCTCGACGATCTGTCCGTCGGCCATGAACACCACCCGGTCGGCGACCTCGCGCGCGAAACCCATTTCGTGGGTCACCACGATCATCGTCATCCCCGACTCGGCGAGTTCCTTCATCGTGTCGAGGACCTCGCCGATCATCTCCGGGTCGAGAGCCGAGGTGGGCTCGTCGAACAGCATCACTTTCGGCTTCATGGCCAACGCACGCGCGATCGCCACCCGTTGCTGCTGGCCGCCCGACAGCTGCCCCGGGTACTTGCCGGCCTGTTCGGGGATCTTGACCTGTTCGAGGAGTGCCATTCCCATCTCCTCGGCGGTGGCCTTCGGCAGCTTGCGTACCTTCCGTGGGGCCAGGGTGATGTTGTCGAGCACGCTGAGGTGCGGGAACAGGTTGAAACTCTGGAAGACCATCCCGGTCTCACGGCGAATCTCTTGGATGTTGCGGATGTCGTTCGACAGCTCGGTGCCGTCGACCACGATGCGCCCGGCATCGTGTTCCTCCAAACGGTTGATGCAGCGGATCAACGTGGACTTGCCGGAACCAGATGGGCCGATCACCACGACCACCTCTTGGGCTCCGACCTTCAAGTTGATGTCCTTCAGCGCCTGGAAGTCGCCGAAGAGTTTGTCGACGTGTTCGATCTCGATCATCACCCTCGAGGTGGTGATCGCCGTTGCGTCGTTGAAGACCGCAGGGGCCGGTGTTTCGTCGCCCGGTGTCTGGTCACTCATCGAATTCCGACTCCTAGTCGCTTCTCGAGCCGCTGGCTCTCTCGGCTCATTGTGTAGGACACCACCCAGAACATCAGTGCGGCGAAGGTCAACGTTTCGGCGATCAGGCCCTGCCCTCGGAAGGCGGGCTGCGAGGTGATCGCGCCGGACACCTGCAGCAATTCGAACAGGCCCATGGCGATGCCCGCAAGTGTCGTGTCCTTGAACAGGCTGATCAGCTGGCCGATCTGGGCGGGGATCACGTTGCGCAGCGCTTGGGGCAGCACGATGTAGCCGGTCTGGCGGATGGGCGACAGCCCGACGGCTTTGGCTGCTTCGATCTGGCCGCGCGGGATCGACTGCAGACCACCGCGGATGATCTCGGCCATGTACGCAGCGGTGAACAAGGTGAACACCACGATCGCTCGTGTGGAAGTAGCGGGCGCGAACGTGTCCGGCACGAAGAAGCCGAGTGCCACGTTGGCGAGCAGGAGCAGCACGAACAGCGGCGCGCCGCGGATCATCTCGATGTACGTCGTACAGACCAGTCGGACCAATGGAAGCTCTGACCGGCGCCCCAGCGCCAGAAGCACGCCGAGCGGGTAGCAGAGCACGATCGAGCAGACGGCCAAGAACAGGTTGAGCATGAACCCGCCCCACTCGTTGAACCCCACGGCGGTGACCACGTAGTAGTACATCCCGAGCGGGATTGCTGCCAGGACGATGATGGTCACCGCTGCAGCAGCAGCACCCATCCGAAGCCGACCGAAGAACGGGCCGATCAGACGTCCGATGATCGCAGCAACCGCGGCGAGTCCGGCCGTGATCCACGGTCCTGACGTGCCGGCGAGCACGAGAAGGAGCAGGACGACTGCGAGCGGGAGCCAGAGTCGCTCGACGAGATCGAGCACGCGGGAGACCGTGAGCTTCGAGTCGTCGGCGGTGAGTCGCCCGGCGCGCACTTGGCGGCCGCGCAGGAACCCGGCGACCAGACCTCCCCATGCTGCGAGGACCACCACGGTGACCGCCAGGCGCAGCTCGTGTACTTCGGGGTAGCGGCCGATCATCAGCAGCCGAAGGTTGACCTCGATGATCGTCCATCGTCCGGTGATGAAGATGAAGTTGATCGTCTTGTAGAGGAGCCAGATCGCCAGCGCGCCGAAGACCACGGTCAAGACGGCATCGCGTTTGGTGCGGAACAGGTTGTGGCGTAGCCACGTCGTCATCGAGTTGCCGCTCATCGTTCGACCAGCATCATTCGGCGGTTGGCGAGGTTGACGAATGCAGACACGACGAGCGAGATGCAGATGTACACGGTCATCGTCAGGAAGAACACGGGCACCGCCGGCGAGCCGTTGCCGACCGTGGTTTGGGCCACGAGCGTGAGGTCGTAATAGCCAATGGCTGCGCCGAGCGACGAGTTCTTGATCAGGTTCAGGTATTGGTTGCCGATCGGGGGGATCCCGATGCGCATCGCCTGCGGCAGGATGATGTACCACATGCGCTGGAAGCCGCTCAGTGCAACGGCATGAGCTGCTTCACCTTGACCACGCGGGACCGCCTGAATCGATCCGCGGACGATCTCGGCGATGTGGCTCGCGGTGTAGATGGTGAGTGCGAGGAACAGCGCAAAGAACGACGGGTCGATTCGGATACCGCCGGCAGTCGCTCGGCCATCGACCGCCGGCAAGGTGTAGGAGTAGCCGAACACGGTCCAGCCGAGTGCGACCACGATGACGAATGCGGCGCTGCCCCACAGTCCCGACCGTGGGAGCGATCCGGTGCGGTCGGCGACGCGGACTCGCCATCGGGCGGCCCCGAACCATGCGAGCGCACCACCAGCGAGCACCAGCAGCAGCCCAGCGCCCGAACCCTGGTACCACGCAACGGCGACGCCTCGGTTGGAGATGATCGCCAGGCCGGCGAGATCCCACGCATCGGTGATCTGCGGGAACACGCCCAGTACCACCACCAGCACACTGGCGGTGAGGAAGAGCGCCAGCGGGATGTTGCGGACGGCCTCGACGTAGACGGTTGCCAGCTTCTTGACGATCCAGTTCGACGACAGCCTGCCGATGCCGATCAATGTGCCGAGCACGGTGGCGGCGACGATCGCCACCAACGAGACCCGCAGTGTGTTGAGGAAACCTTGGAACAGCGCGTCTCGGACGGGTGCGCTCTGCGACAGCGAGTTCCCGGTGATCTGGAACGCCGCCGGATTGTCGAGGAAGTCGAGGTTGGTCGGGATGTTCTGGCGGGACGCGTTCTCTGTGTAGTTGCCGTACAACCAGACGACGATGGCGACTGCGCCGGCAACGACCACCAGTTGGGCGATCCACTTGAGAACGTTGACGTTCCGCCAGAACGGAACCCGAGACGTGACCGTTGCGGTCACGGAGCCAACCGGTGATCAGGTCGGCCCCATGACCGCAAGTGCTCAATGAGCATTGGGCTCAGCGGTACGGAGGTGCGTACATCAGACCGCCGTCGCTCCACTGGGCGTTGACGCCACGCTCGAGTCCGAGCGGTGCGAGATGCTCAGCGTAGATCTCGCCGTAGTTCCCGACCTGCTTGACCACCTGATAGGCGTAGTCGGTCGGCAGTCCGAGACCCGGATCGAGCACGGCATCGCCGTCGACGGTGAGGCCGAGGAACCGTTGGATGTTGATGTCGTCGGTGTCAGCAAACGTGTCGATGTTCTCCGAGGTGATTCCGAACTCCTCAGCAGCGATCGTGGCGAGAATCGCCCAGTTCACTGCCTGCGCCCACGCGGTGTCACCGTCGGCGACTGCCGGAGCGAGGGGCTCCTTGGAGAAGACCTCGGGCAGGATCGTGAGGGCGTCGGGGCCGTCTGGGTAGGTCGAGCGCAAGCCGGTGAGCTGGCTGGTGTCGGACGACCAACCGTCGCACTGGCCGGCGATGAACGCCTCCTGGATGAGGTCGACGTTCTCGAACGGACGCACCTCCCAGGTAACACCCAATCGGGCGGCTTCGGCGGCGGCGTTGCCTTCGGTGGTGGTGCCCTGGGCGACGCAGACGATCACGCCGTCCATGTCTGCAATCGAGGCGAAGCCGCTGTCGGAAGCGACCATCATTCCCTGGCCGTCATAGAAGTTCGGCTGCATGAACGTGGCGCCCTCGGCGCCGTCGCGTGTTGCTGTCCAGGTGGTGTTGCGCACGAGCGCATCGACCTCTCCGGACTGGAGTGCGGTGAAGCGGTCGGCAGTCTCGAGATCGACCATCTCGACAGCGGTCGCGTCGCCGAGCACGGCTGCGGCGATCACTCGGCAGAAGTCTGAGTCGAAGCCGACGTGTTCACCGTCGGCATCGAGCGTTGCGAAACCGGGAAGGTCATTGCGGGTGCCGCATTTGAAGACGCCATCGGCCTGGACGGAATCGAGTTTCGATTCATCGGCCTGCACCACCTCGACGGTGTCGTCGGGTGCGGTGGTCTCGTCGGGTGCTGTTGTCTCCCCGGGAGCATCGGTGGCCTCCGGCGAGCTGTCACCTCCGGAGCTGTCGTTGTCGTCGCTGGTGCATGCTGCCCCGAGCAGCGCCAGCGCCACCAGTGGCACGAGTGCCCGTCGTGTGGTCGTGTCGCATCGGTTCCCCCATCCGCGTCGCCGATCCGGCGATGCTGTTGTTCACCTGACGGCAGCCTGATGGCTACCTGACATCGAACCTAGACGTGAATCGCCGGCCGGGGCAACAGCGCATGTGTCGTGAGCGTGAATTGTGGGCCAGACTGTGCGCCATGACCGACGCCAGTGCCACCGTGTCCGCCGTCGCCGTTTCGACGGCCCGCTCTGCCCCCAAGACCGCGACAGCGGTCGGTTGGGCCGTCGCGACGAAAGGCGCGGTACCTCGCCAGCTCGGGTTGAGTCGCTCGGCGCTCGAGGCGAACGGGTTCGAGGGCAAGGTGGGCCAGGTGCTGGCCGTTCCCAACGGTGATGGGGTCGCGGTTGCAGTCGGCATCGGCGACCCCGCGACGATCGATGCTGCCGGGTTGCGCTCGGCCGCTGCGGCCTTCGCGCGGGCCGTTCCGAAGCACGCACAGTTGGCCACGAACCTCGCCGACGTCGACGGCGTCGACCCGCAGGCTGCTGCTCAGGCGGTGACCGAAGGGGTGTTGCTCGCCTCGTATCGCTACACCGGGCTCAAGAACGACCCGAAGAACGCCTCCCGGCTCGAAGCGCTCACCTTGGTCGGTGGGGCCAAAGGGGCCAAGGACGCCGAGCGTGGCGCCGAGCGCGGCAAGGTCGTGGCCTCGGCCGCAGCGTTCGCACGCGAACTGGCCAACACCCCACCAACCCATCTCAACGCCAAGGACATCGCTGCGAAGGCGGTCGAGCTCGGCGCAGCCGCTGGTCTGCAGGTCGAGGTGTTCAACAAGGATCAGCTCGAGCAGATGGGCTGTGGCGGTCTCCTCGGTGTGAACCGGGGCTCGACCGAGCCGCCGCGAATGGTGAAGCTCACCTGGTCGCCCAAGAACCCGACCGGTCACCTCGCCCTCGTCGGCAAGGGGATCATGTACGACTCGGGCGGCATCTCGCTCAAGCCGAGCGACAACTTCCACCAGAACATGAAGATGGACATGTCCGGCGCCGCCGCAGTGCTCGCCACGATGGGGGCGCTCAAGGAATTGAAGGTCAAGACCAAGGTCACGGCCTGGCTGATGTGTACCGACAACATGCCGTCAGGCAGCGCGCTCAAGCTCGGTGACGTGCTCACGATGCGCAACGGCAAGACCGTCGAGATCCACAACACCGACGCCGAAGGTCGTCTCGTGCTCGCCGATGGCCTCTCGCTCGCCGTCGAGGAGGCCCCCGACGCCATCGTCGACATTGCCACGCTCACCGGTGCCGCCCTGGCCGCTGTCGGTGACAGCATCGCTCCGGTGCTCGGCACCAACCAGGCGCTCGTCGATCAGCTGATCGCCTGTTCGAACGCGACCGACGAGCCGATCTGGCAGTTGCCGCTCGACTCGAAGCGCTATCGCAAGCTGCTCGACTCGGTGGTGGCCGACATGAAGAACATCGGTGGGCCGTACGGCGGCACGATCACCGCATCGATCTTCCTCAGCGAGTTCGTCGACGACGTCCCGTGGGGGCACCTCGACATCGCTGGACCGATGATGGTCGCCAGTGACGAGGGCATCTACGCGAAGGGTGCCACCGGGTTCGGCACCCGGCTGCTCATCGACTTGGCATCGAACTTCACACCGCCGAACTGAGACCGCTACCGGTCGGTCTCGAGCCGGAAGGCGTTGTCGGCGACCTCCGCAGCGACGGCGTCCCCGACGCCGAGTGCGACCAGACGGTGTTCGATCATCGAGGGCTCGTCGCCGAGGTCGAGCATCGTCGCGGCGAGACGGTGTGCCCGGCTGAACTCGTCGATGGCGGGAGCAGGTTGCATCCATCCGGCGTGGGCGGCCTGTAGGGCATCGGGCATGCGTCGCAGATGGCGAAAGCTCACCGGCGGAATCCGTCGTCGTACGGCGAGCCCTCCCTCGATCGGGTGGGCGAGGCCGAACATCACACATCGCTCGAGCGCTTTGCCGAACGGTGAGGATCTGCCCGCGGTGAAGCTCAGGCCCATCGCCCGCGCCGTGGTGTCGAGGTCGAGGTCGTAGCCGTCCGGCGACTGTTCGAGCCCGGCGATCAGTCGGCGCAACAGCCATGTTGCTGTCGGTCCGAGGACCCCGAGCCAGAAGGTTTCGACGTAACGGGATCGGGCATCGAAGCCATCATCATCGACAACGGGATCTACCCAGGGACGCACGATGATGGATCCGGGACGAGCGCTCGGCCCTTGGGGTGATGCGTCGGAGCTGGTGATTGGAGCGGTTGCCGTGGTGGCGGTGGTGTCGGACATGGGGACCTCCCTCGGGGCACACGTGGAAGGGAGGAGTCGGTGAACACACAGTGGGCGCCGACGGCGCCGAACCGGAACGAGCGGTCCGGCTTCGTGGCGGGCGTCAGCGATCGATGGTGGGGCGCAACACGGCGACGAGCTGCTGGACCGTGCCGCGATGACGACTCACGACCTCGGTCGACTCGTTGATCAGTTGTGCATTCGGCGGGTCCTGCGCCCGCAGCGCCAGGTTGGTGTCGATCGCAGCGGCCAACGCCGACATGGTCTGGGCGAGCGGTTGCCAGTTCGGATCGCCTGCTTCGAGGTACTGCTGCTGAGCGCCGATGGCGACATTGTCGAGCCGGCTGCGTTCGATCGTCCACCGCTGCTGGGCCTGCGCGGGCGGGGCGGCCATCAGTTCGAGCGTCAGCTGGTCGGTGATCCACTGCGACGTGCTCAGCAAGCTTGCTTGCGGCGAATCGGTCGGCGCACCATCGGTGGGCGGAGCCTTCTTCGATCGCGAGATCAGGGCGCCGATGACGATCGCTGCAAGCAGCAGACCACCGATGATCAACAAGACCACCAACAGGTCGATGCCGTCGTCGCTGTCGGGAACGATCGGGTTGGTGTCGGGATCGGTCGGGGCCTCGGTGGCGACCGGTGCTTGCGTGACCACGGGGGCAGCAGTGACCGCTGGAGCGTCGGGAGCGTTGGTTGCCGCTGGCGCATCGGTCGGCGTCGGGGCCACACCAGCACCACCGTCGATCGTGGTGCCGGGGCGGAGGTTGGCAACCGGGCCGTCGCTGCCGCAGGCGCCGAGGATTGCGCTGAGCAGCGCAATCGCAACGATCGCGGGCAATCGGACATGACGTCGTTCCATTCCCACGACGGTACCGAGCATCGGGCGAGCCGGCGTGGATCAGCCGGCGATGATGTGATCGAGCGTGAGTTCGGGCTCGTTCTGTTCGATGCGAGCGAGCGCGTACTTGTTCTCGAACAGGGCCACCAGGCGCCCGTCGAGACGGGCGAGAATTCGCACGCCAGGCTTCTCGCGCAAGGCATCAGCCGACGTCTTGTCGGTGAGCCGGATCGCCTGGTACGGCGCGGACAGGATCTCGATCGGTGCGTTGAATTCGATGTCGAGGCGGTTGGCGAACACGTCGAACTGGAGTTGACCGACCGCCGCAAGGACCGGTGAAGCGTCACCCCAGTCGGGATCCTTCAACACCTGCACGACGCCCTCTTCGTTGAGTTGGTCGAGGCCCTTTCTGAACTGCTTGGTCTTGCCGGTGTCGAGGGGGCGGGCGGTGGCGAAGACCTCTGGCGCGAACGCCGGGATCGGCGGGAACTTCACCGTCGGACCGGTCTCGTCGTAGAGCGTGTCGCCGAGATTCAACCCGGTCGCGTTGACGAGGCCGACCACGTCGCCGGGGAACGCTTCGTCGACGGTGGTGCGCTCGGCGCCGAACACGGTGGAGGCGTACTTGGTGGCGAACGGCTTGCCCGTGCGCTCGCAGGTCATCACCATGCCACGGTCGAACTTGCCCGAACAGATGCGAGCGAACGCGATGCGGTCGCGGTGGTTGCGGTCCATGTTGGCCTGCACCTTGAACACGAACGCCGAGACCGGTTCGTCGAGGTGGCGGGGCTTGTCGTCGACGTCGAGGCGCGGCGATGGCGCCGGAGCGAGGTCGACGATGGCGTCGAGCAGGTGGCGCACACCGAAATTGGTCAACGCCGACCCGGCGAACACCGGTGTCGATTCGCCGGCGAGGAACGACGGCATGTCGACGTCGGCCTCCATGGCGCTGAGCAGCTCGGTTTCCTCGCTGCTCTTCACCCATTCCTTGCCCTCTTCTTCGGCGGCGCGCTCGGCGGGCACGTCTTCCTCGGGGGCGATCTGGCTGCCGCGGGCGGTGCGGGTGAAGCGGGTGAAGATGTCGGTGCGCCGATCGATCACGCCGCGCAGGTCGCCGAACGATCCGACCGGCCAGGTGGCGGGTGTGGGGCGCAGTCCGATCTGCTGCTCGATCTGGTCGAGCAGTTCGAGTGGTTCCATGCCGGGGCGGTCGAGCTTGTTGAGGAACGTGATGACCGGCAGGTTGCGAGAGCGGCACACCTCGAACAGCTTGAGGGTCTGTGGCTCGATGCCCTTGGCCGAGTCGAGCACCATCACCACGGCGTCGACGGCGGCGAGTACCCGGTAGGTGTCCTCGGAGAAGTCGCGGTGGCCGGGTGTGTCGAGCAGATTGAGTTCGTGGTCGCGATACGGGAAGTTCAGCGCGGTCGAGCTGATCGAGATGCCACGCTTCTGTTCCATGTCCATCCAGTCGGACGTTGCCGCCCGCCGGCCCTCGTGCGCCTTGACCGCACCGCCCGAGGTGATCGCCCCGGCATAGAGCAGAAACTTCTCGGTGAGGGTGGTCTTGCCCGCGTCGGGGTGGCTGATGATGGCGAACGTGCGACGACGCGCGGCTTCGCTGAGCACCTGTGCGGACATGGGATCGAGGCTACCGTCGCGCCGTGAACCGATACGCCGAGTTCGAGCGGGAACGACTGACCGAGCTGATGGCCGCCGAGGAACAACGGTTCGTCGAACTGCATCCCCGCTCGGCTGAGCTGGCTGCCTCGGGTCGACGTCACCTCCTCGCCGGGGTGCCCATGCCGTGGATGACTCGCTGGCCGGGCGGGTTCCCGGTCCACGTGGCCGAGGCGTCGGGAGCGCGGTTCGTCGACGTCGATGGCATCGAGTACGTCGACTTCTGCATGGGCGACACCGGAGCGATGACCGGACATGGCGGTGGAAGTGGTGGCGGGCTCGAAGCCGCGGTGGCCCGGTCGACCACGATGTTGCCGAGCGAGGACGCTGCATGGGTCGCCGACGAGCTGCACCGCCGGTTCGGGATGGCCAAGTGGCAGTTGACGACGTCGGCCACCGATGCGAACCGGTTCGTGTTGCGCTTCGCCCGCCACCTCACGGGTCGCCCGAAGATCGCCGTGATGGATTGGTGTTATCACGGCACGGTCGACGAGACGCTGGCGATCCTCGGTCCCAACGGTGAGGTGATCAGTCGGCCAGGAGCGATCGGCCCGCAGGTCGACCCCGCCGTGACCACGCGCGTGCGTGCCGTTCAACGACCTCGACGCCCTCGACGCGGCGCTCGCCAGAGGTGATGTGGCGGCGTTGTTGATGGAGCCGGCGCTCACCAACATCGGCATCGTGCTCCCGCAGCCCGGCTACCACGAGGCGGTGCGTGAGATCACTCGACGTCACGGCGTGCTGCTGATCATCGATGAGACGCACACCATCTCAGCGGGCCCCGGCGGGTGCACGCAGGCGTGGGATCTCGACCCGGACATCGTGGTGATGGGCAAGCCGATCGGTGGCGGCTTCCCGGTGGCCGCCTACGGCATGACCGAGGAGCTTGCGATCGCACTCGATCCGGTGTTGCACGGCCACGAGGCCGACGTCGGGGGAGTGGGTGGCACGCTCGCCGGGAGCGCGATGGCGACCGCCGCCATTCGAGCAACACTGTCGACCACGTTGCTTGCTGTCGACTACGAGCGCATGATCCCGCTTGCAGCCCGCTGGGCCGACGGTGTGGCGGGCGCAATCGATCGCCATGGTCTTGCGTGGTCGGTACAGCAGCTCGGATGTCGGGCCGAATACTGGTTCTGCCCGTTGCCGGTGAACGGTGCCGACGCAGCGGCGGCTGTCGACGACGAACTCGACGCGTTCATGCACCTGTGGGCGCTCAACCGCGGGATCCTCATGACCCCGTTCCACAACATGGCGCTGCTGTCACCTGCCCACACCGACGCCGACGTCGGCGTGCACACGACCGTGTTCGGCGATGCGCTCGCCGCCCTCACCGCCTGAGACGTCAGCCGACGGGAGTCTCGGGGACGCCGTCGGTGAGTCCACCGACCACGTCGCCGAGGCCGCCTGGGAGCGACTCGGTGACGCCATCGAGGCCGAGCGATTCGGTCGCCTGGCCGAGATCGAGTCCGAAGTTCTCGGCGAGTGCGCTTCCCTCGCCGACCAACCCCTCGACGTGCTCGCTGAGACCGGTCGACTCCAGAATGCTCTGCACGCCGTCGCCGGACAACAGACCCTTGATCGAATCAAACAGACCCATTGGGAAAGGCCCTTTCTGTGTGGTTTGTGTGAGCATATCGAGAGCGGGTTGCCGTTGGACGTCGGTCTCGGACACCATGGTGCGATGTCGCCGGATCTCCTCCAGTCCGCCAGTGAAGTGATCGCGAACGCCCAGCGCATCGTGGTGCTCACCGGTGCCGGGATCTCGACGGATTCGGGTATTCCCGACTTCCGCGGGCCCAATGGGTTGTGGACGAAGAACCCGAAGGCCGAGAAGGCGAGCGACATCCGGTTCTACCTGAGCGACCCCGAGGTGCGTGAAGCGGCCTGGCAGAACAGGTTGACCACACCGGCGTGGACGGCGCAACCCAACCGGGGTCACCGTGCGATCGTCGAACTCGAGCAGCGAGGCCAGCTGCACGGTCTCGTCACGCAGAACATCGATGGTCTGCACCAGAAGGCGGGCAATGATGCGTCGACGGTGATCGAGGTGCATGGCACGGTGTGGTTCACGAGGTGTTGGGACTGTCAGGATCGTCGTCCGATGGATCAGGCGCTCTCGCGGGTGCGTGCAGGCGACGGCGATCCCGCCTGCCTGGAGTGTGGTGGGATCTTGAAGAGCGACACGATCAGCTTCGGACAATCGCTGGTGCCCGAAGTGATCGATCGGGCGATGCAGGTGAGCGACGAGTGCGATGTGCTGCTCGCCGTCGGTTCGACGCTCAGCGTGTTCCCCGTGGCGAACTGCGTGCCGCGGGCCAAGGCCGGCGGCGCTCAGGTGATCATCGTCAACGGTGACGAAACCGCGATGGACCGCTACGCCGATTGGCTGCTCGTCGGCCAGATCGGCGAGATCCTCCCGGAGTTGATCGCATGAGGCGGAGGTCGCCCGTGCTCGTCGCCGTGACGCTCGTGGTCGCGTCCGGTTGCAGTTCGAGCAGGCGACGCGGTGTGCGTGTCGAGCGAATCGGGTGAGGTCTGCGCCAACGGCGGAGACGGCAGCATCACGTTCAGCGGCGCGGGTTGGAGCCGGGCTCCGAGGTGCGGATGGAGAACGACCAGGTCGGCCCGGTCGTGCTGGTGGCGGAAGCCCGACGGCTCGCTCGACCCCGGCGGAGCGATCGGCGTGATGGCCCTGTTCGTCGGCACCGAGTTCACGTTCGCGGTGACGGCAATCGACGATCAGGGCGAGCCGATCGTCGGCGACATCACGGTCTCGACGTGACCTGACGCTTCGTGACGGTGGCAGTCCGTCGGCTGGCCAGGAGTGCACCGCCGATCACCGAACGCGACACCGATGAGTTCGAGCACGAACACCTCGTCATCGCGGAAGACGACGCCGAGCACGAGGGCAACGACCGGGATCAGGTACGTGATGAACGACGCACGAGTCGAACCGACCCGGCCGACGAGCGTGCCCATCAGCGCGAACGCGATGCCGGTGCCGACCACGCCGAGGACGATGACGGCCAGGACCGGTCCGAGATCCCAGCTCGCGTCGCCGATCTGCCAGAGCCCGTACGGCGTTGTCCAGATCGTTGCGAGGGCGAGCACCTTCGCCATCAGGTTCACCGAGCCGTAGCGCTGCTGCATCGGTCCGGCCAGGGTGACGGCGAAGCCGTAGCAGACCGTGGCGAGCACCACGAGCAGCACGCCGAACGTCTCGCTCGACCCCTCTCCGATCGACGGCAAGCTGACGAAGACGACACCGATGAAGCCGACGCCGATCCCGAGCAACTGGGCGCCGCGGGTCGGTTGGCCGAGCAGCACCATGGCGAAGATCGCTGCGAAGATCGGCGTGCCGCCGTTGAGGAGCCCGGCGACTGCGGAGCTGATGTGTTGCTCGGCGATCGGGAACAGCGTGAACGGAACCGCTACCCACACCACCGACAGCGTGACCAGTCGGAGGCGATCCTCCGGGCGGATCTTGGTGTGCTGGCGCTCGAGCGGGAGCACGGCGAGCGCCAACGCGCCGAGGCCGACACGCATGAGCGTGATCACGCCCGGTGGGAGTGCATCGAGCCCGATGTCGATGAACAAGAACGACGCGCCCCAAATACCCGCAACGGCGAGGAACAAGCTCCAGTCGGTGGAGGTGAACTGGTCGTCGACGGGAGCGGTGGTCGTCGATGTCGTCGTCACGCTGGCACGGTAGCTGCGCGCGATCATCGAACCCTGGTGGGAATCGGACGCAGCGTTGGAAACCTGACCATGTTGGTAGGCTTTCGGGATGGCAACGTTCCGAGACCTGCTCGCCGCCGCAAAGTCCGAGATCCGCGAGATCGACACCGAGGGCGCCGCGGCGCAGATCGCCGACGGTGCGATCGTGCTCGACGTGCGTGAACCCGACGAGTACGAAGAGGGTGCACTTCCCGGCGCGATCCACATTCCCAGAGGGCACCTCGAAGCGCAGATCGAGAACCGCCTCGCCGACAAGTCGGCGCCGATCGTCGTCTACTGCGCCGGTGGCGTGCGCTCGGCCTTTGCGGCCAAGACACTGGCCGAGCTGGGTTACACCGATGTCGAGTCGATGGAGGGCGGCTTCGGCCGGTGGAAGGACGAGGGCCGCCCCTGGAAGCAGCCGGCTTCGCTGACGCCCGAGCAGAACAACCGCTACAAGCGTCACCTGCTGTTGCCCGAAGTCGGCACCGAGGGCCAGGTCAAGCTGCTCGGCGCCAAGGTGCTGATGCTCGGCGCCGGTGGCCTCGGATCACCCGCAGCGCTGTACCTCGCAGCTGCCGGTGTCGGCACGATCGGCATCGTCGACATGGACGAAGTCGACTCGTCGAACCTGCAGCGCCAGATCCTGCACAACATCGACCGCATCGGCGACCGCAAGGTCGACTCGGCCAAGAAGACGCTCACGATGCTCAACCCCGACGTCGACGTCGTCACCTACGACACCCGCCTCGACGCGTCGAACATCATCGACATCATCTCCGGCTACGACGTGATCGTCGATGGTGCCGACAACTTCCCCAGCCGCTACCTCCTCAACGATGCCAGCGTGAAGCTGGGCATTCCGGTGGTGCACGGCTCGATCTTCCGGTTCGAGGGCATGGTCAGCGTGTTCCACCCGACCAAGGGGCCGACGTACCGCGACATGGTGCCCCAGCCGCCGCCGGCGGAACTCGCCCCGAGCTGCGCCGAAGCGGGTGTGCTGGGTGTGTTGCCCGGCATCATCGGTTCGATCCAGGCGCTCGAGACGATCAAGGTGATCCTCGACCTCGGCGAGCCGCTGATCGGGCGCATCCTCACCGTCGACACCAACGACATGGAGTTCCGGGTCTTCAACCTCAAGCCCGACCCGGCCAACGAGGTCACCTACGCCAACCGCGACCGCATCGAGATCAAAGAACTCGACGGTCTCTGCGCCCCCGGCCTCAGCCACTGAACCGTCACAGTCGGCCCGGCACCGTGTGACGGTCAGCTGGGTTCGGTGAGGATTTCGACTTCGATCGGTGCGAGTTCGTCGCGTTCCTGCACGATCACGCCGACGAGCACGAGCCCGATGCCGAACAATTCGATGCTCGACGGTTGTTGATCGAGGACGAGCCAGCCGATGAACGCGGCGGTCACGGGCAGTAGTGCGAGCAGCAACGAGAAGCGGCGGATCGGGATGCGGCGCATCGTGAACTGGTCGATGCCGTAGCCGATCGCATTCGAGAACACGCCGACGAGCAGACACAACGCCAACAGACGCGCAGAGGTCCACACATCGGCACTCCACGGTGCGCCGGCGGGTGCGATCGCGAGCGCTCCGATCGCCAGGCCGATCCCGAGGCCGGCGACACCACGGTCGAGCCGGGCGACCCGCGACCCGATCACGATGTAGGCCGCCCACATCGCCGAAGCGAGCCCGATGAACAGCAGTCCGATCGCGTTGCCTTCGATCTCACCGCCACCGAGCACCACCACGCCGGCCACTGCGAACAGCAACGCGACCGCGTTGCGCGCCGATCGGGTGGCCACCGCGGCGACAGCAATCGGGCCGATGAACTCGATCGTCACCGCCTTGCCCAGATCGATGCGATCGATCGCCAGGTAGAAGAACAGGTTCATCAGGGCTGTAGCGACACCGAACAGCGCCGCTGCGCCGAGTTCGGCGCGAGTCCAACGTTGACGCCACGCACGCGACACCACGACCAAGGCAACAGCAGCACCGATCACGCGGAACCACGCGACGGTCTGCGGCTCGACCTCGTCGAACAGGCCGACGGCGATGACCGCGCCGGCATACTGCGCGATCGCCGAGAGAACGAACAGCGCCTCGGGCTGGGCGGTGTTCAACCAGTTGGTGAGCGGGCCTGATCGCCCGGACGGGGGCGACCCGGCCGAGGGGGTCTCAGTCAAAGAGTTCGGGATCGGTGTGAGCGATCTCGTCCCACAGCGGCTGAAAGCTGAACCAACCGGCGGCGTGGAACCCGGTGTTCTGCTGGGTGTAGGAGGCGTACTCGTCGCGGATCTCGATGGGGTCGCCAGCGGCCATGGCCATCAGCTGCGCTTGGCACGAGCGCTCCATCGAGATGAACCAGAACGCTGCTTCGTCGACCGTCTCGCCGACGGTGAACAGGCCATGGTTCTGATGGATCGCGGCCTTGCCATCGGGGAACTTCGACGCCAGTTCCTTGCCCGCCTCGATGTCGAACACCACGGCGCCGCCCTGCTCGGAGATCACGTGGTGGTCGTTGTAGAAGATGCATGCGTCCTGCGTGAGCGGGGCGAGCGGGATGCCGAGCGAGCTGAACGACTTGCCGTACGGCGAGTGAGCGTGGGCGGCGGCGACCACGTCGGGGCGGGCGGCGTGCACGGCGGCGTGGATCACGAAGGCGGCGCGGTTGACCGGCTTGGTGCCGTACACGACGTCACCTTGGTGGTTGACGAGGATGAGGTCGCTCTGCTTGATGTGGCGGAAGCTCATGCCGAACGGGTTCACCCAGAAGCAGTCGGGATACTCCGGGTCGCGCACGGTGATGTGTCCGGCAACGCCTTCGCCGAAGCCGAACTTGCCGAAGATGCGCAGCGCACCTGCAAGGTGGCTCTTGCGGTAGTAGCGCTCGTCGTCGACGTTGTCGAAGGTGGGGATCCCGTCGAGCCCGACGGTCTTCGGGGTCAACTCGATGCCGTCGATCATGCCGACGGTGGACGTGGTGGCGGTGTCTTCGGTGATGGCCATGGAGCAACCGTAGTCGGCTCGTACGATCTGTCGATGGCCGAGATCAGCCCCGCCGACATTGCTGCACCGGCGGCGAACTACGCCCACGCCGTGCTCACCGAATCAGCCAGCCGTTGGCTGCACACATCCGGTGTCGTGCCCATTGCCCCCGACGGCTCGACCCCCGAGTCGCTCACCGACCAGGCCGCGGTCGTGTGGAACAACATCGAAGCGATGCTGCGCGACGCCGACATGGAGTCGTCCGACATCGTGTCGGTGACCACCTACGTCGTGGTCGGAGAGGACCTGGCGCCGGTGATGGCGGCGAGAGATCAGGCGCTCGGCGGCCATCGTGCGGCGTCGACGCTCGTGACCGTTCCGGCGCTCGCCCGACCGGAGTGGCGCATGGAGGTTGCAGTCATCGCCGCCCGATGAGGCGTGCTGCGTTCAGACGTTGTTGATGCCCCCGGGTCGGTGTCCATCTGAGCGCGGAACTTGGCGTCGTTGTACGCAGACGATCCGTCGTCCCCACCTCCAGGACCGGGGCCGTTGGAGCCGCCTTGGCCCCACCACGAGGTGAACCGCTTCCATCCTCGCTTCAGCGCTCCCATCACCCGCTCCAGCCGCCGCTGCCGCCGCTGCCGTTGTCGGGGCGGTAGACGGTGGCCTCGAAGTTGCCGCGGTTGTGCTGCTCGGATGTGGTGCCCGAGCCTCCCTGATGGCCACCGGCGTAGTCGGCGCCGGACGAGAGGTTCTTCAGTCGTCTGATCTTGCGACGGAACCACGATCTCATGCTGCCTCCTCTGGGTTGCACCCGACCGTACACGCCGTCACCCGGGCTGTCAGGGGGTCGGCACCAGCTGGATGAGCCCAGTGGTCTGGATCGTCTGGTCGTCGCCGTCGGTGGTGGAGATGTTCACGAAGAACGGCTCGGTGATCGGCGCGCCGCCCAGGCGAGTTCCGCTGACGCCTTGTCCGGGTCCGGGAAGGACGGTGCTGCGGCTGCGAATGCGTTCGTCGATCTCGACCTTCCAGTACTCGGCTGCGTCGGCGATCACGGCACCCGATGCGGACCACTCGAGGAACGCAACGCCATCGGTTTCGGTGACGCGAAGGGTGAGCGAACCGATCGGGGTCGACGTCGAGTCGATCGGCACGAAGGGCACGTCGATGTCGTCGCCGACCGTCACCAGGTCGCGGTGCCGTAGTTGGTGTCAGGGACATCGAGCAACCGCCGCCAGGTGTCTTCGTCGGCGTCGACGACGTCGCTCGTGGTGATTCCGTCGGTGTTGAACTGGGAAGGATGAGTCACGGACTCGCCGACGACCCCCACGTCGCCCGGCGGGGCACGGTCGATCACCGCTGCGTACATCAGCGTCGGATCGCCCGTGTACATCGTGACCCGCAACACGCTGCCGGTTGATTCGACGACGCACTGCGATCCGGCGAGGGTGCCACCCCAGGGTGCGGTGTTCATGCGTTCGGCAACGAGTTCGAGGCCGGCCGGACCGTCGGCTCCGTAGTCGAACCCGTTGATGGTCGCATCGGCTGGGCGGGGTGTCAGCTGCCCGATGATCGCGATGAGTTCGTCGAGGTCGAGGCCCCGCGAGCGCAGGTAGCCGACGCTGCCGTCGGACAGGGTCCATTCGGCTTCACCGTTGCCGTTGGCGTAGGCGCGGACGAAGACCTGTGTCCCGTTGATGTCGACGGGGTCGAGCTGACTACTCCGGTCGGCCAGCCGGTCGAAGTACCGGAGCACGAGGGCGAACGGCTTGGCCTGCCCATCGACCGGTTCGCCGATCACCTGGATCGGTACCGGCAGGTCGCTCCCTCGCGTGAAGAGCGTGACCGGCAGGCCCCCGTTCGGGTCGCGCGGCAGTCCCGATGGTCGACCATCGAACGCCGAGATCGGCGTGCAGATCGCCGGGTCGATGATCGGACGGGTGATCGCAGCGGGCTCCGGCTCGGTGGTGGTTGGAAGACGACGTGGTGGTCGTCGTGGTCGACCCGGGTTCAGAAGTGGTCACCGGTTCGGTGGTCACCGGTTCGGTCGTCGCAGGGCTGGTCGTGCTGGCGTCGTCGGTCAGATCGGTCGACGACTCACGATCGCCGGTGAGCAGCAACCCGGCGATACCGCCTGCGACGACCACGACCGCCGCAACGGCGGCCAGCACGCGTCGCGTCGTTCTGCTGCCATCACTCGGCTGGGTGTGTTCCAACGGCTCTGCGGCGGCGGCGATCTCGGCCGACTCGCGCCGGATCCGCTCTCCAGATGCTCTGGCCTGGTCGTCGAAGTTGCTCATGCCTCACTCCCGGTGATGGCGGTGCGCAGGTGGTCTCGCGCTCGCGACAGATCTGACTTGATGGTGCCGACGGGCGCCTCGAGGATGCTCGCGATCTCGGCGATCGGCAGGTCCTCGACGTAGTGCAAGGTGACCGCGTCGCGTTGGCGCTGCGGCAACGCTGCCACCTCCGTCCAGAACTCGTGATCCCATCGATCCGACTCGGGTGTTGGCGAGATCGAGGCGGGCTGAGCCCGAAGGCGCAGCTGCAGTCGCCGCCGCCGAGTCCGTCGCCGCTGGGTGTCGGTCACCAGGTTCAACGCCACCCGGCGCCCTGCTCGCTCACTGGTGCCTCGGCCGCCACACGATCACACACGCACCGGCGACTCGAAAGGTTGCAGCGCGTTGTTGATCGGTTGCGTCAGCCGCCCGGGCCGACGGAGCCGCGTGTGCGGACTTCGGTGATCGCAGTCTCGCGGTACGTCGTGGATTGTTCGCCCTCGCTGGGTGCTGCGCCGCCTGCCACTGCGACCGCCGCCCTGACTGCCCGCGTAGTCAGCGTCGGACATGAAGTTTCTCCAACGGTTGATTCTTCTCCGGAACCACGACATGGCCACCTCCTGACCTGAACGTAGCACCAGGGATCGAGGTGCGAGTCGGGGCGGTGCAATACGATCGCTCGAATGCCCGATTCGTCCCTGGAGGAACTCGACCGAGCGCTCGCTGCGCTCGGCATCGAGGTTCCTGAAGTGGCACAACAGCAGAGCGCCGGAACTCGCGACGTCGAAACTGCACCGACGGTCGATGGCGCACCTCCTCGGGCCGGCCGTCGTCGCGGCACGCCGTTGCCGCGTAATTTCCGGCTGCTGTGGGCGGCCACGGCGTTGTCGAATCTCGGCGACGGGCTTCGTTTGGTGGCGTTGCCACTGCTGGCGACGTCGGTCACCGACGACCCGCGGCTGATTGCGGGGGTGGTGGTCGCCCAACGGCTGCCGTGGCTGTTCCTCATCCTGCCGGGTGGGGCGTTGGCCGACCGTTTCGACCGACGGCTCCTGAGAATGTGGCTCGACATCGCTCGAGCTGTTGTGATGTCGGTGCTGGTCGGAGCGATCGTCATCGACCAGTTGTCGATCGCTGTGATCTACATCGTCGCAGCACTGCTCGCGTCGGCCGAGGCGGTGGTCGACAGTTCGAGCATGGCGATGGTGCCAGCGACGGTCGAACAAGAGGATCTCGAACGTGCAGTCGGGCGTCTCGGGTCGACCGAGTTGGCGATGAACGACCTGATCGGCCCGCCGCTGGGCGGATTGCTGTTCGGGCTGGCGATCGCCGTGCCGTTCGGGGTCGATGCCGTCACCTTCGTTGGTGCCGTGCTGGTGATGTGGTTCATGACTGGCAGCTATCAGCCGGCTGCGGCTGCCGCTGTCGCTCCGGCCGACCGACCGTCGATGCGAGCGAGCCTGGCCGAAGGGATCCGCTGGCTCTGGAACCAACGGCTGCTGCGGACACTTGCCGTGGTGTCCACCGCACTTGGAACGGCCTCGTTCATCGGCAACGCCGTGTTCGTCATCTTCGCCACCGACACCTTGGGGCTTTCCGAGTTGGGCTACGGCATCTTGCTGGTCCCCGGTGCGCTCGGCGGGATCGCCGGTTCGCTGCTCGCTCCGCGGTTCCGCCGCTTTCCGCTGCGACGAACACTGCCGATCTCGGTGGTCGGTTCCGGGGCGGCCACCTGGCTGATGGCGGTGACGTCGTCGCCGATCCTCGTGGGCGCACTGTCCGCGCTCTCGCTCGGTGCGGTGATGGTGTGGAACGTACTCACATTGGCCCTGCGCCAACGGCTGATCCCCGACGAGATGCTTGGGCGTGTCGGCGCCAGCTACCGCTTCCTCGTCTACTTGGGCATGCCGTTCGGAGCGTTGGTCGGTGGCCTGTTGGCCAACGAGTTCGGTGTCCGTTCAGCGATCTTCGTCAGCGGCAGCATCTTGGTGTTCGTGGGGTTGAGCCTGCCGGTGGTGTTGCGGGTTGTCGAGCGCCAAGGCTCACCGCTCGAACCCGAACGGTGAGTGTCGATCAGAGTTCGGCGATGACGAGCACACCGATCAGCATGATCCCGAATGCGGCGATGGCGATCTTGATGGGTCGCGGCCCGAGCCCTCGGGCGAAGCTGCCGTAGCTCTCGATCTGCCCCATGGGGGTGAGCACGCTGTGCGTGGCCTCGGAGTACTCGACCTGCTCGGTGGATGCGCTGCCATCAGGCTCGATGAGGTCGTCGGGACCGTGCGTCGTCATGCCGGCAGCGTAGGTGCTGGCGGTCAGCTCGCCGGGCGGAGTGCGGCGAGGCGTTCGCGGGCGAGGCGGGTGAGTCGGTCGATGTCTGATTCGGGTGGTTCGGGGAGTTGGTCGGGGTGTCTTCGTCCGACGGGGAGCATGGGAGTGCCGTTGGCTCGGGAGTAGATGACCTGGCCGTTTCGGGCTCGTTTGGCGGTGAATCTGTGACGGTGTTTGCCCGGGTTGTGTCGGTCGCAGCCGAGTCCGGCGTTGTCGAGGTCGGTGTTGCCGTGATCACGGTCCCATTCGGCGAGGTGGTCGATCTGGGTGTGTTCGCCGGGGATGTCACAGCCGGGTTGGTCGCATCGGGTTGACATCAGCCGGGCAGCATCGCGTGCGGCGCCGGTGAAGAGGCGTCGTTTGCGTCCCATGTTGATGATGACGCCGGCGGAGTTGAACACGACTCGGCGGATGTGACCCCGTAGCGCCGCTTGCACGACGACGTCGGGTGTGAGCGCGATCCCGCTGGTGGTTTCGCAGCGTCGTTGGGACAGGTCGAGGTCGGCAAGGTCGGTGGGTTCGGGGATCAGGCCGTGGCCGGCGAGCGCTTCTTCGAAGGTGCGTTGGTCGACGACAATGTTGAGTAGCGGGTCGGGTGTCTTCGCGTCGGCGGGCACAGCGACAGAGCGGCGGAAGATTGATACGAGGGCGTCGTAGCGGCGTTGGGCGTCGGTGCGGGGAAGCATCGACGCGGGTGCGTCCGCGCCGTGGAGTCGGGTGCGTTCAGCGACGTCGGCTTGGAACTCGGCCTCGACCGCACGGTTGAAGATGGCGGTCAGCTCGGCGGCGGTTTCGGCGGTGCCACCGGTGGCTCGGGCGTAGAGGGAACCGTCGAGTTCGGTGATGGTGGCGGTGCGTTGTCGGTGGGAGAGTTCGCGTTCGCGGTTGGCGCCATCGATGTCAGCGAGGATCTGCCAGCGACGCAGACAGGTGCGGGCGTCTTCGAACGAGAGCTGTTCGGCCTGCTCGAGCAGGATGTCGATCGAGTCGGGCAGTTGGTCGGCGACACGGCGGTTGGTGGCGACCTTGGCGAGCTCGTCCGCTTGGTCGATACCGATGTGTCCGATGAACAGGGCTTCGCCCACTTCGGGACATGCAGCGACGGTCTTCGCGAGCTTGCGAGTGCGTGCGACGTGGGTGTTGGACCAGTTGGCGTTCGCTCGCAGCCAGCCCTTGATCGAGTGGTGGTTGTCGACGGCAGCGATGTTGCGGCGCTCGGCTTCGGCAACGAGTGCTGCCATTTCCGCGTCGAGGCGACGCTGGGTCAGTTCGAGGTTGCGGAATCGTCGAGTCGTCGTCGAGCTCGGAGAGCTGATCGACAACGACGGCCAACATGGAGTCATGGTAACGAACAAACGATCTGGAAACAATGAGAAATCGAAAATATATTCGATTCCTGGCGTCGAGCCGATCGACTCTCCGATCCTCGACGACGCCATCGTGCCGTCGGCGCTCGCTTGCTGATGCGCTGGGTGTTGCCCCGGCGTCAGATCAACCCGAGGGCGAGCATGGCCCTCGCCACGCGGTCGAAGCCGGCGATGTTCGCACCGACGACGTAGTCGCCCGGAGCGCCGTAGTCGTCGGCGACGGTCAGGCACGTCTCGTGGATGCCCGCCATGATCTCGGCGAGGCGCTGCTCGGTGTAGTCGAAGGTCCACGAGTCGCGGCTGGCGTTCTGTTGCATCTCGAGCGCCGACGTTGCCACCCCGCCGGCATTGGCCGCTTTGCCAGGTCCGAACGCCACGCCCGCTGCTGCGAACGCCTCGACGGCCGCGGCAGTGCATGGCATGTTGGCGCCTTCGACGACGGTGCGACAACGGTTGGTGATCAGCGCGTGGGCTCCGGTTTCGTCGAGCTCGTTCTGTGTGGCGCATGGGAACGCGAGCTCGCACGGGGTCTGCCAGATCGACTCGGTCGAGAACGTGGCGCCGCTCTGCTGGGCGTAGGCGGTGAGCCGGCCGCGGTCGACCAGCTTCACCTGCTTGAGCAGGTCGAGGTCGATGCCGTTCGGTTCGTGCACGAATCCGCCCGAGTCGGAACAGGCCACCACCACCGCTCCGAGCTGTTGCAGCTTCTCGATCGCGTAGATCGCCACGTTGCCCGAACCCGACACCACGCAGCGCTTGCCGTCGAGCGACTCGCCGCGAGCGCGCAGCATCTGTTCGGCGAAGAACACAGCGCCGTAACCCGTTGCCTCGGTGCGCACCAACGACCCGCCCCACGTCACTCCTTTGCCGGTGATGACGCCCGACTCGTATCGATTGGTGATGCGCTTGAACTGCCCGAACATGAAGCCGATCTCGCGGTGTCCGACACCGATGTCGCCGGCGGGCACGTCGGTCATCTCGCCGACGTGGCGGTACAGCTCGGTGACGAAACTCTGGCAGAACCGCATCACCTCGCCGTCGGATCGGCCCTTGGGGTCGAAGTCGGCCCCACCTTTGCCACCGCCGATCGGTTGGCCCGACAGGGCGTTCTTGAACACCTGCTCGAATCCGAGGAACTTGATCACCCCGAGGTCGACGGTCGGACTGAACCGAAGTCCGCCCTTGTAGGGCCCGAGCGCGCTGTTGAACTGCACACGGAAGCCCCGGTTGACCTGCACCTCGCCGCGGTCATCCTGCCATGGCACCCGGAAGATGATCTGGCGTTCCGGCTCGCAGATGCGCTGGATGATCTTGTGCTTCGCGAATTCGGGGTGGCGCTCGATCGCCGGCCCGATCGACTCGAGGACCTCTCGCGCGGCCTGATGGAACTCGGGCTGTGCGGGGTTGTCGTCCACGATCTCGTCGTAGATGGCACCGAGACTCTCGTTCAACATGCGGTCAGTGTCGCATGGCCGCTGTGTCGGCCAGCACGGAGCGCGGAGAAGCGACTCGACGGCCGACGCATCGCCGTTGTCAACTGCGACGATCCGACGACGACCTCACGTTCGTCCAATGCTTCCACAGCGCATCGACCACGAGCACGCCGGGCGCCGAGAGCAACACGAGGACCCACGCGCCGGCGGGCGGCCAGCGGTGATCGAGTAGATCGGCCCCCGCCGGGATGGCGATCACGGCCAAGGCAAACGCCAACTCGAGCAGCACGGCAACGATCAGGAACCGGTTGGCGAGCCAAGGGATCCGCCACGCCGGTCGGCGGGTGCTGCGGCACGCGAAGGCGTTTGCCGACTGGGCGATCACCACGGTGAGGAATGCTGCACCCGACGCCGCGTAGAGGGGTGCGCCGGTCGGGAAGCTGTCGCCGATGCGCCAACCAGCAAGCCACAACGCGAGCAGGAACGCGGCCATCTCGAACACGGCCTCGGTTGGGCCGAGGACTCCGAATGCACGTACCGCCACGGTGCGGTTCAGCAGGCGGCCGGAACTCGGCGCCTGGGTCATCACATGGGCACCCGACGGCTCGGCGCCAAGCGCCGCCGCCGACAAGGTGTCGGTGCCGATGTCGAGCGCCAGGATCTGCAGCACACCGAGCGCCAGCGGGAACCGGCCGCCCGACAACGCCCAGATGGCGAACGGGGTCAGCTCGGCCACGTTGTCGGTGAGGTGGTACGTGAGGAACCGTCGGGCATTCGCGAACGTGGCCCGCCCCTGGCGCACCGCAGCGACGATGGTCGCGAAGTTGTCGTCGAGCAGCACCAGGTCGGCGGCCTCGCGGGCGACGTCGCTGCCACTCGCACCCATGGCGATTCCGATGTCGGCCTCGCGCAGCGCTGGGCCGTCGTTGACGCCGTCGCCGGTCATCGCAATCACGTGGCCGCGCGACCGCAGCGCCCTGGCGATGCGCAGCTTCTGTTCCGGCGACACGCGTGCGATCACCACGCCGTCACGATCGACCAATGCAGCGAGCACCTGATCGTCATCGGGCAGGTCGGAGCCGACCAGCACGAGATCGTCGGGCGACCGCAGCCCGACCTCGTCGGCGATCGCGCAGGCCGTCTGCGGATGGTCGCCGGTGATCATCGCCACCTTGATGCCCGCGAGGCGACACGCTGTCAATGCATCGTGAGCCTCGGTTCGTGGTGGATCCTGGAAGCCCAGCAAGCCGAGCAGCGTCAGGTCCGACTCGGCCTCGTCGGCGGTCGTCGTCGTGCCGGGCCACGAACGTTCGGCGACGGCGAGAACCCTCAGACCGCGATCCGACATCTCGTGGAGCACCTGATCGAATGCTGCCTGCGGAGCGTTGACGCATCGCCCGATCACGGCATCCGGCGCACCTTTCACGAGCACGCTGTCGGGCGTGACGACTGACGAGCGCCGTCGCCTCGGATCGAACGAGAATCGCGAGACCGTCGCAGCATCGACGGCGGCCGCGATGGTGTCGGGATATTCGGACAGCTGGCGGGCGAGCGAGTCGATCGCCGCTTCCATCGGATCACCGACCGAGGTCCATGCAGTGCCGTCGCTTCCCGGTGACGGGTCGTGGACCGCCCGACCGTGGGAACAGCCCCGAGCGACCAGCGCCAGGTGGCCCACCGCAGCAAGGAGGTCCCCGTCGATCGGCGCTCCGCCGGTGGTGATCTCGCCGGTCGGTTCGTAGCCGGACTCCGGCGCGCTCGACCCGACCCGAGGGTGTCCAGACGTCGACGATGCGCATCCGATTCTGGGTGAGCGTGCCGGTCTTGTCGGTGCAGATGAACGTGGTCGAGCCCAACGTCTCGACCGACTCGAGTCGTCGGACAAGTGCATGCTGGTTCGCCATCCGCTGAGCACCGATCGCCAACGACAATGTCACCGTTGGCAGCAGGCCCTCGGGGACCAGCGCCACGGTGATGCCGATGGCAAACACGAACCCGTCCGACTTCGGTGTGTCGAGGAACAGGGTGAGCACGAAGAACGAGGCCCCGGCGCCGACGGCAATCGCCGCGATGGTGCGCACCAGGCGGTGCAGCTCCCGGGTGAGGGGAGTGTCCGGGCGCACGGTGTCCTGGGTGAGCACGGCGATCCGAGCGAACTCGGTGGCACCACCGGTCGCGGTCACCACCGCTCGCCCCTCGCCCTCGACCACGAATGTGCCGGCACGCATCGCGTCGCCGTCGCCGATCGAGTCGGGAACGCTCTCGCCGGTGAGGGTCGAGGTGTCGACGAGCAAGCCGTGGCTCTCGACGCAGGTCATGTCGGCGCAGATGCGGTCGCCGTCGGTGAGGGCAACCAGGTCGTCGGGCACGACGTCGTCAGCAGAGATCTCGATTCGTTCGCCGTCGCGGATCACCATCGCCTGGCGGGGGAGGAGATTGCGCAGCTGCTGGGCTGCCTGATCGGCCCGGTACTCCTGGGCGAAGGCGAACAGCGCGTTGACGATGATCACCACGAAGATGGCCACACCCAACTCGGGGAGCCCGCCGACGATGGCGAGGGCGCCCGCGACCCAGAGCATTGCAGCGAAGAAGTGTGTGAGTTGGTCGAACAGCCGCTTCCAGACCGGCGTGCCGGTCGCCTCCGGCAACGTGTTGGGCCCGACCTCGGCCAGCCTGCGCGCGGCGTCGGCCGACGTGATCCCGAGCGGCGCGATGATCTGCGGCACTCCTCAACTGTGCTCCCGAGATTCGGTCGCTCGCCAGGGCCTTGGTCCCTCGATGACCGCATGGGTCAGACCCACGATGCCATCCGAGTCTGACCCGTGCTCCCCCTGGTCGTCAGAGGTGCGAGCGAATGGCAGCGAGCAGGTCGGCGTACGTGTCGAGCGCCAGGAACTGAGGGAACTCGGCGATCACGTTCGCCGGAGCATGAAACAGGTACCCGGCAGTCGGCGGCTCCGAGCATCGTGGTGTCGTTGTAGCTGTCGCCAGCGGCGATGACCCGGTAGTTGAGCGACCGCAGTGCTTCGACGGCGTGTTGCTTCTGGTTCGGCTGGCGGAGCTGGTAGTCGACGATGCGGTCGTCGGCGATCAGGAGTTGATGGCACAGCACCGTCGGCCACCCGAGCTGCTGCATCAGCGGCTTCGCGAACTGTTCGAACGTGTCCGACAGCAGGATCACCTGGGTCTCGGTGCGCAGTTCGTCGAGGAAGGCTCGTGCGCCGTCGAGCGGTTCGAGTCCGGCGATCACGTCCTCGATCAGCGACATCGTGAGCCCGTGCTCGGCGAGGAGGTCGAGTCGGTAGCGCATCAGCACGTCGTAGTCGGGTTCGTCGCGAGTGGTCCGGCGCAGCCCGTCGATGCCGGTGCGCTCGGCGACGGCGATCCAGATCTCGGGAACCAGCACGCCCTCGACGTCGAGGGTCACGATCGTCTGCTGTTCGGCGTCGCTCACCGCCTCAGTCTCGCCGCTGTGAGCGCTCGGGATGAAAAGCTCACGGTTCGGTACTCGGCGGCGGGTTCTCCGCCCGGAAGAACTCCCATTCTTCGACTCGACTCCCATCTGGGAGGTTGCAGTAGCCGACCTGGCCATCCGCCTCGTCGACGATCTCCACGGTGCCACCCCGTTCGACGCAGAACACCGATGCGGGGTTGGCCATCTCGACGTTGGTGGTGGTGTCGCTCGGCTCGGCGTCGCTCCCGCATGCGACCAGGGCGGTTCCAGCAAGCGCCAGTGCGAGCAGCCATCTCATGGAGTCATCGTGACGCCGGACCGTCGTGCTCCGCAACGGACCTTTGGCCGCTTCTCGGAGTCACGCGTCGACGTGGGTGATCGGCACCTGTGGCCGCGCGGGCGGCGGGCAGTCTTGTGTCGCCCAGCCGAGGTAGATCATCCCCACCAGGCGGTCGTCGGGTTCGAAGCCGCACAGGTCGAGCACTCCCGGCGCCTGGGTGAGGGCCGGTGTCGACCAGAAGCTCGCGAGGCCGAGCGAGGTGGCACCGAGCAGCAGGTTCTGGACGCCAGCGGACACGGCGTCGCGGTTCTCGTCGTGCAGCATCTCGTTGTCGTGCGGGGCGCACCCAACCACCAGCGTCACCGGCGTACGGAGGTACTTCGTTCGGGTCTTGTTTCGTCTGACCTCGTCACCGAAGTCGATCCGTTCCATGTCGTCGGCCATCGTGTCGCCCAGACGGGCTCGGCCGTCTCCGGTGAAGGCAGCGAAGCGCCATGGCCATGTCTTCTTGTGGTTTGGTGCCCACGTGGCCAGACCGCACAGCTCCTCGATGACGCCCAGCGGCACGTCTCGATCCTGGTCGACGATCATCGAGGTGCGACGCGCACGCACCAGGTCCGAGAACTCGTCGAACCGCGTGCGATCGATCTCATGCGGAGAGGCCATGCGGTCAGGATGTCACGAGGTTGCCCAGATGAGCACCTCGGCGCCGTCGGGGCCAGCGATCAGTGTCGGAGACCCGGCTCCGGTCAGTCGGACAGCGTCGCCGGTCGACAGTGATCCAGCGACGTCGAGGTGGGCCGACCCTCGTGGTACGAACACGTGCACGTGGCGTTCGTCGGGAACGGCGACCGACTCGTCGGCGCCGAGGCGCCCGCCCCACAGAACGGCCCCCTGCTGGCGGATCGAGATCGCTGCGTCGTGGCCTTTGCCAGAGGCGATCGGCACCAGGCCGCCCTTGTCGAGTTCGGCGTTGATGTCGAGCTGCTCGTAGCCAGGGTTGATCGATTCGGTGTCCGGCGGCACCCACATCTGCACGAAGTGGACGTCGTCGGAGCCCGAGTTGTTCATCTCGCTGTGCCAGATGCCGGTGCCGGCCGACATTCGTTGGGCAAGCCCCGGATAGAGGATCCCTCGGTTGCGTTCGGAGTCCTTGTGTTCGAGTTCACCCGACAGCACCCAGGTGACGATCTCCATGTCGCGGTGCGGGTGGGTGTCGAAGCCCGATCCGCCGCTGACGATGTCGTCGTTGTTGACGAGCAGCAGGCCGTGGCCGGTGTTCGTCGGGTCGTAGTGGCGTCCGAAGCTGAACGAGTGCTTCGAGTCGAGCCAGCCGATCTTCGTGTGCGGTCGGTCGGACGCTCGCCGAACGTCGATGACGGGAGATGTGGTCATGCACAGGTAAAACAGTTGTGCACGCAATGATATTCCGCATGGCTGACTGCGTTGCCTCCCCGATAGAACTCCCCGGTGCCGTCAGCCATGCGACCTGTGCTCGCTGTCGTGGCAGCGGCTGCGCTGTTCGGAACAGCGGGGACCGCTCGCGAACTCGGGCCTGACGGAACCACCGCGCTCGGCGTCGGTGCCACCCGCATCGTCATCGGCACGGCGGTGTTGTGGCTGGCGGTGTGGTGGGGGCGCAGCCGTGGTTCGATCTGCTCGATCGGCGCGCCGGTGCGAGCGAACCGGTGGGTGATCCTGCTCGGCGGGCTCGGTGTCGCCATCTACACCCCGATGTTCTTCGAAGCGGTCGAACGCGCCGGCGTGGCGGTCGGCACCATCGTCGGCGTCGGCAGTGGACCGTTCTTCGCCGGCGCCCTCGAGTGGGTCTGGCGGGGCGTGCGCCCCAGTCGCTGGTGGGCGCTCGGCACGGTCGTCACCGTCACCGGTGGCGCAGTGCTCGTGCTCGCCCAGAGTGCCAGCGACTCGGCCGCCGATCCGGTCGACGCCGTCGGCATCGCGTTCGCACTCGGCGCCGGCTTCGGCTACGCCCTGTACTCGGTGACGTCGAAAGTGGTGATGGAGCGCGGCGTCGCCCCGACCCTCACGCTGGCGTCGACCTTCCTCGTCGGAGCCATCGCCGTCGCGGTGTCTGCAATTCGCGAGCCATTCGGCTGGATCACAACAGGCGACGGGATCCTCATGGCACTCCAGCTCGGCCTGCTCGCCACCGGGCTCGCATACATCCTGTACGGATATGGCCTGCAGCGGCTGACGTCGGCGACCACCGTCACCCTCGTGCTGGCCGAACCGCTCACCGCCACATTCCTCGCCGTGCTGGTGCTCGACGAGTCGATCGTGCCGGTCGCCTGGATCGGCATCGCCGGGCTCCTCGTCGGACTCCTGATCGTCGGCCGCACCGCCCACGTCTCGTTCGAGCCGCTGCCACAGGTTGTGCCCGACCAACCTGGCTGACCATCGCGCCGTGGTTCCCGGAGACCTGGGCGCGGGGAACCACGATCAGTCGGGTCGACGGGCTCGGCTCGGCTGCACCCGAGGGGCCTCGTTCGGCATCTTCGGATACACCGGCGGCCACGGCGAGTCGGGAATCCCGTCGGCCAGGTCGGCGGCGAACCGTTCCACCAGCGGGGCGATCGAGACGGCGGTGTCGTCCATCAACTCCCACGGATCGCCACGCTCGGCCAGACGGTCGGGAACCGTGTCGATCGTCATCGCCTCGGGATCGATCGTGTCGAGTTCGTCCCAACCGAACGGCGTCGACACCTGCGCACCGACCCGCGGGCGCGCACCCCACGCTCCGAACATGTTCTTGTGCGGCGCGTTCTGGTTGAAGTCGACGAACACCCGGGTGCCTCGCTCTTCCTTCCACCACTTGTCGGTGATCAGATCGGGATGCCGGCGTGCGAGTTCACGCCCGAGGGTGATCACGGCGCCGCGGACTGCGAACGAATCCCAGCCCGGCTCGACTCGGACGTACACGTGGATGCCCTTGCTGCCCGTGGTTTTCGGGAAGCCGATCATCCCGAACTCGGCCAGCAGGTCGCGCACGTGGCCAGCCGACTCGCGGACCATGTCGAACGTGACGCCGGGGGAGGGGTCGAGGTCGATCCGCATCTCGTCGTGGTCGTCGGGCGTCGACGCCCGGAAGGGCCACACGTGCAGGCCGAGCACCCCCATGTTCACCGCCCACAGCACATGCGCCAGGTCGGCGATCACCAGCGCCCTCGACGGCGTGCCGTTGATCGTCTCGACCGTGGTGGTCTCCAACCAGTCGGGCGCCGAATCGGGGATCCGTTTCTGGAAGAACGACTTCTCGCGCACCCCGTTCGGATACCGCTCGAGCAACACGGGCCGGTCGCGTACGGTGCGCATCAGGGCGTCGCCGACTGCCACGTAGTAGCGGGCGAGGTCGAGCTTGGAGCGAGGTTCCTTCGCCGGCCCGACCGACGGGAACATCGGCTTGTCCGGGTTGGTGATCGCCACGATCCGAACGCCGGCATCGACCTCGACCGGCTCCCCGAACTCGTCGGCCTTCCCCATCACCTCGACGCTACAGCGATCACGCCAGGGGTCAGACCCCAGGCGTGATCGTCACTGGCTGGTGTGGAGGTCGTCGTTGAGGGCGCCCCAGCTGCCGAGGCGGGCGCGGGCGACGACCTTGCCGCTCTGGCCGTCGCGGATGAACATCATCCGGTCCTGGCCGCTCAGCTCGCGGGCCTTCACGACGCCCTGGGGCGTGAGCACCGGCGTACTCGCCGTCACGTACAACCCTGCCTCGACCACGCAGTCGTCGCCCAAGCTGATGCCGATGCCGGCGTTGGCGCCGAGCAGGCAGCGCTCGCCGATCGTGATCTGCTCGGTGCCACCGCCCGACAGCGTGCCCTGAATCGACGAGCCGCCGCCGATGTCGCTGCCGTCGCCGACGATCACGCCAGCGGTGATGCGGCCCTCGACCATCGACACGCCGAGCGTGCCGGCATTGAAGTTGCAGAACCCCTCGTGCATCACCGTGGTGCCCTCGGCCAGGTGAGCGCCCAAGCGCACACGGTCGGCGTCGGCGATGCGCACGCCCGACGGGATCACGTAGTCGGTCATTCGCGGGAACTTGTCGAGCCCGTGCACCGAGATCACGCGACCCTCCTGGCGCAGACGCATCCGGACATCGTCGATCTCCGACACGGCGACCGGGCCGATGCTGGTCCACGCCACGTTGGTCAACGCCCCGAACAACCCATCGAGATTCAGCGTCCGCGGCGCCGCCAAGCGATGCGACAGCAGGTGGAGCCGCAGGTAGCCATCCGACGCCGACGCGGGTGCCTCGTCGACGTCGATCGTCAACCGCACCGGACGAATCGTGACGTTGCGCACCTCGTCGGTGGTGTCGCGCATGCCGAGCTGCGACTCGATCTCGTCGGTCGGGCAGTCGTCGTCGCCGAACTCGCCCCAGCCCAGCCACCGATACCAGGTGTCGAGCACCGAGCCGTCAGCAGCGATCGTTGCGAGGCCTGCGCCCCATGCCATCCGTGTCATTGCCATACCTCAGGTCGCAGTGTCGGGAACAGAATCACTTCTTTGATCGAGTCGACCCCGGCCAACAGCATGGCCACACGATCCATGCCGATGCCCAACCCTCCGGTTGGCGGCATGCCGTACTCGAGCGCTCGGATGTAGTCCTCGTCGACACCGGTCGCCTCGGCGTCACCCGCCTCCTTGGCCGCCTGCTCGTCTTCGAACCGGGCACGCTGCTCGACCGGATCGTTGAGCTCGGAGTATCCGTTGCCCAACTCGCGCGAGTCGACGAAGATCTCGAACCGCTCGGTGAGCCACGGATCGTCGCGATCGACACGCGCCAGCGGCGAGATCTCGGTCGGGTGGCCGGTGACGAACGTGGGGCGAACGATGTCGGCCTCGCACAGCGCCTCGAACAGTTCCTCGACCAGCTTGCCTCCACCCCAACGTGCCTCCCAGCGCACATCGTGCTCGTCGGCGAGCGCCCGCAAGTCGTCGATCGGCTGACTCGGATGCACCGGGCGGCCGATCTTGTCGGACACCGCATCGACCATGCGGACACGCGGCCATGGCTCGGCCAGGTCGAACGTTTCGCCCCGAATCTCCAGCATCGTCGTGCCGATCGCGTCCCGCGCCGCCTGGGTCACCAGCACTTCGCTGATGTCCATCACGTCGTTCCAGTCGCCGAACGCCTGGTAGAGCTCGATCATCGTGAACTCGGGGTTGTGGCGGGTCGACACACCTTCGTTGCGGAAGATCCGTCCGATTTCGTACACCCGCTCCATGCCACCGACGATCAGCCGCTTGAGGTGCAGTTCCAGCGCGATCCGCAGGTACAGCGGCATGTCGAGCGCGTTGTGGTGTGTGGTGAAGGGGCGCGCATGGGCGCCGCCCGCCTCGGCGTGCAGCACCGGCGTTTCGACCTCGATGAAGCCGCGTTCGTGCAGCGTGCGGCGAAAGCTCGACACGATCTCGTGGCGGATCTCGAACGCCCGCTGTGCCTCGGGATTGACGATCAGGTCGGCGTAACGCTGGCGGAATCGGGTGTCGACATCGGTGAGGCCGTGCCACTTGTCCGGCAGCGGCCGGACCGCTTTGGCCAGCAGCTGGACCGATTCGGGTTTGACCGACAGCTCGCCCTTGCGGGTGGTCATCACCGTGCCGTGCACGCCCACCCAGTCGCCCAGATCGAGTCGCTTGATGGCAGCGAACGCGTCGTCGCCGACCACCGCCTTGGAGATGAAGAGCTGGAGATCGCCGGTGCGATCGCGGAGCGTGGCGAACACGAGCTTGCCCGAATCGCGCATCAGCATGATCCGACCGGCAATCGAGGTGGCGTCGTCGGTTTCGGTGCCCGGCTCGAGTTCGCCCCACCCAGCGCGAACATCGGCGACGGTGTGGGTGCGGTCGAATCGGTACGGATACGGAGCGACACCTTCGGCGCGAAGGTCGTCGAGTTGTGCCAGGCGACGCGCCTTCTCGGCAGTCAGTCCGCTCCCGGTGGGGGAGGCGTCGTCGGGCTCCTCGATGGGGCGGTCGGGGTGTGGATCGTCGGTACTCACGGTCCCCCGACGGTATCGAAACGATCGGACCGCCACGCGTTCGGTTCCGGCCCTGGCGTCCGATCGACCGCAGGACAACGTACTCTGGACATCGTGCGTGCACCGACCAAAATCGCCGTAGCCGGGCTGCTCGTTCTCGGGATCGGGCTTCCGGTCGCTGCGATCGCCGCCACACAGCCGATCGACCGACCGGCCACAGCGGTCCGTCAGGCGGTGCCGGTCGGCTCGGTCGCCACCGACGTGGTCACCATCTACAACTCGGGAGCGCTGCGCAGCGACGTGGCCGAACGGGCCGCCAGTGCAGCACGCGCAGCGGGAGCATCGCTGTCCGTCGGGCGGTCGGCGAGCGTCGGTATGACCGGTCTGTACCGGGGTCAGAGCGCAGTGCAGTTGCCCCCGGCCGGTTTTGCGTTCCCGATGGGAGCCACCGTGCTCGCCAGCGAGGCGGTCGCCCAGACAATGGGTCGTGATGTTGCGTCGGCGCTCGCTTCCGACGCCGTGGTGATGGGGCAGGTGTCAGCGGGACTCCGTGGTGCCCGCGCCGGCGACACCGTGGTACTCACGTCGGCGTGGGGTGGGGCAGTGCGCTTGCGGATCGCTGCTGTGCTGCCCCCCGAGCGTGTTGGTGGCGCAGAACTCCTGATGTCGACCAGCGCAGCAGAACGACTCGGGATCAACCGACTGAGCCGGGTCGTCATGTGGGGCTTCACCTCGCGACAAGCGATCGACTCGGCGATGTCGTCCAACGGGCTCGTCTCGACGTCGATCCGTATCCGGCGAAGCTGGGACCCCGCCGACCCCGACGACACGATCGGTATGGCCGAGACCAAAGCGGCACTCGGTGAGTTCGCGTACCGGCTGAACGCCAACGGTTCGGTCAGCCAGGACGCTGCATGGGTGGCAGCGTCGTTGCCGTCGGGGCGCGAATTGTTGAACGGGTCGATCCCGATTCGGGCCCGGTGTCACAACGTCGTCAAGCCCGCCATCCAGGCGGCCCTCGCCGAGATCGCAGCTGCCGGTCTGGGCGGCACGATCAACGTCGGCGACGCCAACCTCGCCGGCGGTTGCCACGTCGCCCGGTTCAACCGGCTCACCCCGGACAGTGCGCTGGGATTCCTGTCGCGGCACTCGTGGGGCATGGCCATCGACACCAACACCCGCGGTTCCTGCCAAGGTTGCGCCCCACCCGACTTCGCCACCCGTGCAGGCGGCTGCCGCGCCGTACAGATCTTCCGCAAGCACGGCTTTGCCTGGGGTGGGAACTTCCTCACTCCCGACGGCATGCACTTCGAATGGGTCGGCGAACGCCGCGATCTCCTGGCCTATCCGTCGCGGTATTGCCCGAACGTGGCAACCGGAGCGCTCACTCTCGACAACGCCGAGGCCGGCCAGTCGCGGTTGTACGCAGACGACGGACTCTTCGTCGGGGAACACTGATGGTCACACGATTCCTGATCATCGGCGGGGGACCAGCCGGCAACATTGCAGCAACCACTGCCGCCCGACTCGGCGCCGACGTCGTGATGGTCGAGCGTGACGTGGTGGGCGGCGCCGCCCACCTGTGGGACTGCATCCCGTCGAAGTCGATGATCGCCACGGGCCGGGCGATCAGCCGAACCCGAGCCATTGGAGGCATGGGCCTCGCCACGGTCGACACGGCGGTCGACGTCGGCACCTTGACCGACCGCATCGAACGAGTGAAGAACACGATGAGCGGCAACACCAGCCGACTTCTCGAGAGCCAAGGCGTTCGCATCGTTGCTGGCACTGGACGGTTCACGGGGCCGCACACGGCCGAGATCACCGGTCCCGATGGCACCGAGACGGTCGAGTTCGACGCTGCGTTGGTCTCGACGGGCTCACGACCGCGCATCCCCGATTGGTGTCAGCCCGATGGCGACCGGATCCTCACGACACGCGACTGCTATCCCCCGAAGATCTTTCCCGAGAGCATCACCGTCGTCGGTTCCGGCGTCACCGGCGTCGAGTTCGTGCACATGTTCTCGTCGTTCGGCTCGAAGGTGACCCTGGTGGTCAGCCGCCAGCAGGTGCTGCCCGGCAAGGACCCCGAGGTGGCAGCCGTGCTCGAAGAAGAGTTCATGCGCCGCGGTGTGAAGTTGTTGATGGGGGCGCGGGCTCAAGGAATCGAGCGAACCGACGACGACGTGACCGTGAGGTGCGACGACGGCCGTTCGGTCACGTCCACCCACGCTGTGCTCGCCATCGGATCGATCCCGAACACCGAAGACGTCGGCCTCGATGCTGCCGGGGTGGCAGTCAACGACTGGGGCTACGTCGACATCAACCAGCACTGCGTCACCAACGTCGAGCACATCTACGCCGCTGGCGACATCAGCGGCAAGCTGCCGCTGTCGTCGGTGGCGTCGATGCAGGGCCGCAAGATCGCCGAACACATCATGGGCGGCCACACTCGCAGCCACCGCCATCTCGACTACGACAAGGCAGCCTCCGCGATCTTCACCGAACCAGAGATCGCCGACGTCGGGTTGGCAGAAGCCGAGGCGTTCAGTTCCGGCCGCAAGATCCGCGTCACCAAGGTGCCCTTCTCGTCGACCGCGAAGGCGATGATCAACAACGACACCAAGGGGTTCGTCAAGATCATCTCCGACCCTGCCACCGGCGAGGTGTTGGGCGGCTCGATCGTCGGACGTCAGGCAGCCGAGTTGATCTCGGTGATCGCGGTCGCGGTCACGGCGGGGCTCACGGTGACCGATCTGGCCGAGAGCATCCTGGTGCACCCCGCGTTGAGCGAAGCGCTCTCCGAAGCCGCCGAGTAGTTGCGGAGGGGCAGCCCCCTCCATCTTCTCTATTCGATCAGGGCGAGGATGTCGCCACCGCCGACCGTGTCGCCAGCTGCGACCTTGATCTCTTTGACGGTGCCTGCCTTCTCGGCGTTGATCTGGTTCTCCATCTTCATCGCCTCGAGCACCACGATGCCGGCGCCGACCTCGACGGCTTGACCGACCTCGACGAGCACCTTCACGATCGTTCCCTGCATTGGTGCTTCGACCGAGCCAGAAGCGATCGCACCGCCGCCGCCGCCGGAACTGTGCTTCTTCTTCTTGGCCACCGGTGCACCGGCGACCGCGACGGCGGGGCTCTCGGGCACCCACATGTTGACGTCGAAGCGCTTCCCGTTGACCTCGACCGTGGTCGAACGCTTCACCATCGGCTCGGCGTCGGCGTCCTGCTCGGGTGCGGTGCTCTCGGCCTTGCCGCCGATCCCGGTGAGGTCGAGCACTTCTTCGACCCACTTGGTCGAGTGGGTGACCGCTGCGAAGTCCGGATGCTTGAGGATTGCCAGGTCGGCCGGAATCGTCGTGGCAACGCCTTCGACGACGAGCTCGTCGAGCGCCCGGATGGTGCGAGCGATCGCCACGTCACGATCACGACCCCACACCACCAACTTGCCGACGAGGTTGTCGTAGTACTGGCTGATCTCGTCGCCCGACAGGTAGCCGGTGTCGAAGCGCACACCGAACCCGTCCGGCGGCACGAGCTTGGTGATCGGGCCGGGTGACGGCAGGAACTTGCCTTCGGCGACGTCTTCGGCGTTGATGCGGATCTCGATCGAGTGCCCACGGCGAGCAGGCGTCGACCTCGGCCTGGGTCATCGGGAGTTCCTCGCCGGCGGCGACGCGGATCTGCCACTCGACGAGGTCGATGTCGGTGATCATCTCGCTGACCGGGTGCTCGACCTGGAGGCGGGTGTTCATCTCGAGGAAGAAGAAGTCGCCGTCCTGGAAGATGAATTCGACGGTGCCGGCGCCGTAGTAGCCGACCGCCTTTGCGGCCTTGACGGCGGCTTCGCCCATCGCCTGCTCGACGCCCTCGGGCAGGTTCGGAGCCGGAGCTTCCTCGACGAGCTTCTGGTGACGGCGCTGTGCCGAGCAGTCACGCGACGAGATCCACACGCAGTTGCCGTGCTTGTCGCCGACCAACTGGATCTCGACATGGCGAGGCCAGGTGAGGTACCGCTCGACGTACACCTCGTCACGACCGAAGAACGCTTTGGCCTCGCGCTGTGCGCTCGCCATGGCGTCGTCGACATCGGCTTCGGACTGCACGACCTTCATGCCGCGCCCGCCGCCACCGAAGGCGGCCTTGATGCACACCGGCCATCCGAATTCGTTGCCGAACGCCTTGATCTCATCGGGGCCCTGTGCGAACTCGGTGGTACCGGGCACCACGGGTGCGCCGCCGCGAATGGCCGCCAGGCGGCTCGACACCTTGTCGGACATCTCGTCCATGGCGGTCGCAGGCGGGCCGATGAACTCGACACCGATCTCGGCGATCGCGCGGGCGAAGTCGGCGTTCTCGGAGAAGAACCCGTAGCCGGGATGCACCGAGTCGGCACCGCTCTGCTTGATCACATCGAGCATGACCTCGGTGTTGATGTAGCTCTCGGCGGCGGTCTGGCCACCCAGCGCATACGCCTCGTCGGCAAGTCGGACGTGCAGCGAATCGCGGTCGAGTTCGGAGTACACCGCCACCGTGGGGATACCCATCTCTCGGGCGGCGCGGATGACTCGGACGGCGATTTCGCCACGGTTGGCGATCAGGATCTTCTTGAGCACGAGTGCCAATGTAGGGGCCGTGACCGCTGACGGAGACATCTGGGGTTCGATGTCGTGGCCGACCGGCTGGGACGTGCGCCACGTCACCGAGACGGGAAGCACGAATGCCGACCTGATCGCTGCGGTCGTTGCAGGCACTGCTTCGCATCGGACCGTGCTCGCCACCGACCACCAAACTGCCGGAAGGGGGCGCCTCGATCGTCGCTGGGATGCCCCTCCTGGCACCAATCTGCTGGTGTCGATCGTCATTGCACCCGTTCCGGCGGTTCCGGCCGAGGCGACGCACCGGGTCGGGCTTGCCGCGCTCGGCGCGGCGAGGAGGTTCGTCGACCCCGGTCGAGCATCGGAGGTGGGGCTCAAGTGGCCCAACGACGTCCTGCTCGGCGACCGCAAGCTGGCCGGCATCCTCGCCCAACGCGTCCCCGGTCGCGATGCCGTCGTCGTCGGATTGGGTCTCAACGTCGGGTGGGCCCCGCAGGGTGCCGCGTCCCTGGCACCCGAGGCATCCGGAGCCGGGGGGCCGGCGGGTCGGGTCGTGACGCCCGCCGACGTTCTCGCCGCGCTCTTGGAGGAGTTCACCGCCCTGCCGCTCGACATCGGCTCTGCACTACCGCAACGAGCTGATCACGCTCGGTCGTTGGATTCGGGTCGAGCTGCCCGGTGCGGTCGAGGCGCTGTACGGTCTCGCCACCGACGTCGACAGCCAGGGCCGCCTCGTCGTGGTCGACGACAGTGGGGTGCGCCACGACCTCGACGTCGGCGACATCGTGCACGTCCGAGCCACGACCGGGCCCGATGAAGTCGAGGGTTCGGTGTGAGACCGACTTCACGGGCGAGGTGACGTAGCTGCTGGCGGGCGCACCAGTAGCGTTCGACGCCATGGTCACCCCCGTCCGCCACCGTCGGCGAAGCTCCGCGCCGTTGGCGCTCGTGCTCGCCTTGATCGTTGGCGGGGTCGGTGCACTCGGGGTGATTCGAGCTGCCAATGCTCGGACGTCCGACATCGAACGAATCGACGGCCTCGAGCTCGTGCTCACCCCTCAGGACGGGCCGGCGCGCAACTATCTGCTGATCGGCTCCGACACCCGCGAGAACGCCGACCCGAGCCAGGCCGACTTCGGCGGGATCGGCGATGCCAACGAGATCACCGGGCGCCGATCCGACACGATCATGATCCTTCGCCAAGAAGCCGACGGCAACGGCGCCTCGATCGTGAGCCTGCCTCGTGACCTGTGGATCGACATCGTCGGCCGTGACAATCCGGACCGCATCAACACCGCATACAGCGATGGCACCGACGTGTTGGCCTCGACGATCACCCAGGAGCTGGGGATCCCGATCAACCACGTGATCGACATCGACTTCAACGGGTTCAAGGACCTCGTCGACGCCGTCGGTGGCACCACGATCTGCTTCGAGTACCCGACGCGTGACAAGAACACCGGGCTCGATCAGCAGCCCGGTTGCCACGTGCTCGACGGCATCGCGTCGCTCCAGTACGCCCGTAGCCGCTACTTCGAAGAGTTCCGAGACGGCGAGTGGCAGACCGACCCCACGTCCGACCTCGGGCGCATCGTACGCCAACAGTCCTTCCTGCAGCAGACCGCCAACGGCACCATCGACCGCCTCCAATCCGATCCGTTCCTCGCCTCGGAGCTGATCAGCGCGGGCACGTCGGCGGTGCGCATGGACCCGGGCCTCGACCCGGTCGGCGCGGCCGGCACGCTGCGCAAGGCGTTCGGCCTGGGTCTGAACAAGTACCAGCTGCCGGTGTCGGGCGTGACCAAGAACGGCAATGCCGTGTTGGTCCTCGAACCCGGCGCCGAGCCGATTCTCGACTACTTCCGCGGTGTCGGCCCGCCGCCCCCCGTCGAGTCGTAGCCGGTAGCAACAGCCGAGCAGCACCTACACTCGCGTCGGTCATGAAAGCACTCATCCTGGCCGGCGGCGCCGGCACACGGTTGCGGCCGATCACCCACACACGGGCCAAGCAATTGGTCCCGGTGGCCAACACACCGATTCTGCACTACGGCATCCGCTCGATGGTCGCCGCCGGGATCACCGAACTCGGCGTCATCGTCGGCGACACACGCGACGAGGTGATGGAGAACCTCGGCGACGGGTCGCAGTTCGGTGCGTCGATCACGTTCATCCCCCAGGACGAGCCACTCGGGCTCGCGCACTGCGTACTGATCGCACGCGAGTTTCTCGGCGACGACGATTTCGTGATGTACCTCGGAGACAATCTGCTCGAACAGGATCTCGAGGCCTTCGTGGCGGCATTCACGCAGGCGCGTGAAGGTGAGCATCCTCCGTCTGCACAGATCCTGCTCAAGGCGGTGTCCGACCCGCACCGCTTCGGTATCGCCACGCTCGACGCCGACAACCATGTCGTGCACCTCGTCGAGAAGCCGACCGATCCGCCGTCGAACCTTGCACTGGTCGGCGTGTACCTGTTCGATCCGGAGATCCACGAAGCGGTCGCGTCGATCGAACCCTCGGGTCGCGGCGAACTCGAGATCACCGATGCCATTCAGTGGCTGATCGACCACGGACGTCGGGTGCGCACCGAGATCCTGACCGGCTGGTGGATCGACACCGGCAAGCTGACACCGCTGCTCGAGGCGAATCGTCTGATCCTCGAAACGATCGAGACGCGCATCGATGGCACCGTCGACGACGACTCGTTCATCGACGGTCGGGTGGTCATCGAGGCCGGAGCGGAGATCGTCAACTCGACGATCAGAGGCCCGGTCGCCATCGGTCCCGGCACCAGGATCGTCGACAGCTTCATCGGGCCGTTCAGTGCGATCGGGGCCGGGTGCGAGGTCAGGCAGTCCGAAGTCGAGCACTCGGTGGTGATGGAACGCAGCCAGATCATCGACATCCCACGACTCGAAGACAGCCTGATCGGCAGCGATGCCGTCGTGTCGCGCACCAAACGCAAACCTCGGGCGATCCGGTTGATGGTCGGCGACCACTGCCAGGTCGACGTCGAATGAAGATTGATGACGTCGAATGAAGATTGTCGACTTCGCACCGCGACCCGGCGTCATCGACGGCCTGATGATCGCCACCATGAAGCAGGTCACCGATGAGCGGGGGACGGTGCGCGAGATGTACCGCCGGTCGGCGTTCGACGATGCCGGGGCGTCGTTCGGGCGGATCGAGCAGATCAATGTCACGCTGACGGAACTCGGGGCCGTGCGCGGCATGCACGCCGAGCAGATGACCAAGCTCGTGGCTGTCGCTCACGGGCGTGCTCACGGCGTGTATGTCGACCTTCGCCCCGGCTCGCCGACCTTCGGGCTGGTCGACGAGGTCGACGTCGAGCCCGGCATCCAGGTCCTCGTGCCGGGCGGGGTTGCCAACGGGTTCCAAGCGCTCGCCCCGGCAACGCAGTATGCCTACTGCTTCGACTGCGAGTGGGAGCCCGGCATGCCCGGCTCTGCGTTCACCCCGCTCGATCCGCTCGTCGTCGATCGATGGCCGCTGCCAATCGACCCTGAGGATCCGGCTCAGATCTCGGCCAAGGACCGTTTGGCCGTCACGTTCGATCAACTCAGTCAAGGAACGCGCTCATGAAACTGTTCGTCACCGGCGCCGCCGGGTTCATCGGATCGAACTATGTGCGCCACGTGTTGGCCACCACCGACCACTCGGTCACGATCTACGACTCGCTCACCTACGCGGGCAATCTCGAGAGCATCCGCGACGTGCTCGATGATCCACGCTCGGAGTTCGTGCATGCCGACATCTGCGACGCCGACGACGTCGCCCGGTCGATGGATGGCCACGACGCCGTGGTGCATTTCGCCGCCGAGAGCCATGTCGACCGTTCGATCAAGGACGGCTCCACGTTCGTGCGCACGAACTGCACCGGCACGAATGTGCTCTGCGATGTGGCGAACACCGTCGGCGTCGGCAAGTTCCTCCACATCTCCACCGACGAGGTGTACGGCTCGGTCGAGGAGGGCTCGTCGGTCGAGACCGACGTCCTCGCTCCTCGCTCGCCGTACTCGGCGGCCAAGGCCGGTTCCGACTTGATCGCGCTGTCGTACTTCTCCACCTACGGCCTGCCGGTCGTGGTGACGCGCTGCTCGAACAACTACGGGCCCTACCAGTTCCCCGAGAAGGTCATCCCGCTGTTCACCACCAACCTGCTCGACGGCAAGCAGGTGCCGCTGTACGGCGATGGCCTCAACGTGCGCGACTGGATCCACGTCGAGGATCACAACATCGCGGCGCAGCTGGTGCTCGAAGCCGGTGCGCCGGGGGAGATCTACAACATCGGTGCCGGCAACGAGGTGACCAACGTCGACCTCACCCACCGCCTGCTCGAGTTGTGCGGTCGCGACGAGTCGTTCATCCGCCCCGTCGAGGATCGCCTCGGTCACGACCGTCGCTACTCGGTCGACATCGACAAGGTCAGCGCACTCGGCTGGTCGCTGTCGCGGACCTTCGACGACTCGCTTGCGGCGACGGTCGACTGGTACCGCGACCACCGCGACTGGTGGGAGCCGTTGAAGGCCAAGGCCGGGCTCTGATTCGGCGATGAAGCTGGTCGTCACGGGCGCCGCTGGCCAACTCGGTCGCGACGTGGTTCTCCACGCCGAGTCGCTGGGCGATCACGTCGTGGCAGTCGACAAGGCGGCGCTCGACATCACCGATGCAGTCGCCGTCGGAGCGCTGCTGTCGTCGCTGCGTCCGGACGCGGTGATCAACGCCGCGGCATACACCGCCGTCGATGCCTGCGAGACGAACGTAGCGCTGGCGTTCGCAGTCAACGCCGACGCGGTCGGACACCTGTCTGCAGCCTGCGATCTCGTCGGAGCGCACCTCGTACACGTCAGCACCGACTACGTGTTCGACGGCATGCTCGAGCGCCCGTACCGCGAAGACGACGCCACCAACCCGCAATCCGTGTATGGGCAATCGAAGCTTGCCGGTGAGATCGCCGCCGGGCCCAAGGCGTCGACCGTGCGGACATCGTGGGTGTGCGGCGAGTACGGCAACAACATGGTCAAGCTGGTGTTACGCCTTGCTGCCAACCCCGACCAGGCACTCGCGTTCGTCGACGACCAGCGCGGGCACCCCACCTTCACCGCCGATCTCGCCCCGGCGTTGCGGACGCTCGCGGCCGACCGTCGGTCCGGCACGTTCCACGTCACCAACGGCGGTGCGGTGAGCTGGTACGAGTTCGTCCGAGAGGTCCTCGCCGCGTCCGGTCACGACCCTGATCGGGTGAGCCCGATCAGCTCCGCCGATCTCGACCCGCCCCGCCCGGCACCCCGCCCCGCCAACAGTGTCCTCGACAACGCCGCGTGGTGCGCCGCCGGCTACGAACCGCTGCGCGACTTCCGCCAGCCCCTCGCCGAGTTGGTCGCGAGACTTGCGCCGCGCCGGGGTCAGACCTCGGTCTGACCCAAGCTCAGTGCGACCGCTCGTAGAAGACGCAAGCCGAAGGCATCAAGCCAGCCCGAGAAAGGCAGCCGCGGCAGGCACGCCGACGAGCTCGATGTCGGTGCGTCGGATCGTGCCCCAGTGCTCGCGAGGCATGCGGAACCCGACGATCTCGTCGGGAACGCCGCGTCGAAGCTCGCGGCGTCGCCCCTCCTCCACGTAGCCGAGCGATCGGGTGACGCCGAGCGATGCCTCGTTGTCGTGCCAGGCTCCGGTCAGGGCGAACTCGGCGTCGAGGCCGTCGAATGCCAACGTGAGCGCCGCCATCCGCAGTTCCTTGCCGAGACCCAGGCCTTGGAACTCGCGCCCGAGCCACGATCCCGTCGTGACCTGCCGCAGTGCGCCGAAGTTGCTCGCACCGACGTCGCACGCGCCGATCACGGCGGTGTCCACGATCACGGCGAACTGCAGATTCCACCCGTCGGGACGCACCTCAGCTCGTGTCCGGGCATAGAACCGCATCGCCTCCTGCTCCATCTGGGGCGAGGGAAGGTCGGTCCAGGGCACCATGAACGGCATCGTCGCCGGGTCGTGCACCCCTCGTTTGGCGACCGCCACCACCTGCTCGGTCATCGTGTCGTCGAGGTATCGCAGCGTGAGGCGCGGTGTGCGCACCTCCAGATCGAACAATGGCCAATGATCGTTCCCCATCGATCGAGTGTTGCAGACGCCTACCATCGTTGACGTGGGGTTTTCCCGAGCTGAACTCGAGTCGTACCAGGACGCAACGGTGCCTGATCTGGTCGGTCCAGGGATCCGGTTGCTGTTCGTCGGGATCAATCCCGGCCTCTGGACCGCTGCCACCCAGACCCACTTCGCGTACCCCGGCAACCGCTTCTATCCGGCGTTGCTCGAAGCCGAAATCATCGAGCGTCCGATCGATCGAGGCATCGGGATGAGCGACGACGACCGCCGCTACCTGATCGATCGCGGCATCGGGATCACCAACGTCGCCCATCGAGCCACGGCGAAGGCATCGCAACTCACTGCCGATGAACTCCGCGTCGGTGGCGAGCAACTCCGGGCCTTCGTGCGTGCGCACCGACCGACGGTGGTCGCCATCGCAGGGATCACCGCCTACCGGACGGCGTTCGGGCACCCCAAGGCAACGATGGGCGAACAGCCCGACGGCTTCGAGGGTTCACGGCTGTTCGTGGTGCCCAACCCCAGCGGCCTCAACGCCCACGAAACCGTCAGCACGCTCGCCGAGGCATACGCCGCGGCCGCCTGCGCGGCCGGCATCCTCCCGCTCCGATGAGTTTCCGCGCGACCCGTCAGCGCGAACACTCATCGCTGGTCAGTGGGGGTCGCGTTCTGCGTCGGAGCGGTTGGCGAGGTACCAGTCGATCGTGATGCGCAACCCCTGCTCGAACTCCATGGTCGGCGCCCAGCCGAGCAGCTCGCGAGCCCGGGCACCATCGACCGCCCGTCGCGGCTGGCCATCGGGCTTCGACGGGTCCCACCGCAGCTCGCCGTCGAACCCCACCAGCCTGGCGACGGTTTCGACCGTCTCTTTGATCGTGACCTCACGGTCGGCGCCCAGGTTGACCGGCTCGGCAGTGGTGTCGACCTCGCTGGCACGCACGATTGCGTCTGCAGCGTCGTCGACGTACAGGTACTCGCGGCTCGCCGAACCCGTGCCCCACACCTCGACGTGGTCGGCGCCCGTCTCCTTGGCCTCGACGCACTTCTTGATCAGCGCCGGGATCACGTGTGACACCGACGGATGGAACTTGTCGCCCGGCCCGAACAGGTTGGTGGGGATCAGGTAGGCGAACCGCTGGCCGTACTCGTGCTCGTTGACCTGGGCGTGGATCAGATGCGCCTTCTTGGCAATGCCGTACGGGGCATTGGTCTCTTCGGGGTAGCCGTTCCACAGATCGTCTTCGCCGAACGGGACGGGGGTGAACTTCGGGTACGAACACACCGTGCCGACGAGCACGGTCTTGTCGACCGTGCCGGCGTGGCGTGCGGCCTCGATCACGTGCGTCCCCATCAGCAGGTTCGAGAGGTAGAGGCGGGCGGGGTGATCGAGGTTGTAGCCGATTCCGCCGACGTCGGCTGCGAGGTGCACCACGATCGAAGGTTCATGGGACGCGAGCATCGATTCGGCGGCGCCGGGCTGGGTGAGATCGAACTCGCTCGACCTGGGCGCGATGACGTCGGCTCCTCGCTCGGTGAGGCTGGCGACGACGCGGCGGCCCAGGAACCCGGCGCCGCCGGTGACCAGGACGCGCCTGCCCGTCCAGGGGCTGTCAGGTCCGTCGGTGGCAGAGGGGGTCGACATCTGTCAGAGGTTACGGCCGCAGCGTTGCCACCGCTGCGGGATCGCGAGCCGCCATGATGGATCCGGTGGACTCCACGACACGACAGCACGACGACCCGCAGCGTCCGGTTCGAGTCGCGTACACCGTCGAGCAGTGTTGGCACCCCAGCCCAGGCGGCACGGCCATCGCCGCGCTGCGCATCGCCCGCGAACTCGGCGAGCGTCCACACGACGTCGAGTTGCACCTCGTTGCCGGCAAACACCCGGTGCCGCCAGCGGCGGAATTCCGGCCGCAGGGACCGGTGGCGATGTTGCCCCTCGCCCGTCCACTGCTGTACGAATCGTGGACGAGGCTCAACTGGCCGAAGGTCGAGTCGGTGGCCGGCGAGATCGACGTCGCCCACGCGACCGGGCTCGTGCCATGCGGCACCGCAGCGCCGCTGGTGGTGACCGTTCACGACCTGGCGTTCGTTCACGACCCCGCCAAGTTCTCGGCGCAGGGTGTGCGCACCATGAACCGAAGCCTTGCTGCGATCATTCGCCGTGCCGACCGGGTGATCTGCTCCAGTGAGGCCACTCGCGTCGACTGCGAGGTTGCGGGGATCTCTCCGGAGCGGCTCCGTGTGGTCCCGCTCGGTGTCGACATCATCGCGGTGTCCGACAGCGACATCGAACGCGTGCGTCGCCGGTACCTCCTGCCGGACGAGTTCGTGCTGTTCGTCGGAACGTTCGAACCCAGGAAGAACCTCGCTCGGCTCGCAGAGGCGATGCGGCGCCCAGGCATGCCGGGCCCGCTCGTGGTGGCGGGTGCCGATGGTTGGGGTGACGTCGGTGTGGTCGACCACGGCAACACGCTGTTCCTCGGGTTCATCCCCGAGGCCGACCTGGCGCCGCTGTACGCCGCAGCGACCGTGTTCGCCTACCCCAGCGAACGAGAAGGGTTCGGTCTGCCCGTCGCCGAAGCCATGGCGCAGGGTGCTGCTGTGGTCACCAGCTCGGGCACGTCGACCGAGGAGGTCGCCGGCGGAGCCGCCGTGCTCGTCGATCCGTTCGACGTCGACGACATCGCACGGGGGGTGGTCGAGGCCGCCGATCGGCGCGTCGAGCTCGCTGCGTCGGCCCGATCGCGAGCAAGTGCCCTCACCTGGGACTCGGCTGCCGAACGTACCTTGGCCGTCTACCGCGAGTTGGCGCCATGACCGACGTCGCTGTGAACCTGCTGTGGTGTGTGCCGGGTGAGGTGGGTGGCTCCGAGCAGTACCTGGCTCGCCAGTTGCTCGGCCTGGCATCGCAGCCCGACCGGTTCTCTCCCACGCTGTTCTGCCTGCCGTCGTTCGTTGCTGCTCACCCAGAACTCGCTGCGCTGTACCCGATGGTGGCCGCCGACATCACCGGAACCAGCAGGCCGCGGCGAATCCTCGCCGAGCACACGTGGCTGCGACGTCGAACGGCCGACGCTGACATCGTGCACCACGGCGGAGGCACCGCTCCGGTGGTCGGTCGTCGCCCGATCGTGCTCACCATCCACGATCTGCAGTACCTCACCCACCCGGAGTACCTCACGACGAACAAGCGGCGATATCTCGAGCGTGCGATCCCGAGTTCGGTTCGACGAGCAGCGGTCGTGGCGGTACCGACCGACTACGTGCGCAGCACCGTGATCGACGCCTACGGCACCGACCCCGATCGCGTGGTGGTGGTGCCTCACGGCGTCGAACCGACGCTTGGCGTGGGTGCGCCCACAGCGACCGAACTGCGCAGTACCTACGGCATCGGCGGTGGCAGATTCGTGGTCTACCCGGCGATCACCCACCCCCACAAGAACCACCGTTTCCTGCTGGAGTTGATGGCTCGGCACTGGACCGACCCAGATCTGCGGCTCGTCTTGCTCGGCGGTCGCGGTGCGGCCGAGGACGACGTGGCTGGCGACATCGTGCGACTCGGCCTGGAGCAGCGCGTGATCCGCGCCGGCCGGGTCTGCGATGCCGACCGCGATGGGCTCGTCGCGGCCGCCGATGCCCTGGTGTTCCCCAGTGAGTACGAGGGCTTCGGTGCGCCGGCAGTCGAGGCAATGGCGCTCGGTGCCCCGGTGATCTGCTCGGACCAACCAGCACTGGCCGACGTCGTTGGCGATGCCGGTCTGGTGCTGCCGCTCGACCTCGAGGCGTGGGCTGACGCGCTCGACGTGGTCGCCAGCCCGCTCGCACGAGCTGCGCGAGGCGGGCCACCAGCGAGCCAGGGCGTTCACCACCGAACGGTCGGGTGCTGCTGTGGCTGCCGCCTACGATCTCGCGATGCAGGTCGGACGATGAGTTCCGGTCCGGTCCCGATGCGTCCGCTGGTGGTGCTGTGTCCGCACTTCGAGCCCGACACGGCACCCACCGGGGTCGTGATGACTCGCATCGTCGAAGAACTCGCGGCGCTCGGGCACACCGTGCACGTCGTCACCGCCCTGCCGTGGTATCGCACGCACCAGATCGAATCCGGTTGGACTGGTCGGCTCGTCCGCTCGGAGACCACCGCATGGGGCACGATCACCCGGGTCCACCCGTTCCCCGGGCCAGACAAGTCGAACCTGTTGCGCCGAGCGCTCGGCTTCGGTGCGTACTCACTGCTCGCCGGTCTCCAGTGTCTTCGGGTCGGGGGGTGGTTTCGCCGGTCGGGCGCCGTGATCGCGATGTCGCCACCGCTCACGCTCGGGCTCACCGGCTGGGTTGCCAGCCGCCTCCGACGATGCCCGCTGGTGTTCAACATCCAAGATGTGTTTCCCGACGCTGCGGTCGAAACCGGGGCAATCACCAATCGCACGATCATCGCTGCGGCGTCGTGGCTCGAGCGTGTGAGTTACCGGGCGGCCGATGCGGTCACGGTGCTGTCCGATGATCTCCGCGACAATGTCGTGGCGAAGCTGGATCCGACAGGAAGCGGTCACCGGGTCGAGACCGTGCACGTGATCCCGAACTTCGTCGACACCGACGTCATCGTGCCGACCGACCGAGCCACGCCGTACCGAGCAGCGCTCGGGCTGGGCGATGGGCCGGTCGTGCTGTACGCCGGCAACGTCGGTTTCTCCCAGTCGCTCGACCTCGTCCTCGCTGCGGCACGCGAGCTGCCCGACGTGACCTTCCTGATCAACGGCAACGGTGCTGCTCGACCGTCGCTCGAGGCAGCAGCCGCCGACATCTCGAACGTGCGGTTCGCCGACTACATCGAGCCGTCGCGGCTGTCTGAGCTCCTGGCGACCGGCGATGTGCACGTCGTTCCGCTCCGGCGAGGTCTGGGCGCGGTGAGCGTGCCGTCGAAGACGTACTCGATCATGGCTGCCGGGCGACCGGTGGTCGCAGCGATCGATGCCGACACGGCGGTACCCCGGATCCTGGCCGAATCTGGTGGGGGAGTCGCCGTGCCCCCCGACGATGCCGGTGCCTTCGTCGACGCACTGCGGTCGTTGGTCGCAGATCCCGCCCGCTGCCAGCAGCTCGGGGCGCTCGGAAGGTCGTGGGTGGTGCGCGAGGCCTCTCCGGAGGCAGTCGGCGTCGCCTACGACGACCTGGTGCGTTCGCTGGGCTGAACCCGCTTCCGTTCCGAGCCCCGCTAGCCTCTCGTGGTCGTGGCCCCCTCTTCGTCCTCCACCAAGAAAGCCGCCAAGCTGGCCCAGTCCGGCAGCGGCAAGAAGGTCCGATTCCAAGGCGGAACGCTGTTCCCACTGGTCGTGACCATCGTGATCGTGCTCGGCTTGTCGCTGGTCGTCTATGCCCGCCAGAGCCGTCCCTCCGTCGACGCCTCGGGTGCACCGCAGCTGTCCGATCACTGGCACCACGCCTACGGCTTCTATCTCTGCGACACGTGGTTCAAGCTCGAAGGCGACGCCGAACAGCAGGGAACCGAGAACTTCACCCAGTACGCCCGCACCGGCATCCACAGCCACGACGACGGTCTGATCCACTGGCACCCGTTCTCGTCGGCGGCGATCGGCAGCAACGCCACCCTCGGCGTGTTCCTCGACACCTACGGCGTCAATCTGTCCAGCGACAAGATCGAGTTCCCCGAATCGCAACGCGAAGCGCTCGAAGCGCAGCTGACGCCCGAAGATCCCCCACGCGAAGACATCCTCACGTGGGAAGACGGCGACCAGTGCACCGTCGACGGTTCGCAGGAAGACGCCGAAGTCAAGGTGGTCGTGTGGAACAACTTCACCGACACCGACGACGGCACCACCTACATCGCCGACTTCGACAACATCCGCCTCGACCGCGACCAGATGGTCGTCGCGATCGCGTTCGTCCCCGACGACACCGATGTGAGCATGCCGCCGTGGGCACCTGAACTCCCGGAGCTCGGCGCGATCGACTCCGTCGTGGTCGACCCCAACGATGCGACGTCCACCGACGGGTCCGTTCCCGTCGACACGAGCGACACCGAGACTGACGTTCCCAGCACCACCGAGGGATGATGCGCGCAGTCGTCCTGGTCGGTGGGTTCGGGACGCGCCTTCGCCCGCTGACGCTCACCGTTCCCAAGCCGATGCTTCCCATCGGCCACGTGCCGATGATCGCACGTCTGGTCGACCGCCTCGGCCGCGGCGGTGTCACCGACGTGGTCCTGGCGCTGGGCTTTCGGCCCGAGCCGTTCGTCGAAGCGTTTCCCGACGGACGGTGCGGTGACGTTGCGCTCACCTACGCCGTCGAACCGGAGCCACTCGACACAGCGGGTGCGATCAAGTTCGCAGCCGAGTTCGCCGGCATCGACGACACGTTCGTCGTGGCGAACGGCGATGTGATGACCGATCTCGACGTGTCGGCACTGATCGACGCGCACCGCTCGTTCGGTGCCGAGGCAACCCTGCACCTCATCGGCGTCGCCGACCCGTCGGCATTCGGCGTGGTCGACCTGGCCGACGACGGCTCGGTCCGTTCGTTCGTCGAGAAGCCCGCACCGGGGACCGAGCCGAGCAACCTGATCAACGCGGGTACCTACGTGTTCGAGCCATCGGTGCTCGCTCGGATCCCGTCGGACACGAAGGTGTCCGTCGAACGCGACACGTTTCCGCGAGTCGTCGCTGACGGCGGGCTGTTCGGGTTCGCCACCGACGACTACTGGATCGACGCCGGGGTTCCCGAGCTGTACCGGTCGGCCAATCTCGACCTGCTCGACGGCAAGCGCCGCGCCGACCGGTGTGACGCCGTGGCCCCGACAGCGCAGGTCGCCCGCGGCGCTGCAATCGGCCACAGCATCATCGGCGACCGGGTGACGGTTGCCGATGCAGCGGTGGTGACCGACTCGGTGCTGCTGCCGGGTGCCGTGGTCGAGGCCGGAGCCGTGGTCGAGCGATCGCTCGTGATGGGTTCGGTCGGTGCGAACGCCGTGGTACGCGACGCAATGGTCGGCGCCGATGGGCGAGTGGCTGCCGGCGACACGTTGATCGCTGCCACATCGCCGCCGACCGAGTCGTGATCGGATCGGTGTTCCCGGTCGCGGCGCTACGGTCGTTCATGTGAACGTCGTCGTCATCGGAGGAGCAGGGTTCATCGGCTCACATCTCGTTGACCGCCTGCTCGCCGAAGACCACACCGTCGATGTCATCGACAACCTCACGGTTGGCTCGCTGGCCAATCTGGCCGGCGCCCGGGCGTCGGGCGGCGCCCTGCGCATCCATCATCTCGACGCGGCGTCGTCCGAAGCCGAGTCGTCGATCGGGATCCGGCGACCCGACGTCGTGTTCCACCTCGCGCTGCTTCCTCGGCACGACGCTGGCGCCGCGGCACAGGGTGAGGCGTTCACGTCGGCGCTGGCCACGCTCGAAGCGGTCAGACGCCACGGTGTCCCCAAGATCGTGGTCGCGCTGCCGGCGTCGGCGATCTACGGACACCCGACGTCGAAGCTGCTGCCGGTGAAGGAGGGTGAGCCGTCGCAGCTCGAACCGCGCGATGTTCGTGGGGTGGTGGCCAGGGCGATCATCGATCTGCTCGTGTCCTACCGCGATCTGCATGCCATCGAGTTCACCGCGCTGGCGCTCGCGAGCGTGTACGGCCAGCGACAGCGCCCGACCGGTGGCGTCGTCGCGTCGTTCCTCGACGCTGCCAGCGCTGGCCGCTCGCCGACTCTGCACGGTGACGGGCGCCAGACCCGCGACTTCGTGTTCATCGACGATGTCGTCGATGCGCTGGTGCGTTCGGGAGAGAAGGGGAGCGGGCTCGTGATCAACGTCGGCACCGGCGAACAGACCTCGATCGCCGAGCTCTGGTCGAAGGTCGCCGCGTCGACGCCGGGGGCGACCACGATCGAACCGACACGGGGCCCGGCACGCTTGCACGAGGTACAGCGTTTCGCCGTGTCACCGGTGCGGGCTCGCATCCACCTCGGCTGGTCGCCATGGACCGGGCTCGACGAAGGCCTGTCCCGCCTGGTCGGGTGACGCCCGACGTCAGCTCAGCGACGCCAGTGTGTCGAGTGCCAACTGTCGGGCGACACCGGGCTTCGACATGATGGTGTCGGTGACCACGCAGCGCATCCCGGTCGCTTCGACCGCGGCGGCGTGCTGTGCATCGAGGGTGTCGATCACGAGCGTCGAGGCAATCGGCGCATAGAGCCGGGCGACGCCGACCACGCTCGGTTCGTGACCCAGCTCGGCGAGCATCCGGTCGGCGGGCCCTTTCAGCGCGGCCCCGCCCACGATCGGCGAGATCGCCGCGACGCGGTGACGCCGTTCGGTCAGCAGGGCGTCGACGCCGACGAGCGATCGGATCGGGCCGATCGACACCAGTGGATTCGATGGGGCGATCACGATGGAGGCCGCATCACGGAGCGCTCGACGTGCGGTGACGGACAGTTCGGCTTCACCGTCGAAACGGATCGACGTGACCGCAACGCCGTGGCGGAGTCGGACGAAGTAGTCCTGGAATGAGATCTCCGTCCCCTCGACGTCGGTGCGACCGGTGGTGTCGGGATCGGTGACGGTGACAAGCGTCGAGAGGCGTTGGTCCGACATGGGGACCACTCGGATCGGCACGCTCCACGCCCGGCGGATCTCGTCGGTGACAGCGGTGAGCGTTGCCCCCTCGGCGAGTCGCGCGGTTCGGTAGAAGTGGGTGGCCAGATCGCGGTCGCCGAGGTTGAACCAACGAGGGGCCGCGGACGAGCCGTCGGGCCTGACCGGCTCGTAACGCTCGAGCGACTCCATCGCCCGCCAGGACTCGTCGACGAGCCCCCACCCGCGTTCGGGGTCGATCGCGCCGGCAAGCGTGTAGACGACGGTGTCGAGATCGGGCGAGATCGCCAGGCCGTGCAACGAGCAGTCGTCGCCGGTGTTGACCACCGCGGTGATCGAGTCGGGTTCGTCCGAGGCGGCGATCAGGCCGCTCAGGAACCGAGCGGCGCCGACCCCTCCACTGATGACGGCGATCGGGTTGCCATCAGGCATGGGCGGCGACCTCCTGGTAGATCGCGCAGTACTTCTCCGCGGTCGCCGACCACGAGAACCGCGCCACGTTCGCCGTACCCCGGCGGATCAGTTTGGCGTGCATCTCGTCGTTGGTGACGATCCAGTAGAGGTTGGCCGCCAACGCCTCGGCGTCTCTGGCGGGACTGAGCAGGGCGGCGGCGCCGGCCACCTGCGGGATCGATCCCGCCGTGCTGGCCACCACCGGCGTCCCGGCCTGCTGCGCCTCGAGGATCGGGAATCCGAACCCTTCGTCGAGCGACGGGTAGGCGAGCGCGCGTGCGTGGGTGAGCAACCAGCGCTTGGTCGGGCCGTCGACCGTGCCGGTGCGCACGACCCGCTCTGCTGCTGCCGGGGGCAACCGGGCGATGGCCCGATCGACGGCGCTGACGTCGTTGCCGGCGGCACCGGCGATCACCAGCCGAACAGTCGACTGTTCGCGGGCGAGGCGCCCGAACGCGTCGACCAGCGTCGGCAGGTTCTTGCGTCGTTCCATGGTGCCGAGGGCGAGGATGAACTCGGAGTGGTCGGGCAATCCGATCGGTGCGGTGGACGCCGGAGGTGTCTGGTCGGCGATCGGCGGGCCGAGGAGCACCGTGCGAACCCTGTCGGTGTCGAGGAGGTCGCGCACCCGTCGTGTCGTTGCATCGGAACTGGTGACGACATGTGCTCCGTCGGCCACTGCGCGACGCAGCACAGCTGCCGCTCGGCGAACATCGGGTTCGGCGTCTTCGGGGTGATCGAGGAACCAACAGTCGTACACCGACACCACCCGAGCGCAGCGTGCGGGAGGCACGACGTAGTTGGTGCCGTGGACGACGTCAGGCCGCCCGAGCCAGCGGTCCATCGGGGCCGACCGGTGTGCCCACAGTCGCAGCGCGACGGCCGCTGGCATGGGAAGGCGTCGTTCGGGTGCCCGGACCCGGGCCCGTGCGCTCGTGAGATAGCGGGTCAGATCGAGGTCGTCGCGTTCGCCCAGGGCGTCGACGGTCCAGGCCACGGCATTGCCGATGCCCGTTCGCCGGCCGTGTGTCGGCCCGATGTCGATCGCCACACGTACCATTCCAACCCGAAGCGTATCCGTGCGGTGTCGGCGGGGTGTCGGTGACGAGCCGTAGACTCCAGTTTCTATGCCTACAGCTTTTGTCACCGGGATCACTGGCCAGGACGGTCAACACTTGGCCGAGTTCTTGCACGGCCAGGGCTATCACGTGTTCGGGATGGTCAAGGGGCAGAACAACCCGCGTGTCGAGGCGTTGCAGCAAGAGATGCCCTACGTCGAGCTGGTGTCGGGGGATCTGGCCGACCTGCCGTCGCTGGTGAGCGCCCTGGAGGCGTGTCAGCCCGACGAGGTGTACAACCTCGGTGCGATCAGTTTCGTGGCGTTGTCGTTCTCGCAGGCCGAGTTGACCGCGAACATCACCGGGTTGGGGGTCTTGCGCATGTTGGAGGCGATCCGGATGGTGGGGGGAACGCAGAACAACCCGATCCGCTTCTATCAGGCGTCGTCATCGGAGATGTTCGGTCAGGTGCGCGAGACACCCCAGACCGAGTTGACACCATTCCATCCCCGCAGCCCGTATGGGTGTGCGAAGGTGTTCGGCCACGACATCGTGGTCAACTATCGCGAGTCGTACGGTCTGCACGCATCATCGGGGATCTTGTTCAACCACGAGGGCCCGCGTCGCGGGTTGGAGTTCGTGACTCGCAAGGTCACCAATGCGGTGGCGCGTATCAAGTTGGGCTTGCAGGACGAGGTGGTCCTCGGCAATCTCGATTCCAAGCGCGACTGGGGATATGCCGGCGACTACGTCAAGGGCATGTGGCTGATGTTGCAGCAGGACGAGCCCGACGACTACGTGTTGGCCACGGGCGAGACGCATTCGATCGAGGATCTCGTTCGTCGCTCGTTCGCCGAGGTCGGTATCGAGAACTGGGCCGACTACGTGCGCCAGGACCCCAAGTTCCTGCGCCCCGCCGAGGTCGATCTGTTGATCGGTGACGCCACCAAGGCGCGCACGAAGCTGGGCTGGGAGCCCGAGGTCGACTTCGCAGGCCTGGTCAAGATGATGGTCGCCCACGACCTCCAGCGCGAAGCCTCCAAGGCCGGCATCGAGCTCCACTGATCCGGCAGTCGCCCGGACCAGTCGTCGGTTCGTCCCCTGCTCAGGTCTCGAACGGCATGTCGGTGATGGCTTCCATCACCGAGCCCTGATCGGGAGTGGCACCCGAACGAAGCCGCTGGCGAAGTGCCAGAGCGAACGCGATCAGCGCTGCGATCGACGACACCAGCAGACCGATCTCGATGCGACGGAAGGTCTCGTCGCTCGACAGCCACGTGCCCAGCACGAAACCAACCACGCCAATCGCCCAGCCGAGAGCGACCAGCGCGTGCCCGCGCAGTGCAATCACCGCCTGTGCGGTCGCCAGCGCCAACATGTAACAGGCGCTGCTGGCGGACAGCATCGCGAGGGTGCGCCCGCTCAGTTCGGCGTCGTAGACGATGCTGAGCGCCAGCGGACCGAGCACGAATGCGCCGATCGTGCCGAACACGCCAACGCCGAGCACGATCACCATCAGTCGCTTGAGTCCTGATCGGAACTCGGCGAGCTCACCGCGGGCCGCCAGACGGCTCAAACGGGGCAGCAGAGCTGCCTGCACGGCCTGGAAGAGGAAAAGTGGAATGCGTGCGAGCAGGACGCCGTAGGAGAACTCGGTGACGAGTCCGGCCTCGGCATCGGTCGACAACAGACTTGCGGTGATCGGGCCGGCGTTGAGCAGCGCGGCAGCGCACACCGAGCCGAGCAGCAGCCAGCCGAGGTTCGGCGTGACCTCGCTCCATGGCGCTGCCGGGCCGGGGTCGGACTTCAGCGCCCCGCGGCGCTGGACATAGGCAACGGCGAAGAGCGGCGACACCGCGATGGCCAAGCCGTACGCGCCCGCCGCGCTGACGCCGACCAGCGCCAGGAGCACGCACAGCAGGATCCGAACGATTCCATCGGAGCCGAGCACGATGGCGTAGTCGCGGAATCGTCCACTGCCCGAGCAGATGCCCCTGGCCATGTGGGCAGGTGCATACGCCGCGAATGCCGCGACGAGCGCGATGACCATGAACCAGTCGCCATCGAACAACGATGACGCGATCAGTGGGCTGACGGCCAAGATGGCCACGACGACGACACCGACGAGCACGGCGCCGAGCCCGACCACCTTGCGTACGACGGGTTGGCCGCCTTGTCCGATGGCACGTCGGTGTGAGAGCGCGCGGCCGAGTTCCTGCTCCAGCGGCAGGAAGAACCCCGGTGCGAGGGCAAAGACGGCGAACCACATCGATGCGATCGGGGCGAATTCGTCGACGCCACCGACAGCGACGGTGCCGACCTTGAAGAACGCATAGGTGGCCACACCGGCGACCAGCAGCGAGATGCCGACGGGGATGGTCCCTTCCGGCAGCGGTGCACACGCTCGTACGGTGGGCTCTGCTGACGACACGGAAACCCAATCCTAGCGACCTGCGGTGCTCGTGGGGCGGTCAGTCACGAGCGCGCCGGACGTGAATGGTCAGCGTCGGCGGCTGCGTTCGAACTCGCGCCGACGGACCTGCGCACGCTGGTAGCTCAACAGGCCGAGCCCCACTGTGACATAGGTCGCATCCTTCGCGAGATCGGCGGCTCGGGCTGCGAGTGAACCACCAGCATCGACGGTGTCGCGGAATGCCCGCACGACATCGAAGTCGGTGAGGTCGATGTTGGTCGGGTCGAGATGGACGGCGCGGCGGCCGTCGTCGGAACGCGTCGGAGCCATGACGGCAGGATAGCGAGTGGCCTCGCTAGCCTCGCCCCATCGTGGAACCCGATCTCCCATCTGCACCGCCGGTCGTCGCGGTCGTCGTCGTGCACGATCCCGGTGACTGGTTCGACGACACGCTCGACGCGTTCGCCCGTCAGGACTACCCCAATCTCCGCGTGCTGTTCCTGGTGGTGGCCGACCGCAGTGACGACGCCGACGGCATCGTCGCCACGATCGATGCTCGAATCCAGCAGCGTCTGCCCGGGTCGTTCGTGCGCGCAGTCGGCGCGAACGTGGGCTTCGGTGCCGCTGCCAACGAGGTGCTCCGCCTCGTCGAGGGCGACAACGGGTTCTTCCTGATCTGTCACGACGACGTGGCACCCGAGCCAGATGCGCTGCGGATCATGGTCGAAGAGCTGTATCGCTCGAATGCCGGAGCCGTTGGTCCCAAGATCGTCGAGTGGGACGAGCCGAACGTGCTGCAGACGGTCGGCCTCGGTATGGACCGTTTCGGGGAGATCGACCCCGTGGTCGAACCGGGAGAAGTCGACCAGGAACAACACGACGGTGTCCGCGACGTGTTCGTGCTGCCATCTGCCTATCTGCTCGTGCGCGCAGACCTGTTCCGCCAGCTCGGCGGGTTCGACCCGGCGATCGACTTCTACGGCGAAGACACCGAGCTCTGCTGGAGGATTCATCACAGCGGCGCTCGCGTGATCGTGGTGCCCTCGGCACGTGTTCGACACGTCGGCCAGCTCCGACAGCGACGCCCGGACCTGCGTCACGGCCTCCTGCGAGCTCGTCACCGGATGCGCTCGGTCGCCACCCTGACCGGCGCATCGCGCCTTCCGGCTCGCTCGGTCGAGATGGTGCTGCTGACGCTCACCGAGTTGGTCGTCGGTTTGTTCACGGGCCGTTTCGGCCAGGCATGGAACTCGTTGCGTGCGCTCGGTGGGCTCGTGCCTCGCACACCGTCGCTGATCGCTCGCCGTCGCGAGGTGAAGCCGATCCGGCAGGTCCCCGAACGCGAGGTCTACAGCCTGCAAGAGGGCGGGAGCGCTCGGCTCAACTCGTACCTCCGCAGCCGTGAAACGGCGACCTACGTGGGCTCGGGGGTGCAGGTACGTCGTTGGCGACAGAGCCCGACCGGTGCGCTCGTGGCATGGGTTGCGGTGCTCGCCGGAATCGTCATCGGCGCACGATCGTTCTTCGACGGCGGCCTCCCGCCGGTCGGCGAATTCCTCGCGTTCCCCGAGAGTCCTCGTGTGCTCCTGCAGACGTTCTTGTCGGGTTGGAACCCCAATGGGGCAGGTGCCACCTCGCCGAACCCGACGGGTTGGGCAACACTGTCGGGGTTGAGCGTGTTCACGCTGTTCAACATGGGCATGCTGCAGACCCTGTTCGTTCTCGGGCTGCTGCTCGTCGGGTCGATCGGTGTGTGGCGCCTCTCTGCGGTGTTTCCCTCGACTCGCGCTCGCATCGCAGCGCTCCTGGTGTACTCGCTCAGCCCGCTGGTGAGCGGCGCGATGTCGGGTGGGCGCCTCACCGTGTTGGTGGCGTACGCGGCCACGCCCTGGATGCTGCATCTCATCCGTCGGTCTGCCGGGATCGAGACGGCCGACCCGTCGAGCGCCGACCTCGACGTCACCGACGGTGTGATCGATCTCGACCCGTTCGATCGGCTCCGCCGCACGCTGACCGCGGCGCTGGCGCTCGGGCTCGCCGTCGCGTTCGCTCCGGTCATGCTGCCGCTGGCCGTGTTGCTCGTCGTGGTCTTTGCCGCCGGCACGCTCCTGGCGCACGGTTCCGTCGCCACCGCTGGGTGGTCGCTCGCGACCGGTCTCGGCGCCGTGGCCGGCGCCGCGCTGCTCAACTTCCCCTGGATCACGTCGTGGACATGGGAAGGGGTGGTGGGCGTACCGCCGGTCGGCGAAGCAGGCCTCGGGATGCTCGCACTCGCCTCGTTCGAAATCGGTCGCACCGATTTCGCTGCGCTCTCGCTCGCGTTGTTCCTGCCGGTGATCGCGGCGGTGTTGCTCGCTCGTGCGTGGCGCCTCACCTGGGCGATCCGTTCGGCGCTGATGGTGCTGGTGTTCGGAGCGCTGGCCGTACTCGCCGATCAGGGTGCGCTGCCCGTCGGCGCACCCGAGGCCGGTGTTCTGCTCGTCCCAGTGGCACTCGGCCTGGCGATCTCGGCAGCCGCCGCGCTCGCGGCGTTCGACCTCGATGTCCGCGGCGAAACCTTCGGGTGGCGCCAGCCGCTCGGTCTGTTGTCGTCGGTGGCGGTGGTCGTCGGGCTTGGCGCCCGGTCTCGCAGCGCTCGCCGACGGCTCGTTCCAGGTGCCCACGACGCCACTGGCGCGGCTGCTCGACGCGTCACTGCCCGATGCATCCGCCGAGGGCGACTACAACGTGTTGCTCGTGGGCGATCCACGGTTGCTGCCCGTGCCGGCGACCGAATATCGCGATGGTGTGGGCTGGGCGATCGTCGACGACGGTTCGCTCGACGTACTCGACCGGTGGATGCCCCCTGCGAATTCGGCGTCCGACCTCGTGACCACCGCACTCGACGAGATGGCGGCCACGTCCACGCTGCGGGCGGGACGACTCCTGGCCCCGTTGTCGATCCGATTCGTGATCGTGCCCGAGTTCGACGGTGTGACGTCCACGGTCAACGATCCACTCCCACTGCCGGCTGGTCTGGTGCCGGCTCTCGAGGACCAGCTCGATCTCGTGGCGTTGCGTCCCGGGCTCCCCACGATCGAGGTGTTCGAGAACCGAGCATGGATCCCGAAGCAAGCCCAGCTCGACGAGTCGGCTGCCATCGCGAGCAACTCCGCCGGGGCCGAAGTGTTGGTCAGAGCCGACCTGTCGGCTTCGACACCGCTGTTCATCGGCGCCGACCAACTGGATCCGACCATCGACGACGTGGCGGCTGGTGTCGTCCACCTCGGCATCCCGTTCGATGATTCGTGGACGCTGTCGGTCGACGGCTCGGCGGTCGAACCCCGTCGGGCGTTCGGGGAGACGACGGCGTTCGATCTCTCCGCAGCAGGCGTTGGAGAGCTCCGCTACGACAGCTCGGCACTGCGGCTGTTGGCGGTGGTCGTGCAGACCCTGCTGTGGTTGACAGCGATCTTCGTCGCCGCCCACGTTCGGGTGCCGGTCGGTCGGCGCGAGTCGTTGCTGCTCGCCGACGAGACCCTCATCGACCTCAGCGACGGATCGACACCCTCGTTCGTCGATCCCGGTCTGCGCCCGGACTCCGCGCTGGCCGAGCCCGATCTGCCCGAGCACGATCTGCCCGAGCACGAACCGTCGGATGAGCCGACCGGTCCCGAACGTCAGCCCGAGGAGCCGTCATGAACCGTCGTGCACTTCCCGCGCTCGTCGTGCTGCTGGTCGGTTTCGCCGGCCTCTTCGCCGTTGGTCGGGACGAACCGACCGTCGCCGATCCCTTCTTCGCCACACCAGCAGGGGCATGGATGCCGGCGGTGACCGACAACGCAGCGCTCACCGGAAGCTGGTTCTGTCCGGGTGTGCCGGCGACCGGCGAGGATGGCGTCGGTGGCCAGGTGGTCGTTGCGAACCGAGCCGACGAACAACTCATCGGGCGGTTCACGATCTTGACGCCTGACGGTGTCGGTGCCAGCGAATCGATCGTCGTCGAACCCTGGGCGCGTTCCATGATCGACGTCGACGCCTTCGTGACTGCTCCGTTCGCCAGCGTCGTCGTCGAGATCGACGGAGGCCGCGGATTCGTCGAGCAACGCGCGCAGCACCCGGCGGGCGACTCGGTGGCGCCGTGCGCTTCGAACACATCCGACGAGTGGTACTTCGCCGACGGATTCACTGTCGAGGGCAGTATCGAGACACTCGTGCTCACCAACCCCTACGACGACGCCGCCGTGGTCGACTTGGTGTTCGCAACAGCAGCCGGCGAATCGATGCCCGCCGCATTCCAGGGTTTCACGATCCTGCCGCAATCGGTCGAGACGATCCCGATCGCAGACCTCGGTGCCCGCGACGAGGCGGTGATCGCGGTCAAGGTGGCCGCCGAGCGCGGTCGCCTCGTCGTCGGACGTGCCCAGCACTATCTCGGGGGAGGCCGTCTCGGATACGGCGTCACCTTGGCCGCTCCGGCGCTGCGCGACCAGTGGTGGTTCGCCGATGGCGAGGTCGGCGAGGGGATCGACGAGTCGTTCGCGATCTACAACCCGACCGACGACGATGTGCAGGTCGACGTGGTGTTCCTGGGGATACCGGTCGATGCGGTCGCCGGCGACAACACGATCGATGTGCCATCTCGCGAGGTGGTCGTCTACGACCCATCGGCCGACGAATCGGTCACGCTGCCCCCAGGGCCCTACGCCACGGTGTTCTCCACGCTGGCCGAGCCATCGATCGTCGTCGAGCGGGTCATCACCAGACCAGCTGGCGGTTCGGTGGCCACGTCGGTCGTCATCGGGTGCGCCACCTCGGATCGACGGTTACGTGGCGTCGCGGTGGCACATCGGCATCGGCCCCTCGACCCCGGCGCCCGGCGCGCTCGTGATCTACAACGTCGACAACGTCGACGGCACGATCACCATCGAGGCGGTCGGTCCTGGTGGGCCATCTGCAGTGACGAGTCTCACTGACGTCCCGATCGGTGCTGGTCAGGTCATCACGATCGACCTCACCGATCCCGATGTCATCGACCGCGAGCTGATCGTGCAGTCGACCAACCGGGTGTTCGTCGAGCGTCGGCTGCCGAGAGGTGGCGACCTCGCCGGGACCTCCGGTTCGTGGGCATTGCCCGCCGCTGGTGATTGAGCAGCCCGTAGCCTGGCCGGCGCATGGACCGCTTGATCGTTGCGCTCGTCATCGTTGCTGTCGTGGGCGTCGTTGCGCTGGTGGCGCAGCGCCGTCGGGTGCCAGATGCTCCAACGCAGCGCCGATTCTCAGCGCCTGCGCAGCTCGACCGAAACGACTTCGACCGACCCGAGGCCCCGTGGCTCGTCGCAGTGTTCTCGTCGGCGACCTGCGACGTGTGCTCGCAGGTGATCGCCAAGGCCACTGTGCTCGAGTGCGACGACGTCGCTGTGGTCGAGGTCGAGTACGGCGCCAACCGTGAGCTGCACGATCGCTATTCGATCGATGCAGTTCCGACCGTGGTCGTCGCTGACTCCCAGGGGATCGCCGTTGCGACGTTCCTGGGACCGATGACCGCCACCGATCTGTGGGCTGCGGTCGCTGAAGCCCGCGAACCGGGTTCGACGCCAGGCGGCGGCAGCTGCCAGCGAGACGCAGCCCCCGCCGACTGAGCGGGGTTGCTCGTCAGCGGGCGACGATGTCGTCGGCCGGTCGGCCCGACTCGGCCATGCCCTGTTGGATCAGCTTGGCCACTTCGGGGCCGTCGATCGTCTCGTGCTCGAGCAGCGCCTCGGCGATCAGTTCGAGACCCCGCTGATGCCGGCTGAGCACCTCGCGTGCCCGGCTCTCCTGGGTGGTGAGGATGCGTGCGATCTCCTCGTCGAGGAGCTTGGCGGTGTCGTCGGAGTACTCGCGCTGCGACGACATCAGGTCTTCGCCGAGGAACACGGCCTGCTGGCTGCTCCACGCCATGGGACCAACCCGCTCGGACATACCCCACTCGCGCACCATGCGGCGGGCGATGCCGGTGGCCTGCTCGAGGTCGTTGGCAGCACCGGAGTTGAGATGTCCGAACACGATCATCTCGGCGACACGGCCGCCCATCGCCTTGCAGATGGTGTCCTCGAAGAACTCCTTGGAGTAGGTGTGGCGCTCCTGCGGGAGCGACCAGGTGACCCCGAGGGCCATGCCTCGCGGCAAGATGGTGACCTTGTGGAGTGGGTCGCCGTGGGGGAGCACGGTGGCGAGCAGTGCGTGACCGCCTTCGTGATAGGCCGTGGCCTTCTTCTCCTCGGCCGACAGGATCATCGATTCGCGCGTGGCGCCGAGCACCACGCGATCGCGGGCGTTCTCGAAGTCGATCCGCTGGATCTCCTTGGACCCACGTCGCACGGCGACGAGCGCTGCTTCGTTGACGAGGTTGGCGAGGTCGGCGCCGGACATGCCCGGTGTGGCCTGGGCCATCGTCTCCATGTCGACGTCGGGGCCCATGCGCTTGTCGCGGCTGTGCACCTCGAGGATCGCTTGACGCTCGGTCGACTCGGGCAGCGGCACCACGATCTGGCGGTCGAACCGCCCAGGGCGCAGCAGTGCCGGGTCGAGCACGTCGGGCCGGTTGGTGGCCGCCATGATGACGATGCCCTCGGACGTCTCGAAGCCGTCCATCTCGGCGAGCATCTGGTTGAGCGTCTGCTCGCGTTCGTCGTGACCGCCACCGAGACCGGCGCCACGCTTGCGGCCGATCGAGTCGATCTCGTCGACGAAGATGATTGCCTTGCCCATGCGGCGCGCCTGCTGGAACAGGTCGCGGACGCGGCTGGCGCCGACGCCGACGAACATCTCCATGAAGTCGGACCCGGTGACGCTGAAGAATCCGACGCCTGCTTCGCCGGCGACTGCGCGTGCGAACAGCGTCTTGCCGGTGCCGGGAGGGCCGACCAGCAAGATGCCCTTGGGGACGCGGGCGCCGATCTCCTTGAAACGCTCGGGCATGCGCAGGAAGTCGACGACTTCGTTGATCTCCTGCTTGACGCCGGCGTACCCGGCGATGTCGTCGAACGTGGTCGACGGACGGTCGGCGTCGTAGGCCTTGGCCTTGCTCTTGCCGATCGACATGACGCCGCCCATCTGGCCCTGAGCTCGGCGCTGCATCCACACGAAGAACGCGATGATCAGCATGACCGGCAGGAAGATCGACAAGACCCCGAGCAGCCAGTTGTTGCTCGGCGGCGGTGAACTTGAAGTCGACGTTGTTGTCGATCATCAACAGGCGATCCTCGTCGGAGACGCCGGTGGAGGCTCGCCGGTCGTGGTGTACTTGTCGCCGTTGGTGAACTCGCCGGTGATCTTGCCGGACGCGTTGATGTCGGCGGTGGCGATGTCGCCCTCGATGACCAAGGCGCGCCAGTCGGAGTAGTCGAGTGCTTCGCCGCTGTCGCTCGGCCACAGGCTGGGCACGAGGAAGGCTGCAGCGAGCACGCCGACGAGCACCCAGATGGTCCAACGCGGCCAACTGCCAGGGCCTTTGCCGCCGGTGGACGGCGTGCCATCGGCGTTGAACTCGTTGCCCTTGTTCTTGTTCGACCCCGAACGATCGTTGTGGCTGCGGTTCGGGGAGTCGTCGGGGCGCTTCGCGCCGCGTCCGCGGCCGGGCGGCGGTGGCGGCGGGGGAGGCGGGAGCTTGTCCATGGATCCATGCTACGCACGATCTGAGCTGATGCCAGGTCGTGCTCGACACCATCCGCCACCGCCACCCCGCCAGCGATCTAGCGTTGGAGCATGCATCGCATGGATCGGGTGACGGTTGGGGTCCGCCAGTGTTCGCGCACCGGGTGTTCGGAACGCGCTGCGGTGACCTTGACGTACCACTACGGCCGTTCACAGGTGTGGCTCGACGACCTCACCCCCGAGCGAGATCCTCACGCATACGACCTCTGCGACCGACATGCGGGTCGCCTCTCGGTGCCCGCTGGTTGGTATCTCGACGATCGCCGTTTCGGCCAGCACACGCTCATCGCGGTCTGAACCACAAGTCCAGCCCGGCCAGGGCGACGAGCGAAGCTGTCGTGAGCGGTTCGTCCGCTCGTCGGTGTGTGTTCGGTGTCGTCGAATCGACTGCTGATCGTCATCGAATGGCGCGGGCTCGGCCCCGTTGTCGGCAGGTAGGTTCGACAGTCGTGCCCGGCTCAGCGCGCGATCGCGCCCGCCCCGAATTCGGATTCTCCGGCGGCTTCTTGCCGTCGGTTGCCCCCCGTCCCATCGACGCGTCGACCGCTGTGGTCGTGTTCGTCGGGGCCTGGGCGATCGCGCAAGTCGTCTCCTCGATGATCCTGATCGTGCTGGGTGGCGGTGATGCGGCCGATGAGGTGTCGTTCGGAGTGCTCGCCGCGGCGCTGTGCGGCGCCTGGGCCTCGTACCTGGTGGGCATGTGGATTGCGTCCGAACGTGCCGGCTCCGGCAATGTCATCGCGGACTACGGGATCGTCTTCAAGTGGGTCGACCTGGTCGGCCTGGCCATCGGCGCAGGTGCGCAGTTGGTCGTGATCCGTGTCGTCTACCTGCCGCTCGAGGCCCTGTGGCCCGACACCTTCAGCGAGGATCGCCTGACCGAGAACGCACAAGACCTCGTCGACCGCGCCAGTGGGGCCTCGACAGTGCTGCTGGTCGCCGTGGTGGTCGTCGGTGCTCCGATCGTCGAAGAACTGTTCTATCGAGGGCTGCTCCAGCGATCACTTGCCGCTCGTTTCAACGAGGGGGCAGTGCTCGTGCTGGTGGCGGCGGTGTTCGCTGCGGTGCACTTCCGTCCGGTCGAGTTCGCCGGTCTGTTCGTGTTCGGTCTCATCTTGGGCTGGGCGGCGCTGCGCACCGGACGCCTCGGACCGGCGATCACCATCCACGTCGGATTCAACCTCACGGGGCTGCTGCTCGTCTTGTGACGGCAGTGACGTGCCGCGCTTTGCCATGATGGGGCACTTGATGTCGAACACCTGGCAACCCCGATGAGCGACGAGTCCCTTCCCACTCCTGATGGGGAGCCCCGCGCACCCCAGGGGGAGATCCCCGACGGCGAAGCGTTCGGTACATGGTTCGACCGCGAATTCGCCGCGCCCGACCCCACCGCAGCAGTGCCTCAGCCTGGCGCGGCCCAACCCGCTGACGTGCAGGCCGCTGGTGCGCAGACCGACGAGGTGCCGGCCGGCACGGTGATCATCGACGACCGACTCGGCGCCGAACTCCTCGCACCCGCCAGCGACGCCGAATCAGCCGAGGTTGCCGGGATCACCGAACCCGCCCGCCGAACCGTCGCTCGTCCGGCGCGTCGGCGCCAGGATGGTTCGCCGCCCGGTCGCTTGGTGGCAGCGACCGTGGAGCACCGACCGGATCGTACGTGTGCTCGTCACGTCGGCCACGTTGGTCACGACGACCGTGGTGATGATGATGGTCGTCCATTTCAACCCGCTGTCGCCGGCACGGGACCTGATCTTCGACGACACCACGCCGACCGGCGGCGACATGGGCGCTCACGTGTGGGCGCCGGCGTTCTTGCGCGACCACTTCCTGACGAACTTCCAACTGTCGGGTTGGAGCATGGACTGGTACGGCGGTCTGCCGCTGTACCGCTTCTACATGGTCATCCCGGCGTTGGCGATCGTCGCGCTCGACGTCATCTTGCCGTATGGCGTGGCGTTCAAACTGGTCGCGGTGTCGGGTCTGGTGCTGTTCCCGCTGGCCTGTTGGGCGTTCGGGCGTCTCGCTGCCTTCCGCCATCCGATCCCCGAACTGTTCGCGGTCGCTGCACTCTGTTTCCTCCTCGACGAGAGCTTCTCCATCTACGGCGGCAATGTCCTGTCGACGATGGCGGGCGAGTACTCGTTCTCGATCGCGCTCACCTTGGCGATGCTCGGCCTCGGACTGCTCGCCCACGGACTGCGCACCGGCAGATTCCGCGTGTGGACCGCGGTGGTGTTGTCGCTCGCCGCGGTGTCGCACGGCATCGTGTTGATCTTCGTGGCAGTCGCCGCGATCATCTTGTGCCTCGTCTGGCTCGATCGCCGGCGCCTGGTGTTCTCGATCACCGCCGGTATCACCACGCTGCTGTTGTCGGCATGGTGGGTGGGACCGTTCCTGTTCGGCCACGAGTTCATGACCGACATGAAGTACGGGTTCCGGCCCGAAGGTGCGAGCGACTCGTTCTGGGACATGTTCTTCCCGCTCACAGCGCCACTCGACTTCATCATCACCGGCCTGGCGATCGTCGGGTTCGTGGCGATGATCCTTCGCCGCCATCTCACCGGCACGGCGATCGGGCTGATCTGTCTCACCTTCGTTGCGCTCGTCTACCTCACCCGCGACAGCCTTCCGTTGATCGGACTGCTGTGGAATCCGCGCCTGCTCCCGTTCGTCTACCTCACCCGATATCTGCTGATGGTGATCGGTGCGCTCGAACTGATCGGTTGGCTGGTGAATGCCGCCAGGGACCGGCGGACATCGACGCAGCTCTCGGCGGTCGAGGGGGCGTTCGCTGCTGGTGCGATCACGCTGTCGTGTCTCATGGTGTTCGGCTGGATGTACGACACGCTGCCCGGCGGCGGTCGAGTCACCGAGGGCGACACCTCGGTGTACGCATGGGGTCCGTTCCGCAAACCGGTGCCCGAAGGTGAGGGATACCGGTCGCGAGCGGTCGCCGACGGTTGGACCAGGTACAACATGCTCGGCTACGAGGGTCGCCCGAAATACCCCGAGTACAACGAACTGGTCACCACGATGGGCGACATCGGCGAGCAGAACGGCTGCGGTCGAGCGCTGTGGGAGAACAACAGCGCCAACGGAGAATACGGCACCACGATGGCGCTGATGCTGCTGCCGCATTGGACCGATGGATGCATCGCATCGATGGAGGGGCTCTTCTTCGAGGCATCCGGTACGACCCCGTACCACTTCCTCAGCGCAGCGGCGATGTCCAAGCAGTCGTCGAATCCGGTGCGCCAGCTGCGGTACGTGAACAACGACGCGGCGGTCGGCGTCCAGCACATGCACGACCTCGGTGTTCGCTACTTGATGGTGCGCACGCCAGAAGCGATCGCCGAAGCAGAAGCGCAAGACGATCTCGAATTCATCACCACATCGGGGCCGTGGAGCATCTTCGAGCTGCGAACCGCAAGCATCGTCGAGCCACTCACGGTGCAGCCCGTCGTCATCGAAGAGCGCAGCGGCGACCAACGCGAACGCAACCTCGAAGTCGGCACCAGCTGGTTCCAACGCCAGGACGACTGGGCGGCGATCCCCGCCAACGACGGCCCCGAGTCGTGGCAGCGGGTCCCGGTGGAGATCGACCTCGATGCCCGAGTCGGCGAACCCGACGAACGCAGCCGCAACGTCGACTACGTCGTGCCCAGCGAGTCGATCGAGGTGGTCGACCTCGACCCGGTGACGGTCAGCAACGTCGACATGCAACAGCAGTCGATCAGCTTCGAGGTCGACCAGGTCGGTGTCCCGGTGCTGGTCAGGGTCAGCTACTTCCCGACATGGAAGGTGAGCGGTGCCGAGGGTCCGTACCGGGTGGCGCCGAACTTCATGGTGGTCATCCCGACCGAGAACCAGGTCGAGCTGACCTATTCGAAGACCACGCTCGACTGGTTCTTCTACTCGCTGACGCTCGCGGGCATCGCGCTGTGTTTCTACTGGCGCCGCAAGGGCGACGTGGTCTACGCCAGCGACCGCCCGAGCTGGGGGAATGGACCCCCGAATCGACCCGCCGAGCACCACGACCACCTCGACCACGACGACCGCCGTGCCAGCACCTGCCGACCACGACCGATAGCCTCTCGGCCGGTCATGTCTGTCCTCGATTCCATCGTCAAGGCGTACGACATCCGCGGCACGGTCCCCGATCAGCTCGATGCTGACGTGGCCCATGCGCTCGGGGTCGGCTTCGCCACCTTCGTTCGCGCCGACCAGGTCGTCATCGGCCGCGACATGCGCCCATCGGGTCCAGCGCTCGTCGACGCGTTCACCCGAGGCGTGCTCGAACAGGGCACCGACGTCATCGACATCGGGCTGGCGTCGACCGACCTGATGTACTACGCCGCCGGCGTGCTCGACATGCCCGGGGCGATGTTCACCGCGTCGCACAATCCGGCTGGCTACAACGGCGTCAAGCTGTGCCTCTCCGGCGCCCGTCCGATCGGGGTCGACACCGGCCTCGCCGACGTGCAATCGGTCGCCCAGCAGGTACTCGACGGACACGGCCCTCGCGACGCGGCCACCTGCGGTACACGGAGCGAACGTGAGCTGCTCGGCGACTTCGCCGACCACGTGATCAGCTTCGTCGATCCCGCCGAGATCGGCTCGATGAAGGTCGTCGCCGACACCGCCAACGGAATGGGCGGCCTGGTCGTCCCGGCAGTCTTCGAACGCCTCGACGGTGTCGAGCTCGAAGTGATGTTCGGCGAGCTCGACGGCACGTTCCCCAACCACCCAGCCGATCCGCTGCAGCCCGCCAACCAGCGCGACCTCCGTGCCCGCGTGGTCGCCGGGGGCTTCGATCTCGGCTTGGCTTTCGACGGTGACGCCGACCGGGTCTTCGTGGTCGACGAGACCGGCAACGGCCTGAGCGGCTCGACGACCACGGCGGTGCTCGCAGCCGCGACGCTTCGCCAGCACCCGGGTGCCACCATCCTGCACAACCTGATCTGCTCCAAGACCGTGCCCGAGGTCGTCACCGAACTGGGTGGCAACCCGATCCGCACCAAGGTCGGTCATTCGTTCATCAAGGCGATCATGGCCGACTCCGGCGCGGTCTTCGGTGGTGAACACTCGGCGCACTACTACTTCGCCGCGCAACTTCAACGCCGACAGCGGCCTGATCGCCTCGCTGATGGTGATGGCCGAGGTCGGTCGTTCTGGCCAGCCACTGTCCGTCGTTCGTCAGCCGTACGAGCGGTATGCAGCCAGCGGCGAGATCAACACCGAGGTCGACGACGCGCTGGCGGTCATCGAACGCATCAGCGCCGAGTACGCCGACTGCGAACAGGACCGTCTCGACGGGCTCACCGTCGACTGCGGTTCGTGGTGGTTCAACCTGCGGCCGTCGAACACCGAACCCTTGCTCCGATTGAATCTCGAAGCATCCGACCGGGCAGCGTGTGATGACGCGATCGGCACCCTGCTCGCTCAGATCACCACCTGAACTCCCATCCACATCTGTACAAGGAGCACGCACATGTCGCTGTCACCCTCACTGCTCGAGATCCTCGCCTGTCCCGAGGACAAGGGTCCGCTCTACTACGTCGAGTCCGAGTCGCTGCTCTACAACCCGCGTCTGCACCGTCGCTACGACGTCCGCGACGACATCCCGGTGATGCTGATTCCCGAATCGGTCACGGTCGCCGACGACGAGCACGACCGCCTGATGGCAGCGATCGAAGAGCACGGAATCTCACCGACGTTCGAAAACGAGTCAAGTTCGGACTGAGAGCTGCCGATACCCGTACTGGTGCCGCGCCGCAACGGCACATGATTGGGAAGGTACTGTGAAACGATGATTGCTCAGCGCTGGATCCGACGACTGGTCGTCGCTGCCCTCGTGGGCGCGTCGACGGTTGCTGTCACCGCAACGTCGTCGCCGGGTGCCCAGGTCGAGGCGCAAACCCCGCCGACACTCGGTGCCGGCGGCGAATTCCACTCGGTCACGCCGAGTCGGGTGTTCGACTCGCGCAAGGCTGCGCTCGATCAGACCTCCCCGACCGGCAAGAAGCCGACATCGAGCTCGGTCCCCGGGTTCGAGGTGCAACTTGCCGGCAAGGGCGGGCTCCCGTCGGATGCCTCGCAGATTCTCGCCGTGGTCGCCAATGTCACCGTGGTCGAACCGACCCGCGCCGGGTGGCTCGGCGTCCAGCCGACCGGTGCAACCGCCGGCAAGTCGGCCCTCGTCACATTCGCTCCTGGCCGCAACGTTCCGAACCTCGCGTTCGTCGGGGTCGGCACCGACGGCTCGATGACGGTCAAGCTCGCGTCCGAGCAACCCGGCCAGGCCCACGTCGTCGTCGACGTGTTCGGCTGGCTGTCGACCAGTTCTGCCGCCGACCGCGGCTCCCGGCTCGTCACCGCAGGCCCCGGCCGTCTGCTCGACACCCGCAAGACCGGCGGCGCCCTCGGCCCCGGCGAATCGCGCTCGTTGCAGATCAGGGGAGCGAACTCGGTATCGCCCGCGATCCGTGGCGTCGTGCCCAACGACCCGTCCGTCACCGCCGTACTCGTCAACATCGCGGCGATCGCCGGAACCGCTTCCACGCACATCTCGGCCACGCCCGCCGCAGTCGCTCCCGGGCAGCCCGCGGCGACCGCCAACATCAACGTGGTCCCCGGTCAGATCAAGACCAACATGGCCGTCGTTCCGATCGGACCCGACGGCAAGATCCACCTGCGCAACCAGGCCGGTTCGATCAACCTGGCCGTCGACGTGTTCGGCTACTTCCGCACGAACAACGACGAGTCGCGCGCCGGGCGCATCGTGCCGCTCGACGCCCCGTTCCGGGCGCTCGACACTCGAGCAGCCAACTTCGGCAACATCCCGCTCGCGACCGGCAGCGTCGAGCCGTGGAGCTTCGACGGCTTCGCCGGCTCGGTGAAGGGCAGCGGGGGAGAAGCTCTCGGAAACCAGTCGGCACTGATCGGCAACCTCACGGGGACCGGACTCGGCCGGGTGTTCCCGTGGGCGTCGGTGTCGACGCACATGACGGCCTACCCCGGTGGAGCATCGAAGCCATTGGTGTCCAATCTCAACCTCACCGAAGGCGAGACGGTGCCCAACATGTCGCTGCTCAGCTACGGCTCGAGTGGAGCCGACAACTACATCGTGCAGACCTACAACGCACTCGGCAGTGTGCACTACGTGCTCGACGTGTACGCCGTCGTCTTGAAGTAGCCCGCTCGCCCGGCAAGCGTCGGTACACTCACGGTACCGAATCGCCGGGCTGATTCGATCGGCGCCTGAAGGCCCCTGCCCGGTTCGACCCACGAACCACGGAGGCTTTCCATGACCGACACCAGCACGTCCACTCTCGCGGCCCGCAAGGACTACCGCGTCGCCGATCTCTCGATGGCACCATTCGGCCGCAAGGAGATGATCCTCGCCGAGCACGAGATGCCCGGATTGATGGCACTGCGCAAGGAGTACGGCGCCTCGAAGCCGCTCGCCGGCGCCCGCATCTCCGGCTCGCTGCACATGACCATTCAGACTGCGGTGCTGATCGAGACGCTCACCGAACTCGGCGCTGAGGTGCGTTGGGCGAGCTGCAACATCTTCTCCACCCAGGACCACGCCGCGGCTGCGGTCGTCGTCGGCCCCAACGGCACCGAGGACAACCCGCAGGGTGTTCCCGTGTTCGCCTGGAAGGGTGAGACGCTCGAGGAGTACTGGTGGTGCACCGACCAGATGATGACCTGGCCCGACGCTGCCGACGGCACCGCCTACGACGGCCCGAACATGATCCTCGACGACGGCGGCGACGCCACGATGCTGCTGCACAAGGGCGTCGAGTTCGAAGCTGCCGGCGAAGTTCCCGACCCGACCGGTGCATCGAACCCCGAGTTCGCGATCGTGCTCGGTCTGCTCCAGCGTTCGCTCAAGAACGACCCGCAGAAGTGGACCCGCATGGCCAAGCACATCAAGGGCGTCACCGAAGAGACCACCACTGGCGTCAAGCGCCTCTACAAGATGATGGCCGACGGCGAGCTGCTGTTCCCGGCGATCAACGTCAACGACTCGGTCACCAAGAGCAAGTTCGACAACCTCTACGGCTGTCGTCACTCGCTGGTCGACTCGATCAGCCGTGCCACCGACGTGATGATCGGCGGCAAGACCGCGGTCGTGCTCGGCTACGGAGACGTCGGCAAGGGATGCGTGCAGTCGCTGCAGGGCCAGGGCGCCCGCGTGATCGTCACCGAGATCGACCCGATCAACGCACTGCAGGCCGTGATGGAAGGCATCCAGGTCGTTCCGATGGAAGATGTCGTCGACACCGCCGACATCTTCGTGTCGGCCACCGGCAACGCCGACATCATCACCATCGATCACATGCGTGCGATGAAGCACAACGCGATCGTGTGCAACATCGGCCACTTCGACAACGAGATCGACATGGCCGGCCTCGCCCGTTCGGGCGCCGTCCGAGACGAGCTGAAGCCTGGCACCGATGTGTGGCGCTTCGACGACGGCCACCAGGTGATCATCCTCGCCGAGGGCCGCCTCGTGAACCTCGGCTGCGCCACCGGCCACCCGAGCTTCGTGATGTCGTGCTCGTTCGCCAACCAGGTGATCGCTCAGATGGAGCTGTGGAACAACACCGAACAGTACCCGCTCGGCGTGTACGTGCTGCCCAAGCACCTCGACGAGAAGGTTGCGATGTTGCACCTCGATGCGCTCGGCGTGAAGCTCACCAAGCTCAGCGACGAGCAGGCCGAATACCTCGACATGGATCCCAGCGGCCCCTTCAAGCCCGAGAACTACCGCTACTGAGCACCCGTGGTTCCCACTGCCCTGGGCAGTGGGAACCACGATCTGGTGGTGAGTTCGATCTCGCTCTCCCTCTGCGCCTAATGTGACGCCCGCCACTCCCTGGCAAGGGAAGGGCATCGGCGACGAGAAGGGGAAGCATGGACAACGAGATCCCGGTGGAGAACGAGATCCGCGTCGGGCGAGCGCCCGCACGGCATGTCGACGACGGCGAGTCATTGCTGGTCGTCGACAACTTGAAGACGCACTTCGACGTCGCAGCTGGTTCGGTGCGAGCGGTCGACGGTGTGTCGTTCTCCCTGTCACGTGGGCGCACGTTGGGTGTGGTCGGCGAGTCCGGTTCGGGAAAGACCGTGTTGTCGCGGTCGATCATGGGACTGAGCACCACGACCAATGCCCACACCAGCGGATCGGTCACCTATGCCGGCGAGGAACTGATCGGCAAGTCACCCAAGAAGCTGAAGGCGCTGTGGGGCGCCGAGATGGCGATGGTCTTCCAGGACCCGATGACCTCGCTCAATCCGGTCGTCACCATCGGCCGCCAACTCACCGAGCACGTGCGCTACCACCTCGACATGGGCAAGAAGGAGAGCGAGGAGGTCGCGATCGCGCTGCTCAAGTCGGTGCACATTCCCGAGGCCGAGAAGCGTCTCGACGCCTACCCGCACCAGATGTCGGGCGGGATGCGCCAACGTGTCTGCATCGCCATTGCGCTCGCATGCGGCCCTCGAATGCTGTTTGCCGACGAGCCGACCACTGCGCTCGACGTCACCGTGCAGCACCAGATCCTCAACCTCTTGCGTGAACAGCAGAGCGATCGCGCCATGGCGATGATCCTGGTCACCCACGACCTCGGCGTCGTGGCGGGGCGCACCGACGAGATCATGGTGATGTACGCCGGTCGCGCCGTCGAGAAGGCCCCGACCCGCAAGCTGTTCAGCGAGCTCCGCCATCCCTACACCCAGGGGCTCTTGTGGTCGATTCCCAAGGTCACCCAGCCCAAGCACACCCGACTCAACGCCATCCCGGGTCGCCCACCGAACCTGATCCAGCCGCCCCCTGGCTGCAAGTTCGCCCCCCGCTGCGCATATGCGCAGGACATCTGCCGTACCGAGGAGCCCGAATTGCGTTCGATCGATTCCGCCGACCACGTCTTTGCGTGTCACTTCCCGGTGGGTACACCGGAGGGAGAGGCGGCCTTCCAGTCGAACATCGCAGCCGAGTTCCCACCGGCGCTCGCTGCTGCCGGCAAGCTCCGCGCCAGCGAAGAGGTGGTCGGCTGATGGCCGGTTCAGGTACCGCCCATCTCCGTCCCGCCGACGAGGTGTTGCTCCAGGTGAGCGACCTCGTCGTCGAGTTCCCTGCCGGTCGGGGACGCACCGTCAAGGCGGTCAGTGGCATCAGCTTCGACATCGCCGCCGGAGAAACGCTTGGTTTGGTCGGCGAGTCGGGGTGCGGCAAGTCGACAACGGGCCGTGCGCTCTTGCGACTGCCGAAGCCCACGAGCGGCTCGGTCGTCCTCGACGGCGAAGACCTTGCGAGCCTCGACGACAAGACGATGCGCCAGCGCCGAACACAGCTGCAGATGATCTTCCAGGACCCGATCTCGTCGCTCAACCCACGCCGCACGATCGGCGAGGTCGTCGCCGAGCCCCTCAACGTGTGGGGGCCGAAGAACAAAGACGAGCAATGGGAAATCGTCGCTCGCATCCTCGATCAGGTCGGTGTCGATCCTGGCCCAGCGCGCTACAAGCGCCCGCACGAGTTCTCCGGTGGCCAGTGTCAGCGCATCTCGATCGCCCGGGCGCTCGTGATGGAACCGCAGTTGATCATCTGCGACGAGCCGGTGTCCGCGCTCGACGTGTCGATCCAGGCTCAGATCCTCAACCTGCTCGACGATCTCAAGACCGAACACGGCCTCACCTTGGTCTTCATCGCCCACGACCTTGCAGTGGTGAAGAACATCAGCGACCGGGTCGCGGTGATGTACCTCGGCAAGATGTGTGAGATCTCCGAAGCCGACGAGTTGTACGCGAGCCCCGCGCACCCGTACACCGAGCTGCTGCTGGGGTCGAGCCCGGTGCCGGATCCCGACGTCGACGTCGACGCGATCCGGGTGATCGAAGGCGAGCTCCCGTCGCCGATCTCGCCACCGTCGGGGTGCCGTTTCCGCACCCGTTGCCCGCTCGCCGACGAGATCTGCGCTGCCGAAGAACCGCAAATGCGTCGGGTCGGCGAGGATCATTTCGTGGCGTGTCATCACCCGCTGATCGAGCCATGGGACGACGGCCAACCGGTTGCCGTAGCGGCTCCGACGATGGGTGACGCTCCGACTGTGTGACATCGGTCATGTGTGCTAGACAATCGGTGTTCTCGCTCGGCGTGAGTCGACTGGGCGAGAGGGGGCGTACAGGGGGTGGAGTTCCGCACCGCTGCGTCGGCATCGTGAATGACTCACGAATTTCATCAACAACTACACATTCCATCCAGATGGGGGATACATGCGACAGCGACGAGTAGTAACAGCACTCGCGATTCCGTTGGCCTTGGCGTTCGTGGCGGCATCGTGCGGGAGCGACGACAGCTCCGGCGACACCGACACCGGCGGCGAGACCACCGAGGCACCAGAAAGCACCGACGGAGAAGACGGAGGCGAGCCGGCGGCGACCGTTCCCGACGTCGACACCTCCGTCGCCGAAGAGACCGAAGACAGCGGTGTACGGCGGCACGGTCACGATCGGCCTCGAGGCCGATGCCACGGGCCTGCGGCCCTGGGAGGACAGCTGCTCGTCACCCTGCTACACGATCATGCGGTCGATCTACGACCCGCTGTTCGACCAGAGCGTCCGAAGGCACCTACGAGCCGTTCCTGGCCGAGAGCATCGAGTCGAACGAGGACTTCACGGTGTGGACCATGACGCTGCGTCCCGACGTGACGTTCCACAACGGCACGCCGCTCACCGCGCAGACGATCGCCGACATGTTCCCGCTCCAGCAGGCGGGTGCCGCTGGTCAGTCCGGCATCACGGGCGCAAGCCTCGCGGGCGTCACCGCCGTCGACGACCTGACGGTCGAGTACACCCTGAGCGCGCCGAACGTGGCCTTCCCCGGAGCACTCGCAACCGCTCCGATCGGATTCCCGTTCGACCCGGCAGCCGCGGCTGCCGACTCCGCGGGCTACAGCACCAACCCGATCGGCACCGGCCCGTTCGTCATGGCCAATCGCGACCAGGACAACGAGACCATCGTCGAGCGCAACCCCGACTACTGGTACACCGATCTCGACGGCAACCAACTGCCGTTCCTCGACTCGGTGTCGTTCCGGCCGATCCCCGACGAGGGCACGCGTCTCGACGCGCTGATCTCGGGCACGACCAACGCCGCGCAGTCGTTGCGTCAGGGCACGATCCGCGACGCCCGTGAAGAGTCGGGCATCGAACTGATCGAGTTCCAGGGCAACAGCACCGGTGGTGGCATGTTCAACACCGAGCAGGTTCCGTTCGACGACGCTCGCGTCCGTACCGGCCTGATCTACCTGAACAACCAGGAGAACGTCATCGAGGCACTCGGCGGCGCCGGCATCTCGCTTGCCGACGTCGCAGTTCTTCTCGGCCGACAGCCCCTGGTGGACCCAGGAAGCCGAAGACGCCTACAAGAAGTTCGACTTCGAGGCCGGCAAGGCCCTGTTGCAGGAGTATGTCGACGACCCGGCACGCTCCGACGGCAAGGCACCCGGTGAGAAGATCGACGTCGAGCTCTCCTGCCCGCCCGACCCCACCCTCATCGCTGCGATGCAGGTGGCCGAGCAGGTGTGGACCGGTTCCGAACTCGTCAACGTCACGCTGACACAGTTCGACCAGGCGACCCACATCAACAACGCAGTCAGCGACGTGCACGCCGCTCACTGCTGGCGTTGGGGTACCGAGAACGATCCGTCGGTGGCCATCAACCCGTTCGTGGCACCGAAGGCCGAGTCGATCGGCAACTTCACGAACTTCGACGACGCCGAGATGCAGGCGTGGGCCGCCGAGGCCAGCGCTACCGACGACTTCGAGGCCCGCAAGGCGCTCTACAGCCAGATCATGACCAAGATCAACAACGAGGGCCTGACCTGGTACTCCGGTGGTACGGCCGTCATGATCGCCAAGGACCCGAACGTCAAGGGCTTCAACTCGTGGACCTTCCCCGATGGGCAGCTCGGCTCAGGCATTGCGCCTGAGGCGCAGGCCCGTTGGTTCCAGGTCTTCATCGCCGAGTGATCCAACGATCACCGAGCACTCACTGAACACCTACTGAACACCTACTGACAACACCGACTCCGGGGAGCAACACCGATCATCATGGCCAAGACCATCGCATTCGTTCTTCTGCGATTGATCGCAACGCTGTTTGCGGTCACGTTCTTGACCTTCTTGATGGTTGCGTTGCTCCCCGGAGATCCGGTGGACACCATCCTCGGCACGGGTCCCCGTGCCCCGGGTATCGAGGAACAGATCCGTGACGATCTGAACCTCGACGACCCGTTCATCGTCCGGTATTTCACCTGGCTCGGCGATGCCGTCACCGGCGACCTCGGCACGTCGTACGTCACCGATCAGCCGGTGAGCGACACGATCTCTTCTCGACTCCCCGTCACCGCCCAGATCGCGTTCATGTCGATCTTCATCGCTGTCGTCGTCGCCATCCCGGTCGGGGTGCTCGGCGCCTACAAACAGGGCAAGTGGCCCGACACCGTCAGCTCGTCGTTCGTACAAGTTGCACTGTCGATCCCGAACTTCATCTTCGGCATCTTCCTCATCTGGCTCTTCGCCGTCCAGCTCGGTTGGCTGCCGGCATCGAACTGGAGTCGACTCAGCGACGGCGTCGGCGACAACATGAAGACAGCAATCCTGCCGGCGCTGTCGTTGGCGCTTGCGCAGATGGCGTTGTTCTCCCGCCTCGTGCGCTCCGACATGATGGCCACGCTGCGCGAGAACTACATCCTGTCGGCACGGGCCAAGGGCCTCAGCGACCGATACATCCTGTTCCGGCACGCACTGCGGCCCAGCTCGCTCAGCTTGATGACCATCGTCGGCATCAGCTTCGGAGCGCTGCTCGGCGGCACCGTCATCATCGAGTCGCTGTTCGCAATTCCCGGACTCGGCTTCTCGCTGATCGCTGCCATCAACGGCCGCGACATCCTCGTGATCCAAGGGATCACGGTCTTCATCGCAGCGATGTTCGTCATCATCAACACGATCGTCGACCTGCTCTACGCCGTCCTCGACCCGCGAATTCGGAGGAAGTGACCATGGCCACGACCGAAACCAATTTCGACCCCCACGACGTCACGGCGACCATCGCCGGATCACCGCTGGTGCAACAGGTCGACGCCTTCGTGGCGCCGCAAGGCGTCAAGCAGAAGCGCAAATCGTTGTGGGGCATCTTTCGTGAGATGCCGTTCCTCGTGAAGCTCGGAACGCTCTGGCTGATGTTCGTGCTGTTCGCAGCGATCTACGCCCAGCTCGATGCGCGCGTCTTCAACGGTTCACTGCCGCTGGCAGATCCCAACCTCCAGTTGAACGGCTTCAACCCGGCGACCGGCGAGTTCGGAACCGGCGAGCCGCTCGAGCCGCCGTCGTGGGCGCATCCCCTCGGCACTGATGCCCTGGCACGTGACTCGTTCTCCCGTGCGATGCACGGCGCCTATGTCAGCGTGACCGTCGCCATCGTGTCGGTGGTGTGCGGCGTCGTCGTGGGTGGGCTCATCGGCTCGCTCGTCGGCTACGTACGTGGCAAGACCGAGACCGCCCTGATGGCGATGATCGACGTGCTGCTCGCCTTCCCGGCGCTGGTGCTGCTGCTGGCACTGATCTCGATCTTCGAGGTGCGCGACCTGTTCGTGATCAGTCTCGTGATCGGCCTCCTCTCGATTCCGGCCTACACCCGTGTGTCACGCGCCAACAGCCTGGCGATCTCCAACCGCGAGTTCGTGTTGGCTGCCCAAGCCATCGGCACGAAACGTTGGACGATCCTGCGACGAGAGATCATTCCGAACGTGATGCCGACGCTGCTCGCCTACGCCATGGTGGCCGCGGCGGCTGTGGTGGTCGTCGAGGGCTCGTTGTCGTTCCTCGGCCTCAGCGTGCAGTTGCCCACCTCATCGTGGGGCAACATGATCAACCAGGCGCGACGCGACATCAAGATCAATTTCGGTCAGATCCTGTACCCGTCGATGATCCTCACGTTGACCGTCCTGGCACTCAACCAGGTGGGCGACTTCTTCCAGCGTCGCAGCGCCTTCCGCGGCTCCTCGCTCTGAGCCGAAGCGTTGGGATCAGACACCAACCGTTGCAGTTGACTTGATCTGCAGGCGGGGCAGGAAGAACTGCACGAGCGGGCCGATTCCCAGCGCGAACACTGCGGTACCGATGCCGATCGCACCGCCGAGAGCAATGCCGATCACCAGCACGGTGATCTCGATGGCGGTGCGAGCGAACCTGATCGAGATGCCTCGTTTGGCGAAGCCGGTCATCAGTCCGTCACGCGGGCCAGGGCCCAGTCCGGCGCCGATGTAGAGCCCCGATCCGATCGCGATCACCACGACCCCGGCGAGCATCATGGCAATGCGGGGCAGGAGCAGTTCGGGTTCGGGCAGTAGCGGAAGTACGAGGTCGACGACGAGGCCGATCTCGATGGCGTTGAGGATCGTGCCGAGCCCCATGGTCTCGCCGAGGGGAATCCACAGCATCAACAGCAGCACCCCGGTGATGATCGTCACCTGGCCGACGGGGAGGCCGGTCAGTTCAGAGATGCCGGTGTGGAACACGTCCCACGGTGCAGCACCGAGGTTGGCGTCGATCAGCAGTGCGATGCCAACGCCGAATGCAGCGAGGCCGACGACGCATCGCGAGATCCGCTCGAGCGGTCGATCGGTGGGGACGAATCGTTGCACCCCGGCACGCTAATGAGATCCCCATCCCGTTGGTGTTGCGATTCTGGCGGGGCGGGGCGCCGCAAACGTCACACGAACGGCGATGGAACCTCGTCCCGGTCGTCCACATCAACTCTGTGACACCCCCTCGTCACACTTGGTTCCATGATGTTCCAGATTCGTTGTGCCGGTTGTGACGCCCCAGGTGCTGCGGTGTGCACCACGTGCCGCTTTGCTCTGCTCGGACCTCGTCCGCAGCAGGGCAGCCATGGGGTGCATGCAGCTCTGCCGTTCACCGGTCGGGCGCGACAGGTGGTGCTCGGCCTCAAGTACCGCAACCGTCGGCAAGTGGCCCGGCACCTCGCCGGCCTCGTGGTGAACGCCATCGTGGCCAGGGGCGATCACCGTGCGCTCGATGTGGTGACGTGGGCGCCCACCAGTGCAGCCCGGCGCCGTGCGCGGGGGTTCGATCAGGGCGAACTCGTCGCCCGCCACGTGGCCCGGCAGCTCGGCGTTCCGTGCCGGCGGCTGCTCGTACGCACTGGCCCGACCACTCCCCAGACCGGTCGCTCGCGAGTCGAGCGGCTTCACGGCCCCGAATTCGCCGCCCGTCCAGGCCTCGATGGCTCGACGGGTCATCGTGGTCGACGACGTCGTCACCACCGGAGCCACTCTGCGTGCCGCTGCTGCTGCACTGCGCCACGCCGGTGTCGTCGAGCCTCGCCTGTATGCGATCGCATCCACCCCATCTGGTGCCGCAGCAACCGCCCGACGACCACGTTCTGCGACTGGTCGACCCACGCTGGTGGCTTGACCCGTCTGGTCGCGTCGCACCGGTAGGATGGATCGCTGCATGGGAATCCTCGACCGCATCCTCCGCGCCGGTGAAGGCAAGAAGATCAAAGCGTTGGAGGGCATGGTGCCCGACATCAACGCTCTCGAACCCGAGATCAGCGCGCTCTCCGATGAGGCGCTCAAGGCCAAGACGATCGAATTCCGTCAACGCCTCGACAACGGCGCCGATCTCGACGATCTGGCGCTCGAGGCGTTCGCGGTGTGTCGAGAGGCCGCCGTGCGCACGATCGGCCAGCGACACTACGACGTCCAGCTGATGGGCGGCGCAGCATTGCACTTCGGTTGGGTCGCCGAGATGAAGACCGGCGAGGGCAAGACCTTGGTGTCCACGTTGCCGGCCTACCTCAACGGCCTCACGGGCAAGGGCGTCCACCTGGTCACCGTCAACGACTACCTGGCCCGGCGAGACGCCGAGTGGATGGGTCAGATCCACCGGTGGCTCGGCCTGAGCGTCGGGCTGATCATCCCCGGCGTCAAGAACAGTCCGGCCGAGAAGCGTGCGAGCTACGAGTCCGACATCACCTACGCCACCAACAACGAGATGGGCTTCGACTATCTCCGCGACAACATGGCTCAGACCAAGGCCGACAAGGTCCAGCAGCGTGGCCACAACTACTGCATCGTCGACGAGGTCGACTCGATTCTCATCGACGAGGCCCGCACACCGCTGATCATCTCCGGCCGAGTGGGCGACGCTGCCAAGCTCTACTACCGGTTCGCATCGATCGTTCGTGGACTCAAGCGCGACATCGACTACGAAGTCGAAGAAGACAAGCGCGTCGTCGTGCCGCTCGAGGCAGGCATCGACAGCGTCGAACGTGCGCTCGAAGTCGAGAACATCTACGACAACGTCCAGGCCAACCTGGTGCACCAGTTCACCGTTGCGTTGAAGGCCAAAGAGCTCTACAAACGCGACAAGGACTACATCGTGCAGGGCGGCGAGGTGAAGATCGTCGACGAGTTCACCGGTCGCATCCTCGAAGGTCGCCGCTGGTCCGAAGGCATCCACCAGGCCGTCGAGGCGAAGGAGGGTGTCAAGATCAAAGAAGAGAACCAGACCCTCGCCACGATCACCTTGCAGAACTACTTCCGCATGTACGACAAGCTCGCCGGAATGACCGGTACGGCGCAGACCGAGGCGGCCGAGCTGGCCAACACCTACGACCTCGGTGTGGTGCCGATTCCCACCAACCGGCCGCTCGCTCGCATCGACGCTCCCGACCTGATCTACAAGTCGGAAGAGGCGAAGTTCAACGCGATCATCGACGACATCAGCCCCCGTCACGAGAAGGGGCAGCCGATCCTCGTCGGCACTGCCAGCGTGGCGCGAAGTGAGATACTGGGTCGGCTGATGAGTCAGCGGGGCATCGAGCACGAAGTCCTCAACGCCAAGCAGCACACCCGTGAGGCCGAGATCGTCACCCAGGCGGGTCGCCTCGGCGCGGTCACGGTGGCCACCAACATGGCCGGACGTGGCGTCGACATCCTGCTCGGCGGCAACCCAGAAGGTCTCGCTCGCCACGACGTGCTCAAAGAGGGTCACACCGCCGACCTGCTCGTCGACGAGTTCGAGTTGCCGCTGCCGCTCGACCAGATGCCCGACGACTTCCGCGAGGCCCGCACGAAGGCCATCGCTCGCTACGAGGAACTGCTCGCCGAGTACAGCGCCGAATGCAAGGCCGAGGGAGCGACTGTCCGCGAACTCGGCGGACTGTACGTGATCGGCTCCGAGCGTCACGACAGCCGTCGCATCGACAACCAGTTGCGCGGTCGCGCCGGCCGTCAGGGTGACCCGGGCGAAAGCCGCTTCTTCCTCAGCCTCGACGACGACCTCATGCGCCTGTTCGCCACCGGCGCGCTCAACTACGTGATGGGACGAGCGCTGCCCGACGACGAGGCGATCGAGGCCAAGATGGTCACCAAGGCCATCGAACGAGCGCAGACCACCGTCGAGACCAAGAACGCCGAGATCCGCAAGAACGTCCTCAAGTACGACGAGGTGATGAACGAGCAGCGCAAGGTGATCTACAAGCGCCGCGATCAGATCCTCGACGGCGAAGACCTGCGTTCGGCGGCAATGGAGTACCTCGCTGAGGCCGTCGATGCCCTCATCGGCACCCATTGCGCGTCGGCAGCCGACGACGAGTGGGACCTCGAGGGGCTCAACAAGGAACTCACGCTCTATTTCCCGAACACCATCACCGACGACGACCTCCGTCAGTGCGGCGACACCGACGAGATCTACGACCTCGTCATGGGCCAGGCCACCGAGCACTACGAGCGACGCGAGGCCGAACTGGGCAACGACGTGCTCCGCCAGGTCGAGCGCCAGGTGATGTTGCGCATCATCGACCAGCGCTGGCGCGAACATCTCGAAGAGATGGACTACCTCCAAGGTGGTATCAACCTGCGGGCGATGGGTCAGAAGGATCCGCTCACCGAGTGGCAGCGCGAAGGCTTCGAGATGTTCGGCGTCATGATGACCAGCATCGCCCAGGACTTCGTGAAGTACGTGATGAACGTGCAGGTCGTGCAGAATCAGGTACCTGCGGTTGCCGGTGAGGCGCCTGCGGTGCAGAACATGCAGACCAGCTCGTCCGATGATGCGGACATCGGCGGCTTCGATCAGGCGGCTCGTGCTGCTGTGGCCGAGGGCGAGCTTCCGCCCGACGCTGTTCCGGCGCAGGCGTCACCTGCCAAGCAGCAGACCGTTGTGAAGGACGCCTTCGACAAGACGCCGCGGAACGCCCCGTGCCCGTGCGGGTCGGGCAAGAAGTTCAAGCAGTGCCACGGCATGGCCTGACGCGGTCGGCAGCCACGATCCATGCGCGACTTCACCTCCGACCTCCGCGACGTCGGTCGACGCCTCGACGAGGCTGAGTCCTATCTCTCCATCGTCGACAACCGCGAACGTTTTGCAGTTCTCGAAGCCGAGATCTCCGATCCGGCGCTCTGGGACGACCAGGACCGAGCGAAGAAGTTGAACACCGAGTACGCCAACATCCGCGACGACCTCGCTGTGTTCGACTCGCTCACCGAGCAGTTCGGCGACGTCGAGGCACTCCACGAACTTGCCCGCGACGAAGACGACGCATCGCAGGAGCCTGACATCGAATCGGCGATCGCGGCGATCAACTCCACGCTCGACAAGCTCGAGCTGCGCAGTCTGTTCACCGGTGAACACGACGACAGCGACTGCATCGTGCAGATCAACGCCAAGGACGGTGGCGTCGATGCCCAGGACTTCTCCGAGATGCTGCTGCGCATGTACGAACGCTGGTGCGAGCGTCGAGGCTTCACCATCAGTCTGAACTATGTGTCAGAGGGCGCCGAGGCCGGCATCATGTCGGCCGAGGTCACCATCGCCGGCCGATATGCATACGGACTGATGACCGCCGAACGGGGCACCCATCGGCTGGTGAGGATCAGCCCATTCGACAACCAGGGTCGCCGTCAGACCTCGTTTGCCGCGGTCCAGGTCTGGCCACTCCTCGAAGACGTCGAGCTCGACATCGACGACTCCGACATCCGCATGGAGGTCTTCCGGGCCTCCGGTGCTGGTGGTCAGCACATCAACAAGACCTCGTCGGCGGTGCGCCTCATCCACGAACCGACCGGACTGGTGGCCAGCTCGCAGGAAGAGCGCAGCCAGCTCCAGAACCGCGAACGTGCCATGGGCCGGCTCACGGCGATGATCGCAGCGAAAGCCGAAGAGGATCGTGCCGCCGAACTCGATTCGATCGCCGGAAAGCAGGCGCAGGTCGGCTGGGGCAGCCAGATCCGCAGCTACGTGTTGCAGCCGTATCAGATGGTCAAGGACCTCCGAACCGAGATCGAGACCAGCGATGTCACAGGTGTGCTCGACGGCGACATCGACGAATTCGTCGAAGGATTCCTCCGAATGCGTCGAGCCCAGGGCGAGGCTGACCCCAACTGACCTCGGTCGGGCGGTACCCTCTCTCCGTCCCTTCGGGGGAGCCACCTCATGATTCGACTCGAGAACGTCACCAAGAGCTATTCGACCGAAGTTGTCGCTGTGCGCGATGCGAGCTTCGACGTCGCAAAAGGCGAGTTCGTGTTCCTCGTCGGGCCGTCAGGCTCGGGCAAGAGCACGCTGCTGCGCATGCTCAACCGCCAAGATCGCCCCGAGCGGGGCGCCGTGTGGGTCGCTGGTCGCAACATCGTCGACATGCCGCCGAGCCGTGTGCCGCATCTGCGTCGCAACATCGGCAACATCTTCCAGGACTACAAGCTGCTCCTCGAGAAGAGCGTGTTCGAGAACGTCGCGTTCGCTCAAGAGGTGATCGGTCGGCCGACACACGTGATCAGACAGCAGGTGCCTGCGGTGCTCGAACTCGTCGGCCTCGCCGGCAAGGAAGACCGACTCCCACACCAGCTCTCCGGTGGCGAGCAGCAACGTGTGTCCGTGGCGCGTGCGTTCGTGAATCGGCCGCTGATCATGCTCGCCGACGAGCCCACCGGCAACCTCGACCCTGCAACCGGTGAGGGAATCATGCGGCTCCTCGACCGGATCAACAAGACCGGCACCACGGTGGTGATGGCCACCCACGATCAGCGCATCGTCAACACGATGCGCAAGCGGGTCATCCAGCTCGACCGAGGCGTCATCGTGCGCGACCAGGCCCGCGGCGTCTACGAGTGAGCTGAACCGATGCTGTCACGAGTCCGATACACCCTGCGCGAAACCTTCGACAGTTTCCGACGAAATGCCACCCTCACTGTTGCCTCGATCATCACCGCAGCGATTTCGCTGCTCGGTGTGGGCTTGACGCTGCTCAGCCAGCACGCCTTCGACAACCTGCTCGCACGTTGGGAGGGCGGCGTCGAGATGATCGTGTTCATGAACCCCACGGCCACCGACGATCAGCTCACCCTGGTCAACGACGCACTCACGTCGAGCGATCAGTTCATCGAGAGCTTCGAGTACTGCGACGAGATCTGTTCGCTCGAAGAAGCCGACCGGATCTTCGCCGGCGAACCCGGAGTGCGGGACCTGCTCACCGAAGACACGATCCTCACTCAGTTCAAGGCGGTACCAACCGAAGGCACCGACGTCGATCTGCTCCGTCAGGTGTCCGACCAGTTCGCCGAACTCCCCGGTGTGTACGACGTCAGCTTCGCCGAAGACCAGATCAGCCTGATCAGCCAACTGCAGAGCTTCTTCGGGTTCCGATTGCTCCTGTTGTCGATCTTCTTGTTGCTGGCTGCCATCTTGCTGATCTGGAACACGATCCGAACGGCGATCTTCGCCCGAAGACGCGAGATCGAAGTGATGAAACTGGTCGGCGCCACCGACTGGTTCATTCGGATCCCGTTCATGCTCGAAGGTTTGCTGCATGGCATCATCGGCGGTGTCCTCGCCAGTGCCGGGCTGTGGGCATGGAACTCGCAGTGGACCTCCGGCGTCGAGAGTTTCCCCGACAACAGCGGCTTCTCGGCGCTGGTCGTGGTCGACGGCTACGACCAGACCGTGATGCTGATCATGCTGGTGATCGGTGCGCTCGCCGGCGCCATCGGCTCCGGCATCGCTGCCTCCCGCTTCCTCGACATCTGAGTCAGGCGGGCCGGAGGCGGCGATCGCTGCGTTGCGAGAACTCCTCGCTGCCCCGAGGCAGCGTCGTCATCTCGCGCCTTGCGCTCCCCACATCCGATCCCGCCTGACTACGGTCCAACCAATGGAGTACTCCCAGATCATCTACGAGGTCGCCGACTCGATCGCCACGATCACGCTCGAACCGGCCCGACCGGATGAACGCGTTCACCGACGTGATGATGCGAGAGGTGATCGACGCCTTCGATCAGGTCGATGCCGACGACGACGTGCGGGTGGTCATCGTCACCGGAGCAGGCGACCGGGCGTTCTGCGCTGGTGCCGACCTCGGTGGAGGCGGAGCGACCTTCTCCAAGGGCGGCTCCGACATCCAGACCGACGTCGGGGTGCCACGCGACGGCGGTGGGATGGTGTCGTTGCGGATCTTCGACTGCAAGAAGCCCGTGATCGGCGCCATCAACGGTGCGGCGGTCGGTGTCGGTGTCACGATGACCCTGCCGATGGACATCCGCCTCGCATCCGACAACGCCCGGTTCGGCTTCGTGTTCGCCCGGCGCGGCATCGTGCCCGAGGCGTGCTCGTCGTGGTTCCTTCCTCGCCTCGTCGGCATCAGCACCGCTGCGGAGTGGTGCTACTCGGGCCGGGTGTTCCCGGCCGCCGAGGCGCACGAACGCGGGCTGGTCCGCAGCGTCCACGCCCCTGACGATCTGCTGCCAGCAGCGATCGAGATCGCTCGCGAGATCGCCGACAACACCGCACCGGTCTCGGTGGCGTTGACCCGCCAGATGCTGTGGCGGATGCTGGGCGCCGATCATCCGATGGAGGCCCATCGTGTCGACTCGCGCGGCATCCAGTCGCGAGGGGCGAGCGCCGACTCCCGAGAAGGCGTCGAGAGCTTCCTCGAGAAGCGTGCACCGGTCTACCCGGTCAAGGTGTCCGACGGACTTCCCGACCTCTTCGTCGACTACGTCGAACCCGACTTCCATTGACGCGAATCGGTTGACGGCGCCGTTCGCGAACATTACGGTTTCATGACAACGGCGGACGGGTATCGCAAGTTCACCCACCATTGCGGGCGGGGAACACGGAGCGAACCATGCCCATCCACTACCGGGGATCCGACGTCGTCGACCCCGATCAACGACTCATCGGCACGATCGACGACGTCGTGTACGACGATCATGGCCAACCGATCTGGGCGGTCGTCGAGCTCGGTCTGCTGCGAGCAGCGCACTATCTGCCGATGGCTGCCGGATACCTGACCGAGAACGGCAAGTTCGTGGTGCCATACGACAAGAGCACGGTCAAGTCGGCACCGCGGGCACGTCGCAATCACATCATCGATCGGGGCGACGAGGCCGAACTCAAGCGGCATTACGAACTGACCGGTTGACGTCACGTCGGGCAGGTGACGTTTGACACGTCGTCGTTCGGGAATTCCTCAAGCCCGCAGTGGTTCTTACCGATGTCTTGAACACGCCAACGAAGATGGCATCAGCGGTGAACCACCTTGGACACCGAAATTCGTGAAGAGGAACTGACATGACGACGATGTTGATGGAAAAGCTGCACACCGGTGATGTGATCGAGATCAAGTCGGGTGACGACGTGATCACGGTGCTGGTGCTGCTCGCCACCGACGATGCACTCGTGCTCGACCCCTGCGATGGTGCGACACCGTTCGTACTCAACACCGAAGAACTCGTCGAGTACCGCAAGTTCGACGCCGAATTGCTGTTCGCCGACGCCTGAGCGTCGGCCGAACGCACCGACGCCCCAGGCGTCGGTCATCGGCTCACCAGATCTCCGGAAGTGTCCTCCCCCCTGCGCTTCCCGGAGAAGTCCCCCTAATGTGGGCGCCGTGCACGACACGGCGCCCACATTGTTTTTCCGAGTCGGCGGGATGCCGTTCTTCGAGGCGCTCGTCGATCAGTTCTACGCCGGTGTGGCCACCGACGAGGTCCTGTTGCCGCTCTACCCCGAGCAGCCCGACCTCACCGGCGCTCGCCACCGCCTTGCTTTGTTCCTCGCTCAGTACTGGGGTGGACCCACCACCTACATGGACGAGCGTGGGCATCCACGTCTGCGGATGCGCCACATGCCATTCCACGTGGGCCCGCTCGAACGCGACCGGTGGCTGGTGCACATGGCTGCAGCCGTCGAGCAGGTCTGCGCCGAACGCGCACTGCCCGAGGTCGTCGCCGACGAGTTGATGGCGTACTTCGTGCCGGCCGCTGAGCATCTCCGAAACGACTCCGGTCTGCCGATCTCGTCCGAACAGCCAGGCCGATAGGTTCACGGACCCATGCCCGTTGTCGACGTCAGAGACCTCCACAAGCACTACGGCGCGGTGCATGCAGTCGACGGACTCACGTTCGAGATCGGCGCCGGCGAGGTCTACGCGCTCCTCGGCGAGAACGGCGCCGGCAAGTCGACCGCGGTCGAGATCCTCGAAGGCCACCGCACCGCTACTTCGGGGGCAGTCGAGGTGCTGGGGATCGACCCGGCACGTGCCGGACGCGATTTCCGCGACCGCATCGGGATCGTGCTGCAGTCGTCGGGCGTCGAAGCCGAGTTCACCGTTCGAGAGGTGATCGAGCTCTACGGGGGCTGTTACCGCAACCCCCGATCGCTCGACGAGGTGATCTCGCTCGTCGGACTCGACGAGAAGGTCGATGCCCGAGTCGGCTCGCTGTCGGGCGGGCAGCGGCGGCGCGTCGATCTGGCGCTCGGCATCGTCGGACGGCCGGAGCTGCTCTTCCTCGACGAGCCGACCACCGGGTTCGACCCGTCGGCCCGACGTCGGTCGTGGGATCTGATCGAGGCACTCGGCGACGACGGCACCACGGTGCTGCTCACCACGCACTACCTCGACGAAGCCGAACACCTCGCCGATCGGGTCGGAGTCCTGTCACGTGGACGGCTGATCGCGGAAGGTTCACCCGGCGAGCTGATCGATCAAGTCAGCGGAACCATGGTGAGCTTCATGCTGCCCGGGAGCGTGCGCACCGACGATGCGGTGGTGACCTTCGGCGAACTGCTGGGCGTCGACATCCGTCTGTCGGGCCGACTCGTCGAGGCGAGCGTCGAACAGCCGACCGCGGCAGTGCATCGCATCACCGGGTGGGCGGTCGAAGCCGGCGTCGAACTCGAGTCGCTGTCGGTCACCCGTGTGTCACTCGAGGACGTGTATCTCTCGCTCACCGATCCGGATGTGGACAACGACGTGGAGTCGGGTTCGTGAGCGCGTTTCCTTCGACGCCGAAACTGCTCGTCGACCAGACCCGCTACCAGCTGGTCACCTTCGTGCGGATTCCCGTCGCGGTGTTCTTCACGCTGGGCTTGCCACTCGTGATGCTGGTGCTCTTCAACGCCCTGTTCGGCGACAGTTCGTTCGAGACTGCCGACGGTGGGCAGATGTCGGCCCAGCAGTTCTACACCGGTGGGCTGGCCGCGTTCACTGCGGTGTCAGCGACGTTCACCAACCTTGCCAACATGGTGCCGATTCGCCGTGATGAAGGGGTGCTCAAGCGGTGGCGGGGAACGCCGTTGCCGACGTGGATCTACCTGGCCGGGTTCATCGTCTCCGCGGTGCTCATCGCCGTGGTCGGTGTCGTCTTGATGTTGACCCTCGGCGTGGTGGTGTACGACCTCGAGATCGAGGCGGCCAAGATGCCGGCCGCCATCGTGACGTTCCTCGTCGGGGTCGGTGCCTTCGCTGCGCTCGGCATGGCGCTCGCCGCAGTGGTCAAGTCGGCGAGTTCTGCCTCGGCCGCGGCCAACGCGATCATCTTGCCGATGGCCTTCGTGTCGAACATCTTCATCCAGGTCGACAACGCGCCGGGATGGATCACCACGCTGGGCAACATCTTTCCGCTCAAGCACTTCGCTGAGGCGTTCCAAGATTGCTTCACGCCGTCCGTCGCCGCGCCCGCGTTCGACTGGCCGAGCTTGGCCTACGTCGCCGCGTGGGGTGTGGCCGGCATGCTGCTCGCCATGCGGTTCTTCACCTGGGAGCCCAGCGGCAGCGCGCCGCGTGGACGCCGTTCGCGCCGCTCGTCCGCCGCCGCCGGCTGAGTGAGACCCCGAAAATCCCCCGATCTTGACGCTCACCGTCAAGATCGGGGGACATTTCAGGAAAAGACGACGGTTTTGCGACCGTGGACGATGACGCGATGTTCGAGGTGCGCACGTACTGCCCGAGCGAGCACGATCGTTTCGAGGTCGCGGCCGCGTGACGTGAGCCGTGCGACATCGTCGCGGTGGGTGACGTGTGCAGTGTCCTGCTCGATGATCGGACCTTCGTCGAGGTCGGCGGTGGCGTAGTGCGCGGTGGCGCCGATCAGCTTCACGCCGCGGTCGTAGGCCTGGCGGTACGGGTTCGCCCCGATGAAGGCCGGCAGGAACGAGTGGTGGATGTTGATGATCCGGCTCGGATGGGCGCTGACGAATCGGTCGCTGAGGATCTGCATGTAGCGCGCCATCACGATCAGCTCGACACCGTGCTCGGCGAGGGCCGCGAGGACCTGCGTTTCCTGTTGCGGCTTGGAGTCGGGCGTGACCGGGAAGTGCAGGTACGGCACGCCCATGTGTTCGGCGATGTCGGCGTGATCGGCATGATTCGACACGATGACGCGGAGGTCCATCGGCAGTTCTCCGCAGCGCCAACGGGTGAGCAGGTCAGAGAGGCAGTGCGGCTGCCTCGATGCCATGAGCGCGGTGGGCGTCGGTGTGTCGGTGAAACGAAGATCGACGGTCATGCCGAGCCGGTCGGCAACCGGAGCGAAGGCGCTCACGATGCCGTCGCGGTCGAGCCCGAAGCCATCCAGGTCGAATTCGACGCGCTGGAAGAACACCGCGTCGTTCGCCCCGGTGCCCGGGTCGACGTGCTGCTCGGCGTGCACGATGTTGCCGTGGTGGTCGGCCAGGAACTGTGCGGTGGCAGCAACAACGCCGGGTTGGTCGGGGCAGGAGAGCAACAAGACGGCAGTCACGGTCAACGTTCTACCTGCGATTTCAGCCGAGGCGCGGGCCGAGAGCGAAGCACGCCACCGCAGTGGCGGCCGCCGCATTGAGCGAGTCGACGCCGCCGGCCATCGGGATCCGAACCGGTGTTGCGAGTGCGAGGAGCGCTGCGCTGAGCCCAGACCGTTCCGAGCCGATCATCATGCCAATGCGTTCGCCAGGGGTGATCGAGCGAATCGGGGCGGCAGTCGGATTCGGGGTCATTGCGTAGAACTCGATGTCGGGCAACGCCCGGAGTTCGCCGACGAGGTCGGTGGTTCGAGCGTGGGGGAGCGAGAACACCGTTCCCATCCCCACCCGCAGCGATCGACGAGCGAGCGGATCGGCGCTGGTGTGGTCGAGGATGAGCCCGTCCCAACCGAGAGCTGCGGCGTTGCGAATGATCGAGCCGATGTTCGACGGATTGTCGACGGCTTCGACGATCACCAGTCGCTTCGAGGTGGTGGCGAGTTCCGCGACGCTCGGGCGGGCAGGTCGGTGGAAGAGGGCGATGATCGACAGCGGTACACCGAGCTGGGCGACCACGCTGCGCACGCGGGTCCCGCCGCCGTAGACGGCGCAGTCGAGCTTCGGTTGCGACGTCGGGGATCCGTTCGATGTCGACCAGTGCGGCGACGGGCTGGCAACCAGCGGCGACGGCGCGTTCCACGACGAGGTCACCCTCTGCCAGGAACATCCCCGCACCGGCGTCGTCGCGCTTGTCGGCCCGACTCGCCAGCCCGCGTTCGTTGAGGCGGAACTGCCGGAAGCGCGGATCGTCGGGATCCTCGATCTGGATCACCTCCATGAGCACCCCATCGTCACGTTCGTGTTGCGGTTCGGTTGACCCGCCTCATCGGGAGTGCAACGCAAACGGGGGTGGGGGAGGGTTGGTGGCGGCATCAGAAGTGGTACGGGTAGGGCGACCAGTCGGGTGGACGCTTCTCGAGGAAGCTGTCGCGGCCCTCGGCTGCTTCGTCGGTGCCGTAGGCCAGGCGTGTGGCTTCGCCGGCGAAGACCTGCTGGCCGACGAGGCCGTCGTCGATCAGGTTGAACGAGAACTTCAACATCCGCTGGGCGGTCGGGCTCTTGGCGCAGATCTCGCGACCCCACTGCAGCGCCTCGCCTTCGAGTTCGGCGTGCGGGATCGACGCGTTGACGGCACCCATCGCGACCATGTCGTCAGCGGTGTACTCGCGGCCCAGGAAGAAGATCTCGCGGGCCCGCTTCTGTCCGACTTGGCGGGCGAGGTACGCCGATCCGAAGCCACCATCGAAGCTCGCCACGTCAGCGTCGGTCTGCTTGAAGCGGGCGTGCTCGGTGCTGGCGAGAGTGAGATCGCTCACCACGTGCAGCGAGTGGCCGCCACCAGCGGCCCAGCCAGGGACCACGCAGATCACCACCTTGGGCATGAAGCGGATGAGTCGCTGGACCTCGAGGATGTGGAGGCGGCCGGCCCGGCCCGGCTCGATCGTGGCAGCGGTTTCGTCCTCGGCGTACTTGTAGCCGTCCTTGCCGCGAATGCGTTGGTCGCCGCCCGAACAGAAGGCCCAACCGCCATCCTTCGGCGACGGACCGTTGCCGGTGAGCAGCACACAACCGACGTCGGTCGACATTCGGGCGTGGTCGAGCGCGGTGTACAACTCGTCGACGGTGTGCGGTCGGAACGCGTTGCGGATCTCCGGTCGATCGAACGCGATGCGGACGACACCGGCATCGACGGCGCGGTGATAGGTGATGTCGGTGAACTCGAAACCGTCGACGGCGGTCCACGCCGACGGGTCGAAGATCTCGGACACGGTGTCGTCGGGTGAGGAGCCATCGTTCGCCATCGCCCCATGTTGGTCCATCGGGTACCGTTCGCCCATGCCGCACGCCGACGTCCACCGTCTGCCCGTCGAGCGATGACCCGCCTCGAGGTGTTCGGCGTTCCCGGCCTGCCGGAGATCGTGCAGGGTGACGACCTCGCCACACAGGTCCACGACGCTGCACGAGCTGCCGGTGATCCGCTCATCGACGGCGACATCGTGGTGGTCACCTCGAAGATCGTGTCGAAGGCGGAGGGATGCGCTGTCGAACTCGACGACATCGAACCGTCACCGTTCGCCGAGTCGTGGGCCGAGCGATGGGACAAGGATCCCCGTGTCGTCGAGGTGGTGCTGCGCGAGTCGAAGCGAATCATCCGTCAGATCGGCCCCGTGCTGATCACCGAGACGCATCACGGCTTCTGCTGTGCGAACTCGGGCGTCGATCAATCGTCGAGCGGCGCGCATGGTCGTGTGCTGGTGTTGCCGAACGACTCCGACGCATCGGCTCGTGCGTACCGTCAGCGCTTCGCCGAACTCGGTGTCGACGTTGCGGTGATCATCAGTGACACCTTCGGGCGGCCGTGGCGCGAGGGCCAGACCGACATCGCGATCGGTGTTGCCGGGATCAATCCGTTGCGCAGCTACATCGGCGAGGTCGACCCGCACGGACACGAGTTCCGGGTGCAGGAGATCTGCGCCGCCGATGAGCTCACCGCCGCGGCCGAGCTGGTCAAGGGCAACACCAGCCGGATCCCCGTCGCCGTGATCCGCGGCTACGACTGGACGGTTGACGACACGGCGACGATGGCACCGGTGCTCCGCGACGCCGAGCGCGACCTGTTCCGCTGACCGACACTCAGCCGGTGAGGTCTTTGGCGATGCCGTAGAAGTAGTTGCCGGACAGTCCGAGCGAGTCGACGTCGATGCGCTCGTCGTTGCCGTGGAATCGTGAACCGAACGTGGCGAGGTCCATCTTCGGCGAGAAGAGCCCAGCGCCGTAGGCGGTGATCCCCCGTTCGCGATAGAAGCGGGCGTCGGTGCCACCGACGATGAGGCCGGGCACCAGATCGGCGCCGGGATAGGCCACCTGGGTGTGCTTGGTCACGGTTTCCCAGAGGAGGTTCTCGGGCCCGAACTCGCATGCGGTGGGGTCGCTGTGCTGCAGCACGGTGACGTCGACCTGATCGAACAGGTCGCCGAGCGCGTCGCGAAGCATGGCATCGACGTCGTCGCGGGTGGTGCCGGGAACCGTGCGGATGTCGACATCGATGTCGACGACGTCGGGAATCGTGTTGGTCTTCTGGCCGCCATGGGCGACGTTCGGTGAGATCGTCGTGTGGGTTTCGGCGTGGCACATCCGGGCGACTGGGGTGGGCATCTGTTGCAGGGTCGAGTAGATGTGCTCGGTGGAGGTGAGCCCGTCGCGAAGCTCGTCTGGCAGGTTCATCGTGGCCACCTTCGCCCGCCAGATGTCGTCGATGTGGGGTGCTGTGCGGTACTCGGCGAGCCGACGAACGATCTCGGCCGCTTTGATGAGCGCGTTGTCGGCGCCGAAGGGCGCGGAGCCGTGCCCAGGGGTTCCGTGGACGCGGCAATCGGCGCCAGGCGAGCCCCTTCTCGCCGACGTTGACGGTGACGGTGCGGTGGCCGTGCTCGTCGGCGCTCGACCATCCACCGAGTTCGGTGAGCACGTAGTCGGCCTCGATGGCATCCCAGTGGTGTTCGACCATCCACTCGGCACCCCATGTGCCTCCGGCTTCCTCGTCGCCGACACCGAAGTAGATCAGGTCGCCCTTGGGTCGGAAGCCTTCGGAGGCGAGCCGTCGGAAAGCGACGGCCATCGATGACGTGAGATTGAGCATGTCGATCGCACCACGCCCCCAGACCTCGCCGTCGATGACTTCGCCACCGAACGGGTCCTCACGCCAACCGTCTGCATTCACCGGGACGACGTCGGTGTGGCCCATCAGGCACAGCGACGGAGCGTCGGGATCCGACCCTTCGATCCGGGCGACCATCGAGTCGCGCCCGGGGCGGGGTGTGAATCGTTGGACATCGAGCCCGGCACCTTCCAGATACGTGGTGAGGAGGTCGGAGTTGCGTGTCTCCTCGCCGGAATCTGGTGTGCCGTCGTTGACGCAGGCGTTGCGGATCAGCGCCTGCAGCAGCTCGGTGGTCGGTCCGGTGAACTCGTCGGCGGAAGCCATGGCCGCACGCTAGTGCTGCACCGGCTCGGCATCACGCCAGCGGATCGGGCCGCCCGATACCGGTGACGATCGTGCGCCAGATCGCGTCGATCCGAACCTGATCCAGCGCAGCGCCGTTGGTGCTGACGGCGACGGCTGACAGCCACTCGTCGATTCGCTGGCCCTCGACGAGTTGGCTGCCGTGAACGATGTCGTCGACGGCGGGACGCTGCGGGTCGGGGGAGCCCCAGAACACCGTCGCCGTGCGGTCGCACGAGGCACCGATCGCTCGCAGCAGTTCATCCACGGGCCCGCGAGCGATTGCTGCATCGCTGACGACGTGTGCTTCGCCTCGGTTCTCGAGCACCTGTGATGGTTGGGGTCGATCAGCGACCAGGGTCGTGACCGCCAGCACCCCCGGTGGCCCGACGACGACGTGGTCGATGCCCCCGAGCGCACCGCCGACTTCGTAGACCACTCGCCATGGCGGGGACGACACACGATGCAATGCCTCGGCGGTGAGGCGCACCCCCGACAGCGGCTTGGTGTCGGTGGGCTTCATCTCCGCCATCGACCGGCGATACCAGGCGAAGACGCCGATGATCACGATCGGCAGGGCGATCAGCGGGATGATGATGCCGAGGTTCACACCACCATTGTGGTTGATGGAACCCCGTGTGTTGTCGCTCGTGCTGCTCGATCAGTCGAGTCGACGAAGCGGCCCGTCGCCGACTGCGTGAGATGTCAGCCGAATCACCGCATCGGTGACCACGGCGCCGCGCTCGGACACGATGACGGGGTTGAGGTCGAGCTCGGTGATCTCGGGATGGTCGGAGGCGAGCTGCGCCGCAGCGACAACGGCATCGACGAGCTCCGACGAATCGAATCCAGCGTTGACGAGCGCGGCGGTCAGGCGGGTCTCGGTGAGCATTGCTGCTGCGCTCGCCGGCGACAGTGGCGCCAACCGGCTGCTGCGATCGTCGATCGCGTCGGCTTGAGCGCCGCCGAGGCCCACCGACACGATCGCGCCGAGTCGGTCGTCGTGTTCGCAGCGGATACGAACGTCGACGCCGGGTGAAGTCATCGCCTGAACGATCAGGTCGCGGGCATCGTCGCCGAGCGAGTCGGACATCACCCCGATCGCATCGGTGACGTCGCTGTCGGTGGCCAGGTCGAGCGCAACGCCGGCTCGGGCCGACCGGCCGGGGCGACGTCGGACTGCTTTGAGCGCCACCGGGTAGCCGATCTCCTCGGCGTCGGCGAGCGCGTGTTCGGGATCGGACTCGGTGGACGGCGCCATCTCGATGCCGTACGTCGCCAGGAGTCGTCGTTTGGTGGCGAGGTCGATTGGTGACTTCGTCGCCATCGGGTGCTGCTGCCACAGCTTCGTTGATGATGGTGTGCGCGGCTGCAGGGTTCACCGGCCGGGCGACTTCGGGCGGTGCAGCGGCTTCGTCGTGGAGCCATCGGGCGTACGCATGCGAGCGGCCGAGTACGGCTGCTGCCTGCTCGGGGAACGTGAAGGCAGGCACCCGCGACCCCGGGGTGACCGGACCGTCGGCGCCGCCCAGCACGACGGCGATCACCGGTTTCGTGGCGGACTGGGCTGCGGCATCGATGTCGCGCGCTGCGGCGTCGACGTCCTCGACGACTGCTGGGGCGTAGATCACCATCACGCCGTCGACGTCGTCGCTGGAGAGGGTTGCGCGAATCGCCGCTGGATAGTCGGCAGCGGTGGCACTCCAGTCGAGTGGGCTGGGCCCGTCGACCGGTGTCAGCCCAGCTGATTCCAGCGCTGCCCTTGCCAGCACCCCTGGGCTGCGCGAGTTGGTGATGACGGCGACTCTGGGGCCATCGAGGATCGGCTGCGACTCCATGACCCTGACGGTTTCGAGCAGCGCCGGAACGGTGGGAACCTCGATCAAGCCGGCCTGTTGGTACAGCGCGCCCCCCATCTCGCCGGTGGCTGCGGCTCCGGTCCGGACCGCGACGATCGGCTTGGTGCGAGACACCCGCCGGGCGATCCGAGCGAACTTGCGCGGGTTGCCGAACGACTCGGTGTACATCCCGATCACGGTGGTGTTGTCGTCCTGCTCCCAGAACTGGAGCAGGTCGTTGGCCGAGATGTCGCTCTTGTCGCCGAGCGAGACGAACCACGACACGCCGAGACTGACGTCGCGTGCCTTGCGGAGGAACGATCCGCCGAGCGAGCCGGACTGCATCGAGATCGCCAGGCCTCCCGATGGCAACGCCACGTCGACGAGCGCTGCCTGCAGGCTGGTGTCCGGCCGGGGCGACGCAATCCCCATGCTCGATGGGCCGATGATCCGCAGACCGTTACGGCGTGCTCGCGTGACCAACGCGGCGATGTCGATGTCGCTGCCGTCGACCGAGGTGATGATCACCGCGCCCCTCATGCGCTTGTCGATGCATGCATCGATGGTGGCGACCAGGGCGCTCGCCGGCACTGCGATGATGGCCAACGACACTTCGTCGGGCAGTTCACCGATGCTGCGACAGCACGGGTGGCCGTGGATCTGGTCGTGATTCGGGTTGACCGCGTGGATCGGGACGTCGACGCTGTTTGCGACGTTGCGCCAGATTGCGTCGCCGACCGAGCCCGCCCGTTCCGACGCGCCGATCACCGCAACCGCACGAGGAAGCAGGATCCGAGCCACTGCTCGAGAGTCGGCGCGCTGCTCGCGTCGTTCGACGCTGTCGAGGAACTGATCGGTGTCGGCGAGTTCCCAGTCGAGGTCGACCACACCCGAGTCGAAACGACGCTGCAGCGGCCACCCGGCCTTGGCGAACACCGCGAGCATCGCTCTGTTGTCGCCGAGGACCTCGGCCGTGAAGCGTTCGATGCCGTTCGAACGAGCGATCGCGGCGAGGTGTTCGAGCAGCAGGGTGGCGATGCCGGCTCCCTGCTGGGAGTCGTCGACCATGAACGCAGCTTCTGCTTCGTTGCGGCCGGGCCACCGTTCGTAGCTCGCCCACGCGATGAACTCGTCGTGCGACTCGACAGCCAGTGCGGCCCGGTCGACCATGTCGACGTCGGTGAAATGGAGGAGTTCCTTCTCGCTCAGCTGTGGTTTGGGGGAGAAGAACCGTCGATAGATGCTCTCGGCCGACTGACGTTGGTGGAACTCGGCGAGGGCTGGCCGGTCGTCGGTGGTGAGCGGGCGGATGAACACGGTGTCGCCGTTGCCGAGGACAACCGTGGATGCCCAAGGGGACTCTGACGGGGCCACGGTGCTCACGCCTTCAGCATGGCACCTCACGTGCCCGACGAGAACCCATGTGACGTCTGTTGTGCACGAGCGTTGAATGCCTAGGGTGGGGTCGTGGCATCGCCCATCACCGTCTTCGCGAACGCCGAACTCGATCAGCACACCACACCTGACTGGCACCCCGAGCGCCCCGGTCGCCTCGGGGCGTCGCTCGCGGGCATCTCCCATGCCGGGCTGCTCGACGCGGTCGAGTTCCGCGAGCCCAGGCTGGCCACGGTCGCCGAGCTCGAACTCGTTCACTCGCCCACCTACGTCGCTCAGTTGCAGCGGTTCTGCGAACGCGGGGGTGGCGATCTCGACCCGGACACCTTTGCGGCACCCGGGTCGTGGGACACCGCACTCCGCGCTGCCGGTGCCGTGCTCGACTCGGTCGATGCGCTCGTCGCGGGCTCGTGTGACGTTGCGTTCGCTGCGGGCCGACCGCCGGGACACCACGCCGTGCCGGATCGGGCGATGGGATTCTGCCTGGTCAACAACGTTGCGGTCGCCGCAGCGCAGCTCGCCGCCGATGGCCAGCGGGTGGCGATCGTCGACTGGGACGTTCACCACGGAAACGGCACCCAGGACATCTTCTACGACGACCCGAACGTGCTGTACGTCTCGACGCACGAGTTCCCGCTCTATCCGGGCAGTGGCCGTGCCGACGAAACCGGTGGACCTGGTGCACCGATGTCGAACCTCAACCTGCCGTTCCCTGCAGGCACTCGTGGCGACGTCTATCGGCGTGCGGCCGACGAGGTGATCGCTCCGGTGGTCGAGCGGTTCGCACCCGACTGGCTGTTCATCTCGGCGGGTTTCGACGCCCACCGCAACGATCCGTTGGCCGGGCTCGAGCTGACCTCGGCTGACTACGCCGACCTGGCCATCCGGTTGCAGCAGCTCGCTCCGGCTCGACGCACGGTCGTGGTGCTCGAGGGCGGCTACGACTTCGAGGCGCTGTCGTTGTCGACCGGATCGACGTTGTCGGCGCTGATCGGCGAGTCGTATCGCCCCGAAGAGGTGTCGACCGGCGAGGTGGGCCTGCCAACGGTGGTGGCCGCCCGTCAACGCTGGAACCTCGACTGAGGTGACGATTGGTCTCTGACCGCCAACCGCTACATCACGGTGGGCTGCGGTCGGGGCGTCCTCGATCGATGCCGAGATCTGCAGCGACGGCGGGAACGACTCGATCGCACACGCCGCCGCCCGTTGTCGGCGAGCTTCCGGCGACGGTCGCGCTGACGACAGTGCGGCCGCCTTCGAGCACCCAGGCGCACGCGACGGCGTCGTCGACCGATCCGGTGTGGCCCCAGCCGTACTGATCGACCAGGAGTCCGGGGAACCGCAAGACCTCGAGGTCGGCGGGCGTCACGTTGGCCAGCACCGCTGCGATGTCGTCGGTGGAGACGATGAACGTGCCGGCGCCGCCGAGGCGCGAGAGTCGTTCGATGCCGAGGCGATAGCCGACGTCGGTCGGGTACTGCCCGTCGGTCGTGAGGTGAGCTCCTGTGACCCCGAGCGGGTCGAAGAGAATCGATTGCGTGGCCTGATCGAGCGGAAGCCACGTGAGGTGTCCGACCAGCAGGCCCAGGGCGCAGTAGTTGCCGTTCGAGTAGGTCCAGCGGCCCCGGGTGGAGGTTGGCGGCCGATCGAGCAGCGTCGGCAGGAAGGTGCCGCAATCGATCCCGCCGTCGAACCACGCCGACCGGACCACCGGCATGCCGGACGTGTGATCGAGCAGCTCTCGCACCGTCACCCTGGACCAGTCGGGGTGGGTGGCGATGCCCATGTGGGCCCAGGGCACCGCTGCGTCGATGTCGAGCGTGCCAGCCTCTGCGAGTCGAGCGATCGTCACTGCGGTCAGCAGCTTGCTGACGCTCGCGACCACCATCGGCGAGTCCGAGGTTGCCAGGGCGCCGTCGATCGTGGTTCCCGACGCCCGGCCGAGCACACTGCGCCCGTCGCGCATCACGGTCATCGTGACGGCCGGGTTCACGCGAGCCAGTTCGTCGAAGGCCAGATTGCTGAACGTCAACGCAGGGTCGGGAAGCGGCTCGACCGGAGGTGACACCGTCGTGGACGTCGACGTGGTCGATGTCGACGTGGTCGTGCTGGTGGACGTCGATGACGTGGTGGTCGTGGCGGCGGGACGGCTGGTGGTCGGTGTCGGCGTGGTGGTGGTGGTGGTGGTCGTGGTGGTGCGGCCGGGCGCCTGGCTGGTGGGCGCCGTGGTGGCAGCCGACTGACCGCCGCAGCCGCTGGCGATCAGCAGCGCACCGATGGCGAGCGCACGCGATGGCCTGGACACGTTGCCACGTTAGGCACCGGCAGTGCTCCGGCGCGGCCAGTAGCGTCGGACGTGATGAGCTGGGAACTGAGCGACGACCATGAACTCTTGCGAGCAACGGTTCGTGAATTCGCCGAAACCCGGATCGCACCGCACGCCGCCGACTGGGATCGCACGTGCCACTTCCCCGTCGACGTCGTGCGCGAGATGGGCGAGCTGGGGTTGTTCGGCATCGTGTTTCCCGAGCAGTGGGGTGGCGGTGGCGGTGACTTCGCGTCGCTGTGCGTCGCAATCGAAGAACTCGGCAGGGTCGATCAGTCGATGGGCATCACGCTGTCGGCCGGAGTCGGCCTCGGAGCGAACCCGATCTTCCGGTTCGGCACCGACGACCAGCGTGACCAATGGCTGCCCGACCTCGTCGCCGGGCGGGCGCTCGGAGCGTTCGGGCTGACCGAGCCCGACGGCGGATCCGACGCCGGCGCCACCCGCACGCGTGCGGTGCTCGACGGCAACGAATGGGTGCTCAACGGCTCGAAGGCGTTCATCACCAACTGCGGTACCGAGATCACCTCGATCGTCACGGCGACGGCACGCACCGACGACGGCATCTCGGCGTTCGTGGTGCCGGCTGGCACGCCGGGCATGATCATCGAGCCGGCCTACGACAAACTCGGCTGGCATGCCAGCGACACTCATGGCATCACGTTCGTCGACTGTCGCATCCCCGCCGCGAACCTGTTGGGAAAGCCTGGACAGGGCTTTCGCAACTTCTTGTCGATCCTCGACGACGGTCGCATCGCCATCTCGGCGCTGGCGTTGGGCTCGGCGCGTGCGTGTCTCGAAGCGTCGGTCGATTACGCCAAGCAGCGGCATGCCTTCGGCGGGCCGATCGGCCGATTCCAAGGGCTCTCGTTCCAGCTCTCCGACTTGGCGGTGCAGGTCGAGAACGCTCACAACCTCACCTACAAAGCAGCGTGGCTGAAGGATCAGGACCGCCCGATCGGGCAGGCAGCGGCGATGGCCAAGCTCTACTCGACCGAGGCCGCCATGGACGCGGCGCGGGTGGCCACCCAGGTGTTCGGCGGGATGGGATTCATGGAAGAGACGCCGATCGTGCGGTTCTTCCGTGACGCGAAGATCCTCGAGGTGGGCGAAGGCACCAGCGAGATCCAGCGACTGGTCATCGCCCGCAACCTCGGCCTCCCCGTCGAGTGAGCGTCACAGTAGGCCCGGCACCGTGTGACAGTCAGTTGGCGGTCCAGAAGGTGACGAGGGCATCGGCGACGGGGTCGATGTCGCTGACCATCCACCAGTGGCCGCGGCCGTCGAGACGCAACACCTCGGCATCGAGACGTTCGGCGATCTCGTTCGACAGGTCGCTGCTGATGTACTCGTCGAGTTCGGCGTCGACCACCAGTCCTGGCGGCAGGGCCATCGACGCGAGACGATCACCGAGTTGGCCGACGGCCGGCTGAGCCCCCGTGCGGTACAGCCGCAGGACGCAGCGACCCATCTCTTCGTCGAGACCTCGCAGCGAGCTCCGCAGCGATGTCGTCGGGAAGGCCGAGCCCGACGAACAGTGCAACCTTGTCGGCCGCCGTCGAGGCGGTCATCCCGGCGATGACCTGCTCGCCGACGTCGGGCGTCTGCCAGGCCTGGGCCATGTCGTGCCAGACATAGTCGGCGTGAAGTACCCCGGCGATGTCGCCGGTCCACGTGCGTACGAGGTCGGGGCGGCGCGACAGCGCGCCGTACACGTGGCCGGCGCCCCAGTCGTGGCCGAGCAGGTCGATCTCGGTGCCGGTCGCTCGAATCGATTCGAGTTCGCCGACGAGCCAGTCGGCGTAGGCGTCCATCGTGGGGTCGAAGCCGTCCGGTACCGGTGTACCGAACCCGGGTGGCGACAGGGCGATCACGTCGGGCCGACCCCGCTCGGCCAGCGCAGTGGTCAGTGGCCCCCAGATAGCAGCGGTCTCGGGATTGCCGTGGACGAGCACGACGGTGCGATGGGTCATGGGTCCAGACCGTAGTGCCGGCCGTCAGGCGCCTACGGTGGCGGCGCATGGAGATCTCGACGACGTCCCGCCTCGCCCGTCGCCTCGGCTCGGTCCTCGAACCCGTGGTCGGCCAGGTGTACTTCTCGCCCGAGTGTCACGACAACTACGTCGAGCTGGGCTTCGACCCCAGCCCGGGCGACGCCAACGGTGTGGCACTGCCCGACGGCCCTGCATACTTCGCCAGTAGGGGCAGCGTGCTCGGTCAGGTGCCCGGTGAGGTCATTGCCGCTGCGTTCGGCGTCTTCAGCGCCGCGGTGGTGGTGCCGTCGGTGCAGCTGGCGTGGACCCGCACCGATGCCCCCACCATCCGAGTCGCACGCGCCGACGGTGCGGTTGCCCAGCTTCGACGCCTCGTGGGCGAACACCCGGACGGCGTCGACCGTGTGCTCGAACTGCTGCAGCGTGCTGCCGCAGTCCTGCCGATCAACGGGCGGCACCTTGCCGCAGGCATCGCTGCGCTCGACGTGCCCGACGATCCGCTCGCAGCCGTCTGGCACGTCGGCGACTTCCTGCGCGAGTACCGCGGCGATTGCCACAACGCTGCGTGGGTGGCCGCCGGGCTGACGGCGACCGACATCGGGATCCTCACCGAGTTGTCGTGGGGGATGGCGGTGCGCAGCTACAGCCGAACCCGCGGGTGGACCACCGACGAGTTCGACCGCTCCGAGCATCATCTCCGCGACCTCGGCTACCTCGACGGCGCCGGAGCGGAGACACACCTCTCGCAGCCGGGCCGTCACGCCCGCGAGCAGATCGAAGTGGTCACCGACGAACAGATGCGCCCGGCGCTCGACGCCCTCGCTGACGACATCGAGGAGCTGTTCGACATCCTGGCCCCATGGGGTGAAGCGATCCGAGCCGGCAAGGGCTACCTCGGTTCCGGACCGCACGATCTGGGCCGAGGCCACGGCTGATCGACGCCGAGCACGTTGCGGTCGTCCATCGAAACCCCGCGACCGTTTGGGCCTGTCGAAGCTCGATGCGGAACAATGGAGGCACAGGGACGGGCTTCCCGCCCGACCGCTCCGTAACGAGGGAGTTCCGATGACGAATCAGCATCCGGCCACGGTGGCCGACAGCCTCAGCCTGCACGGCGACATCTACGACGGTGATCTCGACATGATCATCGACCACTGGTCGAAGCTCGATGCCCGCCTGCGTTCGTTCGATGCGGGCACGGTGGCGCTCCAGCTGTTCGTGAAGGAACGTGACACGAAGAGCCAGCACGTCACCCTCGACGTGAAGATCGACGGACAGAACCCGTTGGTGGCCACGTCGGCGAGCGCCGATTTCGTGCATGCGCTGAACGTGGTGCGCGACGAGATGATTCGCCAGATCACCGACATGAAGACCAAGAGCGAACCGCGCAACAACAAGCATCTCCGCGACAGCAGCCGCTGACCTCGCCGGTCAGGCGGGTCAGGCGGGCGTCTGGTTCGGATATCTGATCTCGACCTGAGGGCAGTGTTCGAGCAGGTCGGCCATTGCGGCGCTCACCGCGTCGAGGTCGATGCCGGTCATGAAGGTGTTGAGTGTGAGATGGGCGAGCACCCAGCCAGGGTCGGCGGCCCACGGCGGCAGGAACTTCGCCGGTATCACGAGCCCCTGGCTGCGCAGTTCGCCGAGCGCCGGGATCGAGAACAAGTCGAGCTTGCCGGAAAACAGCAGCGCCAGGGTGTCGGCACGGCCGGCGGTGAACGCTGCTCGGATGAACGTGGCCACCGACAGATAGCCCGACAGGTAGGAGCAGTCTTTGGTGAACGGTGCGCCGCCGGTCATGGGCGCGCCGCGGAAGATTCGCCGGGTCGACTCGAATGCCTGCTCGGGGGTGGGCGTGCGATCGAGGAACCAGCGGTAGAGCTCGATGAAGTCGGCTCCGTCGACCACCAACTGGACGGCAAGGATTCGGTCGGCGAGGCGGCGTAGACGATCGAGCCCGAGGGTGCCCGACACATACTCCGAGTAGACCGCGAGTCCCTCCTGGGTGCGCGTCGTGCCGGGATGGCCAATGGCGAGAATCGGGATGTCGGTCTGCGCCCGACCGTTGAGGCCGGTGCCGACGTGGATGAATGCCTCGTGGTTCAGGAGCTGGGCGGCGTCCTTGGTGGTGAACTTGGCGTCTCGGCGAATGCGGATCTTGGTCGTGGTTGCCGTGGCATTCGCCGACAGCTCGTCGACCAGCAGCACCTCGGGGGCGCTCTCGCCGAAGTGTTCGCCGACCTCGGCATCGATGTACGCCGCAACCTGCTCGCCGGTCCGTGTCCGGATGACCGGCGGCACGAGGTCGACCTCGTGGAGTTCGATGAGTGCGTCGTGCACCCGCCGAGCGAGTTCGAGCGGCGTGGCCGGATCGAACCGAAGTGGTTGGTCCGGTACCCCGTAGAGCGCACGGCTGTGTTCGAAGAACGCTGGGGTCTCACGAGCGGCCAACATGAGCACGGTGTGTTCGATCGCATCGGCTTCGCGGCCGAGCCAGTCGTCGACGACGTTGCCAGGCTCGAGCAGCGCCCGTGCGGCGGTCACCGCCTCCAGTACCGGACCTGGAACGACGGGCTCGTAGGTCGGTGTCGGGGAGGCGTTGGGCCCCGCCGGCGAGGAACTCGTCGCGCATCTCGCCGGGCCAGGCGAGCGCCGACAACACCCGCATCGGCTTGGCGACATCGTGGAGGATCTGGGCTGCCTGGCGGTACCGGTTTGCCGCCGACTCGTTGGTCATCAGCGAACAGTTGCAGGAATGTCGCCCGCGATGGCGGATCGTGCGGTCGGCTTCGACCGGACCTCAGCCGTCGACGCAGATCACTCGTCGTCGCGCTCGGCGGCGCGGGCCTTGCGAGTGCGGATGCGGCGGCCGACTCCGTAGGCAACGACGGCACCGATTGCCATGAAGACGATGAGCATGATCCAGAGCGGCCAGCGGAAATCGAACCACAAGAAGTTGAACGTCACGCTCCTGGCGTTCTGCACCACGAAGAGCAATCCGATCACTGCGATGAGCGCCGGCGGACCGAATCGGCGGATCTGTTCGGTGGTCGTGGGTTGTTCCGGCAAGAGCGGAAGGTCGTTCACGGTGCTCCTCGTGTCGGCAGTGGCCTTCAGGGACGACACGATCCTACGGTCCTCGACCAGTGAACTCCGGTGGTCCGACCGAGACTGGGTCGTGCCGCGAGTTGCGGTCAGCGGATCGGCGGATCGATGTCGACCTTGGCCGAGATCAGATCGACCGCGATCGTGACGGTCGACGTTGGGCTCGTCCACCGAACTGCGACGACGTGGGGTGCTGAGTCCAGCAATTCGAACGCACCATCGAATGCAGGTTCGGTGGCCCGCCACCGAAGGAGGGCGAGCAGGCGCTGCACGACTGGCTGCGCCGAGCGCGGTGTCGATCTCCGCCGGGGTGTAGTAGTGGCGGTTGACGTCGCGGCCGACCCCGGTCTGTGCCAGCAGGTCGACGTCGTTCGTGCCGGCGAGCAGACCGACGTAATAGATCTGGGGGGTCCCCGGGACCATGCACTGGATCATGCGTGCCGCGAGGTACCGGTCGTCGTCGCGGCCGAGTGCGTCGAAGAATGTGCAATTCACCTGGTAGAGGTCGACATTGGATGCTGCCGCGCCGGTCGCGGTACGGCTGACGCCGCCGGAGCGCTCGTGAATTGTCTCGACCAGATCGTGGATGCGGTCGGGTGGCAGCAGTCCGGCGCGGCGCGGATCGCGAGCGTCGGCTCCCACGTCGATGACTCCGATGCCGTCGTGGGTGTCGAGCACGTTGACCGCGTTTGGTGCCCGCAGCGAGATCCAGCGCCGCAGCGGGCCGGCGTCGCCCGTGTAGAGCGCGTCGAGTGTCAGCGGGGGCAGCGCGAAGTCGTAGACCAGGTCGACGTCAGCAGCGATCGCAAGTTGGTCGAGGTGGTGGCCGTGCATCTCGACCAGGACGTTCATGGAACGTTCGTGGCACACCTCGGTGAGGCGACGGATGAAGTCCATCGTCTCGGGCAACATGAAGCACGAAGTGCCTGCGCGCTTGATCGCGTAGCCGACAGCGTCGAGGCGCACGCTCGTGATCCCAGTGGCTGCGAAGCGGTCGAGGATGCCCTCCAAGTAGGCCCAACCGAGGGGATGCTCGACGTCGATGTCGATCTGCTGATCGGTGAAGGTGGTCCACACCATTCGGCGGGCGCCATCGTCGAAGTCGACCATGGTGAAGGGCGATGTCGGGCGGGGCCGATAGATCGCAGCGACCTCCTCCGGCGATGGAGCGCCGCCGAAGACATGCTCTGGGGTGAGGAACATCGCAGCAGTCGGCGAGTGGTCGCCTCGCGACAACCACTCGCGAAACGGTGCGGATTTCGCCGAAACATGGTTCACGATCAGATCGGCCATCAGGTCGTATCTCGATGCCAAGTCGGTGATGCTCTCCCACGAGCCGATGCGGGGGTCCACCGCGGTGTGGTCGACGGGATCGAATCCTGCGTCGGCGCCGTCGATCGGCACGAAGAACGGCAGCAGGTGCACCCCACCGAACGCCCCGTCGAACTGCTTGTCGAGCAGGGCGCCGACGCCGTCGATGTCGCTGGCGAGGCGGTCGGCGTACGTGATCAGCACCGGCGCGGTGTTGTTCGGGTGTGAATCCATGAGCCGTGGCAAGCGTACCGGGGCTCGTCGGACGGTTCGAAGTCGCCGTCCGTTCGTCTGCTGGTTCGTCCCCTGATCGACGTTCGTGGCAGCGTGGTCGCAGGAGGAGCCCATGGATTTCGAGATCTCCGATCAGATGACGACCATCCTCGAGATGGTCCGCGACTTCATGGACCGCGAGGTGATCCCGCTCGAGGGCGAGATGCTCTTCGGTGATCCGTCGACGCTCGACGGGCGGGTTCGTGAGGCGCAGGACAAGGTGCGCCAGATGGGCGTGTGGGCGCCGAACCACCCGGTGGAGTTCGGCGGGCTCGGGCTGAGCATGGTCGACCACGGCCTGCTCAGCGAGGCCCTGGGACGCAGCCCGCTCGGCCACACGGTGTTCGGTACGCAGGCGCCTGACGCCGGCAACGTCGAGATCCTGCACATGCACGCCACCGACGAGCAACGCGAGCGATACCTGCGTCCGCTGGTGGCCGGCGAGATCCGCAGCTGCTTCTCGATGACCGAACCAGAAACGGCCGGCTCGAATCCGCTGCTGCTCGAGACCACCGCGGTCGAAGACGGCGATCACTTCGTGATCAACGGCCAGAAGTGGTTCACCAGTTCAGCCGACGGTGCCGACTTCGCCATCGTGATGGCGGTCACCGACCCCGACGCGCCGCCCTATGCCCGAACGAGCATGATCCTCGTGCCCACCGACACGCCGGGCTTCAACCTGGTGCGCAACGTCAGCGTGATGGGTCACGCCGGGAGCGGCCACGCCAGCCACGGCGAGGTGATCTACCAGGGCTGCCGCGTTCCGACGAGCAACCTGCTCGGACCACGAGGTGGTGGGTTCACGATCGCGCAGGAGCGGCTCGGGCCTGGCCGAATCCATCACTGCATGCGCTGGCTCGGGATCGCGAGCCGGGCGTTCGACCTGATGTGCGCCCGCGCCAATGCCCGGGTGATCGATCCGAACGGCGACACCCTCGCCGACCGCCAGGTGATCCAACACTGGGCGGCCGAACTCGATGCTGAGATCCGCGGTGCCCGCCTGCAGACACTCCACGCGGCGTGGATGATCGACCAGCACGGTGCGAAGGCCGCACGCGACGAGATTGCGGCGATCAAGTTCTCGGTGGCCAACACGATGCTGAAGGCGGTCGACACCGCCATCCAGGTGCACGGTGCGTTGGGTGTCACCGACGACACGGTGCTCGCCTACTGGTACCGCCACGAGCGTGCCGCTCGCATCTACGACGGCGCCGACGAAGTCCACAAGACCTCCCTCGGTCGCCGCATCATGCGCCGCTACGCATCGACGAGCTGACAGTCAGGCGAGGCGGTCGAGCATGTCGAGGCAGCCGGAGTCGAGGATGAGATGACCTGGAGCACCCCTGAAAGGGAGATGCGATGAACGAAGTCGACGTGCTCGCACGCATCCGACCCGGTCGCACGATCACCGGAATGTCCGCTGTGCTGCTGCCGTTCACCGTCGACGGCACGATCGATTGGGATGCCACCGAGGCGCACATCGACCGGACGGTCGAGGTCGGACTCACCCCGGCGGTCAACATGGACACCGGCTACGTGCAACTGCTCGACGAAGCCGACAAGCGCGACGTGCTGGTGCTCTCATCGGTGGTGTCGGGTCGCGATTTCGTGGCGGGGGCGTACGTGGGCGACCATCCCGGCGCAGCCTTCGATCTCGACGCCTACGTCGCCGCATGTGAGTCGATCGCCACACACGGCGGTACACCGGTGATCTTTCCGTCGTACGGGCTCAACTCGCTCGACGATGACGGATGGGTTGCAGCGCTCACGGCGATCGGCGAACGAATCGACCGCTTCATCGGCTTCGAGCTCGGTGCGATGTTCGTGCCCTACGGACGCATCCCGTCGATCGACGCGTACGAGGCGATGATGGGAATCCGCTCGTGTGTCGGGGCCAAGCACTCGTCGCTGAGTCGGCAACTCGAATGGGATCGCCTCGCCGTGCGTGACCGTGTGCGGCCTGACTTCCGGGTCTTCACGGGCAACGACCTGGCGATCGACATGGTGATGTACGGCTCCGACTACCTGCTCGGGCTGTCGACGTTCGCCCCTGCCGAATTCGCGCTGCGCGACCGTCTGTGGGCCGTCGGCGACCCGCGCGTCCACGAACTCAACGACCTGCTCCAGTACCTCGGTCACTTCACGTTCCGGGCACCGGTGCCCGGCTACCGCCACAACGCGGCGATGTGGTTCGAGCTTCGTGGCTGGTCGTCGTCGAGCCGCACGCCCGCCGGAGCACCGCAACGTCCCGAGTCCGACCGGGCCGTGTTGGCGGACATTCTCGAACGTCTCGAGCAGCTGACATCGGAGGTCACGACATGAGCGTGCGGTGGACACAGGTGAAGAAGCTGGTCACGGCCGAGGCGTTCCGCGCACACTGTGCCGAGCTCGGCATCGAGATCCCGATCGACGACACCGTCGACCCGGCGGGCGTGCTCGCCGAGTCGGTCGACATCGGCGACGGCGCATCGGGAACGCTGCGCGCACCGAATCGATTCGCCGTGCTGCCGATGGAAGGGTGGGATGGCACCACCGACGGTCGGCCGACCGATCTCGTTCGGCGACGTTGGCAACGCTTCGGCGCCAGCGGATGCGGGCTCGTGTGGGGCGAGGCCACTGCGGTGCGCGCCGACGGTCGTGCGAACCCGAACCAACTGATCCTCGACGAGCACACTGTCGACGAGATCGCCGAGTTGCGGGGCCTGCTCGATCCGACACAGGTGACCGGCATGCAGCTCACGCACTCGGGTCGCTGGTCGCGTCCCGAGGGAGCCCCGCTGCCGCGGACGGCGTACTCGCATCCCTTGCTCGATCAGCGCCTGGGTGTCGACGCCCGGGCGGTGTTCACCGACGACGAACTCGACGAACTCGCCGACGACTACGTCGCTGCCGCCGGTACTCGCACAGCAGGCCGGTTTCGACTTCGTCGACGTCAAGCACTGCCACGGCTATCTGCTCCACGAACTGCTCACCGGCTACGACCGCGAGGGACGCTTCGGTGGCGATCTCCACGGCCGCACCGAGTTCCTCCGCACGGTGGTGACCGGCATCCGCGACCGCGCGCCCGGCCTGGCGATCGCCGTGCGGTTGTCGGCGTTCGACCTGGTGCCGTTCGTCCCCGGCGACGGGGGAGTGGGCCGACCCGAGACGACCGACCCGTACCGATTCGCGTTCGGAGGTGACGGCACTGGGCTCGGCATCGACCTCACCGAGACCCATCAGCTGCTCGACCTGTTCGTCGACCTCGGCATCGGGTTGGTCAGCACCACCGCCGGCAGCCCGTACTACAACCCGCACATCCAGCGGCCCGCCTATTTCCCGCCGTCCGACGGCTACCAGCCGCCCGAAGACCCGTTGGTGGGTGTGGCCCGCCAACTCGCAGTGACCGCCGAGTTGACGGCTGCGCACCCCGAGATCGCCGTCATCGGGTCGGGCTACTCGTACGTGCAGGACTGGTTGGCGAACGTCGCACAGGCCGTCGTGACGGCGGGGGGCGCCTCGATGGTGGGCCTCGGGCGGATGGTTCTGTCGTACCCCGAGCTGGCCGCCGACGTGCTGGCCGGACGTGAACTCGAACGCGGCTCGATCTGTCGCACGTTCAGCGACTGCACCACGGCGCCCCGCAACGGCCTGGTGTCGGGCTGCTTCCCGCTCGACCCGTTCTACAAAGAGCACCCGCAGCGCGTCGAGCTCACTCGTGCGAAGAAGGACGCAAAGGCCCGCCTGCGATGAGTGTCAGGCGGGGTAGGGGTGCCAGGTGCCGGTTTCGAAGTCGTGGAGCTTGCACGCCTTGGTCGAGCGGAGGTAGTCGCTGACGCGAATCGGACGTTCGTCGACCTGATCGGGGAACGCCTCGGCGATCGCTCGTGCGGCTTCGGGAAGCCGGTAGCACGGCACCTTCATGTCGACGTGGTGGGGGAGATGCACCATGATCCAATGGAAGAAGAAGTCCCAGCCCGGCGGCCCCCACAAGATGGTGGTTCCCTCGACCTGGCCCCGGAATCGGTTCCATTCGCGGCGCGGCCACCAACGGATCTCGGGTGCGATGTGGTGCACGTGGACCACCCAGCCAATCGTCTGGCAGAAGAGCAGGAACGGCACCACGACCACTTTCACCCACTGCCAGATGCCTCCGGTTCCGTCGATCGCGACGAGGAGGGCGAGCGTGCCGAGCGCAAAGACGGCGACCAACGCCTGGTCGCGGCGCATCTGCTTGCGCCACCGCGCCGGCGGGGTGAAGCGAACCATCTTGTTCCACCACACCTCGCGCAGGTAGTAGGCGCCGGCGCCGAACGGTCCCCACTCGAGCCGGTGGCGCCATTTGGCGAATCGCCCGAGTTCTTCGTACTGCTCGACGGTGAGCGGATGCCACACGAAGTCGAGACCCTGCTTGAGGGTGTGGCCGTGGTGCACACGGTTGTGGCCGAACACCCAGACCTCGACGGCGTGCAGCGATGGGAGCATCGACAGGCGTGCGACGACGGCGTTCAGTCGCTTGGAGTCGAACAGGGCATCGTGGGCAGCGTCGTGGCCGATCACGAACAGCCCGGCCACCATCATCCCGGCCAACAGCCACAGCGGGACGAGCAACAGTGGGTTGTTCGTCGAGAGCAGGCCCCACACGGCGAGGCCGAAGATCACCACGTCGCGTCCGAACAGCAACAGGCCCCGAGCGGTCGAACGCTGGTAGCAGTGCTCGGGAATGACGTCGAGCACTGGCTTGAGGCCGGTGGGCGTCTCGATCATGGCGTCGGAGCTTCGGACGAGTTGGGTGCGGCTGGCAGTGGCGGACATGGTCCTCCTCGGAGAGTTGGAGCCAGCCTACCGACCAGTAGGTAGAGCGGCAAGCATCAGAGTCGCTGGATGGGCGCCGCGCGTGTGCACGATGTGTCTGACACATCTCGTACGCCTCTGTGCTCAACTGGAGGTGACCGCACAACGGAGGCAGCGATGACCGAACCCATCAGATCGCGAGTGCTCGACGAGCTGCGGCTGACCGTGATCGTCGACAACGAGACCGACACCTTGTCGAGCGTCGACAGCGGCGTGCCGCAACTGCCCGAGATCGCATCACATGTGGCGCGGCGCCCGTCGACTCGAGAACACGCCGGGCATGGCTGCGTCACCGTGTTCGACCACCTCTGCGTGGCCTGCCACGGGCTGTCGGTGCTGGTGACCGGCGTGGTCGGCGACGAGACCCGCACCATGCTGTTCGATGTGGGCCCCTACGGGGACGTCTGGCTCGACAACGCCGACCGGCTCGGCGTCGACCTCTCCGCCATCGACACCGTGTTCCTGTCGCACTGGCACTGGGATCACAGCGGAGGGCTCCCGGCTGCTGTCGAGGCGATCACAGCGGCACGCCAGGCCGCCGGCAATGCCGACCCGGTGGTGGTCGATGTGCACCCCGATCGGCCCGATCAGCGCGGTATCCAATCACCCGGCGGCACCTTCGTGATGCTGCCCGAAGAACCAACGATCGACGCGCTCGCCGCCGCTGGTGGGCAGGTCGAACAACTCGGAGTCGACCACCTGATGGGCAACGGTTTCTTCCTGGGCAGTGGGGCGATCGCTCGCACCACTGCCTACGAGGCCGGCCTCGTCGGGCACCACTCGTTCCGCTTCGACGCCGGCCCCGACGGCGAAGATCTCGTGGTTGCGGACCCGTTGATCATGGACGAGCGTTTCGTTGCCGCCGAGGTCCGCGGTCGTGGTGTCACGGTGCTGTCGGCGTGTTCTCACGCTGGCATCGTCAACGCGTGCCTCGGAGCGAAGGCCCGGTTCCCAGGCTCGCCGATCGACGTGGTGCTCGGCGGCTATCACCTTGCCGGCGGCCCCATGGAGCCGCGGATCGGCCCGACGGTCGACGACCTCGACAACCTGATCGACCCGCGCATCGTCGCCCCAGGTCATTGCACCGGTTGGCGAGCCAAAGCAGCGCTCGCCGACCGGTTCGCCCCCGGCCGGTACGGCCCCTCAGTGGTCGGCACCTCCTACGTGCTGCGCGCCGAGTGATCTGACACCGCCGATCACCGCGCCTGGCACACTGGGTGTGGCGAAAGGAGTCGCGATGTCGTCAGCGATCACGATCGAAGGACTGCACAAGGCGTTCGGTTCCACCCACGCACTCGACGGGCTCGACCTCGACGTTCGCACCGGCGAAGTCCACGGTTTCCTCGGCCCGAACGGCGCCGGCAAGACCGTCACGATCCGCATCCTGCTCGGCCTGCTGCGCGCCGACAGCGGTACAGCCACCTTGCTCGGCGGCGACCCATGGCGCGACGCCGTCGAACTCCACCGCCGCATCGCCTATGTCCCGGGCGACGTCAACCTGTGGCCCAACCTGTCGGGCGGTGAAACGATCGACCTGCTGACCAGGTTGCGCTCACCCGACGAGCCGCCGAGACAGCGGTGGCATCGACCGGGCCAAGCGCGACGACCTCATCGAGCGACTGGCACTCGACCCGAGCAAGAAGAGTCGCACCTACTCCAAGGGCAATCGTCAGAAGGTGGCGCTGATCGCTGGGCTGTCATCCGACGCCGAACTGTTGCTGCTCGACGAACCGACGTCGGGGCTCGATCCGCTGATGGAATCGGTGTTCCAGGACTGCATCCTCGACGCCACCAGCGAAGGTCGCACGGTGCTGCTGTCGAGCCACATCCTCGCCGAGGTCGAGAAGCTGTGCGATCGGGTCACGATCATCCGGCAGGGCCGCGCCGTGCAGACGGGCACCCTCGGCGAGATGCGCCACCTCACGCGCACCAGCATCACCGTGGCCACCGACCGGCCGATCGACGGGCTCGAGGTCATCGATGGGGTGCACGACGTGGCGGTCGACGACGGTCACGTCCGGTTCGACGTCGATGCTCGAGCGCTCGACGAGACCATCCGACACCTGTCGAGCTTCGGTATTCGTTCGCTCGTCAGCCATCCACCCACTCTCGAAGAGCTGTTCCTGCGCCACTACGGCGACGAGCTCGAGGCCGCCAACGGCCATGTTTCCGCCAACGGTGATGAGGTCGATGCGCCGGAGGCGGGTGAGCGTCGATGACCGAGCTCGCGGTCGATTCGACCGTCACCACCGCGGCGGTGTTGGCCGACCGCCCACCCCGATCGAGCGGCTCGTCATTCACCGGAACGCGCCGATTGTCGTGGCTGGTGCTGCGCCGAGATCGGTTCCGGATTGCGATGTGGTTGCTCGGCCTCGTCGGGCTCATGGCAGTGTCGGCGGCGAGCATCGTGGCGCTCTACACCACCCCCGACGACCTCGAGGGGTACGCCCGTACCGTGCGCGACAACGCGGCGTTGATCATTCAGGCGGGTCCGGGGTATGGCCTCGACGACCCCACGCTCGGCGCTGTGGTGATGAACGAGACGGCCCAGTGGTTGTTCATCGCAGCGGCAGTGATGAGCGTGTTCATGGTGGTGCGACACACCCGCACCGAGGAAGAGACCGAGCGCGCCGAATTGGTACGAGCCCTGCCGGTCGGCCGACACGCAGCGCTCGCGTCGGCGATGTTCGGCGCCTTCGCCGCCAACGCCGCGATCGCCACCGGCAACGTCATTGCGCTCGTGGGCTTCGGTCTGCCGGCTGCTGGTTCGTTGGCTTTCGGCGCGTCGATGCTGGGCGTCGGCATGGTGTTCGCCGGGGTTGCTGCGGTGACCGCCCAGGTCGCCGGTGGATCGCGTGCCGCGCTGGCGATCGGCGGTGCGGCCGTTGGGGTGGCGTTCGTGTTGCGGGCGATCGGCGATGTCGGCAACGGGGTGCTCTCGTGGCTGTCGCCGATCGGGTGGGCTCAGGCAATCCGCGCCTTCGCCGACGAACGGTGGTGGGTGCTGATCCTTCCGGTCGCCGCCACCTCGGGGCTCGTGCTGGCGGCGCGTGCGCTTCAAGACCACCGTGACTACGGCAGTGGGCTGATCGCGCAGCGCAGCGGTCGTCCGGAAGCGACCGCTCGTCTCTCGACGGCGCTCGGTTTGGCGGTGCGCCTCCAACGGGGGGCGTTGATCGGCTGGGCGGTCGGGCTCGGAGCGCTGGCGTTCTTCTACGGTCTCGTCGGCGATCAGGCCGAACAGATCCTCGAGGACAATCCGGACATGGCCGACTTCTTCGCTCAGCTCGGGATGGGATCTGTCACCGACGCGTTCTTGTCGACGGCGATGTTGATCATGGCGCTCTTCGCAACCGGGTTCACGGTGTCGTCCGTGCTGCGGCTTCGTTCGGAAGAACTGTCCGGGCGCGTCGACCCGCTGCTCGCGGCGCCGGTCAGTCGGCGCCGATGGGCGTTGAGCCATCTCGGATTCGCGACTGGTCGGCTCCGCGATCCTCGGTCTGGTGTGCGGCGCAGCGATGGGCGCAGGAGCAGCCTTGGTGCTCGGTGACCTCGGCCGCGTTGGCGAACTCACGGCGGCGGGGCTGGTGATGGTGCCGGCGATGTGGGTGCTGGCCGCTAGTGCTCTGCTGCTCCACGGCGTGCAACCTCGGTGGTCGTTGGCGTCGTGGGCCATGGTGGCCTGGGCGTTCGTGGCGGCGATGTTCGGTGGTCTGCTGGAGCTTCCACAGTGGGCGTTGAATCTCTCTCCGTTCCAACACGTTCCGGCGCTGCCGGCCGCGTCAATGCAGTGGCTGCCGTTGGTGCTCCTCGTGGTGGTCGCCGCTGTGTTCGTGGCGATTGGGCTTGCGGCGCTCGACCGGCGTGACGTGTCCTGACCAGTCGAATCGTCACGTGGCGAGTCGGGCGGGCGTCAGAACACCGCGACCACCACGACGACAGAGAGCACCACGAGGACTGCGAGGCCCAGGTAGTGAATCGTGCGATTTGGCGCCTCAGGAGGCGGCGGGCTGGAAGGGACGGGTTGGGGCATCATGCACCTCTCGGGTCGGGGTTGCCGGGGGTTGTGGGTTGCTCGACCACCTGGTCGTCGTCGGCTTCGTCGCTGCGGCGGTGCGGCAGCCGTTGGTCGAGGCGAGACATGAAGGGTGTCGCCGTGACACCGTGGACAGCGACCGAGAGCACGACCGTGAGCGATGTGATCGCCCACAGCGTCTCGGTGGCGCCTGCGTCGAAGTCGCCCTGGTTGAAGGCGTATGCGAGGTAGTAGAGGCTGCCCATCCCGCGGATCCCGAAGAACGCAATTGCCGCCCGCTCCCATCGGTGCACCGGCGAACCGACGAGCCCCACGAGCCCAGCGATCGGACGAACGATGAACACGAGCGCTGCCGCCACACCCGCCTCGCGCCACCCGAGCGATGCGAGGATGCCGTCACCGACCAGCGCCCCGAAACCGATCAGGACGAGTGCGAGCATGATCGCCTCGAATTGCTCTGTGAAGGTGTGCATGCGTTGGCGGCGCCGGTCGTCGTTGCCCCTGGTGAGCGCAGCGATGAACACAGCAATGAACCCATAGCCCTCGATCGCTTCGGTGAGGCCGTACACGAGCAGAATCGAACCCAGCGAGAACAGCCCTTCCGCCGTGCTGGAGCGGAGATGGTCCCCGCTGTGGCCGGCGAACCAGGCGAGTGCCCGACCGAGGAGCCAGCCGGCTGCAACTCCGGCGACGATGCGGTAGACGACGTCGACCGCGACCCACTCGCCGAGCGCAGCACCCACCGATCCGGTGCTCGCCACTGCGAGTGCGAGGTAGGTGAAGGGGAACGCGAGCCCGTCGTTGAGGCCGGCCTCGGCCGTGAGGGTGAAACGTACCTCGTCGCGGTCTTGCGAACCCGGGGGGCCGACCTGTACGTCCGACGCCAGCACCGGGTCGGTGGGTGCAAGCACGGCGCCGAGCAGGATGGCCGGTGCGACACCGAGGCCGAGCCACCACCAGCCGAGCACGGCGGCTGCGCCGATCGTGAGCGGCATCGTGACCGCCAACAGGCGCCACACCGAACTCCAACTGGCGAGCCCGGGACGGCGTTCGAGCTTCAGGCCGACGCCGGCGAGCGAGATGATGACCACCAGCTCGGTGACGACCTCGATCATCGCCGAGTCGCGGGTGTGACGTGAGCGGCATGGGCCCGGCCAGTTGCTCGGACGCCCAGAACACTCCGGCCCCGGCAGCGACGTACACGATCGGCAGTGACAGCGGCCGTTCGGAGAAGTACCGCGGCAACACGGTCATCGCCAGCAGCGCCGATCCGGCGAGAAGGAACCAGCCGATGTGGGCGTCGATCATACGGATGCGGCTCTACCCCGTTCGACGCGAGGCCCAACCGCTCACGGTGTGAGGCCTGAGAGTTTGGTGGCGTCGTGAGGCCATCGGCGAAGGGGCGGTCACCGGCTCGTGCTACTTCGCCCCGAGCGTCGAGGAACTCGCAGCCGTCACCAGCGCCTGACACACTCGAGCAATGGCCAGTGTGCACGTCATCGCTTTCGACCACCTCGTGCTCGCCTGCGCCGACGTCGAACGGACCCTGGCCTGGTACACCACCACCCTCGGGCTGGCGCCTGAACGTGTCGACGAGTGGCGTCGAGGAGATGCCCCGTTCCCGTCGGTACGCGTCAACGCCGACACGATCATCGACCTGATCGCTTCGACCGACCGATCGGCCGACGACGGCCGCCTCGATCACATCTGCCTCGTCGTCGAGGAAGTCGACCTCGCAACCCTCGCCACATCAGGCGAGTTCGACGTGGTCGAAGGACCTGCGCGCCGTTCCGGCGCGCGAGGCGAGGGCACCTCGTTGTACGTGCGCGATCCCGACGGTTTGGTCGTCGAACTCCGCCACTACTGAGGCAGTCGGCGACCGGTCGGGGTTGTCAGGAACCGAGGTTCGACACGAACTCGGCGATCAGGTCGGCGACCTCGGAGGCGTGTGTGTCCTCGTGCATCGAGTGACCACCGCCGTCGACCACGGTCAGATGCGCATCGGGCATCTTGCGTTCGAGGTACTGGCCGGAGCCCGTGTACTCGGGGCGATCGTCGCCGCCGGCGAGCACCAGCGTGGGTGTTTCGATGTCGGCCAAGCGGTCCATCACCACCGAGTCCTCCTGCAGGTTCATCGTGGTCACCTGCTCGGGCACGCCGAACCGGTGCGCGTTTCGACGTGACCGCTCGTTCCAGCCCTCGCGTTTGGCCGGGTCGCGGAAACCGGGACCGGTGTTGAGCACCACGATCGCACGAGCGACGCCGGGGCGTGTCGCCACATGGGCGAGCGCCAGGTAACCGCCGAGGGAGTGGCCGACGAGCACCGCTGGCTCGTCGAGGTCGGCCAGCACGTCGTCGAGGTCGGCGAGTGCCCGATCGCGTGTGTACTCGGCGGGATCGTCGGGGACCGCCGACTCGCCGTGTCCGAGCAGGTCGACGGCAATCGTGCTGTATCGGTCGGAGAGCAGTTCGGTGCAGCGGTCCCATGTGGCCGACGAGGTGCCCATGCCGTGCACGAACACGATCGGTGCACCTGCGCCGCGCCGCACGGTATGTAGACGAGTCGTCATGATCACTCTCCGTATTCGTGCTCGGGCGCCGGATACACGCCGGACTCGACGTCGTCTCGGAACGCCAGCGCGGCGTCGAGCAGGGTCTGCCCGATCGAGGCGTACTGCTTGACGAACTTCGGGATGCGGCCACGGGTGAATCCCGCCCAGTCGCTCCAGACCAGCAACTGCCCGTCGCATTCGGGCCCGGCGCCGACCGAGATCGTGGGGATCGCCAGTTCGGCGGTGACCTGTCCGGCGACAGCCGAGGGCACCATCTCGAGCACCACTGCGAATGCCCCCGCCTCTTCGACCGCGTGAGCGTCGGCCAGCAGTTGCTCGGCTCCGTCACCTCGCCCCTGGATGATGTGCCCGCCGAGGCCGTGTTCGCTCTGCGGTGTGAATCCGATGTGCGCCATCACGGGGATGCCAGCGCGAACGATCCGCTTGATCTGCTTCGCACTGCGGACCCCACCCTCGAGCTTGACGGCGTGGGCGCCGGTCTCCTTCATGAAGCGGATCGCCGTGGCGAGCGCTTCGTCGGGTCCGTTCTCGTACGAGCCGAACGGCATGTCGGCGATCACGAGCGCACGTTTGGCGCCGCGCACGACCGCACCGGTCAACGGGATCAGTTCGTCGACGGTGACCGGAATGGTCGTGTCGTAGCCGAACACGGTGTTGCCGGCGGAGTCGCCGACGAGCAGGAAGTCGATGCCGGCGTCATCGAAGATCGACGCCGACAGGTAGTCGTAGCTGGTGAGGCCGGTGATCTTGATGCCTTGTTCCTTGGCCCGCTGGAAGTGGCGGGTGCGGACACGTTTGAGCGCCGGGTCGGCCTGGCCAGCCCCGTAGGGCCGTTGTTCGTCGGTCACGCGTCCACCGTAGACTGTTCATCAGGGTGGCCCAAGTGGTCCCGGCGCAATGACTTCAGTCCGCGCCCCAGGGGATGGCGGAAGCTCGTCGAGGGCGCCGAACATGTGCTTCACGAACCGGTGTTGGATGTCCGTCAGATACGCCGAGTCGGCTTCGATGCGGTGCTCGCTGAACACCAACGAGTCGTTGCGATAGATCGCCAAGTCGAACGGCGGACCCACCGACAGGTTGGCTCTCGTTGTGCTCAGCATGGAGCCGAGCGCGATCTTCATGCCGACATCCAGATCGAGCGGGCGTCGACGGCGAGCTCCAGCCAGAACTTGCCGAACTTCGTCTCGCCGATCTGCAGGAACGGGCGGGTCTTTGACGAACGGATGTAGTTGCCCTCCGGGTAGACGAGGAAGATCTCGGGATCCTCGCCCTCGATCTGGCCACCGAGGATGAACGTCGCCGTGCCGTCAGCGCCCGAGGCCGAGAGAGCGTCGCGGTGGCTGGCCACGACCTCGCGGCTGATGCGGCCGAGGTAGAGGGCCGCCTCGAAGAGCCGATCGACCGATGCGAGGGTTTCGCGTCCGTCGGTGGCGGTCAGGTCGCGGTTGATCCGGTCGAGCACCTCCTGGGTGGTCGCGAGGTTGCCGGCCGACTGGATGACGAACGCACGGTCGGGGGCGGGCTGCAGCACGTGCATCTTGCGGTACACGCTGATGTTGTCGACGCCGGCACTGGTGCGGGTGTCGGAGAGGAAGACGATCCCCTCGTCGAGCTGATGGCGAGGCAGTAGGTCACGTCGATCAGATCCGTCCGGCCGCTCGTGCAGCCTCTTCGGCGGCGGTCAGCTGCCCTTCGACGATGGCGAGGCCGTTTCGCCAGAAGCTCGGGTCGGCGAGATCGCAGCCGACGATTCGGGCCAGGTTCTCCGGTGTGTCGGAGCCGCCGGCGCGCAACAGGTCGAGGTAGGCGGGCACGAACGCATCGCCCTGTTCGCGGTACTGCGCGTAGACCGACAGCGCGAGCAACTGGCCGTAGGCATAGGCGTACACGTAGCCGGGTGAGCCCATGAAGTGCGGCACGTAGCTCCACCAGCTGCGGTAGCCAGGGGTGATCTCGACCGAGTCGCCCAGCATCGCCTGCTGGCTCTCGGCCCACAGATCTCCGAACCGTTCGACGCTCAGTTCGCCTTCGGTGCGCCGAGCGGTGTGCACGGCGTGCTCGAAGCGGTTCATGGCGATCTGGCGGAACACGGTGGCGATCGAGTCCTCCAGCGACGACGCCAGCAGGGCGAAACGCTCGTTGGGGTCGTCGATCATCGACAACAGCCGGTTGCTGGTGACGGTCTCGCCGAACACCGATGCCGTTTCGGCCAGCGTGAGCGGTGTGCTCTGGTGGAAGATGCCCTGTTCTCGGGCCAGGTAGAAGTGCACGCCGTGCCCGAGTTCGTGGGCGAGGGTGGCGACATCGCGGGTCTTCGAGGTCCAGTTGAGCAGCACATAGGGGTGGTGGTCTGGTGAGACGCCTGCAGCGAAGGCGCCACCGCGTTTGCCAGGGCGGACCGGCGCGTCGATCCACGATTCGTCGATGAAGCGGTCGACGATCCCGGCGAGTTCGGGTGAGAACGACGCGTACGCATCGCGGACGATCTGCGTGCCCTCGGCCCAGCCGATGTCGCGATCGGCGGTGGCGACCGAGGCCATCCGGTCGTAGTCGGTGAGCTTGTCGAGCCCGAGCACCTGGGCCTTGAGGGTGTACCAGCGCTGGGCGATCGAGTAGTTGTCGACCACTGCGTCGACCAGGGCCTGGACCGACTCGTCGGATGCCTCGTTGGCCAGATTGCGTGACGAGACCCACGACGGGTACCCCCGCAACCGGTCGTCGATGGCCTTGTCGTGCAGGAGGGTGTTGAACAGGTAGGCGCGAGTTCGCAGTCCTGGTTCGAGACCGGCCGTGACCGCTGAGGCCAATTGCTGGCGTACGTCGCGATCAGGGTGCTGCATCATGGCGAGGCCCTGCATGAGCGGCATGCCGCTGCCGCCGAGTTCGTCGGGCAGATCGACGGTGATCGCCGAGGTCAGCTCGTCGAACAGGCGGGTCCACGCCGAGAAACCGGTCTGGCTCTTCTCGGCGAGAATGGTCTCCTCGGCTTCCGACAGCAGGTACGGGCGGCTCAGGCGGAGATTGTCGAGGTGGTGGCGGCAGAAGTCGAGACGAGGATCGGTGAGCACCGCTGCGGCGTGGGCGTCGTCGGCAGCAGCCCACTCGAGGTCGAAGAAGATCAGCTTGGTGCCGATGGCTGTGGACCGTTCCTGCGCCGCCGCCATCGCCGCGCCACGCGCTGGGTCGTCGGTGGCGGTCGAGAAGGCGAGCATCGCGTGGTAGGCGGCGCGCGACATCAGGTCCTGGAGTTCGGCCATGGTGTGCATGGCGTCGGCCAGTTCGCCCGCAGCGAGTTCGCCGACCTTGCCGCGGAGTTGCGTGAGGCCGTCGGCGAGTGTGTCTGCCTGTTCGAACAGCGATTCCGGTGTTTCGCCGTCGGGCAGGATCGAATCGATGTCCCAGGCCACGTCTGCGGCGGTCAGATCAGCGGTGTCGATGTCGGAGGCTGTCATCCCGAGAGTCTGCCGCGAGCTGACTCGCCCCACACGTTCACGTGACGGTTCGGATGGGCCGTCGCTTCCGAACTGTCACGCGAACGTGGGTGGGGCGTGTCGTCGGGTGGGTCAGCGCAGGGTGAGGCCGGGGGCGCCGGCGCCGGCCCGACCGATGCAGGCGGCCTGATGGCCGCTGGCGGCGAGTTCGGCGAGGATGCCGGCGGTCTCGGTCGGATCGACGCCGAACACCAGCCCGCCCGATGTCTGGGCATCGGCGAGGAGGAGCTGGTGGGTTTCGTCGTGGTCGCCGACGTCGACGAACTCGAGCGCCCACGACAGGTTGCGTCGGCTGCCGCCGGGCATCACGCCATCGCCGGCGAGGTCGACGGCGCCGTGCAGGAACGGCACCGCATCGAATTCGATGGTGACGGCCACCGCCGATTCGAGCGCCATGCGTCCGAGGTGGCCGAGCAGTCCGAAGCCGGTCACGTCGGTGCAGCCGGTCGCTCCTGCCGCGAGCGCCAGCTGGGCGCCGACGTCGTTGAGGCGCACCATCGAGGCGACTGCAGCAGCAGCCTGATCATTGGTGGCGCGCCCGTTCTTGATGGCCGTGGTCAACACGCCGACACCGAGCGCCTTGGTGAGCACGATGTCCTGCCCGGCTCGCAACCCGGCATTGGTGAGGAGTCGGTCGGGATGGGCCTCGCCGGTGACCGCCATGCCGTACTTGGGTTCTGGGTCGTCGATCGTGTGCCCACCGGCGATGACGAATCCGGCTTCGCTGGCGATGTCCTGGCCGCCGGCGAGCACCTCGCCGAGCAGTGCCGTCGGCAGCGCGTCCACGTTCCAGCCGACCAGGTTGAGCGCGAAGAGCGGCCGGGCGCCCATGGCGTAGATGTCGGACACGCTGTTCGCGGCAGCGACGCGGCCCCAGGTGCGCGCGTCGTCGACCACCGGCGTGATGAAGTCGGCGGTCGACACCAAGGCCCGCTCGTCGTCGAGTTTCCACACCGCAGCGTCGTCGCCGGTGTCGGGTCCGACGAGGAGCTGGTCGGGGTGGGCAGAGTTGAGGTGGCGCACCACGTGCGCCAGCTCGCCAGGTGCGAGCTTGCAGCCTCAACCAGCGCCGTGGCTGAACTGGGTCAGCCGGATCCGTTCGCGGTCGTTGCCCGCTTCGTCGGTCGTGGTCATCGTCACCCCCCTTCGCTGGTGCGGTGGCGGTCGGTGACGTCGAGGTCGACCATCAATTCGTTGGCGATCGCTTCGAGTGACGACCGGACGTCGGCCGGATCGCTCTCGGCCGGAACTCGCAGCGTGGCGGTGGCTTCGAACAGCAACTCGCCCGACATCGGTGCGGATGAGGCCGATGTCTCGAGTTCTTCGATGCTGACGTTTCGTCGGGCGAGCGCGCTGGCGATCTCGCTGATGATGCCGGGGCGGTCCTGGCCGATCAGGTGCAGTTGGAGCAGCTCGTCGTGGCTGGGTGGTTCGTCGGCTGACGCGATTGCGACAGTGACATCGAGCACCCCCTGCGCCCGAAGCGTGTCGAGCTCGGCTGTCAACGCGTCGACCTGGTCGCCGGCAATCGACACCACCACGATGCCGGCGAACTTGCCCGCCAGACGTGCCAGGTGGCTGCGGTCCCAGTTGCCGCCGTGGCGGTTGATCGGCCCGGCGAGCGCATCGACCAGGCCAGCTCGGTCGTCGCCGATCACGGTGAGCACGAGCGTTGCCATCATCGGATTCTGCCACGCCATGGTTGGGGCACCACCAAACCGGGCAAGATGCCCAGATGGAACCACAGCAGCGTGTGCTGGTGCTCGGCGCTACCGGCTACGTCGGCGGTCGGCTGGTGCCTGAATTGATCACCTCGGGATTCGTGGTGCGATGTCTGACGCGAACGCCCCAAGGACTCAGCGGCACCGGTTGGGCGCACGACGTCGAGGTCGTCGAAGGAGATCTCTCGGACCTGTCGTCGGTTGGCGCAGCGTTCGAGGGAGTCGATCAGGTCGTGTACCTGGTCCACTCGCTCGGGGTCGGCGACGACTTCATGCAGCAGGAACAGGTCACGGCACGCAACGCCAGACTGGCCGCGGAACGCGCCGGCGTCGGTCACATCGTCTACGTCGGAGGCCTCGGCGACGACGCCGACGACCTGTCGCCTCACCTGCGGTCGCGCCACGATGTGGGGGAGGAGCTGGCGTCTGGCCCCGTGCCGGTCACCGAGCTGCGCGCCGCCATCATCCTCGGTGCCGGTTCGGCGTCGTTCGAGATGTTGCGCAGCCTCGTGGAGGTGTTGCCGGCGATGCTCTCACCGCGTTGGGTGACCCAGACGAGGGTGCAACCGATCGCCATCGCCGACCTCTTGAGCTACCTCGTCGCTGCCATCGAACGTGGCGCGGGCGAGCATCACGACATCATCGAAGTCGGCGCTCCCGACGTGTACACCTATCGCGAATTGATGCACGCGTACGCCGACATTGCAGGGCTGCGCCGGCGATGGATCATTCCGGTGCCGTTCCTCACTCCGCGCCTCTCGGCGCATTGGGTGAACCTCGTGACACCGCTGCCCAAGGCCCTGGCCGACAGTCTGATCGGCAGCCTGAAGAACGACGTCGTCGTCACCGACCGCAGTGCAACGGCGCTCTCGACGCATCAACCAATGACCGTGAAAGCAGCGATCGAATTCGCGCTGTCGGCCGTGGAAGACCTCGACATCCCGACGCGCTGGTCCGGGTATTCGTCTCGGCAGTTGGCTGCTCGCCCAGCCCCGTGGGATCCCGACTGGGCGGGCGGGACGGTGTACGAGGACTGTCGGACGATGACGGTCGATGCCGCGGCGTCCGACGTGCAGCGTCTGGTGCGCGGTCTCGGCGGCGAACGAGGCTGGTACGGCTTCGGCCCGCTGTGGGCGATCCGGGGTGCGCTCGACAAGCTGGTCGGTGGCGTCGGACTGCGCCGCGGACGTCGACATCCAGACGACATCGCCATCGGCGAGGCGCTCGACTTCTGGCGCGTCGACGCCCTCGACGACAACCTCTTTCGTCTGCACGCCGAGATGAAGGTCCCCGGTGATGCATGGATCGAGTGGCGTACGTCGCCAGCCGTCGACGGTGAAGCGACCACCGTCACGCAGCGGGCACGGTTCGTGCCCCGAGGGATCTTCGGGCGGGCGTACTGGTGGGTGCTCGTACCGTTCCATGCGGTGTTGTTCCCGGCGATGCTCCGTCGGATGATGGGTGCGGTCGAACCGCAGGAATAGCTCCATCAGGTCCGCGCTCGTGACGCGCGATGTGCCCGATGGCACCCGTTTCGACTGGGGCGGTGGGGGGTACGCCCGAGTCATGAACGCGACACGCATCAACAGCGACATCTCTCAGCGCATCGACGAACTGACCCGTCGTCTCGATCGGCTCGAGGCCGAGCTGCCGACGGTGCCCGCCAAGGCCCTCGGTCTCGGCAGGGCCACAGCACACCGTGTCAACTCCACCGCAAGCGGTGTGGCCAACGACGTCGGACGTCAGCTCAGCCGTCTGTCGTCGACTGCGGGTACGGCACTGTCGACCACCGTCGGCCAGGCACGCTCGGCGGTCGATCGAACGTCAACGATGGCGAACCGTACGAGCAAGGAGACCGTTGGTCAGGCCCGAGCACAGAGCAAGCGCACGGTGACTGCCGCCGGGCGGTCGACGACCGCACTCCTCGACGACGCCACCCGGGCCGTCGAGCCGGACAGCGACGGCAAGCCAGCATCGCTCGACGACTGGACCAAAGCCGACCTCTACGAACGGGCGCAAGAGCTGGACATCGACGGCCGCAGCTCGATGGGTAAGCGCCAGCTCGTCCGGGCGATCCACAGCGCATGAGTGCCGGCGGGCCACTCGACGACCTCCGCAGCCTGAACGATGCGCTGGGCCCCTTCGTCACCATCGCCCTCCCCACGCCGAGCGAACTCGACGACGCGCAACACCGATTCGACACGCGCTGGAAGAACGCCCGGCGTGAGCTCGACACATCCCAGTTGACGCCCGACGACCTCGCGACGCTCGACGCGTTCGTGTCGAGCCTTCCGCACCACGGGGGAGCAGCGCTCGTCGTCGTACGAGCCGCCGATGGAACGACCTTGGCAGAGTTCCTCGATGAGCCGATTCGCGACGTCGTAGTTGCCGACGGCGCGCTTGCTCGACTCGCGCTCGTGATCGAATCCCGGCAGCGGGCGATCGCCCATGTCGTGGTCGAAGCCGATCGCTCGGGCGCCGACATCACGGTGTTCGATGGTGGGCGGGTGTTGGCGACCGGGCAGGTCGACGGCGACACCGAACACATCCATCGTGGCCACCCAGGGGGATGGTCGCAGCGACGATTTCAGCAACGAGCCGAGAACACGTGGGAGCGAAACGCCGACGACGTGGCTGCCAGGATCGTCGAACTCGCCGACGAGCATCAGGCCGAGAAGATCTTCGTCTCCGGCGACGTGCGCGCCCGCCAGCTGGTGTTCGAATCGTTGCCCGACCGTCTCCGAGATCACACCACCGTGATCGATGCCGGCTCACCCGAGGCGATCGCTGACGAGGTCGTCCGTCAGCTTGCCGATCATGGCGCTCGCGGTGTGCGAGGCCTCGTCGAACAGCTCGCCGAACGCCAGGGAACCGGAACGTCGTCGACCGACACCGATGAGGTGATGGCATGGCTCGACGAGGGCCGAGTCGAGCACCTGCTGGTTCACGATGAAGGCACCGACGATGCGGTGCTGGCCGAACAGTACGGCAGCGCACCCGCCGGCACGCGAGTCGTCGATGCCGCCATCGCGGCCGCGTTGCGCTCCGATGCCGACATCACGGTCATCCCCCGAGTGGCCCTGCTCGACGGACCGGTTGCTGCGCTCGCCCGCTGGTGAACGCTCGAAACGGGTGCGTCGACTGCCGACAACGCGGGTCGAACACGGTGCGCTGCGGCAACTGGTAGCGAGAGAGCCCTGCTCGCTAGCGTGAGGTCACCGGCACCCCCGCCGCCCGTCCTCTGCAGGAGAACCATGACCGCAAGTGCTGCCCGCCTCATCGAGCCGACGTTCTGGACCCAGACGCTCGAGGACAGGATGTTGGAATTCGCCGAGATCCGCGAGCTCGGCGCTGTCTTGCCGATCGAGGTGACCAACCCGATGGCCGGCGATGCAGTTGAGACCCTCTACGCGCTGCCGCGTTTCGACGAGGTCGTCCATGTCAGCAAGAACCCCGACCTGTTCTGCTCGGGCAAGGGTGCGACATCGGTGTTCGACATGCCGATGGAGATGCTCGAGTTCTTCGGTGGTTTCATCAACATGGACAACCCCCGTCATGCGCACCAGCGCCGGATCGTGGCCTACAGCTTCACCCCTGGCGAACTGCAGAGCGTGCTCGAGTCCGTCGAGTCGATCGCCACCGAAGTGATCGATGGTTTCTGCGAAAAGGGCGAGGTCGACCTCGTCGAAGCGCTGGCGCAGCCGTTCCCGCTGCTGATCATCTGCGACATGATGGGTATTCCGCGAAGCGAGTTCAAGACCGTGCTCGACGCGACCAACGTCATCCTCAGCGGCGGCGACCCGGAGTTCGTCGGCGAGGACGGCGGCATCGAGGCGTTCTTGAACGCCGGAATGTCGTTGGCCACGTTGATGGGCGAGCTGATCGAGGAACGCCGCAGCAACCCGACCGACGACCTCACGTCGAAGCTGATCCACAACCAACTGCCCGAGGACATGCTCACTCCGGCGGAGATCACGTCGCTGTTCGTCCTGCTTGCAGTCGCCGGCAACGACACCACTCGCACTGGTATCAGCCATGGGGTGAACCTGCTGGCGAAGAACCCCGAGCAGCGTGCCATCTGGCAAGCCGACGTCGAGGGCGTGTCGCAGTCGGCGGTGGAAGAGATCGTTCGAGTCGCCTCGCCGGTCACGTTCATGCGCCGCACGGCCACGGGCGACGTCACGCTCGGCGGCGAGCAGTTCCACGAGGGCGACAAGTTCGTGATGTTCTACGGCGCCGCCAATCGCGACCCTCGGGTGTTCGATCGGCCCGAAGTGTTCGATGTGCGCCGCACGCCGAATCAGCACGTCGGCTTCGGCGGCCCCGGTCCGCACTTCTGCTTGGGCGCCAACCTCGCTCGGCGCGAGTTGGCGGTGGTGTTCCGTGAGATGTTCCGGCGGCTCCCTGACCTCGAAGTGGTCGGCCCGGCGGTTCCGCTCGACACTGCCGGCCTGCCGCTCGTCGGTGGGATCAAGCGCCTCCCTGTGCGCTTCACCCCGACCGCACCGTCGGGTCGGTGACGCTCAGCTGGAGAGCTTCTCCAGCATCGTCTTCATCTGTGCGTGCACGGCGTTGATCGCTTGCAGTGGGCGCATCATCACCTTGAACTCGGTGATCATCCCGTGGTCGTCGCAGGTGATGATGTCGACACCGTTGGCGTACTTGCCCTCGACGGTGGTCTCGAACTCCAACATCGCGTGGTTGCCCTGCAGGATCTCCTTCACGTAGCGGAACCCACCCTCGGACGACGGAGCCTTCACCGCGTCGGCGACGTCGCCGTCGCTTCCGCCGAGCGTCCCGCCAGCTGCGGTGAGATACAGCTTGGTGACCTCGCGCCCCTGCTGCGGGGTGAACACGATGGGGGAGAGGAAGACGCAGTCTTCGTGGAGGATCGAGTCGAGCCCGCCGGGGAGGTCGCCGCGCATGTGGCGATGCCAGTTGTGGATGCAGATCTCGATCGGTGCGGTGGTGCTCATGGTTCGAACGTAGCGCGCCGACCTAACGTGATGTCGTGGAGCGCACGGTGGGCGAGCTGATCGAGGCGTACGGGTTCGAGCCACTGCCAGTCGAGGGCACCCTGTTCGCCAGCACGTACCGATCGAGCGTGTCGCTGCCCGATGGTGCGCCGGTGGGCACGGCGATGATCGGGTTGTACGCACACGACCCGCTGAGTCGTTCGCTGTTCCATCGGTTGCCGCACGACGAGGTGTGGCACTTCTACGGCGGCGATCCCATCCGCCTCGTGTTGTTGCGCTCCGGTGGCGTCGTCGACGAGGTGTGGCTCGGCGCCGACGTCAGCGCAGGCCAGCGGGTCCAGTTCGTGGTGCCCGCCGGCGTGTGGCAGGCAGGCGAACTGTCCCCGGATGGCGCCTATGGGCTGTTCGGGTGCACGATGGCGCCAGGCTTCACCGGCGCCGGATTCGAAGGTGGGCTCCGCAGCGAGCTGCTGCGGAGCCATCCGTCGGCTCGAGTCGACATCGACCGGTTGGCAGTACCAGACGGCGACGATGCAGCGATGCCCGATGGCTTTGCGACGTGAGGCACTGAGGCGCGCTCGCGTCGCTCGTCATCACTCGGTCTCGGTGGCCTGAGCGGCCTGCTCCTCGGCGATCTGTCGACGGACGTCGTCCATGTCGATCTCCTTGATCTGGCCGATCAGGTCCTCGAGTGCGTGAGCGGGGAGTGCTCCGGGCTGCGAGAACAGCACCACGTTGTCGCGGATCGCCATCAGTGTCGGGATCGAGCGGATGTTGAAGTGGCCGGCCAGTTCCTGTTGGGCGTCGGAGTCGACCTTGCCGAAGACGATGTCGTCGTGCTGCTCGGCGGCAGCTTCGAAGACCGGTGCGAACTGTCGGCACGGGCCACACCACTCGGCCCAGAAGTCGACGAACACGGTGTCGTTGTCGCTGATCGTCTGCTCGAAGTTGTCGATGGTGAGCTCGATGGTGGCCATGATGTTCGTACTCCAATACTGCTGGGGGTATCTGTGCTCATGGTGCAACGGACGGAAGGGCCCAGGTATTCCGAGGCTCGGCGGAACTGCCAACATGGGACATGGATCCGTTGACCTATCGAACGATCGCCGTGAACGACGTCGAATTGCAGGTGTCGGTCACCAACGAAGGCGGCGAACGTGGGCTGGCGCTGTTACTGCACGGCTTCCCCGAGTTGGCGTTCTCGTGGCGGTATCAGATCGAGGCGCTCGCGTCTGCCGGCTACGAGGTGTGGGCTCCGAACCTGCGCGGGTACGGCGAATCGTCGAAGCCACCGAAGGTGTCGGACTACTCGATGGACTGCCTGCTGGCCGACGTCGGGGCCCTCATCGATGCGACCGGCCGCACCGACGTGACGCTCGTCGGACACGACTGGGGGGCAGCTCAGGCATGGATGTTCGCGATTCGGCGGGTGCGACCGCTGCAGCACCTGGTGATCATGAACGTGCCGCATCCGGCGTGCATGCGACGCGAACTGCGAAGTGTTCGCCAGCTGCTGAAGTCCTGGTACATCTTCTTCTTTCAGATCCCGTGGCTCCCTGAGAAGCTGCTGTGCGCCCGCCGCGCCAAGGTGGTCGGCGACATGTTCACCAAGTCGGCGGTCGACGAATCCCGCTTCCCCGATGGCGTGACCGACGTCTACCGGGAGGCGGCGCTCCGGCCGGGTGCGATGCGCTCGATGCTGCACTACTACCGGGCGGCGGTCCGCGGAAGCCGAGCGTCGGCGTCGGAGGACCTCCCGGTGATCACCACGCCGACGCTGATGATCTGGGGTCTCGACGACGTTGCGCTGTCGAAGGAGACCACCGACGGCACCGGTGACCATGTCAGCGATCTCACGATGCGGTTCCTGCCCGGCGTGTCGCACTGGGTGCAGCAGGAGGCTCCGGAGACGGTGAACGTCATGCTGCTCGCCTGGCTCGACGGCAACGCGGTCCCCGAGGCCGGCGAGGTCGAGTTCGACCGGCTGCACGAACCGGCACTGGCAGCTGCCCGATGATCGCCCCATCGGGGCTGCTCACCGTCGACCAACTCCGCGAGTTGGCTGGCATCGGAGAGATCGACACGGTGATCGTCGGATTCGCCGACATGCAGGGGCGGCTCGTCGGGAAACGTGTGTCGGCCCGGCTCTTCCTCGAGGAAGTGGTCGAACACGGTGTCGAGTGCTGCGACTACCTGCTGGCGGTCGATGTCGACATGAACACCGTCGACGGGTACTCGTTCTCGAGCTGGGACTCTGGCTACGGCGACCTGGTGCTCACGCCGGATCTGACAACGCTTCGACGGATCCCGTGGCTGTCGGGCACTGCGCTGGTGATCGCTGATGTTGGTGGCCACGACGCAACGCCGACGAGGGTCGCGCCGCGAACGATCCTCCACGCACAAGTCGAACGGCTTTCGGAACGCGGCTTGGTCGCGTTCGCCGGTACCGAGCTCGAGTTCCAGGTCTTCGACGACGGGTACCGCGAGGCACACGCCAAGGGGTACGACCACTTGACGGCAGCGTCGGATCACAACATCGACTACTCGATCGGTGCCAGCAGCCGGATGGAGCCGCTGATGCGGGCGATCCGACTCGGCATGGATGGCGCGGGGATGTACTGCGAGGGCTCGAAGGGCGAGTGCAATCTCGGCCAGCAGGAGATCGGGTTCCGTTACGACCGTGCGATCGCGACGTGCGACAACCACACGATCTACAAGAACGGGGCGAAGGAGATCGCCGACCAGCACGGCAAGAGCCTGACGTACATGGCGAAGTTCGACGAGCGTGAAGGCAACAGCTGCCACATCCATCTGTCGTTGCGGGCCGACGACGGGTCAGCGGTGTTCGCCGACGATGCTGGCCGCCACCGGATGTCGTTGCTGTTCGAACATGCCGTTGCGGGTGTGCTCGCAGCGACCCGCGAGCTCACGCTGTTGTTCGCTCCCAACATCAACTCCTACAAGCGGTTCGCACGGGGGAGCTTCGCGCCGACCGCCGTGGCGTGGGGGCTCGACAACCGGACCTGCGCCGTGCGGGTCGTCGGTGACGGGGCCTCGATGCGCATGGAGTTGCGGGTTCCGGGGGGTGACGTCAATCCCTACCTGGCGGTGGCAGGCATGATCGCCGCGTGTCTCGATGGCATCGATCGCGAGCTGTCGCTCGAGGAACCCCTCGTCGGCAACGCCTACGACGCCGATGTCGAACACCTGCCTCGCACGTTGCGGGAGGCCGTCGGGTTGTTCGAACGGTCGACATTGGCCCGTCGTGCGCTCGGCGACGACGTCGTCGACCACTACGCGACCAACGCCCGAATCGAGATCGACGCCTTCGATGGCGCCGTGACCGACTGGGAGCGCGAACGCGGTTTCGAACGTCTCTGAGCAGCTCGCATCACCAACCGACGGGTCAGCGCGCCGCTGGGGTCACTCCCCGGTGTGTTTGTCGCTGCGGCGGGTCGTTGCCAGTTCGGTGAGCCCATCGAGTCGCTCGTGTGCCGAAGCGAGCGAGGCTTCGATCCGGGCGAGGGCCTCGGAGGCGTTGACTCGGTCGGTCTCGTCCTGTTCCCGACTCACCGATCGAATGAACATCGAGGTGATCACTGCGGTGATCACCGTGAGCAGCGCGATCGACACGAGCATGACGACCGACGCAACGAAACGACCGGTGCCCGAGGTCGGGGTGTCGTCGCCGTAGCCGACCGTCGTCACCGTTTGGAGCGTGAACCACACGGCGCCGCCGAACGTCGGGTAGGTGTCGGAATCGAACAACCGCATCATGAGGGCCCCGACGACCACGAGTACTGCGATGGTGCTGATGATTGCCGCCGACGCGTACCGCACGGACGACGGGTTCTTCTGGAAGCGGACGAAGGCGCGCATGAGAGAGCTCATCTCGTCATGTTCGCCGCCAGTTCTGATTCATGCAACGACCGTCCGAGCGGTGCACCGACTTCGAATACGATTTCGTGGTGGCCCATCCGCAGATGTTCGACGACGATGATCCGTATCTCGAGCGCGTTCGGCGGCTGGCGGCCGCATTGCCGAACACCGCCGAGAAGGTGTCGCACGGCCGCCCGGCGTTCTTCACGAAGAAGGTCTTCGCCTACTACGGCGGCTCGCTGAAGGTCGACGGTGAGTGGGTCGAACACCCTCGCTCGATCATGGTGCAACCCGACGAGAGCGACCGTCGTGCGTTGCTCGAAGACGAGCGGACGTTCGTGCCCGCCTATCTCGGGCCCTCGGGTTGGATCGGCCTCGACCTCGGTGACGACACCGACTGGACGGAAGTCACCGAGTTGCTCGATGCGTCATACCGATGCACGGCACCCAAACGCGAGATTGCACAGCTGGACGCTCGCTGACGTCGATCAGCTGCGACCACTGCACCTGCGCCGGTCTCTGGTGCGGTGTTCGAGAGCCCGATCGGGCACGATGATCGAGCGCGCCAACCACGAAGCCAGGTCGACGGGGGTCGAGAGTCCACATGCAGCACGATCACGACCATTCCAGCCATTCGGGAGGCGATGGCGAAACCGAAGCACCGCGCAAGCCGAAACAGGAGCAGGAAGACGCAACCACCGAGATCACCGAGGTGGCACCGGGCATCTTGCGGACCCAACTGCCGATCAGCATGCCGGGCCTCGGCCACGTCAATTGTTACGTCCTCGAAGACGAGCGGGGAATCGCGGTGGTCGACCCTGGGCTTCCAGGACCCGAGTCGTGGGATCACCTCGTCGACCGCCTCGGGAGGGCCGGCTACCAGGTCGGCGACGTCCACACGGTGGTGGTCACCCATTCGCATCCCGACCACTTCGGCGGGGCGATGCGCCTCCGCGACGAAACCGGCGCCGACATCGTGACGCACGAGTCGTTCCGCACGATCTTCGACACATCCGAACTCGACGACAACGAAGACTCCGAATCGCTCGATGTCAACTCGCCTGACGACCGCGCCGCTGCGATGGAGCGATACTTCGCGAAGCCATCGCCATGGGGTGGCCGCCGTGCGGGTCCGTCGCCGGAGTTCATCGAGCGGATGCGGACCGCCGGATCGATGTTCACGACACCTCGGCCCACCCAGCCGCTGGTCGACGGTCAGACCATCAAGCTGGCCCGTCGCGAGTGGGTGGCGATGCACACGCCGGGCCACACCTACGACCATCTCTGTTTGTTCGATCCCGAGTTCGGGGTGGTGTTCACCGGTGATCACGTGTTGCCGACGATCACTCCGCACATCAGTGGTATGACGCCGCACACCGATCCGCTGGCGCAGTTCTTCGAGTCGTTGCACCGGATGAACGGACTCGACGGCGTCTCGATCGCACTGCCCGCCCACGGGCACCCGTTCGAGGATCTCGGCCGACGCGCCGAGCACATCATCGAGCACCACGAGGACCGCCTCGACATCATTCGCAACGCGAGCCACGACTTGCCCAACGGCACGGTGGTCGACTTCATGCAGGTGCTGTTCCGTGAGCGGTCGTGGGGCGAGATGGCCGAAAGCGAGACCTACGCCCATCTCGAACACCTCCGCGAGCTCGGTGAGATGCAGCGGTCCTTCGACGACGGCTTCGCCCACTACGCAGCAGTTGGCTGACCACTCCGCCGCCGACGTCACCCGAGGTGATGAGCGAAGCGGGCCTCGGGGTGCAGTTCACTCATCGCTCGTCGGAGCCCGCCGGAGGTGATGAGCGAAGCGGGCGTAGCAGTGCGGTTCGCTCATCGCTCGGGCCGGTGGTGGGGCGCTGGAGTCGTCGCACGGCGTGGCGGTCGGGGATGATGACGCCATGTCCATTGCCATCACCGAGGACCACCGCTCGCTCGCCGACACCGTGAGCAGCTTTGCCGACAAGCGCGATCTGCGCGGCGCTGCTCGAGCACTGCTCGAGTCGCCATCGGACGCGCCACCTGCGTTCTGGAGCGAGTTCGCCGAACTCGGCTGGCTCGGCCTGCACCTGCCGGAGGAATTCGGAGGCTCGGGTTACGGCATGGAAGAACTGGTGTTGGTGGTCGAAGAACTCGCACGCGCCGATTCGCCCGGCCCCTTCGTGCCGACGGTGATCGCCAGCGCCGTGATCGCTGCAAGCGGCGACGAGGCCATGAAGGCGCGCCTGCTGCCCGGTTTCGCCGACGGCTCGACGATTGGGGCCGCGGCGCTCGGTGGGTCGGTGTCGGTGTCCGGCTCCACCGCATCCGGTGACGCTGGCGTGGTGCTCGGCGCTGCGACGGCGTCGGTGATCCTCATCGGGGTGGGCGACGACGTCGCCGTCGTCGAGGTTGGCGATGGCGTCACGATCGACACCCCGCCCAGCTTGGATCCGACCCGATCGAGCTCGCGTGTCACGCTCGACGGAGCACCGGTCATGGTGATCGCCGGTGCGCGTCGAACGCTCGTCGACCTCGCCAGGGTGATCTTGTCGGCCGATGCCGTCGGCGTCGCCCGCGAGTGCACCGAGATGGCAGCGGCCTACTCGAAGGAGCGCATCCAGTTCGGCCGTCCGATTGCGATGTACCAGGCGGTCAAGCACCACTGCGCCAACATGGCCGTTGCCACGGAACTCGCCACCAGCGCAGTGTGGGACGCCGCCCGGGCAGCCAAGTCCGGTGGTGATCAGCTCAGCTACGCCGCTGCGGTTGCTGCAACGCTCGCCGCTCCGGCCGCCGACTTGTGCGCCAATCTGAACACCCAGGTCCACGGCGGCATCGCCATCACCTGGGAACACGACGCACACCTCTACATGCGTCGCGCCACGACGCTGCTGCATTACATCGCCGCTGCCGAAGCAGCAGCCGACCTCACCGATCTTGCTCGGCGGGGCGTTGCCCGCGAGAAGGCGGTCGAGTTGCCGCCGGAGGCCGAAGCGATCCGCGACGAGGTGCGCACGTTCGCGCAGAGCATCGCTGGTCTGTCACCCGAGGAGCAGCGCACCCGCCTGATCGAGACCGGCTATGTGATGCCGCACTGGCCAAAGCCGTATGGGCGCGCCGCCGGTGCGGTCGAGCAGTTGGTCGTCGAGCAGGAGTTCGCCGAGGCAGGCATCGTCCGTCCCGGTTACGGAATCACGGCGTGGAACATCCTCACGATCATCCAGTACGCCACACAGGATCAGATCGATCGGTGGGTGCGCCCGGCGCTCAATCAGGACGTGATCTGGTGTCAGCTGTTCAGCGAGCCCGACGCCGGCTCCGACGCCGCTGGTGTGAAGACGAAGGCGACTCGGGTCGACGGCGGCTGGTTGGTGAACGGCCAGAAGGTGTGGACCAGCGGTGCCCATGTGTCGGGCATGGGCTTCGCCACGGTGCGAACCAACCCGGATGTGCCCAAGCACGACGGCATCACGATGATGGCGATCGACATGCACGCCGAGGGCGTCGAGGTGCGCCCGCTGAAGATGACGTCGGGCAACTCCGAGTTCAACGAGGTGTTCTTCAACGACGTGTTCGTGCCCGACGACGACGTCGTCGGGCCGGTCGACGGCGGCTGGACGGTCGCCCGAGCGACGCTTGGCAACGAGAGCGTCAGCATCGGTGGAGGCCAGGGCGGCATGTCGATGCCCGGTGCTGCACTGGTCGCTCCGTTCGATGCGCACCCCGGTCGCCTCACCGGCGGCGCAGCGCGCATCGGCCGCTACATCGCGGAACACCAGTCGATGGGTCTGCTCAACCTGCGCAGCGCCAACCGCGCGAGTCGCAGGTGGCGAGCCCGGCCCCGAGGGGGCGATGACCAAGCTCGTGCTCTCCGAGATCGGCCACGAAGCCGCTGCGATCATGACCGAACTGAACGGCCCGGACTCGTTGTTCATGGACGGCCCCGGTGGGCTGAGCAACATGCTGGTGCTGATGCACCGAGGCATGTCGATCGCCGGCGGCACTTCGGAAATCAAGCGCAATCAGATCGGCGAGCGCATCCTCGGTCTGCCTCGCGACCCACTCTTGAAGTAGGGCTCGACGGGCGGGTTCAGTGTCCGCTGAGCACGTTCTTGAGCACGGCAATCGTGGCGGCGACGACCAGCGTGGTCGCCCCGTACAACACCGCACGGGTGTTCTTCGCTCCACTCTGCTTCGCCACGAGAAAGCCGACGAAAGCGATCCAGACGGCGAGCACCAACCTGACGGCGTCGAGCTCGGAGGTCGCCGGGAGCAGGAACACCGGGACGGTGGCGAGCACTGCGACGGCTGCGGCGCCGAGCAATTGGGCGACGACCGTCTCGGCATCGTGCTGCTCGAGCTTGCCGGCCTCGACGAGCCGTGCCGACACACGGAACGCGAAGATGTGGGCGATCGCCAGACCCATCGTGACGCCCCAGACCAGGCCGAGCACGCGCACGTGGCCATGAGCGGCGTTCTCCGCCGCCGCAGCGAGAGCGGCAAGGAGACACACCGCCACGTACAGCGCCATCGTGGACGCTTCCTTGCGTAGGTGGTTCCGCTGGGCGTCGACCTGGGATGGTTCAATACCCGTCACGGATCGGGAAGTGTAGGCGGCGGCGGTGAGCCATGTCAGAGTCATCAGTCGCCGTTGCCTGCTGGCTAGGTTCGGTCAATGGACCGCATCGACATCGAGATCAAGCTGAACCGTGACCGTGCGTGGCTGCTCGAACGGCTGGGGGCGATGACCACCGACGAGCTGACGGCGCCGCGGACGTTCAGCGAGCACGACGCCGAGAGCCGCTGGTCGTTTGCCGATCACTTCGTCCACACCACGCTGATCGAGCAGAACTGGAACGCAATGTTCCGACGTCACGTGGCGGGGGAGCAGGGTCTCGAGGATCGGCTGCGGGGCGATGGTTCACGTCAGTCGATGGAGGAGATCATGGCGTCGATCCATTCGTGGACCGAGGAGTGGAAGGCCGAGCACAGCGGCAAGCCGTTCGTCGAGTTGGTCCGCATCGGCCAGGCCGTGCGCGCCGACACCCTCGCGCTGCTCGCCGAGTTGTCCGACGACGACCTCGCCTCGAAGATCCCGGGAGCGCCGTGGGCTGACGGCACCGTCGGCGGGATCATGGCCGCGAATGCCGATCACGGCCGTCTGCACTTCGCCTGGGCGACGGAGGATCCGGTGTCGAACGCTGATCCGAACTGACGTCGTCGGCCGTGATCAGCTTCGGGACGAACCCGGTGCAGCCCGCCCCGGTGGGCTCACCCGATGACGTCGAGGGAATCAGGCTGCAGGAGGACGATCGTCGAGCGATCTGGCGAGCTGGCGATGCGGTCGCCCGATGAGATCGACGGTCCTGCCACCAGCAGGTCGCGGTACTCGGTCTCAAGTCGTGATGGCAGCTCGTCGACTGGCTCGATCGCGGCCAGTGTTGCAGGGTCGACGCTGATCCCTTGCGGCGCTCCGTCGGCGTTGGTCACCGTGGCCACCAAGCTGCCGTCGGGTGCGAACGCGATCGAGCCGTTCGAGCCGATGGACCCCGGCAACAGATCGCCCACGGTGACTGCGGTGAATTCCCCCGTCGACAGATCGACTCGGCAGATGCCACCAGGCACCACGGTGTAGGCGACGTTCTCGGTCGGGTGGACCGTGCCGCTGACGAACTGTGCGCACTCGAAGTCGACGTCGATCGTCGAGGTGTCGCCGCCGGTGAAGGTGACGATCTGTGATCCTTCGAGCGTCGTCAGGTAGAAACTGACGCCGGCGGTGGTGAACATCAGGCCACCGAGGCCGAAGTCTCCGACATCGTCGATCGAACCTCGCCACGCTTCGTTGCCGCTGGCAACATCGAGCACGACGACTTCGGCGTCGGTCGCAGACGTCGACTGGAAGCCGACTGCAACCTGATCGCCTCCGGGCGACACAGCGATGGTGGCGGCATCCATGCCATCGGGCGCCGTCCAGGCGATCGATCCTGCGGCGCCCTCCTGGTCGGAGGCAGCAGCCGGTGCGTCGTCGGCGGCAGCCTCATCGGTGGCGGGTTCGCCCTCGACGCTGTCTGCGGTGTCAGTGTTGGACTCGGCTGTCTGTTCCTGCGCGTCGTCGGTCTCGGTGTCGTCGCCGCCTCCGCAGGCGCCCATGGCAAGTGTGACGGCCAGTGCCGCTGTCGCGCGCTTGGCGGCTCGATGCTTCCTGCTCTGCGTCACGGTGGCTCCTCGTGCAACTCGGTGATGGGGCTATCACCGTAGTCACGGACGAGTGGACCGCCTGACCGCTGAGAGTTCTCGTCGTCGCGCGAGACGGCTGCCGGGCCCGCTCTGCTCATCACTTCCAACTGCGGAGGGGAGCAATGTCGTCGTGGTGGAATCGCTGAATCTCATCAGGCCTGGTCGACGGCTCGACAACGGACCGAACTGGCAGCACTCACGCACGTCTCAACGGCGTGTTCACCTGCCTGACGATGCAGCGCTACGAGCGTCCGAGAATCTTGTTCATCAACCGGTCGATGAGCAACGGCCTGTCAGTCTTCTGTCCAGCCTCGAGGTGCTTGTCGCAGTAGAACTGATACGGCGGGCGAGGTTCTCCGCAAGTGGAGCAGCGGTACGACTGCTTCAGCGGGTTGGGGTTTCCCATGCGGCCACCGAACATGGCCTCCACGGTACCCCACGTCACGAAACGGGCAACGATGTTGAAACCTGGCGCCCATCGGACGCTCAATTCTACGAGTCCAGGGCCTCGAATTCTACGAGAACCCCAGGGTGGAGCTGGGGGAATCGAACCCCCACCTCAGAATCTTCCCCCACCCTGGTCAGAGCGTTGCGGCCGTGGTCAGCCCTGGTTTTCGAGTGTCCGTTGTTGACCGTGAGTGACCGTTGGTGACCGGTGTTACCCGTCCTTTTCCCGTCCCGTCCGTCCGAATTCCGTCCTCGGCGACGTGTTCACACCCGACGTTGGCGGGCGAGCGCTCGTGGAGAGTGAGGTGTCATACGTCCGTCGCCAGCGCCCGTGCCCATTCGGCGAAGAAAGTGCGCACGGCCGTCACGTCGGCACTGCCGATCGGGAGCTCGTCGTCGACGAAGCGGTCGAGCGTGCCCATCATCTCGGCGAGCACGACACGATCGAAGCCCGGGTCGACCTCGTGCGCACGCTGCAGCAGCGTCGCGCGGTCGAAGCGCTGCATGAGCACGTACACGTCGGCGAAGTCGCGGGCTTCTGCGCGGCTGAACAGCGCGACGAGCTTGCGGCCGGCGAGCTCCTCAGGGTCGAACGTCGGCCCGACGATCGAGATGACGGGCGGTCGGCCGGCAGCCGAGTCGATGGCGAACTCGACGATCAGATCCTCGGCTCCCGTGACGTGGAGCCGCACGAAGGTGGCGCTGTCGTGGAGGCGTTCGGATCGCCAACCGCGATCAGCGATGGCGTGCTCGAACTGATCTCGTGCTGCGGTGACGTCGACGTGGCCGGGTGCGCCGAAGAAATCGAGGTCGTGCGTCGGTCGGTCGGTGAGCCCTGACGCCAACAGTGCGCCACCGCCAGCGAGCAGGAACCCGTCGGACGCCGGCAGCACGAAGAACAGGCGGGCGACGTCGACCTGGAAGGCGGTCAGGCCGCTCACTGCAGGACCGCGTCGATGACGGGCTGCCATGCCGCTCGGAGCTCGCGTGGCAGGACGAGGTCGGCCCACGCGTCGACGAGGAGCGCTCCATCGACGAAACGGAGCAGATCAGCAGGAGTGCCTTCGCGCAGCACGATCTCGTAGCAGCGGGCGCGTCGGCGGCGGTCGGCGAGATCGAACACGGCGCCGGGTGTCGACCAGTTCAGACCGAGCGGCAACATCACCTCGGCGAAGGCTCTCTCGAGCGGGAGTCGCCAGAGTCGATCGGCGACGAAGGCCGGGCGTCCGTGTCGAAGGGAGACCTCGGCGAACGTGACCCTAGGCTCGGCGGTCAGCTCGAAGCCGGCGGTGGCGAGGAGGCGAGTCGCGGTTGCGAGCGTGGGCGACTTTCGGCCGTGCTCGTACGCCGAGATCGTCGTGCGCGATGTCCGCGTGCGCGGCGAGCTCCTCCTGGCTCAGTCCGGCCTCGTGCCGGACACGTTCGAGAAGATGCGCACCCATGTGGAGAGCGTATCCGATCGGATACGTCATCGAACTGTCGCCGGTTCGCCGTGGTGATGGCTGTCGCGCTGGTTCGAGGTCTGTTGGGAGGGCTGGTCGTTCAGGTGTCCTGCTCCGGTTGGGTGTGCGTCCGTCGGTCGTGTGGCGAATGATCGTCGGTGCTGGCCGAGGCGTCAGCTGAGCTGGTCGGTGTTCCCGAACGTCAAGCTCGGACGTCGGTCACGTTGACCTTCAGCGGCTCGATGGCCACTCGCAGCCGCTGAGCGCCGGCGCTGTCGAAGGAGCGCATATCGGTGTCGTACCGCTGGCCGAGACGATCGGCGAACACGTAGTCGTGGTCCGGTTCGATTCGGGCGATGCCGCGGATCTCGGCGTAGTGGTTCGGGGTGTCGGGATGGAAGATCAGGACGCTGCAGCGGCTGTCTGCTGCGAGGTTCTTGGCCTTTCTCGTCGATTCGGTGATCGAGATGCAGATCCGGTCGTCCTCGACGACGTACCAGACCGCCGTCATCTGGGGATGCCCGTCATGACCCTTCGTGGCGAGCACGGCGGTCGGGTTCGTCAGCAGCTCCGGATCGAGATTTGCGAGGGTCATGAGTTCGCTCCCGGCTCCACGTGGTCGTGAGGCGGGGCTCCGGCCGCTGCCGACTCCTTGGCGATGAGCAGCTGTCGCAGGCCGTTCTCGACGGCTGCCCGGTTCCGTTCGGATCCGATGGCGTTGCTGACGACCGCGGCTTCGTAGCGTGTGATCGCCGGGACCGCTTCGTTGATCAGTTCGAGGCCCTGTGGTGAGAGTGTGATGAGCGTCCCGCGTCGGTCGTTGGGGTCGGGAAGTCGTTCGATCAGTCCGGCCGTTTCGAGACGGTCGAGTCGCTTGGTGGTGCCGCCCGAGGAGAGCATCAGCGACAGCTGCAGGTCTCTGATCTTGATCGGTTCGCCGACCGCGCCGCCGCAGCGTGGCGAGCATGTCGAAGTCTCCGAGGGTCAGCCCGAACTGTGCGAGATGTTCCTCGCGGCCGGCCTCGAGGTAGCGAGCGAGCCGGAGGATCCTCCCGGTGATGGGCAGCCCGGCCACGTCCAGGTCGGGGAGCCATCCGCGGACTTCGTCGACGATCTCGTCCATGGCATCGGTCTCTCGGTTCACGTTCACGAAAGTATCTTACCACGAAGACTCTTGACAGCAAGCTTCCAGTCGTCCATACTCAACTCTCACGCTAGGAAGAAACTTCTCGGCGTGACATATCAGATCGACTCGCATTCGGAGGCACGACATGCACAACAACCCCGCACCCGCTCATCCCCGCAAGGTCCTGGTCATGGCGGCCAGCACCCGCACCGGCTCGGTCAACCAGGCCCTGGCGCGGCGCATCGCCGACCGCCTCGACATCGGCGCACCGGTCGAGATCGTCGACCTTCGCCACTATCCGCTCCCGCTCTACGACGGCGATCTCGAGGCCCGCGACGGCGTTCCTGTTGCCGCTGCAGCTCTCGCCGGCGAGATCGACTCGGCGGACGTCCTGGTGCTCGTGTCCCCGGAGTACAACGGCACGTTCACTCCGCTGTTGAAGAACACCGTCGATTGGGTGACCCGGATCGACGCCTCCGCCTTCGCCCATCTTCGGGTGCTCGTCGCGTCGGCCAGCCCTGGTCGCGGTGGCGGAGCCAACGGTGTCGCCATGGTCCGAACGTGGCTGTCGAACATGGGCATCGACACGGCCGAGCGCACGCTCTCGGTCGGCGGAGCGTCCGTTGGCCTCGACGGCGAGCTCATGGGCATGGATCACGTCGAACTGACTCGATTCGTGAGCCAGGCGACGGGGGAGCGGTCGGCGGCCTGAGCCGCCGACCGAGCGAGGAGGCCACCATGACCGCCACCATCCAACGGCACGAGTCCAGTCCGCGAACGGCGGCCGCACCGAACGCGCAGCGGTTCGATCCGATCATCACCGGCTTCGCGCCAGCGGCCTGGGGGCTCACCTACATCGTCACCACCGAACTCCTCCCACCCGGACGCCCCCTGCTCGCTGCGGCGCTGCGAGCGCTCCCCGCCGGCCTGGCGTTAGCGGCCATCACGCGGCGGCGCCCGACGGGTTCATGGTGGTGGAAGGCAGCCGTGCTCGGCGTGCTCAACATCGGCGCCTTCTTCGTCCTGCTGTTCGTGGCCGCCTACCGACTCCCCGGCGGCGTCGCCGCCACCCTCGGCTCGATCCAACCACTGGTCGCCGCAGGGCTGGCGGCAGCGTTCCTGGGTGAACGATTGCGCCGCTCGACCGTTGTCGCCGGCATGCTCGGCGTCGTCGGCGTCGGGCTGCTGGTCCTGCGATCGGGCGCCGCGGTCGACACCGTGGGAGTCCTCGCCGGACTCGCCGGTGCGCTGTCGATGGCATCCGGCGTCGTCCTCACCAAGCACTGGGGGCGTCCGGTCCCGCTCGCAGCCTTCACCAGCTGGCAACTCATCGCCGGCGGCGCGTTGCTCGCACCGATCGCCCTCGCGGTCGAAGGGGCACCACCGTCACTCACCGGCCAGAACCTGATCGGGTTCACATGGCTCGCCACCGGCGGTGCCGCTGCTTCCTACCTGATCTGGTTCCGAGGAGTCGCCCGACTCCCCGTTGCCCAGGTGTCCCTGCTGGGCCTCATGAGCCCGATCGTTGCCACCGTCGCCGGCCTCGTCGTCCTCCGTCAGACCCTCACACCAACCCAGCTGCTCGGCGCCGCCCTGATCCTGACTGCGATCTGGGTCGGCCAACGGGCTGCTCCGACCCACCACAACCACCCCACAACACCACCCACAACACCACCCACCACACCACCCACCACACCACCCACCACGAAGGAGAACATCTCATGACCAGCCAGACCCACACCCACCGTCACGCCCTCGAGGGCACGGATCCGACATCACATCGGCGCTTCTCGACCGCACGGACCGCTGGCGTGCTGTACGTGATCATCATCGCCTGCGGCCTGTTCGCCGAGATCGGCGTCCGCTCCCAGCTCATCGAACCCGGTGATCCGAGCGCCACGGCCCAGAACATCATCGACGCACCCATGCTCTTCCGAGCGGGACTGGCTGCCGACATCGTGATGTTCATCGCCGACGTCGCCATCGCCGTCGTGCTGTACCAACTGCTCAAGCCGCTCGGCAGAACACTGGCGCTGCTCGCCGCTGCATTCCGCATGACCCAGACCGCGATCATCGGCCTCAACCTGCTCAACATGTTCCAGGCCGTGCGGATCCTCGACGACGCCGACTACCTCGGCGCCTTCGGTGCGGGCCAGACCGACACGCTGGCGCTGCTGTACCTCGAGGCCCACAAGTACGGCTACATCCTCGGCCTGGCCTTCTTCGGTGTCAGCACCGTCATCGTCGGCTACCTCGCCTTGTCATCGCGGCAGATGCCACGCCCGCTCGGCGTGCTCCTCGTCCTCGCCGGTGCCGGCTACCTCATCGACACGTTCAGCTTCTTCCTCATCCCCGGCTACGAAGGCTCGGCATCGGCCATCGTCCTGGCCCCCGCCCTCGTCGCCGAGATCTGGTTCGCTCTGTGGCTCCTCACCAAGGGCCGCCGGCTCGAACACCTGACCGAACGCGACACCACCACGGTCCCGTCGACGCGCATCGACGACATCCGAATGGTCGGAGCGACGTCATGACCGCATCCACAGCAACCACGACGTTCCAACAGAACCGAGCACTCCGAACGACGAGCAGCTGGAGGGCCATCACCAGGGACCGCTTCGGATCACCCGACGCCCTCTCCCTCCGAAGCATCGACCGACCGCAGCTCCGAACCGACGAGGTGCTGGTCGAAGTCCACGCCGCCGGCGTCAATCGCGGCGACGCCCTCGAGATGCGCGGCTGGCCCTACCTGGCCCGCCTGATGGGATACGGCGTCCGCCACCCCAAGCATTCGGTACTCGGGACCGATGTCGCCGGAACCGTGATCGCCCTGAGTGAAGGTGTCAGCGGCATCGACATCGGCGATGAGATCGTCGGCTTCGGTACCGGAGCCTTCGCCGAGATCGCACTGATGCCCGCATCGACGGCCGTCCACCGGCCGGACACGATCAGCGCCGAGGAAGCCGCAGCCACCCCGACGACCGCGGTCACTGCGCTGCAAGCGATCCGAGACGCCGCCCGAGTCGAGCCAGGACACCACGTGGCGGTCATCGGCGCATCCGGAGGCGTCGGCACCTTCGCCGTCCAGATCGCGAAGGTGCACGGAGCCGAAGTGACCGCAGTGGCCAGCGGACGCAATGCCGACCTCGTCCGCTCGATCGGTGCCGACCACGTCGTCGACTACGCCACCGACGACATCGCCGACCACACCGGCCGCTACGACGTGATCATCGACCTCGTCGGCAACCAGCCGATCCGGCGCCTCCGTCGGGCCTTGGCGCCAACCGGAACCTTCGTCGTGGTCGGTGGACAGAACCCGCAGTCGGTCACCGGCATGCGGCGCTTCGCCGCGGCCGTCGCACTGTCACCCTTCACCCGACAGCGCCTCGTTCCCCTGTTCTCCAAGCCGAACCGGGACGACCTCGACGTCGTGATCGAACTCGCACGCACCGGAGCCGTGCGCCCGATCGTCGGCCGCACCTTCGATCTCAGCGACACGGCGCAAGCCATTCGTCACATCGAAACCGGACACGGCACCGGCCGGACCGTCGTGACGACCTGAACTCGGACCACGCACGGAGGAGACCCGAACCGTGAACACACCAACCCAGAACCCGCTCGACCACATCGACCCCGACGACATCGCCGGCGCATGGACCGCTCGGCACCTCGACCGAATGACGGACGCGGAACTGCTCCACGCTGCGTGCCAGCTGTTGTCGACCCCGCGCGACGAAGCAGAGAACTCGTTCACGCTGCACGCCCCGCTGGAACTGATGGCACGAGCCGAACTGCTCCGCTCGGTGTCGCCTCAGCGACGAGAGTCCGCACGGCAACGCATCGTCCACATCGCCGCCACCTGGTCGACGACCGGCAGACCCACCGAAACGGGCGACGTCACTGCGCACGACGGCGCGGCACTCCACGCCCTCACCGAAGCACTTCGCCACGGTGACCCCGAGACGGCCGACCGCGCATTCGTGTCCCTGTGCGCCACCCGAGACCAGGACCACGTCGTCGACGACCTCGTCGACGTCGTGCTTCCTTGCCTCGGCGGTGCTGCCCACGGCGCGATCTTCCTCGAACTGTTGCCTCGGTTCCGGCCCACCGGCATCAACCCTGGGCTCATGGCCCGGACCCTGCTCGGAGAAATCGCCCGCAACCCGGACCACCGACTGAGTTGGTTCGACCAGCCGCGGCCCGAGGCGGCCCACGTTGTGTCGCTGACCGACCGACTGGTCTCGCCCGCAGCGGACAGCCAACCCTCCAGTCACTTCGTGCAGCCGACGATGGCACTCGTCGATGACTCGGGACTGGCTCATCGAACACTCGCCGACGTCACCCACGGCCTCTCGATCGACGACGCCCGCCGCCAGCTGTTGACGATCGCCGCCATGTCGATGCTCCAGGACGAGCCGACCAACGCACCCTACGGTTGGACCCACTGCCTCACGCTCCCTCAGGCGACCCTGGCCGTCGCCCACCGGGCCTCCGATGCCCAGCGGGCCATCGATGTCGCCGCCACCTACGTCCTCGGATACCGGGCAACGCAGAGTTCCGGTCCGATCGATCCGAGATGGGAGCCGGACCCGCCGAGTCGATTCGTCGACGAGGTGACGCATCTGGACCCGTCTGCCGCCGCGGCGACCGCCTGGCACGCCCAGCCACACCAACAGGCCCGCATCGCTCAGCAACTCGTCGACCACGCTGCTCCCCACCACGACGCGCACCTCGCCAAGTACACGCTCGCCTGCTTCGACGCCGCCACACAGGACCCGTCGAACGGGCGCCTCTACCTCGCCGCCGCCGCATACCTCGCCGCCTGGTGGCACCAGCACGACCACACAACAGGAGCAGCGACATGAACATCACCATCTTCGGCGCGACCGGACAGGTCGGCAGCCGCATACTCGACGAAGCAACCACACGCGGCCATCACGTCACCGCCGTCACGCGCAGCGGCGCGTCTCCCGACAATCCCGACTCGGTCACGTGGATCGAAGGCGACGCCCGGCAGCCCCGGGACGTCGAGCGCCTCAGCCGTGGACAGGACGTCGTCATCAGTGCGACATCGGGCCCACGCACCGGAGGCGATGAACTCGCGATCACCGCCCGGGCACTGCTCGACGGGGTCGCCGACACCGGTGCCCGACTCATCGTCGTCGGCGGCGCCGGACCACTCATCGTGCCTGCCAGCGGAGGACGCCTCGTCGTCGACGACCCGCGATTCGTTCCCGAGCCGATACGCGGAGTTGCGCTGGCCTGCGTCGACCAGCTCGACGTCCTGCGCGAGAACTCGACGGTCAACTGGACCTACTTCAGCCCGTCAGCCGAACTGACGCCGGGGCGGCGAACGGGGAGGTTTCGGACCGGCACGGACGAGTTGATCGTCGACAGCGACGGCACGTCGAGGATCTCACTCGAAGACGTCGCCGTGGCAGTCCTGGACGAAGCCGAGCAACCGCGTCACGTCCGAGCCGTTCTGACGGCCGGCTACTCGCAGCTGGTGCAGCGTCCCAGGGTCGTCGGCCCTCGGAACCTCCGTCGAGCCGAGGTGACGTCATGACGATCAGACGCGAGAATAGGCCCGTGCTGCTCGACGGTATCCACCACGTCGCGATCCTGTCGTCCGACACCGACCGCCTGGTCGACTTCTACCAGAAGGTGTTCGATGCAACTGTCGAACATTCTTCGGTCGATGGCCCGGTTCGCCTCACGTTCCTGAACATCGGGCCGAACACGGAACTGAACATCTTCGAGATCGACGGGAACCACGAAGCTGAACACCAGACACCGATGTTCGGTCGAGGACGACTCGACCACGTCGGCCTACGAGCTGCGTCGATCGAGACGTTCAGCGAGATCCGCCGACGCCTGATCGACCTCGAAGCCACCGACGGATTCGTCACCGACTTCGGACCCGTCCTCAGCCTTTTCTTCACCGATCCCGACGGCCTCGAAGGCGAAGTGTGCGTCCCCAGCCCGGATGCGCAGCCCGACGTGCGCCACCCGCCAGGAACACCCGCAGCAAGGTTCGACGCACCATGACGTGTCGCCCGAGACCCGGGCCATCCCCGACCCGACCACGATCCGACTGTCCGGAAGGCCGACTCGGTTCGTTCGATCCGACGTCATCCGTCCGATTTCCGTCCTGACCCGCTCCGTCTCGACGTCGCGGCGCCGGCTCGAACTCGCTCAGCGCCTGGTCAGCGGACCGTTCTGGACGGTTCTCCCTGGTCAACGAGGGTGTTGGACGGGGGAACGATCATTCCGTCCACCCCCTGCATTTCCCCTGGTAGATGGCACTTTTCGTGGAGCTGGGGGGAATCGAACCCCCGTCCATCAGCCGGTGAACGAACTTGCTACGACCATTCCCGGTATTGCCACTGACGCTGTGACACCGACGGGTCGGCTGTCCGCTCGAGGCGGACCACGCGCCGTCTTTCCGACATGTCAGCGTCCATCAGCCGGTGAACGAACTTGCTACGACCATTCCCGGTATTGCCACTGACGCTGTGACACCGACGGGTCGGCTGTCCGCTCGAGGCGGACCACGCTCAGTCTTTCCTGAACGTCAGCAGTCTTTCTCGCTGGCAGCGGTCTTTCCTGCCGTCATCCCTCACTTCTGTTGCCGGGCTGTGATGGAGTGGCCCCGTGCGACATTTCTGCTCACGATGACTCTTCACTCACCTGAAAATCAGGCGGCGAGAGCGAACTGCTCATCGGCAATTCTTTGGGTTCCCCCGTTTAGCGAGTCTGAGGAACTCGGGTCGCAAACTCGAACAGCGTTACTGACGTCGAAACCAGTCAGCCCCGTGTTTGATATGTGCAGTGCGCAGTTGCCCGTGCCCTGATGCTCGTCAGGCTAGTGCGGTCAGCGGGGCCAGCGTCGCGGTCAGCGCAGACCGTGACCCATGCGCTCGCGTTTGGTGTCGAGGTAGGCGGCGTTCTGTGGGGTGGGAGCGATCACGACCGGCACCGTGGCGGCGACCTCGATGCCACGGGCCGTCAGGGCATCGGTCTTTGCCGGGTTGTTCGTCAGCAGACGGATCGAATCTGCGCCGAGGTGGCGCAGCACGTCGGCGGCGTCGGCGTAGTCGCGAGCGTCTGCCGGGTGGCCGAGCGCGAGGTTGGCGTCGACGGTGTCGTACCCGCGCTCCTGCAACGCGTAGGCGCGGATCTTCTCGCCGAGCCCGATGCCTCGACCCTCCTGGCCGCGCAGGTAGATCAACGCGCCGCGTCCTTCGGCAGCGATCAACTCCAGCGCGAGGTCGCGTTGTGCGCCGCAGTCGCAGCGGGCCGACGCGAAGACATCGCCGGTGAGGCATTCGGAGTGCACTCGCACGAGGGGAGCGTCGACGAGCTCGCCGAGCACGAGTGCGAGGTGCTCGACGCCGTCGGGTCGGCGATAGGCGTGGCAGGTGAACTCTCCCCACCGTGTCGGCACCGTGGCGGTGGCGATGTGGGTGATCATGCCTGCGACCTGATGTCGCTCGGGCCGAAGGTGGTCTTGCAGGTTCGGCACCAGAAGCCCTGCTCGAACTCGTTGCCGCACTCGGCGTGCACCAGCACCGCGGTTCGCTCGCCGTCGCCGAACCACCGATCGCCCCAGCGGATCAGCGCGACGAGCGCAGGGGAGAGTTCGAGTCCGGCAGGGGTGAGCATGTAGTCGTCTCGCGGGGGATTGTCCTGGTATCGGCGGCGTTCGAGGATGCCGGCTTCGACCAGCCGCTTGAGCCGCCCGGCGAGTACCGGACGCGACACTCCGAGGTCGTCGTGGAGTGCGTCGAACCGTCGGATGCCGCGGAAGACATTGCGCACGATCAGCATCGACCAGCGGTCGCCGACGACGGCCGCGACCGTTTCGATTCCTACGCCGTGGTCGGCCGATGGCGGCGACGAGTTCGGCGTCGACTCCGGCGGTGATTTCGTCGACATCAGGCGACCATAGCAGTGGGTTCGTATTTGACACTCACTCGCGTCTACCGTGCAGCGATGCCGCATTCCGACGACGCCGCACTGCTCGCAACGCCGCTCGATCAGCTGATGGCCGCGGCCGGTCGCGTACGCGACTCGCGCACCGGGCACTCGCGTCACCTATTCGCCCAAGGTGTTCATCCCGCTGACGTTCCTGTGCAACGACACGTGTGACTACTGCACGTTCGCCCAGCCGCCGGCGCGAGTCGCCGAGCCGTATCTCGCGCCGGAGCAGGTGCGAGCCATCGCTCGGGCCGGTGCCCGCGCGGGATGCCACGAGGCGTTGTTCACGCTCGGCGAACGCCCCGAGCTGCGCTATGAGGTTGCACGTGACTGGCTCGCCGACCACGGCTACGCACAGCACGGTCGACTATCTCGCCGCCATGTGCCAGATGGTGGTGGAGGAGACCGGCCTGCTCCCGCACGCCAATGCCGGTGCGCTGACGCTCGACGAACTCGCCCGGCTGCGACCGGTGTCTGTCAGCCAGGGGATGATGATCGAGTCGATCCGCGGCGACCTCGCCTGCCATCGGGGCGCCCCCGACAAGGACCCGGCCCGGCGCCTCGCCACGCTGGAAGCCGCTGGTGAACTCCAGATCCCGTTCACGACCGGGCTGCTGGTGGGCATCGGCGACGACCGCCAGGACCGCCTCGACGGGCTCCGGGCGATCGCCGCCAGCCACGAGCGACACGGCCACGTGCAGGAGGTGATCATCCAGAACTTCCTGCCCAAGCTGCTCACCGGGATGCGCAATGCGGCGGCGTGCCCGCCCGACGAGTTCCTGTGGACCATCGCCGCCGCTCGGCTCGTGCTGCCGCCATCGATCCACCTGCAGGCGCCGCCGAACCTGTCGGACGACTTCGGCGTGCTGCTCGACGCCGGCATCGACGACTGGGGCGGCGTGTCGCCGGTGACCGCCGACCACGTCAACCCCGAGCGGCCCTGGCCCGATCTCGACCGGCTCCGAGACGTCACCGAGGCGCGCGGCTTCACACTCGCGCCGCGCCTCACGGCGTATCCGGAGTTCCTCGACGACACGCTCGCCGGCCCCGAACGGTGGGTCGACCCGGCGCTGCGTTTCGCTGTGCTCGACCGCAGCGATGCCGAGGCCCTCGGCCGCGACGATCCCGGCAGCCAGTTCCCCGAGAAGGTGCAGGGCACCACCGAAACCGCCGACGGCGCCGACGTCGTGATCATCGGCGACCGCTCGACCCAGTGGTATTCGGGCTGGAACGCCGACCCGCCAACGCTGCTGCCGGCGACGACCGCGACCGATCCGTGGCGCCGTGGCCGAAGTGCTCGCCGGGTTCGAGGCCGGTTCCGACCTCGGCATCGACGAGATGGTCACGTTGTTCGAAGCCCGCGGTCGGGAGGTCGCCGCCGTCGCCGAGGCTGCCGATCGGCTGCGCCAGGCCACCGTGGGCGACGTGGTCACCTGGGTGCACAACCGCAACATCAACTACACCAACGTGTGCACGTTCAAGTGCAAGTTCTGCGGGTTCGCCAAGGGCAAGATCTCGCTCAACCTGCGCGGCACGCCATACCTGCTCACGATCGAGGACATCCAGCAGCGCGTACGCGAGGCGTGGGAGTTGGGCGCCACCGAGGTCACGCTGCAGGGCGGCATCCACCCCAGCTTCGACGGCGACTACTACGTCGACGTGTGTCACGCCGTGAAGGACGCAGTGCCCGAGATGCACGTCCACGCCTTCACTGCGCTCGAGGTACACGAGGGTGCTCGCCGGCTGGAGGAGCCGCTCGAGAGTTACTTGCGCCGACTCAAGGACGCCGGGCTGCGATCGTTGCCCGGAACCGCTGCGGAGATCCTCGACGAAGGGCCACGCTCGATCCTGTGTCCCGACAAGGTGACGACGGACGAGTGGCTCGAGGTGCACGAGACCGCGCACCGAGTCGGACTGCGTTCGAACGTCACGATCATGGCCGGATCGATCGAGCGTCCGATCCACTGGGCCCGACACATCGAGCGCACCCGCGACGTGCAGCGCCGCACCGGCGGGTTCACCGAGTACATCCCGCTTCCGTTCGTGCACATGGCGTCACCGATCTACCTGCAACGCAAAGCCCGACGTGGGCCAACGTTCCGCGAGACGATCCTGCTGCACGCCGTCGGGCGCCTCGCCTACCGGGGGCTGATCGACAACGTCCAGGCGTCGTGGGTGAAGATCGGCGTGCCCGGTGTGCGTCAACTCCTGCAGGCGGGCGTCAACGACCTCGGCGGCACGCTGATGGACGAGAACATCAGCCGAGCCGCTGGCGCGATCCACGGCCAGAAGATGACCGAGGAGGCGTTCGGTTCGCTGGTGTCGCCGCTCGGGCGTTCGCTCGCACGCCGCACCACGCTGTACTCGGTTGCGCCCGAGCCCGTTGGCTGACCGGTCGGGCCACTTCGCGCTGGCCCAGGGTGGCTGTCCCGCCGGGCTCGGTCAGATGAGGTCGTGGGCGAGTGCGTCGATCGCAACGGTGACGGCAAGGAGCAGGGCCGTGGCGTTCTCGTCGAACACCTCGATCCCGTAGGTGTCGCGAACCCGGAACCAGCGCTTCGAGATCTCGGCGACCGTGTCGCCGTCGCGTTCGATCTTGTACTCGTGATCGAGCACGTTGCCGTGGGCCTTCATGTCGTGGCCGTGCTCGACGTCGATGTCGAACCGGTCACGAATACCCAGGAGCGCCTTCTTCACCGTGGCGTCGCCGCCGTCGAGCTCGATCTTGATCTTGTCGCGAACCGACAGCTTCTTCTCCTGGATCTTGGCAACGGTGTGCCCGTGCGAGTCCTCGAGCTTCCAGGTCTCGCGCACGATGTGCGCCGCCTTGCCGTTGACCTTGTACGCCCGATTCCCGCCGTCGTCCTCGATCCAGTAGTCGTCGCCGATGGCGATCAACTTCTGCTGCATCCGAAAGCGGCGGTGCGGTTCGTCGTGATGTCGAAACAGCCCCATGGCGTCCTCCGTGTCTACGAGCGCTCGCGCGCGTCTCCGTACTTGTTGGCCCGGTTGAACTCGGTTTGGATCTCGCGGTCGGCGTCGCGTTCGGCCATGTGCTGACGCTTGTCGCCCTTCGTGCGGCCCTTGGCGAGACCGATCTCGATCTTCGCTCGCCCGCCCTTCCAGTAGAGACGCAGCGGGACGATGGTGAGGCTGCCCTGCGCGACACGCTGGTCGAGCTTGTCGATCTCGGCGCGGTTCAGCAGCAGCTTGCGCTGGCGGTCGGGGTCGTGGGCTCCGAATCCGATTGCGTTCGTGTACGGCGGGATGTGGATCCCGTCGAGCCACATCTCGCCGCGCTGCACGCGGGCGTAGCCCTCGGCGATCTGGGCGTTGCCCTCACGCAGGCTCTTCACCTCGCTGCCGGTGAGCACCAGGCCTGCTTCGTAGGTGTCGAGGATGTCGTAGTCGCGATAGGCGCGCTTGTACGACGCGATGAGCTGCGTGCCGTCGCCGCCGCCGGCTTTCGCCTTCTTGGTCTTCTTGCCCTTTGCCATGTCGATGCGCCTCTCGGAGGAGATGCAACCCTACCGAGCCATGTCGGCGTGGACCGCCGGAGTTCGGGTGCTTCCCGAGCCGTCGATCGAGCGCAGTGACGATCTACGGTCGTCGCCGTGAAGATTCGCAACGGCCCGATCGAACTCCATGTCGCCGAAGATGGCGACCCGTCGGCCCCGCCGATCCTGCTGCTCCACGGCATCACGTCGTTCGGGGGCACGTGGGACTGGATCGTGCCGACCCTGGCCGAGCGGTTCCGTGTGCTGCGCCTCGACTTCCGAGGCCACGGGGCCTCCGACCGAGCACCGGAGCAGTACAGCCCTGCCGGCTATCTGAGCGATGCGGTCGCTGCGATCGAACAGGCGGCCGGGCAGCCCTGCGTGGTGATGGGGCATTCGCTCGGTGGAGCGACGGCTGCCGCCCTGGCCCAACAGCACGCAGAACTCGTCGTCGCTGCGGTGATGGAAGATCCGCCGCTGGGGCTCGCAGGAAACCCGACTGCCGACGATGCGCCTGCTGATGGTCAGGCCGTGCTGGAGGGCAACTCGCTGCTCGAATCGTTCCGCGTGATCCGTGAGTCGGCCCCGCAGCTCCAGGCGTCGGGGATCACGGTCGAGGTGCTGTCCGGCATCCTCGCCGCCGCGCCAACGGCTTCGGGTGGCACGTTCGGCGAGCTCCTGCATCCAGACGGGATCGCGTCGATGGCGGGGTCGTTGTTGACGGTCGACGCCAGCGTGCTCGACCCGGTGCTGACCGGCAGGATCGGCACCTTCCTCGATCCCGCCGCACCGTTCGGTGTGCCGTCGCTGATCGTGTGCGCCGACCCGTCGAAGCCCGACGCAGTGGCCGACCCGGCGCTCGCCCAGCACTTCGTCGACATCTCGCCAGCGACCGAGTACGTGGTGCTCGATGGTGCCGGCCACCTGATCCACGACGAACTCGCCGCTCGCGATCGGTTCTGCGACGCAGCGCTCGGCTTCATCGACCGCGTCCGTGCGGACGGATCCGCTTGAGCGTTCCGTGTCGGGGCCCGAGGAGATCACCCGGCACCACGACTGGGAGGTGCGAGACACTGTCCAGATCTGGGTCGGGGGACGCCCCGTTCCCGAGCCGGTCGTCATCGTCGAGTCCGACACGTCGTGGCCGGCGAGCTACGACACGGTTGCCGCACTGATCCGTTCGGTGAAGGTTCCGTGACTGGCTGTGCACGCACCCGGACGACGCTGCGCTGTACGTCGACGCGAAGCTGGCGGCGGCTGCCGCGACCAACGCCGCCGGTGAGCCGACGATGGACTACAACCAGCGCAAGGAGCCGGTGATCCACGAGATCTACGCCCGCATGTTCGCCGCCCATGGCCTGCTCTGAGCTGAGCGCTCCGGGGTGGTGCCCGTATCCTCGTCGTCGTGATCGAGATCTCACGCGAGGCGTACGCACAGATGGTCGGTGCTGCTCTGGACGCCTATCCGCTCGAGGCCTGCGGTCTGATCGCCGGGCCGGAGACGGCCGGCGGGGGAGCGGGCGACCGGGCACCGATCTTCTATCCGTGCACGAACATCGCCGAGTCGGCTCGTGTGTACACGATCGACCCGAAGGACCATCTGCGAGCGGAGATGGACGCCGACGACCGCGACTTCGAGATCAACGGCGTGGTGCACAGCCACACGCACTCCGAGCCGTATCCGAGCCCGACCGATGTCGCCGCGGCGCCCGACCCGTCGTGGCACTACGTGATCATCAGCCTCAAGCGTGAGGCGCCCGAGGCTCGCAGCTACCGCATCGTCGACGGCCAGATCACCGAAGAGCCCATCGCCATCGTGTGACGTCGCTCTCACAGTGATGAGTTTCGCCGCACCCTGCCGGCGCGGAAACTCATCGCTGGCACCGCCTCGACCGCTGCGATGAGTTTCGCCGCACCCCCTCGGCGCGGAAACTCATCGGAGCTCGGCTGGAGGGGTCAGGACGTCGGCCGGTACGATTCCTGACAGAAACCATCGGATTAGTCGGAATGCATTCGGCGACGCCGTTGTTGGGAGAACTGTGACGAACACCTTGAACCCGAATTTCACGATGCCAGGCCTCGTGAACGACAGCGTGCTCGACATGATCGGCAACACCCCGATGGTCGATGTGTCGAACCTGTCGCCGAACCCCAACGTACGCATCCTCGCCAAGATGGAGATGCAGAACCCGTTCGGGTCGGTGAAGGACCGCATCGCCAAGTCGATGATCGAGACCGCCGAGAAGGAAGGTCGACTCCTGCCCGGCCAGACGATCATCGAACCGTCGTCGGGGAACACCGGCATCGCGCTCGCCGCCATCGCCGGCATCAAGGGCTACCCGATCAAGATCATGATGCCCACGAGCGTGTCGATCGAGCGTCGCCAGATGCTCGAGGTGTTCGGCGCCGAACTGATCCTCACGCCCGGCGAGGAGGGCTCGAACGGAGCGGTCGCCAGGGCGATCGAACTCGCCGCCCAGCATCCCGACTGGTACTTCCCGTATCAGTACGCCAACGACGCCAACCCGCGTGCTCACTACGAGGGCACCGGCCCCGAGATCCTGCGTGACGTCCCCGAGATGACGCACTTCGTCGCCGGGCTCGGCACCAGCGGCACGTTGATGGGTGCCGGGCGCTACTTCAAGGAACAGAACCCCGACATCCAGATCGTCGCCGTCGAGCCGCCGCTCGGCGAGCGGGTCGAGGGGTTGCGCAACATCGGCGAGGGCTACATCCCGCCGGTGTTCGAGAACTGGAATGGCTTCGACATCCTCGACCGCAAGCGAGTCGTGCGCCCACGCGAGTCGATCGAGTGGACCCGCCGACTCGTGCACGAGTGCGGTGTCTTCTCGGGCATCTCGGCGGGCGCCGCACTGGCCGGCGCGGCCAAGGTCGCCAGCCAGATCGACCACGGCACGATCGTGTTCATCGTGTGCGACGGCGGCTGGAAGTACCTGTCGACCGGCGCCTACACCGACGACCTCGACGACGCCGAAGCCAAGGCCGAAGAGATCATCTACTTCTGACGGCCGACGCGACGGTCAGCGATCTGGTCGGGCGTCTCCGACCAGGCGGATTGTTCGTCCAGTGGGACTGGGAACGCACCGACGACGAGGAACACGGTCTCACCCGAACCGAGATCAGCCAGGCCCTCGAAGCAGCGGGCCTCGCCGATGTCGCCGTCGGCGACGCCTTCATGGTCATGGTCGGCGGCGAGACCATGTCGCCGATCGTTGGCCACGGTCGGCGACCGCTCGCTGCTGCTCGGACATAGGACGACGCGGCGCGGTGCGCGTGGTGCTCCCACCTTCACGGGCGGCGGTGCCGGGCGGTGGTCGGCTACTTCTTCGGGTAGGCGCGTAGGAACAACACGCAGGCGGCGAGGAATGCCACGCTGCCGAGACCGACCAGCGCGTCCCGGTCACGGATCGCGACCGCCAGGAAGAACAGGGCGGACACCAGGAAGAGAACCCACCCCCACCACTCGCGACGGTCGTGCATCGCGAACGAGGTCAGCGCGAGCGCTCGCCCGCGAAGCGAGCGATGCTGGCGGCCGTCTCGCGGCTGATGTCGGGGAGCACAGCGGTGAACACGTCCATGCCGTGGCTGGTACCCATCACGGTTCGACACTGGGCCGCGACGTTGGCCTCGAGCAGGAGCCGGTAGAACTCGACGCCCTCGTCGCGCAGTGGGTCGGCCTCGTTGACGCTGATGAACGTGCGTGGCAGCCCGGCAACGTCGTCGACCGTGGCGAACGCCGGCCACGCAAGCGGGTTCTCCGCCTCGAGCTGCTCGATGCCGTAGGCGACGGCGCCACGGTTGTGGTGCAGGTTGAGCAGGATTCCTTCGTTCTCGAACGACGAAGGGAACCGTTCCTGCGGCCACCGGCCGGCAATGTACGGGCACAGCGCATACAGCCCGCTGATGAGCTCGATGTCACCATCGCGCAGCAACTGCATCCCGGTTGCCAGCGTCAAGTTGCCGCCACCGGACTCGCCGGCGATCACGATGCGCTGAGCGTCGATGCCGAGTTCGGTGGCTTGTGACGCCAGCCATTTCAGCCCCGAGACACAGTCGTTCAGACCCGCTGGGAACGGGTCGATCTCGGGCGCCGACGACGGTGTCAAGCAGTTGCGGAAGTCGACCATCGCGACGGCCACCCCCTGCGCAGCGAGCACGCGCGCCCACACCCGGTACATCGCGCCGAACGCGGTGCCGTTCTGCATCCCGCCGCCATGGATGTAGTACACGCACGGGACCTCGCCGTCGCCGGCTGGCCGCACGAAACGGATCTTCACCGTGTTCGAATCGGGCGACGACACGAACTCGAGCACGGAAATGGCCAGACCGGCGGACGACGCGACGTCCTCGGTGTCGAGGGTGTCGTACAGCGCCTCCATCTTGTCGCGTAGCGCGATGGCTTTCGGGGTGTTCGAGATCTCGACCAGTCGCTCGCGGCTGTCGATGTCGCCCAACGCCGTCACCGGCACGTTCCGCAGCGCCCACTTCACCCGCGGGTCGAGCCGGCGGTCGTCGGCGATGTCGGCCACGTTCAGATGCCCTCGCCCCGCGCTGCGATGTTGAAGATCGCATCGGCCATCTGTGGCCAGTACCGGCGCGGCATGTCATGGCCCATCTGCCCGAAGACCAACAGATCGGCGCCGGGTATCGCTGCAGCTGTGGCCTCGCCCCCCGACAGCGTCACGAGTGGGTCCTGGCGTCCGTGGATCACGAGTGTCGGCACGTCGAGCTGTTGCAGTCCCTCGGTGCGGTCGCCGCTGGCTGCGATGGCAGCGATCTGGAACATCGTGCCGGAGGGATGGAAGCAACGGTCGTACGACTCGGTGGCAATCCGTCGTGACTCGGTCTCGTCGAAGAGCTCGCCGGAGATCAAGCGGGCGGTGTTGACGTTTGCGTCGATGGCCGCAGCGCGACCCTCGGGCGCCGGGCTGAGCAAGGCCATCATCGCTTCGGGGTTGGGTTGGCCGACCTCGGTGTGGCCGGTGGTCGACATGATGCTGGTGAGCGACAGCACCCGGTCGGCGTGCTCGATCGCGATCGTCTGCACGATCATCCCGCCCATCGAGGCGCCGACGATGTGAGCCGCCGGAATCTCGAGTGCATCGAGCAGGCCGACGGCGTCGGCTGCGAGCAGCGACAACGTGTAGGGGGCCTCGATGGGTCCGCCCGCAGCGAACGCGGCGTACATCGCCATCACATCAGGCGGTGGGCCGTCGGTCTTGGTCGACAGCCCGACGTCGCGGTTGTCGAAGCGGATCACGCGGAACCCGCGGTCGAGCAATTCGGAGATGAAGCCCGGCGACCACAGCGTCATCTGGGCTCCGAGACCCATCACCAACAGAATCGGGGGCGCATCGTCGTCGCCGAAGCTCTCGAAGCAGATGTCGATGTCGTTCGCGGAAATCGTAGGCATGGTGATGAGTGTGACCGATCGCAGGCGCAATCGTGAAGCCGCAGCCGCGACTCAAGGTGGCATCAAGACTGCGCCAAATCCGCCACAGTCAGCGCTTGACCTGCCACAATCGGCGTCATGTCTGACTCGGATCCGAAATTCCCCGACCCCACTGGTGCCGGCGCGCCGCCGCCAGATCCGGTTCCGACACCCCCGGCCGGCTCGCCGCCGCCACCGGACGCTGTTGCGCCCACACTGCCGACGGGCGTACCGACGCCGATGGACGCCACCACGCAGATGCCGACAACCGAGGTGGGTGCTGGAGAAGCGTGCCGCCGGTACCACCCTTCGGCGCTCCCGGCGACGCCGAGCCAGATCCCGACGACGAGACGCCCTGGTACAAGAAGCCCGGACCGATCGCCGTCATGGTGGTCGTGGCCCTGGCGATCGTCGGCCTGCTCGCCTGGCTGCTCCTCGGTGGTAGCGACGACGATGACGAGGCAACTGCGACGTCGAGTCTGCTGATCCTCGAGACGACCGACGAGCACCGGCAGCGTGATCGACGTCGGCTTCATCGTCAACGTCGTCGGCCCAGCGGAGGCACCCTCGTCGTTCGAGTGGCTCCGCCCAGACGCCGTTGCGCCCGGCGAAGCCGCCGGAGCCAGCACCGGCACCGACGGACGAGTCGATTTCGAATGGGAAGCCGACGACACGGTGGCCGACCCCGAAGGACTGGCTCTCGACCGTGAGCGCCGTGGTCGAGGTTCCGGCGGGTTGGACTCCATTCGGGCCGGTCATCGACTGTGTCCGCGACCCGCTCGAAGGACCGCAGACGTCGGTGGCGATGAACATCGAGCTCGAGTCGCCGGACGAGCCAGCATCGAACGTGTGACCGCAGCTCGACGTTCCCGAACTTCACCTTCACGCCGGGCGACTCGTCACCTGTCGCTTCGCTGCAACCGCACCGGTGCCGCCGATCGTCGACGGTGGTCGACACCACCACACCGGAGACGACCACGCCGGAGACGACGACACCGGAGACGACCAACCGGAGACGACGACAACGGCAGCGACGACAACGACGACTGCAGCGGCCACGACGACAACGACGGTGTTCCCGACCGATTCCGCCGCCGACCGGCGGCCAGAGCATCTGGGACGTGATCGAGTCGAACGACGATCTGACAGCGCTGCAAGGCGCGATCGAGTTGCCGACTCGATCGTGCAGGAGCTCCTCGATGACCCGACGCAACGATCACGTTGTTCGCTCCCAGCAACGACGCCATATGCCGCAGCGGGTCACACCGGCTGACATCACCGCATTGCTGCGTCGCTCTGTCGACGACACCAGCGATCCGGCGCTCCTCCTGGCCGATGTTCTGGCGCTTGCCGAGCGTGCCGGTGGCCGAAGGCGGACCGCAGCCGGTCGATGCCACCGCCGGCACCGTCGGCGGAGCCATGGTGATCCAGGCCGACATCGTGGCCGAGAACGGCGTGATCCACGTGATCGACGCCGTCATGCCGATCCAGCCCTGATCCGATCCGGCTGTCTCCCGGAACCGTCTGGGAGACAGCCGGCAATAGGCTGCGCCACCGTGGATCGGCCGATCGGGATGTTCGACTCGGGGTTCGGCGGGCTCACGGTCGCCCGCGCCACCATCGACCTGCTCCCCGCCGAAGACCTCGTCTACATCGGTGACACGGGTCGGTACCCGTACGGGTCGAAGCCGCTCGACGACGTTCGGGGCTACGCCCACGAGCTCGCGTGGAGCCTCGTGAAGGACTTCGACGCCAAAGCCATCGTCGTGGCCTGCAACACCGCGACCGCGGCCGGACTCGACGACTTGCGAGCCGAGTTGCCCGTCCCGATCATCGACGTCATCGAACCGGGCGCACGTGCCTTGGTGACCACGACCACGACCGGCCACGTCGGCGTGATCGGCACGGTCGGCACGATGGCGTCGGGTGCGTATCTGCATGCAGTGCTCGACACGGGTGCGCCGGTGTCGCTGACCAGCGCAGCGTGTCCTGGTTTCGTCGAGTTCGTCGAACGCGGCCAGACCACCGGTGACGAGGTCACGGTGCTCGCCGAGCGGCTGCTCGCTCCGATTCGTGAAGCCGGCGTCGACGCGCTGTTGTTGGGATGCACGCACTACCCCTTCCTGGCGCGAACGATCAGCGACGTGATGGGACCCGAGGTCACGTTGGTCAGCTCCGCCGACGAGACTGCGTTCGTGGTGATGGAGCGCCTCGGCTCACTCGGGCTGTTGCGAGACGCCGGTCGAGTCGGACGTCACCGATTCGTGTCCAGCGGCGACGTCGAGGTGTTCCGGGAACTCGGAGCGCAGCTCCTCGGACCGGAGCTCGACCACACCGAAGCGTGGAAACCGTCCGCTTCCTGACGCCGCGTGGCACCCTGTGCAGCGCACCACCACCGAGAGACCCAACGAAACGGAGACCACCATGGCTCGCCCCGACGGCCGCACCGACGATCAACTCCGCCCGATCAGTTTCGAGCGCGACTTCACCGAAATGGCCGACGGCTCGTGTCTCGTCTCGTTCGGCAAGACCAGGGTGCTGTGCACGGCCTCGATCGACGAGGACGTGCCTCGGTGGATGCGCAATTCGGGCAAGGGCTGGGTGACCGCCGAGTACTCGATGCTGCCTGGCGCCTCGCCGGAACGGATCGGCCGAGAGGCCGCCAAGGGCAAGCAGAGCGGTCGCACCGTCGAGATCCAGCGGCTGATCGCCCGGTCGCTGCGCGCAGCCTGCGACATGCAGGCGCTCGGCGAGCGTCAGGTGCTCGTCGACTGTGACGTGCTGCAGGCCGACGGCGGAACTCGTACCGCCAGCATCTGCGGTGGCTTCGTGGCACTGCACGACGCGCTGCAACGAGTTGTCGACCGCGGCGACCTGCCTGCCAATCCATTGCACTCGTTCTGCACGGCGATCAGCGTCGGAATCGTCGGCGGGGTCCCGCTCCTCGACCTTCCCTACGTCGAAGACAGCACCGCCGAGGTCGACATGAACGTGGTGATGCTCCGACCGATCGAGGGTGGCGAAGCGCGTTTCGTCGAAGTGCAGGGCACCGCCGAGGGCATGGCGTTCACTCGCCCAGAGCTCGACTCGCTGCTCGCGCTCGCCGAAGGCGGCCTCGCCACGATCGCCGACCTCCAGGCCGAGCAGATCGCGACCGCACCGGCCGCCCGTCCGGCTCGCTGAGGCTGCACCCGTGATCCAGCTGGTCTGCGCGTCGGCCAACCCCGACAAGGTCGTGGAGATCCAACGCCTGCTCGATGGTGTCGTCGATCTGCTGCCGCGTCCGGAGGACGTTGCCGATGTGGTCGAAGACGCCGGGTCGCTGATCGGCAATCCGCGCCTCAAGGCTGCAGCGCTGAGTGCGGCCACGGGGATGCCCGCTGTGGCCGACGACACCGGCCTCGAGGTCGAGGCGCTCGACGGCGCTCCCGGTGTCGACGCGGCGCACTACGCAGGTGACGGCTGCTCGTACGCCGACAACCGAACGAAGCTGCTCGCCGAACTCGACGGAGTCGACAATCGCCGCGCAGCGTTCAAGACGGTGGCAATCGTCGTCTGGCCCGACGGGTCGGAGCTGGCTGTCGAAGGCGTCTGCCCGGGCGTCATCACCACCGAGGAACGCGGTGACATCGGGTTCGGTTACGACTCGGTCTTCCAGCCAGACGAAGCCGATGGCGCAACCTTTTCCGAGATGGGACTCGAGGCGAAGAACGCCATCTCGCATCGGGGACGAGCCTTCCGGGCGTTGCTCAGCGAGTTGGAGCAACGGTGACCAACAGTCCTCGGTGATCGCTGCCGGGAACGTCGATGTCGTCGATGCCCGTCGAGACCAGGCCGCCCGTGGTGAGGGCGTGATCGAGACGCACGAACGCCGGGACCAGCTGGTTGGTCGGCCACGACGTCGAGAAGCCCGATCCGTCCGCGGCATTGGCGTCGACGAATCCCGCATCGAGCACCTGGCGGAAGTCCGGATGCCAGTGCGACGAATTCAGATCGCCGACCAACAGCGTTGGCTGGTCGGTCGTCTCGCCGATCATGCGAGCGATCGCCAGGTCGCTCTGCCAGCCGTCGAGGTCGTCGAACGGTGTCGCCATGTGCATTGCGACCAGTCGGAGGTCGCCGTCGGGCCCGGCCACTGTGACGTCGTGGCTGCTGTGGTACGTGGCGAGAATGCCGCTGTCGCTGAGCGGCCACCGACTCCACACCGCAACTCCGGTCGGTTCGTCGCCGTTGCGCTCGACGCGATGTGGGTACCGGGCAGCGAGCGGACTTGCGGTGAGTACGGCCTGATGGGCTGGGGTGTACTCGCTGAAGACGATCACGTCGGCATCGATCTCGTCGAGCGCGTCGGCGACCTCGTCGACGTGGTCGTTCCGGTACCACAGGTTCACTGACGCGACCTCGAGTCCGACGCTCCCAGGCGCAGCCGGCAACTGGCGCTCGGGAAAAGCCAGGGGAGTGCCGAGCACGGCAATGCCGAACGCCGCAGCTGCCCCGACGGTGACGATCACGAGGCGTCTGCGCCGGAACGCCACGACGATCACCAACACCAACGGCACCACCGAGTACGCAGTGAGCGAGTGTGCGATTGCGAGCAGTCGGGAGTCCGACCACCCGAACGCCTGCGTCACCGCCAACGCGCCGACGATCGCCACGGTGGCCCAGCAGGCCAAGTCGACCGCGGCGGAGCCCGTCGTGGAGGTGTTGCTGGATCCGCCGGACGCCACCGCTGCAGGCTACGAGTCGCTCCAGCCCACGCCCATTCACGTTCGTGTTGCATTTCCGATGGCCCGTCCCATCGAAAATGCAACACGAACGGGGTTGGGGGTAGCTTCGAGCGGTCGCCGACGTAGCCCAATTGGCAGAGGCACGGCGTTTAGGTCGCCGTCAGTGAGAGTTCGAGTCTCTCCGTCGGCACCACATGTCGAGCGCGTTCAGTCGGTCGGCACCCACGCCAGCACGAGCTGGGTGACCTTGACGTCGGTGCGTTCGAGGCTCACGGACATCGTCGTGACAGCGGTCGCGGCGGCGTCCCACCGTTCGGTGATGTCGGTCAGATCCGACTCGAGTTCCGTTTCGAGTTCCTCGTACTGGTCGACCAGGCGTTGCACCTTGTTCTCCGCCGCGTCGGCTCGACGATCGGAGGCGCTGGTGCTGCCTCGCCGGCTTGCAGCGGTACCGGCATCGCCGAGGAGATCACCGACCATCTTCGTCTTCGACTTGCTGCCACCCAGCAACCCGCCGAGCAACGAACCTGCAGTGGAGAAGAACTCTGATGACTTCTTTCCTTTGGCCGTCTCGGCCGCCACTGCGGCACGGTCCTCGGCGGCATCGATCTGATCGCGCAGCTTGGTGGACTTGGTCTCGTACTTGTCGCGCAACTTGGCGATCTCGGCGTCGGCGGCTTGGTCGGCAGCTTGCTCGCAGCGTGCAGCGAACTCGGCGTCGGTTTCGCCAGGACGGCCGAACAGTTTCAGCTCGGCGTTGGTCGGGATCTCGAGCGACAGGCTCCGAGTGAGGTGATCACGCAGGTCCCGTTCGATGTCGTTGAAGAACGTCTTGGTGGAGATCCGTGCGTTGGAGAGTCGATAGGTGACGTTCGCCGGCGCGTCGGGGCGCAGGTCACGGTCGTCGTAGTCGACCTGGACGAGCTTGGTGACGTCGGCTGGGTCGGTCAGCGGGAACAGCACCGCCTCGTACTCCTCGTCGTGCACGAGGTCGGCCTTGGTCTCGTCGTAGCGAATTGCAACTCGAGCAACCACGGCTGCTTCCAGCACCGTGCCGCGTGAGTCGCCGCCCACATCACCCAGCCACGGAGCTGCGATGTCGACGTGGCGGACGGCGATGCCGTCGGCCACCTCGGGCGCAACCACGCTCTGATCGCTCGGGATCGCCGGCGCAGGTGGTGCCGTGGGCCGCAGCCGCAGCGGGTGCCTGCTGCCGGTGCGACCGGCGGTGTTGCCGCCTCCGGTGCGGCTGCTGGATCAGCGGTCGGCGGTGTGACCTGCGCGATCTGGTCGCGGGTCATCGGGCCGCGAAGGTACGACATCGCCCAGCGGGTGGTGAACACCTCGGGGGTGTCCTTGCCAGCTCGTCGCAGGACGAACTCGCGCTTGGCGAGCCCGGAGATCGTGGCGTCGATGGCGGCCACGTCGACCGATCCGGCAGCGCTCGTCATCCCGTCGAGCAGGCGTGCCTTGTCTCGGTCGGTCTGCAGGCGCCCGATCATCCACGTGCCGGCGTTCGACATCGCCTTGTAGTCGAGGTCGACCGGGTTCTGCGTCGACAGGATCACGCCCACCCCGAACGCACGAGCCTGCTTCATCAGGGTCATGATGGGCTTCTTGGTGGGCGGCATCGCTGTTGGTGGCAGGTAGCCGGCCACTTCGTCCATGTAGAGCATCGCTCGCAGGTCGGTGGTGCCGCTCTGGCGGCGCATCCAGGTGACCAGCTTCGCCAGGATCAGCGACGTCACGAACTGGCGCTCGTCGTCGGACAGGTGAGCGGTGGTGACGATGGCGCAGCGGCCCTTGCCGCTGGCGTCGCGCAGCATCGTGTCGATGTCGAGCGGTGGGCCGAGCGACCACGCAGCGAACGACGGCGACGCGAGCAACCCGTTCAACTTCATTGCCAGCTTCATGCGATCGTCGGCGGGGAAGAACTGGTCGAGTTCGAACACCCCGAGCTTGCGAATCGGCGGCGCCGGGATCATCCCGACGAGTGTCATCAGGTCGAGTTCGCGACCCTCACCCCACGAATGGTGGATCAGGTTCGACAACAAGATGTGCTCACGGCTCGACAGCGGATCGGCGTCGATGCCGACCAGCGCGAGCAGTCCGGTGACATAGCCCTCGATCTCGTCGGCGACCGCCTCGTTGTCGGTCATGTCGGCTGGTACCTGCAGTGATCCGACGATGTTCAAGGCGGTGCCGGCTTCGGAACCAGGTGTGTAGATCGTGAAGTCGGTGCGCTCGCGCAACGAGCCGATGTCGGCTCCACCGAGACCCCACTTCCCCAGCCCGTCGCTCCAGAGCGTTGCCTGGCTGGCAGCGAAGTCATCGGGCGATTGGCCAGCGTTCTTGGCTTGGGCTTCGTCGATCCATGGTCGGAAATCGGCGGGCGCGAGATCGGGGAATGTCAGGCACAGATTGGTGAGGTCACCCTTCGGGTCGATCGCCAACACCGGCAACCCAGCGCGCAACGCCTCCTCGATCAGGATCACGCCGAGGCCCGTCTTGCCCGATCCGGTCATGCCCACGATCACCCCATGGGTGGTGAGCGAGTCGGTCGGCACGACGAGATTGCCGTCGGGCGTCTTGCTGATTCGTTCGTGCGAGGTCGGGTCGACGGTGCCGCCGAGAAACAGGTCTGCCACGCCTCGAACCTACGTGATCGTCGCATCACGTTCCCGATCGAGGCCGACGGATCGCAGACCGAGGCCGAGCGATCGGCCGCTACCGTCGGGGCATGGCATTCACCGGGTTTCCGGCCGAAGGGATCGAGTTCTACGAGCAGCTCGACGCCGACAATTCGCGTGCGTTCTGGCAGGCGAACAAGGGCCGCTTCGACCAGTTCGTGAAGCAACCGATGCTCGAGCTCACGGAGGCGCTCGACGAGTTCGGGCCGTTCCACATGTTCCGGCCGTACAACGATGTTCGGTTCTCGAAGAACAAGCCGCCGTACAAGACCGCGCAGGGCGCGTACGGCGAGTCGGAGGGCGGAGCGGGTTTCTATGCACAGTTCTCGGCCGAGGGGCTGATGGTCGGCGCCGGCTACTACGCCATGGCGAAAGACCAGCTCGTTCGGTTCCGCGCAGCAATCGACGGCGAGGCCACCGGATCCGAACTTGCGGCGCTGGTCGCCGACGCCGAGCGCCGCAAGTACTCGATCACCGCGATCGACACCCTCAAGACCTCGCCGCGCGGGTACCCGAACGACCACCCGCGCATCGAACTGCTCCGCCGCAAGGGCCTCATCGCGGTCAAGGAGTTCGGCGCGCCCAAGTGGATTCACACCGCGGGTGCGGCCAAACGCATCCGCGACACCTGGACCGGTGCGGCCGAACTGTGCGCCTGGCTGGACGCACACGTCGGCCCCAGCACCCTCCCGCCGGACGACCGGCCCTTCTGACCGAGCTCTCGCCCGGAGCTCAGGCGTCGAGCGTGGCGTGAGCGCCACCCGGATGTGGCTACTGTCCGACGATGCTCACGTCGACGTCGCGCCTGCTCACCCTCGCTGTTGCCGCTGCGTTGGCAGTGGCCGGCTGCGGTGGCGATGACGTCAGCGATGTCGTCGACTCGGGAGAGGCCTCTGCCGACGCCGACGCCGACGTCGGCTCCGACAGCGACTCGGATGTCGAGGACACATCGTCCGACGACTCAGGCCCCGGATTCGGCGAGTTCGTCACCGGCACGGTCACCCTGAGCGGCGCCGAAGACGCGGTGTACACGGTCGACGACCCTGCCTACACCATGATCGGAGCGGGCGGATGCGCCGGCGGCAGCTTTGGAATCACCGTCAACGCCGCCGAGGCCGAAACAGGTTTCACGGCGCTGCAGGTGAGCGCACAGATCGCCGAGGATCTCAGCGGTGGAGGCACGGGCACGTTCGACGTCGAGGACGTCTCGGTGTTCGCCGTCACCGATGGCGACATCGCTGCGGGTCGCAGCTACGACGGCCCGGGCACGATCACGATCGCCGAACACGACACCGGTGGGCCGAGCGCCGACCTCAACGCCCGCCGCATGGCGATCACCCTCGAGGGCACCCTGGTCGGGACTGGCGACACCGACGGCGAGGTCGAGGTCGCCGCCGACGTGGTGTGGGTGATGGGCTGTCCCTGACCGCGTTGTCGAGCGGCTTCGAAGCTCGACGAGGACCTCTCGGTTCGGTTTGACAGAATGTCAAGCGTGACCGTGCTCGACGCAACGACCGATGCCCTCGAAAACCAGTTCGGCCTCACCGATCGTGTGGTCGACGAAGCGGCCTTGGACAACAGCGTCCAGCGTTTCCGCGAGCAGGGCATCGTCTTGCCGACGTTCGCCCAGCTCGAGAATCCGTCCTCGTTCGACCAGGCCACGCTCGTGGGCGACGCCGACCCCCAGGGCCCTGATGCGCGCAACCTGTGGCGCGTCCACTGGTACAACGACCTCGCCGGCCACCAGGTCGATGTGCCCGACCATGTGGTGCTGCCGTCGAGCCTCACCGGCGTCGAGAGCCCCATCATCGTGGTGTTCGGCGACAGGTTCCCGATGATCACCGCTCACAAGGTGCTGGCCGCCTACGCCTGCCTGGCTCCCCGAGTGGTCACCGGGCAGTTCGACCCCACCCACCACCGAGCGATCTGGCCGTCCACCGGCAACTACGCACGTGGCGGCATCGCCATCAGCCGCATCATGGCCAGCCGCGGCGTCGCAATCCTTCCCGAGGGCATGAGCCAGGAGCGCTTCGACTGGCTCGACGAGTGGTGTGCCAACCCGGCCGAGGACGTCATCCGAACCCACGGCACCGAGTCGAATGTGAAAGAGATCTACGACGCCTGCAACGAACTGCGTCTCGATCCCACGAACTTCGTGCTCAACCAGTTCTCCGAGTTCGGCAACCATCTCGCCCACTACAACGTCACCGGCAAGGCGTTCGGCCACGTGTTCGAAACCGTCCGCGATCGCTTCCGTGTCGACGGCCGCGAACTGAACCTCGCTGCGTTCACCTCAGCTACCGGTTCGGCCGGCACCATCGCCGCCGGCGACCGGCTCAAGGACGACTACGGCACGAAGATCGTCGCCGTCGAGGCGCTCGAGTGCCCCACCATGCTCGAGAACGGCTTCGGCGAACACAACATCCAGGGCATCGGCGACAAGCACATCCCGCTGATCCACAACATCACCAACACCGACGTCGTCGCGGCCATCTCCGACAAGGCCACCGATGAACTCGACGTGCTGTTCAACACCGAAGCCGGACGCCAGTATCTCGTGCAGGCAAAGGGCGTGCCCGCCGATGTGGTGGCCACGCTCGAACACTTCGGGTTCTCGTCGATCTGCAACGTGCTCGCGGCCATCAAGACCGCCAAGCTGCTCGGCCTCGGCCCCGACGATGCGATCCTCACGGTCGCCACTGACGGCGCAGCGCTGTACCCCAGCGAGCGCGCCAAGACGCTGGCCACCCGGTACGGCAACGAGTTCAGCGCCACCGACGCCGCCGAGGTGTTCGGTGAACACCTCGGCTCTGTCGGCACCGAGAACACGATCGAGTGCACGGAGGCAGACCGTCGCCGCATCTTCAATCTCGGCTACTACACCTGGGTCGAACAGCAGGGCACGCCGTTCGAGTTGTTCGAAGCTCGCCGCCACCAGGACTTCTGGCGAGGTCTGCGTCGATACGTCGGGGTGTGGGACGACATGATCGACGACTTCAACGCCCGCGTCGCCGGCTGAGCGAGGACGTGATCCACCCGTGCGTGTGACCGGCTGGCGTTGCCTGGTGTGCGGCGCAACGCTCGACATCGCGACGGCGATGCCGTGGCGGTGTCCGAACGCCACCCAATCGGATCGCCATCACGTGCTCGCGATCTGCTCCGACGATGCAGAGGGCGACGTTGCAGGGTTCGAGGCTCAGGGCGGCGATCTCGGCGACATGTTGCCGGTGCACGTGCGAGCACCTGGAGCGAACCCGTTGATCAGCTACGACGCCGACCTGGCCTGGGCCAGCTTCGCCGACGTCCATGGTGTCGATGCTGCAGCCCGGCGGGTGATGGTCGAGCAACTCGACGCGGCCGTGCGGACTGTCGCTGGTGTTGGTTTCGTGCCCACCCCCTTCGCCAGGTCCGATGCGCTCTCTGATGCGCTCGGTTTCACCGATGGTGGGGGAGTGTGGGTGAAGGACGAGACCGGGGGCGTCGGCGGCAGTCAGAAGGCGCGACATCTGGTCACCATTCTGTTGCATCTGTTGACGCTCGAACGTCTCGGTCGGCTCTCGAATCGGCCGCCGTTGGCGATTGCTTCGTGCGGCAATGCGGCGCTGGCAGCCTCGACGCTCGCAGCCGCTGCCAACTGGCCGATCGATGTCTATGTGCCGACCTGGATGGGTGATGGTTTCGGCGACGAACTCGAGCGACTCGGCGCCCGGATCCACCGCTGCGAACGTCGCGCTGGTGACCCGCCGGGCGATCCGGCCATGTTCCGTTTCCGTGAAGCCGTGGCCGCTGGTGCGATCCCGTTCACCGTGCAAGGCCCGGAGAACGCGTTGGCGCTCGATGGCGGCCGGACGATCGGCTGGGAGATCGGTGACCAACTCGAAGCACTCGGCGTGCACCAGCTCGACCGCATGTTCGTCCAGGTCGGGGGAGGGGCGTTTGCTTCCTGCCTCGGTGCCGGCCTGCGCGACATCGGTCACGGCGTGCGTCTCGTCGCTGTCCAGGCAGCAGGATGTGCACCGCTTGCCAGGGCGTGGCAGCGTGCCGGCGGTGACGTCGAGCGCGGCAGCGAATTGGTCGCTGAACGATGGAGCGAACTGATGACTCCGTGGGACAACCCCCACGTCGTCGGCCGACGGAATCCTCGACGACGAAACGTACGACTGGCTCGGGGTGTTCGACGCCATCGGCGGCTGGGGCGATGCTCCGGTCGTCGCCACCGAGGCCGACATCGTGGCAGCTCACCAACTCGCCCGATCGGCAGGGTTCGACGTCAGTGCCACCGGCAGCGCCGGACTCGCCGGAGTTCTCGCCACCGTCGAGGCGATTCAACCAACCGAGTGTGTCGCCGTGGTGATGAGCGGGCTGGCGCGCTGATCGGCGGCAGGTACCCTGGTTCCCACGCCAGAGAATTCCATTCCGGTCCGGGGCCGTTGGCTGGCTCTCGGTGCTGTCGCCGTCGTCATCGTCGGTGCGGTTGGCGCGCAGGCAGGGAGTACCGGGGCGCAACCGGCGATCGACCCGATCGGCCTCGAGGTCGTCTGCTGTCGACGAGGTCGGAGCCCCACAGGAGATCCCGGACGACGCCGTCGTCGCCATCTCCGACCGTGGCAACGTCATCGCCTACGAAGCAGTCGACGAGGCCGAGGCGATCGAACCTGACGGCTCGCCGCCATCGTCGAACTCTGTGTCACGGATCTGGATTCGCGACCGCGTCGAGCAGACCAGTCGTCCCGTCGCCGAGTTCTCCAGTGTGGCGCCCGGCATCAGCGCCGACGGCTGCCTCGTTGCCTACGTCGTCGTGCGCTCCGACGGCGCCACTGCTGCGCTCACCGTCGTCGACCGCTGTGCCGCCGACCGCAACCTGCCGCTGCCCATCGGCACGGTGCTCGACACGGTCCCAGGCTCCGAGGTCGGGGCACCGGCGCTGTCGTTCGACGGATCGACGATCGCCTGGTCGACCGGAAACGAGATCCGCCGCTATCAACGCGCCGCTCCGGCGCTCCGTTCAGCCGCACCGGCAGTTTCGACTCGACGACCATCTCGACGCCCGACGTCGTCACCGGTCCAACTGTCGATGTGTCGGACGACGGCACCCTGATCGTCTACACCGCCGGTCCCGGAATCGAGCCGTTCGCCCCGACGCCGGCGAATGTCTACTCGTGGGATGCAACCACCCCGGCGTACGAACCCCAGCTGTTGTCGCCGACCTCGACGGGCGCTCCGGGAGCTGCCGCATCGACGGGTCCGTCGATCTCGGGCGACGGATCGTTCGTGGTCTTCGAGTCCGTCAGCAGCGATCTCGCCGCTGCCGACGGCTCGACGCTGGTCGTGCCGTTCGCCGTCGGCGTCGACCGAGTTGCTCAGACCGCTCAGGTGCTCGTCGAAGATGCTGTGCGACCGGTGGTGTCATCCGACGGATTCCACGTCGCCTACCAGCGCGGTGGGGGCCTGCGCGTGCTGTCGTCGGACGGGGTCGATGTCGTCGACTCCGGCCCTGACGAACTCGCTGCTGCCGACCCGAGCGGGCCGGTGGCGATCTCGCAGCACGGCCGCTGGCTGGTGTTCGCAAGCGCTGCTGATCTGTCCGTCGACGCACCGACTGTCGCCGTTCCGGTCGGGACCGCTGCGGTGTGGGCTGCCGATCGAGGCTCGTCGAGCCTCGACGTGCTCGACACGACGACGACCACGACCACGCACGCCCGCCACGACGACGACCACCCAGATTCCGACCGACACAACGGTGCCCGCTCCGACATCGCCGACCACGCCGATCGTCGAGCGCTTCCCCACCTCGCCTGGATCGTTCCCGAGGGTGGTCATCTCGACGACCGTTCCCCGGCCGAGGCCATCGCGTCCGTTCGTGCAGTCGCCGCCAGCGACCACGGTGCAGGTGCTCGCTGCGTCGGTCGCTCCTGTTGTCTTCGACCCCACCGTGATCAACGCAGGACGCCGGATCCTGCCGCTCACCCTGGTCAACTCGACCACTCGCACCATCACGACGTCCGCGACCACGATCGACGCCGCCGGTCCGTTCACGATCTCGTCCGATCAGTGCGCCGGCCTACCGCTCGCCCCGTCTGCATCGTGCGTGGTCGATGTCCAGTTCGCCCCCGTCGATCTCGGTGTTGCAACGGCGCTGGCGAGCTTCCGACTCAGCGACGGTTCGGTGGTCACGACCTCGCTGTCGGGCGAGGGTGTTCCACAACCGACGCTCGATCTGGTGCCGGCAGTTGCCGGGGCAGGGCAGACCGTCACCGTCTTCGGTGCCGGGTTCCCGCCTGGTTCCGTTGTCGAGATGAACCAGCCCGGTGTGGCCGAGTCGCAGCCGGTCGTCGTCGATCCCGACGGCACGTTTGCCCACGTGCTCGTCGTGTTGCCCAACACCCCCACCGGCCCAGCGCTGCTCGCGGTGGCTGGACAGCCCGATCTCTTCGCCGACGTCGACGCCGAGCTCTTGGTGTCGAGTCGTGGGTCCACTTCCGATGGTGCCGCGCTTCGCAACGGCCTCGGAACCTCGTCCCGGCGTTGAGGTGCGCTCAGTCGGCTTCGTCGACGAAACCGACCAGCGAAGCGCCGACCGGGCAGGTGCTCTGGCCTGCGCCCGGGGTGCGGCAGTCGACCTCGAGCACGATCTCGACGGTGTCATCGAACTGATACGGCGCAACGAAGTGCAGGTCGAAGTCGCGGAAGTTCGCGAGTTCCGACTGCAAGATGACCTCGTCGCCGCGCATCCATGACACGGTGCCCACGGCGCCGGTCGGGTTCTGCAGCACCAGGTCGGTGATCGACAGAACCGTTCCCAGTTCGGCAGTCGTCGTTGCCCGACCACTGTTCCCGCCGGCCGGGTCGACATCGAGACGGATGTCGGTGGGCGTTCCGAGTGGAAGTTCTTCGGCTTCTGCTGCGGCTGCCTCGAGCTCGTCGATACGTTCTTGCAGTGCCGCACGATCGAGTTCGATCGCATCGGCTGCGGCCTGATCGGAGGTCTCTTCGACCCATGGTCGCAACCACGCGAACCACACAATCGCCCCGATGGTCAGCGCGGCCAGTGCTCCAGCAGCTGCGGGGCCGAGCCAGTTCGGAACTCGTGGGCGCTGCCGGTACACGCCGCTGAGCTGTTCCGAACGGCCGTCGGAGGATGTTGCGTCGACGACGAACTGATGGTCGTGGCTCGCTCCGCCCCAGAACGTCGTGGCCGGCGTGACCCGCAGCGACGTCTCGCCAGCCGCCCCCGGTGGCACGGTGAGCGTGGTCTGTCCGAGCTGGACGGTGATCGCATCGTCGACGTCGTGCGCCGCCAACTCGACAGCGACGGCCACATTGCCCGTGTTCGCGAGGCGAATGACGTGACGGCCCGACGACGAGCCGCGCGACTGTGGCGGCTGGAGCGCCAGGGTGTAGTCGCTGTGCGCGGCCAGGTCGACGGCGGCTGTCGCCGCCAGCAGGCTGGGCCCGGCCGACGTGGTGACGTCGGCGTCCTCGGACGCGGTGGGGGCGACCTGGATCTCGGCGGTCAGCGTGTGCGTGCCAGCTTCCACCGACGATGGCAGGAACACGGTGACGGGCACATCGACGATCTGGTTCGTCTCGAGGTTGGCCGACGTGAGATCGAGTTTGGTGTGATTCTGGAGTTCTCCGGACGCCGACAGCGTGACCTGCCGGGGCTCGGCATCGTCGTTGTACAAGCGAAGGGTCAACGCTGCAGCGACGTTGGGAAGCGCGTCGACTCGGTCGGTGACGAATTTGGCGGTGACGGCCATGGCCATGACGGTAGTGCCAACTTTGCGCTGGCGGCCGCCGACGGCGGAGCACCGGTAGCCTCTGGTGCATGTCGGAACTCATCACACCAGCTGCTCTCGAAGGCGGATTCGATCCGCGTTCGGCCGTCTTCGACCGTCTCCTCAAGAACCGCGTCGTCATGCTGGGTTCCGATGTCAACGACGAGATCGCCAACCAGATCTGCGCGCAGCTGCTCTATCTCGAGGGCGAAGACCCCGGCCAGGACATCTGGCTCTACATCAACAGCCCAGGCGGCTCGGTCACCGCCGGCATGGCGATCTACGACACGATGCAGTTCGTCGGTTGTGACGTGGCAACCGTGTGCCTCGGACTCGCTGCCTCGATGGGTCAGTTCCTGCTCACCGCCGGCGCCGACGGCAAGCGGTACACGCTGCCCAACGCCCGCATCATGATGCACCAGCCGCTCGCTGGTCTGCGCGGACAGGCGTCCGACATCGCGATCCAGGCCGAGCAACTGCGCTACACCAAGCTGCGCATGGCCACGCTCATCGCCGAGCACTCGGGCCAGACACTCGAACAGATCCAGGCCGATTCCGAACGCGACCGTTGGTTCACCGCCGAAGAGGGCCGCGACTACGGCCTCGTCGACAAAGTCATCCTTCGTCGCGGCGAAATCGCCTGACGTCAGCGCTCAAGGTGTCGACGCCGGCGCTTCGCTGGTCACTGAAGGGTCGACCGAATTCGGTGGCACCGTCACGTCGATCGGGCCCTGGGGAACGATCGTGAACACGGGTCCGATGTCGACGGCACAGTTGGCCAACAGCCAGGCCTCGACTGCCGCGGCCGACTGTTCGCTCGAGTAGATCGCCGTCAGGGCGGCCTGTTCCGATTCCTGATCGCCGATCACCACGGTGCTCGCGGTTTCATAGGCCGACACGATCTGAGACCAGTCGTCTTCGACGCTGAGCGGCGCCAGTGCGCCGATCTCTCGGTACAGGTCGAGGAAGGGTTCGATGTCGTCGGGCCCCGCCAATTGGGGGTTCGTCAGCGCCTCGGTGTTCGCAGCGACCTCACCGCAGAACCGTTCGGCGCTGGGCGCTTCGTCGCCACATGCTGCGAACGCCGAGCCGGCGACGATCGCTGCTGCGGCCAGTCGGATCAGACGGTGCGACCGGGAACGGATGACGGGGGCGGCGGGCACGGGGGAGCATTGTCGCACGGGCGGACGCGGATCAGACAGCGCCCGACTGTGACACCGCTCGGGTACAGTGCGAGGAGCGATCGAGTTCATGTATCGGTCGTGGTCGTGGGGCCCGTCGCCCCTCCTCGCCATACCAGCGTTTCGCTGTTCCGAGGAGGTCGGCAATGTATGCAACTGTCCCGTCCGCGGTGCTCTTCTGTGCAGAAGGTCATCTCATCCACGTCGAGGTCCAGGTGGCGGCCGGACTTCCCGGCTTCAGCCTGGTGGGTCTGCCCGACGCATCGATTCGAGAGTCGCGCGACCGTGCCCGCGCTGCGGTGCAGAGCAGTGGCTACCCGTGGCCGAAACACAAGATCACGGTGAACCTTGCGCCGTCCAGCGATCGCAAAGGCGGCTCGGGTCTCGATCTCGCCATTGCGGTCGGGGTGCTGGCGGCCAACGAGGTGATCCCGGCCGAGGCCATCGAGGGGCTCGGTTTCATCGGCGAACTGGGCCTCGACGGCTCGCTGCGATCGGTGCGCGGTGTGGCCCCGATGGTCGGGGCGCTCGGCGACCGCGACGTGGTGGTGCCGGTCGGCAGTGGCACCGAGGCGCAGGTGGCAGCGATCGGTCGCGTTCGCTTGGTCGCCAACCTGGTCGAGCTCGTCGAGGCGCTTCGGGGTGAAGCGCCCTGGCCCGATCACGATGCCGCAGCCGAGCACACCGATCTGGTGCAACGGGCTCGGCCGGATCTGGCCGAGGTGCAGGGCCAGCCGTTGGCTCGTCACGCGCTCGAGATCGCAGCAGCCGGTGCGCATCACACCTTGTTCATCGGTCCGCCCGGCGCCGGAAAGACCATGCTGGCATCGCGACTTCCGGGGCTGTTGCCTCCTCTCGATCGCGAGCGGGCACTCGAGGTCACGATGGTGCATTCCGCTGCCGGCATCGCGCTGCCGCTCGGCGGGCTGGTGAGCAATCCGCCGTTCCGTACCCCACACCACACCGCGTCGATGAACGCGCTGATCGGTGGCGGGTCGCAGGTGGTGCGACCGGGAGAAGCGTCGATCGCACATGGGGGCGTGCTCTTTCTCGACGAACTTGCCGAATTCGCACCGTCGGTACTCGATGGGCTGCGTCAGCCGCTCGAGTCGAAGGTGATCCACGTGTTCCGAACCGAGATCAGGGCGTCGCTTCCCGCCGACTTCTTGCTGGTCGCTGCCATGAACCCCTGTCCGTGTGGGGGTGGCGCGCCGGGGGCGTGCATGTGTGGCGACGCCGTGCTGCACCGCTACGCCCGACGTGTGTCGGGGCCGTTGCTCGACCGTTTCGATCTTCGAGTTCCCGTCCACCGGCCGGCGGTCGATGACCTGTTGGCCAACGCGCCGGGCGAGCCCTCAGCTGTGGTTGCTGCGCGGGTGCTCGCCGCACGCCGCCTTGCGATCGAACGACAGGGCTGCCTGAACGGCTGCCTCCCAGCGTCGCAGCTCGACGACGTGGCGGGGGTCGAGCCGGCCGCGCTCGCGTTGCTGCGTCACGAACTCGAACACGATCGCCTCAGCGGGCGCGGCTATCACCGGGTTCGTCGCGTTGCTCGGACCATCGCCGATCTGCGCGGCAGCACGAGCCGATACGTCGACGAGCGCGACGTGGTGTTGGCGCTGCGGTTCAGGGCCACGTTCACCAGGTCGGCGACGCCGGGACGCGCCGCATGATTCCCCCAGCTGCCTTCGTTGCGTCACTCGCCGGGTTCGAGCGGATGACCACCAATCGTTTGTCGGGGCTCCTTGCCACGGGTTCGCCCGAATTGGCCTTTGCCATCGCTGGGGGTTCGGCCCGACCGCCCGAGCCGTTCGCCACGCTGTTCTTGCGTGAACCGGATCTCGCAGCAGCGTGGAGGCGGTCTGCCGAGCGACGTGTTCCGGCGGAGGTGTGGCAACAGTGTGTGGCGGCCGGCGTCGCGGTGATCGTGGCTGGCGACGCCGCCTATCCCACATCGCTGCTCGATGATCCGCGGCGCCCGCCCGCCTTGTTCGTACGCGGCGATCCCGGAGTCCTCGACGCTCGACGGGTCGGCATCGTCGGCACCCGCAACGCAACCCAGCGCGGCCGCGAAACCGCGGCCAAGTTCGGTTTCGAGCTCGCAGGCGAAGGGGTGGTCGTCGTTTCGGGGCTCGCCAAGGGCATCGACGGCGCGGCCCATCGCGGTGTCCTCGCCGCCGACGCCGCGCCGCCGGTTGCGGTGGTCGGCACCGGCCCCGACCGGCCGTATCCGGCTCAGCATCGCGAGTTGTGGGAGGCGGTCGCCGCGAGGGGAGCTTTGATCTCCGAGTGGCCCCCAGGCACCGCGCCGGATGCGTTCCGGTTTCCGCTGCGCAATCGGATCCTCGCGGCGCTGGTCGAAGTGCTCGTCGTGGTCGAGAGCCGCGAACGGGGCGGCAGTCTTGATCACCGCTCGCGAGGCTGCCGAGCGCGGCGTCGAAGTGTTCGCGGTCCCCGGGGCGTTGCAGAGCCGAGCGGCGTCGGGGACGAACCAACTGCTGCGTGATGGTGCTGCGCCAGCCACCGAGACTGCTGATGTCCTGATGGCGCTCGGTCTCGATCGTCGTCGTGCCGGCCGGAACCGCCACGATCCGCGGTCGCTGCCGACCCGTGCCGATCGCCAACTGATCGATGCGTGCCGCCTCGAGCCGCGCACACTCGAGGCATTGGCGATGCATGCCGACGCCACGCTGGTCGACGTCGCACTGGCCGTTGCCCGTCTCGAACACGCCGGTTGGCTTCGTGAAACGGCTGGCTGGTTCGAAGCCATCGACGACTGGGCAGACCTCGCATGAGTCGTCGCAGTCTCGCCGCCGAACGGTGGCATCGTGATGAGTACTTGCACCGAAGCTGGTGCCCATCCACGCAGCGATGCCTCCGCAAGCAATACCATCACCGCGGTGGACCCTTGGCGCATCGACGATTTCGCGCATGCGCTGACGTCGTTGTCCGACAACACCGTTGCTGCGTACCGCTCCGATGTCACGTCGTTCGCCGCGTGGTGCGCTCGCAGCGAACTGCTCGAACCCGGGTCGGTGAAGCGGGCCACCATCCGTCGCTACCTCGCACACCTGACCACGCGGCAGTTCGCTCGCCGGTCGATCGCCCGCAAGACCGCGGCGATTCGGCGCTACTACCGTTGGCTGGTGTCGAGCGGTTTCGTGCTGGTCGACCCCACCAGCGGGATCTCGGTGCCGGCGGGCAACGGCCGGCTGCCCCGGGTGCTCGATCAACGCGAGCTCAGCGGGCTGCTCGACGCTCCGAGCGACGAACACGAGCCAGCGTGGCGTCGCCGCCGCGACGATGCAGTGCTCGAATTGCTCTATGGCTCCGGGCTGCGTGTCGGCGAACTCTGCGGGCTGCAGGTGTCGTCGGTGTCGGTCACCGATGGGGTCGCCCACGTGTGGGGCAAGGGCTCCAAGGAGCGGAGAGTTCCGATCAGCGAACCGGCAGCGGCAGCACTGCGTCGTTGGATCGAGATCCGCCACGACGTACTCCCCCCGGAAGCAGGCGACGTCTTGTTCGGCAACGAGCGGGGAAAGCCGCTGACGCCACGCGATGTCCGCCGCATCATCGATCGGCGATCTCCCAGCCCCACGCACCCTCATGCGCTTCGTCACACCTTTGCGACGCATCTGCTCGACGGTGGTGCCGATCTCCGAGCCGTCCAGGAACTCCTGGGCCACACCGATGTGGCCACAACCCAGCGTTACACCCACGTCAGCCGCGAGCGTTTGTCGGCTGCTTACCGCGAGGCCCACCCCAGAGCATGAGCATCGTTCCCGAAGACGCCGACCTCCAGATGCAGTGGACCCGGTGGTTGAACCGCCGCAATTCCGCTGCCCGAGATCATCTGATCGTCCACTATTCGCCGTTGGTGAAGTTCGTCGCCGGCCGTGTCGGCGCCGGGTTGCCGTCCAGCGTCGATCCGGGCGACCTGGTGAGTTCTGGGGTGTTCGGCCTGATCGACGCCATCGAGCGTTTCGATCCCGAACGTGGTGTCAAGTTCGAGACGTTCGCCGTGCCACGGATACGTGGCGCGGTGTACGACGGACTGCGCAAACTCGACTGGGTGCCACGATCGATCCGTAGCCGGGCGCGCAGCGTCGAAAAGGCGATCTCCGAACTCGAACACAAAGAGGGCCGGGCCCCCACCGACGAAGAGCTTGCAACGCACCTGCGCATCTCCACCGACGAACTTGCTCGTTGGCTGGCCGCCATTGCGAGCACCACCGTCGGTCCGCTCGACCGCGCGATCGCCGCTGGCGCCGAACCGGCAGCGCTCGACGGTCCCGGTTCGGGATCGCCGGCTGCAGTGGTCGAAGACAACGAACTCGGCCAGATCATGCGCGCCGAGATCAAGAAGCTGCCCGAACGCGAGAAGCTGGTGCTGTCGCTCTACTACGACGAGGGGCTCACCCTCGCCGAGATCGGTCAAGTCCTCGGCGTCACCGAGAGCCGGGTGTCTCAGATCCACACCAAGTCGGTGCTGCACCTGCGCTCGCGGCTCTCCGCCGCTGGTGTTGGCTGAACGTTCAGCCTGACGGCCTGCCGGTGACACTCGCCGCGTCGGGGCGGCCCGATCGACGCTGACGCGTCCTGACGTTCGATCTCGGCCACGCCGAGGGACACGAAGGGTGCGCACATGTCTTCGATTCGTTCCACCGGTGCCAACAGCGTTGGTGCAGCCTGGGGTCTGGTGCTGGTCGTGGTGTGCGCCGTGCTGGCGTCCGCGCCAACGACGGATGCAGCGCACTGCTGGTTTCCTCCGGTCGTCGGGACCGTGACCGATCCCTACCGCGAGCCACCGTGTCGCTGGTGTGCTGGCAATCGAGGGATCGACTACCGCGTCGGTGGCGACGTCGTCGTTCGTGCAGCTGCGAGCGGACGCGTCGAGTTCGTCGGCACAGTGGTCGACGTCGACTACGTCGTCGTCCGGTTGCCGAACGGCTGGCGCCACACCTACGGCCAACTCGCCTCGACCTCGAAGCGACGTGGCGAGGCCGTGCTCGCGGGTACGCCGATCGGTCGGGTGTCCGGCGCGTTCTTCTTCGGTCTGCGCTCGGGGACGATTACGCCGACCCAGCCCCCTTCATCGGCGAGCTGCGAGGCCGGCCGCGGCTGGTGCCGACCGACGGAACCGTTGCTCGCACGGCCCCGCCGCCGCAGCTGAGATGCTCGGCGCCGCCGCGTCGAAGCGTGTCGTGACCGCAGAACTCCCCGGTAGCCTCACCTGCGTCGAACCACACGGTTCGATCGCTGCTCGCAGCGACATCTCACTTTCCCGCTGGTCACATTGCGGTCGCCCGACTCACATCGGGCGCCGACCGCCGGGACGGAACCGCACACAAGGAGCATCAACATGGCTGTCATCACCATGCGTCAAATGATCGAAGCCGGAGCCCACTTCGGGCACCAGACCCGCCGGTGGAACCCGAAGATGAAGCGTTTCATCTTCGGAGAGCGCAACGGCATCTACATCATCGACCTCGAGCAGACGCTCGGTCGTGTGGAGACCGCGTACGGCTTCGTCCGTGATCTCGTCGCCGGTGGCGGCACCGTGCTGTTCGTCGGCACCAAGAAGCAGGCGCAGGATCCCGTCAAGAGCTACGCCGACAAGTGCGGCATGCCCTACGTGAACGAGCGTTGGCTCGGCGGCATGCTGACCAACTTCGAGACGATCGGCAAGCGCGTCAACAAGATGCTCGAGTACGAGCGCATGCAGGCCTCCGGCGAGTTCGACGCCATGATCAAGAAGGAAGCACTCCTGCTCGACCGCGAGCTCACCAAGTTGCAGCGCAACCTGGGTGGTCTCCGCGGCATGAAGAAGGCGCCTGACGCGATCTTCGTGCTCGACACCAAGAAAGAGCACATCGCCGTCACCGAGGCCAACAAGCTCGGCATCCCTGTGGTCGCGGTCGTCGACACCAATGTCGACCCCGAAGTGATCCAGTACCCGATCCCGGGCAACGACGACGCCATCCGCTCGAACAGCCTGTTCGCCCGTGTCATCGCCGACGCCGTCGAAGAGGGCCGCTTCATCGCCAACAAGCGCAACCCGGCGCCCGCCCCCGTTGCCGAGCGCACCCCCGAAGAAGAGGCCGAGTTCGCCGCTGCCCAGGCTGCAGCGCGTGACGCCGCCGCCCAGGCCCAGGCCGACCGCGACGCCCGCCTCGCTGCGGCGCAGAACGCGCCCGTCGTCGAAGAAGCCGCTGCCGACGCGGCCGAGCTCGTCGCCGAGACCGGTGCGCCGGCCGAAGCGGTCGCTGCGGTCGCCGACGAAACCGCCACCGAGGTTGCCGAGCAGGTCGCCGAGGCCACTGCCGACGACGTCATCCAGACCAACACGGAGAGCTGAAGCCATGTCATTCACCGCACAAGACGTCAAGGCCCTGCGCGAGTCGTCGGGCGCCGGAATGATGGACTGCAAGAAGGCCCTGCAGGAGAACGACGGCGACATCGAAGCCGCCAAGACCTGGCTGCGTGAGAAGGGCCTTGCCGCCAGCGCGAAGCGGGAGGACCGTGAGGCGTCGCAGGGCGTCGTCAGCCTGTACCTCGATGGCAACGTCGGCGCGATCGTCGAGCTGAAGAGCGAGACCGACTTCGTTGCCGGCTCCGACCAGTTCAAGACCGAAGCCGACATCTTGGCGGCGCTCGTCGCCGAGAACGGCGTCGACGCTGTCGCCGAGCGTGCGACCGAGCTCGAAGAGCTCAAGGTCACCCTCAAGGAGAACATCGGCCTCGGCGAGGTCAAGCGAATCGAGGCCGCCGACGGCAACGTCATCGGCAGCTATCAGCACATCCAGGGTGGCCGTGGCGTCAACGGTGTTCTGGTCGAGATCGCAGGCGGCACGCCGGAGCTCGCCCATGACGTGGCCGTGCACATCGCGTTCGCCCGACCGAAGTACCTGAGCCGTGACGACGTCCCCGAAGACGTCGTCGCCGCCGAGCGCGCCACGCTCGAGACGATCAGCCGCAACGAGGGCAAGCCCGAAGCTGCGCTGCCGAAGATCGTCGAAGGACGTATCAACGGCTTCTTCAAAGACGTCGCGCTGCTCGACCAGCCCTACGCGAAGGACGACAAGCAGTCGGTGAGCCAGTTCATCGGCGGCGCCAGCATCGTCAGCTTCGCTCAAGTCGAAATCGGCTGATCCGTTCCGAAATGTCCCCCGTTCGTTGCGCTGAGCGCACGAAACGGGGGATTTTTTGGTTTCGGGGGGCATTTCTTGGGGTGATCGGCGGCGCGGTACTCTGTCCTCTCGATGAGTGACGAGCCGATCCATCCCCGTGGGGGACCGCGACCCAGTTGGAAGCGGATCGTGTTCAAGCCATCGGGTGAAGCGCTCGCCGGAGAGTCGGGCAAGGGGCTCGATGGGGCCACGCTCGAAGCGACCGCACGTGACATCGTCGATCTCCGACAGAACCTCGGCGTCGATGTGGCTGTCGTCGTCGGTGGCGGCAACTTCTGGCGGGGACGCACCGGATCGCTGAGCGGGATGGATGCCACGCAGTCCGATCACATCGGCATGCTCGGCACGGTGATGAACGCCCTGGCGCTGCAGGACGCACTCGAACGGCTCGGTCAGGACACCCGGGTGCAGTCGGCGATCGAGATGCCTCGTATCGCCGAGGCCTACATTCGCCGACGAGCGGTCCGTCACCTCGAGAAGGGTCGCGTCGTGATTTTCGCCGCCGGCACGGGCAACCCGTTCTTCACCACCGACACCGCAGCGGCCCTGCGTGCCGCCGAGATCGAAGCCGACGTCGTCATCAAGGGCACGCATTCGGGCGTCGACGGTGTGTATTCGGCCGACCCCCGCCACGACGCCAACGCCACCAAGTACGACGAGGTGGGCTACCTCGAGGTGATGACCAAGAACCTCAAGGTGATGGACGCAACCGCCATTGCGTTCTGTCGCGACAACGGCATTCCCATCGTCGTGTTCGACATGTCCAAGCCCGGTTCACTTCGCAGCATCGTGCAGGGCGGACGCGAGGGCACCCTCGTTCACGAGGTCTGACCGGCACTCGTCGACGTCCGTGACGATCGAAGGTCTGCCGAGACGGCCCGCTCTGAGTACGCTGGCTGCCGTGATCGACGAGACCATGCTCGAAGCAATGGAGAAGATGGACAACGCGGTGGAACACACCCAGTCGCAGTTCTCCACGGTGCGTACCGGGAGGGCCACGCCATCGCTGGTCGAGCGGATCTCGATCGAGTACTACGGGTCGTCGGTGCCGCTGCAGCAACTGGCTTCGATCTCCGTGCCCGAAGCGCGCCAACTGCTCATCAAGCCGCACGACCGCAGCACGCTCGAGCCGATCGAGAAGGCAATTCGCGACAGCGATCTCGGTGTCGCTCCGAACAATGACGGCATCTCCATCCGCCTCTCGTTGCCGCAGCTGACCGAAGAGCGTCGCCGCGAGTACGTCAAGGTGGTCAAGCACATGGCCGAGGATGGCCGCATCGCTGTTCGAGGCGCACGCCGAGACGCCCGCAAGGCGATGGAGTCAGCCGAGAAGGACGGCGAGATCTCCGCCGACGAGCTCGAGCGGGCCGAGAAAGAACTCGAGAAGGTGACCCACGACCACGTCGAGCACATCGATGCGGCGCTCGGGCGCAAAGAGCAGGAGCTGCTCGAGGTATGAGGCGAACCGCAACTGCTCGGCCTGAATCTCCGGGGGAAGGACACTGTCATGAGTGATTGGAACGACGACGACAAGGCGGCGCCGCGGCGCAAGCCCGGCCCGTTCGAGAGCGAGATGGATTCGTTCGACGACGACGAGTTCGGAGGACCGCTCTTCGGTGCGACCACCGAGCAACCCGCGGTTTCGTTCGATGACGAGCTCGGGATCCGAGCCGATCAGCCTCGGAGGTGACGTCTCGGGAGCGCTTCCCCATTGGACCGACCCGCCAACCGGTGAGGTTCCGCGTATCGACGCAGCGCAAGCACCGTCGGATCCGACGGACGACGTCGACGTGTGGTCGTCGTTCGCCGGTTCCACGGCCGGCGCCGAGGCCGTCGACGAGGCTCCGAAGGATCCCACGGGCGAGCTGACTTGGCACGATGACCCCACCGTCGACGATGCGGTCGTCGCCGAGCCGGCGGGTCGTTCGTCCGGAGCGGTTCCGGTCACCGAGACCGCCGAGCCGGCACGTCGCGAACCAGCGCGCATCACGATCGGCACCGACCCATCGGGCATGCCGCGACGTCCCGACCCGAAGCGTCGGGGCGCTGCCCCCCAGCGACCACCGAGTGCTGGTGCAACCGCACCCGCTGCTGACGGTCGCAATCTGCCGATCGCCGTCGCCTCGGGCCTGGCGCTCGCGGCGGTGTTCTTGGCGCTCGCGATGTGGCGTCCAGCCGGAGCGATGGCGTTCGTCACGATCGCGCTGGGGCTCGCCGCCGTCGAATACTTCGCCCGGGTCACCGACAAGGGTTACCGCCCGGTGATCGCCGTCGGTGTGGTTGCGTGTGTCGCAGCGCCGCTGGCCGCCTACTGGGTGGGCGAGCAGGCGATTCCGATGGTGCTCGCCTTCGCGTTCTTCGCCGGAGCGGTCGGCTTCATCGCCTCCGACTCGGTCGAGGCCGGCCCGATGCCCAACATGGCCATCACCATGCTCGGCATCGTGTGGATCGGCGTGCTCGGCTCGTATGCCGCCCTGATCCTCGCCTGGTCGAACTTCGGCACCGGCACGCCGTGGGGCACCGACACGCTGGTGCTCGTCGCCGTCGGCGTGGTGGCCAACGACGTCGGCGCCTACTTCGTCGGCACCGCGTTCGGTCGCACACCGCTGCGTCCGTGGATCAGCCCCAACAAGTCGCTCGAAGGGCTGTTGGGTGGCACGATCCTCACACTGCTCGTCATGCTGCTCATCGGGATGCAAGACCTCAGCGACACGTGGTCGAGCACCAGCCATCTGCTCATGCTCGGCATCGTGATCTCGGCAATGGCGCCGCTCGGCGACCTCACCGAGAGCATGTTCAAGCGCAACCTCGACGTGAAGGACTTCGGTGCGATCATCCGAGGTCACGGCGGCGTACTCGACCGGTTCGACGGCTTCTTGTTCACCTTGCCGGCGGTGTACTACCTGATGCTCGTCGTCGAGCCGTGGACTGCGCTCTGACCTCCTGATGTCGCCCATCGGGGTCGCAATCGCGGGATCGACCGGCTCGATCGGCACGCAGACCCTCGAGGTGATCGAGGCCGAGAACGCTCGCACGCCGGGCTCGTACGACGTCGTCGCGCTCGCGGTCGGAAGTTCGGCGAGTGCCGTCATCGAGCAGGCGCAACGTTGCTCGCCGCGCCTGATTGCGGTCGCCGACGAAAGCGCCCGCCGAGAGGTGGCCGCCGCGCTGCCGGGTGTCGAGGTGGTTGCCGAGCTGGCGGCGGTGGCCGCTCCGGCCGATGTGGTGGTCAATGGCGTGGTCGGGTTCGCCGGTCTCGCCGTCACGATCGAGACACTGCGTGCCGGCAAACGCCTTGCGCTGGCCAACAAGGAGAGCCTGATCGCTGCTGGCCCGGTGGTGCAGCCGTTGCGAGCGGTCCCCGGTGCCGAACTGGTGCCGGTCGACAGCGAACACTGTGCGCTCCATCAGTGTCTGCGATCGTCCGTCGACGCCGACCGTGAGGTTTCTCGGCTCCTGCTCACGGCGAGTGGCGGTCCGTTCCGAGGTCGTAGCGCTGAGGACCTCGCCAGCGTGACCGTCGAAGCGGCCCTGGCGCATCCCACGTGGAGCATGGGGCCCAAGATCACCGTCGACTCGAGCACCTTGATGAACAAGGGTCTCGAAGTGATCGAGGCACACGAGCTGTACGGCACGCACTACGACGACATCGATGTGGTGGTGCACCCCCAGTCGATCGTGCACTCGATGGTCGAATTCACCGACGGCTCCACCATTGCCCAGCTGAGCCTGCCCGACATGCGCCTGCCGATCGGTTACGCCCTCGGCTACCCCGATCGAATCGCCAGCCCGTTCGGCCGTATCGACTGGACCGTGCTGTCACGTCTCGACTTCGAAGCTCCTGATCGTGCGACGTTTCGTTGCCTCGATCTCGCCTATGACGCCGGTCGTGTCGCCGGCACGGCTCCAGCGTGGCTCAGCGCAGCCAACGAGGAGGCAGTTGACGCATTCTTGGCGGGGAAATTGCGATGGAATGAGATCCCTGACGTATGTGTTGATGTACTTGCGATGCATGATGGTGCAACCCCCAACACCGTCGACGACGTGATCGAGGCCGATGCGCAGGCTCGGCGGATCGCTCGTGACCTCCTCTCGAAACGACTGCTCTCGAAACGATCGACATGACTGACCAACTCACTCCATTCGGCAAGCGACAGGACGAATCTGTCGCCGACCAGTTGCCGCCACCTGCGTTCACGCGTTCGGACCGCATGAAGAGCGAGATCATGGCCGGTGGCGCCGTCAGCGAGCACGGCGACGACGAAGTCGCCGGCGGCTGGAAGGGTGTGCTGTCGATGGCGGCGATCGCGGCGCTGTTCGTGTGGCTGGCGTTCGTCAACATCTGGATCTTCGTGTTCGTGGTCGGTGTGGTCATCTCGATCTTCCTGCACGAGCTCGGGCACTACCTGACCGCCAAATGGACCGGCATGAAGGTCACCCAGTTCTTCTTGTTCTTCGGGCCGCGCCTGTGGAGCTTCCGACGCGGCGAGACCGAGTACGGCGTGCGCGCGCTGCCGCTGGGTGCATTCGTCCGCATCATCGGCATGAACCGGATGGACGAGGTCGAGCCCGGCGACGAAGCTCGCAGCTACCGTCAGCAGAGCTTCCCCAAGCGGTTGCTCGTGATCTCGGCCGGCTCGATCATGCACATACTCATCGCGATCGTGCTGCTGTTCGGCGTGTACTCCACCCAGGGTGAGATCACTGCGCAAGACGAGCCCCGTGTCATCGTGGGCGCTGCAGCGCAGGAGTTGCCCGCATGGGGTGCCGGGATCCGAGACGGCGACGAGATCGTCACCGTCGAGGGCATCGCCGTCACCTCCAATGTCGAGCTGGGCGAAACGATCCGGAGCTTCGACCCGGGCGACGTGGTCGATCTCGTGGTGATCCGCGACGGCGAGACGCTCACGATCCCGGTTGGCCTCGGAGCGAACACGTCGGTTCCCGAGGACGATCCGTTGTTCGGATCAGCGCTGCTCGGTGTGCGCTCCGGGAGCCCGCCGCTCTATCAGGATCACGGCATCATCGGTTCGGCGACGAACGCCGTCATCGACATCTTCCCGGTGACCTGGGAGTCGACGAAGGGCATCGTGAAGGTGCTCAACCCGGTGAACCTGGTCGAGCAGCTCACCGACACCGACAACGCCGATCCCACGGCGCGCCCCACCACGATCTACGGCGTCGCCAACGTGTCCGACGAAGTGGGCGAGTCCGGTGGACTGGCGGGGGTGCTGTACCTGCTGGCGATCCTCAACATCTTCGTCGGTGTGTTCAACATGGCGCCGCTGCTGCCCCTCGACGGCGGCCACGCCGCGATCGCCGTGTACGAGCGCATCCAGGAGAAGCGCAAGCACATGACGGGGCGCTACTTCGCCGACGTCGAGCGTCTGATGCCGTTCGCGATGGGTGTGATCGTGGTGCTGATGATGCTGATGTTCACCGGCCTGTACCTCGACATCACCGACCCGATCGGATAACAACTTCCTCGTGGACGTCTCCAGCTCACTCGTCGCTCGCAAACCAACCCGCCAGATCTCGGTCGGCGACGTCAAGGTGGGTGGCGACGCTCCGATCACGGTGCAGTCGATGACGATCACCAAGACCGCCGACGTCGACGGCACCCTGCAGCAGATCTACGCCCTCGCCGCAGCTGGTGCCGACATCGTGCGGTGTACGTGCAACGAGACCGAGGCCGCCGAAGGGCTCGCGCAGATCGTGCCGCGGTCGCCCGTGCCGATCATCGCCGACATCCACCACCAGTACAAGATGGCGCTCGCCGCCATGGAGGCCGGTGTCCACGGGTTGCGACTCAACCCGGGCAACATCCGCAAGCCCGAGCACATCAAGGCAGTCGCCGCGGAGGCTCGTGATCGTGGCATCCCGATCCGCATCGGAGTCAACGCCGGCTCGCTCGATCCGTCGCTCTACGAGAAGTACGGCAGCGCCACCCCCGAGGCGATGGTCGAATCGGCCCAGCAGGAGATCGCCTACTTCGACGAGGTCGGATTCACCGACATCAAGATCTCGGTCAAGGCCTCGAGCGTGCCGCTGATGGTCGAGGCGTATCGCCAGTTGTCCGAAGTCACCGACCACCCGTTGCACCTCGGTGTCACCGAAGCCGGACCGCCGCCAGCGGGGTTGATCAAGGCCACTGCTGGCATCGCAACGCTCTTGATGGAAGGCATCGGCGACACCATTCGCTACTCGCTCACCGCCGACCCGGTCGAGGAGGCCAAGGCCGGCCGTCAGCTCCTCGAAGCACTTGGTCTGCGCGAGCGCAAGAACGTCGACCTGATCGCCTGTCCGTCGTGCGGGCGCGCCGAGGTCGATGTGATCGACGTCGCCAATCGGGCGATGGAGGCATTTGCCGACCGCGAGATCCCGTTGCAGATCGCTGTGATGGGCTGTGTGGTCAACGGGCCCGGCGAAGCTCGTGACGCCGACCTCGGCATCGCTGCGGGCAACAAGCGCGGGCACCTGTTCGTCAAGGGTCAGAACGTCGCAGTGGTGCCCGAGGACGAGATGGTCGATCAGCTCGTCGAGTGGGCCGAGTTCATCAACGAGCACGGCGTCGATGCGGCGCTCGCACGCGTCGACCTGGTCAAGGCCGCCCGCGAAGCCGAGAAGGATCGCGCCCGCTTGCTGGTCGAACAGGGCGATGACGCCAACCACGCCGGCGAGAAGATCGTCGAGATCCGCAAGACCACCCGCTGATCGCCGTCGAGCGATGAGCCGGGCGCACCTCCAGGTGCGGTTCACTCATCGCCCTGGCGGATTGCTCTCAGGGCGTGGTGACGACGAAGGTGGCCGAGCTGGGCGTGATCACCGTGCCGGGGGCGAGGTACAGCGTGTCGCCGGCGAGGCTGAGGGCGAGTTCGTGGCCGGTCGAGGTGTGCGAGCGACCAGGCTCGATGCGTACGAGCGTGCAGCCGGCCTCGGGGAGCGGGTAGCGCCCGTTGGTGACGGTCATCACCGGCCGCGCGAGTGGGGTGGGGTCGAGAATTCGCAGCAACTCGTCCACATCGACGTGTTTCACGGTCAGCCCGCCGCGAACAACGTTGTCGCTGGCGCCCATCAGTTCGACCCCAGCGCCCGACAGATAGGCGTGCAGATTGCCGGCCGTGAGGTGCAGTGCTTCGCCCGGTCGCAGTGTGACTCGGTTGAGGAGCAGCGTGACGACCACGCTGGGATCGTCCGGATACCGCTTCGCCAACGAGGTGACCAGCCGGGCCTCGGCCCGGTCGTTTCGCGCGCACGCAACGATCGTCGGCTGTGGATCGATGCGGCCGCGATACAGGCCCTCGATCGTGGCAGCGATCCCGTCGTTGCGCAGGAGCCGGGCGAGCGGCTCGACGTCGAGCGCTCCGAGCAGGGTCAGGGTGGCCGCGATCGGTCGGATCCCGCAGAGGGCATCGAACGGCGTGAGCGCGCACAGCAGCTCTGGTTTCGCGCGGTCGTCGGGGTAGATGCCCCTGGCGAAACCATCCACCGCCTGTGCGGTCGTCGGGTGCACCTGCAGTGAGAGCGGCTCGACGGCAGCCAGCACTTTGAGGAGATATGGAAGCTCGCCGGTGAGGTCGCGCAACGGGGTCTCTCCGGCGGTCGTCGGACCGTTGGGGTGGGTGCCGAGCCACAGCTCCGCCCAGGGGGTGCCATCGGCGGTGACATGGAGCAGTTCGGGGATGAAGGTCGTGTCGCCCCACTCGTAGTGCTGGACGACACCGGTGACAGGAACCGGTGAAGACATGGACTCAGAGGCCGAGCTCGGTGGCGCGAGCCAGTACGCCGGCGCGCTCGGCGCCGATCGTGGTCGAATCGCCGTGGCCGGTGTGGACCACGGTGTGATCGGGCAGGGCCAGCAGCGTGTCGCGGATCGAGCGCAGGATGGTCGGCTCGTCGCTGAAGCTTCGTCCGGTGGCGCCCGGCCCGCCGCAGAACAACGTGTCGCCGCTGAACACGGCATCGGCGCCGGCGTCATGGAAACTGCAGCAGCCGGGGGAGTGGCCGGGCGTGTGCAGCACCGTGATCTCGTGGCCGCCGACCCGGAGCCGTTCGCCCGGATCGAGTGCCCGATCAGGCGATTCCCCCGGCCAGACGACCTCCCAGAGCATGCGGTCGGCATCGTGGAGGAGGATTGGTGCGTCGACGGCATCGCGAAGCGGCACAGCGGCGTTGATGTGGTCGTTGTGCCCGTGGGTGAGCACGATGCCGGCGACCCGGCGCCCGTTGATCGCGTCGACGATCGGTTGGTGGTCGTGGGCGGCGTCGAACACGATCACCTCGCGGTCGTCGCCGAGGATCCAGATGTTGTTCGTGACCTCCCACTCGCCGCCGTCGAGCGCGAAGATGCCGTCGGTGGTGACCAGTTCGATCGTCACCTAGAACACCACCACGCTGCGGAGCACTTCGCCGCGCTCCATCTTGTGGAACGCCTCCTCGACGCCGTCGAGGCCAATCGTCTCCGACACGAAGCCGTCGAGGTCGAGGCGGCCCTGCAGGTACAGGTCGATCAGCATCGGGAAGTCGCGCGATGGCAGGCAATCGCCGTACCACGACGACTTGAGCGATCCGCCACGTCCGAACACGTCGATGAATGGCAGCTCGAGGGTCATCTCGGGGTTGGGTACGCCGACCAGTACCACGGTGCCGGCGAGGTCACGCGCCTCGAAGGCCTGCTTGTACACCTCGGGATGGCCGATCGCTTCGATGCACACGTCGGCGCCGTAGCCGTTGGTGACCGAGCGGATGAACTCGACCGGATCGGTCTCCTTGGAGTTGCACACGTGGGTGGCGCCGAAGCCCGTGGCCCACTCGAGCTTGCGGTCGTCGATGTCGACACCGATGATCGTCGAAGCGCCGGCAAGGCGGGCTCCGGCGATGGCTGCATCGCCCACGCCGCCGCAACCGAACACGGCAACGGATTGGCCTCGGGTGACGCCAGCGGTGTTCAACGTGGCGCCGATGCCGGCCATCACACCGCAGCCGAGCAGGCCAGCCGCGGCGGGCGAGGCGGCGGGGTCGACTTTGGTGCACTGGCCGGCTGCAACGAGCGTCTTGTCACAGAAGGCTCCGATGCCGAGCGCCGGCGAGAGCTCGGTGCCGTCGGCGAGCGTCATCTTCTGGGTGGCATTGTGGGTGTCGAAGCAGTACTGCGGCTGGCCTCGTCGGCACGCTCGACAGTTGCCACACACCGCCCGCCAGTTGAGGATCACGTAGTCGCCCGGGGCGACGTCGGTGACGCCCTCACCGACCGACTCGACGACACCGGCGGCTTCGTGGCCGAGGAGGAACGGGAACTCGTCGTTGATGCCGCCCTCGCGATAGTGCAGGTCGGTGTGGCACACCCCGCAGGCCTGGATCACCACCACCGCCTCGCCAGGACCTGGGTCGGGGATGACGATGGTCTCCATGGTGACGGGTTGGCCCTTGGCGCGGGCGATGATGCCCCGAACTTCTTGACTCATGTCCGCGAACGTAGCGGCTCGCCGACGTACGAGATGTGTCTGACACAATCTCGTACGTTGTGTGGAACCGTGCTGGCTGCGCGAACGTCCAACGATCATGCACAAGCTCATCGTTCCTGCTCTGCTCGTGGCGGCTCTCGGGCTGGTGGCCTGCGGTAGCGACGCCGATTCGCCCGCCGCCGACGACTCGCTGCCTCCGGTGACAGATGGCTACGAGCACCCGTCCGGTGCCGACGACGTGGTCATCGAATACGCCGAGGTCGGCGGGTTCATGCCCCGAGAGTTCGCCTTTCGCCAGACCCCGAATGTGCTGATCTCGGGCGATGGGCGCAGTTTCTCGCCGGGCGCCCAGATCGAGATCTACCCGGGCCCGCTGCTTCCAGCGGTGCAGGTGTGGACGCTCGGCGAGGCGGGCATCCAGGAGGCACTCGCGGCAGCCGATGACGCCGGCCTGTTCGCCGACATCGACTACGACGAGCCGACGAACATCGCCGATGCCTCCACGGCTCAGGTGACCATCAACGTCAACGGCGACACCTACGTCCACTCGGCGTACGCTCTCGGCGTCGGTGGAGGGCTCGACGGCGGCGGCGACGCACTGTCACCAGAGCGCCAGGCGCTGCTCGATTTCATCGACCAACTGACCGCTCTTGCCCTGCCCGGCGCGGAGGCCGCCGCTGATCTCTTCGAGCCGTCCGAGTACGGCATCGAAGCACTCGTCGTCCCTGACCTGTCGGTGTACGGCTCCGACGGCATCGAGCCCACCGTGGTCGACTGGCCCTCGGGCATCAGCGTCCGATTGGCGGACGCCGCCACCTGCGTGATCGTTCCGGCAACCGAGGTCGGCGAAACGCTCGGCGGCGCCAACCAGCTCACCTTCTTCGCCGACGGCGACATCACCTACCAGGTGCTCGCCAAGCCGATCCTCCCCGGCACCACCTGCGGCTGACGATCACGCCTGGGGTCAGACCCCAGGCGTGATCGATCAGAAGAGGCGGAGGTCGGTGGGCTTCATGCCGCGCAGGGTGTCGTAGTCGACCTCGACCCAGCGAAATCCCCGGGCCTCGGCGAGCACCTTCGCCTGCGGCTTGATCGACTGCGCGACGAACACGCCGCGCACGGCCCCGAGCGACGAGTCGAGGTGCAACCGTTCGATGTAGCGCCCGAGCTGCTCGACGCCGTCGATGTCGCCGCGACGTTTCACTTCGACGGCGACCACCGTGTTCGACTCGTCGCGACACACCAGATCGATCGGCCCGATCGCTGTCGGGTACTCCCGCCGTACCAGCGTGAGGCCTTCCTCGATCGCGTGCGGGCTCGCGGCCAACAGCTCCTGCAGGTGGGCTTCGACGCCATCCTTCTGCAGGCCCGGGTCCTCGCCCAGTTCGGCTGCGACGTCGCTGATCACCTCGTGCAGGGTGATCGTCAGCGTTTCCTGCTTCGGGTTGGTCACCACCCAGTGGTCGCCGTTGTCGACCAAGGTGTTGGGTGCATTCATCCAGTTCAGCGGCTTGTAGGCACCGCCGTCGGCGTGAATGGCCACGCAGCCGTCGGCCTTCACCATGATCAGCCGGTTCGCCTCGGGGAGGTGAGCGTCGAGCCGACCGGCGTAGTCGACGGAGCAACGGGCAATCACCAAACGCACGGGCGGCGACCCTACCTGTTGAGCTTCGGACGCTCGGCCTCGACGTGCTCGCGCATGCGCTTCTGGATCAGTTCGCGCCGCTCCTGGAGCTCGCGGTACGTCGCCCGGTTCACCGAAGGGTCCAACCCCATCGATGCCTTCACCCCGTCCATGTCGAACTCGACGGCGCTCGGATCGACACCGAGTTCACGCCCCAGGCGTTCGCCGTGCTTCTGGGCGAACAGCATCGAGATGTTGGCCACCTCGGCGAGCAGATCGAGGTCGGGTGCCAGGCGAGCGATCGCACCGTCGAGGAACACCATGTTCTTCACGTACAGCATCAGCTCCTTGGGGAGCTTCGCGCCGTAGCCGAGCAGCGCCTTGACCACGCGCTGGACCTCCTGCACCATCTCCTCGCCGGTGAGGGTGGTCGGGTCGATCACCTCGTCCTCGAGGCGGAGGTCCTTGATGACTGCTTCGAGGTCGGTGTCCATCGGCAGCGCACCGAGGTCGCGCAGTGCTGCCATCTGGCCGCGTACGTCGTTGGTGGTGGCGCCCAGCATCAACCGCAGGAACGCGTTGCGTCGTGGGCCGCTGAGGCGGCCGACGATGCCGTAGTCGAGGAGTGCCGTGCGTCCGTCTGCGAGCACGAAGAGGTTGCCGCCGTGGAGGTCGCCGTGGAAGATGCCTTCGACGATGGCGCCTTCCATGAAGGCGACCATCGCCGTGCGCACGACCTCTTCGGTGTCGATGCCGGCGCCCTGCATGCCGTGCACGTCGTCGAAGTTGAAGCCGTACACGCGCTCCATCACCAGCACCCGCTTGGTGACCAGGCGGGGGTGCGGACGCGGAACGATGTACTGGTGCTGGTCGAGGTCGTGCAGCATCGATGCGACGTCGAGCATGTTGGCGGCTTCCATGCGGAAGTCGAGTTCTTCGACGATCGTCTCGGCGAACAACTCGACCAGCGCAGGAGGGTTGGCGAGTGCGGCCACAGGGATTCGGCCAACCAGGTAGGGCGCGAGCCATGCCATCACGCGCAGGTCCTTGCGCACCAACCTGGCGACCGTGGTGCGCTGCACCTTGACGACGACACTTTCGCCGGTGTGGAGGGTGGCGGCGTGGACCTGGGCGATCGATGCGGCAGCCAACGGCGTCTCGTCGAACCACGAGAACATGTCCTCGAGGCGGGCACCGAGGTCCTGCTCGACGGTGAGGCGAACTTCTTCGAACGGCTCGGCCGGCACCTGGTCGCGGCACCTCTTGAACTCGCTCACCAGTTCGGCAGGGAACAAGCCCTCGCCGGACGAGATGATCTGGCCGAGCTTGATGTACGTCGGGCCCAGCGCCTCTGCGGCGAGACGAAGGCGCTTCGACACCTCCGCTTGGCTCTCCTCGGGCGTGTCGAACTTCTTGCGACGCTTCTTCAGCATCCAGGGTGCAATGGCGCGTCCGAGGTGGGCGACCACGGTGAGCACTCGCGACCCGGGAGGGAGCTTCGAGGGCTTGGTGAGGCCGGGAACCTCCGCCTGGGCTTGGCGGCGAAGGCGTTCGGCCAGATGCGACCAACGGATGTCGTCACGATCGAGTTGCCACGGGGCTTCATCGGTGAACGAACCCCACGCCAGGTCCGATGGGCGTTCGGTCTCAGTGGGGGCGCCTGTCACCTGACCATGATGCCGGATTCTCGGAGATTCGTCGCCGCGAGGCAACATCGCGTCATGACTTCAATCGTCCGTTCCGCGTGCTCGGCCTCCAACAGATCGCCATCGGTGGTCTCGACAAGGGGGCGCTCACCGGTCTGTGGACCGGGCTGCTCGGTGTCGAGAAGGTGAGTGACTACGTCAGCGAGTCGGAGAACGTCGACGAGGACATCCTGCGCCTCGGCGACGGCCCGCACGCAGTCGAGATCGACCTGATGCAGCCGCTCGATCCCGAACGATCGCCCAAGGTCCACGTGCCGACGCTCAACCACATCGGCGTGTGGATCGACGACCTGGCAGCGTGCGTCGACTGGCTCACCGAGCAGGGCGTGAGGTTCACCCCTGGCGGCATCCGCAAGGGGGCTGCGGGCTACGACGTGTGCTTCATTCACCCGAAGGGCAACGACGACGCCCCTCGCAGCGGCGAAGGTGTGCTGATCGAATTGGTGCAGGCGCCGCCCGAGGTCATCGAAGCACTGGGCTGATGGACGACTCGTCGAGTTCTCCCGTCGGGGCCCACGGGACTGGTCCGCTGGCTGGTGTGCGGGTGGTCGAGCTCGGCGTGTGGGTTGCGGGGCCGGCAGCCGGTGGGATCATGGCCGACTGGGGCGCCGACGTCATCAAGGTCGAGCCGGCCGGCGGTGATCCGCAGCGGGCGGTGTTCGGATCGGTCGGTCTCGACGGTTCGATGCCGGTGCCACCGTTCGAGGTCGACAACCGTGGCAAGCGGTCGATGGTGCTCGATCTGCGCGACTTCGACGATCATGCCGTCTTCGACCGGCTGCTGACGACCGCTGATGTGTTGGTCACCAACATGCGCCCCGGCGCGCTCGAACGATTGGAACTCGGACCTGACCGTGTGTGTGAGCGCCACCCTCGGCTCGTGTACGGGGCGATCTCCGGCTACGGCCTCGAGGGCGAGGATCGAGACCGCGCCGGCTACGACATCGGTGCATTCTGGGCCCGCTCGGGTCTGGCGCACACGATGGTCCCACCTGGCGAGATGCCACCCGGGTTGCGGTCGGGGATGGGCGACCATCAGACCGGCATGACGCTCGCCGCCGGCGTGATGGCGAAGCTGTTCGAGCGCGAGCGCACCGGCCGTGGTGGCCTGGTCTCGACCAGTCTGCTGCGCACCGGGATGTACTCGATCGCCTGGGACTTCGGGATCCAGTTGCGCTTCGACCGTCGCGAATCGACCAAGCCGCGTGAGAAGAGTCGTGCGCCGCTGATCAACAGCTACCGATCGGCCGACGACCGGGTCTTCTGGTTGATCTGCCTGGAGGCCGATCGCCACTGGCCGAAGGTGCTGGCGGCGTTGGAGCGGCCGGACCTCGCCGACGATTCCCGCTACGTCGATGCAACCGGGCGGATGAAGAACGCCGCCGATCTCATCGCCGAGTTCGACACTGCGTTCGCAACCCGTCCACTCGAGGAGTGGGCCGAACGGTTCGACGAGCACGATGTGTGGTGGGCTCCGGTGCAGTCGATCGTCGATGTGATCGCCGATCCGCAGGCGCAGGCCGGCTTCGTCGAGATGTCGCCTCGCGAGGGCGACGAGCCGTTTCGCGCCGTCGCCACGCCGGTCGACTTCGACGGTCATGCCGTGACGGCCGGCCCGGTACCGGCGCTCGGCGAGCACACCGACGAGATCCTCGATGAACTCCGCAGCATCACGTGACCCCTGTCTCGTTGACTGTCACAATCCTCCGGCTGTACGTTTGACGCACTCGGCGGTGCGGGGGCATCGACTCACCGGGTCGACACGAGTGGGGGATCGAATGGGGAACGTGCCAGTGGTGACGGAGGATGCGTCGGCGGAGTTGGTCACGCAGGCGTTGCGCTCGACGGCGGTGATCGACGCCGATTCATCCGTGGTCGCCGAAGCTCGAGCACGACCGCATCGGCGAAGGCGTCGGACTGATGTGCAATCTCGCTCGGCTCACGCTGCGATACGCCGGACCGGCGCACGAGGCGCCGTCGAGCGTGATCTTGAAGGTGCCGTCGAATTTGCCCGAGAACCGAGGCGTCGGTGATCACTTCGGCTTCTACGAACGTGAAGGGCGGTTCTACGCCGAGATCAGCGAGTCGCTGCCGGTGCGCACGCCGCACTGCTACTACAACCACATCGACATCGAGGCCAGACGAGTTCGTGTTGCTGATCGAGGACTTCGGCGGCCGAACGATGGTCAGCCAGGTGGCCGGTATCTCGTTCGAGCGGGCCGTCGAGGCGGTGAAAGCGCTGGCGCTCGTGCACGCCGAATGGTGGAGGTCGCCGAAGCTCGAGACGCTCGAGCTGGATGCCGCGTGCTGTCGACCCGCGAATCATCACGGCGGGCGGCGAGTATCGCCGGGTTTGGGACCACTTCGTCGAGCTGTTCGGCGACGGTCTTCCTGAGGGGCGGTCGCGCTCGGCGAGCGAATCGGTCTGTCCTGGGAGGCGGTGTACACCGACTGTCTACGACGGCCACGCCGATCACGTTGTGTCACGGCGACTTTCGCGCCGACAATCTGATGTTCGACGACCCGTCGACCGGGGGCGAGCACGTCGGTATCCTCGACTGGCAGATCGCCTATCGCAGCGGGGGCGTCGCTGACATCTGCTATCTGATCGACGCAGTCGATGACCGTCGAGGATCGGCGAGCCCACGACCGTGAGCTGGTCGACACGTGGTACGACGCACTCTGCTCGACGCTCGGTGCAGCCCCCGACGGGTACAGCGCCGAGCAGGCGTGGCACGACTATCGGTGGTGTAGTGGGAACATGACGGTCTACGGCGTGGTCGGCGGCGGTGGGCTCGACCCATCGAACGAACGGGGGATGGAGCTGGTCACCGACATGGCAGCCCGCTCGTTCGCCGCTGCGCTCGACCTCGATGCCGCCAGCTTCATCCGTTGACCGTCGCCGACCGCACTCACCCGCCGGGCGATGAGCGAACCACGCAGATCTGGTGGTTTGACTCATCGAGTCAGAAGTGGGGGGCCGCTTCTCGGTGAGGGCTCGGACGCCTTCGCGATACTCGGCGGTACCCATCGCCCGATCGAGCAGCCGCAGCGAATCGGCGATCGATGCGGCCGGGTCGTGGCGGAGGAGATCGGCGGTGAGTTGTCGCTTTGCGGTTGAGACGGCGGTGGGGCCGGTCGACGAGACGAGGAGTCGGGCGTAGGCCTGCGCAGCGGCGAGCGTTGCCTCGCCATCGGCTTCGACGCCGTTCCACAGGCCCCATTCGGCGGTCTGCTGAGCCGGTGACGACGCGGCTGGACAGCAGCAGGTCATTGGCGCGAGTCGCCCCGACCAGACGGGGGAGGATCCAGCTCATCCCGTACTCGGCCGGGAGTCCGAGCTTGGCTGCCGCCGTGGTGAGCTTCGCGTCGCCGGCGGCGAATCGAAGGTCGCACCACAGGGCGAGCGCGAGGCCGACGCCCGCGCATGCGCCGTTGACGGCGGCGATGATCGGCAGTCGATAGGCGAGTTGCCAGACGAAGTCGGCGTCGAGTCGGTCGTCGACGTCGGGTCCGGTTCCCGGCCGAGCCGGCTCGGCGGGGAGTCCGCTGTCGTAGCCGCCACGTTCACCGTGACCTTCGAGCGCCTTCGAGTCGCCGCCGACGCAGAACGCGGGTGGCGTACCGGTGACGACCACCGCCCGAAGCCCGTTCGCGGTGCTCCAGGTCGGCCATCACCTGGCGGTACTCGGTGTGCATCGTGCCGGTCCACGCGTTGTGACGGTGCGGTCGATGCAACCACACGGTGGCCACCCGATCGTCGACCTCCCAGCGAATCGCTGACAGCTCGCCGCTCGCCGGTTGCCCGCTCAACCCCACATCGCCTTCAGGACTGCCTCGGCCAGTTCGGGGCGGCACACGATGAAGTCGGGGAGCCACGGGTCGCGATCGTTGTAGACGATCGGCGACCCGTCGAGGCGGCTCACGTGGAAGCCCGATGCCAGCGCCACTCCAGCGGGGGCGGCGGAATCCCACTGGTACATGCCGCCGTCATGGACGTAGATGTCGGTCTCGCCCATCACCACCGACATCGCCTTGGCGCCGGCCGAGCCGAGCCGCACGGCATCGCAGTCGAGGCCTTCGGCGACGAGCACCGCGGCGTACGGCGCTCGGTTCCGCGAGGTCACCAGGATCGGGCGCTCGCGATCGAACGGCGGCATCGGGGTGGGGTCGTCGGTGGTGAAGGTGCGTTCGAGGACGGGAAGGCTGACGGCGGCAGCACCGAAACGGCCGCCCTCCCACAATGCGATGTGCACGGCCCAGTCGATGCGGCCGGGCTCGCTGAACTCGCGGGTGCCGTCGAGCGGATCCACGATCCAGACTCGGTCGGCGCCGAAACGGCGGGGGTCCTCGCGCCCTTCCTCCGACAGCACAGCGTCGTCGGGGCGATGGGTCGCGAAACTCGTGAGCAAGAAAGCGCTGCGCTGCCGCGTCTCCAGCGTCTTTGACGTCCCAGGTCGAGGCGCCCTGTGCGAACAGCTTCGCTCTGAGTTCCACCAGGAGATGCCCGGTCTGCGTCGCCAAGCGTGTGGCGAGCTGACCGTCGGTCTCCGTTGGGGGCATCAGGCGAGCTTCTTGTACTTGATGCGGTGAGGTTGGTCGGCGCTGGCGCCGAGTTCCTTCTTGCGACGCTCTTCGTATTCGGAGAAGTTGCCTTCGAACCAGCGCACCTGGCTGTCGCCCTCGAACGCCAGCACGTGGGTGGCGACACGGTCGAGGAACCAGCGATCGTGCGAGATGATCACGGCGCACCCCGGGAACGATTCGAGGCCGGCTTCGAGCGCACGGAGGGTGTCCATGTCGAGGTCGTTGGTCGGCTCGTCGAGCAGCAACACGTTGCCGCCCGACTTCAACAGCTTCGCGAGGTGCACCCGGTTGCGCTCGCCGCCCGACAGATCGCCGACCCGCTTGCCGTGGTCGGTGCCCTTGAAGTTGAAGCTCGACACGTAGGCGCGACCGTGGATCTCCCGGCCGCCGACCTCCAGCACTTCGGCGCCACCGGTGATCTCCTCGAACACCGTGGCATCGGGATCGAGGTCGTCGCGGTCCTGGTCGACGTAGCTCAGATCGACGGTGTCGCCGATCTTGATCGATCCCGAGTCGGGCTCTTCGCGTCCGGCCAGCATCTTGAACAGCGTCGACTTGCCGGCGCCGTTCGCGCCGATGATGCCGACGATGCCAGCAGGCGGCAACGTGAACGACAGGTCTTCGATGAGCAGCCGATCGCCGAAGCCCTTCGAGAGGTGCTCGACCTCGATCACCTGGTCGCCGAGGCGACGCCCCGACGGGATCGCGATTTCGAGCGCCGACTGGCCGGGCTCGTTGGCCTTGTTCTCGTTGTAGAGCTTTTCGTAGGCGGCGAGACGGGCCTTGCCCTTCGACTGGCGAGCCTTCTGGCCCATTCGCACCCATTCGAGTTCGCGAGCCAACGTGCGCTTGCGGGCCTCGTTGCTGCGCTCTTCGCGTTCGAGGCGATCCTGCTTCTGCTCCAACCAGCTCGAGTAGTTCCCCTCGAACGGCAGGCCCTTGCCGGCGTGGAGTTCGAGGATCCATTTCGCCACGTTGTCGAGGAAGTACCGGTCGTGGGTGATCGCCACGACGGTGCCGGTGTAGTCGGCGAGGAATCGCTCCAACCAGTCGACCGACTCGGCGTCGAGGTGGTTGGTCGGTTCGTCGAGCAACAGCAGATCGGGGCGCGAGAGCAGCAGGCGGCACAGCGCCACGCGGCGGCGCTCACCCCCGGAGAGCACCGACACGTCGGCGTCGTCGGGCGGGCAGCGCAGCGCGTCCATCGCGATTTCGACGTTGCGGTCGAGGCTCCAGGCGTCGGTCGCTGCGATCTTGTCTTCGAGCTGGGCCTGCTCCTTGCCGATCTTGTCGTAGTCGGCGTCGGGGTCGGCCCACTTGGCCATGACCTCGTTGTAGCGATCGATGATGCCCTGCACCTCGGCCACGCCGTCCATCACGTTGCCGCGCACATTCTTCGCAGGATCGAGCTGCGGTTCCTGGGCCAGGTAGCCGACGCTGAACCCGGCGGTGAGGCGGGCCTCACCCGAATAGCCATCGTCGAGGCCGGCCATGATCTTCAACAGCGACGACTTGCCGGCGCCGTTCGAGCCGAGCACGCCGATCTTGGCGCCCGGGTAGAACGACAGCGAGATGTTCTCGAGCACCGTCTTGTCGGGCGGGTAGTGCCGAGCGAGCTTGTAGGCCTGGTAGATGAATTCGTGCGCCATGGTGGCCCCGAGGCTACCGGTGGCTCGATCACGCCTGGGGTCTGACCCCTGGCGTGATCGAGCGGGTCAGTGGCGTTTGACCCCGCCGTACTTCATGCGGGTGTCGCTCATCGCAGCGGATCGTGCCTCGTCGTCGCGAATCGCACCGTCGACCATCTCGCCGACGAACAAGGTGTGCGTGCCGAGGTCGAGCGTGTGGCGCACCTCGCAGTCCATCCAGGCGATCGCATCGGCGAACACGGGCGCCCCGGTGGTCGCAGCGCTGACCGCCCAGCCGTTCAAGGTCTCGCCGTCGTCGACCGCCGGCTTCGAGAACTTGACGAACGGACGGGTGTTCTCGCTGTCCCACAGGTTGACGGTGAAGGCGCCGCTCGCCGAGACCAACCGATGGGTGACCGCCGAGTTGTCGACTCCGATGCCGATCAGCACTGGCTCCATCGACAGCTGGGTGATCCAACTCGTGGTCATCGCGTTGCGTTCGCCGGCATGCGCCGAACCGACCAGCGCCAGTGCATTCGGAATCTTCCAGGTGATCCTGTTGGTCAGTTCGTCGTCGAGAGCCATGCATCCAATGTAGGAGCGACCGCTACCGTGCGTCCCGTGGAACCCGTCGAGCTTCCCGCGCCAGTCGCGTCAGCGGCGCTCGAGTGGCTGCGCGTGCACGACGAGGTCGCGCCGGGTGCGATCGAGGGTCTGTATCTCGTCGGCTCGGTGGCCCTCGACGACTGGACGCCGCACAGTGACATCGACGTGATCGCTGTGGTGGCCGATCCGTCCGAGCCCGACCTGTTCGATGAACTCGCAGCAGCGCACGCTGCGCTCGACTCCGACATCCCGATCGACGGGCCATACGTCGCCTGGGGGGACCTGGTTGTGCCCCCGATGGCGCTGCATCGACCGTGGGTACTCGACGGTGAGTATCACGTCGATGGCGAATCGTTCGAGATCAACCCGGTCACCTGGTACACGCTCGCTGCTCGGGGGATCACCATGCGCGGCGAGCGAGCGGATCGGATCGGCGTGTTCATCGACGACGCCGAACGTCGGTTGTTCGTTCGCGAGAACCTCCAGACCTACTGGCGCGGTGTGGGAGAGCGCCTCGCAGCTGGGCTCGAGGCGAGCGACGAGACCGAGTACGGCAGCGAAGTGCTCGAATGGGTGGCGCTCGGGGTGGCCCGAATGCTCTACACCTGGGAAACCGGCGACGTGGCCTCGAAGTCGGCCGCCGGCCGTTGGGCCGCCGAGCGGGCGCCCGACTTCGCCGACATGCTGCTCGCCGCCGTCGGCGTTCGGGCCGAGCCGGGCGTGGCGAGCAGGTCCCAACTGCTGGACGCAGCAACCTTCACCGAGGTGGTCGTCGACAGCGTGTCCAGCGAAGTCTGAGCACGCCAGGGGTCTGGGCCCTGGCGTGATCGTCAGCCGGCGAGGCGGGCAACCGTGGCGGCGAACTCGGCGATCGTGTCCTCGATGATCTTCGCAACCGACTCGACCGACTCGATGCGGCCTGCGACCTGCCCAGACAGCGCGATCGCAGCGTTCATGTCGCCACCGAAGTAGAGGTCGATTGCGTTGCCGAAGTCACCGAACACGTTGTGCTCGGCATTCACCAGCGCCTCGGTGCGGTCGGTACGCAGCGCCCGGAGCGCAGGGGAGTGGCGCTGGTTGAGGAACAGCGTGTCGGTCTCGGCGGCATCGATGATCGCCTGCTTCCAGTTGTGATGCACCGGCGACTCCGCAGCCGACACCATTCGGGTGCCCATCTGCACGCCCTCGGCGCCGAGCGCGAACGCGGCAGCCATCGTGGCGCCGTCGGTGATGCCACCGGCGGCGATGATCGGTACGTCGACCTTCGAACGTACGAGCGGCAGCAGCACCATCGTCGACACCGGGGTGGGACTCTTGAATCCGCCACCCTCGCCACCTTCCACCACGAGCCCGTCCACGCCGGCGTCGACGGCTTTGAGCGCCGCGGCGAGGGTCGGAACGACGTGGTACACGGTGAGCCCAGCCTCCTTCAGGACGCCGGTGTACTTGGTGGGCGAGCCAGCGGAGGTGGTCACGAACTTCACGCCCTGCTCGATCACGAACTCGGCGATCGCCGGGTCGCGGACGAATGCCTGAGCGATGTTGACGCCGAAGGGCCGGTCGGTCAGGTCACGCATCTTGCGGATCTCGTCCTTGACCGCATCGAGTTCGCCCGACGAGGTCTCGATGATTCCGCAGGCGCCCGCCTGCGACACGGCCGAGGCGAGCTGGGAACGGGCGATCCATCCCATCGGCGCCTGGACGATCGGGATGTCGACGCCGAGGTGGCGGCTCACGCGGTTGTCGAAGGCGGCAGGCAGGGGAGTCGTCATCACGACATCTTGGCGATCGGCCGCGGTCGAAACGGCATCGAGCCCGCCAACGGTTGCTTCGGTCAGGCGATGACGAGCGGGAATCGTGGGTCGCCGTCGAGTGTGCCGCCCGCAACCAGACCCTTGGGCTCGTACGGCGGCGAGGTCTCCCATGGACGGACGCCGAACCGGGCGTCGTCGCCGAGCCAACGCAGGCTCACTGCACGTCGACGTGTCGCGAGAAGATTCCCCGGCGCGCTGTGCAACGTCCGGTAGTGGAACGCCAGCACATCGCCCGGCTCGATGTCCCACGAGAGCACCTCGTGATCGCCGATCAACTCGTCGTTGTCGGGCAGCAGTTCGAAACGTTCGTCGGCGACCCCGTAGGGCGATTGGTCGATGAACTTGCGTGGGACGAAACGACGACCCCACAGATGGGAGCCGGCAACGAACTGCAGCCCCGACAGGGCCGGAACCGCGTCGAGTGCAATCCACATGCTCACGTTCTGCATGCCGTCGATGCCGTAGTACGGATCGTCGTGATGCCACGGCGTGGGCTCGGTCGCTCCGGGCTCCTTCACCAGCACGTGTTCGTGGAAGAACCGCACCGTTTCCGACCTCATGAGTTCGCCGGCGATCGGTGCGAGGCCGCTGTCGAACGCGACCCTGCGGTAGGCCTCGACCTCGGGCCAGGTGACGTAGTCGCTCCAGAACCCCACGGCCTGGTTCGGGTCGGTGTACCAATGCGACCAGGCGCTCGGATGTGTCCGGTTGTACTCGACGCCTTCAGCCAGCAGATCGAGCCAGGCCGGAGCGACCGCTCCTCGAAGCATCACGACACCGTCGCGTCGGAACGCCTCGATGGTCGCAGCGTCGGCGTGTTGTGTCGTCGGCACCAGGTCAGCCTTCCAGTTGGTCGCCGGGGCCGAGCAGTCGCACGCCGTGCTCGCCGCCCAGGTCGACCTGGACTGCTTCGGTGTTGCTGACATCGGCGCGCACGGTGACGGCCGTGGGCGTTGCTCGCACATCGAGTCGCTGGCCGCGCACGATCGCTGTGTAGTCGAGCGAGCTCCATGCTGGCGGCAACGCTGGAGCAATGCGCGCAACACCATCAGCGAACGAGAACCCGCCGAAGCCGAACACGGCGGTCTGGTAGGCGCCGGCGTTGGCGGCGGTGTGCATCCCGCCGATGAAGGTTCCACCCACCACCGAGTGCGCGCTGGTGCGCAGATCGAGTGCAGCGGTGTCCATGAAGTACTCGTAGGCCTGGTCGAGGTAGTGCGGACCGAACCGACTGAGTCGGGTCGCGACGGTGGCATGTACCGAATGGCTCAGCGACGATCCGTGCGAGCATCGCGGTTCGAAGTAGTCGTAGTTGGCGTGTTGCACATCGAGGTCGAAGGATGGGTCGACGGCGAACATCTGGACGATGTCGGGCTGCTTCGACACCTGCGTGTGCACCGCAACCCCGTTCGGCCAGCCCCAGTACTCACTCGGGTCGAGCAGCCGCCCGCGCAGGTCGTCGGGCCGACAGTCCTCGAGTTCGAAGAACCCGTCGAACGGGGCGATCAGCCCGGTCTCGGCGTCCGGGCCGGGTTCGGTCAGCAGCGACTCGAGATTGGCCCACGCAGCGATCTCGCCAGCACTGATGCCGATCTCGCGGCGCAGTTCGGCCAGTCGACCCGGACGATCTCGGGAGAGCAACTCGTTCACCGCACCAGCGTGTCGTAGCGCAAGCCGAGCGAGCCGGACGGTGTACGCGTTGTTGTCGACGTTCTCGTGCCACTCGTCCGGGCCGAGCAGGCGGATCAGTTCGTAACGCTCACGAACCTCGTCCCATCGTGCCCGAGAACGCAGGAACCGGGCGACCTCGAAGAGGATCTCGGCGCCATGCTCGACGAGGAAGTCGAGGTCGCCGGTTGCCTCCCAGTAGCTCCACACCGCATGGGCGATGTCGGGGCTGATGTGGATCTGCCACACGTTGAAGTGGTTGCGGATCGGCCGCCCCGTCAGGACGTCGACGAAGAAGAAGTCGGGGCACAACTCGTCGCCGGTGTCGCCGCTGACCCACGCATAGAACGCACCCTCGTAGCCGAGCCGACGCGCCTTGCGGCGGGCGCCGTCGAGTGTCCGCCAGCGATAGACGAGAAGGCGCCGGGCGATGTCGGGAGCGACGAACAGCACCGCGGGCAGGTTGAACATCTCCTGGTCCCAGAACGCTGCACCCTGATACGCCTGACACGAGAGGCCCCTGGCGCCGACGGGGAGTCGGTCGCTGTGCGCGGGCAGTGCGATGCGGTTGTGGTAGATCGAGAAGCGCAGCGCCGCTTGTGCGGCGAGGTCGCCCCCGATGCGCACGTCGGCGCTCGACCAGAACGAGGCCCATCGAGCCGCAGAGGCGCCGAGCGCTGCCCGGTAGCCGTCTGCGCTCACGTCGCGGGCGGCATCGACAGCCACGACGAGTGGATCTGCGTCGACATCGTCGTCGTTCGTGCTCGCCACTGCCATCGTCGAGTGGATGATCACGGTGGCTCCTGCATCGACGTGGCCCGACCAACGCCGAGCGGCGATTCCTCGCTCGCCTCGTGAGGGAGCGGTCGGTCCGGGTGCCGTCGGGAGTCCGTCGACATCGACGATCGAGGCGACGGCGATCTCGACACCTCGCTCACCGGTGACGCACCGGCTGGTCGCGACGTCGTGTTCGATGGCGGTCGAGACCGACGCGAAGTGGTCGCCGTTCAGACTCCACACGGCAACGTCGATCCCGGCGCTCACGCTGACCTCGCAGGCCTGGTCGGGAATCACCACGACCTGCTGTGCCACCACGTGCAGCTCGGCCAAGCTCGCGAATCGGCGCATCGACACGAGCGCCGTTCGACCCGAGTCGGTGCGGCCGAACCAAGCGTGGGTGACCTCGCCGGTCTCCATGTTCAACTCGACGTGTGCGTCTCGATCTGGAGCGAAGTCGAGCGTTGCGCCGTCGAGTTCGATCTCGACGAAGAGCCCGTTGGGAACCGTGCAGAGTTCGCGCCAGACGCCGTCGGCCATGTCGTAGGTGTCGGTGAGCACGCAGCCGGCGAAGTCGGTCGCCCGCTGCTCGGGCCGGGTGCCGCGGTAGCCGAGATAGCCGTTGCCGACCAGAAAGCATGAACCGGTCTCGACGCCCCGATCGGGTGTCGGAGCGGTGTCGACCACCTCCCAGCCAGAGGCCGTGTGCGCGTGGTCGCTCAACGAAACGGTCGATGAAGACACCGGAGCAGTGTCGCGGAACCGGGCTGCAACCGCTTTCATCGACTCCCTGAGTCCACCCCAGGGCACATGGATCTGCTCACGTGGGCGAGTGGTTCGAGCACTGGGCTACCGTTCGCGTATGTCAGCGCTTCCGTGTGCCCCCTTCGGTTCCACCGGTCACCAGTCGACTCGGGTGATCTTCGGGGCGGCGGCGCTCGGAGCGATGAGCCAGGAGCGTGCCGACGTCACGTTGGAACGAATCCAGCAGTGGGGTGTCAATCACATCGACACCGCCGCCGGCTACGGCGCATCCGAAGAACGCTTGCGTCCCTGGCTCGCAGCGCATCGCAGCGAGGTGTTCCTCGCCACCAAGACCGGCGAGCGACATGGCGATGCGGCCCGGGCCGAACTCGAACGGTCACTGGAGCGCATGGCCGTCGACCATGTCGATCTGATCCAGCTCCACAACTTGGTCGAGGACGACGAGTTCGACACCGTCTTCGCTCCAGGTGGTGCGGTCGAGGCACTCGTCGCAGCGCGAGACGAAGGGCTCGTTTCACACATTGGTGTGACCGGTCATGGCCTACGAATCGCGGGGATGCACCTGCGCAGTCTCGAGCGGTTCGACTTCGCATCGGTGTTGCTCCCGGTGAACTTCATCCTGCTCGACAACCCCGCCTACCGAGCCGACGTCGAGGAGCTGCTCAGCGTGTGCGCCGAGCGTCGAGTTGCCGTGCAGACGATCAAGTCGATCGCTCGGGGCCGCTGGAGTGACGGGTCGACCGCTCACTTCAGTTGGTACGACCCGCTGACCGATCCAGCAGCGATCGGTCGCGCCGTTCGGTTCGTGCTCGCCCATCAGCAGATGTTCCTCAACAGCACGAGTGATGCCCGGCTCCTTGCGCCGATCATCGGCGCTGCGAGCGGCGATCTGTCCGCGCCGACTCACGGCGAGATGCGCGCCGACGTGGTCGCCGAAGGCATCACCCCGCTGTTCGACGGCGAGGTCCTCGAACGAATCTGACGGCCATCACGGCCGTACTCGATGGATTCTGACCTCAGGCGGTGGGAAGCGGAGCGATACGGACGGGGCCGCGGCGCTCGCTGACGTCCGCGTACTCGGCGACGATCGCCTTGATCTGCTCGCCCTCCAGTTCGTCGCTCTCGCACAGACCGTCGGCGATCCGCAGCAGTGCCTCTCGGTACTTCGACGTCATCAGCGCGGCGCGGTCGGCGCCCTCGACCATGAACGCCTCGGCGGCCTGGCGGCTCGGCTCGTCCGACAGCACCTTGGCGACGAGATTGCCGGCCGTGGGCATACCGGCTGCGTCGAGGCTCAACAGGCCGTGGCCGTTGCCGAGCTGGCCGACGAGCTGTGACGCCAGATTGGTGGCAACCGCAAGGTCCGACGAGATGCCGCTCGACGCTTCGCCGTACTCCTGCAGTTCCGCAGCGCGGCCGGCGAGGGCGACACAAATCAGGTCGCGTGCGTCGCTCGGGGTCTTCAGGAACCGTTCCTCGACGTCGCCGTGGGCGACCAGACCGAGCGCAGCCGAGCGGCGCAGGATCGAGGCCATCTTGACGTCGCGCCGGGTGAGTACGGCGGTGAGGGCGTGACCCGCCTCGTGGATGGCGATTCGTCGACGCTCGTCGGGGTGATAGCCCATCTCGTGTGCGACGCCGACTTCGGTGACCAGTTGCGCCTGCAGCACGTCGGTGACCGTCATCGACGTGCGACTCGAGCGCAGGGCGATGATCAGCGCCTCGTCGAGCAGCTTCTCGATCTTGACCGGTGTGTAACCGGCAGACAGGTCTGCAATGAGCGCAGCGGTCACGGGCTCTTCGTGGTTCTTCTTGTCCAGGTAGTACTCGGCGATCGCAAGACGGTCCGCCCGTGGCGGCAGGTTGAAGCCGATGACACGATCGAAGCGCCCGGGGCGCAGCAACGCCGGGTCGAGGTCTGCGGCACGGTTGGTGGCGGCCACGATCAAGATGTTCGCCTCGGTGCGCTTCGGACGCGGGCGGCGACGTCTCGGCGGGCAGGAAACCGTTGAACCAGTCGATCCACCAGGTCTTGAACTTCTGCCGGCCGGTCGGTAGGTCGAAGCTCTGCATCTGCACGAGCAGCTCGTTGACCACTCCGACGATGCCCTCACGCTGCGAGCCGGTGTTCATTCCGCTGCGGGCGCCGCCGATGGCATCGAACTCTTCGATGTACCCGATCGCTCCGCCTTCGTCACGGGCGGCCTTGCGCAGCGCCTTGAAGAACGAACGGATCTTCTTGTTGGTCTGGCCGTAGTACATCGACTGGAACTCGCTGGCCGACACGAACAGGAACGGCACGCCAGCCTCGGCGGCCATTGCCTTGGCCAGGTAGGTCTTGCCGGTACCGGGAGGCCCCTCGAACAGCACGCCCTTGCGGGCATTGCCGCCCATCTCGCGCTGGAAGGTCTCCGACGCCAGGAACAGGTTCATCGAGTCGATCGCTTCGCGCTTGGTCTGATCGGCGCCGACCACGTCGTCGAGACGCACGTTCGAGTCGGATGCACGCAGCAGTGTGTGCGGCGACTTCCCGGCGGTCAGGAACGGGATGAAGATCACCGTGCCGAGGATCAGGATCAGGCCGAGCGCGATGATGATCTCGGGGTTGCCCATCAGCCAGCCGGGAATGCCGAAACGGATCTGGTTGTCGTTGACCAGACGCCACACGAGGTAGCCGAGCACGACGCCGAGGATGAGAAGCCACTTCCGCAGCCGCTTCTGGCGGGTGCGCTCTCGGTTGGCGTTGGCGTCGATGTCGTTGCCCGACAGCATTTTGCCGGTGCTCAGTCGTGCCATTTCCATGGGGATCCCCTTTGTCGCGGTCTGTCGATGGGTCACATCGCGGGTCTGGCCCGGGGTGCAACAACTGGTCACCGAACGTAGCGCTGCAACACCCTGCGTGGTCAAGGTGTGGGCGTCAAGGGTTGGTCAAGATTGTGTGGGGATCAGTTTGTGCAAGTCGCACCATTGGCCGGCCTCGGGTCGCGCCCGACCGGTACCATGACGCCCGTGGCAGCACCAGATGGTCAGGGGTCGGGGTTCGGGGCGAACTCGTGGCTCGTCGAGGAGATGTACGAGCAGTTCGTGGGCGATCCAGCGTCGGTGAGCGAGTCGTGGCAGGAGTTCTTCGCCGATTACCACTCCCAAGCGCCCAGTGTCGCTGCCGCTGCTGCGACGTCACCAGCGGTGCAGGCGGTCGCACAGGCGCACCGTGCGCCCGGCGACGACGCCCACGCCAACGGTGCCGTCACCGATGCACCGGCGGCGCCTGCCGCCCCGGCTCCGCCTGCCAGTTCGCCACCACCGCCTGCTGCTCCGAGCGCACCTGCCGCCGCGGCTCCTGCAGCGGCCCCCACAGCACCGCCGGCCGAACCAGCCGAGGAGCCGGGCAAGCCGATCCGTGGCGCCGGTGCGGCCATTGCTCGCAACATGGAGGCCAGCCTCACCGTTCCCACCGCCACCAGCTTCCGCAACGTGCCGGCCAAGCTGCTCGAGGTCAACCGCAAGGTCATCAACGGGTTCCGGTCGCGCTCGGGCCAAACGAAGATCAGCTTCACCCACCTGATCGGCTGGGCGATCGTCCGCGCGATCGCCGACGCGGTCCCGGCGATGAAGAACACCTACGTGCTGGGCGACGACGGCAAGCCACGCCTCGTGGAGAACCCGCACGTCAACATGAGTCTCGCCGTCGACAAAGAGAAGCCCGACGGCACCCGCACGCTGCTCGTGCCGGTCATCCGCGACTGCGACACGCTCGACTTCAACGGCTTCCTCGCGGCCTACGAAGAAGTCATCCGCAAGGTCAACTCGAACAAGCTGACCGTCGACGACTTCCAGGGCGCCAACATCAGCCTCACCAACCCCGGTGGCATCGGCACCGTGCAATCGGTACCGCGACTGATGCCCGGCCAAGCGGTCATCGTCGGCGTCGGCAGCATCGACTACCCGGCCGAGTTCGAGGGCTCCGACCGCCGCAACCTGAGTTCGCTCGGCGTCAGCAAGGTGGTCACCATCACCAGCACGTACGACCACCGCATCATCCAGGGTGCCGAGTCCGGGCTGTTCCTCAAGCGGGTCCACGAACTCCTGCTCGGCGAGCACGACTTCTACGAAGACGTCTTCGCGGCGCTCGACATGCCGTACGAGGCGGTCAAGTGGCGTCCCGACACCTTCGCCATCGATCGCGAAGAGGCGATGCTCGCCAAGCAGATGGCGGTCGCCAAGCTGATCCGTGTCCACCGGGTTCGTGGCCATCTGATCGCCGACCTCGACCCGCTGCGCTGGAAAGAGCCGCTCACCCCGCGCGAACTCGACCCGGCCACCTACGGCCTCACCATCTGGGACCTCGACCGCGAGTTCCTCACCGACGGTGTGGGCGGCGTCGACAAGATGCGCCTCGGCGATCTGCTCGGCGTGCTGCGCGATGCGTACTCGCGCACCATCGGCGTCGAATACATGCACATCCAGGACACCGACGAGCAGCAGTGGATCCAGGAGCGCTTCGAGCGGCCTCAGCCGCCGGTTCCCAAGGAGCGCAAGCATCGGATTCTCGAGCGGCTGAACGCAGCGGAGAGCTTCGAGAAGTTCCTCGCCACCAAGTACGTCGGCACGAAGCGGTTCGGTATCGAGGGGGCCGAGTCGGCGATCCCGATCCTCGATGCGGTGCTCTCCAACGCGGCCGACGCTGACTTCGACGGCGCAGTGCTCGGCATGGCGCACCGCGGTCGCCTCAACGTGCTGTCGAACATCATGGGCAAGAGCTACGAGGCGATCTTCTCCGAGTTCGAGGGGCACATCGACCCGTCGTCCGTGCAGGGCTCCGGCGACGTGAAGTACCACCTCGGCATGAAGGGCAAGTACGTCAGCCCGTCCGGCGCCGACGTCTCGGTGGAACTCGCAGCGAACCCGAGCCACCTCGAGACCGTCGGCCCGATCGTGATGGGCATCGTTCGCGCCCAGCAGGACCAGATCGACCCGCCCGGCGCATTCAGCGTGCTGCCGGTGCTGATCCACGGTGACGCCGCCTTCGCCGGGCAGGGAATCGTCGCTGAGTCGCTGGCGATGAGCGACATCGGCGGCTACCGCATCGGTGGCACGATCCACCTGATCATCAACAACCAGATCGGCTTCACCACCTCGCCGCAGTACGCACGATCGTCGCTGTACTGCTCCGACGTGGCCAAGACGATCCAGGCACCGATCTTCCATGTCAACGGCGACGACCCCGAGGCATGCGTTCGTGTCGCGCAATTGGCGTGGGACTACCGCCAGAAATTCCACAAGGACGTCGTGATCGACATGGTGTGCTACCGCCGCCACGGTCACAACGAAGGTGACGACCCGAGCTACACCCAGCCACTGATGTACAAGGCGATCTCCGAACGTCGCAGCGTTCGCAAGCTGTACGTCGAGTCGCTCGTGCGTCGCGGCGACATCACGGTCGACGAGGCCGAGGTGGCCCTGAGCGACTTCCACGACAAGTTGCAGGTTGCGCTCGACGAGACGCGCTCGCAGGCGCCGGCATCGTTCCCGGTGCCGAGGCCGCCGCGCCCGCTCGGCGTGCTGCCGCACATTCCCACCGGCGTCGAACGACCGGTGCTCGATCGAATCTTCGACGAGCTCACCGACTACCCGGACGACTTCACGGTCCATCCGAAACTCGGCCGCCAGTTCGATGTTCGCACCAAGCTCTACGAGGACGGCGAGGTCGACTGGGCCACAGCCGAAGCCCTGGCGATCGGTTCGCTGACGATCGAAGGGCATCCGGTCCGGCTCGCCGGACAGGACTCACGTCGCGGCACGTTCAGTCAGCGTCACGCCTCGCTGATCGATTTCGACACCGGCGACTCGTGGACGCCGCTCGACGCGCTCGAACCCGACACCCGTTTCTGGGTGTTCGACTCGTTGCTGTCCGAGTACGCCGCGCTCGGCTTCGAGTACGGCTACAGCCATGCCAACCCGAACGCACTCGTCATGTGGGAGGCCCAGTTCGGCGACTTCATCAACGGCGCCCAGATCGTGATCGACCAGTACATCGTGGCTGCAGAAGACAAGTGGGGTCAACGCAACAGCGTCGTCCTGCTGCTGCCGCACGGCTACGAAGGTCAAGGACCCGAGCACAGCTCGGCACGCATCGAGCGGTTCATGACACTCGCTGCTGAAGACAACATGCAGATCGTGAACGCGACCACCGCAGCGAACTACTTCCACCTGCTGCGTCGACAGGTGCACAGCGAGCGCCGCACGCCGCTGATCGTGTTCACCCCCAAGCAGGGGCTGCGCATGAAGCAGACACGTTCACCGATCGATGCGCTCACGCAGGGCTCGTTCGAGGAAGTGCTCGACGACCCGGGCGACATCGATGCCAATGCCGTCACTCGCATCGTCTTCTGCTCCGGCAAGGTGGCATGGGACGCAATCGACGAACGCGATCGTCGAGGTGCGCCCGCCGCGATCGTTCGGATCGAGCAGCTGTATCCGCTCCCCATCGAACAGATGCAGCAGATCCTGCAGAAGTACCCGAACGCCCGCGAGCTCCGCTGGTTGCAGGAGGAGCCCGAGAACATGGGGGCCTGGCGGTTCATCGAGGCGAACACGTGGCGAGTCAAAGAGCAGGGCTACGACCTTCGCCACGTGGCCCGCGTCGAGTCCGGCAGCCCAGCGACCGGCTCGAAGGCCATCCACGACCAGGAGCTCGCCGACCTGCTCGAGCGCACGTTCCGCAACCTCTGAGGCGGATTCAGCGCAGGCTGATGCCGAGCACGCGTCTCCAACTCGGCGATCGCCGGCTCCGCCGCGCCGACCTTGATGGTGGTCATGCCCATCGCCTTGGCCGGTTTGAGGTTGATGCCCAGGTCGTCGAGGAAGACGCACTCGCTCGGGTCGACCCCGACGAGTTCGCAGGCGATCTCGTAGAAACGTGGTTCGGGTTTGCGGCAACCGACCTTGCTCGACTCGACGACGTGATCGAACATCACCATCACGTCTCCGACATCCATGCGCTGCTCACCGCCGACCACGTTGTTGGTGAGACATGCCGTGCGGTAGCCGGCGCGGATCACCCGATCGAGCGCTTGGACCATCTCGGGGCGGATGTCGCCGGACAGCAGCCCGAGCACGTCGGCGCCGGGAATGCGGTGGCCGAGGGCCTCGGACTCGTCGGCGAACAGCGGATCGAACTCGGCCGGGGTGACATCGTTGCGTTCGAGCAGGGCCCACGCATTCGAGTCGGGATTCGTGGAGTTCACACTGCGGATGAAGTCGGGAGGAAGACCGTTGGCGGCCTCGTACCGGTTGAACGCTTCGAAGGGGCTCGACAGAATCACGCCGCCGAAATCCCAGAGCACTGCTCGGATCATGGTCGGCGAGCCTACGATGGCAGCGCGGCAGCCGACGTGATCGACCCGAGTCCATCTTGCGATGAATTCGTGGTCATCTCGCCCGGCGTGCCCTCAACGACTCAGGAAGAGAAGCAATGACATCATCCAAGGGGCCCCACCACGTCGTGGTCGACGGGTCCAACATCGCCACCGAAGGCCGGTCGCTGCCGAGCCTCGCTCAGCTCAGCGAGGCCGTGATGGCCTTCATGGAGGAGTACCCGAACACGTCGATCACCGTGGTGGTCGACGCCACGTTCGGGCACCGGATCGACAAGAAGGAAGCAAAGGAATTCGAGGAGGGCATCTCCAACAACGAACTCGTCGCACCCCCCGCCGGCGCCGTCGGACGAGGTGACGCCTTCGTGTTGAGCATCGCCCAGAAGGCGAACGCGTCGATCCTGTCGAACGACTCGTTCCAGGAATTCCACGGTGACTACGAGTGGCTGTTCGACGATGGCCGTTTGATCGGCGGCAAGCCGGTACCGCACGTGGGTTGGGTGTTCGTCGATCGCAACCCGGTCAGAGGACCAGTGAGCCGCAAGGCCACCGGCTCGACTCGTGGAGGCGGCTCGCGTCGTGGTTCGAAGAAGGAGACCGACCGGGGGCGCAGCGGCCGCAAGGCGAGCGCCGAGGCGATGGAGCCGATGCCGGTTCCGAAGTCGCCTCCACCCGGACGCAAGCCAGCCGAACCGACCCCGGATGCAGCGGCCGCGCCCTCGTCGGGGCGTGAGCCTCGCAAGCGGGCCGCCCAGCCTCGCGCCGGTGAGCCGGTGAACGAGCTGATGCCGTTCCTCGAGTTCGTCGAGCACCATCCCGTGGGCACGAGCGTCAACGGCACCGTCGAGTCGTATTCGTCGCACGGCGCCTACATCTCGATCGGCGAGAACGGCGTGCGTGGTTACGTGCCGTTGCGTCTGATGGCACAACCGGCGCCCACGAGCGCCCGAAAGGTGATGCAGCTCGGCGAATCGGTGACCCTGGTGGTGGTGAGTTTCGCCCCACTGCGCCGCAGCATCGACTGCGCCGTGCCCGACATGGCCGACGCGGCGATCGCCGACGCAAAGGCAGAACAGGCTGCCGAGGCCGCAGCGGAACATGCCGCTGAAGTCGGAGAGGCGCCATCAGCGCCAGCGAAGAAGGCGGCGGCGAAGAAGGCTCCTGCCAAGAAGGCCCCGGCGCAAGAAGGCGGCGGCGGCGAAGAAGACCCCGGCCAAGAAGACCGCGGCCAAGAAGACCGCGGCGAAGAAGGCGCCAGCGAAGAAGGCCCCTGCGAAGAAAGCTCCTGCGAAGAAGGCTCCGGCTGCCGAGAAGGCGGCAGCGACGAAGGCTCCTGCCAAGAAGACCGCGACCAAGAAGGCCCGCAGCGACGAAGGCCCCGGCGAAGAAGGCTCCTGCGAAGAAGGCCCCGGCCAAGAAGACCGCGGCCAAGAAGACCCCGGCAAAGAAGCCCGCAGCGACGAAGGCCCCGGCAAAGAAGGCGTCGGTTGCGAGGAAAGCGGCGGCGAAGAAGACCCCTGCCAAGAAAGCGGCGGCCAAGAAGCCGGAGTCGGGCAGCTGACGTGCGAGTCGTCACCTGGAACATCAACTCGCTGCGTGCGCGCCAAGAACGCGTCGAGGAGTGGATCGCCGAGGTCCAGCCCGATGTGCTGTTGCTGCAAGAGACCAAACTGGCCGACGACGCGTTTCCCGGCCTGGCGTTCTCGGCGCTCGGCTACGAGAGTGCGCACTACGGCCAAGGCCAGTGGAACGGTGTCGCCATCTTGTCGAAGGTCGGCATCGATGACGTGGTCACCAACTTCGCTGGCGATGTCGAGCCAGACCCTGATGCCCGCATCATCACCGCCACCTGCGGTGGTGTCCGGGTCAGCAGTGTGTACGTCCCCAACGGTCGATCGCTCGACGACGACCACTACACCTACAAGCTGTCATGGCTCGATCGACTGGTGGCGCACCTCGATGCCGACACCGACCCGTCGAACGATGTGATCATCGGCGGCGACTACAACATCGCGCCCGACGATCGCGACGTGCACAACCCAGCCAAGCTCGTCGGAGCCACCCATGTCAGTCAGCCCGAGCGCGACCGATTGGCGGCGCTCGAATCGTGGGGTCTGATCGACGTGTTCCGGCAACAGCACGCTGACGATCGCGTGTACTCGTGGTGGGACTACCGCGGTGGCGACTTCCATCAGGGCCGTGGCATGCGCATCGATCTGCTCATGTGTTCGGCCTCGGTCGCACAGCGTGCCGAGTGGACCGTCGTCGACCGCAACGCCCGCAAGGGCAAGCAGCCGAGTGATCACGCCCCGGTGATCGTCGACCTCGCCGACTGAGTGTCACCAGCGTCGTCGGTGATCGGCGACGACCGAACCAGGTCGAGGATCTGTGGGGCGAGGCGTTCGGCGGTGATCTGTCCGAAGGAGGTCACCTCGGCCAACTGTTCTGACGTGGTCGGACGCTCGCGTGCGATCGAGGTGAGGTCGCGGTCGCTGCAGAGCTGCGTCGGCAAGATGTCGGCACGGCGGGCCGACTCGTCACGCCACGCCCGCAAGGCGCCGAGCAGCGGATCGACCCGAGCTCTGACCCGCTGCGGTGGCGCTGCCGGTGGGGGAGTCGTGAGGTCGAGGTCGGCGATGAATGCACTGACCGTGCGGGCGTATCCGCCACGACGCGCAGCCTGCGTGACGATCAGACGATCGGTGGCTCGTGTGAACGCCACGTAGAGCAGGCGACCCTCCTCGGCCTTGGCGGACACGGTCGTGGCCGACTTGTGCGGCATCAGGCTGCTTTCGACCCCTGACACCACCACGGTGTGCCACTCGCGACCCTTTGCCGCATGGAAGCTGAGCAGGTCGATCCCATCAGTCGAGGCGTCTTCGAACGGATTGGTGGTCGCCACCCAGGCACGAAACGTGGCGCCATCGCCGAGCGTCTGCTCACGCAAGAAGTCGAGCACCGCAGCAGCGACGCGACGCTCCGGGTCGGCCTGCGCCGTGGTGGTTGCGGCTTCGTTGGGGCTGGTGACTGGCTGCGGCGTCTGCGAGCCGCGCGAGGTGCGATGCTCGGGGGTGGGGTGGCGCAGCGATTGCGGTGCGGGTGGCGCATCGAGGATGTCGTGCGCCCAGCCCCGCAACCGTGACGCCGAGCCGAGCGCGGCCGCCTGGCGGACGGCAGCTTGTAGCGGTGTGCCCTGCGCCGTGGCATTTCGCCGGACTGGCAGACCTGCGTTCTCGAGGGCGTCGGCAATGGGTCCGAGTTGCGCGTTGGTGCGAGCGAGCACGGCGACCTCGCCGGTTCGAACGAGGTTCGGATCAGATCGCACCAGGAGCTCGGCGATTCGGCGGGCCTCGTCGGTTTCGTCTTCGGCGATGACCCGGTCGACCGAGCGGCCATCCCCGCGGTTCGAGACCAACGGACTCGGCTGGTCGGTTGCGGTGAGTACGTGGACACCGGCGCGCACGATCTGGGGTGTGCTCCGATGATTGACCGGCAGGCGGATGATCTCGATGCCCGGGAAGCGGGTCTCGACGTCGACGAGGAGCGTCGGGTCGGCGCCGTTGAATCCGTAGATGGCCTGCGATGGGTCGCCGACCAGGAAGAGGTCGTTGCGCCCGGCCCGCAGCAGGTCGACCAACGCGTGTTGGAGTGGGTTGAGGTCTTGCGCCTCATCGACGAGGAGATGACGGAAACGCCACCGGACCGCATCGGCGAAGTCGTTGTCGCTGCGGAGGTCGCGGATGGTGTGGGCCAGTACGTCGTCGAAATCGATGACCCCGCGTCGCTTCTTGAGCGTCTGGTAGTCGGCGTACACCGCCGCGCACCGGTCGATCCCCGACGCTGGATGACGTTGTTCGCGGCGGGCGGCGGCGGCGTAGTTCGGTGCGTCGATGCCTCGTGCGGCTGCCCAGTCGATTTCGGCAACGTACGCAGCCAGGCTGCGTCGGTCGCCCGCGTCGATCGTGTCGCCGACGAGGCGGCGCCGTTCGTTGACAACGGTGAGCGGTCGACGTTCGGTGTCGGACCAGCGTTGCTTGAGGACACCGAGCATCACCGAGTGGAACGTGCCCGCTTCGACGTGGTCGCGCAGACCCAGCCGATGCAGCCGTTTGCGCATCTCGCCGGCAGCCTCGCGGGTGAAGGTGAGCGCCAGGGTGTGGCGTGCGGCAGCGGTTTCGTTGGCGATCCGATAGGCGATCCGCCGTGTCAACACTCGGGTCTTGCCCGATCCGGCGCCAGCGATCACTGCCACCAACTGCGACTCGGTGGTGACCGCCGCGCGCTGATCTGCATCGAGATCAGCGATCAGGGCATCCACGTCCACCGAGCCACTGTACGAGATCGACGTCTGCCCCGGCCGGGCCCCGAAGCGGTGAGCGAACGTGTCGTGGTGGTGCGGTTCGCTCATCACCTGAATCCCGGGCCCCGAAGCGGTGAGCGAACGTGTCGTGGTGGTGCGGTTCGCTCATCGCCTGGCGGTGCGAACAAGTGTTCCCGAGCTAACCTGTCGGGGATGTCGGAGACGCTCACACCCGAGGAACTGTTGCTGCAGGCGGCGCCGGCGAGCAACTACGCAGCGCTCGACGATGCGAAATTCCGCGTGGTGTCCGATTTCCAGCCTGCCGGCGATCAGCCGCAGGCGATCGAGGCGCTCAGCACGGCCATCGACGCAGGAGAACGGTTCCAGACGCTGCTCGGCATCACCGGTTCGGGCAAGTCGGCAACCATTGCGTGGACCATCGAGAAGACTCAGCGGCCCACGCTGATCCTGGCGCCGAACAAGTCGCTGGCGGCCCAACTCGCACAGGAGATGCGCGAGTTCTTCCCCGACAATCGGGTCGAGTACTTCGTCAGCTACTACGACTACTACCAGCCCGAGGCGTACATCCCGTCGCAGCGACACCTACATCGAGAAGGACTCCTCGATCAACGACGAGATCGACCGCCTGCGCCACTCGGCCACCGCCGCGCTGCTCACCCGCCGTGACGTGATCGTCGTCGCCTCGGTGTCGTGCATCTACGGCATGGGCAATCCCGACGAGTACCGGGGCAACCTGCTCGACCTGTCGGTCGGGGTCGACTACGACATGCGCAACATCCTGCGGCGCCTCGTCGACATGCAGTACGGGCGCAACGACATGACGCTCGGGCGCGGCAACTTCCGCGTCCGCGGCGACACGATCGAGGTGCACCCGGCCTACGAAGAGAGCGTGCTGCGCATCGAGATGTTCGGCGACACCGTCGACCGCATCACCACCATCGACCCGCTCACGGGCGAGCAGCTCAGCGAGATGCAGCGTGCGCACGTGTTCCCCGCTACGCACTACGTCACCGGACCCGAACGGCTGCGCACCGCAATGGCCGGTATCGAAGTCGAACTGCAGGAGCGACTGAAGGACTTCGAGGAGAACGACAAGCTGCTCGAAGCGCAGCGGTTGCGGATGCGCACCCAGTACGACCTCGAGATGATGAGCGAGGTCGGGTACTGCAACGGCATCGAGAACTACTCGATGCACATGGACGGCCGTGTACCGGGCGAGCCGCCGTTCACCCTCCTCGACTACTTTCCCGACGACTACCTGCTCGTCATCGACGAGAGCCACGTCGCGGTGCCACAGCTCCACGGGCAGTTCGCCGGCGACCGCAGTCGCAAGGACATGCTGGTCGACCACGGCTTTCGCCTGCCGTCGGCGCGCGACAACCGTCCGCTCACGTTCGAAGAGGTGCTGGAGCGCGTCAATCAGTGTGTGTTCCTGTCGGCCACGCCGAGTCCCTACGAGCTTCGAGTGTCGGGCGACAACATCGTCGAACAGATCGTTCGCCCCACCGGCCTGGTCGATCCCGAGGCGATCATCCGGCCCACCAAGGGCCAGATCGACGATCTGATGGAGATGGTCAACGGTCGCATCGCCAAGGGCGACCGGGTGCTCGTCACCACACTCACCAAGAAGATGGCCGAGGACCTCACCGACTACCTGCTCGAGCAGGGATTGCGGGTGCGGTATCTGCACTCCAACATCGACACGATCCAGCGCATCGAGATCTTGCGAGGGCTCCGACTCGGCGACTTCGACGTGCTCGTCGGCATCAACCTGCTGCGTGAGGGTCTCGACCTGCCCGAGGTGTCGTTGGTGTGCATCCTCGACGCCGACAAGGAAGGATTCCTGCGGTCGGAAACGTCGCTGATCCAGACCATGGGTCGCGCGGCGCGCAACGTCGATGGTCAGGTGGTGATGTACGCCGACAAGATCACCCGGTCGATGCAGGCAGCGATCGACGAAACCCAGCGTCGCCGCAAGGTGCAGATCGCGTACAACACCGAACACAACATCAACCCCCAAACGATCCGCAAGGCCGTCGGCGACATCTTGTCGCTCTTGCGCCCCGACGATTCGGCGCCGATTCCCGGGAAAGATCGGCGTCGCCAGCGCGAGCGTGACAAGGTCCAGCGCGACCTCAAGTCGCTGCCGCAGCAGGAGCTCGCCCGACTCATCCAGACGCTCGAAGAGGAGATGCACGAAGCGTCGGCCGAGCTGAAGTTCGAGTACGCCGCCAAGCTCCGCGACGAGATCAACGATCTCCGCCGCGAGCTTCGCGACGCCCAGTAGCCCTCGGGCTCTGGTGGATCCTGACCCGGATCGCCACGAGCGCAGCGAAGACGGCGATTGGGATCAGTGCCATCCACGACTTTCGGTTCATGCAGGCTTCGTCTCGACGGTCGCCCCACAGCCCGTTGCAGTCGATGTCGACCATCAGACTGATGACCAACGCTGCGCCGACCGCAATCACCGTGAGGGCGACCCAGGCGAAGCACTCGAGGACCGCGAGAACCCGCGATCGCCGGACTTCTCGGACTTTTCGGACACTTCGGACACAGCCGTCGCTGCAGCGACGGATCGGCGAGATCGAGGGCTCACTGGAACTCCTCGCAGAACTGTTCGAGCAGCGACTGCTGCTCACCGCTGCGACGACCGACGGGCAGGAGTGGCCGCTCCGAGCGTTCGATCAGTGCGGCGATCGCAAGGAGGCCGACGCCGCCGACGGCGATCCAGACCCATGTCGGTGTTGCAGCGAGGCGAGTGCCGGCCGAGACGACGATCGTGGCGACCACCAGGAGCGTGCCGAGCACGAGCGGTGCGCCGAGACGTCGCACACCGCCGATCGCAAGTGTGAGCACCCCGAGGATCAGGGCGGCGAACGTCGCCCAGTCGGTACCGGCTTCGAGTTGCGTGGCGATCAACCAGGTGCTGGCCATGCCCAGCCCGGGGGAGTAGGCGAGCCACGACGACACGGGGAACGCCCGGCGCAGGAGCCAGCCACCGACCAGCAGCGCCGCCGTCACCGCCGCGAGGGCGACATCGCCGCCGTCCGCTCCGTACGGGGCAATGGCGTCGATCACCCACTGGTTGGTTCCGGTCGTCCACCACAGGCTGATCGTGGCGCCGACCGTCAGTGCGGCGCCGGCCGGGATGGCCCAGCGGCGACCAGTGGACACACCGACCGCAGCAACCTGCGCGCCGAGCACCGCCAGCGCAATGGATGTGAAGATCGAGCTGGCCCCGCCGCTCGCCACCACGGCGACGGCCGAGGCGACGAGGCCCGCTGTCTGACCGACGACCATGCGACGGTCCACCGCAGCGAGCCCGGCGAGTCCGATCCCGACGAGGCTCGCGGCAATCGTGCTGGTACCGGCATCCACGCCGGCCGCAACCAGTGCCAGTCCTCCAGCGACCGTGGCGATCGCAGCGGCGATGTGGGCCCTCGTGCTCGTGATCGATCGCGATGTTCCGGCGACGGCGACCGCGTAGAGCGCCACTGCAGACACCTGGAACCAGCCGATTTCGAAGTCGGGGTTGTCGGTGACCACGATGAACGCGGCGTACCCGGCGACTCCGAGCGGCCACACCGAACGCTCCGGGCGGATGCCGACGCCGACGGCGATCAGGGCGATGAACAGCAGCGTGCCCAGTTGTGGGGGTGACCATGCAGCCTGATCGGCCACACCTTCGGCGATCACACGGACGCTCAGGGAGGCAACTGCTGCTGCCACGATCATTCGGAACCCCGCATCCCTGCGACCGACCACGGAACAGCTCACGACGGTGACGGCACCGGCGACGGTCAGAGCGACGAGCCAGAACGCAGCGGAACCCTCGTCGACGAACGCAGCGAATGCCACCCAGGCGGCCAAGCTCGCTGTCGTTGCGTCCCACGACGACCACGGCGTGATGGCGCTGATGGCGACCCAACCGGCCAGCGCAGCGATCGCCACGGTCCACATCGGTGCGCCGGCCATTGCGAGTGCCGCCAACGACTGCTCCGCTCGCAGCGAGCGGAGCAATGGAGCGCCATGAGCCACCGGAGCGTCGGGCGCTGCCGGCAGTTGCGGCGATCAACGCGATGGACCACAGCGCGAGTGGGATGTACCAACGGGAGGAAGCGACTTCGCCGGCCGACGCGTCCCACCGTGCAATCAAGGCGACGAACGGCGACACCAATGCTGCTGTGCCGAGGACGGTGCCGAGCGGAACGGTGACGGTGCGGGCGAGTTCGTGCCAGACCGACTCGGTACGTGTCGCCGCCACCGACTCCGCAGCGAGCACGGCGATCGCCGGCACGCAGAACCACACCACCGCGCCGAAGTTGCCGCTCACCAACGACGTCACCACGCCCGAGCCGAGGACGGCCAGGCTCGCCACGGCGAGCGGTGCGTTCTGCAAGCGATGGGCGATCACGCCGATGACGAGCGCAGCGATCGCACACGACAGCGGCGCCGACCACACGAGCACGTCGCCCGTCGCACCGATGCGGGCCAGCGTTCCCGTTCCGATGCCGGCGTCGGCGAGGCCCACCAGCATCGGCGAAGCGCCGACGGTGACGGCGAGTGCCAACGTGCGGCGCGTCGACCCGAGCAGCAGCGCGATGGCCGCCCCGATGGCACCGATCACGGGGGCCGGGATCGAGGTCAGTGCGGCGGCGCCGACGGCGGCCAAGCCGAATGCCACGACCGTGGCGGCCTTCAGCGGAGCGACGTCCCATCGTCGCGACTGCACCTCGGTGGCCACGAGTGCAGCGAGCCCGCCGACGAGCGTACACACGGTCCACGGTTGGCTCAGTGTGGCGGCTGCGGCGATGCCGACCGGAGCGGTGAGGCAGGCAGCAAGCGTGGCCAGTGAGGTCGCCGTGGTGGGGAAGCGTCGACGCCCCGCCTCAGCGGCGAAGTACACAGCCAACAGCGAGGCGACCAGTCCGGAGAACCGCACGACCGGATCGATCGACTGCCAGTTGCCGGCGACCACGATGATCGACGCCACCAGCAGCAGTGACGCTCCGGCGGCAGCCAGCCAACCTGCGGCGGACAGGCGGGGGAGTGAGCGATCGACCGTGGGTTGCATCGGGCTCGACGGTGAAGGCCACGGCGGCGCCGGTGGTGGGAACGAGGTGTTGTCCATGACCCCGATCGTGCGCGATTCGGCCGCTGGGCGCTATCCGGTGAATCCCCCAGACGCTCCTGGGGTACTCGCCGCGCAGGCTCAATCGAGCCCGTGCTCGACGGCGTAGCGAACGAGATCGCTACGGCGCGAGAGATGGAGCTTGCCGAGGATGTTGCGCACGTGGTTCTCGGCGGTCTTCGGCGAGATGTCGAGCTCGGCACCGATCTCTTTGTACGTGTGGCCGCGGGCGACGAGCTGCAACACCTGACGCTCTCGCTCCGTCAGTGGGTTGGTGTCGGCCGCTTTCGCGAGTCGACGGAACTCGCCCAGCACGAGTGCTGCGAGCGACGGTGAGAACACCGGTTCACCCGCCGCAGCCGCCAGCAGGGAGGATCGGATCTCGGCGATCGGTGCACTCTTCACCAGGTAGCCCGCAGCTCCGGCGGCGACGGCGTCGAGCAGGTCGCCTTCGGCCTCGCTCACGGTGAGTATCACGATCGGGCAGACGGTGGCGCACGCCTCGACGACGGCCAGCCCGCCACCGCGAGGCATGTGGAGGTCGGACACGACGAGGTCGGGCCGGCGTGCCGTGATCACGTCGATGGCCCCGTCGGCGTCGTCGGCCTCACCGACCACCTGGAACCGATCCCCGAGTTCGCCGCGTAGACCCGACCGCATCAGTTCGTGATCGTCGGCCAGCACGACCCGGATCATCGGGGTCTGGTGCTCGCTCGGCGGCTGTTCGTTCACGTCGACCACACTCGCACCTCGGTGCCGGTTCCCGTTGCACTCACCACCTCGGACCGGCCGCCGACATCGCGGATGCGTGCGACGATCGACTCGTCGATGCCGTGGCTCGCACGCTGCTCGTCGACATCGAAGCCGCACCCGTCGTCGCGCACGGACGCGAACACGTCACCGTCGTCGTCGGTCTCGACGAACACGACGATCCGACTGGGGCTCGCGTGTTCGAGCGCATTGGCCACGGCTTCGCCGATCGCAGCGGCGATGGCGTCGGCCACGTTCACCGGCGGCGGGAGCGCGGTGTCGATCACACTCACACTGATCGGCACGTGGGCGGCAGCGTCGTGGTGTCGGGCTGCCCGCTCGACCGCCGAGCGCACTCGCTGCTCCAGAGTGTCATCGGCTCGGCTGGTGCTCCCGAACAGGAAGCGACGGAGCTCGCGGTCGGCCTCTCGCGCCGTCCTCGCGAGGTCGGGGTCGCTGTCGGCCGTTCGACGCTCGACGAGAGCGAGCGTCTGCAGCACGGTGTCGTGGAGCACGCGTGCGATGTCGTCGCGGGCCCGCCGGTCAGCGATGTCGGCTTCGGCCTGTCGGAGCAGTTGTGCCTGCCAGCCGAACACGACCCCGGCGGCGGCGAAGAACAGCGATGTGGCCACCAGCGAGATGACGTGGCGAGTGCCCCAGTCGTCGAACTCGTTCAGCACCGCCCCTGCCCACTCCGCCGGCCCGAGCAGCAGGCCGAGGCTGCCGGCGATGATCGGGCCTCGGGCGAGTCCGATCGAGACCACGGCGATCAGGGGGTACTGCGTGGCCAGGCTCTGCGAGACCTCGAAGACGTGACCCTGCTCGAAGACCCAGCCGTCGACGACGCTGAGGCCGATGGCCAGCGTCGCTTCGACGACGAGGAAACCGGTGTCGAACAGCCGTGCGGGCTCGTTTCGTACCGCCCAGGTGGTCCACGCGGAGACTCCCGCGACAGCGACGACGCACGACCACGCAGCCAGCGGATGGTCGATCGCCCCGCGTTCGGACGAGACGACCACGATGCCGACCATCCACAGCAGCGTGAGCCAGCGGGCGACCACGAGCGCCCGGGCGACGGTCACTGCCGTCGGAAAGACCGTTGTCTCGTGCTCAGGCACGGAATGACTGTGCCAGAGCCGTCGGACTCAGTGGGGGATTCCGCCTCGCGCGACTCCGAGCCGAGGTCGACGCCCTCCTCGCGAGCTCCGCGACGCCCAGTAGTGTCACCGGCGTGGGAAGCAGCACGAGCAAGCCTCGCAAGGGCCACGAGAAGCCGAAGCATCTGCCGAAGGTCGGTACACCGGCCAACGAGCAGTGGGAACACAACGAGCATCGAGGCCAACGTCTTCGGCTCAGGCGGCCAAGATGGTCGCGATCGGGATCATCGGCATCCTCGCCGTGATCGGCGTGCTGATCCTCACACTCTGAGCACCTCGAAGCCCTCGCACAAGTGCCATCATCGAGCCCGGTGAGCTGCACATGCTGAAATCGCTGGGGGCGACGATCGCTCAAGTCACCCAGCGCGTGCGGGTGAATGAACCGGACGATCCGGGACGGTCGCTGCAGCACTTCGAACGCGCCCAGCGCGCCGCAGAGCAGGCCGAGCGGCGCCGACGCCAGAAGACGTTCCTGCTGCTCGCGGTGGTGTTCGTCGTGATGGTGGCCGTGTTCAGCACGGTCTTCCACACGCTCATGGAATACGAGGACCGGTCGTATTCGTGGGCGACGAGCATCTATTGGACGCTCACCACGATGACCACCTTGGGCTTCGGTGACATCACGTTCGAGTCCGATGCGGGACGCATCTTCTCGGTGGTCGTGTTGCTCGCCGGCTCGACGTTCCTGCTGGTGATGCTGCCGTTCGTGTTCATCCAGTTCGTGTTCATGCCGTGGATGACCGAGCGCGAGCGCCGTCGGGCGCCGCGAGTGTTGCCGGCGTCGACGTCCGGGCATCTGCTGCTCACCCAACTCGGTCCGGTCGAGGCGGCGATCATCGAACGGGCCGACCAGGCCGAGGTGCCGTACGTGCTGATCGTCGACGATGTGGCCGAGGCGGGGTTGCTTCACGACGAGGGTCGCAACGTGATGGTCGGTGCGCTCGACGACCCGGAGACGTATCGCAACGCTCGGGTCGACCAGGCGGCGCTGGTGATCGCCACACAATCCGATCAGATCAACACCAACATTGCGTTCACGGTGCGTGAGATCGCGCCCGGCGTCGAGATCGTCGCCAGTGCCAACTCGCCGGCGTCGGTCGACATCCTCGAGATCGCCGGTGCCGATCACATCGTGCAGCTCGGGGAGATCCTCGGTTCGGCGATGGCGGCGCGGACCTTCGGGTTGGCCGGCAACAGTCACGTGATCGGCGACTTCGCCGGGCTCCAGATCGCCGAGGCCAGCCCGATGGGAACCGATCTTCTCGGCAAGAGCCTGGCCGAGGCCCAGCTGCGCAAACGGCTCGGGGTGAGCATCATCGGCGTGTGGCGTCGCGGTGATTTCTCGATCGCAACAGCGGACACCGTGCTCACCGACTCGTCGATGCTCATCCTCGCCGGCACGGCCGAGCAGCTCGCCGCCTACGACGAGTGCTACGCGACGAATTCGACGGCACCGAACCGGGCGGTCATCATCGGTGGCGGTCGTGTGGGGCGTGCGATCGCTGCGGCGTTCGCAGTCGAGGGCATCGAGTCGGTGATCATCGAGCAGCTGGCCGAACGCCAACGTGAAGGGGCGAACTACGTGATCGGCGACGCAGCCGACCGGTCGGTGTTGGAGGCGGCTGGCATCGACGAGGCGGGCGCGATCCTCATCACCACCCACGACGACAACGTCAACGTCTACCTCACTCGGTACTGCCGCGGGTTGCGGCCCGACGCCCGGATCGTCTCTCGCTCGAAGCTCGACCGAAACGTGTCGACGCTCTACCGGGCCGGGGCCGACGCGGTGTTGTCGTACGCCGGAACGGGCTCTGCTGCGATCTGGAATCACCTGCGCGGCGACGAAACGGTCCTGGTCGCTCAAGGACTCAATGTCTTTCGCACACCGATCCCGAAGGAGCTCGTGGGCACCACGCTCGCAGCAGCGCACGTACACCGACGGACTCACTGCAACGTCGTGGCCGTCGAACGCGATGGTGTGCTCGAAGGAAATCCTGACCCGAACGTGCCATTGCCGGCGGCGGGCGAGTTGGTGCTGGTCGGCACCGATGTCGCCGAAGCCAAGTTCTCCGAAGAGTTCCCGCACGCTCGTCGTCGCCCATCGCTGCGCCGCGGAGAGCGGCGTGGCCGGTGACGGCCCAGCGTCCTACGATGCGGCCATGAGCATGCTTCGCCATGTGGTGATGTTCCGGTGGGCCGATGATGTCGACGACAGTCACGTCGCTGAGGTCGCTCGCCGTCTCGATGAGTTGCCGGCGGCGATTCCTGAGATCCGGGCGTACCGCCACGGTCGGGATGTCGGGGTGAACGAGGGCAACTTCGACTACGTCGTCGTCGGCGACTTCGATTCGGTCGCCGACTACGTCGTGTACCGCGATCACCCGGTGCACGCGGCGTTCATCGCCGACGTGATCGCCGGTCGGGTCGCGGATCGCGCAGCCGTGCAGTATCGCTGCTGACACCCGCTCGAAACCCGATTCCATCGAGCGGAACACATGTTCGGCGCTAGGATCTGACGGCGATGGCCGCCAGTACCTCCGCCACCGGCACCACGCCCGCGGCGACCCCCAAGAAATCTGCTCCCCGCAAGCGCAAGGCGAAGGCTGACGACCCGCAGATCGTGGTGCGTGGCGCTCGCGAGCACAACCTCAAGAACGTCAACGTCGAGCTGCCGCGCGACAAGCTCATCGTGTTCACCGGTCTGTCGGGTTCGGGCAAGTCGAGCCTGGCGTTCGACACGATCTACGCCGAAGGGCAACGCCGTTACGTCGAGTCGCTGAGTTCGTACGCGCGGCAGTTTCTCGGCCAGATGGACAAGCCCGATGTCGACATCATCGAGGGTCTCTCGCCGGCGATCTCGATCGACCAGAAGTCGGGCAGCCGCAACCCGCGGTCCACCGTCGGCACGATCACCGAGGTCTACGACTACCTGCGTCTGCTCTATGCGCGCATCGGGGTGCAGCACTGCCCGAACGACGGCACGCGGCTGCAGCGTCAGACACCACAGCAGATCGTCGATCGCATCCTCGACATGGACGACGGCATCCGGTTCCAGGTGTTGGCGCCAGTGGTTCGAGGCCGCAAGGGCGAGTACGACACGTTGCTGCAGGACATGTCTGGGCAGGGCTACGTACGTGCGCGCATCGACGGCGAGACCGTCGACATCGACGAGTTCCTCAAGCGTGAGGAACGACTCGCCAAGTACGAGAACCACAAGATCGAGATCGTCGTCGACCGGCTGGTGCTGAAGGAAGGCATCGAACGGCGCCTCACCGACTCGTTGGAGCAAGCGCTCGGGTTGGCCGACGGCGTCGCCGAGATCGAGGTGGTGCCACGTGAGGGCGAGGGCCAGCCCGAGACGCTCACGTTCAGCCAGCACCTGGCGTGCCCGGTGTGTGGCACGAGCTACGACGAGCCGGCACCCCGCAACTTCTCGTTCAACTCGCCCTATGGCGCCTGCGCGGCATGCGACGGACTCGGCACCACGTTCGAGGTCGACCCCGAGCTCATCATCCCCGACCCCGAGATGTCGCTCCTCGACGGTGCGATCGCACCATGGCGCTCGGCGAACACCCAGTACTTCACCCGCATGCTCGAGTCGGTCGCCGAGGTGCACGACGTCGACATGAACGCCGCGTGGGAAGACCTCTCTGCCAAGCAGCAGAAGGTCATCCTGCACGGTGTCAAGGGCAAGATGACCGTCAAGTACAAGAACCGCTATGGGCGCTCGCGTACCTACTCCACCGAGTACGAGGGTGTGATCCCGTGGATCAAGCGGCGTCACGAGGGCAGCGACAGCGAGTGGGCCCGCGACCAGTACGAGGGGTACATGCGTCTCGTCCCGTGTTCGACATGTGACGGTGCTCGCCTCAAACCGTCGACACTGGCGGTCACCATCGACGACAAGAACATCTCCGAAGTGGCCGACATGTCGATCGGCGAGTCCGCCAAGTTCCTGGCGGCACTGGAGCTCTCCGAGCGCGACCGGATGATCGCCGAGCGCGTCACCAAGGAGATCAATGCCCGGCTCGGATTCCTGCTCGATGTCGGTCTCGACTACCTCACGATGTCGCGGTCGGCAGGCACGCTCGCCGGTGGCGAGGCACAGCGCATCCGGTTGGCCTCGCAGATCGGTTCGGGCCTGGTGGGCACGCTGTACGTGCTCGACGAGCCGTCGATCGGGTTGCACCAGCGCGACAACCGCAGGTTGATCGACACGCTCACCCGCTTGCGTGACCTCGGCAACACCGTCATCGTGGTCGAGCACGACGAGGAGACCATTCGCGAGAGCGACTGGATCGTCGACATCGGGCCAGGTGCAGGCGAGCACGGCGGTGAGGTCGTGTATTCGGGCAAGGTGCCCGGGATTCTCAAGGTCAAGGAGTCGGTCACCGGGCAGTACCTGTCGGGTCGCAAGTCGATTCCCGTGCCCGAGCAGCGCCGGCCGCAGGGCCTCGAGTCGGTGCGCATCCAGGGTGCGCGCGAGCACAACCTGCAGAACATCGACGTCGACATCCCGCTCGGCAACTTCGTGGCGGTCACCGGCGTGTCCGGCTCGGGCAAGTCCACGCTGGTGCGAGACATCCTGCTGCCGGTGCTGATGCAGAAGATCTACAAGTCGAAGATGTCGGCCGGCAAGCACAAGCGCATCGACGGCATCGAGTTCCTCGACAAGGTCATCGACATGGACCAGTCGCCGATCGGTCGCACGCCTCGCTCGAACCCGGCCACCTACACCGGCGTGTTCGACAACGTTCGCAAGCTGTTCGCGTCCACCAACGAGGCGAAGGTGCGCGGCTACATGCCAGGGCGGTTCTCGTTCAACGTCAAGGGTGGACGCTGCGAGGCGTGTTCAGGCGACGGGACACTCAAGATCGAGATGCACTTCCTCCCCGACGTCTACGTGCCGTGCGAGGTGTGTCACGGCGCCCGGTACAACCGCGACACGCTCGACATCGAGTTCAAGGGCAAGAACATCGCCGAAGTGCTCGACATGCCAGTCGCCGAGGCGGTCGACTTCTTCGCCAACCAGCCGGGGATCGCCCGCTACATGCAAACACTGGTCGACGTTGGTCTCGGCTACGTGCGGCTCGGGCAGTCGGCGCCCACGTTGTCGGGTGGCGAGGCCCAGCGCGTCAAGCTCTCGGCCGAGCTCGCCAAGCGTTCCACCGGCCACACGATCTACCTGCTCGACGAGCCGACCACCGGCTTGCACTTCGACGACGTCAGGCGGCTCCTCACGGTGCTGCAGCGCCTGGTCGATCAGGGCAACACGGTGCTGGTCATCGAGCACAGCCTCGACGTCATCAAGACCGCCGATTGGGTGATCGACCTCGGTCCCAACGGCGGCAACGGTGGCGGCACGATCGTCGGCGAAGGCACCCCCGAGCACATCGCGTCACTCGAAGCCAGCCACACCGGCCGCTTCCTCCGCGACATCCTCTGAGTCGCCCCCGCTGCGGGGCGATGAGCGAAGTGGGCGTGGGAGTGCGGTTCGCTCATCGGTGGCGCAGCATCCGCCAGAGCGATGAGCGAAGTGGGCGTGGGAGTGCGGTTCGCTCATCGGCTCGGGTGGTTGGGAGTCGGGACGTGCCGAGCTGACAGACTCCGTCGGTGGTTGACGTTGTGGACGACACCGGCATCGACCGGGAGGAACTCCAGCGGCGCACGTTGCGCTCGCTGCGATTCGCCCAGGTGCCAGGTCAGGCCGCCGTCGCTGGCATGGTGGCGGTGGTCTCGCTGCTGGCGAGCGACCTGCTGGGGTCGGATCGCCTCGCCGGAATGGGCAGTGCGTCATTCACGGTCGGGGCCGCATTCACCGCGATTCCGCTGGCGGCGTTCATGCGTCGCCGAGGGCGCCGCATCGGGCTCAGCCGAGCGCTGCTGATCGGTTCGATCGGCGCTGCGATCGCGGCGGGCGGCGGCCAGCTGAGATGGTTCCCGCTGTTCCTCGTCGGGATGGTTGCGTTCGGTGCGGGTCAAGCAGCAACGCTCCAGCAACGCTACGTCGCTGCTGACCTCGCGGCCCCTGAGAAACAGGGCGCAGCGATTGCTGCCATCGTCTGGGTTGGCACGCTCGGGGCGGCGCTGGGTCCGCTGCTCACCCCGTTCGAGAAGGGCGTCGCCAGTCGTCTGGGCCTCGACGAGTTGGTCGGGCCGTTCTTGTTCGCTTCGGTGCTGTTCCTGGTGGCCGCAGCAGTCGTCTGGGTTCGGCTACGGCCCGACCCGCTCGAAGTGATCGGCGGCATCGACCCACACGCCGAGCGCACCAAGCTGCTCCGGGTGGTGCGCTCATCGGCGTCGGTGATCTGGGCATCGCCGAGTGCCAGGCTCGGGCTCGCTGCGATGGCTGCATCGCAGGCGGCGATGGTCGGAGTGATGACGATGACGCCACCGCACATGAAAGATCACGGCCATGCCGACCTGTCGGCGTTCGTGATCGCTCTGCACATCGTGGGGATGTACGGGCTCGCGCCGTTCGTCGGTCGATTCGTCGACCGTGTCGGAGCGGTTCGGGCGATCCAGGTCGGCGCCGTCATCCTGGGTGCGGGGACCATCACGACGGTGCTGGCGGGTTATGTGCCGGTGTTGATGTTCGTCGGACTGTTCTTCCTCGGTCTCGGCTGGAGCTTCGGCCTGATCGGTGGCACCACGATCCTGACGGCGTCGGTGCCGGAACGGTCTCGGGTCGAAGTGCAGGGCACCGGCGACCTCACCCTCAGCCTGTGTGGCGCTACTGCAGCGCTGGCGTCTGGCTTCGTGAAGGACTCGCTCGGGTTCCACATCCTCGCCGACGGTGCAACGGCGCTGGCGGCCGCTCTCCTCGTGCTCGCCTGGTACACCGCAGCAACAACCCGGAGGCCCGTCGCCCCGCTCTGATGAGCGAAGTGGGCGTGGTGGTGCGGTTGGCTCATCAGCTTGCGGCGCTGAGGCGCAGCTGAGCCTCGAATGAGGCGAGTTCGGCGATCGTCTCGTGGAACCGATGCAGGTAGGCGCCCTCGTCGATCCGTGAGGTCGTCCAACCAATCGCCTCGGCCGCTCGGTCACGGCGGGCATCTGCCGCGATCCCCATCTGCTCCCGGTGGGTCGGATGCAGGTCGACTTCGATTGCCCACTGCAACTCGGGGACGGCAAGGTCGAAACGGACGATTCCGTGGCCGGGCAATTCGACGCGGTGCTGGCGAACGAGGCGGCTGATGCCGACACGCCGCAGCGCGTCGCCGACCCGAACCTCTGGGTGCGACTCGGCGGCGAGCCCCGGAAGTCGACGATCGACCGCATGGAGGAACTCGCGCACCCACCTCCGTTGGGGCGACATCCAGTCGACGGCGACCGCCAGGAGGTCAGTGTCGGTGAGTCGACCATCGTGGACCACTTGTTCGACCACTGACAGCAGGTCGTCAGGGCCGAGCCAGCGAGCGAGATCGAGCGCAGTTCGTGCCAAGGAGGTGACCCGGATGCCGTCGTCGCGGGTTTCGATGTCGGAGTCGTGTCGCGCGTCGGTTCGGTAGGGAACCACCCAGCGGTGGGTCGCCGGCTGGCTCGCCCGCGGAGCGAGCACGTGGATGCGTTGGTCGGACGGCAGCCGCCTGAGTTGCCAGAGTCGCCCGGCGGTCGGTCCGGCGATCGCGACGTCGGGACGAGCGAGGCAGATCGCCGCACATCGGCTGGCTTCGGTGATCGGGGCACTCGGGGTTCGATATGCGCCTCGAAGCACCAAGGCGAGGTCGCCCACCCGTTGCAGGTGTCGCACATCGTTCAGTGAGTAGCCAGCATCGTGGAGTTGCGTCACGGACACCGTGCCGTGTTGGCGGGCGAGCAGTGCGTGGACGTGAGGCGTGAGTCGAGCCACGTCGAACCTCCGGATCTCGAGAGAAGCAGGAGGGAGTCGGCGTGTCGAACGCTACCCGGGGAGCACGCTCGGGCGGCCCGGAACCGCAAGGTGATGAGCGAACCGCACTCCCGGGTGCCGTTCGCTCATCGCTCGCTGGGCTGCGCGCACGCTGATGAGCGAAGCTGGCGTCGGGGTGCGGTTGGCTCATCGCTCTCCGGGGTGGAGGGCGCGCCGAGCGGGGGTCAGCGGTTGCGGAGGCGCTTGCTGAGATCGTTCAGGCGCTTCTTCTCGTCGCCGGTGAGCGAGTCCATGCCATTGGCACCGATCTTGTCGAGCAGGGAATCGAGTTCGATCTGGTCGGCGGGCGACGGGGCGCTCGGTGGGGGCATCGGGGCAGGAGCGTTCTTCCATGGACCCTGCACGACCCCGCCGGACTTCGACGACCCGCCTGACCGCTTCGACTTCGACTTCTTCTGCTTCTTCGAGCGCCCAGACGACGAACCGGAACCCACGCCGTCGAGTGGGATGTGGGGGATCGGCCAGCCGGTGGCGAGCCCGAGGGAACGTCCGGCGACGAGTGCCACCCCGACGGAGACGAGCAGGAAGATGACCTGGCCGTTCGCGCCGACACCGGAGAACTGCAGCAGGTTCAACACGGTGAACACCGCAGCAAGCGCCCAGAGCGGGACCACCTCGAACCACTTCACGCCCGGGTAGGTGGCGGCATACACCCAGATGCCACCGAGGAACAGGTTGCTCAGCCCGAACTGGACCATGAAATCGATGCTGGTGCCGAGTGGCCCGAGCACGGTGAGGATGAGCGCCGGCAGGATCGTGAGGGCAAGCACCCACACCACGAACTTGGCGCGTCCGAACAGCGCTTCGAGTTGCTGGCCGAACAGCCAGAAGAACACCACGCCGAGGAGCAGCCACACCGACGGTTGCGCAGCGATCGGCCACGTGACCAAGCGCCAGATCTCGAAGTCACGCACGAGGAACGGTACGAACGGCAGACGGTCCCAGACATCACCGAACAGCCCCCACAGAAACATCGAGAACACCGAGAGGGCGCACAAGATGTCGGTGGTGGTGACGTCGAAGTTTCCCGCACGGAACCAGCCGTCGTTCGGGCGGCGGCGGAAGATGGCTGCGAACTGGTCGGACATCGGGCATCACGGTACCCGCCCGTCCGTATGCTTGAGACGTCATGGAGCGGCTGTCCTGGTGGAAAAGACGATGACGTCGTGGTGAAACGTCCGCCGGCCGGCACGATCCCGGAGGCGCCGGGGTCGTATCAGTTCAAGGACGCCCATGGCCGCGTGATCTACGTCGGCAAGGCGTCGAACCTGCGTCAGCGCCTGTCGAACTACTTCCAGGCGCCGCGGAACCTGCACCCGCGGACCGCGCAGATGGTCGAGACCGCCGAGTCGGTCGAGTGGACGACCGTGCGCAACGAGGTCGAGGCGTTGATGCTCGAGTACTCGTTGATCAAGGAGCATCGTCCGCGCTTCAACGTGAGGTTGAGGGATGACAAGAGCTACCCGTTCCTCGCCGTCACCGTCGACGATGAGTGGCCCAGAGCGCTGGTCATGCGCGGCCGGAAGCGCAAGGGCACCAGGTACTTCGGCCCCTACGCGCACGCCTATGCGATCCGCGACACTCTCGACCTCTTGTTGAGGTCATTCCCGATTCGGACCTGCAGCCCGAACAAGTTCAATCAACACGAGCGTCTGGGCCGACCGTGCCTGCTGTTCCACATCGAGAAGTGCGCCGGACCATGTGTCGGCGAGATCGACGCCCCGGCATACAAGGAACTGGTCGACGAATTGATCGGATTCCTCGACGGCGACACCGACGAGATCGTCGACCGGCTCGAGCGCGACATGCAGGGCGCAGCCACCGACCTCGAATTCGAGCGAGCGGCGCGTCTGCGCGATCGTCTGTCCGCTGTCCGCAAGGCGATCGAGAAGCAGCAGATGGTGGCCGATCGCAGTGAGGATCTCGACGTGATCGGCATCGCCGAGGACGAGCTCGAAGCCTCGGTGCAGGTGTTCTACGTGCGACGAGGCCGAGTGGTGGGTCGCAAGGGGTTCATTCTCGACAAGGTCGAGGAACTGACCCCCGGCAAGCTGATCGACCGGATCATCGAGTCGATGTATGGCGAGGAGCCGATTCTCGGTGTGCCCAAACAGGTGTTGGTTCCCCACGCCGCCGACGACCTTGCCACCTATGAGGAGTGGCTGTCGATGGGTCGTGGCTCGCGGGTGCAGGTGCGGGTGCCGCAGCGCGGCGACAAACGAGCGTTGCTCGAAACCGTGACGCGAAACGCCAAGGAGGAATTCACCCGGCACCGCTTGCGTCGGGCGAGCGATCACAACACCCGTAGCAGAGCGCTGACCGAGCTCCAGGACCACCTCGGGCTCCCTGAAGCTCCACTTCGCATCGAGTGTTACGACATGGCCCACCTGCAGGGCACCGATTACGTCGGTTCGATGGTCGTCCTCGAGGATGGCTTGCCGAACAAGCGTGAATACCGCCGTTTCAAGGTCAACACCGTGGGTGCCGGCGAGCGCGCCGGCGGCGAGGTCGGTGCGAGCGACGACGTCGCGGCGATGGCGGAGGTCGTGCGTCGGCGCCTGCAGGCGTATCTCGACGAGCGCGACAAGCCGATCACCGAGCGGGGAGACAAGCCTGGAAAGTTCGCGTATCCGCCGCAGTTGCTGCTGGTCGACGGCGGCAAGGGCCAGCTCAACGCAGCCAAACGCGTCGTCGACGAACTCGAGCTGACCGACGAGATCCCGGTGGCTGGACTCGCGAAACGGTTCGAGGAGGTGTTCGTCCCCGGCCGCTCGGCGCCGGTGGAGCTCCCACGCGGGAGCGAGGCGCTGTTCATGCTGCAACGCATCCGAGACGAGGCCCACCGGTTCGCCAACACCTTCCACCGTGAACGCCGCAGCAAGCGCATGACGGTCAGCTCACTCGATGGCATCGCTGGGCTGGGCGAGGTGCGCCAGAAGAAACTCGTCAAGGCGCTCGGTGGCGTGAACGCCGTGAAACGCGCCGAGTTGGCCGAGCTTCGAGCATTGTCGTTCCTGCCGGACGCCGTTGCTGAGGCCGTGTACGAGAAGTTCCACGGCGCGGGCTGATCGCGTGCCCTCGGAGACGCCACCTGGACGCTGATCGGCGCACATGTCTGTTCGAACGTCGGCCAGATCGTGTGAGCGTGACGGGTGGTGTCAGCCGCGGTGCCATCCGCCAGAGGTCGGCTCACACGAAGTGCGAGGCCACCTCGGTGTGGAACTCGCGGTACTTGGCCACGCGTTCCTCGGATGTGCCGCCGAGCGTGAAGTCGGGAACGATCAGTTCGTCGAAGCCCAGGTCGACGTAGCGGCCGACCTCGTCGACGAGCTGCTCGTTCGACCCGATGATCGAACGCTCGCCCATGTCGCCGCCCTTGATGTTGGCGGCCAGCTCTGCGTTGTCGGTCATGAAGACCAGCGCCTGTGTGGACTTCCAGATCGTGCTGGGGTCGCGGTCGACCTGTTCGCAAGCGGTGTGGAGCTTGTCGAGCGCGCCGCCGGCCATCTCGGGGCCACCCCAGGTGTTCCACTCGTCGGCGTGGCGGGCGGTGATGCGCAGCATGCGAGGGCTGCCGGTGCCGACCAGGATGGGCAGGGGTGACTGCACGGGCTTGGGGTTCGACGGCGCGTCGACGATGTCGTAGAAATCGCCGTGGAAATCGGTGACCTCGTTGTTCAGCAACGACCGGATCACCTGGATGGCCTCGTCGAAGCGGCTCACCCGATCGCCGGGGTCCTCGAGGTCGATTCCGTACACGTGATGTTCGTTGATCTGCCACCCGGCACCGATGCCGAGCACGAGTCGACCGTTGGAGATCTGGTCGATCGTGGCGGCACGGTTGGCCAGGACTGCGGGGTGGTGGACCGACGTGGGTGCCACCAGTGAACCGATGCGGATTCGTTCGGTGACCGCTGCGATGGCTGGCAACATTGCCCAACACTCGTGCACGTCGCCGGGGAGGGTGTCCTCGCTGCCGGAGTTCGGCATGTAGTGATCGGCGTACCAGAGGCAGTGCCACCCCTCGGCGTCGCCGATGCGGGCGAGGTCGAACACCTCGGTGGGCGTGCGTTCGGGGTTGGGCCACATCGAGAACTTCATGGGTGCCGACCGTAACCTCTGCCTCCGTGACGAACGAGCCCGAACCATCCGCGAGCGCCGGCGGTCTGCGGGATCACGACCTGTGGGAGGCCCACGCCGACTGGTGGATCGACGGATTCACCGAGGGTGCCGACCCGGAGTACGTCGAGCAGATCCTGCCGATGGCGGCGACAGAGCTCGACGGGTTCGATCGAGTCCTCGATCTCGGGTGCGGCGACGGACAGATCAGTCGGTTGCTTGCGACTGCAGGAGCTGACGTCGTCGGCGTCGACCCGACGTGGAATCAGATCCGAGTGGCTCACGAACGCGGTGGGGGAGCGGCGTACGCCCGAACCGAAGCTGCCGAGCTCCCATTCGTCGACGACGCATTCGATGCAGTGGTTGCCTGCCTCGTGTTCGAGCACATCGACGACGTCGACGGCGCCATCTCCGAGGTGGCTCGAGTGCTCCGGCCCGGCGGCCAGTTCAGTTTCTTCCTCAACCACCCGTTGCTGCAGACGCCAGGCAGCGGGTGGATCGACGATCACACGATCGATCCGCCCGAGCAGTACTGGCGCATCGGGCCGTATCTCGTCGAGCAGGACTCGGTCGAGCAGGTCGAGCAGGGCGTGTTCATCCGATTCGTCCATCGCCCGCTGTCTCGGTATCTCAATGTCCTCGCCGAGCAGGGCTTGCTGCTCGAACGCATGGTCGAGCCCGCTCCACCCGAGGGTTTCCTCGACCGCGCCTTCGAATACGCCGAGGCCGCAGCCATCCCGAGGCTGCTCTACCTTCGCCTGCGCCGCGCCTGAGTGCCGCCCCCAGGCGATGAGGGCGATGAGCGAAGGGGTCCCAGTGGTGCGGTTCGCTCATCACCTCGCGGCTGATCCTCGGATCGGTAGGGTTGGCGGTCGTGGCCGACATCGTGCTGATCACCGGGCTGTCGGGGGCGGGGCGCTCGGCTGTCGCCGATGTCCTCGAAGATCTCGGCTGGTTCGTCGTCGACAACCTGCCGACCGCGCTGATCGGCACGATCGTGGAGTTGGCCGCCAAGCCGACGTCCGACATCGAGCGTCTTGCGCTGGTCGCCGGACGCCAGCACACCGAGGTGCTCAGCAGGGTGGGCGAGTTGCGAGCCGACGGTCACGACGTTCGAATGGTCTTCCTCGATGCGACCACACCGGAACTCGTGCGACGCTACGACGCGACGCGGCGCAGGCATCCGTTGGCTGACGAGGCCGACGGGCTCGTCGAGTCGATCGAACTCGAACGTTCGATGCTGACTCCGGTGCGCGACGCCGCCGACCTGGTGATCGACACCAGCGACCTCAATGTGCATCAGCTGAAGGAACGCATCGACCACGCCTTCGACGCAGCGACGGGTTCGCGGTTGCAGGTCGCTGTCGAGAGTTTCGGGTTCAAGCACGGACTTCCACTCGATGCCGACATCGTGATGGACGTCCGTTTCCTGCCCAATCCTCACTGGGATGACGTGCTGCGGCCGCTCACCGGGCACGACCCGAAGGTGCGCGACTACGTGCTCGAAACGGCGGTCGGCTCGAACTTCGTCGAACAGTTCGACGCGTTGCTCGCCATGCTGCTGCCGCAGTACCAGGGCGAAGGTCGCAGCTACCTCACGGTGGCGATCGGTTGCACCGGCGGCCGTCACCGTTCGGTGGCCATTGCCGAGGAACTCGCTGCACGCCTGCGTGGTCGTGGCGTCGCGGTCACCGCGTCTCACCGTGACCTGTCGCGCTGACGACGTCCGCACCACCCTGCGTTCGCGTTGTACTTCGGATGGAGTGTCGCTGCCGAACCGTCACGCGAACGTGGTTGGGGAGCGAGCTCGAGCGACGAACTACAGTTGGTGTCGAACATCGTCGTTCCCCCACGCCTGAGGAGGCATCACCATGACGGTCAGAGTCGGTATCAACGGTTTCGGACGCATCGGACGCAACTTCTTCGCGCCGCCAAAGCGAGCGGCGCCGACATCGATTTCGTGGCGGTGAACGACCTCGGATCGATCGACACGATGGCGCATCTCCTCCAGTACGACTCGGTGCTCGGGCGCTACCCGACCAAGGTGACCGCCACGAAGTCGAGCATCAAGGCCGGTGGCGACACCCTCAAGGTGCTCAGCGAGCGCAATCCCGCCGACCTGCCGTGGGGCGACCTCGGCGTCGACGTCGTGGTCGAATCGACCGGGTTCTTCAACAGCCGCGAGGCGGCCAGCGCGCACCTCGACGGTGGTGCACCGCTCGTGATCGTCTCGGCCCCAGCCTCGAACGCCGACATCACGTTCGTCTACGGCGTCAACCACAAGGACTTCCGCATCAGCAAGCACAAGGTGATCTCCAACGCGAGCTGCACCACCAACTGTTTCGTCCCGATGGTCAAGGTGCTCGACGACGCCTTCGGTGTCGAGCAGGGTCTGATGACCACGATCCACTCCTACACCGGCGACCAGAACCTGGTGGACGGTCCGCACAGCGACATGCGTCGGGCCCGTGGCGCGGCCATCAACATCGTGCCCACGTCCACGGGCGCGGCACGCGCAACGTCGTTGGTGATGGAGACAATGAAGGGCAAGCTCGACGGAACCGCACTGCGCGTCCCCACACCGACCGGTTCGCTCACCGACTTCACGGTCAACCTCACGAAGGCTGCATCGGTCGAGGAGATCAACGCAGCGTTCGAATCGGCGAGCAAGAAGGCGCTCAAGGGCATTCTCAAGTACACCGAGGACCCCATCGTGTCGAGCGACATCGTCACCGACCCGCACTCGTGCGTGTTCGACGCCGGGCTCACGATGAGCATGGGCAAGATGGTCAAGATCAACGGCTGGTACGACAACGAGTGGGGCTACTCGAACCGTCTCGTCGACCTGACGATGTTCACCGGTTCCAAAGTCAAGCGCTGAGGTCCGAGCGACGATGAGCGAGATCCCGACACTGGAGGATCTGGAAGCGCAACTCGGCGATCTGTCTGGCAAGCGCATCTTGGTGCGCACCGACTTCAACGTGCCGCTGGACGACGACGGCCAGATCACCGACGACTTCCGGATTCGCGCCGCCTTGCCGACGATCGAGTGGCTCACCGACCGCGGAGCGAACGTCGTCACCGCCAGCCATCTCGGACGGCCCAAGGGTGCGCCCGATCCGAAGTTCTCGATGGATGCCGTGCGGGCCCGCTTGGACGAGCTTGCGCCTGGTGTCGAGTTGCTCGAGAACCTCAGGTTCGATCCGGGTGAGACGTCCAACGATCCTGCATTCGTTGCCGCACTCGTCGACGGCATCGATGGCTACGTCAACGATGCGTTCGGCGCCTCGCACCGTGCGCACGCGTCGATCGTCGGCCCGCCGCAGTTCGTGCCGTCGGCGATGGGTCGACTGTTGCAGAAGGAGGTCGAGGTACTCCTCGGACTGCGCAACAAGCCGAAGCACCCGTTCGTGGCGATCCTCGGTGGAGCGAAGATCTCCGACAAGCTCGGGGTGGTCGAAGCGCTGCTGGAAGTCGTCGACTCGCTGGTGATCGGCGGGGCGATGTGCTTCACGTTCTTCGCCGCACAGGGCAAGCCGATCGGCGATTCGCTGTTCGAACCCGAGCAGGTCGACACCTGCAAACGGCTCCTCGCCGAGGCGACCGCCAAGGGCAAGGTCATCCATCTCCCCGACGACATCACCGGCACGATCGCCGATGGCGAATACGCCACGTTCGGTACCCGCCTGCCCGATGGTGCCAAGGGCTTCGACATCGGACCGGGCTCGGCGGCGGCGTTCACCGACGTGATCATGGACGCCCGCATGGTGTTCTGGAACGGTCCGATGGGCATGTTCGAAGACGAACGGTTCGCCTCGGGCACCCGCACCGTCGCGCAGGCCATGGCCGACACCAAAGCGTTCACCGTGGTCGGTGGCGGCGACTCGGCAGCGGCGCTCGCACAGTTCAAGCTCGACGACGAGGTCGACCACGTGTCCACCGGTGGTGGGGCCAGCCTCGAACTCCTCGAGAACGGCGACCTGCCTGGCCTCGACGCACTCCGCAACGCTGTGACCCAGAACGAATCGAAGGGATCCTGATGGCTCGACGCCCACTCATCTCCGGCAACTGGAAGATGAACCTCAACCACTTCGAGGCGATTCAAACCGTCCAGAAGCTGCACTATCTCGTGCCCAAGGAGACGTTGCAGGACGTCGACGTGAGTATCCATCCGCCGTTCACCGACATTCGCAGTATCCAGACGGTGATCGAGTCCGAGGACTTCGAGTTCCATCTCGGCGCCCAGCACTGTCACTTCGAGGACACCGGGGCGTTCACTGGCGAGGTGTCGCCAGCGTTCCTCGCGAAGCTCAACGTGATCTACGTGATCGTCGGGCACTCCGAGCGACGCGAGATCTTCGGCGAAACCGACGAGATGGTCAACCGCAAGGTCGCCGCCATCCAGACGCACGGGATGATTCCGATCATGTGCTGCGGCGAGACGTTGGCCGAACGTGAAGCCGGCGAGACCGAGTCGAAGGTGCTCGGTCAGATCGAGGCCGGCCTCGCGGGCCGGACGAACGAGCAGATCGCTTCGCTCGTGATCGCCTACGAGCCGATCTGGGCGATCGGCACCGGCAAGACCGCCACGAGCGACGACGCCCAAACCGTGTGCGCTGCCATCCGGTCCAAGATTCGTGAGATGACCGACGACGTCACTGCAGATTCGGTGCGTATCCAGTACGGCGGCTCGGTCAAGGGGGCCAACGCCACCGAGTTGATGGCGCAGCCCGACATCGACGGCGCTCTGGTCGGCGGAGCGAGCCTCGACCCCGACGAGTTCGCCAAGATCGTCCAGTTCGGAACCTGAACTGTCACAGCAGGCCCGGCACGGTGTGACGGTGTGACGGTTTGACTTTTCACACAGACGAAACCTGGGTGGCTACCCCACGGTAACCAGCGCTGCTATGTTGCCTTGAGCTTCTTTCACCAGGGAGGGGGAAGAAGACGCGAACACCACAGTCGAACGCCGATTCCGTCGGGCGGTTCCCGTGGTACCCACACCCTCCCGTTTCTGTACCCCATCCAGGAGGACAATACGTGAACACGACACGAAGGGGCCGCTCGGCCCTCGCACTCGTTGCGGCGTCGGCGCTGGTCTTCGCAGCCTGTGGCAGCGATGACAACAGCGGCGACAGCGGAGACACCGGTGGCGAGACCACCGACGCTCCCGACAGCACCGACATGACTGACGACACCACCGACACCGGGGAGGGTGACGGCGGTACAACTGCTGAGGGGATTGCCTACGGCAACGCTCAGGAGTTCAGCAACTACAACAACAACCTCGGCACCAGCAACTCGGTGAAGAACTCCATCGTTCTCAACGAGGTGCAGCCGAATCCGTTCAACTTCGCCGGCCCGACCGGTGGCCTCGAGCTCGACACCGAGCTCATGGACTCCGTCGAGCTGACGAGCGAAGACCCGCAGACCGTCGAGTACGTCGTCAACGCTGACGCGGTGTGGTCCGATGGCGAGCCCATCGACTGCGACGACTTCCAGCTGCAGTACTACGCCAACAACGGCGCCTACTTCCAGCTCGACGATGCCGGCGAGCCGGTCATCGACGCAGAGACCGAAGCCGAAGTGTTCCTCTTCGACCTCGTCGGCACCAGCGGGTACGAGTCGATCGACACGCTCGAGTGCTCCGAGGATGGCAAGACCATCACGGCGACCTACGCCGAGCCGTTCGCCGACTGGCAGTCGCTCTTCGGTGGTCAGATCCCGGCCCACGTCATCGAGCGTGAGTCCGGCGTCGACGATCTCGTCGCAGCCTTCGAGGCCGACGACATCGAGGCCATCACGGCCGTTGCGGAGACCTACAACACCCTGTACACGGTGAACCCGGGCGAGATCAACACCGACACCATGCTCTCCGGTGGCAAGTTCGCCATCGGTGCGTGGGAGCCGGGCGCCAGCGTCACGCTCGTCCCGAACGAGAGCTACTGGGGTACCCCGGCCGTGGGTCCGGTCACCATCCGCATCATCGCGGAAGAAGCTCAGTCGCAGGCGCTCGCCAACGGCGAGATCAGCGCGATGGACCCGCAGCCGAGCGTTGACCTCATCGGTCAGCTCGACGGCATCGACGGCGTCACCGTGGAGACCGGCAACCAGTACATCTGGGAGCACTTCGACTTCAACTTCAACAGCGAGATCTGGAGCGACATCCAGGTTCGTGAGGCATTCGCCAAGTGCTTGCCTCGCCAGCAGATGGTCGAAGCCCTCATCCAGCCGGTGAACCCTGAGGCCGAGGTCCTGAACAACCGTTGGATCCAGCCGTTCGAAGAGGGCTACCAGGACAACTCTGGTGGCGTCTCCGAGCTCGACCTCGAGGCCGCTCAGGCGCTCCTCGATGCCTCGGGTATCGCTCAGCCGGTCGAGGTTCGCCTCGGCTGGTTCGACAACGGTGGCAACCAGCGTCGTACCGACCAGGTCGCTCTCACCATCGAGAGCTGCAACCAGATCGGCTTCAACATCACCGACTCCGGCTCCGAGACGTTCTTCGACGTCGAGCTGGCCGCTGGTGACTGGGACATCGCCATGTTCGCATGGGCAGGCAGCCCGCTGAAGAGCGGTGCGGTGTCGACCTACCAGCTGGGTGCCGGCAACAACGTCGGCAACATCGACATCCCGGAGATGGAGCCGCTCCTCGCCGAGATGCTCGTCACCCCGGACCCGCAGGCCCAGATCGATCTGGCCAACCAGATCGACACGATCCTGTGGGAGAACCTGGCCACCATCCCGGTGTTCAGCTTCCCCGGCGTCGTCGCCTACAGCGATGACACCAGCAACGTGGTGTACAACCCGTCGCAGAACGGCCTGACCTGGAACGCTGCTTCTTGGCAGAAGTCCTGAACAGGTACGGGTCGCACTGACCTGACTACTGTGATTCGGGTGCGCCGGGCTCCGGCCCGGCGCACCCGATTCGTTTCAGCACCTCTCTTATGTTCTTCTTCATCGTTCGCCGCATGCTGATCGCCATCCCGATCCTGCTCGCGTCCTCGTTCGTGATGTTCTTCCTGGTCACCATCTCCGGTGACCCCTTGGCCGACCTGCGTCAGTCGACCAACCCCAACGTCGACCAGTTGATCGCCGCGCGCCGTCAACGTCTCAACCTCGATCAGGGGTTCTTCGAGCGCTATGTCGACTGGCTGAGCGGTCTGCTCCGCGGCGACTTCGGTCAGAACCGCGAGGGCCAGGATGTGTCTGCCCTGCTCGGTGACGCCGTCGTCACCACGTTCCGCCTCGTGCTGTTGGCAGCGCTGATTTCGATCGTGCTGGGCATCCTCTTCGGCATCATCACCGCCGTACGCCAGTACAGCGTCATCGACTACTCGTCGACATTCGCCGCCTTCTTGTTCTATTCGCTCCCGGTGTTCTGGCTGGCCGTGCTCCTCAAGGAATTCGGCGCCATCCGCTTCAACGACTTCCTCGAAGCACCTGGGCTCTCCGTCACCGGAATCATCATTCTGAGTGTGCTCCCGGCGATCTTTGCGTACGGCATCGTCCCGGGCACCGTGCAACGCAGGGCTCTGGTTGCTGCAGTGACCGGCGTCGTGTTTCTCGTCGTCCTCGTCATCATCGATGCCACCGACTGGATGCTCAATCCCGGCCTGTCGCTGCCGGTCGTCGTCGTGCTCGCAGCACTCGTCGGTCTCGGTGCTGCGGTGCTGTTCGCGCCGCTCGAGAACCGGCGGGTACTCGCAGCGGGGTTGGTGACGGCGCTCGTCGGTGTGGTCGGCTCGATCGTGTTCAGCTCGTGGATCGAAGATCCCACCTGGGGTCAGCTCATCTTGCTGGTGTTCTTCTCGCTGGTGACCGGCGCATTGATCGGATCGGTCGTCGGCGGACCGATCGACCGTCGAGCGGCGGTCAGTGCCGGCATGTGGGCGACCATCGGCGTCGGTTTGATCGTGGTGTTCGATCAGTTCATCTCTGCGTGGGCACCCGGGCGCACGATCGCCACGATCGGTCCGCAGAGCCCGAACCTCACCGGACCGTTCTGGGAGCGGATGATCGACTACGCCGGCCACCAGATCCTGCCGTCGATCACGCTGGCGCTCATCGGGTTCGCCACGTTCATGCGGTTCACGCGGTCGTCGATGCTCGAAACGCTCAAGTCCGACTACGTCCGCACCGCCAAGGCCAAGGGATTGCCCGGCACCCAGGTGATCATGCGCCATGCATTCCGAACGGCGCTGATCCCGGTGATGACCGTGATCACCATCAGCATCGCCGGCATCATCGAAGGTGCGGTCATCACCGAACGGGTCTTCGCCTGGAAGGGGATGGGTTCGTTGTTCATCGAGGGCCTCAACAACGTCGATCCGTACCCGGTGATGGGATTCCTGCTGGTCACCTCGATCGTGATCATCTTCATGAACGCCGTCGCCGACATCATGTACGCCTATCTCGACCCGAGGATCCGTCGATGAGCGACCCCACCAACAGCCACGATCAGGGCAGGATTCCCGACAAGATCGCCGCTCCGGGCCGGGCGGGCGTCAACATCGCTGGGCTGGACTCGGACGATGTCGGTCACGCCGAGTCGGGCGAGTTCACGATCCAGTCGCGGACGCAGTGGCAGATGATCCGGCGCAGGTTCTTCCGTCACCGTCTCGCGATGGGCAGCCTCACCGTGCTGGTCGCCATGGTGCTTCTGGCCTATGTCGGGCTCCCGTTGTGGAAGTACTCCTACGATCTGAGCGGAACGCTGCAGAACGGTGGCCAGCCGACGCTCGACGTCATCCCGTGGCTCGACGGTGACGGCGTGATGATCGGTGAGCATCCGTTCGGTCAAGACACCATCGGTCGCGACTACTTCGCAGTCACGCTGCGTGGCGCCCAGCAGAGCATCGTGATCGCCACGGTCGCAGGGCTGCTCGCCACGGTGATCGGAACCGTGCTCGGCGCCCTGTCCGGCTTCTACCGTGGTGTGACCGACACGATCATCATGCGTTTCGTCGACGTGATGTTCACGATCCCGCTGCTGCTGGTGGCTGCGGTGCTCGGTCGGCGATTCGGTTCGTCGAGCATCTTCATCTTGGCGCTGATCATCGCGTTGGCGTCATGGCTGACCACCTCGCGCATCATCCGAGCCGAATTCATGTCGTTGCGCGAAAAGGAATACGTCGAAGCCGCGCGAGCCCTCGGAGCGTCGAACAAACGCATCATTTGGCGCCACATCATGCCCAACGCCATCGGCTCGATCGTGGTGACCGCCACCCTGCTGATTTCCGCAGCGATCCTGGTCGAGACGGCACTGTCGTTCCTCGGTCTTGGCGTCGGCGGCAGCGACTGGTCGCTCGGCAAACAGGTGGCCACCTACCAGACGGCGTTCAACACCAGACCATGGTTGTTCTGGTGGCCCGGAATGTTCATCGTGACCATTGCGCTGTGCATCAACTTCATCGGCGACGGCCTGCGCGATGCGTTCGATCCCAAGCAGACGCGAGTGCGTCAGTGACCGCTGTCATCGAGCCGAGCTCGACGGGAGTCAACCAATCCAGCGAGGGCTGGGACGATGTGTTGCTGCGGGTCGAAGACCTGAGTGTGTCCTTCCCGACCGAGGACGGCGTCGTCGAGGCCGTGCGCGGTGTCAGCTACGAGGTGAAGCGCAACGAGGTGTTCGCGATCGTCGGCGAGTCCGGCTGTGGCAAATCGGTGTCGACCATGGCGCTGATGGGGTTGCTGCCACGCACCGCCCAGATCGACGGACGGGCCCGGTATCTCGAGAACGACCTGCTCGGTCAGCCCGAGCGCAAGGTGCGAGGGTTCCGCGGCAACAACATCGCCATGATCTTCCAGGATCCGATGACGTCGCTCAACCCGGTCTACACGGTGGGTCGCCAGCTCGCCGAGGCGGTCCTCGCACACCACCGGGTGGCGCCGAAGGTGGCCAAGGAGCGCGCGATCGAGATGCTCGACACCGTCGGCATTCCTCAGGCGCGCCAGCGGGCCAACTCGTACCCGCACGAGTTCTCGGGCGGCATGCGACAGCGCGTGATGATTGCCATGGCGATCATCAACGACCCCGAGATCATCATCGCCGACGAGCCCACCACCGCTCTCGATGTCACGGTGCAGGCTCAGATCCTCGACACGTTGCTCGAAGCCAAAGAAGCCGTGGGCGCAGCGATCATTCTGATCACGCACGACCTCGGCGTGGTCGCAGGTGTCGCCGACCGGGTCGGTGTGATGTACGCCGGCCGCTTCGTCGAGGATGGAACCGCCGAAGCCGTCTTCCACCGCCCACGGATGCCGTACACGGCCGGTCTGCTCGGTTCGGTGCCGTCGCTCACCAGCGCCAGCGGCGAACTGATCCCCATTCAAGGTGCGCCGCCGAGCCTCATCAAGCCGCCCGAAGGATGCAAGTTCGCGGCGCGCTGCCCGTTGGTGGCGTCCGAGTGCCTGTCGTCGGAGCCACCGCTGCTCGCCACCGACGAAGTCGATCACCGTTCGGCGTGTCACCGTTGGGAAGCCGTCGCCGCCGAACCCGATGCGACGATGCTGTTCCGAGACTTGTTCCACGAGGAGCAAGCGGCATCCGCGAGGGCCGCTGAGAGCGCTGTCGAGTCGGAGGGGGAGCAATGAGCGCAGAGCCGCTCCTGCAGGTGAGCAACCTGGTCAAGGAATTCCCGATCCGCAGCAGCGGGTTCTTCACCAAAGTGGTCGGCCAGGTGCAGGCCGTCTCCGACATCAACTTCGACATCGGCCACGCCGAGACGCTCGGGCTCGTCGGCGAGTCGGGTTCGGGCAAGAGCACGGCCGGTCGGGCGTTGCTGCGGCTGCACGAGCCGACCTCGGGCTCGATCGTGTTCGAAGGGCAGGAACTCGTCGGTCTTGCGGCCAAGGAGATGCAGCGGCTGCGTCGCAAGATGCAGATCGTGTTCCAGGACCCGTACGCATCGCTGAACCCGAAGATGCCGGTCAACGACATCATCGGCGAGCCGTTGCAGATTCACGAGTCGATGACCGGCAAGGAACGTCAGCAGCGGGTGGCTGCGCTGCTCGACGACGTGGGTCTCAGTCCCGAGCACGGCAACCGCTATCCGCACGAGTTCTCGGGCGGTCAGCGTCAGCGCATCGGCATTGCTCGGGCGCTCGCGCTCGATCCGAGCTTCATCGTGCTCGACGAGCCGGTCTCGGCGCTCGACGTGTCGGTGCAGGCCGGTGTGGTCAACCTGCTCAAGATGCTGCAGCGCGAGCGCGACATCGCCTATCTGTTCATCGCACACGACCTGTCGGTGGTTCGCCACGTCTCTGATCGGGTGGCGGTCATGTACCTCGGAAAGATCGTCGAGATCGGCGACCGCGATGTGATCTACGAACGCCCGACGCACCCCTACACCACGGCCTTGCTGTCGGCGGTGCCCGTCCCCGACCCGACCATCGAAAAGGTGCGCCAGCGCATCGTGCTCGAGGGTGATGTGCCGTCACCGATCGATCCGCCGAGCGGCTGTCGCTTCCGCACCCGTTGCTGGAAGGCGCAAGACCTGTGCGCGGCAGAAGAGCCGCCATTGATCGAGCGCGAGCCGGGGCTGGCGTCGGCTTGCCATTTCCCGATGGAGCCAGGCGAGGTCGCCACTCCGGTCAGCCTCGGTTCTTCTTCGTCGAGGTGATCCACGACGATCTGCCGACGGGCGGAGCTGGTGTTCCAGCGCCGACGGTGCTGCACTCGTCGTTGACCGGAATCGGGCTGTCAGTCGTCGGAGTCGCGATTCTCGTTGCGCTGGCGGTCTTCTCGGCGTTCGCCGGCGGGGCAGCGTTCGTCACCGTCGCACTTGGTGTTGGTTTCCGTGTTCGGTTCTGCTGTGGTGCTGTTCGACATGCCGATCTCGACGTCGTTCGACGCCGAGGGGGTGACCCGGCGGGGTGTGCTGCGGCATCAGCATCTGCGATGGGACGACATCGACCGGCTGTCGCGTTCGCGCAAGGGGATGTTCCGCTCGTCGAAGATGTCGCCCACCGGTGGCCTGATCGCCGTGCGGGGACGGCGCAACTACACGCTGGTCGACCGGATGGAGGGCCACGCAGAGTTCGTTCAGCTCAGGACCTCGTTGGGGGAGGCTGGGGAGCGGTTGGGGATCGGACGCATTGCCGAGCCGGCGATCGACCAGCCGCCGACCTGGCTGCACCGTCGTGCCAAGTGGGCGCCGGACAACGAGCGCTGACCGGTAGAGTTGTCAACCGTGCGCGACGTCATGCTCTACATCACCCTCGTGGTCAACGTGGTCGCGATGGGCGCCCTGATTGCTGGCATCTTGATGCACAGCGGACGCGGTGGCGGCTTGTCCGACATGTTCGGCGGCGGTGGCGGCGCAGCGCTCGGATCGTCGGCGGCGGAACGAAACCTCAACCGCATCACGTTCGTGTTCGCCCTGGTGTGGATCTTCACGCTGGTGGCGTTGTCGTTCCTGTACACCTGACGACGTTCTGAGTGGAGCGGCGCTCGGCGCCGGATACAGTTGCAGACCCAAACCACGTCGGAGTGGCGGAATGGCAGACGCGCTAGCTTGAGGTGCTAGTGCCCTATTTATGGGCGTGTGGGTTCAAGTCCCATCTCCGACACCAGTACGCAATGACCAGGGCTCAGGTCCTGGTCGTTTGCTTTTTCGGTGCCCGTGAATCGTGAACGGCACTGTGCACACGAGTTCACGAGAGCCGGGCGCGGCGACGGTGGACAACGAGCACGGTGCCGCACAACATGGCGATGCCGGCGAGAAGTTGGCCGCCGCGGACGAGGCGGTCGACGTCGATTGTCGGTCGCCACGTGAGCTGTCCGCTGCGGATCTCGTACACGCCGATCGGTCGGGCCCTGAGGCCGAAACCGGTACCGAAGCCATGGCCTTCTCCGCTGTCAGCGTCGGTGCCTCCCCCTCCGCCCCCACCACCGCCCCCGGCGATCCGGGCGACGGGAACGATCGTGGTCCCGTCGATGGTGTACGGATCTCCGAAGACGCGCCTGACCGAGAGCGTGTCGCGGACACCTCGAAGGTCGTCGAACACAGCCAGTTCTGTGGGATCGGTTGCGGTCATGGCGTTGGCTCCTCGTTCCACTTCTCACGGTGCGTACGACGGCCAAGACGCAACCAGGGACGAACGTCACAACAACACCTTCCGAGTTGCGTTGAGCGCCGCTGCTCGGCCAGTAGGACCTTGGCCCCTTGAGCGAGCCGCGGTCGTGGTGCAGCGTGAGGGGTGTCCGCACTCTGCATTGTTGAAGGAGGTGTCGATGGCGTCGACCACCACGTGCCCCCGTCCTGAATCGGCGACGGCCCTTGCTCCGTTTGCTGCAGCGACGTGGCGCTCGCTCGAGGCAGACGAACCAGCCGTCCCGGGCTTCGATCGGGCCACCCTCGACGTTCTACCGTCGCCCGCCCAGCGTCTCCTTGCCGGTGCGCTGCCTCCCGGGACACCACTGGCGCAGGTCGTGCATCTCGAGATGAACGGCGAGATCAAGCTCGGCAGTCGATGGCTGGCGTTCACGGCCACACAGATCCTGCGTGGTGGCGTGGGCTTCGTCTGGAACGCGTCGGTCGGCGGTCGGCTCCTGCGATTCACCGGAGCCGATGCACTCGGCCCCGACGACGCCCGCATGGAGTTTCGACTCCACGGACGCGTCCCGATCGTGCGCGCTGACGGCGCCGATGTCCGCCGTTCCGCCCGCGGACGCCTGGCGGCAGAGACCGTCGCCTGGCTTCCGCAGGCGCTCACCCCGCAAGCCGGTGCCAGCTGGGAGGCGATCGACGACGAGCGAGCCACCGTGACGATCAGCGCCGACGGCGCCGATGTCGACGTCGAGGTCTCGGTTGACCCCGACGGGCGGTTGCGTTGGTTGTCGCTGCAGCGGTGGAATTCCTCAGCCAAGCCGCCCGTCGATGTGTCGTTCGGTGGAGTGGTCGAGGAGGGGCACACGACCTCGACGGGCGTCCGGATTGCCGGCACCGGCACGGTCGGTTGGAACTGGCACCCATCCACACCGGGCGAGGGTGTCTTCTTCCGCTATCGGGTGGTGGAGGCCTCGTGATCAGCGAGCCGAACGGAGTAGCTGGCTCCTCGCCACCCGACACGGCGGTGGACCTGTCGTGGATTCCGCTGGGAGCGGGCTCGCCGGTCGTCGAGGTGTGCGGCCGCATGTTCGAGGCGATCTCCGCGCGCCTGCACCGGCGAGCAGCGAGCGACCTGTATCACGCCGCGCTCGAGGTGTCGCTCCCGTCAGGCCGATTCGCCATCGAGCAAGCTCCGGTGCCCGACGCCAACGGTGCGGAGCGTGGCGTGGTCGCCGTTGGACCGGTCGGTGTGCGGGCTGCCGGTCGGTGGCGCCTGTTCCGCTACGAAGTCCGGTGCTGGCCCGACGGCGTCATCCCCGATCTCTGCCATGCCGTCAACAGCCCAATTCGCCTGAGCATCGACGAGTCTGTGGCGACGCGAATCCTCGACGTGTTGCCGACGATCCCGACACCAGTGTGGGGTCGAGACGAAGCCGGCGTTGGTGACATGTGGAACTCGAACTCGGTGATCGCGTGGGCGCTCACTCGCAGCGGTATCGATGCCAGCTCGCTGGTGCCACCGGATGGCGGGCGCACTCCGGGTTGGCACGCAGGGTGTGTGGTCGCATCCCGCGATCAGGAGTCGATGACGGCAGCTGCAGCCCGCTCGGCGGCGGCCAACGCGCCCTCGATGTGGCCGGGGGCGTCGGGTGCGGTCTCGGTCGACGCCCAGTGAAGGCGGCCAGCCAGTGAGGGTTGCTGGAACACTTGGTGGCCGTAGGTGGAGTAGTCGGTGAGCCCGACCGCTTCGGGCGCGACCGTGAAGGGTTCGAGTCGCCAGTCGTGGATCCACAACGACTGCGGAGTTGCTGCCAGCGGGCCGAACAATCGTGCGAGCTGGCCGAGCACCGTCTCGCGGTCGAGCGATGCGCCGCCGCTCGGCTGCGCGAAGCCGAACAACGCTGCGGCGGTGCCGCCGGGTCCGCTCATGTCGTGGAGCTCGCGAATCGGCCCGACATGGCTGAAGCCGGATCCTGCGAGCCCCGCATCACGCCAGAACGGATGCGAATAGTGAGCGACCACCTTCACCGAGGCTCCCATCCAGACCGGAGTCGCTGCGGCGACCGTTTCGACATCCGCCTCGAGGTGCTCGATGGAGATGCTCGCGACAGCTGTCGCCGGTGGCACCGCGAGGATCACATGAGCGGCGCTCCACAGCGACCGATCGCAGGTCACCTCGATCCCGTCGGCGACCGAGCGAATCGAGCGAACCGACTCGTTCAGATGCACGACTCCATCGGGGAGGCCGCGGGTCAGCGTCTCCGTCAACGACTGGGCCCCCTGACCGAATCGCCCCGACCGCACGTCGAGTTGATTGCCGTCGATTCGCTGCACCCCGGATGGTGTCTCGTACATCATGTCGCCGTCGAGGTGCTGCTCGAAGACGTCGAGGTCGAGCTCGTTCACCAGGGCGGACACTCGTCGCTCGTTCGGCCAGAACCAGGTGGCGCCGAGGTCGAAGCGGTTGCCACCGAATGGCGTCGACAGCAATCGGCCTCCGACCCGCTCGCGCGCTTCGAGCACGACGACCGAACGGCCAGCTTCGCAAAGTAGGCCGGCGGCGCGGAGACCACCGGGGCCTGCACCGACGACGATTGCGTCGACAGTCGTTGGCGTCGTCATGAGACGAACTCGACTCGGGGTGCGTCTCGGTCTGGCGGTGACGGTTCTCGTTGCGTGGTGATCATGATGCCGTGTCGCCGCTGGACTCGTGCGGGAACAGTTCCCGCACGAGTCCACGACACGATGTGGTCAGACGGGCAGGAGCCCAGCGGCAGCGGTGGTGATCTCGTCGATCGTTTCCACTGGGGTCGGCTCGACCGTTGTTTCGAACGAGATGGTCGCGAGCGACCGGCCCGAACGCACGAACACCTGGTCGACCGTGACCTGGCCGGCGGGGTCGCCGGAAGCAGCGGCGATGGTGACGCGGATGGCCTGTGTGGCGTCGCCCGCTGCCCCAACTGGGAGGCGAACTGCGGTGACCTCGCCGATTTCGGCGCCCTCAGCGAGTACGCCGGCGCTCAAGGCCGACGCACCCAACTCTGCGTAGGCAGCCGCGATGCAGTCGGGCACCTCGGGGTTGGTGGTCTGGGCAATCACGAGGCGAGCGTCACGCTCGGACGCTCGTACGTCGACGGTTTCGCCGACGACGAGATTGCCATCAGGACTCGTGAACTTGCCTGTCGAGGCAACGGCCTCGGCTCCGTCACCGCCGACGCACTCGGCGACACGTCCGTCGATCTCGGCCACATCGCCGGCCGGAGTTTCGGTCCAGCCTTCGGGGAAGGCGGCCAGCGTGAGGACTGCGGCTTCGGCAGCGGCGGTGTCGGCTGCGATGTCCTGTTCGGGGGCATCGGTGGTGGCTGTCGTGTCGTCGGGTGTCGCCTCGGTGGTGTCCGGCGTCGTGTCGGCCACGGTCGTTTCGGCTGCGGGGGTCGTGTCGGTCACGGTGGCCTCGGTGGAGACCGTGTCGCCACCAGCGCCGGACGCGTCGTCGTCGGAACCGCACGCGGCGAACAACAGTGTGGCCGCGAGCGCGACCGGGACAAGGCGTGTTGAAGAGAACATGGGGGCTTTCCTTCTTGGGGAGTGGGGTGTACGTGGACGGTTGGGCTGTGGAGGCCCACCCTGATGGTGTCAGACCGCGCGCGATCGACGAAATCGTACCGATGTCAGCGGTGGTGACTCGACCCTCGCCACGAGCGCTACTCGCGGTCGATCGATGCAGCCATGCCGGGAAGTTGGACCCACGGCTGCTTGCTCTCGCACCACACCTCGACCGTGGGGGCAAGAGCGGACTTGTCGTCGAGCGTGCCCGCCTTGATGGCGATGACCCCGGCCGGTTCGACGAGCGCGGAAACGATCGGTGAGCCGCAGCTCCCGCAGAATCGCCGATAGACGTACACGGCGTCGCCGTTCTCGCCGCGATCCTCGAACGTGCTCAGCGTGCCGGTGACGGCAAGCTGATTCTCGACGGCGATGAGGTTCACGGAGAACGCGCCGCCGCTCTGGCGCTGGCAGTGGTCGCAGTGGCAGACGGCTGTGGCGATCAGGTCGCCCGAGATCTCGTAGCTGATCTGCCCGCAGAGGCATCGTCCGGTCTGGGTCATGGGCCGAACCTAACCCGACGTCGGCGTCGGAATCGGACCCGCCGCTACCAGTCGACGGCGGGCGTAGGTGGGAACAGTTGGTCTCGTTCGGCAGCGAGCCGTTCGCAATCCCAGTCGGCATCGACGCGCTGCAGGATGATCGGGCTCTTCGAGAGGTCGGGGAATTGACCCCAGTTGGCGGGTGAGCTGGCAAAGATCGGGTCGCTTGCGCCGATGACCAATTGCTCGGAGTCGTCGGTGACGGTGCCCGTGAGCAGGTCGGGTTCGGTGAGAAACGCCTCGTAGGCGAAGATCTCGCGACGTGCGATGTACAGCTCGCCGGTCAGGTCGTCGGTCACCCGGATGGTGACGGTGATGCCAGGGTTGCCGTCACCGTCGTCGTCGACGATGCGGGGGTCGTTCGGGTCGGTCGGGAGCGATTCGTTCGCCGGGTCGTCGAGTCGAATTCCGACCGGGGTCGGCGTCGGTGCACGCCGCACGCGCAGCACGCCGTCGACGATGTCGATGTCGACCGGCGTCGACGGTGGCTTGATGGCTTGCGTGGCAGCGTCGGACAGCGAGGTCTCGATGGGCTGGTCGGTGCGCTGCTCGGAGAAGCAGAAGCTCGCCTGGTCGATGATCTGGCCGTCGACCTCGGTGAAGTCGTTGAAGCCGTAGCTGATGATCAGGGTCTTGAGCGTGTCGTCCTCGTATGCGACGACGTCGTAGTGGGCCCAGCGTCCGACGAGTTCTGCGCCCGGTGTCGTCACGTCGCCGACCGTTGTCGGTGGAGAGGTGGCGACGGACGGATCGGTCGCGGGCGAAGTGGTGTCGGCTGGCGTGGTGGCAGTTGTCGTGGTCGGCTCGCTGGTGCCGGTTTGCTCGGTGCTGTCGTCGCTGGCGCACGCTGCGAGCGCGAGCGCGGCCACGCCCAGCAGGATGAATGGTCGCATGCGGCGACGATATCCATGTGGTGCGCAGTCCGTGGCGGCATCGGCCGCCACCTGAGCATCATCGTTGAGAGCGATCAATGATATCTCGTTGATCTATGCGGCTGATGGGAATGACCGGCCGATGATGAGGTTGTTCAGGGGAGTGGCTCGATCACATCCCGAGCACGCCCACCACAGAACCAGGATCGACATGTTCAACCGCAAGCGCACCATCCACCCCGCACTCCTTGCCAGCGAACTCGCCCTGACCGTTCCCGTGAGTGAACTCGCGACCCTCGACCGTCTCGCCACCACGATCCAGATCAAGGCCGGCGAAGAGATCATGCACGCCGAGCAGTTCGGCCGTGAGTGCTTCGTGGTGATCGACGGTGAATTCCGCGTCGATCTCGGAGACACCGACGTCCTCGTCGGCTCCGGCGCTGTGATCGGTGAGCTCGCGTTGCTCACGATGCGGCCGCGCACCGCCTCGGTCACCGCCACCGTCGACTCTCAGGTGTATGTGCTCAACCGCGCCGAGTTCGCCACGTTGCTCGACGGATGCCCGAAGCTGTCGCGCTTCGTGCTCGACGGCGCTGTCCAGCGCTCCGCCTCCGTCGCCTGACGACACCTTCGCCGAACGTCGGCGCATGTGATCTGATCGCAGCATGCTCGACACCACATCACCACTCGTTGCGATGATCGCCGCGCTCGACCGCCGCGAGGTGTCGGCTCGAGAACTGCTCGCCCTGCACCTCGGCCGGATCGAACGGCTCGATGGCCCGATCAACGCAGTCGTCACCGTCGATGCCGATCGGGCCCACCACGAGGCGTCAGAGATCGATGAAGCCCGAGCGGCCGGTCGCGACGTCGGATCACTCGCCGGTGTGCCCGTCACCGTGAAGGACGCGATCGCAACCGCAGGTCTCCGATCGACCGGTGGTGCGACAGAGTTGCGTCAGCACGTGCCAACGGTGGATGCGACCGTGGTCGAGAGCATCCGGCGCGCTGGCGCCGTCGTCTTCGCCAAGACCAACGTGCCCCGCTGGTCGGGTGACTACCAGACCACCAACGACATGTTCGGCACCACCAACAATCCGTGGGACCTGCAACGGACCCCCGGTGGTTCGTCGGGAGGGCCAGCTGCGGCTGTGGCAATGGGATTCACCGGCTTCGAGATCGGCACCGACATCGGTGGGTCGATTCGTGTGCCGTCGTCGTTCTGCGGCGTCTTCGGCCACAAGCCGAGCTTCGGGATCATCCCGACATTCGGCTATCTCGACAATCCCACCTCACACCGCAATGTCGCCGACGTCAACGTGTTCGGGCCGATCGCCCGGTCGGTCGACGACCTCGAGATCCTGCTCGGTCTGATGGGCGGCCCGAACCCCGACGACGCCCCGGCGTGGCGGCTCGATCTCCCGGCACCGCGGGCAACGGTGCTCAGCGACTTCCGGGTGGCCGCGTGGCTCGACGACGAGTTCGCACCCGTCGATCCAGCCGTGGCCGAGGTGATGGCAGCGGCCGTCGGCGCGCTCGAGTCGGCGGGAGCACGGATCGACGACGAACGCCGGCCGAACATCGATCCAACCACAGCAGCACGTGAGGGGATGATCCTGATCTCGTCGGCAACGGACATCTCCGACAGTGACGGTGAGAACTCTGCGGCGAGTGGAGGCGGCCGAGCGCTCGACCATCGAGCCTGGGATGTGCTCCACCGCCGCCGCGGTGACACTCGCCAGCGGTGGGCCGAGTTCTTCGCCGACGTCGATGTGCTGCTGTGTCCGGTCACTGTGGTGCCACCGTTTCGCCACGTGCACTCAGATGCCGGCTCGAACTGGGCGCACGCCACCCTCGGCGACCACGGCGACCGTCACTACAGCGACCTGATCGGCTGGAGCGCACTCATCGGTAGTGCCTACTTGCCGGTGACCGTGCCCCCGATCGGCCGCACCGCCGACGGTCTGCCGGTCGGCATCCAGGTGGTGGCTCCCTACCTCCACGATCGCACCGCGTTGGCATTCGCACGGTGCATCAGCGACGTACTCGGCGGCTACGAACCACCGCCCCCGGCGCGCTGACCCCGCCACCTGTTCGGGCGCGACGCCGGGGCAGTCTCAGGTCTCGAGCGCTTGGCGGAGCTGTTCGTATGCGTGGTCGGGCATCGAGGTGTACAACAGTTCGGCCCCAGCGAACCGGCGGGCCTCATCGGCCAGGGCGGTCACGTGCACGTGCTCGGCGAGGATGACCACGGTCGACGTGCCAGGTTCGACTGCATCGCGGAACCAGGCCACCCATTCGTCGGGGATCCCCAGGTCGACGATCTTCGCGGTGACAGCGCCGGAGGCCGCACCGATGCCCAGACCGGCGATCCAACCGACGGGCCCGCCGAGCACGAGGCCCAGCAGACTGGTCCACATCGCACCGTTGAGCGCCGCTCGGCCGGGGGTCGGATCGATCGTTTCGACGACCTTGACAGTGCCGTCGCTGCTCTTGTTGACCACGACGGCGTCCTGCAGATCGAGTGCGCCGCTCTCCTTCAGCCCGCCCATGGCCAACAGGTATTGCTGGGCGAGCACCTGTCGGTCGAACGACACCCCGATGATGACCGGGGCGCCGGGATCGGAGATCACTCGCTCGTCGGGCTCGATGCCGGCCCGCAACGACGGATCCGGCGGTTCGAATGGGGCAGTGGTCATGGCCGAAGTGTGCCACGGACCGGTTCGGATCCGTGCGCGCTGTGCCGCGAACCGGAACAGGTTGCGCACTGATCGGGCTGGTGGCTGTCTACTTCGAGGTGATCGTGACGCCGTCGGTCACGACCGACTCGTCGAGGCCGATCGGCTCGGCGTCGATGCCGAACACCCATCGGTAGAAACCGGTGGCCGCCTGATCGATACCCGGCCACACCTCCTGCACCGGACGGTTCGGTTCGTCGCAACCGTCGGTGGCGAGGGTGCGCAGGCCGTCGTCGAGGAAGGCGCCGAGCCCGGCCTGCTCGCCGAGGTCGATCAGGTTCGAGTCGCCGCTGCCGATTGCGCACAGGTCGGAGAATGCAAGGTGTCCGGTCTCGGCGAACAGCCACAACCACGATGGCGCAGCTGCCAACTCGAAGGCCTCGACGGTGCGCGCCGACTCGATGATCATGTCGAGTTCGCCGGCGAGGAACAGCGACGGGACCTCTGGGACGTTGTCGCGCAGGCCCGAGGCATACGAGACGTACCCGAGGATCCCGTCGTCGAGTGCGACCTCGGCAATCGTGCCGCCTCCGGCCGAGTGGCCGCCGAGGGCCACGCGGTCGTTGTCCAGGGCTCCGCCGAGTTGCGGGTCGTCGTCGAGCGTGGTCAGCAGCGTGCGCATCGAGCGCATCTGGTCGACCGACGGGGGCTGGCCTTCGGCGGTACCGCCGAGACGGTTCGTGAGGTCGCGGCTCGGGTGATCGGTCGAAGCGGTGACCATGCCCCACGAGGCGAGGTGTTCGGCGATGTGGCTCGACTGGAGGCGGTAGGAAGAGGCTCCGTGGCTGAACAACACGATCGGGAACGGTCCATCCGGGGCGGCTGGCGCATCACGAGTGGCCTCGATCGTGAAGGAGTCGTCGATGTCGCCGGTCAGGAGATCACCGACGCCTGCTGGGAGGAAGTCGCGGACGTTGTACACGGCGGTGCCGCCGGCGGTCGATTCGTCGGCCGGATACCAGATCTCCACGAGCCCGCCCTCGGGCAGCGTGCGGGTGGTGACGCCGACGGCGTGCGGGCCGCGAGCCGCCAGCTCGGCGGGGGTGACCTCGGGGTCGGGGGCCTCGGTGGTGTCCGGCGTGGTGTCGGCAGGCTCGGTGGTGGCGGCTGCCTGGGTGGTTTCGGGCGCCGGTGCTTCGGTGGTGTCCGACGATGTCTCAGGGGTGGCTGTCGTGGGCTCGGAACTCTCGGAGTCGGAGCCGCAGGCGGCCGCGAGCAGTGCCGTGGCGAGGAGGGCGGGAAGGAGACGTTTCATCGGCCGGCAGCGTAGAGGGCCGCGGGGTGGGGGGCGAAGCCGACGGCGAACTCGGGGGAACGGTTCCGCTCGGCTGTGGCGCGGCTGTGGCGCGGGTACCCTCACGGTTCAACCGACGAGAAGGAACACGATCATGGCCCAGGCCAAACTCACGCCCCTCCAGCAAGCAGAAGCCGACCGCAAGGCTGCCGAAGCCTCGCGTGCCAACAAGGCGCAGAAGACCTACTCCGACGAGGAGAAGGCGACCCGCAAAGAGCGCGTCGCCAAGGCCAAGGACGCGATGAGCCGCTCGGTCGGACTGAAGGGCGCACATGTCGCGCCGGCCCGCGCTGCGATCAAGAAGTACCTGCAGAACCTGAACGATCCCAAGCAGCCCGACGATCAGCAGTTCGAGACGTTGATCGAGGCGCCGTTCAAGGCGCCGCCGAAGAAGAAGACCAACGACCGCCGCTTCTGATCGGACCTTCGCCCTCGAAGCGATGAGTGAACCGCCCGCATGGCCGCTTTTCGCTCGTCAGTTCGACGGCGGGAGCACGGCATCGACCAGCGCTCGTTCGAGCCGCGTGATCTCGGTGGTGATGCGAGACCGCGTCTTGCGGCGCTCGTTCAACGGCATCGTCGCGGAGATTGCGGCGGCCCTGCTCAGCTCGTCGATCGCCTGGAAGATCACCGCTCCGTCGCGGTCTGTCGGATCGGGAAACACGAGATCTGCATTTCGTTCCAGCGCCGAGAGGCGCCGCTCGACGCCCTTCTGGCCGAATCGCTGGGTGGGGTCGAGCCGATCGAGCGGCGAACGGGCCTGACCGGTTTGCTGGGGTGTCACGTCGATCGCTCGGCGGTGCTCGGCCCATTGACGAGCCGCCACGGGCGCCTTTCGGAGCTGCTCGCGGACGCGCTCGTCTTGCAGCACCGACATGGCGAGCAGCAGGGCGCCCTGCGCTGCCTTGCGCCTCGAGGTGGGGATCGGGATCGGTCGTTTGCCAGCCATCGCGAGTTCCGAGCCTAGGAGTTCGCCGCCCGGTGCTCTACTCGCATCGTCGTACCGCCACTCCACGTCGGGGCGGCGTGGGCCGATGTGCTTGAGTGGACCCATGTCTGCTGACTTTCCTGCAACCGCCCTCGAACTGCGCTCGACGCTCACCGACGATGGTGTCGTCACCATGGCGATCCGTGAGACCGAGGTGGCCGCACCCACCGATGATCAAGTAGTCGTACGCGTCGATGCGGCGCCGATCAACCCATCCGACCTCGGCATGATGCTCGCCGGCGGCGACCCCGATGGAGCATTGCCCGGCGGCGATGGACTCCACGCAGCGGTTGCGGTTTCGGTCACCGAAGCTGCGGTTGCGGCACAGCGGGCTCGGCTCGGCAAGCCGATGCCGGTCGGCAACGAGGGCGGGGGCGTGGTGGTGGCTGCCGGTTCGTCGGCCGCAGCGCAGGCGTTGCTCGGCAAGACCGTCGGATTCCTGTCTGGTAACGCCTATGCCCAGTACCGCACGCTGCACGTCAGCCAATGTCTCGCGATGGCCGACGGCACCGACCCTGCTGATGCGGCGGCAGCGTTCGTCAATCCACTCACCGCCCTCGGGATGGTCGAGACGATGCGATCCGAGGGCCACACCGCGCTCGTCCACACGGTCGGCGCGTCGAATCTCGGGCTGATGCTGAACCGGATCTGTCTCGACGATGGTGTCGGTCTGGTCAACATCGTCCGCAAGCCAGAGCACGTCGAGCAACTTCGCGAGCTCGGCGCTGTGCACGTGGTCGACACCAGCGCCGACAGTTTCGCCGATGATCTCACCGACGCCCTTCGCGCCACCGGCGCCACCATCGCCTTCGATGCCATCGGCGGCGGCGACCTGGCCAGCATCTTGCTGTCGAAGATGGAGAAGGTGGCGGGCGAACAGGCAGGCGAGTTCAGCCGGTACGGCTCCGACACCCACAAGCAGGTCTACATCTACGGCGGTCTCGACCGGGGCCCCACCACGCTGCGGCGTGACTTCGGGATGTCGTGGGGCATCGGCGGCTGGCTGCTGACACCGTTCCTGGTCAAGATCGGCCAGGAAGCCGCCGACCGGCTGCGTCAGCGGGTGGCCGACGAGATCACCACCACGTTCGCCAGCAGCTATGGCACCCGCCTGTCGCTGACCGATGCCGTCGATCCGGCCCAGGTGAAGCGATACGCCCGCATGGCCACCGGCGACAAAGCACTCGTCACCCCCAACGCCTGAGGCGGTTCCGGCCCTCCCCGGCGGCGGCTCAGACTGTCAGCGGCCGCCTTGGCCGTCGTCGACCTTGATGACCGTGCCGGTCACCATCTCCGATGCCGGCGACACGAGATACAGCAGCGTGCTGTCGAGGTTTTCGGGCTGGCCGATTCGCTTGCGTGGGAAGTGGCGGGTCAGATCGCCCATCCGCTCGAGCATGCCGTCGGACATCTCCGACGCGAACAGACCGGGGGCGATCGCGTTGACGTTGATGTGGTATCTCGACCATTCGACTGCGAGCGTCTCGGTCAGCCGGTTCACCCCGGCCTTGGTGATCGAGTACAGCGCGGCACCACCGCCCGAATACGAAAAGCCGCCGACCGATGAGATGTTGACGATGCGGCCAGGCAGCTTCAGTTCGATCAGTCGTCGGGCAACCTCGCACGACAGGACGTACGGAGCGCGAAGGTTCGTGTCGAGCACCTGGTCGATCAACTCGAGTTCCATCTTCGTGGCGTACTGAGCGTCAGGAATTCCGGCGTTGTTGACAAGAATCTGTACCGGACCGAGCTGCGCCTCGGCGGTGCTCACCACTGCGGCAAGCTGCTCGGCGTCGGTGACGTCGAGCTGCAGCGGGAGGCAGGTTCCGCCTGCTGCAGTGATCTCCTCGGCCACATCGGTGAGGCGATCCATGCGGCGTCCGGTGGCCACCACACGTGCGCCATTCGCAGCGAGCAGGGTGGCGAATCGTCGACCCAGGCCGGATGATGCGCCGGTGACCAGCGCCACTTGACCTCCGAGATCGATGGTCGGTTGGGTTCGGCTTGCTGCGTCCATCCCGGAATGCAACCACATTCGCCGGTTCCCGCCGAAGGTGAACGCTCCGTGACGTTGAGAGCGATCGCGAACGGCGGTCGCGCGATCGGTCTACCCTGGCGTGCGTGTCGAACGTCTCGAAGATCGCAATCAGCACCGGTGGCGGCGACGCCCCGGGCCTCAACGCCGTCATCCGGTCAGCCACGGTCGCAGCCCGCAATCGCGGCTGGGAGGTCGTGGGCATTCGCGACGGCTTCAACGGGCTGATGCATCCCGACGAGTACCCAGACGGCGGACTCATCGACCTCGATCGGCAGGCGGTCAGGGGCATCTCTCACCTCGGTGGCACAGTGCTCGGCTCGACCAATCGGGGCAACCCCACTTCGTATCCGGTCCTCCAGGCCGATGGCACCTACGTCGAAGTCGACCGCACCGCTGAACTGGTCCAGAGGTTCGCAGACGAAGGCATCGATGCGTTGATCACGGTTGGTGGCGACGGATCTCTCCGAATCGGCAATCACCTGTACGAGAACGGGCTGCGGGTGATCGGCGTGCCCAAGACGATCGACAACGATCTGGACAAGACCACCGCCACGTTCGGTTTCGACACCGCTGTCGACTTTGCCACCGAGTGCATCGACCGTTTGTTCACCACCGCGACATCGCACGGCCGAGTGATGGTCGTCGAAGTGATGGGGCGCGACGCCGGATGGATCGCACTCCATGCGGGCATGGCGGGAGGAGCTCATTGCATCCTCATCCCGGAGATCCCCTTCGAGCTGGGACCCATCGCTGAGACGATCCTGCAGCGCGATCGCAGCGGAGCGCGGTTCACGATCGTCGTCGTCGCCGAAGGAGCCACACCGGTGGGCGGTGCAGCCAGCGTGATCGGCAAAGCTGTGGGGCAGGCGGTCCAACTCGGTGGAATCGGCGGCAAGGTTGCCGCCGAACTCGCGGAGCTCACCGGGAAGGAGACTCGCACCGTCGTGCTCGGGCACCTGCTTCGCGGAGGGTCGCCGACAGCACTCGACCGTCTGCTCGGTCTCCGTTTCGGTGCCGCTGCCGTGCGTGCCATCGAGGACGGTCACAACGGAATCATGGTCGGCCTCCGCCCGCCCGAGGTGGTCCATGTGCCGCTGGAGGAGGCCACCCGCCGTCTGAAGACGGTGCCGCTCGACGGTGACACCGTGAAGACTGCTCGCGACCTCGGGATCAACTTCGGCGACGAGATGCCGGGCGTGCTCATTGGGCGCTGAACCCGCCGATGCCCTGTCCGACGAGCAGCGGCGCCAGCGGGACGAGTTGTTGCGGGCCACCGACCTGCTGCGTCGGGTCGGTGCTGACCGTGAGCTGCTCACCACGCTCGCTCCGCAGGAGAAACAAGACCTGATCAACGCCGCTGGTGATGTGTTCTGCCCCGACCCCGAGGAACGTCGCATCCGCACCAAAGCGCTCAGGCGCCAGCGGCGTTCGGCCAAGGTGCGCCGCGACGAAGAGGTGCTGGGTGGCACGGGCATCCGCACGCTGCGCGACCAACCGGTGTTCACGACACCGGACTCGTATCCACCGACCAGCTTCGAGCAGATCGACGTCGAGCAACCCGAATTTCGCGAGACGGTCGACGAGCAGCACTGCTATGTCTGCAAGGTCAAGTACCGCGAGATCCACCACTTCTACGACCAGCTGTGTGTGACCTGCGCTGACTTCAACTACTCGAAGCGTGGGGAACTCGCCGATCTGAGTGGCACCGTCGCACTCCTCACCGGTGGGCGAGTGAAGATCGGCTACCAGGCTGGGATCAAGCTGCTGCGCTCTGGCGCGTCGCTGATCGTGGTCACTCGCTTTCCGCGTGATGCCGCTGCCAGGTACGCAGCCGAACCCGACTTCGCCGACTGGGCCGATCGACTCGAGGTGTTCGGCCTCGATCTGCGCCACACACCGAGCGTGGAAGCATTCGCCCATCACGTACTCACCACACGAGACCGCTTGGACTTCATCGTCAACAATGCGTGCCAGACCGTGCGGCGCCCGCCCGGCTTCTATCGCCACATGATGCAGGGCGAGGAGGCAGCGCTCGATTCGTTGGCGCCCGAAGTGCTGCAGCTCGTCGGTGCCTACGAAGGCTTGCGCGGGTATCACCTGCTGCCGGGAAGCGGCGACGATGCAGCCTCGGGCGGCGCGGTCGAGCTGGCCGGTTCGGCTCCGCTGCCCGGCTTGACCCAGGCCGCAGCGCTGTCGCAGACACCGCTGTTGCCTGACGAACTCGAGGCGCAGGCTGGGCTGTTCCCCGAAGGTCGCCTGGACCAGGATCTCCAACAGGTCGACCTGCGCGAGCGCAACTCGTGGCGGCTCCTGCTGCACGAGGTGTCGTCGGTCGAGCTCCTCGAGACGCAATTGGTCAATGCCGTTGCGCCGTTCGTGCTCAACGCCCGGTTGAAGCCGTTGATGGAGGCGACCCCGGGTCGGGCCAAACACGTGGTGAACGTGTCGGCGGTGGAGGGCCAGTTCTACCGGTTGCGCAAGACCACCCGGCACCCGCACACCAACATGGCCAAGGCGGCGCTCAACATGATGACGCGTACGTCAGCGACCGACTATCACGCGTCGGGCATCCACATGAACAGTGTCGACACCGGGTGGGTGAGCGACGAGGATCCGGCGGCGATCGCCGAGCAGAAGCAGGCCGAGCACCGGTTCCATCCTCCGCTCGACATCGTCGACGGCGCTGCTCGAATCGTCGATCCGATCATCGACGGTGTCAACACCGGCACCCACGTGTGGGGTCAGTTCCTCAAGGACTACCGACCCGCCGACTGGTGAGCTGATTCGAAGCGCATGACGCCGTCGTCGACGGGTGCCTTGCGGAACATCTTCTTGTCCTTGGCGTAGTCCTGGGGGTTGATCCATGGCTCGCGGTCGCCCTGCATCGGGTACGTCTCGGCGGCGCGCTTGATGTAGCCGGACGTCAGGTGGTCGAGCACGGGACTCATCTGCATGGTCGCGTCCGACGCACGCAGGCGCGGGGTGCAGATGTCGGTGCCGGTGGCGTCCATGTGGTTGAGCAGTCGGCACACGTACCGAGCGATCAGATCGGCGCGCAGCGTCCACGATGCGTTGACGTAGCCGAACGTCGACGCCAGGTTCGGCACATCGGAGTAGGCGAATCCCTTGTAGGCGATCGTCTCGGAGAAGTCGACCGGCTCGCCGTCGACCACGAAGTCGACCTCGCCGAGCGTCACCATGTTGAGCCCGGTGGCGGTCACGATGATGTCGGCGTCGAGGTGCTCGCCCGAGCTCAGGGTGATGCCGGTCTCGTCGAAGGAGTCGATGTGGTCGGTGACCACCGAGGCCGACCCGTCCTTGATCGCTTCGAACAGGTCGCCGTTCGGCACCAGACACAGACGTTGATCCCATGGCGCATAGTCGGGAGTGAAATGGGTTGCGACGTCGTAGTCGGGGCCGAGCGCCTTGGCCGCCCGGTTGACCAGGAAGTCCTTGGCCTTGTCGGGGTTCTTGCGCATCCGCTTGTACATCACCTGCTGCAACGTCGTGTTCTTCTTGCGGGTGATCTCGTAGGCGAACTTGTCGGGCAGCACCTTGCGCAACCCGTTGGCGATCTTGTCGACGTCGGGGCCCGCCGCCACGTACGTTGGCGAACGCTGCAGCATCGTGACGTGCGCGGCGGTCGACGCCATCGCCGGCACCAGGGTCATCGCGGTTGCGCCCGGACCCGATCACGACGACCCGCTTGCCGGCAGTAGTCGAAGTCGTCCGGCCAGGCCTGCGGGTGCACGATCTGGCCCTGGAACTGGTCGCGGCCCGCGAATTCGGGCGTGTAGCCCTCCTTGTACGAGTAGTAGCCGGAGCACATCGACAGGTAGTTGCACGTGTAGATGGCGGTGCCGCCACCAACGTCGTCGCTCAGGTCGACGTGCACGATCCAGGTGGCGGTGTCGCTCGACCATTCGGCTCGACGAACCAGATGCCCGAATCGGATGTGGCGGTCGATGCCATGTTCGGTGATGGTCTCACGAAGGTAGGCCATGATCGATGGGGCGTCGGCGATCGACTTCTCGGCGTTCCACGGCTTGAACTCGAAGCCGAGGGTGTGCATGTCGCTGTCGGAACGGATACCGGGATAGCGGAACAGATCCCAGGTGCCACCGATGTCGGAGCGCCCTTCCAGGATCAGATAGGTGCGATTCGGTGACTCGACCTGCAGGTGATAGGCGGCGCCGATGCCGGACAACCCGGCACCGATCACGAGGACATCGACGTGCGGAACGCTCATGTGTCGACCGTACCGGCGTCGGCTCGGCGAGCCGAACTCTTGACCCGACCCTGACGTGACCCCGATCTGTCCAGGCCGTACCCTGGGATCATGACGTCGACCTTCGCTCCGCCCACCGGGCCGCCAGCGACCGGATCATCTCCGGCGCCGCTCCCGGAGTTCGAACCGATCCCTGTTCGCGGCAACGCGCAGCGCCGTCCGTTCGCTCTCGCTGCGGCCGTTGTCGCCGTGGTTGCCCTGGGCATCGGTGCCTTCGTTGCACTGTCGGGCGGCCGCTCAGGCGGCGATGTCGCCGAGCCGTACTCGTTGTTGGCGGCCGCCGAGAGCACCATGGTGGCTCGTACCGTTGAATTCGACCTGACCGTGTCGGCATCGGACCTCGCCGAGATCAGCGTGTCGGGAGCGGTCGACAACGAGAGCGAGTTGGTGTCGGTGACCACTGACCTCTCGTCGCTGCTCGCACTCGGCGACACCCCGATGCCGCTCGGAGACGGTGCGATGACCGTGCTGCTCGACGGAGCGAACGGGGTGGTGTACCTCGACGCCAGTGTGCTCGGCGGCTTCCTCCCCGACGGCGCCGCGTGGGTCTCGATCGATCTTGCGACGTTGGCCGAACAGAGCGGCCAGTCGCTCGACGACCTCGAGGGCGAACTCGCCTTCGACCCGTCCGACATCGCCGAGTCGCTGCTCGAACCGGAGAACTCCATCGAGATCGGCATCGAGACGATCGATGGAGTCGAGGTGAAGCACTACCAGGTCACCGTCGACATCGCTGCTGCGATCGCCGCTCTGCCCCAGTCCGAGATCGACGACGCGCTCGAGGGCCTCGACGTGCCCGACATCGACGTGCCCGACACACTGGTCTACGACGTCTGGGTGACCGCCGACAACGACCTTCGTCGGGTCAGCTTCGACACCGAACTCGCCGGCCAGACCATCGGGATGCAGCTCGACATGACCACCAGCGACCAGCCGCTCGACATCGAGGTGCCGACCGACGCCTTCGACCTCAGCGGGCTACTCGGCTTCTGAGCAACTCCGCCGCTGCCCGATGGCCAGCAGCGCAGGCCGACACCGGGTCGCCGAGCCAACCCGGTGACGTGAGGAACCCTGCGGCAAACGCATCGCCGGCGCCGGTGGTGTCGTTGACGCCGGGCACCGCGATCGCCTCGACCTCGACGGTCGCTCCGCCGGGCTGATGGATCAGCGCTGACCGAGGCCCCCGTTTCACGACGGTGAGTGCACCCACGAACGGGCCGTCGAGGCCCAGTGCAGCGGCTTCGTCGGCATTCGCGAACACGACGGTGGGAGCCACCTGCGTCAGGCGCCGCACGACCTCGTCGATGCCCACCTCGTGCATGATCGCCGTCGACGAGACATCGATCGACACCGCCACGCTGCGTTCGTGCGCCCAGCCGATCACCGTCGACGCCGTTGCCGCGACCGGCCCGGTGGCGAGGGAGTAGAAGGGGACGTGCAGTGCGGCGACGCCGTCGAGCCACGACTGGTCGGGGTCGGTGAGGTCGAGACACGCCCGGCGATCGGTGAGCATGCTCCGCTCGCCGAGATGGTCGACGAGGGCCACGATCGTGCCGGTCGATCCGCCACGTCTGACCATCGATGCATCGACACCATCAGCGTCCAGGTCGGCGATCATCGCCGTACCGATGGCGTCAGTGCCCACCTGGCCGAGGAAACGTGCCGGGTGGCCCAGCGCAGCGGCTCGGGCCGCCACATTGGCGGCACTGCCGCCGCGTCGTCGTGTGATGGTGGCGTGGGTGTCGGAGGCGACGTTGACGGGCCCATCGAGGCGCACGATGACGTCCTCGACCAGGTCGCCCAGGGCGGCGAGCATCAGTTGGCGAGCTCAGCCGCCGTCGACGTCGTCGACGACCGCCATCACGTCGAGACCGGAGAACGCTCCGGACGGGTCGGCCACCTCGACGACGGGGTCGTCTTTGTCGTCGTACTCCAAGCGCAGTGCCCGACTCATCGTGGCGTGCATGGCGTAGGTGGAGGTGATGTAGGTGAACTCGAGGATCTCTTCGTCGGACAGGTGCTTCTGGAGCTCGGCGAACAGAGCGTCGGGCACCCGACCCAGCTGCAACACGAGGCAATCGGTGTAGGCGAGCACGGCCCGTTCGACGGGGCTCCAACAGTCGGCGACCGACCAAGCGGGAATCGCTGCAACCTGCTCGTCGGTGAAACCGACGTCGCGCATGGCCTTGCAGTGCTGACTGAACACGAACTGGGAGCCGACCGTGAACCCGGCGCGGGTCTGGCCGAGCTCACGCAGCTGTGCGCTGATGTGGCGGCCGGGGTCGCGGTAGAACTGGAATCCGGCGGTGGTGTGGTCGAAGGCGTCGGGCACCAGCGCGAACACCGTCCACCAGTTGCCGGGTGTGCCCGATGCGGTACCGGGTTCGGCGACCGGGTCGCGGTCGCCGAAGATCATGCCGTAGACGGCCTGCGCAACGGGGTGGGCGTCGTCCTTGGAGACTTCGGAGAGACGGGGCACGTCAGCTCGCCGCCGAACCCGACGTACGGATGTGTCAGACACATCGTGTACGTTCGCCGCTTCGACCAGAGGGTCGACGCTCAGGAGCCGGTGCGCTTCACCCGGGTTCGGTTCGAAGCCGGGGGTGTCGCGGCACAGTTCGACCATGATGCCGTTGGGGTCGAGGTAGTACAGCGAGTGGCACCAGCCGTGGTCCTGCTCCATCGCTGGCTCGATGCCCTCGGCGGTCATGCGGGCACGCACGGTCTCTTGCTGTTCAGCGGTGGCGCGGAACGCACAGTGGTTGACCCAGAAGGGCAGGCCCACCCCGTCGGACACATCGGTGGTCCAACCAGGCTGTTCGCCGACTTGGTCGAACTGGAAGAACGCGATGCATTCGGTGTCGCCGCTCGTGTTCGGGGCGTCGCTGGTGATCTCGTAGAACACGTGGCGGATCCAGCTCTCGCCGAGTGCTTGGACCTCGGTGTGGATCAGTGGGAACCCCATCAGGTCCTCGTAGAAGTGGGTCGTGGCATCGACGTCCCGAGTGGCGTAGGCAACATGGTGCAGCGGCATGGCGCGATCGTAGAGCCCGTGGCCACGGGCAAACGTGCCCGGCGGTTCGCTCGGTGGGCCCTGCATCGGCGAGGATCGGCGGGTGCCAGTCGCCAGCGTGAACGGGATCGACATCTATTTCGAGCTCCACGGGGAGGGTCCGCCGCTGCTGAACATCAGCGGGTCGGGCAACGATCTGCGGCGCTCGCCGGCCGCGGTGATCCCGGTCAACCGAGCCTTCGAGACCCTGCACTACGACCAGCGCGGGCTCGGCCAGTCCGCCAAGCCCGATGGCGACTACACGATGGCCGACTACGCCGACGACGCGGCGGCGCTGATCCACTCGATGGGATGGGCGCGCTGTCATGTGCTCGGCACCAGTTTCGGTGGAATGGTGGCGCTCAACCTCGCGGTGCGCCACCCGGACCTCATCGATCGGCTGGTGCTGTGTTGCACCTCGCCTGGGGGAGTGGCCCCGTCGTACCCGTTGCACGAGCTGGCATCGATGGACCCCGACGAAGCGTTCACCACGAGGATGAGGTTGACCGATCGGCGCTGGGACCCCGACGCCGACGACCCGATCCCTGGGCTCGGCGCACTGTACGACCGGATCGCAGCCCGACCGGAACTCGATCGCGACGAGTTGGCCGGTCTCGGCCGCCAGATGATGGCTCGGCTGGGTCACGACGTGGTTGGCGAACTCGGCTCGATCGATGCCCCGACGCTGGTGTGCGCCGGAGCACACGACGACATCGCGCCGCTCGCCAACTCGGAACTGATCGCCGAATCCGTCCCGGGTGCTGAGCTGCGAGTGTTCGACGGCGGTCACTACTTCATGGTTCAAGACCGCACGGCTTTTCCGGCGATCATCGAGTTCCTCGGGAGCGAGTCGTGATCCGGCTCCGACAGGTGGCCATGATCGCCCCCGACCTCGACCCGGTGGTCGACGAACTCTGTGACACGTTCGGGTTGCAGGTGTGCTTCCACGACCCGGGCGTGGCCGAATTCGGGCTCCGCAACGCGCTGATGCTGGTGGGCGACCAGTTCATCGAGGTGTTGTCGCCGACGCGCGAGGGCACGACGGTGCAACGCCTGATCGACAAACGCGGCGGGGCCAGCGGGTACATGGCCATCTTCGAAGTCGACGATCTCGACGACCGGGTCGAGCGGCTCGCAGCGAACCAGGTCCGTGTGGTCTGGGCAGGTGACCTGCCGGACATCCGAGGCCGTCATCTGCACCCCCGAGACGTGGGGGGCACGCTCGTGTCGATCGATCAGCCGGCTCCGATGGGTGCGTGGCGTTGGGGAGGACCCGACTGGCAGCAGCGTTCCGGCGAATTGTTGGCCGATGCAGCGGTGAACTCGATTGCCGCCGCCGTGGTGTCGGCAGCGGATCCCGTTGCGATGCACGATCGTTGGACGAAGCTGGGTCTCGACCGTGACGTCCGCTTCGGTCCGGCCGGAGAGCGGGGCGACGGCCTCGATGAGGTCGAACTCGTGGCCGTCGACCGCACGCGAGCCGGCGAGCGAACCGAGATCGGCGGCGTCACCTTCACCCTGGTCTGATCGCACGACCCGACCGCGCAACGCTCAGCGATGAGCGACCGGCACTTCCCGGTGCGCTTCGCTCATCGCCTGCGTTGGTGGTGGAATCGTCAGTTGCCGCTGTCAGCGGCGTCGTGCCAGACCGAGGTGGCACCGGAGTGGCCGACCTCGACAACGGTCCAGGTGGCACCGATTCCCACGATCAGCGACGCGCCGATCAGGACACCGGCGATCGCCTTGGGCGGCACCTTGTCGAGACGGCCTCGCACGTACGGTTCGGCTGCGACGAGTGCGCTCACGATCGTGAGCGCGACTCGCCCACGGCAGCACGGTCTCTCCCTGCGAGGTGTGTTCGTCGACCAGTTCGGTTCTCGTGACGTTGCCCTCGAGTGACTCACCCGATTGTTGGGCCAACCCGACCGCAATCGTGGCGGCGAGCGCAACGACGAAGACCAGCGGGGCGTAGTGGCGGCGAGCCTTCGGGACGAGTGCGACCACGATCAAGCCGATGGCGGCGATCGGGAGCAACACGACAGCGGCATGCACGATGAGCGGGTGCGCGGGCAGGCCGAACAGGGTGTTGATCTCCATGGGTGTCTCCTGGTGTCAGAGGCGCACGTTCGTGCGTGATTGGGAGGTGGTCCGAGGCGCGACCGATGCTGTTCGAGCGGTCCGAACCGGGCGGCGATGGAGGAGTCGGTAGATCGTTGCGATCATCACTGCAACGATCGTCGCGACGGCGGTGCCCTGGTAGAGCCAATTGGCGCTGTCGGTCCCGGCGAACGCGGCATGAAGGCTGGTGAGCAGGAAGACGGCATAGCTCGACAGGTGAATCCAGCGCCAGTACCTGCGGGGGATGCGCTTCATTGCCAATGAGGTGGCCTCGACCGCAACGAGCAGCCACATGGCAACGACGCCGAGTGCGACGGCGCCCGTGCGCCACGACGACGCGAACGGGATCAGCAGATCGGCTGCACTGAAGTGCACGTAGTTGTCCGCGACGAGCGCCCCGAGGTGCATCGCGGTGAACGCCACCGCCAGTCCGCCCAGCCAACGATGCAGGTCGAGCAGCCACGCCGGCCGGCGATGTTCGGGAAACGCCTTGGTCGCCAGCACGATGCCCCAGATCACGGACGCGGTGAGCATCAGCCAGGCAACAATGCCCGATGCTCGGGTGAGGTACCACCAGACTTGCGGGTTCATCGTTGGGCTCCGATCATCGAACGTGCTGCCGGCTCCCGTTGGAGTTCGGCGAGGTCATCGGTGGCCAGTACTCGGCGATCGCTGGTCACTGCGAGCCCGCTGAGTTCGTGACGATCGAGATATCCGATCACCTCGGAGCCCCTGGCGAGAATCGCCGAGGTGGCGTGCGCTTCGGCCAGCCCTCCCGATCGGGCGATCACGGTGACCGACATCAGGTCGGTTGTCGACGGCGCTGCGGTCCACGGGTCGATGACGTGGTGGCGCTCGCTTCCCTCGTGATACCAGCGCCTCGATCGAGTGCTGGACGTGGCCACACCACCTGCCGGGGATGGCAAGGCGCCCCAGGACGCCGAGTTCGGGCTCCGGATGCTCGATGTCGATGGTCCAACCATCCTCGGGCGGGCAACCTCCCATCGAGATGTCGCCGCCGATGCTGACCAGTGCACCGTCGGCCCCCGATCGGAGGATCTGCGACACGGCGAGGTCGGCCGCCAGGCCTTTCCCGATCCCGCCAGCGTCGATGTAGAGACCTGCGGGAAGGCGAACGGTGCACGTGTCGAGATCGATCTCGATGTGATCCAGCGTCGGGGTGTCCCAGGCGTCATGTCGGTGATCGAGGACGTGGACCGCGCCGGTCGGCAGGACCGTGACGTGAGCCGAGTCGTCGATGCTGGAGCGATAGCCGGCCGCGAGCAACGCCGGCAGGGTCGTGGGATCGAACCGCTGCTCGGTGGCGTGCCACGCATCGGTCATCGCGTTGAGCAACGTGATCGTGGTGTGGTCGACGTGGAGAGCTCGTCCAGCGGCGAGGTTCAGACGCGAGACGTCGCTGTCGGGGAGGAATCGGCTCCAGCGGGCCTCGAGGCGGTCGAGCAGATCGACTGCCCCTGCACCCATTCGGGATCGACGTGGTCGCCGACCGCGACGAGCTGCAACTCGCTCGCCATGACACGACCGCGGTGCTCAGTTGCTACCACGGGTGGTCGCCGCAGGAGCAGGGGCGGGAGCCGCAGCGGGGGCTTGCGCAGCCGGAGGGTTGATCACGCGAACCTCGGGCCGGGCGGTGAGCGTGACCGGCGCCGGGACGGCCGTCGCTGGGGCAGTTGTGGCGGGATCGGTGATCGGAGCCGTGGCGACAGGCGTCGGTGCGGTGATGGCGGGGGCGGGCACAGATGCCGTCGCCGGTGTGCCCACGGGTGTGGTCGCCGGGGGTGTGTCGGCCGCCGTCTCGTTCGACAGCGCACTGGCAACGCCCATCGTGGCCACGAGACCGAGCATCGTCGTGACGCCGAGGCCAGCTGCGGTGATCCGGGCTCCCTTGGCCGGGTGACGTCGCCGACGCCGGACCGTCGGGTTCACCGCCGTCGGCCTCGTCGGTTCGAGGTTCGTCTGCGCCGCAGCAACCGTCGGCGGCGGAAGCAGCCGGCGAGCGAGGAGTGGGTCGAAGTCAGTCATCGTCGTCAGCGCCTTCGTACTCGTCGTCGTGATCGTCGTCGTGATCGTCGTCGTGATCGTCGTCGTCGTCATGATCGTCGTCGTAGCGATCATCGTCGTACGTGGCCGTCGCCGGCGGCGTGGTGGACACGGTCTGTGGCGCCGTTGCAGCAGCCGGTGGCCCGACCACGGTGGTCGGCTCGGTGACGTCCACGACGACCACGCCGTCGTCTCCGAGTGATGCGGTGAACACGATCGTGCGGCCGCCGTTGACGAAATTGACGGTCAGCGACCGGGGATCGCTCTGCGACAGCGCCGACACCCATCCGGGTTCGGCCACGACGTGATCGAGGGCGATGCCGCTGCGAGTGGCAAGCACCCACACGGTTGCGGTGTCGGCGATGTCGTACTGCTGGGCGGCCATGGTTGCATCGGCGGCCGGTGTGGTGGTGGGTGCCGCCGTCGTGGTCGGTGACTCGAGGCTCGCAACGGTGACGGTCGGGCCCCCGGGGGAGGGCAGCAGTTCGTCGGTGGCAGCGAGGTCGCCGATCGCACTGCTGTCGGCCGCGTTGAGGATGCCGATGTTGGCGGCCACGGCGGCCGTACCGGCGAGGAGTACTCCGGCGATGGCGGCGGCGGTCATCAGTGAGGTGCGGCTCGTCAACGATCGGCCCGTCCGATTCCGTCCGGTGGGATCAACTGGTGGTGTCGAGGTCATGTCGTCGAAGGTACGCACACGTGACCCAGGAGGCGGCAAGATCAAGGCAAACGTTGGGTAAGCGATCCCGAACCACCAGGTGGAGTGCGCGAACCTGAGATGGTGCGCCTGCTGCTCGTCGAAGACGACCCCACGATCTCCGACCCGTTGCTCGAAGGGCTGCGGCGCGAGGGGTTCGAGGTCGAGCTCGCTGCCACCGGCGCCGCAGCGCTCGCTGCGCCGCCAGTCGACCTGGTCTTGCTCGATCTCGGTCTGCCCGACCTCGAAGGACGGGTGGTGTGCCAGGAGCTGCGTGCATCGAGCAACGTGCCGATCATCGTGGTCACGGCGCGCAGCGACGAGATCGACCGGGTGGTACTGCTCGAACTCGGTGCCGACGATTACGTCGTGAAGCCATTCGGGTTTCGCGAATTGGTGGCCCGTATCCGAGCGGTCCTTCGTCGGGTGGGCCAGCCGCAGGTGACCGCGAGCGACAACGGGTCCGTCGCAGTCGGCGCGCTGCTCATCGATCGGCGTCGGCACACGGTGACCTTCGCCGGCGAGCCGGTTGCGCTCACCCCGAAGGAATATGACCTGTTGCTGTATCTCGCCCTCGACGCCGGAGCGGTGAAGACCCGGGAGCAGCTGATGCGCGAGGTGTGGGACGAGCACTGGTGGGGGTCGACCAAGACCCTCGACGTGCACGTCGCATCGTTGCGTCGAAAGCTGGACGCCGAGGTGATCGAGACGGTGCGGTCGGTCGGTTATCGCTATGTGTACCCCGATGGCCTCGAGGTGGCGAGCGAATGACCCGCCGGTTGTTGGCCAGCTATCTGACCATCACGGTGATCGTGCTGGTGTTGTTGATGGTGCCGCTCGGCATCTTCTATTCGCAGCGAGAGCGTGAGCGACTGGCCGCCGACGTCGAACACGACGCCAACGTGATCGCGACGCTGTACGAGGATGATCTCGAGGCGGATCGTCTACTCGATCCAGGACGCCCGCTGACACCTACGAGGCCCGCACGGGAGCGCGGGTGGTCGTCGTCGATCGCGTCGGGATCTCGCAGGTCGACACCGGCGACGTGATCGATCGCGACTTCTCGACACGTCCCGAGATCGCCGCTGCGCTCGAGGGTGTCAGGACGTCGGGGACGCGACGATCCGACACCCTCGGGACCGATCTGTTGTACGTGGCCGTGCCCGTTGCGTCGGGCGGCACCGTGCACGGTGCGCTGCGGGTGACACTCGACACGAGCGACGTCAACCGGCGGATCCGAACCTTCTGGCTCTCGCTCGGCGCGATCGCCGTGGTCGTGCTCTCGGCCGTGGTCGTCATCGGGTGGGTGATCGCTCGGTCGGTCACACGGCCGCTGCGTGAGTTGACGGCGTCGGCATCGCGATTTGCGAGCGGCGACCTGTCGGTGAGCGATCACGAGCCGGAAGGACCACCGGAGATCCGGGTGCTCGACGCGACCATGTCGACGATGGCGCAGCGACTCGATGCGGTGCTGCGTGATCAACGACGTTTCGTCGCCGACGCCTCGCATCAGCTGCGCACGCCGCTGACGGCGTTGCGCCTGCGGCTCGAGAACCTGCAGATCGATCTCGCCGGCGCCGACTCGGACGGCCCTGATCGGTCGGCTGTCGATGCGCTCGAGCGGGCGATCGGCGAAACGGAGCGACTGACCGAGTTGGTCGTCGAGTCTGCTGCAGCTCGCGCGGGCCGATGATCGCCCTCCGACCGAGATCGTTGACCTCGACGTGCTCGTTCGAGATCGTGTCGACACGTGGACGGCGATTGCCGAGGAGCGGGGCGTCGAGTTGCGCCACCTCTCGACAGCCGAACCGGTGATGGTGCGATGCGTCGCCTGGTGGGGTCGAGCAGATTCTCGACAACCTCTTCGACAATGCACTGGCCGTCGCTCCCGACGGCACGGGCATCGACGTGGAGGTCGCTGCGTCCGGCGGTGGTGACGTCGAGCTTCGGGTCGTCGACCGCGGCCCAGGGTTGGTCGACGCAGAGAAGGCGGACGCACTCCGGCGCTTCTGGCGCGGCGACACGTCTCGTCCCGGAACCGGGCTGGGCCTGGCGATCGTGGAGACGCTCGCCTCCGCGTCCGGCGGTCAGGTGCGACTGACCGATACGCCGGGCGGCGGACTCACCGTCGTGGTGGAGCTCCCCGAGGTAGTCGAGACCGCCTGCAACTGATACCCTGTGGGGTATGTGTAGACAGACGACCTGCAGGAAATGTGGCAAGCCGGGCTGGGCCGGCTGTGGAGCTCATGTCGAGCAAGTGCTCGGCCATGTTGCGCCCTCGGAGCGTTGCCAGTGTGACGCCGCATCGGCATCGGCCGGCGGCCGCGGCGGTTGGTTCCGCCGCTGAACCATTCCGAACGACGACGAGAGCGTTCGCCGCTATCGGATGTCCCGGCGTGCCACGAGAACGTGAAGGTGTGCCACTCGGCCAGTGTGCTCGAAGATCTGTCGTGAGGTGTCCGGATCGAGAGCCGAGCCGTCGATCACGAGACGACTCGAGTCCTCGAGGGTGACAGTGACCGACGGTTCGGCGTCGGTCGGTTGCACGATCACGGGCACACGGCACACCGTGAACGCTGCGCTGTCGGGCGGCAGGTCGAGCAGGCCGGGTCGGCCGGCCACGTCGAGGTAGGACAACTGGCCGGGCTCGGTTCGGAACTCGCGGGCGGCGACCAGCGTCGGGGTGAAACGAATCGAACCGCGTTCGATGACGAGCCCCAGCTCTGCCCAGCGGGTCAGGAGTTCCTCTTTGACCTGCCCGGTCATTCCCGGCTGCTGTGCGCCTGCGTGGGCCGGTGTGTGTGAGTACGGGTCGGTCGGGAATGCGCCGTACTGGGCGGCCGTCCTGTTGAACCCCAGCCCACTGCGTACTCGACCGTAGAGGCGGATCAGTTCGTCGAGCGACGCTGGTTCGGTTGTCGCCGGTGCCGCGAGAATCGACTCCTGTATCGCCAGGAGCAGCTTGGCCACCATGTGCCAGTACACCGAACCGATCCCTTCGTAGGCGTACATCGTCGACGATCGCCCGGTGAACTGGTGGTGCTCGAAGACCGCCTCGAACAGGTCGGCGACCGCTGGTCCATGGGTGCGTGCCAGCTGCTCGAACTCGGTCCCCGCCAGCGATCCCAGTGCCAGCGCGAGGTCGGATGAGTTCTTGAAGTCGGCGCTGAAGTGGTAGCCGCCGGTCACGTCGCGCGCGACCAACAGGTCGTTGCCTGCGTCGATCAGCGCCGTCAGCAACGGGTTCGATTCGACCGACGCTGCTGGTACGCCGTTGCGGTCGAGGAATGCTGGACGGATGCGTGGCGGGTACAGCACGAAGCTGTCGACGTCTGCTCGGTAGAGCTCGGACTCGTACATTCGCTGCACGAGGGCGACGACGTCATCGACATCGAGCAGCCCGGAGCTGATCGTGGCGACCTGCCCCTCGAGCATCGCCGGAAGGTGGCTGACGCTGGCTCGCGTTCCCGCTTCCGAGAAGGCCACGAGGTTGTAGGCGTCGTACAGGCCGTCGCTGCGGTGGGCTGACCGCAGCGAATCGTCGAGGTGCCGGATCGAGGTGCGCAGCAGCCGACCAAGGGCGCCGGGGGAGAGCGACGAGGGTGCAGACGGACCGGTTGCGTACAGCGCTGTTCGGTACTCGTCGAAGGCGAGTCCGAGCTCGCGGACGAGCCGGGCTCGGTCCTCGTCGTCGATCAGACGGTGCGTCGATGAGGTGTTCGTGAGCCTCGAATGCTGCGATCACGCGATCGATCCATGCGATCACGTCAGCGGAGACGGGGACCGCGTCGGTCGTTTCGCTGGTGATCTCATCGAGCAGTTGCAGGTAGCGGCGGAGGTGGGCGAGGGTGACCATGGAGAGTCCGAATCCGGCGAGGGCGTTGTTCGCGTCGTTCCATTCCGGGCGCTGGGTGTTCATCCAGATGCCGCCGCGCGGAACCAGGTTCGACAACTTGGCAAGCGCGGGCACGAGGAGCTTCTCGAGGAGTGAGACGTGCGCCACACCGCCATCGGAGTCGACGACCAAGCGGCCGTCGGCGCCGACTCGGCCGACCCGTTCGGCCACCCTGCTCGCGACCTGCGCGTCGAACTCGATGGTGTTCTTCGGATCGCTCACGAGCTGCTCGAACGATGCGATGCGGTACGGCACGTCGGCGAACGAATACGCCTGCCGGCCCAGCTCTGCGGTGAGCCAGATCGGGTCGTGTTCTCGCTGGGTCTGCAACAAGCGGTAGAGGTAGACGATCTGATGGTCGCCCCAGTAGCCGATCCCGCTCCACGGGTTCTCGGGTTCCAGGACCTCCCAGTCGATCCCGTCGCTCGTGATCCGGTACGGGTTGAATCCGTCGGCGGTCGATGCGTTCAGGAACTTCGCGATGATCGACGGCAGATATGACGGATAGGTCTGGCAGAGCGCTTCCCAGTTCTGGAAGATGTCGCGCCAATTGCCCTGGTATGACAACAGTGGTGCTCCATCGGTGTCGCGAACTCGGATCGCGAACTGGTTCCACGGTCGGCTCGGGTCGCCGTGGCGTCGCGAGAACGACAACGGCAGATACTCGTGAGCCAGTCTGACGAGCGCAGGGTCGCCGACCTGGGCGGCGCGACTGCGCAGCTCGGCCACGTCGATCGCTTCGGGAAGATCGGCGAGCCAGGCCGCATGACGGTCGGCCACTGGGCGATTGCGATCGCGGACGAACGAACCGAAGCGGTTCGAATCGACGGCGTAGCCATTGGCGAACGTGCCGCCGCGCATCACGTTGAACAAGGTGTTGGCGCCATGGTGTGCGTCGACCTTCGGCTCGCCCGTCGACTGCATGCCGTCGGCGCCGGCCACGATGTTGCGCAGCTCCGTCGTGCATGCATCGATGTCGTCGTCGATCTGCTGGGACAGATCGGCGGACGAGCGGATCTCGGAAATGGTGCGTACGACGTCGGTATGTCGCTGCGCGACATCGGCGACGACGTGCCAGCGGTGGGTCTGTCCGGGTCGGATGTCGAGCCTGGCGTTCGCGAGGAACGAACCGGGACGTCCGGTGCGAATGGGAGGCTTCGACGAACTCCCCGCGGTCACGGAAGGTTCTGACGGCGTCGGGGTCGACGCTGTGGCGGGCCGCAGGCAGGCCGGTGCTCCAGACGGTGGTCGCTCGCAAGGCCTCGGCTGGTTCGGGCCGGTCGACGATCAAGGATTCGAGGGTGAAGATGCCGATACCGCTCGCGTGGATCTCGCTGCGACGGTACGCATTCGCGAGATTGCTCATCGACTGCTGGAACGCCACGTCGATGCCCCAGGGCATCACATCGAGCAGCCCGTCGACCACCTCGACCGAAACGCGATCGCTGTCGGCGTGGGCTGTCAGCGTGACGGTGCGAACCCAACCGAATCGATCGGACGGCGCCCAGCGGTAGCGGATGGTGAGTCCGAGTTCGAGGTGCTGTTCTTCGAAGATCACCGAGTTGCCGAGCACGCTCTTGAGCAGACTGCGTCTCGTGCTCGGGCCATTCGTCGTGAACGGCTCCCACACGGTGGTCTCGCTGGGTCCGTCGACGCGGAGCACGGTGATCGGCCCGACTCGGCCGCTGAGGTGATGGAGGCGGTCGTCGGTCTCGTACGGGAAGATGCACTGCGCTGGCTCGACCCGGCCGGCCGTCAGCCCACCTGTACTCGACAGGAACATCCACAGATCGGAGTTGCTGACCACCGTCATCAGGAACGGATCGATCTCGTCGAGCGGCGTGATGCGGAACATCTCGACACCATCCACCGATTCGATGCTCTCGGTCAGTGGCATGCGTGCATCGCTCCTCGTGGTGGGTGGTCGCCAAGGGTGCTCCGCCAGGGAACGATCCCAGAGTAGGCGCGTCGATGAGTGGTCGCAGCGAACGGAGCCCCGGCCGGGGCGAAGAAGGGTTGTTGCGGCGCTGGGCGGCGAGGTACCTTCTCCCTCCCCTACGAAGGAACCACGATGGCCAACTCCACACCCCCCACCTCGACGAAGCGGACGCTCGCCGTCCTGTTCGGAGCAGCGTTGGCCGCTTCGGTGGTCGCTGGCTGTGGCAGTGACAGCGACGAGGGGTCTGCCGAGCAGCGGTTCTGCGCCGCGGGCGAGGATCTGCGCGCCGACGTCACGTCACTTGCGAGCCTGAACGTCGTGGCGTCCGGTGTCGACGGGCTGACCCAGAGCGTCGATGCGATCCGCGAGGATCTCAGCGAGATGCGAGACGCCGGAGCCGACGTGGCCTCGTCCGAGATCGAGGCCCTCGAAGCGGCAATCGACGATGTCACGTCGAGCATCAGCGACCTCGGCGGAGACCTCTCCGCGAGCAACGCTGCCTCGGTGATCACCGCAATCGGAGCTGTCGGGCCGGCAGCGACGGCTGTGTTGGGCGTCCTGACCGACACCTGCTGACCTCCGTGCCCCGGCGTTCACGTGAGCGCCAACACCTTCGTTCGACGCGCCTGCTCATGCAGCCATCCACCTGGGACGAATCGACACCACTGCGCGAGGACGGTCGTGATCCTGGCCGCCGACGGTGTCGACGGCCCCGACCCCAGCGACTATTGCGATGAGAACTCGCAATTGTTATGGTGGCGTTCGTGGGGGAGCCGACAGCACCGATCGACGGACGACATGCGCGCCGCGTACGCGGCCGCGCCACGGTGATCGACGCAGTGTTCGCACTTGCCGAGGAGGGCAAGGTCCCGATGACGGCCGAGCTGGTCGCCGAACGTTCCGGGGTGTCGGTGGCGTCGATCTTCCGGTACTTCGACGGCCTCGACGACCTCCAGTATCAGACCTACGAGCGCTTCCGCTTCCGGTTCGCTCCGCTGATGGACGTGGTGGCCGCCGGCTCACTTGGTGATCGGATCACGAGGTTCGTGGCAACGCGGCTCGACCTGTACGAGCAGGCCGGGGCGATGATGAGGCTCGGGCGGATGCGGGCGCTCGAACACCAGGCGCTGTTGGAAGCCTCGACCGAGACCAAAGCCTCGCTTGCAACCCAGGTGCGCGGCACGTTCGCTCCGGAGACTTCCGGCACCTCACCCAGTCGGACTGCGGACCTGGTTGCCGTGATCGATGCATTCACATCGCTCGAGGCGTGGGATGTACTGCGACGCACCCACGCACGATCTCGGACGCAGATCAACCGGAGTTGGACGCGCGGTGTCGCCGTGCTGATCGACGACTGGCAACACGAGGGGAACCCGACATGAGCCGACCATCTCGCTTCGAGGGAACGATCGGGCGCACCGTCGCCGATTCCACACCGTTCTACGACGAGCCTCCGCACCCGGGCGACACGGCACCAAATGTGGTGGTCGTGCTGCTCGACGACACCGGATTCGCACAGTTCGGCTGTTTCGGTTCGACCATCGACACGCCGAACGTCGACGCACTCGCGGCCGGCGGGCTGCAGTTCACGAACTTCCACGTGACGCCACTGTGCTCGCCGACGCGGGCGTCGCTGCTCACGGGACGTTCACAACACGCCGTTGGGATGCGGGCGGTGTCGAACTTCCGCACCGGGTTCCCCAACATGCTCGGCCACATCTCGAACCATGCCGTCCACGATGGCCGAGGTCCTCGGCGGCGCGGGCTACGCCACGTTCGCCGTCGGCAAGTGGCACCTCGCGCCGATGGAACAGTGCTCGGCGGCCGGTCCGTTCGAGCAGTGGCCGCTGGGCCGCGGCTTCGACCGGTTCTACGGGTTCATGGAGGGCGAGACCGATCAGTTCCACCCCGAACTGGTCATCGACAACCACGTCGTCGGGCCGCCGGCCGGTCCGGAGGACGGCTATCACCTCTCCGAGGACCTCGTCGATCAAGCACTGCGGATGATTTCCGACAGTGTGGGCGTGCGACCCGACCGTCCGTTCTTCACCTACCTCGCGTTCGGGGCCACCCATGCACCGCACCAGGCGCCACCGGAATACCTTGCCAAGTACCGCGGACGATTCGACGAGGGCTGGGACGTCGTGCGCCAGCGATGGTTCGAGCGGCAACTCGAACTCGGCGTGATCCCCGAGGGGACCGAACTGGCGCCGCGCAATCCCGGTGTCGATGCGTGGGACGACCTGCCCGAGAACCAGCAGCGCCTGGCATGCCGACTGCAGGAGGCGTTCGCTGCGTTCCTCGATCACACCGACGTGCAGATCGGTCGACTGGTCGACGGACTGCGCTCGCTCGGACAACTCGACAACACCGTGCTCATGGTGCTCGCCGACAACGGCGCGTCGCAGGAGGGCGGGCCGTTCGGGGTGATGCACGAGATGAAGTTCTTCAACGGCATCTTCGAGACCCCCGACGAGGCGGTCGAGCGCATCGATGACATCGGAGGCCCGCACAGCCACACCAACTACCCGTGGGGTTGGGCGCAGTGCGGCAACACCCCGTTCAAGTGGTACAAGCAGAACACCCACGAAGGGGGAGTGCACGTGCCGATGGTGGTGCACTGGCCCGAACGGATCTCGGGAGACGCTGCCGGGAGCCATCGTGACCAGTTCACGTTCGTGGCCGACATCGCGCCGACCATCTACGAACTCGTTGGCGTCACTGCGCCCGAGGTGTACCGGGGCGTCGAGCAGTTGCCCGTCACCGGGCGCTCGTTCGCTGCAGCGCTCGACGATGCGGACGCTCCTGCGGAGAACCAGTTGCAGTACTTCGAGATGGGCGGCAGCCGGGCGCTCGTGGCGGGGGAGTGGAAGGCGGTGTGCAAACACACCGCTGGCGCCGACTACGACACCGAGCTGTGGGAGCTGTACCACCTGGCCAGCGACTTCTCGGAGTGCCACGACCGCGCCGCCGACGAACCCGAACGCCTGGCCGAGCTGCAAGGTCTGTGGTGGGACGAGGCGGAACGCCACGGCGTGCTGCCGCTGGACGACCGGATGTTCGAGCTGTTCGGCGCCCGGTTCCGCGACCACTCGCCGCACCCGGCGGACCGCCGCTACGTGTATCGGCCCCCGATGTCGCCGCTGCCTGGTCAGGCCTCAGCAGCCATCGCCGGTCGCAGCTTCGACCTGACGGCCCGTCTCACCAGGTCCGCCGGTGACGAGGGCGTGCTGTACGCCACTGGCACCGAGAACAGCGGCGTGTCGATCTTCGTCCAGAACGACCGTCTCGTCGTCGACTACAACGCGTTCGACGACCACACGATCCTCGAATCGCTCGACGCGCTGCCGCTCGACGATGTCGCTGTCACGGTGTCGATCCGACGCGGACCGAGCCGGACCGGGACGATGTATGTCGCAATCGACGGCATCGCAGAACCACCGGTTGGGCTGGCGCTGTTCATGTCGATGATGTCGTCGGTGGGGCCGAGCATCGGCGAGGACCACGGTTCGCCGGTGTCGACTCGGTACACCGCCCCGTTCCCGTTCAGCGGCACGTTGCACGAGATCGAGATCCAGCTGCTGTCACGTGAGGACGCCGAAGCCCGCGACGCGATCGCCCGCGCAGAAATGAGCCGCCAATGAGTATCGATGTCACCCTGTTGGGAACCGGCAGTCCAATGGTCGACCCCAACCGTGCCGGACCGGCAACGCTCGTGCAGGCAAGCGGCGAGCACTACCTCGTCGATTGCGGGCGTGGTGTGTTGATGCGTCTTGCTGCTGCGGGTGTGCCCGCCAACCAACTGACGGCGGTGTGCATCACGCATCTGCACAGCGACCACATCACCGATCTGAACGACGTGATCACCGCAATGTGGATCACCACGTTCGAGCCGACCCCGCTGCGGATCATCGGGCCACCGGGCACTCGTGAGGTGATCGGCCACATCCTCGCCTCGCTCGGACCCGACATCGGATACCGGATTGCGCACCACGACGACTTGGTCGAAGGCCCGCTGATCGAGATCGCCGAGAGCGACGGTGTGGGGCAGCCCGACATGTCGGTTGGCGCTGTTCGGGTCACGACGAGTCCGACCGATCACCGCCCGGTCGAGCCGAGCATCGCGTTCCGGTTCGATCACGATGGTGTGGGAGTCGTCGTCGCTGGCGACACGGTTCCGTGCGAGGGGCTCGAACAAACTCTGTGCCGGTGCGCAGGCGTTGGTGCACACCGTGATCCGCAAGGACATCATCGCCAACATCCCCGTCCCCCGGTTGCAGGACACGGTCGACTACCACTCGTCGCCCGAAGAGGCCGCCCAAACCGCCGAACGGGCGGGAATGAACACGCTCGTGCTCACCCACTACGTCCCGGCCATCCCACCCGGCGGCGGCGATGACTGGCGAGAACTCGCTGCCCAACACTTCAGCGGTCGCGTCGAGCTCGGCGACGACCTCCACCACACCACCATCACCTGAACTGGAGCAACGACATGAAGACCCTGCGCACACCCGACGAACGATTCGAAGGACTCGACGGCTACCCGTTCGAGCCGCACTACGCCGAGATCGCCGACGGCGACGGTGGGTCGTTGCGGGTTCACTATCTCGACGAGGGGCCGAGCGACGCTGCGCCGGTGCTGCTGATGCACGGCGAGCCGTCGTGGAGCTACCTCTACCGCCACATGATCCCGTTGCTCGTCGCCGCCGGTCATCGGGTGATTGCCCCTGATCTGGTCGGGTTCGGGCGCAGCGACAAGCCGACCGAGCAGAGCGACTACACCTATGCCCGCCACGTCGAATGGATGCGTGAGCTGCTGTTCGATCACCTCGACCTCCGCGACATCACCTTCTTTGCGCAGGACTGGGGTGGTCTCGTCGGACTGCGGGTGCTGTCGCTCGGACCCGACCGATACGCCCGAGTGGCAATCGGGAACACCGGCCTGCCGACCGGACACGGCCCGGCGAGCGACGCGTTCATGGCGTGGCAGAAGTTCAGCCAGGAGACACCGGTGTTCCCGGTGGGTGACATGATCAATCGGGCGACCACCACCGAACTGAGCGAAGCGATCATCGCCGGCTACGACGCCCCGTTTCCCGACGACACCTACAAGGCGGGTGCGCGCATCTTCCCCACGCTGGTGCCGACGAGCCCTGATGATCCGGCCAGCGCCGACAACGTCGCAGCGTGGAAGGTGCTCGAAGTCTTCGACAAGCCGTTCCTGCTGTGCTTCAGCGACAGCGACCCGGTCACCAAGGGCGGCGACGCACCGTTCTTGGCCAAGGTGCCCGGAGCGCAAGGTCAGCCGCACGTCACCATCGAGGGCGGCGGTCACTTCTTCCAGGAAGATCGGGGCCCCGAGCTCGCCGACCTCCTCATCGGGTTCATCGGGTCCTGATGGCCGGTATCACCGTGGCAGCCGACCTCGAGTGGCGGGAGCTGAGTCGTCGCGCAGCGTTGGAGTCGCATCGCCTGATCGGGTGGATCTACTGGGATCCTCGGGCGATCGCCAGCTACGCCGAACTCGGCGTTCCTGACGGGATCGGCTACTACATCGCCAGCCGTGGTGCCCCGCTCGGTCATGCCGGCAACGATGTGGTGACTGCGGCGTTCTATTCGATCCATCCCGACTTCGTGGCGTTCGGTCTGGATCAGTGCCGAGCGGCGACGACGTTCGAGGCGGCTGCTGCAGCGCGGGACGCGGCTGTCGTCGACGGCCTACGCGAGTACGTGCCGGAGATCTGCGACGACCTTGCTGCACTGGCCGACGATCTGTGGGCCGCAGCGGACGCATTGCCGGTGTCGGGGCGGGCGTTGTTCGCAGCAACCCGTGCGTGGCCCCGTCCGGCCGATGACCAACTGTTGTCGGCGTGGCTGGCGGTCAACTGCATCCGGGAGTGGCGGGGCGACACGCACTGGGCGATCCAGATCAACGAGGGCATCAGCGGAACCGCAGCTGGGATTCTCGACGGGGCATGGCGGAACTACGACGGTGACTGGCTGGCGCGCAGCCGAGGCGCCGACGACGCGGCGCTCGAGGTCGGCTTTGCGGAACTCGAAGTGCGCGGATTGGCCGTTGACGGCGTGGTCACCGACGCCGGTGTCGAGTACCGCCAGCGGTTGGAGGATCGTCTCGACGACCTGACCACCGTGGCGTGGCGCAGCCTCGGCTGGGACGCCACGCAACGATTCGTCCAGCTGATCGAACCGGTCGGGATGCGACTCGTCGAGCGGATCGACGTGACCGCAGGCCCGAATTGGATGCCTGCGGCTCGTGATCGGGTACCACGAGCATGAGCAGCACCGAACGATCGCTCACGATCCGGGCGAACCTCACGGCGGTCTGGGATGTGCTTGCCGATTTCGATCAGCTGGCCGTCTGGGCCGACAACGCCGATCACACATGTTGGCTCGACGAGCCACATCCTGACGGCGAGATGATCGGCCGGGCACGGCGAGTGCAGGCCAAACGGGTGGTCCTCGTCGAGACGATCACCGTGTGGGAACCGCCGGCCCGGCTCGCCTACGACCTCGGCGGATTGCCGCCGGTGGTCAAGACGGCGGTCAACGAGTGGACGCTCGCCGTCGATCCATCAGATGTCGACGCAACCATCGTCACGCTGACAACCCACGTCGACTGTGGGCAACGCCCGCCGCAACAACTGATCGCCCGATTGGTGGGCCGCCGGCTCGCCAGTGCATCTGATGTGATGCTCGCCGGGCTCGAACGACATCTCGCCAGCGGGCCAGCGGGAACTGTCACAGTAGGCCCGGCACCGTGTGACACTTCGAAGGGAACACCCGCATGACCGACAACCGACCTGACGTGATCGTGATCATGACCGACCAGGAACGGGCCACGCCGCCGTACGAGTCCGACGAGCTGCGGGCCTGGCGCGACGACATGCTCACCGGGCGCAAGTGGTTCGCCGACAACGGCGTGTCGTTCCAACGTCACTACACCGGGTCGTTGGCGTGTGTGCCGAGCCGGCCAACGCTGTTCACCGGGCAGTACCCGGACCTCCACGGCGTCACCCAGACCGACGGGCTCGGCAAGCTGCACGACGACTCACGGTTGCGGTGGCTGCCCGAGGGGGAGGTGCCGACGCTCGGCAACTGGTTCCGGGCCGCCGGCTACGACACCCACTACGACGGCAAGTGGCACATCAGCCATGCCGACCTCGTCGACGCTGCCACCGGCGAGACCGTTGCCACCAATGACGACGAGGGCAACGTCGACGCGGCAGCGGTGCGTCGCTATCTCGCCGCTGACCCGCTCGGCCCGTACGGGTTCTCGGGGTGGGTCGGTCCCGAGCCGCACGGTGCTTCGCTCGCCAACGCCGGAGTACGTCGCGATCCCCTGATCGCCGCTCGGGTCGTTGCGTGGCTGGAGGATCGTTATGCCCGTCGGGCCGCCGGCGATGCCGACGCGTTGACACCGTTCCTGCTGGTGGTGAGCTTCGTGAACCCTCACGACATCGTGCTGTTCCCGGCGTGGATCCGCGGTGGCATGCCGATCGAGCCGGGTCCGCTCGACCCGCCTCACGTGGCCCCGTCGCCGACCGACGACGAAGACCTGTCCACCAAGCCCGCCGCGCAGATCGCGTACCGCGAGTCGTATCCGACCGGCTACGGGCCGGTGGCGTTGGTCGGCAAGTCGTACCGCGACCATGCCCAGGAGTACCGCGACCTCTACTACCGGCTGCATGCCGACGTCGATGCGCCGATCGATCAGGTGCGTCGGGCGATCACGGCCGGGCACGAGGCGGGAGCGTTCGGCGAGGCGGTCATCGTGCGCACGGTCGACCACGGCGAGTTGCTCGGCGCGCACGGTGGGCTGCATCAGAAGTGGTTCAACCTGTACGACGAGGCGACTCGGGTGCCGTTCGAGATCGTTCGCCTCGGTGCGCAGGCGACCGAAGCGAGGGTGATCGACGATGCGCCGACGTCGCACGTCGATCTGGTGCCCACATTGCTCGGTGCTGCCGGCATCGACGAGGCGGCCACGGCCGAGCCTGTTGCGAGCCGAGTTCAGCGAGGTGCACTCGCTGCCCGGCCGCAACTTGATGCCAGTGATCGACGGAGCGTTGGCACCGGATCGAAACCGGCCGGTATATGTGCTGACCAGGGACAACATGCTCGAAGGGCGACACCGGTGCCTCGGGATTCGCCCGCCGAATCGGTCGGACCGTCAAGCCGCCGGCACCGCTGCGGATCAAGGTGCCGGCCCATGTCGGCTCGAACTTCGAGGGTGTCGTCGTGCGGGTCGACGACGCCGATGCTCCCGGCGGCGGCGGTCACCTGTGGAAGCTCGTGCGCACGTTCGACGATCCGGCGACGTGGACCGAGCCGGGCGTGCGGCATCTCGCGGCAAACGGGCTACGGGGCGATGAGTACCGCACCGAACCGCTGGCCGACCAGTGGGAGCTGTACGACCTCACCGCCGACCCGATCGAACACGTGAACCATTGGCGCGACGAGTCGACGCAGGCGGTGTTCGATCACCTCCGACACGTGCTGAAGCAGGAGCGGGCGCGCTCGGTGCCAGAGCGCAACGAGCCGTGGCCATATGTGCGTCGCCGCCCGGCTGCACCTGCGACCAAGCGGGTGCCACCGCCGGCACGGTTGCTGCGCAAGGGGCTGCAGAAGCTCGGGCTGCACCCGGACGATCCGGATGCCCGTGAGTTCGAGCTGCTGGGCAAGCGGGCGCTGATCGTGTGCACCAACCACGGTGTGCTCGACATCGGCAAGGCGACCGGCGTGTTCGCCAGTGAGATGACCGTGCCGTACTACGCATTCCTCGACGCCGGCATGTTCGTCGACCTCGCGAGCCCGAACGGGGGAGTGATCCCGGTCGACCCGCAGAGCATCAAGCCGGTGATCCGCAGCGCCGAGGACGATCGGTTCCTCGCCGACGACGAGCTTCGCGAGAAGGTCGGGAACTCGTTGGCGATCGCCGACGTCGACGTCACGGGATACGACATCGTGTTCCTCGCCGGTGGGTGGGGTGCGGCATTCGATCTCGGCACGTCCGATGCGCTCGGCGAGAAGATCACCGAAGCGAACGCCCTCGACAAGGTGATCGGTGGAATCTGCCACGGCCCATTGGGGCTGCTCAAGGCGACCGCCGCAGACGGGCGGCCGTTGGTGGACGGCCGCCGGATCTCCGCGGTGACCGACAAGCAGGTTCGCGAATTGGGGATCGAGTCGACGCCGCAGCATCCCGAGACCGAGCTGCGAGCGGCGGGTGCGATCTTCGAGAGCGAGTCGGCGCGGCGAGATCCGCTCGCCAATCACTGGGTCGTCGACGGCAATCTCGTCACCGGCCAGAACCAGAACGCCGGGCCAATGGTGGCTCGGGAGATGATGCAGATCCTCACCGATCGCGACAACCATCGAACAGGGGCAACGACATGAGCGACCACGAGACAGCCAGCGCGCCCCGCTACGGCACAGTCGACCGTGAGTACGGCATGCGCCTGGCGACGACGCCGTCGGAAGATGATGGACCGGTGTGGATGGTCAATCTGATGAAGTACCGCGAGGTCGCCGACTACGCCGACGGTCGCGAGTCGACGCATCAGTGGGCGTGAGGCCGACGATCTGTACACCCCTCTCGAATCGCTCGCCGGTGTCGGTGCCGAGCTGGTCTTCGCTGGCGACGTCGACCAGCAGTTGCTCGGCGACTCACCGATCTGGGATCGTGTCGGTGTGGTCAAGTACCCGACGCGGCGGTCGTTCATCGAGATGCAGTCGCGGCCCGACTTCCAGCGTCAACACGCTCACAAGGACGCCGGTATGGCCGAGACCATCGTGATCGGTTGTCAGCCGATCGAGGTGCCCGAGGTGCCGGACGATGTGCAGACGGTCGATTGGGCCGATGTGCCGCACCCGCCGACCGATGAGGACGGGCCTGTGATGGTGATCCACGTGCTCAAGTACCACGATGCGGCCGTCGGCAACATCACACCCGACGACATGGCGGCCTATCAGCGAGCGGCCGGTGATGTCGCGGTTCCGCACGGCGTGCGCATCTCCGGGTGGTTCGCCGCCGAAGGCACGATCCTCGGCGACGGACGCACGTGGGACCAGGTGCGGTTCAACCTCTTCCCGAGCAAGGCGGCCTTCATGGCGGTCGTGATGGACCCAGCTCGCCTCGAAGCGCAGAAGGCGAGCCGTGAGCCGGCGATCGCTGACACCTACACGATGATCGTGCGCCCCACGATCGACCGCATCGCCGACAGCCTCACCGCGTCGCCACGCCGCTCGATGAGTTTCGGCGGACACCGGGTGCGCGCGAACTCATCGGACGTGGCAGAGTCGGCGCGATGGGTGGAGCTCGATACTTCGCGTTCCTGCGAGCGATCAACACCGGCAATCGTCGGCTGACCAACGAGCAGTTGCTGGCGCCGTTCCATCGGCTCGGGTTCACCGACGTTGCGGCGTACCAGGCGGCGGGGAACGTCACGTTCCGGTGCAACGACCCCGGCGCGGTCGGTGAAGCTCGGATCGAGGCTGCGCTCGCCGAGGTCTATGGGTTCGAGACGCCGACGTTCGTGCGGTCGCGAGCCGAGGTCGTTGCGATCGTCGGTGCTGAGCCGTTCGCGTCGAGTGATCTTGCGGCAAGTGCCGGCAAGGTGCAGGTGACATTCCTGCGGACGCCTCCGTCCAGTGCAGCGATCGACGAGGCGATGACGCTGGTGCCGGCTGAGGATCGGGTGGTGGTGTCGGGCAGGGAGTGGTACTGGCTGCCGGTTGCCGGGGTCAGTGCATCGAAGCTGCCGGTGTCGGCGATCGAAGGGGTGCTCGGTGACATGACGATGCGCACGCTGGGCACGGTCGAGCGGGCATTGACCAGGTTCGCCGACTGAGCACACGCTGATGGTCGTCATGCGCCATCGACGGCATGGGCCCGCCTGTGCCTGCCGGCGCCGTGCGGCCAAGTAGCCCTCGCATGGTGGGGCTGTCGAGCCCCGTTCTGCTCCTAGAGTCGACACTGTCACCCATCGGAAGGACTCCTACTCATGAAACTGATCGGCAAGCTCGCCCAGACCGCTGCAGCGCTCTGGATTCTCAACGTCTGGTTCAACCGGTTCAACAAGGACACCGGATACCGCGGTGGCGATGCCACGAACATGAAAGAAGAATTCGAGGAGTACGGGCTCTCGGAGACCGCGATGTACGCGGTGGGAGCGGCGAAGGTGAGCTTGGCGGGCCTCATGCTCGCAGGCCACGTGAGACCGCAACTCGTCCGACCCGCATCGATCGGACTTGCCGCTTTCATGCTCGGCGCGATCGGCATGCACATCAAGGTCGGCGATCAGATCAAGCGGTACCTACCGGCATTGTCGGTGTTCTTCCTGGCGACGGTCTCCGCGGTCCTGAACGGCAAGCGACCGGCGACGGCGTCCACCGTCACGAACTGACGAAAAGGAACACGAGCACCGCATTCAGCACGCAGAGCAGCGCGGCGGGCGCCATGAGGCGAGGGGCATCCCGGATGCGGATCCGGACGACGATGCCCAGCAGCATCAACACCGAGAGGCCCAATGCAGCAAGCGCTCCCAGTGGGGCGAACACCAGCCCGACGATGACGCCAGCGCCACCGAGCAACTCCAGTACGCCGACGAGCCCACGAAAGTGCTCCAGGCCGTAGCGCGAGAACTCCTCCTCCAGCCTCGGCCTCGACAAGATCTCGACGCCGTAGCGAAGGAAGGAGAGGCCGGAGACCAGCGCCAGAATCAGGAGGACCATGTCCGAGAGCACGGTACCGGGAAGGTCACCAGACGGGTGGTCGCTCGACGCCGACGCCTCGCCACCCTCCAGCAGCGCCGGGGGAAACCGATTGGTGCTCGCACGTGGATGCAGAGCAAGATTCGGCCATGCCACCGATGAGTTCTCTGGCGGCGTTTGCGGCGGTGTCGTTCGCGATCATCATCATCCCGGGGCCGAGCGTGATGTTCGTCGTCGGCCGTGCACTGTCGCTCGGTCGGCGAGCGGCGCTCGTCACCGTGGCCGGCAACGCTGCAGGGTTCTACGTGCAGGTGGTGCTGGTGGCAATCGGGCTCGGCGCGATCGTCGAACGGTCGGTGGCGGTGTTCACGGCCATCAAGCTGATCGGTGCCATGTACCTCGTGTGGGTCGGCGTGCAGGCGATCATCCATCGTCGCCGCAACGCCCAGATGGCGGTTGAGGTCGAGGGCGCCGACGTGGTCGCCCATCGATCGTTGTTCGTCGACGGGTTCGTGGTCGGCGTGGCCAATCCGAAGACGATCGTGTTCTTCGCAGCGATCCTGCCGCAGTTCGTCGAGACCGGCGGTGCCCCAGCGGGAGTGCAGATGTTGGCGCTCGGGGTGATCTTCGCCGTGATCGCCCTCGCCTCCGACAGTGTGTGGGGCCTCGCCGCTGGGACCGCACGCCGGTGGTTCGTCGGTTCACCTCGACGCCTCGAGTTGGTCGGCGCCGCCGGGGGACTGGCGATCGTCGGGCTTGGGGTGCGACTCGCCTTCACCCGACGCAGCGACTGACGGTCTCGGCTTTCGTCACACGGCCGCAGCCGACGTGATCACTTGGTTGGTACGGCGCTGTTCGCCGCGCGGCGACGTTCGGCGCGTGCGTGCCGTTCGACGACCTCGCTGACCGCGAGCATCACGGCTGCAGCCACGAGTCCAACGATGATGCCGAAGGCGAGCCAGGCAATCACGCCGACGACGATCACGACGGCAAGCCAGATCATGTTTCGTTTCGACACCTGCGTGACTCCTCTCGTTCGGTCGTCCGGATGTTGCCACGGACTTCGGTGCGAACGGAGGATGGTCAGCAGACCCAGTTGTAGGTGAGTTCGTCGATCAGCCACACATCGAGCATCCGCGTGCGTGGCGATCTCGCGGTCATCGCCGACCCTCTGGGTCGGGTCGTCGGTCGGACGCTGGGTACGGTCCGGCCATGCCCTCAACACAGCAACCTCTCTCCTCCGGCTTCGGTCGCGACAGCACTCCTTCCGAGGTCCTGGTCGGCGTCGACCTGAACAGTTCGGTGGCGGTCGTCACCGGCGGCTACTCGGGTCTCGGTTTGGAAACCACCCGAGCCCTCGCGGCAGCTGGTGCGGTCGTCGTCGTGCCCGCCCGGCGTCCCGACCATGCTCGAACCGTCCTTGCCGGTGTCGCTGACGTGCTCGACGGCGATGTCGCCGAGTCGCTCGTCGGTGCAACGCCCGGCCAGGTCGTGGTCGACGTACTCGACCTCGGCGACCTCGGATCGGTCGAGGCGTTCGCGAACCGCCTCCTCGCGACCGGAGTCTCGCTCGACATCGTGATCGACAACGCCGCGATCATGGCGTGCCCGGAAACCCGGATCGGTCCCGGGTGGGAGGCCCAGTTCGCCACCAACCACCTCGGCCACTTCGCACTCGTCAATCGCCTCTGGCCGGCGATTGCCGCCAACGGCGGCGGACGTGTCGTCTCGGTGTCGTCGACGGGTCACAAGCTGTCGCCGATCCGCTGGGACGACCCCCAGTTCGCGTCCGGCTACGACAAGTGGGTGGCATACGGCCAGGCCAAGACGGCCAACGCGTTGTTCGCCGTGCAGCTCGACACGCTCGGTGCCCCGCAGGGTGTGCGGGCATTCGCCGTTCACCCAGGTGGCATCATGACCGAACTCCAACGTCACCTTCCGCAGGAGGAGATGATCAACATGGGTTGGGTCGACGCCGATGGCAACATCAACGAGCTGTTCAAGTCGCCCGAGCAGGGCGCGGCGACGTCGGTGTGGGCGGCGACGTCGCCGCAGCTCGACGGCATGGGCGGCGTGTATTGCGAGGACTGTGACGTCTCGGCGCCGACCGACGTCGACAGCCCGTTTGCCCGGTACCTCGGTGTTGACGCTCACGCCGTCGACCCCGATGAGGCGGCGCGACTCTGGGCGCTCTCGGCCGAACTGACCGGCGTCGACGCGTTCGCCTGAGCAGGCGGTGCCGTCACGTTTGACCCGGCACGGTGTGACAGTTCAGAGGGTGGAGATGCCGCCGTCCACCGGGACGACGGTGCCGGTGGTGAAGGCGCCGGCGCGGCTGGCGAGGAAGATCACGGTGCCGGCGATGTCTTCGGGTGAACCGATGCGCTTGCGCGGCACGCTGGCCTCGACCATCTTGCGGCTGTTCGGGTCGTCGAGGCGGTAGGCCATCATCTTCGACTCGAACGGACCGGGTGCGATCGAGTTGATCGTGATGTGGTCGCCCACCAGGTCGCTCGCCATGTGCCTCGCCATCATGTGGATCGCCCGCCTTCGACGCCGAGTACGAGTAGTTGTTGCCGACCGGCACCCGGATGCCGTCGATCGATCCGATCATGATCACGCGGGCCGGATCCTCGGCGGTGGCTCCCGCCTTCAGTTGGGGGAGCAGTGCCTGGGTGAGCATGAACGGCGCCTTGACGTTGAGGTCGAGCACCTTGTCGAAGCCGATCTCGGGGAACTCGCCGAGATCGGCACCCCACGCCGCTCCCGCATTGTTGACGAGGATGTCGATCTGGTCTTCACGCTCGGTGAGCGCCGACACGAAGGAGGCGACGCCGTCAGCGGTCGACAGGTCAGCGGGAAAGGAAATGCACTCGCCGTGCTCGGACAACTCTGCAGCAGCGGCGTCGCAGGCGTCGGCCTTGCGGGCGGTGATGTAGACACGCACACCGTTGGCCACCAGGCCCGACGCGATCATGAATCCGATTCCCCTCGACCCGCCGGTGACCACAGCGACCTTGCCCTCGAGGCCGAACAGCGCCTGCAGCGAGAGTGGACCGGATGCGGGAGAGGACGATGTTTCAGCCATGCTGGGGAGTATGGCTGAAACCAACCATGTCCTGGAGATCCGCAAGGCGTCGATCGGCGACGCCGAGGTGCACGTCGAACCGGCCGACGAGCTGGACGACGGCCAGATTCGCTTGCGTGTCGACCGGTTCGCCGTGACCGCCAACAATGTCAGCTACGCAGGTGCAGGCGACATGCTCGGCTACTGGGACTTCTTCCCGTCGACCGATCCGGCCACGTGGGGACGAGTCCCCGCCGTTGGTTACGCCGAAATCGTCGAGTCGCGCAACGACGACCTTCCCGTCGGCGGCCGCTACCACGGCTGGTTCCCGATGGCCGAGACCGTGACGTTCACCGCCACGGCCACCCGTGACGGTTTTCCGCGACGACGGCGATCACCGCCTGGCCCATGCGCCGATCTACCGCAGCTTCTCGCGCACCGACGTCGACCCGTTCCACGACGACGCCCCCGACGGCGAGGATCGCCACGCGCTGTTGCGGGTGCTGCTCCTCACCGGGTTCCTCGCAGACGAGTTCTTCGCCGACTCCGGCGGGGCCACCGCTGATGGCGCGGCCCCGTTCTTCGGTGCCGAGCAGGTCATCGTGCTGTCGGCATCGTCGAAGACGGCCATCGGCTTCAGCCAGCGAGCTGCGCAGCGCAACGGCCTCGCCGTCATCGGGCTGACCTCGTCGGCCAACGCCGACTTCGTCCGCTCGCTCGGCATCTACGACAAGGTGGTCACCTACGACCAGATCGACGACGCCGAGCATGGCGTACCGCTTGTCGACAGTGTGGTGATCGACATGGCCGGCAACCCGAACGTGCTCGCAGCCGTGCACCACCACCTCGGCGACCGCGTCAAGCACTCGATGTTGATCGGCAAGAGCCATCACGACGCAGTCCCGACCGCAGCCGTCGGTGCGCTGCCGGGTGCTGCGCCGGCGTTCTTCTTCGCACCGACCGCCCTCGATCGCCTCGTCGCCGGGTGGGGCGCCGAGGAATACCGTCGCCGCACCACCGAAGCCACCCACGACTTCATCGACTTCAGTCGCAGCTGGATGACCATCGACGAGCGCCGCGGTCCAGACGGTCCGGCCTCGGCCTGGGCCTCGATCTACGCCGGTGACGTCGCACCCAACGTCGGCGTCGTCGCGTCGTTCCAGCCGTGACCCGTCACACCCTCCACCAACGCCTGCTCCGCGTTCCTCGACCCGGCGAGAAGCGTCTCGCCGTTCGCGTCACGCCAGACGCGCTCCGGCACATCCGTGCCGGCCACCCGTGGGTGTTCGAGGAATCGGTCACCTCGATCAGTCACGAGGCGACGGCCGGCGACCTCGCGGTGATCTTCGACGACGACCGCAAATTCGTCGCGCTCGCCCTCTACGACCCCGACTCGCCGATCCAGTTCCGCATCCTCCACGTCGGCAAGCCCACACCGATCGACAGCGACTGGTGGCATGCCACGATTCGAACCGCCCTCGAGAAACGGGTGCCCTTCACGTCCGACCCGGACGCCGACCACCTCGCCTATCGCGTCCTCAACGGCGAGAACGATGGGGTCTCTGGCCTCGTCGTCGACCGCTACGCCGATGTGCTCGTGATCAAGGTGTACTCCGAGGTGTGGTTGCCGCATCTGGTTGCGGTGGTCAACGCCTTGCTCGATGTCACCGGCTGCGGTGGCGTCGTGCTCCGCCTCGCTCGCAACCTGCAGACGAGGGAGACGTTCGGTCTCGACGACGGCGACGTGATCGCCGGCAAGGTTCCCGACGGACCCGTGCGTTTCCTGGAAGCGGGCCTGTGGTTCGACGCCGACGTCCGCGTCGGACAGAAGACCGGGCACTTCCTCGACCAGCGAGCCAACCGGATCCGTGTCGGCGAGATGGCAGCCGGGCGCGACGTCCTCGATGTGTTCGCATCGACCGGCGGCTTCAGCGTGCATGCCGCAGCTGGGGGAGCCCGGTCGGTGCACGCCGTCGACATCTCCGGCGCCCACTCTTGCGGCGGCCGAGCACAACATGGCGCTCAACGAGGAGCTCGACGCCGTCCGGGACTGCACGTTCACCACCGAGGTCGGTGATGCGTTCGAGGTGATGGTGAGCCTCGCACGTGCCGGAACCACCTACGACCTCGTGGTCGTCGATCCGCCATCGTTCGCGCAGCGCCAGGCCAATGTCGAAGGCGCGCTGCGTGCCTACACCCGGCTCACCCATCTGGCGGTCCGCCTGGTCAGGCCCGGCGGCACGTTGTTGCAGGCGTCATGTTCCAGCCGGGTGACGCCTCAGGAGTTCTTCAACACCGTGCTCGACGCCGCCGAAGACAGCTGGGACGATCGTTCACCGAGATCGAACGCACCGACCATGACGTCGACCACCCGGTGTCGTTCCGAGAAGGCGCATATCTGAAGGCAGGTTTCTGGAAAGTACGGTGAGGGGTATGGCTTCGATCCAGGCGAACGGCATCACGATCGAATACGAAACCGTCGGATCGGGCGATCCGCTCTTGCTGATCATGGGGCTGGGCGAGCAGATGACCACGTGGCCCGAGGAGTTCATCGCCAAGCTCGTCGATGTCGGGTTCCAAGTGACTCGATTCGACAATCGAGACATCGGCCTCAGCTCCCAGAGCGACTGGGATCCGCCCTCGACCGCCCGGACCGTGTTGAGCCGCATCTTGCGCCGGCCTCCACAGGCTGAGTACCACGTCGGCGACATGGGCGCTGACGCCTCCGGGTTGCTCGACGCGCTCGGCATCGGCCCCGCACACATCGTCGGCGTGTCGATGGGCGGCATGATCGCGCAGATGATGGCCATCGAGCATCCCCACAACGTGCTCTCGCTCACGTCGATCATGTCGAACACCGGCGACGGTCGCCACGGCGTCATTGCCCCATCGCTGCTCCCCAAGCTCGCCCGCCTCACCCGGTCCGCTACGCGTGAGGGAGCCGTCGAACGCTCGGTCGAGATCAACCGAGTCATCTCGGGACCCCACTACGATCCTGTCGAGCGTCGTGCCCTGGCCGAACGCAACGTCGAGCGCAGCTTTCGGCCCGACGGGATCGCTCGCCAGACCGCAGCGATCATGGCGAGTCCCGACCGCACCGAAGCACTGGGTCGAGTCGACGTGCCGACACTCGTGGTGCACGGTCTGCTCGATCAGTTGGTGAAGCCCAGCGGTGGGGTCGCCACAGCTCGAGCGATTCCAGGTTCGCGCCTGGTGAACTACCCGGACATGGCGCACGATCTACCCCGGCCTCGCTGGGACGAACTCGTGCGCGAGATCCGAAACAACGCCGACCGCTGAGTCGACGGCGCCTACTCGACCAGAACGTGGCCGACCGGGCTCGCTCGCCGAACGTAGCCCAGCGCAGGCGTGGCCACCACGGTCGCCCGGGCGCCCTGCGGCACGGCATGGCGCTCGCCTGTCTTCCACGCCACGATGTCGTCGGAGGAGCCGTCGTCGACAGCGAGGTACACGCTGTATCGGTCGCGCTCGAGCATGCGCCGTACCCGGCGGGGCAGGGGCGACACCTCGCTCGGACGGCGGGTCCGGATGACCGCCCCTGTGCGTTCGATCGAGCTGAAGCCGTCGTATGCGCCGGCGAGTGCCATCCACAGCCCCACGTAGATCGGGACGAAGGCAAAGAAGGTGACCGCCGTGGCGATGTCGACGATCAGCCAGTCCTGTGTCGAGAACTGCTCGTACACCCAGTCGAATGCATCGCCGCGGGCGACGTCGCTCGCCCATGATCGCAACCTCAGGCCGAGGAAACATGCAAGCAGGCCTGCGCCGATTGCAGCAAACGGCGCCATCCCGTAGGCGATGCGGGCCGGGTACTGGACCCGAACGAGGCGGGTGTGACCGCCGACGCTGCTCCAGGCTCTTCGGTGGTCTTCACGGGCGAGCGGGAGCTCGACAGCGGCTCCGTCGGCCAGACACATGGCGGTGGCATACGCAAGACGCCGGTCGCCGGTGTCGATCGCGCTGGGTGCAAGATCGGCGAAGCCGGTCTCCGCGAGACGTCGCCGCACGGCGAGCCAACGCGAGGTCGCGGCGAGGCCCTCGTCGGTATGGGTGTGTGGAGGTCGAAGTGCGAGCCGTACGACTCTGACGACCCCGACCACGAGCGCAACGGCGAGTGCCCACCCGGCAATTCGCATACCGACCGAGTCGATCACCGCGACGTCATCGTCCGAGGTGGCTCGAGCCAGGATCCAGCAGAGGAGGCCGGCCGCCCAGAGGCCCGCGGGCGCCGCGAGGTCCTTCGGCGACCATCGTCGCTGGATCAATCCGGCCTGAACCGCATCATCGACGACGAGCCCGGTGAACCGCTTCCACCACGCTGCGCGGATGTCGACGGCCAGATACCGGGCGGGGATGGCGCGGTCGGTGGTGAACCGGGCCATGACGTGCTGCAGGACCAGCCGTTCGTGTGGGCGCAACGAGTCGCCCTGGTAGGCGGTTGCTGCCGGTCGAACCCGTGCCAACTCCTCGAGATCGTCTTCGGGAGGAAGGATGCGCAGCCAACCGCGTGCTGCGAGGTCGATCATGGTGGCTCGGAACCCGGCTGCGGTCACGACGGTGTCATTGGTCAGCAGGTTGACGACCGCGGGGGTGTCGGCTCGGAGCGCGCCGGCGCCAGTGGCGGCCTCCGGGCGTTGGGGGAGGAGGCGGTCGCTGGTTCGCTTGAACACCAGCCAGGCCGCGGCGGTACACAGTGCGCCGAGCCAGATCCACGCCGCCGAGAACGTTGGCGCGAGCATCGCCGTTCCCGCCACGCCCATCGTCATCGGCTCATCATGCCATCACGATGTGGTTCCGAAGGGATCGTCGGAGGTGTCCCCGTCGTTCGCGGCCTCGTTCGAACCATCGCCGGTGTTGCGGCGTACCCAGATCGTGCGCTGCGGGAACGGAATCTCGATTCCGGCCCGGTCGAGCGCTCCCTTGAGCGCCTCGCGAAGTGCTCGCTGCAGGCCCCACTGTGCTCCGGGCTCGACCTTCACCGTGAGTCGGATCGTGATCCCGTCGGCGCCCAGCGCTTCGACGCCGAGGATCTGGGGTGCGTCGAGCACGACCGGCGACCACTCGTCGTTCGACACGAGTTCGGTTGCGCCATCGAGGATCACCTGGCGAGCCGCCGCCAAGTCGACGTCGTAGGCCACGTCGACGTCGACGAGGGCCACCGACCACAGTTGCGATCGATTCCCCACCCGGCTGACTTCGCCGTTGGGGACGTGCCAGACCGTGCCGTCGAGCCCTCGCAGGACCGTGGTGCGCAGCGAGATCTTCTCGACGACGCCGGCGGCCTCGTCGAGGTCGACGACGTCGCCGACGCCGTACTGGTCCTCGAGCAGCATGAACAAACCGGCAATGCAGTCCTTGACCAGGCTCTGTGCACCGAAACCGAGAGCCACGCCGGCAATTCCGGCACCGGCGATCAACGGAGCGAGATCGACGCCGACCTCGCCCAGCGCCATGATGATGGCGATCGACCAGATGATCACCGATGCCGTGCTCCCCACGACGAGTGAGATCGACTGCAAGCGAGCCTGCCGTCGAGGGTCGGCCTCGGTGATGCCGATGGGTTCGGCAACCAAGGTGGTGGCGCGGTCGCCCAGTTTCTGCAGTTGCCGTGCTGCGAGTGCCTTGTCGGGGGCGACGATACGGGCCACCGTCTTGCCGAGGTAGCGCTTGGCGAGCTGCGACACGACCCAGGCGACCAGCAAGATGACGATCACCGTGAACAGCCAGCTGGCCGTCTGGGCGAGGAATCTGTTGCCGTCGGTGAAATCGAACACGCTCTCGCAGATCCAACTCGGGTTCACTCCGCACGCGTTCTCCAGTTCGGCATCCACGACAGCGAAGGTACCCACTCTCGTCGGGATGAATCGGGCATCCCTGCCGATCTCGGCCCACGGGTAGCATCACCGTGATGTCTGATCAGCCGATTCGTCTCGGGGTCGTTGGGACGGGGTATGTCGGCCTGACCACCGGTGCCTGCTTCGCTCACGTGGGACATCACGTCGTGTGCGGCGACATCGACGAGCGCAAGGTGGCGCTCCTGAACGACGGCCACATCCCGATCGTCGAAGAAGGGCTGGAGGCGATCGTCAACCAGTCTCGTGCGGCGGGTCGACTCGAGTTCGTCCTCGGCGCCGAGGCAGCAGCGGCAGATGCCGACATCGTGTTCCTCTGTGTGCCGACTCCACAAGGTGACGACGGCAGCGCCGATCTGACCTACATCCAGCAGGCAGCAGCGCAGATCGCGCCCGTCTTGAAGTCGGGAGCCGTCGTCGTCAACAAGTCGACGGTGCCGGTCGGATCGACCGCTGCGGTGGAACGCGTGCTGCAACGCGACGACGTGTTCGTGGTCTCGAATCCCGAATTCCTGCGCGAGGGCACAGCGGTCCACGACTTCCTCAACCCCGACCGTGTGGTGATCGGCAGTGTCGATCGAGCAGCGGCCGAACGGGTCGCTGATCTGTACGCCTCCATCGACACGCCGATCTTGATCACCGATCCCGCCTCGGCCGAGACGATCAAGTACGCCGCCAACGGGTTCCTGGCGATGAAGATCAGCTTCGTGAACGCCGTCGCTGCGATGTGCGAAGCCGTTGGTGCCGATGTGGGCGCAGTCGTCGAAGGGATCGGCGCCGACCAGCGCATCGGCAGCCAGTTCCTCAGGCCAGGGCCAGGATGGGGCGGCAGCTGCTTCCCGAAGGACTCGCGGGCGCTCGTGAAGATCGCCGAGGACCACGGCTACAACTTCGCCATGATGCGCGGCGTCATCGACGTCAACGACGAACAACTCGAGCGAATGGTCGCCAAGGTTCTCGCAGCGGTCGGACGCGTGGGCGATGACCTCGAGGGTGTCACCGTCGGTGCACTCGGGCTCACGTTCAAAGCAGGTACGGACGACCTGCGCGAATCGCCGGCGTTGGCGATCATCGCAACCCTGCAACGGATGGGTGCGACCGTTCGGGCGTACGACCCGACCACACGTGGCGAACTCACACCGCACCAGGCCGTGGTGCTCGATGGCATCGAGCTGGTGGCCGAAGCGGTCGAGGTTGCCGATGCGGCCGACGTGCTCGCGGTCTTCACCGAGTGGCCCGAGTTCGCCAAGATCAACCTGGCCGAACTGGCGACACGCGCCCAGCAGCCGATCACCATCGTCGACACCCGCAATCTCCTCGACCCGGTACTGGTTCGTGAGGCAGGGCTCGACTACGACGGCGTCGGTCGCCGCTGACACCGTCCCGTTTCGTCGCAGCCCGACCTCAGGTCAGGTGCGACCTGAAGTACTCAGCGGTGCGCTCGAGGCCTTCGCGGAGCTGCACCGTTGGCTCCCAGCCGAGCAGGGATCGCGCCTTGGTGAGGTCGGGCCTGCGCTGTGTGGGGTCATCGACGGGCAATGGCTGGTGGACGAGCTCGGAGGACGATCCGGTGACGTCGATGATCAGCTCGGCCAACTCGGCGATCGTGAACTCGTTGTCGTTGCCGATGTTCACCGGGGTGTTGACGTCGGAGTCGAGCAGGGCGAGGAACCCCCGGATCTCGTCGTCGACATAGGTGAACGAACGCGACTGCGATCCGTCGCCGAAGATCGTGATCGGTTCGCCGCGCAGCGCCTGTACCAAGAAGTTCGAGACGGCACGCCCGTCGTCGGGCCGCATCTGCGGTCCGTAGGTGTTGAAGATCCGAACGATTCGGACGTCGACGTCGTGATGGCGGTGGTAGGCGGTCGTCATCGCCTCGGCAAACCGCTTCGCCTCGTCGTACACGCCTCGCGGCCCGATCGGATTGACGTTGCCCCAGTATTCCTCGGGTTGCGGATGAACCTGCGGGTCGCCATAGACCTCCGAGGTCGAGGCCAGGAAGAACTTCGCGCCCTTTGCGAGTGCGAGTCCCAGCGAGTTGTGGGTGCCCAACGCACCGACCTTCAAGATCTGGATCGGAATCCGTTCGAAGTCGGCGGGGCTCGCCGGGCTTGCCAGGTGCATCACGGCGTCGACGGTGCCAGGAACCCACACGTAGTTGCTGACGTCGTGCTCGACAAAGGTGAATCCCGTTCCGAACAACGCTTCGATGTTGGACACCGACCCCGTGATCAGGTTGTCGAGCGCGACGACCTCGTCGCCACGGTCGAGGAGCTCCCGGCACAGATGCGATCCGAGAAAGCCCGCCCCACCGGTGACTACGACGCGCGCCATGCCCGCAGCGTAGGCCGCGACCGCTGGCGTCGGCTGAATGACATGGGTCCGGCTGGCGCGACAGGGCGGGGCCTACACTGAGCCGTCGTGTGGCGTGACAGGTTGACGATGCGATGGCCTCCGTCGACCTTCGACATCCGCACTGGCGAGTTCCGCGACCTGGTCCGACGATCCCGCGAGGTCGTGCTGCTGGCAGCGATCACGGGCGCCGTGACCGGACTGTTCGTTCGGTTCTTCGAGTACGTCGTGGTCGAATTGGTCTTCGAGTGGATCGTGCACGGGCCGCTCTGGGTGGGCGCGATCGCTCCGGGTATCGGTCTGGTGTTGTCGGCGATTCTGCTGCGAACCGTCGGCAAGGGAGCCTCGTCGGCGACCTCGGACGAGTACCTGCGTGCATTCCACGATCCGGAGTACCCCTTGCGCCCACGCGCCTTCATGGGTCGCATGGCCGCAGCGGTGACGACACTCGGCACTGGCGGGGCGATGGGTCTGGAGGGCCCATCGATGTACGGAGGCTCTGCTCTCGGAGCGATGATCCAGCGGCGACTCCCCAAGGCGTTCCAAGGGGTCGACCACCGCACCCTGCTGGTTGCCGGCGCCGCAGCTGGTGTTGCTGCGATCTTCAAGGCGCCTGCAACCGGAGCGATCTTCGCGCTCGAAGTTCCGTTTCGCGACCAGATGGCGCGGCGCATGTTGCTCCCGGCGCTCGTCGCCAGCGCATCGGGATATCTGGTGTTCGTTGCGCTGAGCACCACCGATCCGATCTTCACGTTCCAAACCGATCGAGCGGCGACCTTCGAGTACAAGGATCTGGCCGGCGCAATCCTGATCGGCATCTTCTGCGCTGTTGGCGCCCGGGCGTTCTCCCGACTGATCCGGTACGCCAAGGCGTTCACCTACCGTCCCGAGATCGTTCGCGTCCCGCTGGCGGGTGTGACCCTGGTGGTGCTGTTCGTGATCAGCCGGGCCCTCACCGGCGAGAGCCTGACCATCGGCACGGGCTACGACGTGATCCGGTGGCTTGCCGAGGAGCATGCGCTCTGGCTGCTCGCAGTGGTGTTCGCGTTGCGATGTCTCGCCACCGCGACCACGCTGGCCGGCGGCGGTGTCGGCGGTCTGTTCGTTCCTCTGGTGGTCGGTGGGGCGATCGTTGGGAGAGGGGTCGGCGACATCGTCAACCCGCTCGACCCGACGCTCTATGTGCTCCTGGGCATCGCTGCGTTCCTCGGTGCCGGGTACCGTGTGCCGCTTGCCGCTGTGATGTTCGTTGCGGAAGCCACGGGACAACCAGGTTTCATCGTGCCCGCGCTGTTCGCGGCCGTCGCCGCAGAGTTGGTGATGGGTGACCAGTCGATCACCACGTTCCAACGCTCGCCCGAACGCGCCACGTAGCACTAGACCTGTGACATGTCGATGACCAACAACGTCGCAGTGTCCGCCGAGTTGCAGGGAACGATCGTCGGGTTGTTCGTCGAGATCGGGTCGTCGGTGCGTGCTGGAGACGTGCTCGCTCTGGTCGAGTCGATGAAGATGCACCACGAGATCGTTGCCCCGGTCGAGGGCACCGTCGACTCGGTGACCATCGAGCAGGGGTCGACGGTCGTGATCGGCCAGGAACTGGTGCGCATTGCCGAAGGCGTCGCCGTTGCCGCACGGCATGAAGACCGCGACGGGGCTCGTGTCACCCCGCTCGGTCTCGAACGCGACGATCTGCGCGAGGTGATCGATCGTCACGCCGTCGGACTCGACGAACGGCGCCCCGATGCCGTCGGCCGTCGGCGAGCGAGAGGCCGCCGAACGACGCGAGAGAACATCGGCGACCTCGTCGACGAGGGAACGTTCGTCGAGTACGGACCGCTGGTGATCGCGGCACAACGACGGCGACGCGAACTCGACGATCTGATCGCGTCGACGCCGGCCGACGGTCTGGTGGGCGGAATCGGTGACGTCAATGGCGAACACTTCGGGTCGGGGGCATCGAATCGGGCGACGAAAGTCGTCGCAGTGTCGTACGACTACACGGTGCTGGCGGGCACCCAGGGGAGCCAGAACCATCGCAAGAAGGACCGCCTCTTCGAGGTGGCCGAGCAGCTGCGGGTGCCGATCGTGTTCTTCACCGAAGGTGGCGGTGGGCGCCCTGGCGACACCGATGGCATTGGCGTCAGTGGACTCGACTGCCTTGCCTTCCGCTGGTTCGCCGAGCTGTCGGGTACGGTCCCGCTCGTCGGGGTCAACGCTGGCTACTGCTTTGCTGGCAACGCCGCGATCCTCGGTTGCTGCGACGTCGTGATCGCCACCGAGGATTCGAACATCGGCATGGGCGGGCCGGCCATGATCGAAGGTGGCGGCCTCGGTGTGTTCCGTCCCACCGAGATCGGCCCGATCGAGGTGCAACGACGCAACGGTGTCGTCGACATCGTCGTCGCCGACGAGGCCGAGGCGGTGCTGGTGGCCAAACAGTACCTGTCGTACTTCCAGGGTCGTTTCGTCGAGTGGTCGGCCCCAGACCAGGCAGCCTTGCGCGATGTGGTGCCCGTGGATCGGCTTCGCGCGTACGACATCCGGCGAGCCATCGATGGCCTGTTCGATGTCGACTCGGTGCTCGAATTGCGGCGAGAGTTCGGTATCGGGATGGTCACCGTGCTGGCGCGGATCGAGGGGCGCCCGGTTGGTGTGATCGCCAACGATCCAGGTCACCTGGCCGGAGCGATCGACTCCGATGGTGCCGACAAGGCCGCACGTTTCATGCAGCTGTGCGACGCATTCGGGCTGCCGATCGTCAGCCTCGTCGACACGCCCGGGATGATGGTCGGTCCCGAGATCGAAGCAACCGCACTCGTGCGCCACTGCAGTCGGTTGTTCGTGACAGGAGCCAACCTGTCGGTACCGATGGTGTCAGTGGTGACTCGCAAGGCCTACGGACTCGGTGCGCAAGCGATGATGGGAGGCACCACCAAGGCTCCGGTTGCGTGTCTGGCGTGGCCGACCGGCGAGTTCGGCGGGATGGGTCTCGAAGGAGCGGTACGACTCGGCTACCGCAAGGAACTCGAGGCGATCACCGACGACGCCGAGCGCGAGGTGCTGTTCCGCGAGATGGTCGATCGGATGTACGCCCACGGCAAGGCAGTGAGCGTGGCATCGTTGTTCGAGATCGACGATGTCATCGACCCGATCGACACCCGTCGATGGATCACCACGATCTTCGACGGCGCACCCGAGACCCACCGAGCGGCCATCGACCCACTGGCGCCGCCGCGACGTCCCAACATCGACACCTGGTGAGCTCAGCGCCGGTCAGGCGCCGCAGCCGGTGGCCAGTACCTCGGTGAGCGATGTGCCGTCGTAGGTGTAGACGAGCACGGCGGCTCCCTCGTAGTACCAAGCATGCACCAGGACCTCCATGCGGCCGTCGCCGTTGAGGTCGGCCACGTCGAGCACGCGGTAGCGCTCGATGAGCGGGAAGGTGTCGGCACCGGCGGCCTGATCGACCGCAGTCGACAGCACGGTGTCGGCCGCTCGTGTCTCGACGTCGACCACCAGCAACGCTGCGAGGTCGCCGGGTGCTCCCGGCCCAGCGCTGGGCTGAACGAACTCGAACGCCATCAGCGCCTCATCGGACCCGTCGCCATCGAGATCGGCGATGACGAGTTGCTCGATGTCGCCCTGGGTGGCGTCGACGGGTTCGCCGTCGAAGGCGGCTTCGCCGAGAGCTTGGTACGTGCGCAGGCGCTGTGGCGGTGACAGCGACTGGACGCGGCTTGAGCGACCATGGTTGCGCGAGCACAGCGACCGCGTTGTAGCCGAACCCGGGAGGTTCGGGCGCAGCGACGTCGACGTCGATCGTCGGCCCGACCCGGCCGTCGAAGCACGCCTCGACGTTCTCACCGAGGACCACGGCCGACTCGCCGGAGAGGTTGCTGACGACGAACGGGGTGCCGGCGGAGATCTCCGGGCGAATCGGGTTCCCGTTCGCATCGGCCGATTCCTGCCACCGGTCCTGCTGCCAGGCGCCCAGGAACAGCCAGCCGGTTGCGTCGGCGCCGCCCACCAGCAGGGGAATCACCGCATCGACCGGTCCGGTCGGCATGCTCGTGGTGGTCGACTCGGGTGGTGCGGTGGTCGTGGCGGCGATCGTCGTGGTCGTCTCGACTTCGGTCGTGGTCGTCGGTGCTGTGGTCGAGGTGGTCGACGTCAACGTCGGCCCGGGCATCGACGTCTGCTCGGTCGTGCACGCCGCCAGCAACCAGGACGAGCGCTGTTGTTGCCGCCAGCCGCCGAATCGACGAGTTGCGGAAGGTCATGCGACGCTCACCGCCTCGCCGGGTTCGAGCAGGCGGAGGTGCTGGGAGAGATCGGCATCGGTGAGAGCAGTTTGGAACTGCTCGGGCGCCGAGTCGAACCAGGCGGGCAGGTTGCGTCGGCCATCCTCGGGAGCGTAGGTGCCCCAGTGGATCGGAACGACGATGTCTGGGCGTATCAGCCCGGTGGCTGTGGCAGCGCGGGTGGGATCGAGGTGACCGACACCCAGTGATGAACCCCAACCCCAGATCGGGAGCAGGGCGACGTCGATGTCGCCGAGGTCAGCCATGGCGTCGAACAGGTCGGTGTCGCCGGGGAAGTAGATGCGTCGTCCGGCGCCGTTGACCACGTAGCCGAGCGGCCGGGCCGTGACTCGCGAATGCGGGCCGCGACCGTGCTTGTGGGCGGCGGGCACCACCTCGACGGACACCGGACCCGTGTCGATGCGGTCGCCGACGGTCACTTCGTGCACGCGGTTGAAGCCGGCGTTGCGGAGGAGTCGGCCCGAGCCGCGCGGTGTGAGGACTTCGACGGTGGGGCGCAGCCGTTTGAGCGAGGGAAGGTGCAGGTGGTCGAGGTGCACATGGGAGAGCAGGATGAGGTCGGCCTCGTGCAGGTCAGCCGACGGCAGCGGTCGCCGGCGACGCAGATGAGCGACCCGCTTGGTCATCAGCGGGTCGGTGATGACTCGGTACCCACCGACGTCGATGAGGGTCGTGGCGTGGCCAACCCAGGTGAGCTCCATCGCACGAGACATCAGGCCCGACCCTGCGTGATGTCGGCACTCACCGGCGTCTGGGCTGTTGGCACGATGATCAGGATACGAGTCGGCGGCGATCCGGACGCCGTCATCGCCGGACAGGACGCTCAGCCGAGGTCGGGCCAGCGGCGTTGCTGGCGGCGGCGCAGGCCGGCGGTGCCGAGTTTGCGGCGTTCGGCGAGCGCCCAGTCGCGGCGCCAGCCGGTGTGATCGGGACCGGTGAGCGCTGGGCTGGTGCCGTTGGCGGCGCGTTGGCGGGCAGTCCAGAAATCGGTGATCGCTTCATCGCCGAGGGTGGTCACGGCTGTTTCGATGCGGGCGTTGAAGCGACGGGTCGACTCGCCGTCCTCAGCTCGCAGTGGTGCGCCGAACACGACTTTTGAGCGGCCCGGCTTCGGGCGCTTCATGCCCTTGCCGAAGATGGCGCCGGTGCCGTCGATGAACACCGGCACGACCGGGGCGCCGGTGCGGGCCGAGAGGTACGCGGCGCCGCCCTTGAAGTCCTGACCCCAACCATCGGGCGAGCGCCCACCTTCGGGATAGATCACCAGGCTGTAGCCGTCGTCGACGAGCCCCTTGATCAGATCCGACGACTTGCGCCCGGTGAGCTCACGGTCGATCGGGATGGCGTTGAGCGACAGCGCTGACAGCGTGGCCTTCCACTTCTTGTCGAAGAAGTAGTCAGCAGCGGCAGCAACCACGAGCTTGTGGCGCCAGGTGGCGGGCACCGATCGGATCATGAGCCCCGTGTCGAGGTGGCTGTGGTGGTTCGGGGCGAAGATCACCGCCGGAGGATCTTCCATGGCGGCGAGGTCGGCGAGACGATCGGTGCCGACGATCTCGGGCGACGCGAGCACTCGTGCAGCAAGGCGAACAGGCCCTTCGACCATCACCGTGCGCACCGACGACGCGAGTGGACGTCGGGCCCACTCGGTGTCGTAGTGGGCGCCGAGCCCAGAGACCTCCGGGGGAATCTCGACGCCACGAGGAACCGTCGGTGCCCGATAGGGGAAGCCGAAGTTGCGCAGCGGCATGGTGGCGCGTCGAACTGCATCCTCCGCGGCGCCGGCGGCGCGCTGTGCCCGTTGCAGGTTCCGGTCGACCATCTGCGATTCGTCCAAGCCCTACTTGACGTCCGCGATCATCAGCGGCGGCGTCTTGATGTGGGTGATGGTGGGGGAGCGGCCGACAACGTCCGACGCGATCTCGAAGGCGTCGTTCATCGTCGACGCCGGCGTGAAGCCGAGCTTGCGGACCGTCGCGGCGTCGCCGCCGACGATGATCACCTTGCCGACGTGCTTCATCGCGTGGCTGCCCCAGTACCACATGTAGAACGGGTGCACGCCGTGATAGGCGTTGGTGGTGCGGTACAGATGCCGGTACCAGTCGTCCTCGGCGTACTGCTTCTCCCACTTCTGCGACATCACGTGGGGGTCCTTGGTGTCGGCGAGGACCTCCTCGAAGAAGTCGATGTAGCTCGGGTGATGCACCGGGTGGAACTCGTTGGTCGTCGGGTGCGTCAGGATCACGACACCCCCTTCGCGCACGAGCGGCTTGCCGCGGTAGAGGTTGAAGAAGTACCCGAGCCCGGTGCACATCACCAGGATCGGGTTCATGATCGAGTGCACGTTGTAGGGGCAGATGTACGGGATGCCCATCGTGAGGATGTCGGTCTGACCCTCGACCTCGACCAACTGCTGGTCGTACACGTTCTGCGTGGTCACCTTGTGGACCGCCTCGACCTCGCCGCACTGGATGCTGGTCATCTGGTGCGGCGCCTCGATGCCGTGGAAGATCTTGCGTGCGAGCCGCGGCGGCGTCTTGGCGAGCGACTTCGCGGCACCGAGGTAGAGCGCCCGATCCTTCGGCTTCCACTCCCACTCGCGCTTCGAGAGGAACTCGAACGGCTGCGGGAACGTGTCGGTGTTCAGCGTGGTCTCGATCTGGAACACCTTCGGCCCGTGGTCGCGCATCACCTTGCCCATCCGCCAGGTGCTCTTGTGGAGCTCGGAGGCGTGCTGATCCATGAACGAGTGCGACGCCTCCATCGTGGTCGGGTTGTGGTGGTGGCGCAGTGAGCGGTAGCTGGCGAGGCCGACGGCGGTCGACTTCCACCCGCCGTCCATGGCGACGAGGTTGATGTTGACGTAGACCAGCAGGTCGCTCTCGGCGGCGCGCTTGTTGATCTCGATCTCTTCGCCCTGATCGGTGGTGCCCAGGAATGCGAGGTTGTCGGGGTCTTCGGCATCGTGCTGGTACAGCAGGCCACGCGGCTCGAAGGCGTCGTAGACGCGATCGCCGAGGGCGTGGCGCAGTTCGAATTCGTGCATCCGGCGGTGAAGTGCCAGCGCAGCGATGATGTGGACATCGTCGACGCCGGCGTCGGCAGCCATGGTGAGCACCTGTTCGATGATCCGTTGGCGCAGGTCGGGTCGCTGCATCTTCGGCAGCGGCAGGCTGACGTCGTCGAACGCGATGGTGAGCTTCATGCCTGGGAAGAGCAGCGTCGGCAGCGGATCCATGTCGATCGGGTTGAGCAGTGACGTGCGGATCGCACCATCGATGTCGTCGATCGCGTCGTGCGGTTCGGGCGCGTAGATCACCCGGCTGCGGTCGGCAGGCAGCTTCTCGAGTCGGAACCCCTCGCCGTGCCAGAACAGGGTGGGCGGCGTCGACTTGTCGACATCCAGTACGAATCCAGGGCGTGGCATCAGGAATCTTCCTTGCGCAGGTCGAAGGCGATCTTTGTCGCTCCGCGGCGGCCGGCGGTGGCGGCGTGGGCGATGGCGTCGACGTGGTCGGACAGGGGATAGGTGGCCGAGAGCAGACGCTCGGCCCGAAGGTCGTTGGCGGTCTCGATGGCGAGATCGAACGTGCGGGCGGTGCGACCGTCGGGGAGGTGCTCGGTGCCGTAGGTGTAGGCACCCTTCAACTCGGTCTCGCGGTGCCACAGCCCGGTGAGGTCGAGCGTGACGTCGGCAGGCATCCCGAGCAACACGACTCGGCCGCGAGGCCGCGTGATGCGCAGGCAGTCGGCGACGGTGGCGCTGGTGCCGACCGCATCGATCGTCACGTGGGCGCCCGACGACAGGTGGTCGCCGACCATGTGACAGCCGGCGGCCCGACGTACTGCCCGGGGGAGTTCGTCGGGAGCGACGACGACGTCGGCACCGAACTCCTTCGCGAACTCGCGCTGGTGTGGATAGCGGGCACCGACGATGATGCGGACGTCGGGCACGTACCGGCGCAGCCCGGCGATGGCGGCGAGGCCCATCGTGCCGGCGCCGAGGACGGCGACGATCGCCGGGTTCGACGTGTCCTGGCGGGCGGCGACCACCGGTGCCGCGAGCAGTGCGGCATGGATGCCGCCAGCGAACGGTTCCACGAGAACGGCGCGTTCGTCGGGCATGTCGTCGGCGATCCGGTGGAGTTGGGTGTCGTGTGCAATGAACTCGGGCGCCCATCCACCGCCGGTCGAGCAGCAGAAGCCGGTCTGGATGCCCGGTTCGAGGTCGCCGGTCGCCAGGTGTGAGTAGTCGTCGCCGTCGCCCGGCGCCGCACCGTCGAACGGGGGAGCGAAGCCGCGCGCCTCGTGGCCGAGCACCGGCTCGAGGATCACCCGAGTGCCGTCGTCGAGTTCGCCGACGACTTCGTGGCCGGGAACGAACGGGAACGACACCCAGTCCTCGAAGTACAGCGACGCGTGGCCCTCGACGAGCGAGAGGTCAGACCCGCAGATGCCGGCGAGCCGGGTGCGCACGCGATGCCAACCGGGTCCGGGCAGCTCGGGTTCGTCGACCGAGGTGTACGCGAGCGGCCCGAGCTTGGTGGCCGTGATCGGCGAGATCGCCGACGCAATGCGCGCCATGCCGAGCCGGGGCACCGAGCGAGAAACCTGCAGCGCCTTCATCGCGTCACCATCCCCACCCCGTTTGTGTTGCAGTTTCGACGGCACGGGCCATCCGAAGTGTCACGCGAACGGGGTCATGCTCGGGCTCCGAACCGTTGGCGGCGCTGGCGCTCTGACAGCAGCGGTCCGATCGGGAGGCGGGGTCGGGGACCGCCAGGCGACTTGTCCCAGTGTTCGACGAGCCAGCCGCGCTTGCGGGCGATTGCTGCGAGGCGGGTCTCGGGGTTGACCGCCACCGGGAAACCAACGGCTTCGAACAGCGGGAGGTCGGAGGACGAGTCGGCGTAGGCGACGCACTCGTCGAGATCGAAGCCCTCGGCGTCGCAATAGTCGGACAGGATCTGGGCGCGGGCTTCGCCGGTCGGTGGCACGACGTGCATCTCGCCGGAGTACGTGTTGTCCGGCAAGATGGTCATCTCGGCGGCAACGATCTCGTCGAACAGCGGCCGGAGCCCCTCGACATTGAAACTCAACGCACCGGTGATCAAGATCGTGCGATGGCCGAGCGCACGGTGCTGACGCACCCGTCGCATCCCTTCGGGGAACGACTTGGTCATGATGATCTGGGCGAACATCTCTCGGGCGTCGGCCTCGATCTGCTCGACCGGGGCGCCCTCGTAGCGGCGATAGAAGTAGCGCAGGAAGTCGCTGCGGTCGGTGCGGTCGAGCTTGAGCAGGCCCGGCCCCTCGACCAGCGTGCGCAGCACGTAGCGGATCCGCTCGGGGGTGTCGAGACGACGCGTTGCGAGCCATGAATAGCTCTCGACCACGTTCGATGCGATCAGCGTGTTCTCCAGATCGAAGGCCACCACCTGGCGTTTGGGGTCGAGTACCTGCTTGCGGAGGCGGCCCATCCGGTCGGTCGCCGCCGACGGTCCGGGGGTGGTCTTGACTCGAGCGTGCTTGACGATCGAGGGGAGGTGGATCGTGGTGATGTAGGTCGGCCAGTCGACCGACAGCGGATCGAAGTTGAAGTCGGCACGGTCGTCGTCGTCGAGCCCGTCCCACGTGTGCATGAGGTTGTCGACCTGGTAGATCGCTTCGCACTCGGTGTACTGGCCGTACAGCTCGACGTAGGTCTGGGCCCGGTCGACCTCGGCTCGCTTGGTCTCGATCTGGGCCGACCACTCGGCCTGACGTCCGCGCAGCGGCAGGTTCTGGAGGATCTTCTCGCCGGCGGTGAGCACGACTTTGGCCCGATTGAGCTGGCCCTGCACACGCCCGCGGCCGGGGAAGCGGAACTCGGGCACCACGATCGGTTGGCCCTTGCTGTCGTAGATGGGATGTTCGAGGAACCAACCGCTGACATTGTCGACGAGTGCCTGGTACTTGAGCGGGTTGATGCCGCCGGAGGCCACCTGGGTGATCTCGGGCGCACGCTCTGGTCCGAGCGCTGCCACGGCGATGATCGCCGCCACGACGATGTCGACCGGGATCACGTCGACGGTGCCTTCGGGGACGCCGGGGAACTCGGCGAGGAGGCCGCGGGCGTAGGAGATCAGTACGGGCTCGGCCATCCGGAACCCGCGGATCCAGCCGGGCTTGGGCTCGGCGAGCGCCGATTCGATGATCGACGGCCGCACGATCGACACCGGCACGTTGCCCTTCACATCGGTGAGCGCCTGCTCACCGAGCGCTTTGGTGAACGCATAGGCGTCGGGCCAGCCGACGCTGGCAGCGCGAGCGCGTCCGGCTTCGACGAGCTGGTCCTTGACCCACTTCTCGCGAAGTTGCTCGGTCTTCGATGCCAGCGCTGGTGCACCTGCGGCGCCGAGTTCGGTGCGTGCCTCCTTGCGGAACGCTTCGAGGTTCTCGGTGCTGCGACTGGCTGCGTCGGCGTCGGATCGCAACCGGCGGCTGGCGCTGACCTCGCGCCGCCAGTCGATGCCGATGTCGAACGGTCCGTCGCTGACGAGCTTTTCGGGCGCATGGCCGCGGCGGTTGCCGGCGACGTAGCAGGTCGACACGGACACGAGGTGCGGGGTGATGCTCATCTCGTTGCAGAGATCGGCGATACGTGACGGCCCGAGCAGGTTGATCTCGACGGCCGAATCGAGCGGCGAGTCGAACGACACCGCCGCTGCGGAGTGGATCACCGTGTGGCAGCTGGCGAAGATCGCCCGGTCGGCGTCGTTCAGGCCGAGGCCATCGCGGGTGACGTCGCCGGCGATCGTGGTGACTCGGGCGGTGACGTCGGCGAAGTCGTCGCCGCGCTCTTTGCACTCGGCGCGCAGGCGGTCGAACGCGTCGTTCTTGAAGATCTCGCGGTCGGTTCGACGTGCCGCGTTGGTTCGCTGGCCGTCGCGAACGAGGAGCACGAGTTCGCAGTTGGGGACCGAGCGCAGGAGCCGCTCGACGAGCGCGGTGCCGACGAATCCGGTCGCGCCCGTGATGGCGATCCGTTTCCCCGCAAGCTCCTCAGCGATCACAGTTGACCTTTCTAGCACGATCGTCTACCAATTGGTAGAGAGATGATGTCGGATGAGTGATCGATCGACGCGCGAGCGGATTCTGGAGGTGGCGCTCGACCTGTTCGGCACGCGGGGTGTCGATGCGGTGTCGCTCGACGAGATCGCCCGCTCGGTCGGTGTTCGCAAACAGACGGTGCTGTACTGGTTCGCCTCGAAGGACGACCTCGTCGACGAGGTGCTCGGTGTTGCAGCAGCCGAGCTGGTGATCGTGATCGACGCAGCGCTCCGGGCGGCGCCCGACGACCCACTCGATCGGATCGATGCCGTCGTCCGGGCGGTGTTCCGCCCCGCCGTTCGCCGACCGGCGCTGCTCGGGCTGATCCGCGAGGTGAGTCGCCTGGAATCGGCGCAGGCCGAACGTCTCCGGTCGCGCATCCAGTCACTGGTCGATCGGGCAGTGGTGTACCTCGCTGCCGAAATGGAAGCCGGGCGTCTTCGCCGCGGCGACCCCCGGCTCGTGGCGGCGCTCGGCTACGCCACGCTCACCGGAATCGCCACGGAACCCGAAGCGCTTCGAGCCGTCGGCTGGCAGCCCACACCCAGTGGCCTCCGCCGACTCCGCGACGAACTCCGCGCATTCCTCCGTGCCGCCCTCGCACCCTGAACGCGGCTCGCGCAGACCCGGGCACCGGGATCTGCGTCAGCGGCTGGTGTTGCGGCGGCGGCGGGCGTGGCGGGCCACGGCGAGATCGACCAATCGGTCGATCAACTCGCTGTAGGCCATTCCCGAGTGCATCCAGAGCTTCGGGAACATCGAGATCGGCGTGAAGCCGGGCATCGTGTTGACCTCGTTGCACAAGAACCCGCGCCCCACGCCGTTGGCGTCCATCTCGTAGAAGAAGTCGACCCTCGCCAACCCGTCGCAGCGCATCGCGCGGAACGTGTCGACCGCCAACGCCCGCACCTGCTCGACCTCGTGGTCGGCGAGCGGCGCCGGAATCAGGAGCTGCGCGCCGTCGGTGACGTACTTGTCGGCGTAGCTGTAGAAGTCGTCACCGGGCACGATCTCGCCGGGCACAGACGCCTCGGGCTCGGTGCCGCCGAGCACCGCCACCTCGATCTCTCGACCGACGATGGCCTCTTCGACGACGATCATCTCGTCGTAGGTGAGCGCATGCTCGATCGCCTCGCGCAGGCCCTCGACCGTGGTCGCTTTCGACACGCCGACCGACGAGCCCATGTTGGCCGGCTTCACGAACACCGGGAGGCCCAGCTCGTCGGCGAGTCGAGCAACCAAACCCGGTGTCATCTCGTGTTCGGCAAACGCTCGGTACCGGGCTTGGGGGATACCGGCGGCGGTGAGCACCTGCTTGGCCATCGCCTTGTCCATGGCCACCGCGGATCCCAGCACGCCGCTGCCCACATACGCGACGTTGGCGAGATCGAGCATGCCTTGCACGGTGCCGTCCTCGCCCATCGGTCCATGGAGCAGCGGAAGCACCACGGTGAGCTCGTCGGTACGACGACGCCTCAGCGAGCATCGGCGTTGGCGACACGTTGGTGCCGACCGGGTTGAGTCGACCGGGGATCGCATGAGGACCCTCGATCAGCGCGTCGACCGCTTCATGAGCGAGGGCCCACTGGCCGGCGGTCGAGATGCCGACCGGTGTGATCCGGTAGCGCTCGGGATCGGCGGCGCGCAGCACGTGGGCAGCGGTGGTGCACGACACGTCGTGTTCGGCCGATTCGCCGCCGAACAAGACGACGAGATGAATCCGCTGGTCGGTCATCGGGCCAAGGTACCGTCGGCGCCTGTGAGGATTCGTGCATCCGAGGCGGCAGCGGGCATCGGCGGGCGCCTGATCGGTCCCGACGTCGAATTCGACGGAGCGTCGTTCGATTCGCGCTCCACGGCTCCGGGCCAGCTGTTCGTGCCGATCGTCGCCGAACGCAACGGACACGAGTTCATCGGCGCCGCTCGTCAGCGGGGAGCCGTCGCGCACCTCACCAGCGAGCCCGACCCGTTCCGTCTCGACGGCACGGCCATCGAAGTGGCCGATACTGCGCAGGCGCTGCTGTCGCTCGCCCAGTGGGCCCGGCGGCGTCTCGATGCGCAGGTCGTCGGTGTCACCGGCAGCGTCGGCAAGACCTCGGCGAAGGATCTGATGGCAGCTGCGTGCGGTGCCGGCCGACGCACCACGGCCAACGAGCGCAGTTTCAACAACGAGCAGGGACTTCCCGTCACCATCTTGAACGCCCCGGACGACACCGAGGTGTTGATCCTCGAGATGGGGATGCGCGGCTTCGGTCACATCAGCCAGCTCTGCGAGATCGCACGTCCCGACATCGGTGTGATCACGGTGGTCGGCCACGCCCACACCGAATTGGTCGGCGGGATCGACGGGGTGGCGACGGCCAAGGGTGAGCTGGTCGAGGCACTGCCGGCGAGTGGCACGGCGGTGCTGAATGCAGACGACCGCCGAGTGCTCGAGATGCGCTCACGCACCGGCGCCGAGGTGATCACCTACGGCTCGACCGGCGACGTTCGTGTCAGCGAGATCGAACTCGACGGCCTCGCTCGGGCGAGGTTCCGGGTCGACACACCGTGGGGGAGCGGCACGACGCAACTCGCTGTGCCCGGGGCGCACATGGTGACCAACGCGGCAGCAGCGATCGCCGTTGCCGGCATCGTTGGTGTCGACCTCGACCGAGCGCTCGACGCGCTGTCGGGTGCCACCGTGTCGGGCATGCGCATGGAGGTGACGACTGCGTCCAACGGAGCAACCATCGTCAACGACGCGTACAACGCCAACCCCACCTCGATGCTGGCGGCGCTCGAAGCGCTCGCAGCCATGGACGCCCATCGTCGCATCGCAGTGCTGGGACTGATGGCAGAGATCGACGATCCCCTCCCGGCGCACCGAGCGATTGCCGCCAGGGCGATCGATCTGGGCCTCGAGTTGATCGTCGTCGGCACCGATCTCTACGGCCTCGACGCGGTTGGTGACGCTGCCGGAGCGCTCGATGCCATCGGTCCGCTCGGCGTCGGCGATGTCGTACTGGTGAAGGCCAGTCGCGCTGCCGGACTCGAACAGGTCGTCGCCCGACTCGGGTGAGGGTCAGCCGAGGTCAGCCGGGCTTCGCAGCACTCGGGATGAACGGTTCGCCACCGTCCTCCTCGGCGAGGAACGCTGATTGTGGGAGGCGCCGGAGGTCGACCCACCAGGCAAGGAAGAGTGCGAATGCAGCGCCGAAGCCCAGCACGGCGCGGGCGCCGATCCACTCGATCACCACGCCGAAGAGCAGGTTGCCGATCGGCACGGTGCCACCGAACACCATGAACCACAGCGGCATCACCGTGGCCCGTTCGGTGTTCTTCATGTTCAGCTGGAACGTGGTGGTGATCGCCGTGGCGGTCATGAAATAGAACATGCCGAGCACGAACCCGACCGGGAACGGCATCACCGAATCGCGTAGTTGCGAGAAGATCGCGAGCGAGATCGCGAAGCCGGTGAAGCCCCGCACGATCAGCACCTTCCGGTCGATCGACGACAGGAACGTGCCAACCGACAGCGCACCGACGAACGCTCCCGCACCCCAGACGGCGTAGAGCCACCGGTAGGTCGCGCTCGAGGGGGCGATGTCGAAGTTGAGCCGTGCGACCGACGGGAACAGTCCGATGTACACGAGGCTGAACAGCGAGAACAGGAACATTCCGAGCAGCAGCCGGTTGAGCACCAACCGATTCCTTGGCAATCTCGAGGCCGACGGTCAGCGACTTGAGACCCTCGCGTCGTGTTGCCGCTGCGCACGTCGGGCATCCGAACGATCAGCAGCGCTGCGATGAAGAACAGGTACGTCGCCGCGTTGACCAGAAAGATGCTCGACACGCTGAGTCCGGCGACTGCGAGGATCGCAGCGATCACGGGCCCCAGCACACGGGTGCCGTTGATCATCGCCGAGTTGAGGCTGATCGCGCCGGGCAGATCCTGTCGGTGAACCAGGAGCGGCATCGATGCCTGGAACGCCGGCGCATTGAACGCGTTCGCAATCCCGATGCCGAGCTGCGCCGCGAAGATCGTCCACAACGCGTGGTCGCCGGACACGAAGAACGCAATCGCGATCGTGAGCACCACCGAAGCGCTCTGCGCTGTGAGTTGCAGTTTCTGCTTGGACACGCGATCGGCGAGGACGCCGGCCGGGATCGACAGCACCAGCAACGGGCCGAGCTGGGCGAAGATCATCAGACCGACGAGCGCGGGCCGTCCGGTGCGGTCGTCGATGTAGGCGGGCAGCGTGAAGTTCTGCATCCACGTACCGATGTTGGACAGCGCGAGTCCGATGAAGATGATCCGGAAGCCCCGGTACGACAGAGCTGCCCTGGCGGTGCCGGGGCGGTGGCCGTGGTCGGGAGGTGTGTCGATCGGGGTGTGCGTCGTCATCGAGTGATCGGGTCGGTTCGTCGAGGCGACTGACTTGACCCGCGGGTCAAGTTACCCGACCGCTTCGGTCGTCAGCGGAACTGGCGGAAGCAGTTGCGGAGGTCGTCGACGAAGAGTTCAGGTACTTCGAAGGCGCCGAAGTGTCCACCCTTGGGCTGCTCGTTCCAGTAGCGGATGTCGGTGAACGCTTCTTCGACCCACGCTCGGACGGGGGGAACGATCTCCTTCGGATACACGGTGAAACCCGAAGGGATGGTGACGGGCGCAGGTCGAGGGCCCCGGCCGAAGCTCTCCCAGTAGATGCGTGCCGACGACGCGCCGTTGCCGTTGATCCAGTACAGCATCACGTTGTCGAGCAGTTCGTCGCGGGTGAGCACGTTCTCGGGATGACCGTCGCAGTCGGTCCACGCCCAGAACTTCTCGAGAACCCAGGCGGCCTGCGCCGCTGGCGAGTCGACGAGGCCGTATCCGATCGATTGCGGCCGCGTTGCCTGCTGCTTCGAGTACCCCGAATCCCAGTCGGCGTAGTACTTCAGGCCATCGAGAGCCCGTTGCTCCTCGGGCGTCGGGTCGCCGTTCAGCTTCGGACGAGCGCCCATTGCGAGCGTGACGTGCACGGCAGCGCAGTGGTCGACGTCGGTGCCGCCGATGGCGGTGGTCACCGCGGATCCCCAGTCGCCGCCCTGGGCGAGGTACCGGTCGTAGCCGAGTGTGGCCATCAGTTCGGCGAACAGCTCGCCGATCTTGTGGACGCCCCAGCCGGTTGCTGTCGGTTTGCCCGAGAAACCGAATCCAGGGAGCGAGGGCGCGACCACGTGGAACGCATCAGCGGCGTCGCCGCCGTGTCTGGTCGGATCGGTCAGCGGTTCGATCACCTTGTGGAACTCGACGATCGACCCCGGCCAGCCGTGGGTGATCAACAGCGGCATCGCCTCGGGATGCGGCGAGCGCACGTGGACGAAGTGGAGCCCCGGTTCGGCGAGCCCGTCGACGGGCATCGTGAACTGATCGAACCGGTTGAGCGCCGCTTCTCGCGCCCGCCAGTCGTAGCCGGTCGCCCAGTACTCGCACACCTCTTGCACATAGGCGAGTGGGGTGCCCTGCGACCAGTCGTCGACCAGTTCGCGTTCGGGCCAGCGAGTGTTGCGCAGCCGCGATCGAAGGTCGTCGAGGAGGGCGTCAGGAACGTCGATCGTGAACGGCGTGATCATCGCGCCGACCCTATGGTCCCCGTTCGTCTCGACTCGACCCGAAATGTGCCCTCGATCGTGACGCTGAGCGCAACGATCCGGGGTGTTTTCGGTGAGGTGGCGGGTCAGGTGGGGCGAGGGGAGGGGCCGTCGGAGGCGGGACCGGCGAAGAGCTGCGCCTTCTCCATCCAGTCGCGAGCCGAGTCGCCGGTCACGACGAGGTCGGTGTCGTCGACGTGGCGGCGCTGCGTGGTGACGAGACAGAAGTCGAGCGCCGGACCGACGATCGACTCGACGGCGTCATCGGGACCGAATGTGAGCACCTCGCCCGACGGCAGTGTGAGTTCGGCGCGAACCGGGGTGGACGGAACGTCGAGGCCGCGGTTCATGTACGTCCAGCCACGTGTGATGAAGCCGAGTTGTGCGATGTGTCGGAGCCGATCGGTCGTCGAGCGAGAGGCGCCGACCGTGTCGACGATGTCCTGGCCGTGTGCCCACACCTCCATCAGCCGTGCCGTGAGGAACGACTTGGCACCCATCGAGGGGCCGTACCAAGCGACGCGGGTGTCGTTCTCCAAGGTCTCGCCGGCCGACGCCAGAGCGCGGCGATTGGCCCGCCACGCCGCGAGGAGATCGTCAGGTGACATCGCCCGGTAGGGGCCGAGCACGATGTCGTCGGCCGACTCGGCGCCAGCCCCGCCCGAGGACAACAGCGAGGTCATCGCGTCCTGGAACGCAGGCGGATCGACCACGGCGAGCGCAGCCGTGCCGTCGAAGTAGGTGAGGTGGCCGATCTGATCGGCGATCGTCCAGCCAGGGCTGGGTGTGGCGAGCAGCCACTGCTCGTCGGTCAGCTGCGACACGGTCTCGTCCAGCGCCTGCTGTTCAGCGAGCAGATCGGCGAGTACCTCGGCAACGTCCATGGGTCAGGTGTAGCCGATGCTGGGTGGCTGGATGTGGCTCGGGACCGCCAGGGGCCGCTCCACTACGGTGACGGACGTGACCATCGGCACCGTGATCCGCAGTCGACTCGACACGAGATCGGACGACTACCAGGACAATCTCGCCGCGATGCAGGGCTTGTGGGACGGCGTCGCAGCCGAGCTGGCGAGCGTTCCCACGATCGGCGGCCAGCGTTACGTCGACCGGCATCGCAAGCGCGGCAAGATGCTGGTGCGCGAGCGGATCGAGGCGCTGATCGATCCCGACACACCATTCCTCGAGCTGAGCCCGCTGGCCGGGTGGGGCACGCAGGACCCGGTCGGCGTCGGCTCGGCGTGCGGCATCGGCATCGTCGAGGGCGTCGAGTGCGCGATCACCGGCTCGGACATGACCTATCGCGGCGGTTCGGCGAACCCGACGTCGTGGAAGAAGACGGCCCGCTTCAACGAGATCGCCCGCGAGAACCGGCTGCCGGTGATCAACCTCAACGAGTCGGCCGGCGCCGACCTGCCGCGTCAGGCCGATCTGTTCATCCAAGGCGGCGGAAGCTTCCGCGACCTCACGCAGCTCTCCAAGCTCGGGATTCCGTCGATCACGATGGCGTTCGGGCCCAACACCGCCGGCGGCGCCTACACGCCGGGGATGAGCGACTACACGATCTTCATCAAGGAACGCGGCACTGCGTACCTCGGTGGTCCGCCGTTGGTGAAGATGGCGATCGACGAGATCGTCGACGAAGAAACCCTGGGAGGCGCCGAGATGCACTCGCGCACCAGCGGGCTGTCCGACTATCTCGCTGTCGACGAGATGGATGCGATCCGCATCACCCGCGGCATCGTACGACACCTCGGATGGAGCAAGCTCGGCCCGGGCGCGACCCTTCCTGACGACCCGCCGCTCTACGACCCGGCCGAGTTGCTCGGCTGCGCGTCGGCTGACGTGCGCATCCCGTTCGACATCCGCGAGGTGCTCGCCCGCCTGCTCGACGGCAGCCGGTTCGAGGAGTTCAAGCCGCTCTACGGCGACAAGCTCGTGTGTGGTTGGGGATCGATTCACGGCTTCCCGGTCGGCATCCTCGGCAACAACGGGATCCTGTTCTCCGAAGAGGCATCGAAGGGGGCGCAGTTCATCCAGCTCTGCAACAAGCGCGACATCCCGCTCGCGTTCCTCCACAACATCACCGGCTTCATGGTCGGCTCGAAAGCCGAACAGGGCGGCATCATCCGCAACGGCGCGAAGCTGATCAATGCGGTGTCGAACTCGACCGTCCCGCACTTCAACCTCATGGTCGGCGCCAGCTATGGGGCTGGCAACTACGGCATGGCCGGCAAGGCGTACAACCCGCGGTTCATCTTCAGTTGGCCGAATCACCGGGTGGCGGTGATGGGCCCGAAGCAGCTCGCCGGGGTGATGGAGATCGTGGCCCGCAACGCCGCGGCGGGCCGGGGCATGGAGGTCGACGAGGAGGCGCTCCTCGCGCAGACCGCTGGGCTCGAAGCGCAGATCGAACACGAGTCGACCGCGCTGTACTCGACCGGACGATTGTGGGATGACGGGATCATCCATCCCGCCGACAGTCGCACGGTGATGGGAATGGCACTCTCGGCCGTGCACAGCAACGTGGTGCAAGGCGCCACCGAGTACGGCGTGTGGAGGCACTGATGGACATCACTCGCTTGTTGATCGCGAACCGTGGCGAGATCGCCGTGCGCATCGCCCGCACGGCCCACCGGCTCGGCATCTCCACCGTCGGCGTCTACTCCGAGCCCGACGCCAACGCGCTGCACGTCGATTCGGTCGATGTGGCGGTTGCCTTGGGCGGGGCGACCCCGGCCGAGTCGTATCTCCGCGGTGATGCGATCATCGCTGCGGCACTCGCCACCGGCGCCGACGCGATCCATCCCGGCTATGGATTTCTCGCCGAGAACGCCGCGTTCGCGCAGGCGGTCATCGACGCCGGGCTCGTGTGGGTCGGGCCGACCCCGGAACAGGTCACGCTGCTCGGCGACAAGGTTGCTTCGAAGCGCGCTGCGCTCGACGCCGGCGTGCCGACCACGTCGATGATCGAGGTCGTCGATGGTCGCGTTGCCGACGGAGCGAACGTGACGTACCCGGCGCTCGTCAAAGCGGCGGCGGGCGGCGGTGGCCGCGGGATGCGGATCGTGCGCAGCGCCGACGAACTCGACGATGCCGTTGCGGCTGCATCGCGCGAGGCGCTGTCGGCGTTCGGCGATGGGGCCGTGTTCATCGAGCCGTACCTCGAACGTGGTCGCCACGTCGAGGTGCAGGTGTTCGGCGACCAGCACGGCAACGTCGTCCACCTGGGCGAGCGCGAGTGCTCGATCCAGCGTCGCAACCAGAAGATCGTCGAAGAGTCACCATCGGCTGGCATCTCGGCCGGGGTGCGTACCGACACTGTGTGATGGTGCGGTCGCACTTGCCCGGCACGTCGGCTACGAGGGTGCGGGCACTGTGGAGTTCATGGTCGGCGCCGACGCCGATGGTGAGGCGACGATCACGTTCCTCGAAGTCAACACTCGCCTGCAGGTCGAGCACCCCGTGACCGAGGCGGTGACCGGCCTCGACCTCGTCGAGCTGCAGCTGCGTGTCGCCGCGGGCGAACCGCTGCCGGTGACGCAGGGCGACATCACCGTGACCGGTCATGCGATCGAGGTACGTGTGGTCGCTGAAGATCCCGCTGCTGGATGGATGCCGTCCACGGGCCGCATCGGTCGCTTCTCGATCGGCGATGGTGTCCGAGTCGACACCGGTGTGCGCGATGGCGCCGAGATCTCCTCCGACTACGACTCGCTGGTCGCCAAGGTGATCTCCCACGCGCCGACTCGCGTCGAAGCCGCCCGCCAACTCGCTCGGGCGCTGCGCGGCTCGCAGATCACCGGCATCCGCACCAACGTCGACTCGCTCGTTGCGATCCTGGGTGAGGGCGACTATCTCGCCGCTGCCACGCCGACCGCCTACCTCGATGAGCACCCCGACGTGCTCACGCCGATCGGCCCTGCGGGCGACGACCGGGTGGCGTTGCTGCTCGGTGCGGTGTTCGCGCTCGAAGCCGAGCGCCGCGTCGCTGATCGGGCGACGCCCTTCGCCCCGTCGGGGTGGCGCAACCTGCGAACCCAAGGTCAACGCCAGATGTGGCTCGAGCCCACCGGTGAGCATCTCCACGTCGAATACGTCATGCGGCCCGAGCGACTCGCCGACGGCTCGACGCGTTGGAACGCATCGGCGTGGCTCGGCCCGTGGCCGGAACCCGACAACGAGGGGGTGCTGTCACCCGACGAGCGGGTCGAGCGGCACGTCCGGTTGCTCGACCGTCGCGTCGACGGCGCTGGCGGTCGAGGTCGACGGTCGCCGCTACAGCGTCGGCACCGAAGTCGTCCACCACGGTCTCGGGCTCGACGACGACGGCGTCGGAGCTGTCACCGTTCACACCCGCAGCACTGCCGGTGCGTTGACGCTCACCCGAGCAGCTCGGTTCGCACTCCACGATGCACAGGCCGAGGGTGGTGGGCCGATCTGCCCGCTGCCCGGAACTGTCATCGCCGTGCACGTCGCAACGGGAGATTCGGTGAGCGACGGTCAGGTGCTGATGGTGGTCGAGGCGATGAAGATGGAACACAAGATCGTGGCCCCTGCCGATGCCGTGGTCAGCGAGGTCCGCTTCGCCGTCGGCGATCGGGTCGATCAGGGTGACCTCCTCGTCGCCCTCGACCACGGTGACCCGACGGAGGATCCGTCATGACCGATCCGATCCGCATCGCCAACTGTTCTGGGTTCTTCGGCGACCGGCCGAGCGGCGCGCTCGAGATGGTCGAGGGCGGCCCGATCGATGTGCTCACCGGCGACTGGTTGGCCGAGCTGACCATGCTGATCCTCAGCCGCATCCGCGCCAAGAAGCCCAAGGGTGGCTACGCCCGTACGTTCGTGAGCCAGATGGAGCAGGTGATGGGCACCTGCCTCGACAAGGGGATCAAGGTGGTCTCCAACGCTGGTGGTCTCGACCCCGACGGCTGTGCCGACGCGGTCCAGGAGGTGGCCGATCGACTCGGTCTGTCGCCGACCATTGCCTACATCAACGGCGATGATTTGATGCCCCGCATCGTCGAGCTGGCCGAGTCCGGCGCACTGTCACCGTTCGGCGCCGCGACCGAACTCGGCGATCCCACACGGTTCCTCACCGCCAACGCCTACCTCGGCTGTTTCGGGATCGTCGACGCGCTCAGCAAGGGTGCCGACATCGTGATCACCGGGCGTGTCACCGACGCCGCGGTCACGTGTGGGCCAGCGGCGTGGCATCACGGTTGGCAACGCGAACCGATCTTCGACCAACTCGCTGGCGGTGTGGTCGCCGGGCACATCATCGAGTGCAGTGCCCAGGTCACCGGGGGCAACTATTCGTTCTTCAACGAGATCGATGATCGCAACGACGTCGGCGGGGGAGCCCGGTTCGGGTTTCCGTGGGCCGAGGTGGCCGCCGACGGCTCGTGCGTGATCGGCAAGCACGACGGCACCGGCGGTGTGGTCAACGTCGAGACGGTGACGTCGCAGCTGCTCTACGAGATCGGCGGCCCCGAGTATCTCGGCCCCGACGTGACCGCTCGCTTCGACACGATCGAGGTCGAGCAGCTCGAACGTGACCGGGTGCGGGTTTTCGGCACCAAGGGCCAGGCGCCGCCGTCCACGTTGAAGGTTGCGATGAACGAACTCGGCGGCTACCGGAACTCGTTCACGGTGGCGCTCACGGGTCTCGACATCGACGACAAAGCAGCCTTCGCCGAGGCAGCGTTCTGGGATGCCTGCCCCTCTGGGCCAGACGACTTCGCCTTCATCGAGAGCAAGGTCGTCCACACCAACAAGCCCGACCCTGCAACGCAGGAAGAGGCCACGGCGATCTGGAAGGTGACGGTCAAGGATCCCGACGAGCGAAAGGTCGGCCGTGCATTCGCCGACGCGATGGTGCACACCGTGCTCGCCGGCATCCCCGGCATGTACGGCCTGGGCGGTGGCCCCGGCGCTGCATCGCCGTTCGGCGTGTACCGCCCCGCCACGATCCCCGCCGACCTCGTCCCCCAGTACGTCCACGTCAACGGCACCACCACGCAGATCGACTCCGTGGCCCCCGCCGCTGGTTCCCACCGCCCAGGTCTCGCTGGAACCACGATCCGAGAGTCGTGGTTCCGCGACACCCGGGCCAGGGGACCGTCGGTGGAGGTGGCAGTTCGGGATCGTTCGTCGGGACTCGGTCGGGCGACAAGGGCGGCGATGCCAACCTCGGGCGTCTACGCCCGAAGCGATGCTGGTTGGGAGTGGCTCGACGCCGAACTGACCGTCGAGCGACTGCAGGCGCTGCTCCCCGAGACGGCGGCGCTCGCTGTCGATCGCTACCGCTTCGCGAACCTTCGCTCGCTCAACTTCGTGATCCGCGGGCTTCTGCAGGAGGGGGTGGCGGCGTCGACTCGCCAAGACGCTCAGGCCAAGGCGCTGGGCGAGTGGCTGCGATCCCGTGTGGTCAGCGTGCCCGCGTCGGTCGTCGGCTGATCACGTCGCTGGCGGTCCCATCGTCCCGCCGCGGACACGCGCAGTGAGGCGCTACAATTGGCAGCGTGTGAAGCAGCGGCGACGAGGGCCCATCTGCTGGCCTCGGTGTGGTCCGTGTACGACTGGCCATGCGCACCATGCTCAACGAGGCAGCCCATGGCGCCGTCGTGGAGATCGGGCTGGTGAACACGCGGTCAGCCGAGACCCTCGGGCCCGGCGGTGGGTGAGGCTTCGACGAGTCGAGCAAGGAACAGGCGTTGACCTGCGATGACCTTCTCGGCGGCGGTTGGCACGTCGAACCAGGCAACACGGTCGAGTTCCGGGAAGCTCTGGAGCTCGACCGGACTTCGGTGGCCATTCCAGTTCGAAGGTGTTGCTCGCCGGCGATCGCAGGGTCGAGATCACCTTCGACCGCCCACGCCGGCACGACCTTGCCGCCAGCCTGACGGACCTCGCCCAAGGTCGACGAGCTCACCAGCGGGCAGCGGCAGGCCGATCTCTTCGTGGAACTCGCGACGGGCCACGTCGATCGGCTCCTCGCCTGGTTCGATCTCGCCTTTCGGGATCGTCCAGGCTCCGACGTCCTTGCGGGCCCAGTACGGGCCGCCCATGTGGCCGAGCAACACCTCGACGACACCCGAGTCGAGCCGACGCCACAGCACGATCCCGGCGCTGCGCTTCAACGCAGCGGCCCGAGGTCGACCAAGCGCAGCACGACTCGATCGTCGGAGCGGGACGCGTCCAGGTCGACGTCGGCCACGATGCGCCACTCGTTCGAGTCCTCGGGATCGTGGAGGATCTGGGTGACGCGACCCGTCGAACGATCGAAGTGGAACAGCTCGCCCGAACGTGATGCAGCGTCGACGAGCACGTCGCCGAACTCGTCTCGGTACGCCGCCATCGCCTCGATCACATCCTCACCCGAACGCCACCGATCGGTGTCGGTGGCATCGGCGACGAGATCGTCGTAGCCGTTTCGGCGGGACAGCCGCTGCACCCAGTCGAACACCTTGTTGCGCACCATCACCCGGAACGCCCGATGATCGTCGACGATCGTGCGCTCGCCCGTCGGCAACGTCGGTCGCAGCGCCGCAGCTGGGTCGGACTCGTCGGGATGCAGCAGGCGCTCCCACTCGTCGATCAACGACGAGTCGACCTGGCGGATCATGGCGCCGAGCCACACCGTGAGATCCTCGAGCGCCGGTGTGCGGAGATCCTCGGGCACGTTCTGCAGCAAGCCCTTGTACACGTCGGACAGGTACCGCAACACCACGCCTTCCGAGCGCTTCAAGCCGTAGTCCTGGACGTACTCGCCGAACGTCATCGCCCGCTCGTACATCTCGCGCACCACCGACTTCGGCGCCACGTTGTCTGAACCGACCCACGGATGCCGGGCTCTGAACTCGTTGAAGTTGCCGTAGATCCACTCGCGGTTGGGCTTGGGATGCTCGACCTGCGAGAGGCGCTCCATGCGCTCCTCGTACTCGACGCCGCTCGACTTCATCTCGGCCATCAGGTCGTCCTTGGCGCGCTTGGTTTGCGCCGCCATGATCACGCCGGGGTTCTCCTGCACCGACTCGATCACCGACAACACGTCGAAGACGTGCTCGATGGCATCGCCGTCCGGATCACCGTCGTCACGCGGCGGCAAGTCGCCGAGCGCCTCGACCGCCCACAACGACAGCGGCTGATGGAGTGCGAACTCGTCCTGCAGGTCGAAGTTCACCCGCACGCGGCGACCCCACTCGTCGGGATGCTCGGGGAACTCCAACATCTCGGCCTCGACCAGCGACCGGTAGATCGCGATCGTTCGGCGGATGTGCTCGCGCTGGCGCTTGCGCGACTCGTGGTTGTCGGTCAGCAGCGTCCGCACCGCCCGGCAACCGTCGACGCCGTCACGTGCGGGCCGGTCGAGCAGGCTCATCACCATCTGGTGGTTGACCCGGAAGTGCGAACGCAACGGCTCGGGCTCGCCGGACACCAACTTGTCGAACGTGTCCTGGGTCCAGTGGGCGTAGCCGCGCTCCGGCTGCTTCTTCTTGACGATCTTCTTCTTGCCGCCACCCTCGCGTGACTTCTCCTCCAATCGCTGGTTCTCCACCACATGGGCGGGCGCCTGCACCCACACGTCGCCACGATCGTCGAACCCCTTGCGCCCCGCCCGTCCCGCGATCTGGGCGAATTCGCGATTCGACAGCAGGCGAACCGACGTGCCGTCGTACTTGCACAGCTGCGTGAACAGCACTGATCGGATCGGAACGTTGACACCGACGCCCAGCGTGTCGGTGCCACAGATGATCTTGAGCAGGCCATCTTGTGCCAGCTTCTCGACCAGCAGCCGGTACTTGGGGAGCAGGCCAGCGTGGTGCACGCCGACGCCGGCGGTGATGAATCGCCGGAGGTCCTTGCCGATCGGCGAATCGAACCGGAACCCGGCGAGCGCCTCTTTCACGGCGGCCTTCTCGGTCTTCGACAGCGGGTCGAGGGCCAGGTAGTTCTGCGCGGCTTCGGTCGCCTCTTTCTGCGTGAAGTGCACCAGGTAGATCGGCGCCTTGTCGGATTCCAACAGTGACGTGACGCTGCTGTGCAGCGTCGAAGTGCGGTACTCGAAGTCGAGCGGAACCGGCCGGGTCACCGACTTGATCACGCTGGTCTCGCGGCCGCTGCGACGGGTGAGATCCTCGGCGAAGAACGCCACCGAACCCAACGTCGCCGACATCAACAGGAACTGCGTCTGCGGCAACTCCAACAGTGGTACCTGCCACGCCCACCCTCGTTGGGGGTCGCCGTAGTAGTGGAACTCGTCGACGATCGCCACGTCGACCGGCGTCGCCGCACCGTCGCGCAACGACCAGTTCGCCAAGATCTCCGCCGTGCAGCAGATGATCGGAGCATCGGGGTTCACCGACGCGTCGCCGGTGATCATGCCGACGTTGTCAGAGCCGAAGTCGCGGCACAGAGCGAAGAACTTCTCGCTGACCAGCGCCTTGATCGGAGCGGTGTACACACTGCGCTTCCCGGCGGCCAGCGCCGCGAAGTGCGCAGCCGCTGCCACCAGCGACTTGCCCGAGCCGGTCGGGGTGTTCAAGATCACGTGATTGCCGAGGACGATCTCGAAGATCGCTTCCTCCTGCGCCGGATAGAGCTCGAGGCCGATCTCGGCGCGTAGCGAGCGAAACCTGCGAGGACGGCGTCCTCGTCGAGCCGTCGGACGCCGGTCCTCACCGGGAGGTGGCGGATCAGCGGCGGCTCGGACACGGAGTCGAGGGTACGGCAGCGGCGCTCAGGTGCCGTCGTCGATCGAGTCCCTACGCAGTTCAACAGCCATCGCGGAAAGGTCGCGGTGGACGCCGATCAGACTCGGACCGGCCAGCCGAACCGGGCGTCGAGCGGCTCGGCCCATCGAACGAGCGGTTCGCCGGTCGGGGTGGGGAGCCCGCAGGCTGTCACTGCCGAGTCGGCGAGCATCACGAGGTCCGCTTCGTGCAAGACCCATGGCGGGTGATCGACGGGGTGATGACGAAGGTGTCCGCCCCACTCTGCCACGGTTCCCCAACGGGCGGTGAGGAACATGTCGAGCTCGGTCGGCTCGATCACCTCGCCGACCTCGACGACGACCTGGGTGGCCGCCGTCGGCCACCGGGGCCATCGGCGCTGCACGGTGTCGTAGCTCCAATGGTCACCGGTTCGCTCGATCGACATCGACGACCACACGTAGGGAAACCCGATCGCCCACCGAGCGAAGGCCACCACGGCAAGTCGAGCAGCGTCGAGCGACAGGAACCACACGGCCGCGGTTCCCGGCGGAATCGACCACGTAGGTGCGCACGTTCGTCTCGGCGAATGTCGAGATCCACGGGATCGCGGCAGCAACGACGGACCGGCGTGTCGCATGCGAAACGGCACCAGCGAGACCCATGCACGGGGACCGGCACCATCGTCGAACGTGTCGACGAACAGGCCCTCAGGGAGCAGCGACTGGACCTCGTCAGGCGGGTAGTCCCAGTGGACGAAGGTCAGGTCCTCCCACCGGTTGCGCAACCAGGCCCGTCGAATCGGGGTGGGGCAGGTGGCTGACAGGGATCGGGGCGGATCCTGACTCGGTACGCTCGGCACGTGCCCAAGCATGACATCGAATCCGTCGAAGTGGACCGCAAGTCGCACGTCGAGGTGCTGTTCGAGGATGGTGTCCGTGCGCGCTTCGAGCTGGCGCCGCTGCGTCAGGCATGTCCCTGTGCCGATTGCAACGCCAAGCGCACTCGCGATCAGCCGGTCGCCCCATGGATCGATCGTGGCGAGCCGATCACGATCACCGATGCCGAGCTCTCGGGTGCGTGGGGTCTCAGCCTCGATTGGAGCGACGGGCACTCCACCGGCATCTATGCCTGGGAGAAACTGCGCCAGTGGGTCGACGACGGCAGGGTCGGCACGGCCGACTGAGCGTTCGTGAACGCTCGGTGACAAGCGCCGGGTGCCGAGTTTGCTCTTCCATCGGCGGGTAACTTCACCGCGTGACGGTCACTGACACATCAACGAGCGCCGCAGCCCGCACGGTCACGTCGCCGCGTACGCCGACCACGGTGATCGTCGGGCTCATCGCGATCGTCGTGGCGTTCATCGGTATCGGTGCGCTGAACGCCCTCCAACAGCCACCCTTCTTTGCGCCCGACGAGACGGCCCACGTCGGCTATGCCCAAGAGGTCGCTTCGTTCCGTCTGCCCGAGATTCGGCGGTTTCCCGAGGTGCCTGTCGAGGCTCGGCAATGGCAGGCCGAACGATCGACGGCCAACGACCTCCGCTACCGCAGTGTCTGGGTGGCGAACCATCCGCCGCTCGACTACATCGCCGTGGCCCCACTGATCTGGGCGAGTCGCGCGGCAGATGCCCCTGACGGGGGCTTGATTCTGATGAGATTGGCGAACGTGTCGTTTGCGGCGGTCGGGGTGGTGTTCACGTTCCTGCTGGCCTCGGAAATCACCCGCCGCAATCACCGGCTGGCCCTGCTCGCGGCTGCGCTCGCGGCCTTGGTGCCGCAGGGACACGCGGTGTTCTCGCAAGCCCTCAACGACGGATTGGGCTTCGCTGCGGCGACAGCACTCCTCTGGGCCGGCGCGCGATGCCTGCGCCGCATCGACGTCCTGACGAAACGAGACCTCGCCCTGCTCGCAGGTACCGCCGCCGTCGCCTTCGGCGCCAGGGCCGCCACCATGTTGCTCGCAGTCGTGGTCGTCGGTGTGGTTGCGCTCCGGCGATTCACTCGGCCGGCATCGTCGATGCGCGAGCAGGGTCGGCGTGCGATGCGAGTCGTTCTGATCGGGCTCGGACCCGCCGCCGTGCTGTTCGGGTGGTTCTACCTTCGCAACATCGTCTTGTACGGCGACGTCGGGGCATCGAGCTATCTGCTCGACATGTTCCGTCGTCAGCGCCAGGGCACCATGCTCGACATGATCGTGCGCTGGCCGATGTGGTCGAGTGTCTTCGAGGGTGTCATGTCGCCCACCACCCGGCGCCGAGTGCTCCCGCCCGGTGCGGCGGCCGTCACGTTGCTCGCCGCTGCGGGTCTCGGTGTGGCGCTCGTGACCGGTCGGATCGGTGCCTCTCGGTTGTCATCGGCCGACGACGAATCGGTGGGTTCAGCAGAGTCGGCAACGTTGCGCTGGCAGATCTCGCTCGGCCTGATTGCGGTCGCGGCCATCGCCCTCACGATTGCGCAGCATGCGAGTGGCGGCGGAAACGCTCACGCTCGTTATGCGATGCCCGCAATCGGTGTCGCAGCGGTGCTGCTGATCATCGGGATGGAGCGCGTCTGGTCGAGGTGGGCGCCGCTCGGCCTGGTGACGGTTGCCGGCTGGTGGGCGCTGGTCAACCTCCCGGTCGACATCGACCCTGAGACACTGCGACGAAATCGAGACGAGGGCCAGTTGGCACCGCTGCCGTTGCGGACGCTGCCGCTCAACGATGGCTGGCGCACCGCAGCGGGCGCGCTGATCGTTGTCGGCGTCGTCGTGGCCGTCGGCGTGTTCGTCGTCACGTTGCGCTCGACGACGCGGCCGGTTCCCGGTTCCCAGATGGCCGAGCCGGCAACTCCGAGCCCCCAGAGCGACGGCGAACTCGTCGACGCCTGATGCTCGGGCGCGGGTGCATCGCGTGTGGGCTCAGCCGAGAACGAGTTCGGCGAAGCTCGGCAGTGCCATCGCCGGGCCGCTCACCAGGAATTCGGTGATGCAGGTCTCGCGCCACTTGTCGAGTTCGTCGCGGATCTTGTCGGGCGGACCGACGAGTGCGACGTCTTCGACCATCGCCAACGGAATCGCCGCAGCGGCTTCGGCCTTCTTGCCCTCGAGGTAGAGCTCTTGCACCTTGTCGGCCACGTCGCCGTATCCCATTCGAGCGAAGACCTCGTAGTGGAAGTTGGCGCCCTTCGCACCCATGCCTCCGGCGTAGAGCGCGAGGAACGGACGCACCAGATCTGCGCACTTCTCGACGTCGTCGCCGGGGATGATCATCGCGGTGGCGGTGACCTCGAAGCGGTCCTGTTTGGTGGGGTCGCCGGATGCGTCGAAGCCCTGCTGGAGACAGTCGCGGTAGAACTTGTCGTCTTTGGGTGAGAAGAACAGCGGCAGCCAGCCGTCGCAGATTTCCGCCGACAGGGCCACGTTCTTCGGGCCCTCGGCGGCGAGGTAGATCGGGATGTCGTTGCGGATGGGGTGCACGGTCGACTTGAGTGGCTTGCCGAGGCCAGATCCACCGTCGAACGGCATGTCGTAGAACTCGCCGTGGAATTCGACGGGTTTGTCGCGGGCGACGATCGAACGCACGATGTCGACGTACTCGCGCGTGCGGGCGAGCGGCTTGGGGTAGGGCTGGCCGTACCACCCCTCGACCACCTGGGGGCCAGACGCCCCGAGTCCGAGGATGAAGCGACCGTTCGACAGGTGATCGAGCGTGATCGCGGCCATTGCGGTGGCGGCCGGAGTTCGTGCGGACATCTGCATGATCGCCGTGCCGAGTTTGAGGGTCTGGGTCGAAGCGCCCCACCAGGCCAGAGGGGTGAGCGCGTCGGAGCCGTAGGCCTCGGCGGTCCAGACGGAGTTGAATCCGAGCCGCTCGGCTTCCTTGACGGCGTCGAGTGCGCCGTGCGGCGGGCCCGCCGACCAGTAGCCAGTGTTGTAGCCGAGCTTGATGTCTCCCATCGCTTCACCGTACGCGACGGGTGGCCGCAGCGGGCATGCTGGGGGAGTGGGAGCAACAGACGATCGCCTGAGGGTGACCGACAGTGTGCGTGTCCCGCGCCACGAACTCACGGTCACGTTCAGTGCGTCGGGTGGCCCGGGCGGTCAGCACGCCAACAAGTCAGCGACACGTGCCGAGTTGGTGTTCGATGTCGCGGCGTCGTCGGCCTTCTCCGATTCGCAACGGGCGCGAGTGGTGGCCAAGCTCGGACCGGTGGTTCGGGTGGCGGCCGATGACGAGCGATCACAACTCCGCAACCGCACACTCGCCGAGGAACGCCTCGCTGCGAAGTTGCGCGGCGCCCTCCACGTGCCGCGTCGCCGGCGTGCAACACAACCGACTCGCGGCTCGCAACGCCGACGTGTCGAGGCCAAGAAGCAGCGCGGCGAGACCAAGCGCTACCGGCGCCCACCCGGCCTCGACGACTGAGCGACGGCAGGCGATGAGCGAACGGCATCCCCACGTGCGCTCCGCTCATCGTTTCGGGGTGGGTGCCGGTCGATCAGGTCGGAGTGAACGTCACCGGGAGGTGGGCGGGGCCGAAGATCGCTGTGGTCGACGGCTTCCATTCGATGGCACCGTCGACGGCCAGGTCGGGCAGTCGCCGTGCGAGGATCGGGAGCGCCTCTTGCAGTTCGGCCCGTGCCAGTGCGGCGCCGAGGCAGTAGTGGATGCCCGAGCCGAACGTCAGCTGGGGTTGGCCGGACGGCTCGCGCATGATGTCGAACGTGCCGGGGTCGTCGAAGACCGATGTGTCACGGTTGGCCATGGCCATCGACGTCATCATGATCGTCCCAGCCGGGAACAGAACGTCTCGGTAGACGATGTCCTCGCTGGCGAATCGCACGGTGCCGCGCACGGCGCCGAAGTACCGCATGGCCTCCTCGACCGCTCGCGGTGCCAGGGATTCGTCGGCCAACAACTTCCACTGCTCGGGATAGCCGGAGAGGAGCCCGACGGCGCAGCCCAGTTGGTTGCGGGTGGTGTCGGTGCCGCCGACGATCACGGCGTCGACCATCATCACCAGCTCGTCGGTGCTGAGGCGGTCGCCTTCTTCCTCGGCGGCGATCAGGTCGGTGATCAGGTCGTCACGGGGGTCGTTGCGGCGGTCGGCGATCAGGCCCCTCGAGTACTCGTCGAGTTCACCTTGGGCTCGTTTGATGATGTCGAGCTCTTCGAGCACGTTGCCGTTGAAGATGCGCAGGACGTCCTCGGCCCAGCGTGAGAAGAGTTGCCAGTCTTCGCGAGGTGCGCCGAGCAGTTGGCAGATGATCGGGATCGGATACGGCTCGCAGATGTCGACGGCGATGTCGGCCCGACCGGTTGCCGCGACGTTGTCGACGAGGTCGTTGACCACCTCGCGCATGAACGGGCGGAGCCTGTCGGCCGAGCGCGGCGAGAACGACTTGGCCACCAGGCGCCGCAGCCGCGTGTGGACGTCGCCCTCGGCGGACAGGATCGACACGCGCCGATTGTCGAGGAATTCCGGGTCGGTGATGCCCATCATCTCGGGAATCTTGGACGTGGCGCTGTGCCATCGCTTGTCGCGCAACACTGCAACCACGTCGGAATACTGCAACACCGAATAGCCGATGGCGTTGCGCACGATCCAGTGGTCGCCGGCGAGTGAGGAGATCAGCGCCTGTCGTTCGTCGTCGCTGAGATCGGGGACATCGATCGTTGGAAGCGCCAGGTCGCCAACGGGCACGGTGGTGGAGGCCATGGCGTCACCGTACGACATTCGGTGTCGGAACGGAACGACGTTCTACACCGCAGCGAGCGCGTCGACCGCGGTGGAGCCCAGCGACTCGGCAACGGTGGCGTTGGCGTAGGCGCCGCCGACGGTGTTGAGCCCGTGGGCGATCGAGGGGTCGCGGCGGGCGGCTCCGATCGCACCGTGAATCGCAACGTCGAGCAGGTACGGCAGCGTTGCGTTGGTGAGCGCATAGGTGCTCGTGTGGGGGACTGCGCCAGGCATGTTGCCGACGGCGTAGTGCACCACGCCGTGCTCGACATAGGTCGGCTCGTCGTGGGTGGTTTCCCGGGTCGTGGCGATGCACCCGCCCTGGTCGACCGCAACGTCGACGATCACTGACCGTGGCTTCATTGCCTGGACCATCTCGTCGGTGACCACGACGGGTGCTCGGCCGCCGGCGACGAGGATCGCACCGATGACCAGGTCGGCGTCGGCCAGGGCCCGCTCGATGGCGCCACGGTTGGATGCGGCGGTGACGATGCGCCCGCGATGGATCTGATCGACGAACCGCAACCGGTCGAGGTTCTTGTCGAACAGCACCACTTCGGCCTCCATGCCCGCAGCGATCCACGCCGAGTTCCAACCCACGTTGCCCGCCCCGAGCACCACGACCTTCGCTGGCCGAACCCCAGGGGCGCCTCCCATCAACACGCCTCGACCGCCGTTGTGCCGCTCGAGGTAGTGCGCTCCCATCTGGGGTGCGAGCCGACCGGCGACCTCGCTCATGGGCGCCAGCAGTGGCAACGACCCGTCGGCTGCCTGCACGGTCTCGTAGGCGACCGATGTCGTCTTCGCGGCGATCAGCGCTTCGGCGACTGCGGGGTACGCCGCAAGGTGCAGGTAGGTGAACAACGTGAGGTCGTCGCGGAGGAACGAGAACTCCTCCGCCTTGGGTTCTTTGACCTTGACCACCATGTCCTGTGCCCAGGCATCGGCTGCGGTCGCCACGATGTCGGCGCCTGCCGCGACGTAGTCGGCGTCGGTGATCGAGGCGCCCTCGCCGGCGCCGGCTTCGACGAGCACATCGATGCCGAAGCGTTCGAACTCGCGGACGCCGTCGGGGGTCATCGCCACGCGGTGTTCGGCGGTCTTGACCTCTCGTGGGACACCGACGGTGCGAATGACAGGAGTGGAAGCGGCCATGGTGCTCATCATGCCTGATCGATCACTGTGGAGTCAGCAACCACTACCGTCCGTCTGCGAGATGACGAACAGCGATGCACCCCGAATCCACCTGGGCCCGTCGGGCGGCCCCGACTGGCTCGCCGACGCCGTGATCAACGGTGGCGGAGAACTGGTTGGCGCCGACGAAGCCGAAGGCGTCGTCTGGGCCGACGCGAAGGACGTCGACGCGCTGCGGTCCACACTCGACGACGCTGATCACATCCGTTGGGTGCAGTTGCCGTTCGCCGGCATCGAGAACTTCGTCGATCACCTCGACAACACCCGAACATGGACCTGCGGCAAGGGGGTCTACGCCGAGCCCGTCGCCGAGATGGCGCTGACACTCGGTCTTGCCGGCCTCCGCCATGTCGGTGAGTATGCGCGAGCCGCCGAGTGGACGGGGCCGAGCGGGCACAACCTGCTCGATGGTCGTGTCACGATTCTCGGTGGCGGCGGCATCACCGAGTCGCTCGTTCGCCTGCTGCAGCCATGGCATTGCGACATCACGGTGGTCCGCAACCGAGCCGTGCCGATGGAGGGAGTCGACGAAGTACTCGAAGCCGACCGGTTCGCCGACGCGTTGCCCGGCGCCGATCTGGTGGTGCTGGCGCTGGCACTCACCCCCGAAACCGAAGCGATGTTCAGCCTCGACGAGTTCGGTCTGATGGAACCTCATGCATGGATCGTCAACGTTGCCCGAGGGCGTCACATCGTCACCGACGACCTGGTCGAGGCGCTGCGTGGTGGAGTGATCGGCGGTGCGGCGCTCGACGTCACCGACCCCGAGCCGCTGCCGAGCGATCACCCGCTGTGGACCCTGCCGAACTGCATCATCACCCCCCACGTCGGCAACACCCCCGAGATGGCCAAGCCCCTCTTGGCCCAGCGTGTCACCGACAACGTTCGCCGATTTGCCCGCGGCGACGAGTTGATCGGCCTCGTCGACGTCGACGCCGGCTACTGAACAGCTCGGGTCGACTGAGTGCCACGACGATCTGGCGAGTGGATCGATCGCCCCGTAGCGTGACGGACCGTGGCTGGCCTGACCCACTATGACGTTCTCGGTGTGGCGCCGAGCGCAGGTGCTGCAGATGTCCGCGAGGCCTACCACCGCTTGGCGCGTGAACATCATCCGGACCGGGCGATGTCGAGCGGCAACGCCGCCGGTGCAGCGTCGATGCCAGCAATCAACGAGGCGTATCGCGTGCTCAACGACCCGGCGCGTCGAGCGGTGTACGACGCATCGTTGCGCGGCGCCACCGAGCGCGGTCCGGCCGCACCCGCACGCGAGCCGACGGCGACGAGTCAGTCGTCGATGCCGACCTTTGCCAGCCATGTGGGTCCGGCGCGCTTCCCGTGGCGGTCGGTGTCGTTCTTCGCCGCGCTTGCCATCATCGCCGTCGTCGTGCTGGCGCAGTTCACCGAGCCGGCCGAACCACGAGGCCCCGACGGGATCATGCGGGTCGGGTCGTGCGTCTCGATCGAACCGAACGGCGATGCCCGTGAGGTGTTGTGCACCGACGACCCGACGGTCGACCTGGTCGTCGAGGCCTTCGTCCCGTTCGATGGGACGTGCCCGGGGCGCACCGTCGCGCATCGTGATCGCCAAGGCATGGGGGTGGCGTGTGTTGGCGTCGCCCTCGATGACGGGAGCTGAGTGTGCTGTTGAGGGCGCACGCCGGGTCGGGCGCCCCCGACGACTGTCGTCGAGACGGTGTGACATCTGGGCAGTCGCTGCTACCTTGTGGCTTCCCTCAGGGGCGATTAGCTCAGCTGGAAGAGCGCCACGTTCACACCGTGGAGGTCGGGAGATCGAGACTCCCATCGCCCACCCGACTTCCCGTCGCCGATCGAGCTCGCGTCGAGCCAGCGGCCCGCCGCTACGTCGAGTCGGCACCTTGCTCCACGAGGCGAGCGCCGGGCATACCAGCCACGCAGCACCGGCCAGCACTACAGTCGACTCCGATGCGACGTCTCTGCGGACGCCCCGGTTGCTCGGACGTTGCATCTGTCGCGTACGGCATGCGAGCTGAAGATCTCGTGTTCTGGCTCGACGTGCTGCCCGCACAACCAGACGAGGGAGCAGCAGTGCTGTGCCTCCGACATGCCGATTCGATGGTGGTGCCCAGGGGGTGGACGCTCGACGATCTGCGCGACCCCGATCTGCATCTGTTCCGCCCGCCATTGCCGGCACCAACCCTGCGCACGAGAGTGCCGCGCCCTGTTCGCGACCGTGATGCCACCGGTGAACAACTCCGATTGCAGACCGAGGTCGACGCCGTCGAGCCAGATGGTGTCGACGAGTCGGTGAGCCTGCTCGGTGACGCCGTCGATGGGGACGGTCCAGGTCCGTGGAGCCCGGCGTTCGACGAGGCCGACGACCTCGACGGGCTGTTGTCGGCGCGGAGCCCGCTGCTGTCGCGCGCATTCCGTACCGCTGATCGTTCCGACGGCTGAGCCACCCGCACAGACCACGAACATGGAGATCGAACGACACACCGTGGTGCCGGCCACTGCCGAGCGGGCGTTCGGCCTGGTGGACGACCTCGGCGCCTACCCGATGTGGATGGACCTCGTCCACGAGGTCAGCGAAGCGCCATCGATCGACGGCCGACGGGTCTGGGACGTCGAGTTGCAGGCCCAAGTCGGCCCGTTCGCCAGGTCGAAGCGCCTTCGCATGGTGCGCACTGTGTGCGACGCACCCCATCGGGTCGTGTTCGAACGAGTCGAACTCGACGGTCGTCGGCATTCTTCCTGGGTGCTCGCCGCGTCGCTCGACCCCGTCTCGCCAGATCAGGGCGCAGGCGCCGAGGCGAAGCTCACGATGACGTTGACCTACGGCGGCAACCTGTGGACTGGTGCAGTCCTGCAGCGAGTCCTCGACGACCACGTCGAGCGCGGTGCGGCCACGTTGCGTGAACTTCTCGTCGACGCCGACCCCGTGGACTGACGCTGCGACGCCAGTTCACGTGGGACGATCGTCACTTCTTCACGCGGAGATCAAGTTCTGACGGTTCGGTGACGAAGAATGGGGTGGATCTGCAGCCCAGTTGCTGCCGATGCCCGATCCCCGATGTCCACTACCATCGCACCCATCAGCCCTCAGCTCGACGTCCCTTCGCGCGGCCCGCACCGGGTCGGTCGCACGCTCGCAGCGCTGCTGCTGGCGGGAGTGACGCTGATCTCGGTCGCTGCGGTGGTACCGGCGGACGCGACCGCCCAGAGCAGCGACGACGCCGCGCTCCAGGCGGCTCGAGAGATCCAAGCGGCGCGTGATCGCGCCAACGCTGCCGCGGCGAAGTATTTCCAGGCCCAGTCCGATCTCGAGGTGCTCGAGGACGATGCGATCGGTATGCAACGCCGAGCCGACGCGCTCGAGCAGCGTGTCGACAAGCTTCGCCGAGACGTGCAGTCGCTCGCCATTGCCCGGTTCGCCACGAGTGGCGCTGAGGGAATCCCGCTGCTCACTGGCATGCAGGCGCCGAAGGATCAGGTGCAGGCCGAGGTCTTGGTCGATGTGGTCACCAACGTCGGCAGCAGCTCGATGGACGAGTTCGAAGCCGCCCAGCAGGAACTCGACGATCAACAAGACGCACTCGCTGACCAGCAGACGGCAATCGAACAGCAGCAGGAGCTGTTCAGCCAACTGCAAGACGAAGCCGAAGCCGAAGTCCAGCGGCTCCGAGAGATCGAGGAACAGCGCCTCACCGACGAGGCCGTCCTCGAGGCGCTCGCCGAGCAGCAAGCTGCGAACCTGGCGAAGCTGGTGGAAATCGAACTGCGCAGCGCCGAGGCGGCAGCACGGGCGCAGCCCAACCCCGGCATCGCAGCCGCTCAGGAGGCAGCCGCTGCTGAGCAAGCAGCAGCCGACGATCCGAACGCCGATCCGAACGCCGATCCGGCAGCGCAGACCGACGCCAGCACCGATGCTGCTCCCGATGCGCAGCGGTCGTCGGGTGCGTCGGGTGGCACCAGTGGTGGGCGCACCGGAACCGGTGGAGCGGGCAGCGTGCCGATCGGTGTGCTCAACGGTGCGTCGTACCTCGACGCCATCGTGTGCCCGATGAACGGCTCGGCCTACGGCGACAGCTGGGGCGCCCCCCGATCTGGCGGCCGGAGCCACGAAGGGGTCGACATGCTCGCCCCCATGGGCACGCCGATCTACGCAGTGGTGAGCGGCACCGTGAATTTCAAGCAGAACCGGCTCGGCGGCAACGCAGCATCGCTGAGCGGTGACAACGGCAACCGCTACTACTACGCCCACTTCGCTGGATACGAAGGTGTCAGCCGGCGGGTCACCCAAGGCGAGGTCATCGGCTACAACGGCGACACCGGCAACGCCACCGGTACCCCGCACCTGCACTTCGAGATCCATCCGGGCGGCGGCCTCGCGGTCAATCCGACACCGTCGGTGCGAGCCGCCGGCTGCTGACCGGTCGTTCACGCCGACGTATCGTTGCGCGGATGGTCACCTCCGCAGTTGGAACCGAGCTCTCGACCATGCTGTCGCAGCTGCTCGACGACGCCGAGATCCACGACCTGCACCGGCTGTCCGGCGGGGCATCCCGAGAAACGTGGCGGTTCACCGCTGACGGCCGAGACCTGATCCTGCAGCGTCAACGTTCGGGTGACCAGCGAGACATGTTGGTCGAGGCCGGCGTGGTGCGCGCAGCGCGGCGCGGTGGTGTGCCGGTTCCCGAACTCATCGACGCCCGACGACGCGATGATGGGATGGCCTTCATGGTCCTCGAAGCGATCGACGGTGAAACGATCGCCCGCAAGATCCAGCGTGACGACGAGTTCGCAGCGGCGCGCCCTCGTCTGGCGGCCGACTTCGGCCATGCCCTCGCGAAGATCCATGCCCTCGACCCCACCCACCTCGATGGTCTCGAGGCCACCGATCAACTCGCCTACTACACCGACGTTCTCGACTCGCTCGGGCGTCCGCATCCCGTGCTCGAACTGGTGCGCAATTGGCTCGTCGACACCCGGCCCGAGACCCAGCACACCTCGCTGGTGCACGGCGACTTCCGTCTCGGCAATGTGATCGTCGGTGCCGACGGGTTGCGCGCGGTGATCGACTGGGAGCTCGCCCACCTCGGTGACCCGATGGAGGACCTCGGGTGGTTGTGCGTCAAGGCATGGCGCTTCGGCAGCGGCCCGCCGGTCGCCGGCCTCGGCGAGTACGACGCGCTGTTCAGCGCCTACGAAGAAGCTGGTGGAGCGCCGGTCGATCCGGTGATCGTGCACTGGTGGGAGGTGCTCGGCACCTGGAAGTGGGCGATCATGTGCATTCTGCAGGCGAGCGTGCACCTCAACGGCGCATCGCGCAGCCACGAACTTGCAGCGATCGGGCGTCGCGTCTGCGAGAACGAGTACGACCTGCTTCGCTCGCTCGACGGGCGGTGGTGAGATGAGCGCTCCACACGACGCTCCGAACGCCATGGAACTGCTCGAAGCGGTTCGGGAGTGGATCGATCGCGAAGTCATTCCGGCCACCGAGGGACGGTTGAGGTTCCACTCCCGTGTCGCTTCGAACGTCCTGGCGATGGTCGAACGAGAGATCGAACTCGGCCCCGTCCACGAGCAGGCGCACGACGAACGTCTCCGTCGTCTCGGCGTCGCCGACGACACCGAGCTCGCGACGGCGATCCGCGAACGCCGCTTCGACGATCGATCTGAAGAGCTTCGTGAGCTGCTCGCCGAGATGGTCGCCGACAAGCTGGCCGTCGCCAACCCCGGCTATCTCGACGCGACGTGACGGTCGGTGTTCGACATCGACCTCAGGCCTTGCGTGAAAGCGTGACCGGTTGGCCGGCGGCGAGCTGGCCACAAGCGGCGTCGATGTCGGTGCCACGGTTGCGGCGAACGGTGGCGTTCGCTCCGAGCGATTCGAGGAGGTCGCGAAACGCTTCGACTCGACGCAGCGGCGTGCCCGTGGTGGGGTAGCCCGGCGTGGGGTTCAGCGGAATCAGGTTGACGTGGGCGTGTGGGCTCAGCCGACGGCACAGGGCAGCAAGCTCTCGGGCGTCGCTGTCGCGGTCGTTGACGCCGTCGATCATCGCCCATTCGAAGCTGACCCGGCGGTGCTTCGCGTCGAGGTAGTCCTCGCAGGCATCCATGAGATCGGCGATCGGGTACCGGCGGTTGATCGGGACGAGCTCATCGCGCAAGGTGTCGTTGGCCGCGTGCAGCGACACCGCCAGGTTGACCGGCAATGGCCGCTCGGCCATCGAGCGGATACCCGGGATGATGCCGACCGTCGAGATGGTGATGTGTCGCGCCGAGAGCCCGAGGTCGCCGTGGAAGCGCTCGGTCGCCGACCAGACGCGGTCGAGGTTGGCCATCGGTTCGCCCATGCCCATGAACACGATGTTGCTGACGCGACGTTCGAGCTGTTTCGCTCGCTGCGAGGCGCGAATCACCTGTTCGACGATCTCGCCGACGGTGAGATGTCGAGTGAACCCGGCTTGCCCTGTGGCACAGAATCCGCATGCCATGGCGCACCCGGCCTGGCTGCTCACACACACCGTTGCCCGGTCGGTGTACAGCATCAGCACCGTCTCGACGCGGCTGCCCCCGTCGAGTTCCCAGAGAAACTTCACCGTGTCACCGCTGTCGCTCACCGATTCGGTGACCAGGGTCAATGCGGTGGGCAGCTCGGCATCGAGGCGCGCCCGCAGCGCCTTGGGCAGGTTGGTGATGTCGGCGGGGTCGGCCAACTGGGTGTAGAGACCATCCCAGAGTTGGTCGAGTCGATAGCGAGGTTCGCCGGCGAGCACGGTTGCCAACTCCTCGCGGGTGAGGTCGTAGCGGGTCGCAGTCATACGTGGTCGACGAACTCAGTTGACCGTTGCCGAAGCGAGCTGCTGGTAGTCGTCGATGCGGCCGCGCACGACATCGAGGCTTGCAGTCCAGAACGCTTCGTCGGTGACGTCGAGACCGAACGCCGCGCCGAGCTCTTCGGCGGTGTCCATTCCGGCTCGCGACAGCACGTCGTCGTAGCGTCGAACGGAATCGCTCGGGGTCGTTGGCGTACTCGGCGAACAGCCCCAATCCGAACAGCAGCCCGTAGGTGTAGGGCCAGTTGTAGAAGTGCGAGCCGTAGTAGTGCGGCTTGAGCAGCCACATGTACGGGTGTGCGGTCGACTGATCGAGGCCGTCGCCGTAGGCCTCGGCCTGCGCGGTGGTCATCATCTCGCAGAGTTCCGATGGGCTCAGTGTTCGTCGCTCGCGGCGGGCGAACAGCTCGGTTTCGAACAGGAATCGCGAGTGGATGTCGACGATGACCTGATTGGTGCCGACGAGGTCGACGTCGAGCTGGGCAAGACGGTCAGCCCCGTCGAGGCGAGCCAGGCCCGCTTCGACCACCAGGGTTTCGCAGAAGATGCTGGCGGTTTCGGCGAGCGCCATGGGGAGCTGGCGTTGCAGCGCCGTCCGACCGGCCAAGGTGGTGTTGTGGTAGGCGTGGCCGAGTTCGTGGGCGGTCGTTTGTGTCGAGTCGGGCGACCCCGCCCAGTTGAGCAACACGAGCGACCGGTCGCCGACGAACGGCGCACAGAAGGCGCCACCGGATTTGCCGTCTCGGGGCTCGGCATCGATCCATGATTCGTCGAGCGCTCGGTCGACGAGGCCGCCGAGCGTGCTGCTGTAGCCGCTGAATGCGTGCCGAACGACATCGATGCCGTCGTCCCACGAAACGGTGCCGGCGGCGGCGGGAAGCGGTGCCACGAGATCCCACCAGGGCAGGCCACCGTGGCCGTGACCGTGGAGCGTCGCCTTGGTCCGCATCCAGCGTCGCAGGTCGGGCAATGATGCAGCCACGGCCGACTGCATGGCATCGAACGTGGGGCGGCTCACACTGTTGGCGAAGAGCGACGCGTCGACCGGCGACGACCAGTGGCGGCGACGGTTGAGGGCGATCGCTTCGCCCTTGATCGCGTTCATGGCGGCGGCCACCGGCACTTCCACTTGCGGCCACGCTTGGAGTTCGGCGTCGTAGGCGGCCCGTCGAACGAGGGGATCAGGATCGGTGGCCAGGCCGCGCACCGCGGGCATCGGCAAGCACTTGCTGGGCCGTCGGGGAGTTCGACGGTGGTCGTGAGCTGCGAGGTGACGTCGGCGTGCAAGCGACCCCACGCGGACGATCCGGTGAGCGACAGTTCGGCGGCCAAGTGCTCTTCGGGTTCGGTCATCTGGTGTTCGACGCGCGACGCCAGCCGACGAAGCGGGCCCAGGTGGTCGAGGACCTCGGCGCTCACCGTTGCGAGCTCGTCGACGCCGAACGACGCCACCCACTCGGCGAGCCGAGACGACAGCGGTCGCAGGGTGGCGTCGAGTTGGCGAACCTCGCTGAACAGTGCCTGGGCTCGCTCGTTGCGGGAATCGGTGGAGACGGTGGCGTAGACGTACACCCGGAGATGATTCGTGCCCTCGGTGACGCGGTTGAGGTCGGCGAGGATCCGATCGGCAACAGCACCATCGGCGGATGTGACGTCACGAGTCGGCGTGGCGCGGATGTCGAGTTCGTCGAACAACGCAACCAGTCGGTCGGAGTCGGCGCCTGCCTGTTCGAGCGCTGCAGCGAACGAACGCGAGTCGAGCGACTCGTGAACGTCGGCAACGCTCCAGCGGGGCAGCGCTGATGTGTCGGGTGTTGGTCGGTCGTCGAGCGTGGTCACGAGTCGGTGCCTCCGCTTGCAGCGATGTCGGCGGCGAACGCTGCGTTCGTCGAGTGGATCGTGAAACCGAGCCGCTGGTACATCGCGACCGCAGTGGTGTTGTGGGCGTCGACGTACAACATGCCGACGTCGATGCCCTCGTTCGCCAGGTGTTCGAGGCCGGCGAGGGTGAGCTGCTTGCCGAGGCCACGCCCGTGGAAGTCGGGGTCGACGGCGATCACGTAGATCTCGCCGAGCGCCTGTTCGTCGCCGGCGGCGGGGTGCACCTTCGTCCAGCAGAATCCGGCCATCCGGCCATCGGACGGCCCGCCGCCGGATGCGTCGGCGTCGATCTGCGCAGCGTCGAGCACTCGGAAGCCTTCGACGTCGAACCATGGCTCTTGTTGGCGCTGGCAGAACGTGTCGATGGTCCACCCGCCCTGCTCGCCGTGATCGGCGAACGTGTGGTTGTTGACACGCAACCATTCGGCGTCGTCGTCGCCGGGGACGAATGCCCGGGTGGGGATCGTGACCGCCATGCCGGTGGGCAGTTCGCGTCGCATCTGGTACAGCGTGCGTCCCTGGACGAGGTGTGCGTCGTCGGCGAGTGCCGTGTGCGCCGATGTGGGCTCGAACACCCACCAGTTGACCCTGCCTCCACCGTCGGCGGCGACGACGTCGAGTGCAGCCTCGATCAGTTCGGGGCCGATGGTGGCCATTTCGTAGCGGTGGTGCGGGTGGATCACCAGCTCGAAGGCGTGGGCATCGTTGCCGCGGGAGATCTGGGCGTATGCAACCGGGTGGTCGTGGCCCGGCTCGGAAGCGAGAAAGCCGGCGAAACCATCGAGACCACCGTTGACCAGGTCGAGGTAGAGATGGTCGGACAACGGCCGTCGGCCATCGGCACGTGCGGCTGCATCGAGCAGCTCGGACACGCTGGCGATGTCTTCGCTCGCCATCTGGCGTTTGATCTCGAGACACCGCATGTTCCGAGGGTACCGGACGACTTCAGCCAGGTGTAGAGTCGCTCGCAAACCAGGTTCCCGCCACCTGGTTTGTTGCGACGGCTGGGATCCGCCTCCCGGCCTCGCACTGTGCGACGGCCCTTCTCACGAGGGGCCGTCGCCGCTTTTTCGCAAGGTTGCCGTCGAGTTGCGGTCAGTCGCAGGCCTTGATCGCACGATTCAGCGTGCGTTCGGCGTTGCGAAGCTGGCGTTCGGCCTCGTGGACGGCGGCCGCGATGTCGTCGCGGTCGGTGCCGACCCATCGCTCGGCGAGTCCGGCGACCCTGTTGCGGTACTGCGCCACGTTGTCGGCGATCGCTGCCAGCTCGGCGGCGGTCGACTCGGTCGATCCAGCCATGTCGCCAAACCCTACCGGGAGCCCACGGTGCGCTCCCTCTACACTTCGCCCGGTGATCCCCGTCCGTGACGACCTGCGCGCCCTCGAGGGCTACCACTCGGCGCAGGTCGATGTGCGGGTCCGGTTGAACACCAACGAATCGCCCGAACCGCCGCCGGCGGCGTTTCGCGATGCGGTGGCCGCCGAGGTGTCGCGTGTCGAGTGGCACCGCTACCCCGACCGTGCAGCTACCGAGCTCCGAGCGGCCATCGCCGCCACCCACGGCGTCGATCCGTCACAGGTGTTCGCTGCGAACGGCTCCAACGAGGTGCTGCAGACGGTGCTGCTGGCCTATGCGGGTCCCGGACGCACCGTCGCCACGTTCGAGCCCACGTATCAGATGCACGCCCAGATCGCCCGGGTGACCGGTGCGACGGTGGTCGAAGGCGAGCGCGCCGCCGATTTCACGCTCGATCCTGCCGAGGTCGAACGGGTGATGACCGAGCACCGTCCGCACGTGGTGTTTCTGACGTCGCCGAACAACCCGACCGGGCTCGTCGAGCCCGCCGAGCGGGTCCGTCAACTCCTCGATCTGGCCCCCGGACTGGTCGTGGTCGACGAGGCGTATGCCCAATTTGCCGATTGGACCGCCCTCGATCTCGTCGACGAGGCGCGTCCGCTGGTGGTCACCCGCACGTTCTCGAAGACCTGGTCGATGGCCGGCGCCCGTCTGGGCTACCTGATCGGGCCATCATGGCTGGTGGCCGAACTCGACAAGGTCGTGCTGCCGTATCACCTCGACGCCATCAAACAGATCGCCGGACGACTCGCCCTGAGGTACTCCGACGACATGAACGACCGTGTCGACCACATCGTCGCCGAACGCGACCGGATGGTGGCGGCGATGGGCCAGTTGGCGCTCGACGTGTTCCCGAGCGGCGCGAACTTCGTGTTGTTCCGGATACGGCCGGGAGCCCTGAGCGGCCGGCAGGTCTGGCAGGGCCTCGTCGATCGCAGCGTGCTGATCCGCGATTGTTCGAGCTGGCCACGACTCGACGACTGTCTGCGGGTCACGATCGGAACGCCCGACGAGAACACCGAGTTCCTCACCGCGCTGGCCGATGTGCTGGCGTCCGACCCGACCGAAGACGCAAAGGGAATCACGCCATGAGCCGCACGGGACAGCGCCGCCGCGCCACGAAGGAGACCTCGATCGAGATCGACATCGACCTCGACGGAACCGGCGACACCGACATCTCCACCGGCATCCCGTTCTATGACCACATGCTCGACCAGATCGGCCGCCACGGTGGATTCGATCTGCGAGTGCAGGCCGTCGGCGACCTCCACATCGACACTCACCACACCGTCGAAGACGTTGCGATTGCGCTCGGCGAGGCGTTCGCCGAAGCGGTCGGCGACAAGGCAGGCGTTCGCCGGTTCGCGAGCGGTCGGTACCCGCTCGACGAAGCGCTCGTCGACGTCGCTCTCGATCTCTCGGGGCGGCCGTGGGTCGAGTGGCACGTGCCGATGCCCGAATCGTTGCCGTTGGGAGACCCAGCGTTCGACCCGCAACTCGCCGAGCACGCAGTGTCGTCGTTTGCCACCGCGGCCAACATCACCCTGCACGTCGAACTCGTGCGGGGCCGCAACGTGCATCACATCATCGAGGCGACCTTCAAGGGCCTCGGGCGCACGCTGCGTGACGCGGTTCGCGTCGACGACGCCGGCGGGGTTCCGTCGACCAAGGGAGTGCTGTGACGCGCCCCTCATCGCGGTGCTCGACTACGGCATCGGCAACCTGCACTCGGCGCAGAAGTCACTCGAACACGAAGGTGCCGACGCTCGCCTGACTGCCGATCCGGGTTTGATCGCCGATGCCGACGGCGTGGTGTTGCCAGGCGTCGGGGCATTCGGGGCGTGCATGGACGCGCTTCGTGTGGCCGGGCTCGAAGGGCCGACACACGATGCGGTTGATTCGGGGCGGCCGTTCCTGGGTATCTGCGTCGGAATGCAGATGCTGTTCACCAAGTCGCAAGAGGACGAACACGCCGCCGGACTCGACATCATCCCCGGCACGGTGACGTGGATCCCGGCGGGCCCGAAGATTCCGCAGATGCAGTGGAACCGACTCGACATCGTCGATCCCACCGAGCCGATCCTGCACGACCTCGGCGACGAGCCCTATGTGTACTTCGTGCACTCGTTGCACGGAGTTCCCGACGACCCTGGCGTCGTCGCCGCAACGGTCGAGTACGACACGACCTTGAACGCGGCATTCCGGCGGGAGAACGTGTTCGCCGTGCAGTTCCACCCCGAGAAGTCGAGTCGGCCCGGTCTGCGCTTGTTGCGCAACTTCGTCGAGGTGTGCGACACCACAGCGAGCGGGGCGACGCGATGATCGATCTGTATCCGGCGATCGACTTGCTCGGCGGGCGGGTGGTCCGGCTCCGCCAGGGCGACTACGCCGACGAAACGGTCTACGGCGACGACCCGGTCTCGGTGGCTCGCGGGTTCGCTGCCGCCGGCGCTCCGTGGGTGCACGTGGTCGACCTCGATGCTGCCAGGTCGGGCGATCCGATCAACCGGCCGGTGGTCGCCGCGATCGTTGCCGCCGTGCGCGGCGACGCGAACGTCCAGACCGGCGGGGGTGTCCGCTCGTTGGCCGACGCCCGCGAACTGGCCGACGCCGGTGTCGCTCGCGTGGTGATGGGTTCTGCTGCGGTCAGTGATCCCACCTTGGTCGAGGCGGCCTCAGAGGTCGTCGGCGTCGCGGTCGGCCTCGACCATCGCAACGGCGAGGTCGCGGTGCACGGCTGGACCGAGGGCAGCGGACTGCAGCTCGATCATGCCTATGCGCTGTTTCCGACGGCGGAGATGTTCGTGATCACCGACATCGGGCGCGACGGCATGCTGGTCGGACCCGACCTCGACGGGTTGGCTCGGTCGGCGGCTCTGGCCGGCGCACCGGTGATCGCCAGCGGCGGAGTGTCGAGCTTGGCCGACGTCGTCGCGCTCGCCGGCATTGCGAACCTCGGCGGGATCATCACCGGCAAAGCGGTGTACGAGGGGCGCTTCACGGTGGCCGAAGCGCTCGACGCGCTGGCAACGCTTGCTGCGGGCGGAATGGAGACAACGTGAAGGTTGCCCGGGTCATTCCGTGCCTCGACGTCACCGACGGTCGAGTGGTCAAGGGCACGAATTTCGTGGATCTACGCGATGCCGGCGACCCGGTCGAATTGGCGGCGCGGTACGACATCGAAGGCGCCGACGAGCTGGTGTTCCTCGACATCACCGCATCGAGCGACAACCGTGACACCACCGTCGAGATGGTGCGCCGCGTTGCCGACGAGGTGTACATCCCGTTCACCGTCGGCGGCGGTATCCGCACGCTCGAAGACGCACGGCGCATGCTGCGCGCCGGCGCCGACAAGGTCAGCGTCAACACTGCAGCGGTCGAGCGCCCCGAGCTGATCACCGAGATCGCCCGAGAGTTCGGCGCGCAGTGCGTCGTGTGCGCGATCGACGCGAAACGCCGTGTCGACGACGAACACCAGCCGGCAGCCAACGGCTGGGAGGTGTTCCTGCACGGTGGGCGCACCCCGACTGGTATCGACGCGATCGAGTGGGCGCAGGAAGCAGTGCGGCGTGGTGCCGGCGAGATCCTGCTCACCTCGATGGATCGTGACGGCACCCGCGAAGGCTTCGATCTCGATCTGACCCAAGCGATCGTCGATGCGGTCACTGTGCCGGTCATCGCCAGTGGCGGCGTCGGCTCGATCGACCACCTGGTCGAGGGTGTCGCCGTCGGACGCGCCGACGCGGTGCTGGCGGCATCGATCTTCCACTTCCGCGAGCACACCGTCGCCGACGCCAAAGCGGAGATGTCCGCAGCCGGCATCCACGTCCGCCCCGCCAACTGATCACGCCAGGGGTCAGACCCCAGGCGTGATCGCCTCGTCGCGTAGGTTTGGCAGATGAGTTCCGCAGCAGTCACATCCGAACGACGCGACGGGGTGCTGATCGTGCACCTCGACGACGGCAAGGCCAACGCGCTGTCGTTCGACATGATCGCTGCGATCAACACAGCGCTCGACGAGGCCGAGGGCGACGACGAGGTGCGGGCGATGGTTCTGCACGGCAGGCCGGGCAAGTTCTCCGCTGGCTTCGACCTCGGCGTGATGTTCGCCGACGACATGTCGGCGATCATCGAGCTGGTGGCCGATGGGGGAGCCCTGGTCCACCGGTTGTACGGGTCGCCGGTTCCGGTGGTCGCCGCGAGCACCGGCCATGCGCTTGCAGCCGGTGCACTCGTGCTCCTGGGGTGCGACGTGCGGGTCGGCGGTGACGTCGAGGCCAAGGTCGGGCTCAACGAGGTGGCGATCAAGATGGTGCTGCCCGATTGGGCGCTCACGATCGCGACCGATCGGCTGAGCAAGCGACACGTGCAGCGAGCGCTGGCCAACTGCCCGCATCACCACCCCGCGAGACGCCGTCGACGTCGGATTCCTCGACGAGGTCGTGCCCGACGGTGAGGAGCTCGACCGGGCGGTCGCAGTCGCCGCCGAGCTCGCAGCGACGCTCGATCCATCGGCGTACGCACGCACGGTACGAGCGATTCGCGGCCCGGTCCTCGACCTGATGGCCGAACAGATCGCCGGCGATCGATCCGGCGGCGTCAGCCCTGTCTGATCGCTGGTCACGTTGGTGTCTGGCACCGGCGCAACCGGGCCAAGCTGGGTAGGGTCGATCGCATGGCTACCCCCACCGTCAATCCCAACATGGAATACCGTCGCCTGGGCAACACCGGGCTCAAGGTGAGTGTGCTGTCGTTCGGCAGTTGGGTCACCTTCGATACGCAACTCGACAACAACCTCGCCCTCGAGTGCATGGCGGCCGCCGGCGACGCCGGGTGCAACTTCTTCGACAATGCCGAGGCCTACGCCGGCGGCAAGAGCGAGACGATCATGGGTGAGGTGCTGCGCGAACTCGACTGGCCGCGCTGGTCGTACGTGGTCACCACCAAGGTGTTCTGGGGGCTCCACAAGAACACTCCCAACATGAACAACACGCTCAACCGCAAGTACCTGATGCAGGCGATCGATGCCTCGCTCGACCGGTTCGGGCTCGATTTCGTCGATGTGCTCTATTGCCACCGGGCCGACCCCGACACCCCGATCGAGGAGACGGTGTGGGCCATGAGCGACATCATCTCGGCCGGCAAGGCGCTCTACTGGGGCACGAGCGAGTGGTCGGCCGACGAGATCCGCGCCGCCATCGATGTCGCTGATCGACATCACCTGCACCGCCCGGTCACCGAGCAGAGCCAGTACAACATTCTCGAACGCAAGAAGGTCGAAAAGGAGTACGCCCGGATCAACGCCGAGTTCAACTACGGCAACACGATCTGGAGTCCGCTGGCATCGGGCCTGCTCACCGGCAAGTACAAAGACGGCATCCCCGACGACTCACGTGCGGCGCTCGAAGGCTACGGCTGGCTCGCCGGCCGCCTGAGCGATGCCGAAGCGATCGCCCGTGTCGAGAAGCTCCGCCCGATCGCCGAGCGCCTCGACTGCACGATGGCGCAGCTGTCACTTGCGTGGTGCACGAAGAACCCGCACGTGTCGACCGTGATCACCGGCGCATCCAAGGTCAGCCAGGTCGAGCAGAACTTCGGCGCCCTCGACGTGATCCCGCTGCTCACCGACGAGGTCAAAGAAGAGATGGAAGCCGCCATCGGCCGCTGAGCCAGCTCGCAGCGCGGTCGGCCACGACGGCGGTGCGTCCCGCGAGGAAGTGGTCGGCCATCTCGACCACCTCGAACTCGATCGACGCATCGCCGGACGCCCGCCAGTCCTCGACGATCGGGGCGATCGCTCCGGGTGGGCTGAACTGGTCGTGGGCTGGCGTGAGCACCAGCGTCGGAACACCAGGTACGGACGTCGCCGCCATCACCGACAGCGGGGGAGCGACGGCGACGACCGCCGTGACTCGCTCGTCGTCGAGCCCGAGCGCGACCCATGCGCCGAACGAGTACCCGATGATCGCAATCGGAACCCCAGGTGCAGCGACCTCGATGTGATCGATTGCTGCAAGGGCGTCGAGGCGCTCACCGACGCCGTCGCTGAACTGCGAGCGGAAATCGAATCGGAGTGTGGCGATGCCGACGGAGGGAAGCGCCGCGTACAGCGCACTGACGACAGCATCGAATCGAGTGCCTCCGTACTGCGGGTGCGGGTGACACACCACGGCGGCACCGACAACGGTTGTCGGCATGGCGATGTCGCCCACGAGGCGCAGTCCGTCGAGTGAGTCGAATTCGAACGTTCGGTGCGTGACGTCTCCAGATTCGCCCATGAGATCCGACGGTACCCTTGACCCGATGGCGGTCGACGACGACAAGCTCCCGATCAAGATGCTCAACGACCGTGTGCTGGTGCGCATCTCCGACAAGGCGGGCGAGCGCAAGTCGTCAGGCGGCATCGTGATCCCGGCCACTGCTCAGGTGGCGAAGCGGTTGATCTGGGCCACCGTCGTCGCTCAGGGGCAGAATGTTCGCTCGTGCGAGATCGGCGACAAAGTGCTGTTCAGCCCCGAGGATCGCTACGAGGTCGAGGTCCAGGGCGAGGACTACGTGATGCTTCGCGAACGCGAACTCCACGCAGTGGCAGCCGAGCGCATCGAAGCCTCGACGGGGCTGTACCTGTAGGGCGCCGCTAGCCCAATTCGTAGCCGCCGCGGACGGTCACGGTGGCCCCGATGCGATCCTTCGCGTAGGTGGGACCGCCGATGTCCGACAGCCCGAGCCATGCCACGAGGCGATCCTGGTCGGCGGGCTTGAGCCGGGCGCAGCCCTTGCTCTGCGGGCTGGTCGGGACGTTGTTGGCGCCATGAATCGCCTGGCCATTGTCGAAGTAGAGCGGCTTGTACATGTTGCCGTTGAGCGGGTTGTCTTCTTCGACGGGGTACAGGCTCGACTCGTGCCAGCCGGCGTTGTCGAGCGCCGGGTCGTACCGGAACGCCCTGGTCCGCTCCTGCAGTCGCGTTTCGTAGCCGGCCTCGCCGGTCGAGGTCGGGAACACGTTGACCAGCTGGTCGGGTCCTTCACCGGTGAGGAGCACCTGGCAGGTCAGGTCGATGAAGATCCAACGTCCGTCGGTGGCGACGTCAGCCGGGATCGGAAACGACGTCGCCGCCAGCAACATCGCTTCTTCATCGCTGCCCGGGGCCATGTCCGACCGGTTCACGGGCAGTCCGAGCGCCAACCGGCTGGCGCACAGCGCCCGGCGGGTCACCGGGCCGGACACACCGTCGACCGGCATCTCGGGGAACCCGTACGGCACCAACAGTTCGTTGAGCTTGGCCTGCTGCGCAGTCACCGAAGCGAAGGTCTCCTCGGCGACGACCGCCGCATTGCGCTCGAGGCGTTGATCGCCGGTGATGTCGTCGAGGCCATTGTCGATGCACACGTCGAGCAGTTGGTTCGGCACGATCAGCTCGTCGGGCAGGCCGTTTTCGGCCTGAAGCGAAGCGATCGTGATGATCTCATCGGCTTCGGCGCTTGCGATCGAGCCGAGCGAGTCGCCTGGAGCGACTTCGACGACGCACTCGAGGTCGTAGACATCGAGCGCCGGCACGGTCGTGGTGGTGCTCGACGAGGTGGTGCTCGACGGGGTGGGGCTCGATGAGCTGCTACTCGGCGCAGCCGACTCGTCGGTGATGGCGGTCACACCTGGCGCAGTGTCGCTTGCCCGCTCGTCGAGCTCCGAGCGGTCGGGGCTTGCGCTGCTTGGGTCGATTGCCGCTGCTTGGCTGCAGGAGGCAACGATGAGACAGCCGCCGATCAGCCACACGATTCGGGTTGCACGCACGCCGGACACGCTACAAAGCAGTCGCCGTCGGAGGTCGGGATTTCGCGGGTGTTCATCTTCTCCGCAATCGAGGGATCTCGCCGAGCGGGCGGACCGTAGGCTGGCCCGATGCCCGCAGGGATCACGATCGAACCGACCGACGACCAACTTGCCGGGATCAAGTACGACGACCACGGGCTCGTCGCTGCGATCGCCCAAGACGTCGACAACGGCGACGTCTTGATGCTGGCGTGGATGAACGCCGAATCGTTGCGCATGACCCTGTCGGAGGGTCGCATGGTCTACTGGTCGCGCAGCCGACAAGAACTGTGGCGCAAGGGCGACACGAGCGGCGACCGTCAGTTCGTGCGCGAGGCGTTCTACGACTGCGATGCCGATGCGTTGCTGTTCAAGGTCGAACAGGAAGGTGACGGTGCGTGCCACACGGGCGCTCGGAGCTGCTTCTTCCGATCGTTCGGCTCCGAGGCCTGACCGGCGATGAGGTTTCAGCCCTCCCGGGAGGACTTCCATCGACACGCCGGCGAACACACCGTCGTTCCGGTCTGGACCGAGCTGCTCGCCGACCTCGAAACCCCCGTCGCCGCCTACGTCAAGCTCGTCGGTGACGGGCCAGGCTTCCTGCTCGAGTCGGTCGAAGGTGCCGAGCGCTGGGCTCGGTTCTCGTTCGTTGGTCGAAACCCGTCGGCGATGCTGGTGCTGCGCGACGGCATCGTCGAGCTCGACGGTGCGCTGCCCGACGGCATTCCGACCGACCAGGGGATGCTCGCCGCTCTCGAAGCGCTGCTCGGCGAGTACACCAGCCCCCAGTTCGACGACCTCCCGCCGCTGCACGGCGGCATCATGGGATTCCTCGGCTACGACGTGATCCGCGAGGTCGAGCACCTTCCCGGCATGCCCGCCGACGATCGCGGCTACCCCGATGCGGTGATGTCGGTGATCGGCTCGCTGGCGGCGTTCGACCACTGGCGCCAGCGCGTGTACCTGATCGAGAGCGTGCCGACGCTGGGCCTCGACGCGGCCCAGCTCGACGAGGCCTACGACGCTGCGCTCGAACGAGTGCGCCAAACGGTGGCGGATCTCGCGAAACCGCTGCCGTACACGCCGGTCGAGCCGCCGTCGGCGGCCGATGAGCTGCCCGAACTCGAGTCGTCGATGCCCAACGGGATGTACCAACGTGCAGTCGAGGTGGCCAAGGAACACGTGGTCGCCGGCGACATCTTCCAGGTGGTGTTGGCCCAGCGCTACGACCTCGACCTCGATGCCGACCCCTTCGACGTGTATCGCGTGCTCCGGCAGGTGAATCCGTCGCCGTACATGTACTTCGTGCGCCATCCCGAGCTCACGATCGTCGGGTCGTCACCCGAGCCGATGGTGCAGTTGTTGGGTCGCAAAGTGGTGTCACGGCCGATTGCGGGCACCCGACGTCGGGGCCGCACCGACGAACACGATCGCATGATGGCCGCCGAGCTGATCGAGCATCCCAAAGAACGCGCCGAACACGTGATGCTGGTCGACCTCGCTCGCAACGATGTCGGGCGGGTCGCCGCATTCGGATCGATCACCGTCGACGAGCTGATGACGCTCGAGCGGTACAGCCACGTGATGCACATGACGTCACAGGTGTCGGGCCAACTCCGCGATGGTCTCGGCCCGATCGACGTACTGCGAGCCACGCTGCCCGCCGGAACCGTGTCGGGTGCTCCCAAGGTGCGCGCGATGGAGATCATCGATTCGCTCGAGCCGGTCAAGCGTGGCCCGTACGCTGGTGTGGTCGGCTACATCGACTGGTCGGGCAACCTCGACACGGCGATCGCCATCCGCACGATGTTCGTCACCGGCGATGGGGCGACGGCGAGCCTGCAAGCAGGTGCCGGCATCGTGGCCGATTCAGTGCCCGATGACGAAGACCTCGAGTGCCGCAACAAGGCCGCTGCGCTGCTCGCGGCGATCCCCGCGGCCCGACGAATGACCGCAGCGCGCCGCGAGTCCGGCACCTCCGCCTGATCCCCGAGACCCGGGTTCGGGAGTCAGCGGTTCAGAGCACGATGCCGAGCAGGAACAGCAGACTCAAGCCAGCGAAACCGATGGTGATCACGGTGGCGAGCAGCAGCAGCAGCGGAAAGGTCGTCACCGATTTCAGCGCAATGGCGAGCGCCCCGAATTGGCCGGCGCTGCCCACGGTCTGGCTCATCGTGAAGAACTGGCGCGACATCACTGTTGCGCTCTGATCCTGGACACCATCGCTCGCCTCGACCGTCTCGATCACGATTCGTTCCGACCGCGGGTCGCCGGCGATCAGACGCTCGACGTCGCTGATGAGCGCCGAGCCGAGGCGGGTGATCGCCCAGAGCCGGAACATTGCGAGTCCGGCTGCACCGATCGCGATGAATGCTGCGAACCCGCCGAAGATGATCCAGACGGTTTCGATGCCGTCGGACAGTGCGGCGATACCGAGAGCGAATCCTCCGACGCAGATCACCGTCACGATGAACAATGTGCCGAACGCAAGCCGGGTTCCTCGTCGCACGAGTTCGAGCAGGCTGTCGACTGCTCGGGCTCGCGAGATCTTGGATCCGGCCGTCACTGGTGTTGTCGTCGTACGTCATGACGTTCGCAGTGTGCCACGGCAGACTGAGAGAGTGATCCCCGATCCTGCTGCCATCGACGAATCTGCCCGCGACCACGTGATCGTGGAGGGGCCTGATGCCCTCACGTACCTGCACTCGCAGGTCGCCCAGGATCTCCAGACACTCGACATCGGAACGTCGACGTGGACGCTCGTGCTCGAGCCCACCGGCAAGGTCGAGTCGCTCGCTCGGGTGACTCGTTCGTCCGCCGACCGGTTCGACTTCGACACCGACGCCGGATTCGGCGAGGCCCTGGCTGCCCGGCTGAACCGGTTCAAGATCCGTGTGCAGGCCGACATCTCGACGGTGACTGCCACGTCGGCGACACCGTCCGACCAGCACGAGGTCGTTCGTGTCGGCGCCGGATGGCCGAGGATGGGATTCGAGATCGTGCCCGGCGAGACGATCCCGGCGGTGACGGGTGTGGTGCCCGTGGCGGTGAACTTCACCAAGGGCTGCTACCCCGGCCAGGAACTGGTCGAGCGCATGGACAGCCGGGGCGCTGACGCTCCGAAGTCGCTCCGAATCGTCGCTGTCGAGCCGGGCGCCGCAGCCGGCGACCCGGTGCTCGTCGACGGGGACGAGGTCGGCACGATCACCAGCGTCTCGCCGACGGGCGATCTCGCGCTGGCGATGATCAAGCGGGGCCACGATGTCGGCCGTGCCCCCGCCCACCTCGACGCCAGCTGACCTCCTCAGCCGAAATGTCCCCCGATCGTGACGCTCAGCGCACAGGACCGTGGAGTTTTCGGGTTCAGATGGCGTGGGCGGCGGCGATGTCCCGGCGGATCGCAACGACGTCGGGGTGCTGACGGATGCCGATCAGCTCGGGCGACGAATCGATGATCGACGCAAGCCCCGACGGCGAGGTGCCGGCATCGGCTGCGGTCTGCAACCATCCGATCGCGGTCGACTGATCGCCGAGCGCGCCGGCGGCCCGGGCAACCGTGGCGGCCGCGAGCGTGTGGGGATGTCGAGCGAAGCTCTCAGCGGCGTAGTGGGCGGCGTCCTCGAACCGACCGAGTCCGCATCAGCTGGTTGGCGAGGATGTACTCGTTCGACGGGTCACCGCTCGGCCACGGTTCGGGCAGCAGCTCGATCAGCGCCGCAGCCCGATCGGGCGACAACGTGACCGGCAGGTACGGTGGCGATCGGGCTCGATGGTGGCTGAGCGCTGACGACCAGGATCCGGCGGGCCTTGGCGGTCTTGCCTGCCGCGAGTGCCGCGTCGGCGTCGTGCCAGGGCGATGGCTCTGGACTTCGACGAGCCGAGCATCTGCAATTGCGATCACGAGCACGAACCCGATGACGAGGACGAAGCCGCGATAGCGGTCGGTTGGTGAATGCGAGGCACGGCGAAGGCAACGGTGACGACGAGCGAGAACCAGATCATCACCCGCTCGGCGCGGTCGGGCAGGACCCGGTCGAGCGCGCTCGTCACGATGTTGCCGCCGTCGAGCGGCAGGATCGGCACGAGGTTGAAGAACCCGATGATCGGCCCAGACCACCAGATGGCGAGCAGCGCCGGGTCGTTCGAGTACGACGGCTGCTCCAAGGGGTTGGCGCCGAGAGCGACCAGGATCGCAACGCTGACAGCGATCTGGATGCCGGGACCAGCGAACGAGATGCCGATCTGCTCGGCCCGAGACAGCGGCCGCGACGGCACGTAGGACGCGTAGCCGGCGAGAAAGTTCAGCGAGATCTCGGCCTCGGCGCCGGTACGGCGAGCAGCAACGGCGTGACCGAGTTCGTGCAGGAGCGTGAAGGCGGCGAGCGAGCCGGCGAGCCACAGGCCGAACACGTCGCCGTAGAGCACGACGATCAGCACCATGAACATGACGAACCCGGGTCGCACGTGGACGGGGAACCCGAGCAGCCGGAACATCGAGTTGCAGGCTACGACCGTTCGGGCGACGGTGTCTCGCGCTGGAGCGTGTTCCGACATCGTTCAGGCGGAGGCGGCTCATGGTCGTAGACTCTCTCGACGTGCCATACGTCTACGCCTTCGATCACAAGCACCGCCGCCCTCCGATGGAGTACAAGGACCTGTTGGGAGGCAAGGGCGCCAACCTGGCCGAGATGACCAGCGTGCTCAAGCTGCCGGTGCCGCCGGGCTTCACGATCTCCACCGATGCGTGCCGCGACTACATGCACGGCGGCTGGCCCGAAGGCCTCGACGAGGAGATCGCGAAGCAGGTCTTCAAGCTCGAGAAGTCGATGGGCCGCAAGCTCGGTGACCCATTCGACCCGCTGCTCGTCAGCGTGCGCTCGGGTGCCAAGTTCTCGATGCCGGGCATGATGGACACCGTCCTCAACCTCGGTCTCAACGACCTCAGCGTCGAGGGCCTGGCCCATTCGACCAACGACGAGCGGTTCGCCTACGACTCGTACCGACGCTTCATCGCCATGTACGGCCGCATCGTGCTCGATGTCGACGGTGAGCCGTTCGAGCACACGCTCGAGGCCGCCAAGGACAAAGCGGGCACCAAGCTCGACAACCTGATCCCCGCCGAGGCGCTCAAGGAGCTGTGCGAGGACTACAAGGACATCGTCGAGAAGGCGACCGGCAAGCCGTTCCCGCAGAAGCCGCGCGAACAGCTCGACGGCGCGGTCGAAGCCGTGTTCAAGAGCTGGAACGGCGCCCGCGCCATTGCCTACCGGGTGCGCGAGAAGATCGATCACGAGCTCGGCACCGCCGTGAACGTGCAGACCATGGTGTTCGGCAACCGCGACGACAACTCCGGTACCGGCGTTGGTTTCACCCGCAATGCAGCGACCGGCGACAACAAGCCGTACGGCGACTTCCTGGTGAACGCGCAGGGCGAGGACGTGGTGGCGGGCATCCGCAACACCGAAGACCTCGACCACATGAAGAAGCACTTCCCGGTGATCCATGCCGACCTGCTCGACATCTTCAAGCGACTCGAAGCGCACTACACCGACATGTGCGACACCGAGTTCACCATCGAGCAGGGCAAGCTCTGGATGTTGCAGACCCGCGTGGGCAAGCGCACCGGCGCTGCCGCACTGAAGATGGCGGTCGACATGACCAAGGGCACCGGTTCGGGTTCGCGCCGGTGGAAGATCTCGCGTGAAGAGGCCATCACCCGCGTGTCGGCCGAGCATCTCGATGCCGTGCTGCACCCGCAGTTCGCCACGTCCGGCAAGGTGCTCGCCAAGGGCCTCGGCGCCTCACCGGGCGCCGCCGTCGGCGCCGTCTACTTCACCGCCGACGAGGCCGCAGCAGCGAAGGAGCGCGGCGAGGACGTCGTGCTCGTGCGCAACGAGACGAGCCCCGACGACATCCACGGCATGATGGCGTCGAAGGGAATTCTCACCGCTCGCGGCGGCCTGGTGAGTCACGCTGCCGTCGTGGCACGCGGCTGGGGCACGCCGGCGATCGTCGGTGCCGAAGACGTCCGGATCAAGGGCGACCAGTTCACGGTCGGCGACATCGTCGTCAACAAGGGCGACGTCATCTCGCTCGACGGCACGACCGGGCAGGTCATGCTGGGTGCGCTCGAGATCCGCGCCGCCGAACCACCCGCCGAGTTCGAGACGATCCTCAAGTGGGCCGACGTCGTCCGCAAGGGCAAGCTCGGCGTTCGCGCCAACGCGGACACCGGCGAGGACGCGACCAACGCCCGTGAGCTCGGCGCCGAGGGCATCGGGCTGTGCCGCACCGAGCACATGTTCCTCGCTCCCGACCGCTTGCCGGTCGTGCGCGAGATGATCCTCGCCTCGACGCCGAAGCAGGAGGAGGCCGCACTCGAGAAGCTGCGCGCCGTCCAGGAAGCCGACTTCATGGAGATCCTCGAGGCGATGGACGGCCTGCCCGTCACGATCCGCCTGCTCGATCCGCCGTTGCACGAGTTCCTCCCCTCGGTCGAGGAGCTGCGCATCAAGGAGGCCGGGTCGAAGAAGGGCCTGAGCAAGAAGGAGCAGGAGCTGCTCGCCGCCGCCGAACACTGGGCCGAGCACAACCCGATGATCGGCACACGCGGCGTACGCCTCGGCGTGCTGAAGCCGGGCCTGTATGCGATGCAGGCGCGGGCGTTGCTGTCGGCTGCTGCCAAGCTCCGCGAGATGGGCAAGAAGCCGATCGTCGAGATCATGATCCCGCTCACCGTCACCCGTGAGGAGATGGCGCTGGCTCGCAGCTGGGTCCAGGCAGAGGTCGACGAGGCGCTGGCCGGCATGAAGAAGAAGCCCACGATCACGATCGGCACGATGATCGAAACGCCGCGTGCAGCGCTGCGTGCCGACGAGATCGCCGAGGTCTCCGACTTCTTCAGCTTCGGCACCAACGACCTCACACAGCTCACCTTCGGGTTCAGCCGTGACGACGTCGAGAGCCGGATGATGCCGCAGTACCTCGAACAGGGCCTGCTGAAGCGCAACCCGTTCGACACGATCGACCAGACCGGTGTTGGCGACCTGGTTCGCATCGGGGCCGAGCGTGGCCGCAGCACCAAGCCCGACCTGAAGTTGGGTGTGTGCGGCGAGCACGGTGGCGACCCCGAGTCGATCGACCTGTTCTACAACGCCGGACTCGACTACGTGTCGTGCTCGCCGTTCCGAGTGCCGATCGCTCGTCTGTCGGCCGCACAGTCGATCATCGCCGCCGGCAACTGACGACCATCGTGGTTCCCAGCGCCCAGGGCGCTGGGAACCACGATCGTCTCGGCGTTCTGTGACGTTCGGGGCACTACATTGACCTCGGCATGGGGATCGTCGACGAAGACATCGAACGGCTGCGGTCGACGGTGTCGATCGTCGACACGGTGCAGCAGTACGTCGCGCTGAAGCGCGTCGGCCGCAACTGGGTCGGGCTGTGCCCGTTCCACGCGGAGAAGAGCGGCTCGTTCAACGTTCGCGAGGAGACCGGCCGCTACAAGTGTTTCGGATGCGACAAGGGCGGTGACGTCTTCACGTTCATCCAGGAGATCGAGCACCTCGACTTTCCAGGCGCTGTCGAGCATCTCGCAGCCAAGGCCGGCATCCAGCTCAACTACACCACGACCGGCCAATCGAAGGAGCGCGCACGGCGCAAGCAGTTGGTCGAGGCGATGAACGAGGCGGTCGAGTGGTATCACCAGCGCTTGCTCACCGACCCCGACGCTCGTGCGGCGCGTGACTACCTGCGCCGACGTGGCCTCGCCGGCGATGTTGCTCGCCAGTTCAAGCTCGGCTGGGCCCCGGACGACTGGGATCAGTTGTCGCGCGGGCTGGGTGCATCGCCTGATGTGATGCAGGCGGTGGGGCTGTCGTTCCGGAACAAGCGCAACAAGATGCAGGACTCGTTTCGGGGACGCGTGATGTTCCCGATCTTCTCCGACTCGGGCGAAGCGCTCGCGTTCGGTGGGCGGATCCTTCCGGGCTCCGACGACCCCGCCAAGTACAAGAACAGCTCCGAGACGCCGATCTACACCAAGTCGAAGGTGCTGTACGGCTTGAACTGGGCCAAGGCCGACATCGCCAAGCACGACCAGGTCGTGGTGTGCGAGGGGTACACCGATGTCATCGGGTTCCATCGCGCCGGTGTGGCACGAGCGGTCGCCACGTGTGGCACCGCACTCACCGAGGAACACGTCCGGCTGCTCAAACGGTACGCCAGCCGTGTGGTGCTCGCGTTCGACGCCGACGCCGCCGGCCAGGGTGCGGCCGCACGCTTCTACGAATGGGAGCAGGCGCACGCAGTGGAGGTGTCGGTGGCCCGCCTCCCGCCGGGAAAGGATCCCGGCGACCTTGCCCAGAGCGACCCCGAGTCGCTCCAACGGGCGGTCGAGACTGCGGTGCCGTTCCTCGGGTTCCGGCTCCAACGCACCCTGAATGCCCGCCCACTCGACTCTCCCGAGCACCGGGCCCGGCTCGCCGAAGAGGCGATGGCGGTGGTCAACGAGCACCCGAACCCGAATGTGCGCAAGCTGTACGCAGGCGAGGTGGCGACCAAGGTCGGGTTGCCGGTCGGCGATCTCGTGCAGATCGCCGAGCGCGGGTCGCGTCGCCCGGCGATCCAGGTGGCAGCGAAGCGATCGCGTGGCCCGATGGAGAACGCCGAGTTCGCCGCCCTCGTGCTGTTGGTGCAGGACTGGGACGAGATCGCCCCTTGGCTCATCGAGCAACTCTTCGACGACGACGCCAACCGGATGGCGTTCGTTGCGATGGCCGAGGCGGCCGGCGACCTCCAAGTCGCCCTCGGCGTTGCGGCGCCAGACGCCCGTGACGTGCTGGAACGGGCGGCGGTCGCCGATCTCAACCTGCAACCCGATGTCGAGGCGCGCACCCTGATCGGCGCAGCAGCGCGCCGTGAGCTCCACTCGCACGCCAGGTTGAGCGACCCGGCGGCGATGGACGAGGACCGTACCGCCCGGCTCGACATCGATGCGCTGAACGACACCGACCGATCGCGAGCCATGGCTGCTGCGGAGTCATTGCTAGGTTGGCTTGATCGACGATCAGGGGAACGCAACGGTGGGGCCTGATCCGGCGCCCGGTGTCTCGCCGGCAGACGCGCGCCACGCAGGCTTCTGAGGGTGATGCCGTCCCGTTCCTCGGGGTCGACGCGCATGAGTGGGCCGACTTGGTCGCTCGGGGGCGGAAGTCCGGCGCCATCCACGCAGAGGATGTCGCCCACGTGTTGCGCCACATCGAGTTGTCGGGCGATGTGCTCGCTCAGGTCCAGACGACCATGGCGGGTCACGGCATCGAGATCGACGACGAGGTCGACCACATCGCCGACGACACACCGGCCGCCGGCAGCCGACGAGTGGTCGTCGAAGACGGGCGGGCCACGGGCGCTGCCGATCACGATGAAGAACTGCTCAGCCGCGGTCGGGGCCGGCGCACCCGCAAGACGGGCCCGAAAGGCGACAACAGCACCTCCGACACGGTGCGCATGTACCTCCGCGAAATCGGTCAGGTCGATCTCCTCACGGTCGAAGACGAGCGACGCCTCGCACAGCTGATCGAGGAGGGCAAGATCGCTGCAGCACGGATCGATGCGCTCGATGAGTCGCCGGTACTCGAAGCGGGTGAGGAACGGATGCTCCTCCGCGCAGTCAGCCGTGGCGAGCGTGCCAAGAGCGAACTGACCCAAGCGAACCTGCGTCTGGTGGTCAGCATCGCCAAGCGGTACTCGGGTCGGGGGATGCAGCTGCTCGACCTGATCCAGGAGGGCAACCTCGGGCTGATGCGAGCGGTCGACAAGTTCGATCACACCAAGGGCTTCAAGTTCTCGACGTACGCGACCTGGTGGATCCGCCAGGCGATCACCCGGTCGATCGCCGACCAGGCACGCACCATCCGTATCCCGGTCCACATGGTCGAGCACATGAACCGTGTCACCCGCGCGAAACGCCAGATGCATCAGGAGCTCGAACGCGAGCCGACGGTTGACGAGATCGCCCAGCGGGTGCAGCTCGAACCCGACCGGGTTCGCGAGCTGCTGCGGTACTCGCTCGACCTGTTGTCGCTCGACTCGCCGGTGGGCGAGGAGGACGAATCGAACCTGGGTGATTTCATCGAGGACAGTTCGGTCGACAGCCCGGCCGACGCCGCCACCCGCACGATGCTCCATGACGCCGTCGGCGAGGTGCTCGACGAACTGTCCGATCGTGAGCAGGAGATCGTCCGGCTCCGCTTCGGTCTCGATGGTGGCCGTGCGAAGACGCTCGAAGAGGTCGGCAAGGAGTTCGGGGTGACCCGCGAACGCATTCGCCAGATCGAGGCGAAAACGCTCGCGAAGTTGCGTCACCCGCAGCGCTCGCAGCGTCTGCGAGAGTTCCTCGAAGTCGAGTAGCCGACGTCCGGCGGACGTCGTGCGCCAGTCGTGGACGCTGCAGGGCGAGTTGGGCTCGGCGCCGTGCCAAACATCGAACGGGGTGCGCAACGGTGCTGTACTCGTGCACGTTGACACATCGACGTGTGATGGCGATGGATCGAGGCGGTAACGTCTTTGTTCGTTCTTCCGGGATAGCTCAGCTGGCAGAGCAGGGACTGTTAATGCATCTTGTCGCAGGTTCGAGCCCTGCTCCCGGAGCACAGGAGACGGACCCTCGAGCGATCGGGGGTCCGTTTCTCGTTCTCGGAGAACATGACCTCTGTCCGTGGACGGACCCGATGGTTTCTGAGATCGTGGGTGTAAGCGGGGAACACCCACGAACAGGAGGACAGAGCCATGTCGATGTCATTGGATGGAGCGGTTGCGATCGTCACCGGAGCAGCACGGGGAATGGGCGCCGAACACGTCCGAGGCCTCGCTCGCGCTGGCGCAAAGGTGGTGGCGACCGACGTGCTCGATGCCCAAGGCCAGGCCCTCGCCGACGAACTCGGCGACTCGGTGATGTACCGCCACCTCGACGTCACCGATGCCGATGGGTGGGAGACGGTGGTCGCTCAGGCCGAAGAGGCCTGGGGGCCAGTGAAGGTGCTGGTCAACAACGCTGGCATCGTGGTTTTCAGTCCGATCGAGACACTCGCCCCGAGCGAGTGGCAGCGGGCGATCGACATCAACCTCACCGGGGTGTTCCTCGGGATGCATGCGGTGGTGCCGTCGATGAAGCAGGCGAACGGGGGTGCGATCGTCAACATCTCGTCCACGGCAGGGTTGCAGGGATACGCCAACCTCGGCGCCTACGTGGCGAGCAAGTGGGGAGTGCGTGGCCTCACGAAAACTGCGGCGATCGAGCTCGGCCCGGACAACATCCGCGTCAACTCGATCCACCCGGGGCCGATTCGCACACCGATGACCGACGGCCTCGACCTGGCGATGGTGGCAACGCAGCCCATCGCTCGGATCGGCGAGCCCGAAGAGGTCACGGCCATGTTGCTGTTCATCTTGCAGGAAGCCACGTACTCGACTGGACACGAGTTCGTCATCGACGGCGGCACCGTCGTCGGCCAGACCGTCACCATGCCCGACGACTGAGAGCCCCACGCAGTCGGTCTCGGTCGGTGTGCCACACTGCGGGATGCCCTCCACTGTGCCCAACCTCACCGGCTCGGCCTCGATCACGATCGATCGACCGGTCGCCGACGTGTTCGATGCAATCACGGACATCACGCGAATGGGGGAGTGGAGCCCCGAATGTGTGGCATGCCGGTGGGCCGACGGAGTCGACGGCCCCAGCGTTGGTGCGGTGTTCAGCGGCGACAACGTGGCCAAGGTCGGCCCGCTCACGCTCAAGCGGTGGACGACGTCGTCGGAGGTCACGGCCTATGAGCCGGCGACGGTGTTCGAGTTCGTCGCTGAGGGCTACTCGACATGGCGCTACGACTTCGAGGCTCGTGACGGCTCGACCGTGGTCACCGAATCGTTCTCGTTTGCGCCCCCTACCGGCGCGAAGAAATTTCTCTACGAGACCGTGATGCGTCGGTCCGCGAGCATGGTCAAAGGGATGGACGCCACGCTCGGACGTCTCAAGACCGCACTCGAAGCCTGAGCGGTCACGTCCCCGGGTGTTGCATCAACGGGGCCGGTGTTGGGTGCCGTCTCCGGCGGTGATGAACAACGCCGACACACGACTGGCGACATCTGCGGTGTGCCAGACACCCGGATCGTTGATGACGTACTCGCCAGCGTCCAGGCTCACCGTGCGGTGCTCGCCGTCGGGAGTCTCCTGGTGCAGCGTCATCGATCCGACGAGGCACACGACGACCTCGCTGCCGGTCGGGTGCATCTCCCATGAATCCCAGTCCGCATCGAACTGATGGGTGGTGACGAGGCGCCCTTCGGCTCCGTCGGCGGCGTGGCGGGCGCTGTAGCTGGCCGTACCACTCCATCTCACCGGTGAACTCCGGTTCGATCTCGGCGGTCGCTCCGAGCCCGAGGTGGATCGGATGTTCGCTCAGTCGGGTCGGGTTGGTAGCCATGGCCACAGTGTTGCCGATCGCTAGGTTGGGCGGTCACCCGGTCTCGGGGCGGTAGCTCAGTCGGTTAGAGCAGCGGACTCATAATCCGTGGGTCGTGGGTTCGAGCCCCACCCGCCCCACCATCATCTAGCAGGGATGATGTGGATCTCAGCCGACATGAACTCGACGAAATCTCTGGAAATCCAACATTCATCGAACGAGCCGAACTGTTGGCGTGCCGGTAGTCGGAAACACGCTGCGACAAATCATTGTTCGGAAGAGAGCGTGCAGGACATGCGGGGTTGGTTCGTTCTCGCGGCGGAGGTGTATGGGTTCTTCCCCTTCGGGAGGCGGACCGCTCGGCGCAGTTGCACGGTTGGCTTCGACAGCCGCGGCGACCATGGTGCGCGCCCACTCGGGGTCTCGCTCTGACTTGACCGAGAGCTCGTTCCAATCCGACTGATGCGTAGCGAGACCCTCGGGTCGACCTTGAGCGCCAGGCGTTGACTGCGAATCTGAGACCTCCTCAGCCGGACATCGAGCGCCCCGCGGCTTCGTCCTTGTTGTCGTGGGGTCATCGTCGTCAGCGACCTGTCGGACGCGGTCAGGTGCGGAAAGGCGGATCGAGGACGTCACCGACGCGGTGATTCAGCGCCCGGATCACCCGGTCCTCGCGGTGCTGGCCCAACAGACTGACCGTTGCTGTCGCCAGCGCGAACCGGCGACCCTCGACCGCAGGGAGCCCGCACCATCTGGCGATGAGGATTGCGAGGAGGTGGCCGTGCGCGAACACCACACCGTTGCCGTCGGTAATGTCCCGATCGAACCGCTCCAGGAAATGGTCGGCGCGTCGACCGACAGCGTCGACCGATTCGCCACCGAGGATCGGATGGGTCCAGACCGACCAGTCCGGCACACGCTCGCGCGTTTGCGGGGTGGATTCGCCCTCGTAGTCGCCGTAGTCCCACTCGACCAGATCGTGGTCGATCGTCACGCCGCAGGCAGGGTCGACGAGCTCCGCCGTCTCGCGGGCACGCCGGAGCGGGCTCGTGTCACGCGCTTGAGGCGCCATCCATCCAGGGTTCGTGCGGCTGCTCGTGCCTCGTCGCGGCCGACGTCGGTGAGTGCGATGTCGGTCCGGCCGGTGTGCAGCCCGGTGCGCGACCACTCCGTCTGGCCGTGTCGGATCACCAGGAGTTGACGTGTCTCCACCCCACCATCCTCGCAGGCTGCCTGTCCGGCCATCGTGGTCAGGCCCAAGTGCAGTGCTCGATAATCGCGGCCCTGACGGCGGCTTCCTCAAACCTCCGCGGGAGCTTGCGATCGCTGACCAATCGATGCGGGCCACCCACATCGCCGGCGTCGCCGTCGTGACCCGAGGTCCGCCGCCGTTGGTCGACTCGGTATTGCCCTTGCTGATCCGAGACCGGTGATCCGGCCTCGCGGTCGAAGCCAACTTCGGGCTGAGCTGGCGTGGGTACGCTGTTCATGGAAGCCCGTTCTGTCGGTCGCTGCGAAAGCGCTCGGGATCTCGCAGGGGATCGTCCGCCAACAGATGGGCGACGGCTCGACACGCCCGACAAGGTGATTGCGTTCCTCGACGAGATCAACGCGAAGCGCACCTCAGCTGCGGCTCGTGGCTGACTGGTCGAGCGACCAATTCGATCCTGATCGGGTCTTCGAGACGCTCGACCGACACGGCGTGGAGTATCTGCTCGTGGATGACCGACGCAGGACCGCTGGACCTCCTCGTCGAGCTGCGCGATCGCGATGGCGGGCGACACGATTTCGTCGACCTCTCGGCGCGTGCGGTGGGCGAGCTGATCGAGCGCCCGCCGGCGAGAAAGTGCAACGATCCATCCAACAAACACGGCACTACGCACCGCTACCGAATGGCACCAGACGATCCGCGGCCGGGAAGACACCCTGCTAGATGGCACGATTTGGTGCCGGGCGGACGGCGCCGAGGCGACTCATGATCCGTGGGTCGTGGGTTCGAGCCCCACCCGCCCCACCACCATCGACTGAACCTACTGGGGTGTGACCCGTCGAATGCCTGCGGAGACCAGCGTGGCAGACTGCGGCGACGTATGAGCGTTGATGATGGGAGCAGAGCCCGGACCGGCCTGGCATCGACACTTCGCAACGGTGGGCTCGAAAGCTCTACGGCGCCGAGGTCGTGTCGGGCATCGGCGACGGCATCTTGTGGGTTTCTCTCGTCGTGTTTCTGTCCGATCAACCGAGATTCGGGCTGTGGCTGACGCTCGCCGTCGTCGCTCGTCTCGCCCCGCGGGCGTTCCTCAGCCTCCCGGCCGGATCCCTGGTCGACCGCAGCAGCGTGCGGTTGCTGGTGGTCTCGACCGAGTTCTCACGGGCGGTGATCCTGGCCGTAGTGGCCGTCGTGGTCGCGCTCGATGGTCCGCCTGTCGTCGTGCTCGTTCTCATCTCGCTCTCCTACGTCGTTGCCGCTCCGATTCGACCGGCGCTCTCATCGATCGTTCCGGGTGTCGCCGGGGAGCGCCACCTCGCCGGGGCGAACGCGGTCCTGAGCACCCTGCGTCAGATCATGACCTTCGTCGGTCCGCTGGTGGCTGTCCCCGTCGCCGCGTCGTCGCCGGCGCTGGGACTCGGCCTGAACGCGGTGTCGCTCGCCATCTCCGCTACGTTGCTGGCGGCGGTTCGAGGGATCCCCGACCGGTCGAAGCGTGTCCGATCCGACCGGACCCGCCCGAGCGGCGGAGCGAATCCGCTCGCGGCATCGATCGACGGGATTCGTGCAATGCGTTCGATCCGGGTGTTGACACCGCTCGTGGCACTCATCGGTGTCGTGAGCTTCGCGCGCGGTGCCGAGATGATCCTCTACGTCTACGTGGTGCGCGACCAGTTGGGTGTTGACGTCGAACAAGTCGGTGTGTTGAGCGGGGCGGTGGGTCTCGGAGCGTTGCTCGCCATGCCGATCGCCGCTCGGTCGGCCGACTCCGTGAGCCCGGTCCGTCCGATCGTGTTCGCGCTCCTCGTCACCGCTGTGCCGACTGCGATGCTCGCCGTCATCACGACCACGTTCGCGGCGAGCGCCGTGCTGGTGATGGTCGGGGTCGGGATGGTCGTGTTCGAAGTGGTGGTCGTCGTGACCGTTCAACGAATCACTCCGCCGTCGGCGCTCGGACGTGTGTTCGGCGCGATCAACGGCGCTTCGAACACCGGCAAGCTGCTGGGAGCGTTGGTGGCGCCTGGGCTCGTTGTAGCCCTCGGCGTCGAAGGTGCACTGATCGTCGTCGCGTCCGTGGTTGCTGTCGTTGGCGCTGCGGTGGTCTGGCCGCTGGTCACGATCGGTCGGTTGTCTGCCAGCCGGCAGCGCGAACTGTCACCGCTGGTGGACGTGCTCCGCGGTTTGGCGATCTTCGAGGGTGCGTCCGGACCTTCCCTCGACCGCATCGCCGGCGAGATGGTCGAGCGTGACCTCCCGGCCGGCGTGGTGGTGATCGCGCAGGGCGAGCCGGCCGACGATCTCTATGTGTCGAGGGTGGGGGAGTTGGTCGCCACCCGCGACGGGGTCGAGGTCGGCGCTGTGGGTGCGGACGATTGGTTCGGCGAGATCGGGTTGATCGAGGAGCGGGCCCGGACGGCCACCGTCACGACGGTCGAACCGACGACGGTGTGGCAGATCCCCGGCGAGGTGTTCCTCGACGCCCTCGACGATGCCGGTGCTGCTCCCTCGGCGCTTCTCGAAGCGATGGCCGAACGAATCGCCAGCCATCAGTGATTCGGCCCGGGATCTTCTCCTTCAGTCGAGTCGTGCGTGGTCATTCGCCGGCGCGTGCTGTGCCGTCCGGCGGACGTGTGATCAGGACCGGACACGGGGCCTGGCGGACGACGTCGGTGGCGACGCTGCCCATGGTGATGCGTGTGAGCCCGCTGCGGCCGTGAGTTGCGAGAGCGATCAGCGCAGCGGGAAGACGCTCAGCGAACCTGGTGATCGAGCTGCTCGAATCACCGTGGAGGACTCTGGTTCTCGCATCATGGGCCGAGGTGTGCAGTCGTGTCGCCAGCGCGGCCAGGCGCTCCTTCGCAGCTTCGACTTCTCGGTTGGGGTGAGGTCGATCAGCAGGCTCTGGGTCCTCGTCGGGCCCCACCACTTCGGTCAACCATGGCTCGAGCCGGAGTCGATCACACCACGTCGCCGCGATGGGGATGACGCTGTCGGACAAGGTCGAGCCATCCGAGCACACCAGCAATCGGCCTCGTTCGCCCCGCAAGAGTGTGGTCCTGCAACTCGGACCAACGAGCACGAGTGGCTGTGTCGATCGACAGACGACCTCGGTCGAGACGCTTCCCAACAGCAGCGGCCCGGATACCGCCCTTTCCGTGGGTGGCCATGCAGAGCATCCCGTCGGGTTCCGTCGCGGTGATCGCCAGGATCACCTCCGCCGGATCGCCGCTGCCCACGACTCGAGTCTCGATGTCGACGACCTCGGAGTACAGCGACGCGCGATCGTCCAGCTCCTGCTGGGCAGCGTCGATGTCGTCGGGGGTGCAGCTCACGAGCAGCACCCGCGCCTGCTCGAGACGGGCAGCGAGTGAACACGCCGGCCGAATCGCCCGCTCGGCGAACACCGAGCCATCGAGTGGTACCACGATCGTTGTCATGATGTTGTGTGCCCCTTCCGATTCAGCGACCTGCTGGGTGTTCGTCTCGATGACGATCTGCGGTGTAGCGACTGCGCGCTGCCAGCGCGTCGAGAACTCAACGGCTCCGCACGGATGCAGAAACGAACGCCAAGGTTCCCGTCGCCCAGCCCGCATCGACGAGAACGGCTCCTACACCGAGTATGGCGGCACGAGTATCTCCCGTGTAGGGAAGAACGTCCCGACGGATCGGGCCTCGCTGTTCGGCTCTCAGCCGTCGCCGCCTTCCTCGTCGAGAAACCACAGACAGCCTGGCCCGGGCTGGCACCACTGCCCTCCCCACTGCGGTGCCAGCGGCGCAAGCACTGGCAGCGCGCCCCGTTCCATGACGGTCAGGCTGGGTGGCTCGCCGGACGGCAGGGGACAGCTGGTCTCCGCGAGCACGGGGTCGTCGAGGCCGACAACAACCTCGGCTGGGACCGGCCACACCGACGACTCCCGGAGTGCGCACGCCCGGACAAGGGCCTCCTCGTCTCGGCCGACGCGAACTTCCTCCCCGGTGTCGAGGGTGTACACGATGTCCGTGGCGGTCACCCGGATGCGGCTCACCGGGTTCTGCGTCGGAACCTGGCTCGTTCATGTCGGTGTACTCGCCGATGGGGTTCCCCACCAGCGTCTCGCCGACCGGCAACTCCAGGCACTGCTCGTCCTCGGCAGCGCACTGCACGATCGGACCACGTTCTTCGGGGTCCCACGGTTTGATCGCGACCACCGTGGTGCTCTCGTAGCCGCCGGCGTACCAGATCACCGGCTCGCTCACGCTCAACGAGCCCAGGATCAACGGCTCGTCGCCCAGCGCCAGGACCTGGGTCTCGGCCTTGAACGGGCCCGAGCCCTCACGGTCCGAGATGGCGCGGCGTTCCACCACCGTCCGGGTCGCAGCGGTCTCCCCGTCCAACTCGAAACTCACCGTGTCGCCCTCGATCCGCACCACCACACGCTCCGAGCCGTCGGCGCTGAGAGCGGCGAATCCGCCCGGGATCGCCTCCGACCCTGCGTCGGCCCACTGCTCGGTCGTCGGGATCAGGGCGCCATAGGTTCCGTCGTCCACTGCATGCAGGTACGGCCCCCCGCAACTGGCAGCGCCCACCAGCAGCGCTGCGGCTGCTCCACATGTCAACCATGTTGGTTTCACGGGCGGCACCTCCTCGCGATCGACCGTCTGATGCGGGACAGGTCCCGTTGCTCAGGCGAATGGCAGTCTCGGCGGGCGGATCAGGCGCTTGTCGGCGGGTACGACTCGATCATCGCCCACGCGTCGTCGGTCAGGTGCCTGGCCAGGTCGTGCAGCGCTCGCGCTGCGGCCAGCTCCTCTCCCACCTGGGGCATCGCAGGGTCGCTGGGATTGCGACGGGACCGTCCGTGGCCGGACAGCGACCGATCACCAGCGTCGAGGTGCACGACCATGTCGCAATGGTCGTTGTCTTCACGGGTCTCGAACCTGAGGGTCCAAGCATGTGGTTGAAAGCTCTCCATGGCTCCAGCTTCGAACGATCGTCCTCCAGCGACCAGGGCCGGACGTCACCGAGTTCGCGCGGGCCGAGGACGTTGGCCCCTACCCCATCCGGTGGGCCCCTGAGACGATCGAACTCGAAGTATCGATCACCCTGAAAGGGGGGCTGCACATGTTCGCCAATGTTGGGGACCAATTGATCATCGAGGGTCACCGGATCGGTCTGCCTCGTCGTAAGGGCAAGGTGGAGGAGGTGCGCGGTGCCGACGGTGGACCCCCGTACCTGGTCCGGTGGGACGACACCGGTCGTGCCACCTTGCTGTTCCCCGGAGTCGACTGCCGCGTCGAACATCTGACCGGGGCTGAGAAGGAGTCGCAATGAACGTTTCAGAACTTGCCGTACGAGAACCCGTCGTGATCGGTGGTGACGCCACCGTCACGGACACCGCCACGTTGATGGCGAGTTCGGGCGTCGGTTGTGTGATCGTCGTCGATGGACTCACCCCGGTCGGCATCGTGACCGATCGCGACATCGTCACCCGCGGAGTCGCGCACCAGTATCCGATGGATGGGAGGATCGATGGTCTGATGACCATGGGCATCATCGCCTTGGATGCTGGTCACGACCTCGATGCCCTGCTTCACGTGTTCCGTGATCATGCGGTTCGACGCGTTCCGATCGTCGACCACGACCGAGTGGTCGGGATCGTCTCGCTCGACGACATCATGGTGCTGATCTCCGAGCAGGTCTCCGACGTCTCCAAGGTGCTCGCCGGCCAGATCATGTTCCCGCACGCTGGCGACGACGCAGGAACACCGGTACCGGCTCAGCTCCACGAGAGCTGATCGAGACATCCGGGAATCACCACACTGGTGACCGAGGTCGAGGAGGTGCCCATGGCCACGGTGTTCCGCAACCGAACAGAGGCAGGTGTGGCGCCCGCGCA
>CAVQWE010000004.1:0-116280 GCA_963717385.1 Ilumatobacteraceae bacterium
ACTGATCTGTACCGACTCCCCCTCCGCTGAATCACGGATTCGACTGGAGGACTGAACATGAACACCGACCAACTGCGAGACGCCTTCGAGGCGGTGCTCGCAGCCGATCCCGACGTCGTCGAACGCGACGAGTTGGCTGAGCTGGTCGCTTCGGCGAGCCGGGTGCGGGCCATGCTCGATGGCTTCGACGTCCGGTGTGCCCGGAGATCGCGGGAACTCGCCGACGAGGGCCGTGCGGAGCCGCCCGGCTCGATGTTCAATCGGGCCGGGAAACGATCCAGCGAGCAGAGCGCGGCGATTGCGGCGCGTTCGGTGGCGTGCGATGCGATGCCGGGTTTCGAAGGACGCGTTGAACGATGGTGAGGTCTCAGCAGGGCATCTCGATGCGCTTGCCGGGGCCCGCAAGGCGTTGAACGACGCGCAGCGCGCCGAGTTCGACGACCACCGTGCGGATCTGTTGCTCGCGGCTGCGGGTGAGGGCGTCGATGCGTTTGCTCGTCGGTGTCGCGAGTTGGCGCGGCGGGTCGTGGCGAACTCGCGGACCGGGTCTGATGCTGATGAGCTCGATGCGCAACGCAAGGCGTCGAACGTGAAGCATTGGGTCGATCGGATCACCGGGATGGGTCACACGCATCTCGAGCTCGACCCGGTGCGCGACGCCAAGCTGTGGGGCGTCGTCGATGCCTACACCGCTCGGCTGCGCAACGCCGACGGCAACGCCGGTACCGCGTGGAGCCAGTTGCAGGTCAACGCGTTCGTCGAGGCGGTCGCCGGTGACGGACCTTCGACGACGACGACGCCGGACGTTCCGGCCGATGCTGCGACGGGTGAAGCGGGTCGACCCACCCGACGCGGTGGGCGAGAGCGCCTGCCGCGGGTGCCCGAGGTGCTCGTGCTCGTCGAACTCGACGTGCTCGAAGCACGGGCTGCACGACGGCGGGATCTGCGAAACCGACAACGGTGTGCCGTTGCCGGTGTCGACCGTGCGGCGGATGTGCTGCGACGCCGAGATCGTGCCCGTGGTGTTGGGCGGTGATGGCGAAGTGCTCGATGTCGGACGTTCTGAGCGCACCGCGAACCGGGCTCAACGTCGGGGGTTGCGGGCGATGCATCGCACGTGCGCTCACCCGGACTGCACGGTTGGGTTCTCGGCGTGTCGGATCCATCACGTCAGGTGGTGGTGGGAACACAACGGGCTCACCGACATCGACAATCTGGTGCCGCTCTGCGAGCGGCACCATCATCTCGTGCACGAAGGCGGCTGGATCCTCACGATGACCCCCGACCGGGTCGTCACCTGGACCCGACCCGACGGCGTCGTCTACTGGACCGGATCCTCGATCGACCGCCCACGTCAGGGAGCGTCACGACTGCTGGCGTCCTGAAGGGCTCGGCGAATTCACTCGAAGCCGTCGAGTCGCCATCCAAACATCAACCGTCGAGCGAGCCGAGGGACTTGCTCAGTTCCCGCGTGGGACAACTCAGAGTCGCACGCGGCCGCGGGCCTCGGTGTCGGTGTGTTCCCGGAAACGCGCCGGCCAACCGTGGCGTCGGCCACGGCTGTTGCGTGCGCGTCGGCACACATCGTGTCAGATTCCGCAGCCCACGAAATCCGTCCGACGCACAACCCGGGTGTCGCCGAGTGCGACAATGCGCACGTGGGGTGGGCGATGCTCGAGGGACTCTCCGGTGACGAGATGCGCGAGGTGCTCAAGACCGCGGTCCGACGCCGCTTCCGCAACGGCGACACACTGTTCCATCAGGGCGATCCCGGCGACAGTCTCCACTTCCTGGACAAGGGCCACGTGGCGATCCGCGTCGTCTCGTCCCGAGGCGACCAACTCACCTTCGACCTCCTCGAACCCGGCGATGCATTCGGTGAGCAGGCGCTGCTGTCACCCGACAACCGCCGGACCGCGTCCGCAGTCTCCGTCGGAGACGTGGAGACGCTGATGCTGCGCCGCGCGGAATTCAACGATCTACGCCAGCGGCACCCATCGGTCACCGAGGTGCTCGTCCATGCGCTCGCGGCGCAGGTACGGCGACTGTCCGACCAGGTCACCGACGCCCACACCCTGCCCGCCGACGACCGAGTCCTGAAACAGCTCGCCCGTCTGGTCGACAGCTTCGAGGTCGATGGCGTCGAGACCGTCACCATCCCGCTGACTCAGGAAGACCTGGCCTCGCTGGCCGGCACCACGCGGCCGACCGCCAACCGGGCGCTGCAGCCACTCGTGGCCGCCGGGGTGATCGAACTCCGACGTGGCCGCATCGAGGTGATGGATCCACCGCGCCTGCCCCGGATCCGCTGACGTCCCCGGCCGATGAGCCGGGGACGCCTGCAGATGTCAACGGGGCATCGGCTCAGGCCGGTGCATCACACTCGATCGTCACGTCGACGATCGCAGCCGGGATGTCGAGCTGGCCCGGACGGTCGTCCACCACCCGAGCTCGCGTCCCGTCGGGTGCGAAGTCGTAGGTTCCTCCGTCGTTGACGCTCGTGCTGACGCTGCCTGCCTCACCGAAGAAGGTGACACCGGACGGGTTGATGCTGATCTCGAGCGGGTCGCCCGGGGTTCGATAGCCGAAGCTGAATCCGGCGGGCTCTCCGTTCAAGATGTACACGCCCCGGGAGACCGGTGCGTCCGTGAACGTCGCCGGCCAGCCGCCGCCCGTCGAGCCGTTCATCACGCAGTTCGCCGGCGCGATCGCGTTCGGATCCTCCACGACGTCGAAACCTGCCCGCTCGTCCAGGGCGAGGTTCATCTCCACGCTCGGAGGCCGCGGTACCAGCGGCAGCGAGAGCGGTTCGGCGCCATCGCGCAGACTGACGCTCTTGCCCGCCTCGACGGTGATCTCGTTCCCGCTGGTGCTCGTCAGGAGGAGCGAACCCTCCACGACACCGAATCCGCACGTCAGCACCGTGCCCAGCTCATTGCAGCTGACGACGAGCGCGCTCGGTCCGGCACCCGCCGTGGCCGTCCCGAGTGGCGTCTCGACGGTCAGCGTGTCCACGGCGGCCTCGCCCGACACGCGATGCCAGATCGTTCCGGCGATCAGACGGCCGCCCACCGAGGCCCCCGCACCGGCGGGCACACTGAGCACCTCGAAGTCGGTCGAGGACTGCAGCCGCGTCAATGCGCCGTCGGTCCACGAGATCTCGGCCGAGGCCGGCAGCTCGACGGTGCGAACGACGTTGCCGGCCTCGACCGGTTCGGGTCCGTCGTCGATCGGGGTGAAGTCGCCGTCCGGGCTCGACGCCAGGAGCGCGTCTCCTGGCCGTGCCGACACGGTCGGGCCCTCGGGCACCGCGGCTTCGGGCTCCGTCGTGGAGACGGTGTCCGTGGATTCGTCGGTCGCCTCGGTCGTCGCCACGGCGGCCGTGGTGGCGGTCGATGCGATCGATGTCGGTGCGGCCTCCGGGTCGTCGGTGCTCTCGTCCGAGGAGCCGCACGCCGACAGCAGCAGTGCGACGGCGACGGCGAGCGCGCTGCCGGCTCTCGCCCGCGGTCGATGCGTCGGTCCACGGGTGTGGACCCGTCGGCGCGTGGTGATCGATGTGGAATGCATGGCTGCTTCTCCTTGCTGGTCGACCGTCGAGCGGTCGGTGGTCTGGTGCGTCGATCGTCCCGGAATCAGCGCCGACGAACCGTGCGCACGTCACGGAGACCGCGTGCTGGTCGGCACACAACGCGCGCGCCTCGCAGCGGTGCCCCCACCCACTCGGTCACGTCGTCGGCCGTGACAATACTCCCAAGCGGTCGAACAACGCACCGGCCTCCTCACTGCGGCCGAGCGCGTGGAGACAGCGGGCCTCGTCGAACGGCACGCCGTCACGTACCGCCGCGGCCAACGCCTCCTCGAACGACGCCCGGCCCCCCGTCTCGTCGCCGGCGCCCCGCAACGCCCACCCGCGCAGTCGGGCCAGCGTGATCGGCAGCAACGCCACGCCCTGCACCTCGGGTACGAGCCCATCGAGCAGCTCGAGCGCCTCGTCGAAGCGGCGCTCGTCGATGAAGACCTCCGCTCGACGCAGGTCGGTGTCGACGATCATGCCGTCGGCGCCCAGCTCGACGAAGCGCGCCCGGGCGTCGTCGAGCAACCGATGGGCGTCGTCCATCCGTCCCTGTCGGAGTGCAACACGCGCTCGACCCGACACGGTGTAGGCGAGGCCGGTCAAGTAGCCCGTGCCGGCGAACGTGCGCCGGGCGTCGTCGAGCGCCTGCGCCGCCTCCTCGAGGCGACCCTGATCGGTCAGGATCTCCGCTTGGTTGTTGCGGGCGCTCGCCTCACCGATCACGTCCCCAGCACGCTCGTAGGCGACCGATGCGGCGTCGTACTCCGCCAGCGCTCGATCCCAGTCGCTCGCGTTGTAGGCCGAGACACCGAGGTTCAGGTGGAGATTGCCGAGGCCGAGGTCGTCGCTGAGTTCCTCGAACCGGCGCAGCGCCTCTGCGCCATGGTGATCCGCCCGATCCGGTTGGGCCGACTCGCTGCAGGCCATCTCCAGTTGGAGATGGGCCTGCGCCTCGAGGCGCGCGTCACCGCCGGCCTCGGCGAGCGCGAGCTCGGCCAGCTCGATCGAGCGGGGGAGCCTGCCCTGGAAGAACCGGACCACCGATCGCACCAGGAGCAGCTCGGCCCGCACCGCCCGCGCCTCGCGGTCGTGCTCACCGCCGGCCCCGCCATGCGTCGCCAGCGCCTCGAGGCTGCGCAGCGCCAGCGCCGTGCGCCGCAGGGCGGCGCGGAACTCCCCGGCCCGCTCGTCCACCCGCGCCCGCTTGCGGTCGATCCGGGCGACGGCGATCACGTCGCCGCCGACGAGGCGGCGCGCCCGGCCGTACGCCGAGACCGCGTCATCCTGGCGTCCCAGGCGCTCGGCGACATCTCCCAACCGTTCGCCGACGTCGGCGATTGGCGCGGCCGCTGCGCCGGAGGCCTCGGCCACGTCGAGCGCCTGGCCGTACATGTCGGCGGCCTCGACCCACGCGCCGGCGGTGCGGGCCAGGTCGCCGGCGCGCACGCTCCACTCCCAGGCGTCGGCCGCCCGGCGTGCGAGGTGGAGGTGGCGTGCGATGACCGACGGCGGCGTGCCGGGCTGGGCGAGGAGGGCGTCGGCAGCACGAGAGTGGACGACCCGCCGCTGACGGTAGGCCAAGCCCTCGTACGCCGCGGCCCGGATCAGGTCGTGCCGGAATCGGATCCGTCCCGCCGAGATCGCGACGAGCTCGTCGAGTCCGCTCCACGACTCGGCGGCGCCGGCGTCAGCGCGGTCAAGAACCGCCGGGAGGAGCTCGAGGTCGGCTTCCGAGCCGAGCACCGAGAGCTGGCGAACCAGTGCCCGACTCTCGCTCGGGAGGGCGGCGATGCGTTCCCCGATGAGCTGCTCGATGCGGTCGGGGAGGGTGGCGCCGGTCCGGATCGCGGTCACCAGCTCCCGGACGAACAGCGGGTTGCCCTCGAGCGCGGGCCACGATCTCGGCGAGACGGTCGGGAGCGATGCCCGTGTCACCGGCCAGCTCCGCCGCCAACTGGCGGGCAGCCCCCTCGTCGATCGGCTGCAGGTCCAGTGCGGCAGCACCGTGCAGCGGATCGCCGTCCGGCCGCCGAGTGGCCACCACCGACCACGACCGCGACTCGGCCGCGGCCAGGTGATCGATCAGCGACCGCGACGCCGGGTCGAACCAGTGCAGATCCTCTGCAACGACGACGACCCGTCGCCGGGTCGCAACCACTGCGATGAGCTCGGCCACGACCACGCGCAGCCGGTCACCGATGAACGCGGCATCGAGTCGAGCGACCTCCGCGGTCGGTTCGACGGTGACCCCGCTCACGATCCCGAGCAGTGGCACCCAGGCGGTGAGCTGTGGGGCCGTCTCGGCGACCGCTGATGAGAGCTTCGCGGCGGTGAGTGCAGTCGGTTCGACATCCAGCACGTCGGCCACGAGCGACCGTACGGCGCCGTAGGCGGTCGACGTACCGACTGGGTCGCCGGCCGCCCGGATGACGCGGTCGAGGCGGGCATGCCCGAGCGACTCGCCCACGAGGCGAGACTTGCCCACCCCGGCGTCGCCCACGACCTCGATCACGCCGCCGCCGGCGATCGTGCGCACGAGACGATCGAGTTCGCCGTCGCGGCCGACGAGCGCCGATTCGTCCTCGGGCGCGTCGACGTCGTCCCGGGAACGCCGCGGTGTCGGCCCGGCTGATGCGGCGGGGTCCAATCGGACGGCGTCGACCTGCCGTCGTCGACCCTTCACCGACATGGGATCCAGCGTCTCGGTGACGAGGTGCAGGCCCGAGGCATCGAGGAGCGACCGGGACACGATCGGTCGGCCGGGTGTGGCCCGCGACGAGAGGCGCGCTGCCACGTTCATCGCATCGCCCATCACGTTGCAGCTGCGCCGCAGTGGGTGGCCGACGATGCCGAAGAACATCGGCCCGCGGTTGGCGCCGATCACGAGTTGCGGGTCCGCCTCGGCGAGGCGCAGCACCGTGCGCAGCAGTCGCTCGTCGTCGTGCTCGGAGGTGTCGGGCACGCCGGAGGTGACGATGATGCGCACCTCGTCCCGGCCGACGTCGCTCTCCAACCAGCAGGTCCCGAGCTCGCTCGTCAGGTCCAGCACGAGGCGCGCGACGCGCTGAAGGTCGTCGGCGAGTGCTTCGACTCCGTCCTCGACGAGACGTTGCGTCGTACCGACGACACGGACGAAGCTCGCGGCGACGAGGCGGTGCTCGGCGAGCTCGCTGCCGACGAGGCGCGCCACCCGGGGATCGAGGTATTCGTCGTCGCGGAGCGTCGGCGTCGGAACCGGTTCGTCGTGACGCTGGGCGTCACCCCGCGCCGCGCGCAGGTCGACCTCCATCCAGTCACCGCGGCGACGGAGGAGGTCGGGAGCCGCTGCGGCCGCCAGCGGGCCGACGAAGACCTGCCCCGCCGACGCCGCTGACTCGGCGGCGAGCGTGGCGTCGATCGCCGGTCCCGCGAACAAGGGCCGGATGGTCGGCCCGTCGGGGACGGTCGCGGTCCACCATCCCGACTCGAGCCCTGCCGACATGCGCAGTTGGACTGCACCACGATCGGTCTCGACCCGACCGTGGCGGCGAAGGTGCCGCTGCACGTCGGCGGCAACGGCGATGGCGCGTCGTACGTGCTCGTCGGCTCGAGCGGCGACGCGCTCGTCTGCCTCGAATGCCACGAGCAGCGCGTCGCCACCGAACGCAAGGACGTCACCTCCGGCGTCGAGGGCTCTGGCGATCGCCGGTTCGAACACGCCGTTGATCGCATGCTGCGTCTCCTCGGCTCCTGATCGACCATGGATCGCCAACCGCTCCGACAGGCGGGTGAACCCCGACACGTCGACGAACAGGACCGTGCCGTGGAGACGGCGGTGCAGCGTCGCCCGATCCCACGTGCGTGCCACCGACGGCACGAACGATGCCGCCGCCCCGTCCTGTCCCATCCACCGAGTCTCGCGGATCGCGCTGGCAGCCGTTTGCAGTCGAGATCGTGCGGACGTGTCAAGGTCTCGGAATCCTCAAGTTGCGTGCCAAATCACACGGTACGCAAGCGCCCGAGCACAGATCGTGGCGCTCTGTCGAAATCGGCTCGTCCGGCGGCAGATCTTCCTTGTGGCCTCTGGATGGACCGGTCTACTGTCACTCGCCGAGACGGGGAATCAGCAAGGGGACGGGACGGAATGAGCATGGGGGCAGCAGTGGGCCGTGTCGGTTGGATCGGGGTCACTGTCCTCACCGCGGGGATCGTTGTCGTGATGGCGCCGGCCGTCGACAACGTGGCGGAGGCATTGCCGTCGCGGGTCGTCGAGACGATCTGGGTCGACCAGCCGTCGGCCGATGCGGGTCCGGCGGCGGGCGGAACCGCCGAACACGACATGAGCGCCGACGGTCGCCACATTGCCTTCGTCGGCGCGCAAGCGAACCTCGTCACCGGCGACACCAACGGGGTCTTCGACGTATTCGTCCGTGATCTCGTCGAGGGTCGCACCGTCCGGGTGAGCGTGAGTGGCACCGGCGCCCAGAGCGCGAGCGAGTCGCGGTTCCCGTCGATCTCCGGCGACGGCCGCTGGGTCAGCTTCGTGACGACCTCGTCGCTCGACCCGGCCGACACCAACGGGTCGGCGGACGTGTACATCCGCGACCGCGACGTCGACGGCGATGGTGTGTTCGACGAACCCGACGCCGTCTCGACCACGCTGGTGTCGCGGGTGCAACGACCCGGCCAGCCGTTCGGCGCTGTCGGCAACGGGACCGCTTCGGCAGGTGGCCAACTCTCCACCGACGGTCGCTGGCTGCTGTTCCGTTCCCGGGCGACCAACCTCGACCCGCTCGACACCGTCGGCGATCTCGACGTGTACGCCCTCGACCGTGACGTCGACGAAGACGGCATCTACGACGAGCCGGGTTCGACCTCGGTCACGCTGATCTCCCGGCGACCCGACGGTTCGCCGGGTGGCTTCAGTGCCGACAGCGGCGACATCGCAATCAGCGACGACGGCCGGTACGTGCTGCTGTCGAGCCAGGAGCAGCTCGACCCGGCCGACACCGGCGTCACGTTCAACGACGACGCCTACCTGATCGACCGCGACGCGGACGCCGACGGCATCTACGACGAGATCGGTGAAACGTCGGTGCGCTGGCTCGCCCGCGCGCTCGACGGCACACCGACCGCAACCCCCGGGTCGGGGCCGATCGACATGTCGAGCGACGGCCGGTACCTGCTCTTCGAGCGCGCCCGCCGATGTCACACCGGGCGCCGTCGAGACGGGGTGGGTCGTGCTCGACCGGGACTCCGACGGCAACAGCATCTTCGACGAGCCGGGCGGGCAGACGCTGACGCGCACCGTGGCCGACAGCCGTGCCTCGATCAGCCGACGACGGCACCATCGCCTTCGTGTCCAGTCGCAGCGATCTCGTCGCCGGCGATTCCAACGGCGACAACGACGCGTTCGTGCGTCGTACCGACGGCCAGGTGTTCCGCATCTCCGTCGGTGACGGTGGCGTGCAGGCCGTCGGCGGTTCGGGCGCCAGTCTCTTCAGCCCCGTCGAGGTGACACCGGACGGCACGTACGTCGCGTTCACCGGGGACTTCACCAACCTCGTCGCCGGACCCGTCCCCAGCGGGCAGAACGCGTTCCGGGTGGAGATCGCCGGGGAGGCACCGTCGAGCGTGACGGCCGACCTCGCGCTCGCCGCGCCGACCACCCCGCCCGGGGCCTCGGAAGTGCCGATCAACGCCGTGCCGACCGAGGCGGTCCGCGGCCTTGCGCTCGATGTCGCCTCGGCGCCGAACCTGCGACGCGCACCCAACCTCCGGCGGGCACCGAACCTGCGACGCGCACCCAACCTGCGGCGGGCGCCGAACCTCCGGCGGGCACCGGTGGAGGAGATCGCTCCCAACCTGCGGCGCGCGCCGAACCTGCGGCGGGCGCCCGTGTCCCAGCTCGAGGTCGACTACCCCGGAGGCTGGACGGCGCTGCTCGTCGGCACCCCGTACGAGGGGCAGCCGACCCAATCGCTGTCGCTCGGCACGGTCTTCGACCTCCTCGCCGGCGATCCCGCACCGCTGCCCGACGGGCACCCGTTGCGCTCGCTCACCATCGGCGATCTCGACCTCGAGGGCACGGCCCTCGTCAACGCCAGCCCGGCCGCGCTCCAGCTCGGCGCCACGCCGGTCTCCTCGCTGGTGTACGCGGACGGCCGCGGCTGGTGCGACGTGCTCGTCGACGAGATGGGGGTGACGTGCGTCGACCTCGGCATCGATGCCTCCACGACGCTGCTCGAGCTCGACCTCGACCCCGCCGCCGCCGCCAAGCTCAACCAGGCCCCGGTGCTTCGCCGGCCCCCGCTCCAGCCCAACGCCGCCACGCTGGCGGCAGCCAATGCACCCGTGCTGTCGCTGTCGCTCGACGAGCTCGGGCTGGGCGTCACCCGGATCGGCCAGCTGTCGGCCCGCCCGCTCGCCCGGGTCGTGCCCGACCTGCAGGCCGTCCCCCTCGACGGCCTGCAGCCCGACCGCCGTGATGCGCTCGTCGCCGTGTGCGACATCGGCGTGACCTGTGCCGGTGCGACCTTCGGACAGATGGAGACCAGCGGTGTCACACGACCCGCTGTGCAACTGCAGGACCTCCAGGGTGCTCTCGACGATGTCTCGGTCGGCGACCTCGTTGCCGGCCTGCCGCGTGAGATCGAGCTCAACGACGTCATCACCGGCACGCTCGAGAAGGCCGACTTCCCCTGGGAGGATCTCGACCTGATCGGCTCGGGCATCCAGGAGTACGCGCCCGCCGTCACCACCTTCGGTGTCACCCTGTCGTTCCGGGCGAACGGGGGAGAGGCGCCCTTCGGTTCGACCGCCACCGTTGCGTTCCCCGCCGGATGGCGGGTCCCCAACGGCTCGGTCGCCGCAGGCCCCGGGCTGGCGATCCGCTCCCTCGACGTCGACCACGGCGCCACCTCAACCGTCGTCACCGTCGCACTGAACGGGGCGGTGCCCGACACCGATCACTCCCTCTCGATCTCGGCGATCCCGTCGCTGCAGCTCGGCACGGCGCCGATCGCTGCCGAGGTCACCGTTGGTGGGGCCACCGGCATCGCAGCGCCGTCCGACGTCACCGTCATCGAGACCGACGATCCTGGCGCTGACGCAGGGACAGCGCGCACCATCGCCGGCGACGTGCTGTACCTGCAGTACCTCGCTGAGGCGCGTGACGTCGACCTCTACGGCTACTCGCCGAACGTCGGGACCGTCGTCGGCGCGCGGTTGTCGCACCTCGCCGGCGACGGTGACCTCGTGCTCTACGGTCCGCCCGCCGACGCCCCGGGCATCGGGTCGAGCGACGTCGCCACCCGCAGGGACGGCCCCGACGTCGACCCGTTGACCGACGACGGGCGCGACGTCGACCTCCCGGACGACCCTGCCTCACCGTCGCTCGACGCTGACGTGCCGTTGCTGCCCGGCGTACCGGTCGCCGCCAGCTCGACCTACGCGCTGGTCGACGCCCAGGCCGCGGAAGCGACCGGCGTCGACTTCGTCCAGGTGTCGACCTACGACGGCAACACCTCCGACCTCCCGTACGTGCTCCGTGTCCGCGAGACCGTGCCCGAGGTTGCACCGGTGTGCCCCGTCTACAGCCGTACCGGCGGCACTGCCGGGACTCTGCCGAGCCTGACGACGCTGCCGGCCGGGCTCGACACGCTGGTGCTCGTCAACCAGGAGCGGCTCGGCGACACCTACGGCACCGCAGCCGCCGATGCGGTGATCGCCGCGCTCGGCACGCTCGGCACGGTCGACGGCGTGACGCCGGCCGTGATCCCGGTCGAAGGAGATCCCGACGTCGCAGCCGCCTACGCCGCCTGGGACGCCGACCCCTGCAACCCGACCGGCGCCAACCGGGTCGTGGCCGCCATCGGCTCGCTCGTCCAGGAGATCCGGGCGCTGCGCCCGACGCTGACGTCGGTCGTGCTGGTGGGCGCCGACGACCAGCTGCCGATGGCCCGGTTGTTCGACACCACCCGGTGGGGCAACGAAGCCACCTACGCCGACGCCTTCGACGTCCTCACCCAGCTCAACGCCGGCGGCCTCGGTGCCGAACGGTTCCTGTCCGACGACCCCTACGTCGACGCCGACCCGATCCCGTGGCTCAACCGCCGCCTCTACCTGCCCGACCTCGGTGTCGGCCGCATGATCGAGACGCCCCAGCAGATCATCGACCAGGTGAACCTGTTCGTCGGCGCCGACGGGCGGCTCGCCACCGACCGGGTGTACAGCTCGGGATACGACTTCCTCGCCGACGGCGCGACGACGGTGCGCGACCGTCTCACGACGTCGCTCACCGCGGCCGGAGGCACCGCGCCCGGTCGTCAGCAGCCGGATCAACGAGGCGTGGACCGGCGCGGAGCTCGCCGACCGACCTCGCAACCGATCCGAGCGCCGCCGCGATCTACGGCCACTTCGATCACCTGGGCATCCTGTCGGCGGCGGGCTCGGCCACGAACACACCGGACGGCCTCGACGCCCCCGAGCTCGCCCAGGCGCTCCCGGCCGGCAGTCGACTGGTGCTGTCGCTCGGCTGTCACAGCGGCCTGTCCGTGCCCGACGACGTGATCGGCGGCGGCCCCAATGCCAACGACGTCCCCGCTGCGCTCGCCGCGCGCGGCGCCGCCTATCTCGCCGTCACCGGGTTCGGCTACGGCGACCAGAACACCGTCGGGCTCCACGAGCGCCTGATGGCGTTCGTCGCCGGAAACCTCGACGGCACGCTGACGCTCGGCGACGCCGTGATCGACGCCAAGCAGCGGTACTTCGCGACGCAGGGCCTGTACGGCAACTACGACGAGAAGGTACTGGGCTCGACGGTGCTGTACGGGTTCCCGATGTGGCGGATCGGGGACCGGCGACCGCCACGCGCCCGCCGCTCGGTACGGTGACGCCCACCGTCGACCTGGGCAACGGCTTGGTCGCCTACGACGTCACCGTCGATCCCGACCTCACGCTGCAGACGGGCCCCGGCGGCACCTTCTACACGGCGTCGCTCGGTGGCGAGGAGGCCTTCCCGCTGGCGATCCCGGGTCGTCCCATCCAGCCGTCGATCAACGTCGACGTCACCGCCGAGGGCGCCGGCGGCGAGCTGCTCGACAGCCAAGGGGGCACTCGTCACCGCGATCACTTCGGTCAGCGTCGACACCGGCTTCGACGCCGCCTTCGCCACACCGACGATCGACCTCACCGAGAACGAACCGGAGGCAACCTTCTCCGGGACGTTCCCGTCGGTGTGGGCGACGGTGACGACGGCGACCGACCCTCGGGGGCTCGTCGGCGATGCCGGTCTCCCGCAGCGCCAGCAGCTCGTGGTGATCCCGGGCCGCTGGAGCGACGACGGAATCGACGACGGTGACGGCATCGGCGTCCAGGAGACCTTCGGTCGAGGTCGACGTGCGGGTGCTCTACTCCGAGTCGAACGATTTCACGCCGCCCGCTGTCGTGGCCGCAGCCGGCACGCCGGGGACCGGCACCGCGACGCTGCAGGTGCAGGCGTCGGACCCGTCGGGCATCGTCCGCGTGCTGGCGCTCGTCGACGTCAGCGCCGGCTGGGCGCCGGTCGATCTCACCCCGTCCGGTGGGCTGTGGGAGGCGACCGTCCCGGTCGCCGGTGACCCCGCCACACTGCGCTGGGTGGTGCAGGTCGTCGACGGCGCCGGCAACGTCGGGTGGGGCACCAACGGTGGTGCCGGCTTCGGAGCCATCGGAGAAGCCTTGGACGACCCGGGCGCACCAGACGACGTGATCGCTCCGAACGTGACCGGTGAGCCGGACCGTGCGGCGAATGCGGCGGGTTGGTATGACGCGCCGGTGACGATCGATTGGGTGAGTGTCGATCCGGCGCCGTCGTCGGGTACTCCGACGGATCCGCCTGACACGGTGATCGACACCGAGGGGTCGGCGGTCACGGTGGAGTCGGCGCCGTCGTGTGATCCGGCGGGGAACTGTGCCACCGGTTCGGTGACGGTGGCGATCGACGTGACCGATCCGGTGGTGGCGGTCACCGGGTTCACCGACGGCGCGAGCTTCGAGCTGGGGTCGGAGCCGACGGTGGGGTGTACGACGAGCGATGCGTTGTCGGGTGTGGCGGTGGACGCGACGGTGGCGGTGACGGGCGGTGACCCCGACGGGACCGGCACGTTCACGGCGACGTGTTCCGGCGCCACCGACGTGGCGGGCAACACCGCAGGCCCGGTCGGTGCTTCCTACGAGGTGCAGGCCGTCACCCCGCTCGACGTGATCGCTCCGAACGTGACCGGTGAGCCGGACCGTGCCGGCGAATGGGGCGGGTTGGTATGACGCGCCGGTGACGATCGATTGGGTGAGTGTCGATCCGGTGCCGTCGTCGGGTACTCCGACGGATCCGCCTGACACGGTGATCGACACCGAGGGGGCTGCGGTCACGGTGGAGTCGGCGCCGTCGTGTGATCCGGCGGGGAACTGTGCCACCGGTTCGGTGACGGTGGCGATCGACGTGACCGATCCGGTGGTGGCGGTCACCGGGTTCATCGACGGCGCGAGCTTCGAGCTGGGGTCGGAGCCGACGGTGGGGTGTACGACGAGTGATGCGTTGTCGGGTGTGGCGGTGGACGCGACGGTGGCGGTGACGGGCGGCAATCCCGACGGGACCGGCACGTTCACGGCGACGTGTTCGGGCGCCACCGACGTGGCGGGCAACACCGCAGGCCCGGTCGGTGCTTCCTACGAGGTGCAGGCCGTCACCCCGCCGTCGACGATCACCCGTTCGAACGTCCCGAAGCGCAACTTCCGCGCGGGCGCCAAGATCACTTCGCTCTACCTGGGGTTCTTCGGCATCTCGGAACTGACCGAGGTGGTGGTGAACCGGCAACTGTCGGACTACTTCGAGGCGACGGGCGCCACCGAGGCGACCCTCAGCGTCACCTGCCTCGTGCGACGGACGAAGGGCAGGCTGGCCGTTCGCACGTACCACGACCAGGTGACGCCGGGTATCACACCGCAGACGATCATCTGGGGTTCGGATCGTCCCTGCATGCGCGTCGTCACCGTTCTCCTTCGAGCTTTCCCGGGAGACCTCGACGGCGATGGCAGGGTCACGACGTCGCTCAGGACGCTCGATCGGGGTGACATGAACCGGGCGCTCGCCAACCTCCGGAGAGCGCACTACCGGCCGATGTCGATCGGCATCACCTACGCCCGCTGACGTGTGCGCACGGGCACAACCCGCCCTCCGGATGAGGGTGATCGGTCGCGAAGGCGAACACGCCCGACAGTGCCAGCCGGGCGACGACTGCTTCGGCTGCATGGTGTGCGCAGACGACGTCGATCGGGTCGGCGGCCTCTCCATCGGAGCGCTGAGCATCGGCCCGCCATGTTGAGGGGAGCGTGTCCCAGGTCGTACCGAAGTGAAGCATGCCAACCACGCCAGCTTCCGCGAGTGCCGACCACAGCGGTTCCAGCTTCACCAGCGAGGGAACGGCCCCGACGCTGCCACCAGCAGTGCGACGCGGGCGCCGGTGGTGGCGACATCGTGCACCAGCTTGGCCGTCGCCATCGGCGCTCCGCTCTGTCGAATGCGCGCACGGCGAGCCACTGCGGGTCCGTAGCTTCGGGGCAATCACGCATCACCAGGTCGGTGACCAGGTTCGACGGAGCGAAGCGGCTGAGATGGTCGGCTGGCTCCATCAGGTGGCTGTCCAAGTCGATCATCCGCGACGATTCGAGCAGACCCGCAGCACAGAAGACGAGCCCGCGGGCGTCCTCGTGCTCGGGGTATCGCGGCGTCTCCGATCGACGGGACGCGACGAGGACGCGACGAGGCACGGCCACTCGGGCCGTGCCGCATCGCCGGATTCCTTGCTGACCCTGATGCTCAGTTGTTGACCCAGCCCCGGCCCAGGTTGTAGGTCAGTGAGCCGGCGGGCGCCCACTTCGGTGTGACGCCGATGAACTGGTATGTCCCGACCCGGGTGTAGGCCATGACCCGTGCCGGATGGTTCCGGTACCAGCCCGAGATGCTCACGTAGTTGCAGCCGGTCCGGCCGACCCGCCCGAGCGCCGCCACCGTGTTCCACGTCCCGTTGTAGTAGAGCTGCAGGTACGTCTCGTAGGTGTACGGCGAACCGTTGTTGTGCCGGAAGCAGTAGCTGGCACCGCTTGCCGCCTCCGCCGACTGGCTCTCCGTCGCAGCGACGCCCACGACGGTGCCCGCCATGGCGAGTGCTCCGATGAGCATGCCTGCAAGTCGTCGCGTCACCGGCCGACGCTTGCTCGACGTAGGTGCCTGGTTGGTGATCTCGATGGTGTTCATGTGTGGTCTCCTTTGTGATTGCGGTCGTTTCCGACCGCTCGTGTCGATGACTCGACAATGAGCCACAACGGGCCTCGACGCTGTCGCCCAACGAACACGCACTCCGTGCTCGAGGGCACACAGGCGGTCTCGGCCGTGGAAGCTCCGTCACTGGTCGTGCGCATGATGTGCGTACTGACCTCCCACGGCGAAACTCCGCTGGACGGTGGAAACCCAAATCCACGTGGTCGTTCACCGGCCGGTTCGTCAGCGATCGTGAGCCACTTCTGAGAATTCTCAGAAACGACTCGGGGCGACCAGCAGGTGCAACACTGGCCGTCGTGAACTCTCGGACGATCGTGAAGCAGGTGCTCGTTCAGGGCGACCGGGTGCTCAAACCTGCCGACGGGGTCACCGTGTTGATCTACCACCGTGTGGGTGGCGGGTCCGGCAGTGAGGTCGACCTCGACGTCGACGCCTTTCGTGCGCAACTCGAGCATTTGCGTGACCACCACACCGTGATCGACCTCGACACCGCTGCCGCCGTGCTCGCTGGAGACGGCGCCGGCGGGGGAGTGGAGCTACCGGAGCGGGCCGTCGTGGTCACCTTCGACGACGGCACCGCCGACTTCTGCGACCACGTCGTGCCCGCACTCGTCGAGTACGACGTCCCCGCCACGCTGTACGCAGCCACCCAGTTCATCGACAGCGGCGAGGCGTTCCCGTGGGGTGCGCCGCCGGCCACCTGGTCCGGCCTGCGCGACGCCGTGGCCACCGGGTTGGTCACCATCGGCTCGCACACCCACACCCACGCCCTGCTCGACCGGGCCGCCCCCGCCGAGATCGGCGCCGAACTCGACCGCTCGATCGAGCTGATCGGCACCGAGATCGGCGTCGCACCCGCACACTTCGCGTACCCCAAAGCGCTGCCCGGATCAGACGCCGCCGAAGCCGAGGTTCGTCGACGGTTCACCACCGCCGCCCTCGCCCGCAGCCGCGTGAACGAGCCCGGCAAGACCGACCTCCACCGGCTGTGGCGCACCCCCATCCAACGCAGCGACGGCCACGACTTCTTCGTCGCCAAAGCCGACGGTGGGCTCCGGCTCGAAGGCGAACTCCGCAACCTCGTGGCCCGGGTGAAGTACCGAGGCGCCACCAAGTGAACGTCCAGGATGAGCGCCGCCCCATGCGGGTCCTGCTCGTCACCAAAGGCCTCGACCTCGGTGGCATCGAACGGGTCGTCACCGATCTCGCCACCGGTTTCGCACAGCGACGGAGTCGACGTCGAGGTGGCACTGGTCAACTCGAACCGAGACCGGCTGGTGCCGACGATCGAGGCCGCCGGTGTCACCGTGCATCGCCTCGACGGCACCGACACGATCGGCTTCCGCGCCGCACGACGCCTGGCCCGTCTGGTGCGCACCGGTTCCTACGACGTCGTGCACGTACACGGCCCACTGCCGGCCGTGGTGGCCCGGATTGCAGTCGCCGCTCCCCGGGCGCAGGGAACCACAAGGGTGGTCACCACGTCGCACACACCATGGCACTCGCTCCGCCTGGCCACCCGCACCGCCTGGCGGGCCACCGCCGGGCTCGACGCCGCCACCATCGCCGTGTCGGCCGCCGTGGCAGCGTCACTACCGACGTCGGTCGCGAGCAATGCCGTGGTGGTTCCGCACGGCATCAGCCCCGCCCGGATCGCTGCCGCCCGGCACGCCGCGAACTGCACCGAGTCCAGCAACCGTCGCAGTGGCGTGGTGCGGGTGGTCACCGTCGCCAGTCACCGTGACGCCAAGAACTACCCCAACCTGCTGCGCGGTGTGCGGGCTGCGCTCGACGCAGGAGCGCCCATCCAGCTCGTCACCATCGGCGACGGCCCCAACCTCGACGCGCACGTCGCGTCGGCCGCAGAACTCGGCATCGACCACGCCGTCACGTTCGCGCCGAGCACCGACGACGTCCTCGCCGCGATCGCCGGCGCCGACATCCTCGCCGTCGCCAGCGACTACGAAGGCCAACCGATCGTGGTCGCCGAAGCCCTGGCGCTCGGCGTGCCGGTGGTCGCCACTGCGGTCGGGCGCGTTCCTGAAATGGTCAACTCGGATGTGGGTCGAGTGGTGTCGCCTCGCGACCCCGCAGCGCTCGGCGGCGCCCTCGCCGAACTCGCCGCCTCGGCCGAGCTGAGGGCGACGATGGGTGCCAACGCCCGGCGCCAACTCACTGCGTGGACCCTGCGACGACGTGGTCGAAGCCCACGTCGACCTGTATCGAGAACTCGTCTGATACCGGTACCCGACGTTCCGCTGCGGCGGCGCCTTCCGGCCCCGAACGTCGTGCACAGGTAGTGTCCGTGTCGATGCGAGTACTCGTCACCGGTGCTGCCGGCTTCATCGGATCGCACGTGGTGTCACGCCTCGCCGACGGCGGCCATCAGGTCGTCGGCATCGACGACCTCTCCACCGGGAACCGCGCCAACCTCGATGGCATCGACCTGCACCTCGTCGAAGGGTCGATCCTCGATCCCGATGCGCTCGCCGATGCCGTCTCCGGCGTCGACGCGATCGTGCACCTGGCCGCGATCCCGTCGGTGCCACGCTCGATCGTCGATCCGGTCGCCAGCCACGAGGCCAATGCCACCGGCACGCTGCGGGTCCTCGAAGCGGCCCGCACGCTCGACGACCCGATCGTGGTGGTCGCCTCGTCGTCGTCGGTGTACGGCGCCAACCCCACGCTGCCCAAACACGAGGGCCTGGCAACCCAACCGCTCAGCCCGTATGCGGTCAGCAAGCTCGCCACCGAGCAGTATGCGATGGCGTATCAGCGCAGCTACGGGCTGCGAACCCTGGCGTTCCGGTTCTTCAACGTGTTCGGCCCCCGCCAGGCACCCGGCCATGCCTATGCCGCGGTGATCCCCGCATTCGTGCACGCCGGGCTGACCGGTGAACCGCTCACCGTGCACGGCGACGGCACCCAGATCACGCGACTTCACCTACGTCGGCACCGTCACCGAGGTGATCGTCGACGCCATCACCCGTGGTGTCACCCACGACACGCCGGTGAACCTGGCGTTCGGGAGCCGCACGAACCTGTTCGAAGTGATCGACAACCTCAGCGGGCTCATCGGTGGGCCTCTCGAGGTCGATCACGTCGACAACCGTCCCGGTGACGTCCCCCACAGCCAAGCCGACAACACGCTGCTGCGTTCGCTCTTCCCGGAGGTCGAGCCGGTGCCGCTCGACGAAGGGCTCGTGGCGACCGTCGGGTGGATGCGGGGGTCCCTGGCCGAGTCGGCCGAAGCTCGATGAGGCGGAAAGTCTTGACTTCGTGACCTCGGGCAAGCTGCATGATTCTGAGTCTCAAGATCGGTCGGAGAGCAGTGCGGTGCAATCGTCGGTCTACCGGCGCGAGAGCGGCGTCGTCTGGAGAATCGGCGTCGATCGGGTGCTCGTTCGCGCGTCGGTGCCGAACCCGAATGCGCTGCGAGCGATCTGTTTGGTGCGGTTGCCTTGTTGTGGATTGCGCTTGACGAGCCAGCGACGCTCGATGAGATCTCCTTTCGGCTCACCGACGCCGATGTCGTGATCGACGATCTCGTCGGAGAGCTCGCCAGGCTCAGAGCGGCCGATCTGGTCGAAAGAACATGATCGGGCTCGGACGCTTCGCTGTCTTCGGGTCGGTGTTCGAGGTGTGGGGCGACGAACCGCTCGCCGCCGAGCTCGAATTGGCGTTGGCTGACCTGCGGCACGAACCGCCCGGTGCTGGAGATGCGATACCCGGTCGTTGGAGCGGCCGAACGAAGCGACGCTCGATCCATCGGCTCACAGCGCAGTTGGATCGTGGTGTGTGGACAATCAGGTGGGACGAACGGGAGAGGTATGTGGGCCCTGACCTTGACGTTGCGCTGTACGACTCGTTGATCAGCGGTCAACGTCTACGGCGCACGTGTGGCGGTCGAGTCGGGGTACGCCGTGCTCCACGGAGGGGCGATCGGCGTGAACGGGAGAGCCGTTGCGTTCGTCGGCCAGAGCCGGTCAGGGAAGTCGACGCTGACGACCGCGATGGCTCGTGCTGGGTTTGCGTACCTCGCTGACGAGGTGATTGCAGTCGACACCGGTGGTGTGGGCGCCAGAGCATCCGATGACGTCGAAGAGACGGACCTCGTCGTGGTACCCTTTCACCGCCCGATCGGCTTGCGGTCGGGCGGAGCCGCTGCGATCGGGTTCACCATCCCGGCCGGACCGTATGCCTCTGTTCATCCGTACAGCGTTGGGGTCGGCGGTGTTCTCTCGGGCCCCATCCCGCTGGAGCTCGTGGTCCTGCTGCAACGCGGCGGTGAGTGCGAACCGGAAATGGATCACCTCGAACCAGGCCAGGCGCTCTTCGAGCTCTGTCAGCAGACGCTTGGTGCAGCCGATCTGGAGTTGCCGATGTTCCGTCGTCTCGAGAACCTCGTTCGGCGCGTGCCCGTCGGCGTACTTCGCTACGGGCATGTAGAGGACGCTGTTCGCTTCATCGCCAGCACGATGCACGAGCGGGCGGCCGTCGGGTGAACATGTTGTCGGTCGCGCAGCGGGCGGTGTTGTTCACCGGGTTGCCGGGTGCGGTGGTTGCACGCGACGCAGCCACCATCAGCCCGGTCGAACTCGGCCCACTGCTTCAGTGGGCCTCGAACGAGCGCCTCGCCGGTCTGCTTTCCTGGGCTGTTGGATGCGGTGAGCTTGTCATCGACGGCGGCGACGATGAGGGTGCGCAGGTCGCCGAAGCACTACACCGCGCCCTGAGGAGTTCACTGGCGGCAGAGGCAACGGCGGTCGTTGCCGTGACCGAACTCCGACGTCGCGGCGTCGAGGCGGTCGTGTTCAAAGGCACGGCCAACGCACATCTCGACTATCCGAGTCCGACGCAAAGAAACTTCTTCGACGCGGACCTCATCGTCAGACGCCAGGACTTCGCGCCCGCAATAGAAACGATGCTGGACTCCGGCTTCGAGCGCACGAACGTGCCGCTCGGGCGCCGGTGGGAGCGACGCTTTGCGCGAGCCGCCGAGCTGCGATCGCCCAATGGTGTCGAGGTCGACCTCCACGCAGCGCTGGCCACGGGCTACTTCGGTGTCATCCTCGACCACGAGTCCCTGCAATCCGACGTCGCGGATTTTCGGCTCGGGGACGTCGAGTGTCGTGCATTCGGACCGACGACTCGGTTCCTCATCTCGTGCTACGGCGTGGTGTTGTCCAGAGGGCCTGCGCTCCGGTTGCACCGGGATCTGGCACAGTTGCTCTTCGTCACGGCGGCCGACTGGAAGGCAGCAGCAGCGCTTGCTGGCGAAGGAGAGGCTGTGGTGGCTGAGGCACTTCGGCGTCTGAGCGCGCTCACCGGCGCGTCACACCCGTCGTTCGAATGGGCGTCGCGAGTCGTCGATCGCCCGAACGCGTCCAAAGCACTTCGGCTGGCAGCGGAGGCGGAAACCGTCGGGTGGTCGGCCGACGCCCGGAGCGCCATGCTTGCGCTCGGACCCGCCGACCAACTGCGATTCATCGGGCCGATAGTTGCCCGACGGCTGTGGCGAAACGGTCGGCGCTCAGCTTCGTGAGCCGAGCATCGAACTCAGGCGAGGTAGGTGAGGGTCGACGTCTGTGTGAAGGTCGCGGTGTCGCCGGTGTAGATGCATGCCAACACGGTGACGACATCAATTCGGAAGCTGTTCCCGCCGATGATGTCGGCGGCAGTGTTGGTGCCGGTGTCTACCTTGCGCATGAAGCCCTGACTGCCGACGGGAGGGTTTCCACTGGTGTTGGAGGCGGCGGAGACGCTCTCGCCCACATTGAGGTTCGTCGCCGTGCCCGTAAGAGCTGCGTTCGCGCGCCACTGAAAGCCGCTGTTCATCGCAAGACTTGTTGCCGTCAGGGTGCGGCTTTGGATGGCAGCAGCCGGTGTCGTGGCCATTGCGGAAGCGTTGCACGTTCCGCTTGCGTTGGCTCCAATGACAACCTCGACCCTTTCAGGTCGGTCAATGGTCGGCGGATTGAAGCTGATCGTCAAATTGGTGACGTTGCCGGGTACCGCGTATGCGAATGCGGGGCTCGACATCACCACGGATGCCCCAGCAACCGCAGCTCCGCCGACACCGATCTTCTTCAACGCATCTCTACGATCCACAATTCAGCCTTTCGTTGGTGACAAACACCGTGACGGAAGCTACCAGCGGAACATCCAGGAGAGCGAATACCCTCGCAGCGTCGCTCGTCGCTCGGAGGTTGCCGGCACACCACCGACGTGGTGTCGCCGACGGCTGTGTACCTCAGGCAACAGACCGGTGGGGTGCCTCTACACTCGCGTTGGTGAGCGGTCAGAGCACGCTGGGCGGCCGCACCGTCGGTGGGTTCGCTTGGCATGACCGCCCGCTCGGACGCGACGACGTCGAGACTGCGCTGGTCGACGGTGAGTTCGTCGTGTCCCACGAGTCGACAGGGATGGTGCACCGCTTGAACACGACGGCAGGCGCCGTGTGGTCGCTGTGCGACGGTGAGACCACTGTCGAATCGATGGCGTTCGAGCTCGGCGAGATCTTCGCCATGGCACCTGCAGACCTGACCGACGACATCGTGCGGGCGCTCGACCAGATCGCCGCCGCAGGGTTGCTGGTCGGTATCGACGCCACGATCTCGCACCTCGACGTCGATCCGAACGAGATCCTGACCGCCGACGGCAGTCGGATGCTGGTCGCCCCACCGGACCCTTGAGGCACACCCATCGACCCCTCCGTGTGGGCGGGTACTCTCTGGCTCCGCATCGGGGAGCAGCGCGATGTGGTGATTGCCGTGCAGGCCGACACCGACGCATCCCTCGATTGGCTCGCCGTGCTCCTGCACCCTTGGATCGAGACCTCGATCGACGAGACGTGGGCAGGATTCCGGCCGGCGTTCGGGATCCGTCTCGAGCCGCTCGGCGATGGAGCCGCCCACCCGAGACGCGCACCTCGGCCGGTGCCGCAGTTGCGTCATGGCTCGACGGTGATCGCCCGGTCGCGCCGGCCCGACGACATCGTTCGTGCACTGGCACAGGTACTCGGGGGAGTGCACCGGCAACGTCACGACGACGGCCAGGTGTGGACCAAGCGGCGTCCGTTCGTGCGCAACGGGTCGCTGGTACTCGCCGACGTCCGCCCCCCGACGTTGGTCAACGACCGCCAACTCTCCCGCGCCGGTATCGACGAGTTGGCGGCGTGGGCTGTCACGGTCGACGACGACGGGTTCGTCACCGTGCCGCCGCCGCTGCCGCACCTGAACTGGGACTCGATCGGCGTCGAAGCGTCGTGGGCGGATGCGAGACGTTTCCGCCTCGCCGGCGTGGCGCTGCAGCAAGATGCCCGTTCGCTGCGCGCCGAGATCACGACGTTGTTCGACGCTGCGGGCGGGGACTGACTCGACGAGTCAGTGCCGGCGCAGCGAGGACGCGCCGAGTCGCACGTGTTCGGGCCAGGTACGTCCGCGGGCGCGCAGGCTGGCACGAGACGGAACAGCGAGCGCAGCCAGAAACGCAGCCCGGTCGATCGGCCCCAGGGCGGCGAGCACGCTGAGGCCCTCCGGCGCCCAGCCCTCGCCGCGCGCTGCGGTGTAGCCGGCGAAGGCGCGTTCTTGCGCAGGGTCGGGGACGAACGCGGCCGCCCACTGCACCAACGGATGGTGATGGTCGAGGCCGAGTTCGGTCCAGGCCGCGTGCACCCCACCGGCGATCACCAGACCGATGCCGTCGCGCTGGGCCCGTTCGACCACCGCCTGCCAGTCGGCACCGCTGATCAGCACCAACTGCGCCACGTCGCGCACCGCCCGCAACCCCGACCCTCCTCCGAGCACGGTGTGGCAGCAGGCCTGCAGCAACCGCCCCTCGCGGTCGAGCCCGTGCGCTTCCACCCCGTCCAGCTCGAACGGTTCACTCGTCCCGCTCCACAGTTCGTCGTGGTCCACCCGGGCACCGAAGTAGCCACCCGTGATGGCGAGGTGGAGGTCGAGTTCGCCGCCGCTTGGTGCCAGCAATTCGATCGCTTTGCCGAACCGGCGCTCCCACCACCCCCGCACCGGGGGCTGGCTGCGCCGAAAACCGGCCTCGTCGAGCGCCCGGAGCGCCGTTGCGTGGTCGCTGCGGCGGATCAGCAGGTCGGCGTCGGCGAACACCCGCTCGTCGGGGTGTGCGTAGTCGAGACGGGCGAGGGCGACCCCCTTGAGCACGCGGGCTTCCACACCGACAGAGCCCAGCACCTCGAGGGTCAGCACAGCGGTGGCCTGGGAGGTCTCGCAGCCGGCGAGCGCCCACGACAGGGCCTCGCGAGCGCCCGCCACTTGCGCCTCGTCCCCGGTGACCACCTGGTCGTCGATCGCCTTCCAGAGCAGTCCTTGCACCCGATGCCGAGCAGCCAGCACGATCACTTCATCGGTGACCCTCAGCTCCATTCCGTCGGCGGCGTCGACGAGTTGGGCGCCGGGCAGCCCATGGCTGACGGCGACCCGCAACACGTCGAGGTCAGCGAGTGCGTCGTTCACGGCAGCCTCGACGGTACCCGCAGGTTGCGGACCGGGCCGTCATCGACTGCCACCAGGCCGCCGCGCCCGGTGTTGCCCGGCTCAGAACAGCGACGACACGGCCGCAATCGGGCCGTCGACGCCGTCGTGTCGCAACGAGTGCTTCGTGCAGCGGTCGACCAGCCGTACGAGATCGTCGAGGCGGTCACCGTGCTCGGCCAGGTTGAACGCGCCGGAGACCAACCCGACCACGGCGTCGATGGTGTCGACCGCAACGAGGGTGTTGTCGGCGCCAGGAACGTGGGTCGGGAACACGAGGTGCCTCAGCGTGGCGCGTTCGGCGACAGCGCCCGGCCGGATGTCGTTGGGCGCGATCCGCCACCTCTGAGAGCTGCCTGCGAGCCCACCGGGGTCGAGGTGTGCGAGCAACTGCTGGCTGCCGGGGTCGAGCGTGATCGGCTTGGGGTAGCCGACGACCTCGCCGGTGTCGAGGTCGATGGCGGTCGCCTCGTCGGTCAGGTAGTCGAAACCGGCCTCGACGAGGATCGTCGCCAGCGTCGACTTGCCCGAATCGGCCTCGGCCGGGAAGACGACGGCAACACCGTCACGAGCGACCGCGGAGGCGTGGACGACGAGGTAGCGCGGGGACCGGTCGATGGCCAGGTGCGTGATCTGCCACAGCACGTAGTCGGACACCGCCGACTCGTCCTGGGCATTGAGCCGGCTGCCGTCGGTGTCGAGATTCCATCCGCGGTTGCCGTCGCTCCACACCGTCAATGTCACCGCGCCAGTGTTCGACGGTGCTGCCGCGAGCGAGCCGAGTGCCCGTTCGATCTCGTCGGCGACGGCGTGTGAGTCGTGGCAGTCGATCGACACCCGCAGATCGAGCGCGGCGTACGGCCCGAGTCGGCGCAACGGGGCTGTTGTCGGAAGCAACGGGGCCGACGCGATGGGTCCTGATGGTTCCGGTGGTCGACGGCGAACTCCGGCGATGCCCTCGAGCAATCCAGCCGCCGCAAACCGATCGATCACCTCGCGCACCGACCCGGCGACTGCATCGAGTGGTTCCGCGAACGCCTCGGCGAGTTCGGCGGAGATCTCGGCGGCCGAGGCCGTCCCGTCGCAGCAACTCCACACGACCAGGCCGGTTGCGTTCACCCGGTGGGCACGCACGGCCACCGGGTCGTAGAGCATCCCCTCGTCGCCGACTCGAACCACGCGGACATCGGCGCGACCTCTCGGCGCACCCACGTCCGTCAGGTTCATCGGCGACGAGCGCGATACGCCGGCCGAGTCGATCAGGTGGTGCAGCACAGCACCATGCGGAACTTCCAGAAGAAACCGCTGGATGGTTCTGTGAACGTCACCGATTTCTTGTCGGCGCTGATCGTCCCGTCCACACATGGCCAGAGAAAGTCGCAGCCCGAACCGCTGCTCGAGTCGTCGATGCGTGCCTTTGCGGCGACGATCGTGCAGCCGGTCGGTGCGGTGTAGACGTAGCCCGCCCACCCCGACCCGTTTCCCGTCGGCGTCGTCTGTCCCGTCTGGAACGAGCAGGTGCACAAGCTCCCGACACCGGACGGTGCGCATGGTGGAAGTGATCCGATCGCACAGGTCCCGTCAGTCGCTGGGTCAGTGGTGATCTCGGCCCCGGTGGCCGCGTTGAACTGGGCACTGACGCATGAGCTCGCGGCGTGGGCGGTGACCGACTGGACGAATGGCGAGGCCCACACGATTCCGGCAGCGGTCGCGGCCTTCAGCAAGGTCCTTCGTTCGAGTTGTGGTGTGGCCATCCGGCTCAATCAATCGGGGTAGTCGGGTCACCGAGCAACGTCCAGCCGAGAGTGATATCGGGGGCCGATGTCACCGAGCGAAGGCTGTGCTTGGCAGTGAGAAGTGCTTCGCCGATGGTAGCGGATGATGTAATTCCATCCATGACATTTGGTCCGAACATCGCATCGTGGATGCTGCTCGTCAACGTGGTTGCACCCACCACCGCCGCAGCACCGGTGGGCGCCGTGAGCATCCGCGAGCCAAGGCTCTGCTGCGTTGGATGCGAGAAGTAGGTGTTCCAGCACCCGAACTGCACCACCAGTGTGGGGTCGTCGGTGTTCGTGAAGCCTGCCACGTCGGCCGTCCTCAGCAGGCCTTTCGAGGTCCACTGATCGGTCGACGAGTGACCGAAGAACACCGTCAGACCAGCGCCACCGTTGATTCCGCCGAGCAGCGCCGAACGAGCGTCAGCAACCGGGAGGTCGTCGAGCGCCGCTGTTGTCACGGCGTAGCCGCTGGGCAACGACGCTGCGATCTCGTCGGTGGTCGCACCGAAGCCGGTGTCGGAGGCGAAGACTGCTGAGGCGTCGGGCGTGTAGCTCGTCGCCTTGGCGATCGCGTTCGCCAGCTCGTCGAGGTTGCGCACGGGGAAACGCCCGAGCGCCAGGTCGGGAACCTGATCGTTGTCGATGTCGGCGAACGCCGGATCGATCGGTGACCAGCGGACCTGGCCGACACCGACGTTGCCGTACATGGTCGGGATGAAGGCGATCGAGTCGGTGCTGACGTAGTTGCGATAGTCGTAGCTGTCGGCGCCGACCAGCAGGATCGCCGGATCGTCGAAGGCCGTAGCCGCATCGGCGATGTAGGCCGAGATCGCTGCGGGGTCGAACACCTCGCCGGTGTATGCGGCGTACACGTCTTCGACCTCGACGACCTTGACCGAGAGACCCTGTGCCTCGCGAGCCGCCACGAGATCACCGAGGTGATCGCTGAATGCGGAGTGCGAGATGATCAACAGGTCGGCCGTACCGGTCAACAGTCCAGTGGTCTTGCGGCCGGCCGCGATCTCGGGTCGGTCGATGCTGCCGATCTGCGTGACTGCGTAGCGGGCAGCCGTTCCGTTCCCGGCGAACGAGATCGTGTAGGTGCCGTCGGATTGCAGCGCTGCCCGCTTCCGTGCCACGCGAGCGATGTCGTCGCCCTGGAATCGCAGCACTTCGACCTGAGGGCTGGTGAACCCGGCCACGGACACCCGCGCCGACGATGCAGTGAACTCCGCAGTGCCGTCGACCGCGACGATCCGACGCGGGTAGGTCACCGAGATCCGGTCGAGGTTCACCAGTCCGTACGGAGCGCCGGCGGCGGCGGTCACCGTGACCGTCACGTTGTTGGCGCCGTCGACGAGCACGCCGCTGGGCACCGTGCCGGTGACGACCTTTTCGGTGATTCCGCCGAATCGCACCTCGCCGGCGGTGACACCGTTGACGGACACCGTGACATGGTGGTCCTCGGCGACGGCGAAGTCGACTCCGCCCGCCACGGTGACGGCGACCGAAGCGCGACCAGGGGCCACATGGTCGACGTCGACGATCGTGGTGGCCGGCGCACCGAACGAGAACAGGCGCTGCGCGAACCACGGGTCGCTGCCGGGCATGCTCGTCGAGTACAGCTTCTGCTGCTCGACCACGACGGTGTGCATCGAACTCGTCGCTGCACCGATCTTGGCCTTCGGCACCTTCGACTTGTCGACGTCCATCAGCAGACGCTGCGATGGGTCGACCACGAGCCGGTAGACGTTCGTGCCGGTGTAGAGCGTGTCGATCGAGTCGGCCCAGAACTCCACGAACTTGCCGGTCGTGAACTTCCCGGCACCCTTCACCCGAACCGGAACGGGGTCGCCCGATGCGTCGATGACGGCCAGCGTCTTCATCTTGACGCCGGTCCAGTCCATGCCGGCGGCCATGAGGTCGTCGAAGCTGACCCGGTAGATGCCGTCGGTCTCCACGCTGAGTGCCGCAGAGTTGCCGATGCCGACCACGCGGCTCACCTTGACCCGTCGCCGGCCGTCGGCGTTGGCGACGGCGGTTGCGGTTGCCTGGTTCTGCGCCGTGACGCGTTCGGCCTCGGCCGTCTGGTTGCTCGCGACGACCTGCGCCTGGGCGGGCTTCCAGTCGAGCGCCACCGGTGCGGGCACCGTGCCGACTGCTTCGCCGACCCGGTAGGGCCCGTGCAGGGTCTCGACGCCGAGCAGGTCGACGTCGGCCAGCCACAGCGTCGTGTAGTTGCCCGACACCGACTGGCGGTACTCGAGCGGCACGAACGAGTCGCCGGCCCCGACGATGATGTCGGTCAGCGCGATCTGCTTGCCGTTCGGCTTCTCGCCGTAGATCACGTAGCCGGCGTTTGCCGACTCGGTGCCGGACCACCACGTGACGTCGATGCTCTTGCCCGACTTCGTCGACGAGAAGTAGGCGACGGTCACGGGCAGTGTGGCGAGGTTGATCGGGTAGTCCTCGACCTCACCGATACCTGAGGTTCCACTGGCGGCTTGCGCCTCCAGGAGGGTGGGAGCGACGCGGAACCGGGAGAACGACGAACCGTTCAGGCCACCGACACCGGTCCAGGTGAGGCTGGCGGTGTACTCGTCGACCCCGTCCTCGGCCTCCACCTCGACGCACTGCCGTTCAGAGGTCTCGAACGTGCCGCGGTCCTCGGCGTCGGCGTCGGTGTCGATCCATCCGCACACCCACACCGACTCACCTGTGGTGTTGGTGACCGTCACGGGCAGCGTGTAGCCGGTCGTGGTCACGGCGGCGTTCGAGAAGCTGACACCGTCGTCGGCGTCGGCGTCGTCGTAGCGGCCGTCCTCGTCTGGAGTCACGGCTGCGCCGAGCGACAACAGCGGAGAGATCTTGGCCGAGGCGGTGCCGTACGTCTCGGGGGCGTCGCCGTAGTCGAGCGCAACTTCGAGGAAGTCGTTGCCGTTGCTGTCGACGCCGTTGCCGGCGAGGACCACCTCGATGTTGTTGTCGTTGGGCCCGTCGATGTCGGACACGCTGGCGTGGCTCGGCGGATCGGTTTCTCGGACCAGGTAGGTGCCGTTCGGCAGGTCCTCGAACACGTACGTGCCGTCGCCGAGTGTCCGCGTGGTCGCGATCGCCGGTCCGTCGGGGTCGCCGTCGTTGTCATCATCCCGGAAGAGCTCGATGAGTACGCCGGCGATCGTGCCGTCGCCCGTCGGAGATCGAGTCGTCACCGTCGAGGTCGTCGAACACGGTGCCGCGGATGTCGGCCAGGCTGACCCCGACGAAGATCGAGGCGTCGTCGCTGTTGTTGGTCAGATCGGAGTCGGGCTGATCCACCCAGGCGATGCCGGGAAGCCGCAACGGAATCGCAGCGGTGTTCACGATGGGAGTGCCGCTGGGCACACCTGCGCCGACCGTTGCGACGATGCTCAGCGTGGCCACGCCGCCCACGTTGAGTCCACCAATGCTCCACTGTCCGGTGCCCGGCGTGAAGGTGCCGAGCGACGCCACGTGTGAGACGTAGGTGAGGCCGGCCGGAAGGACGTCGTCGACCCTGATGCCGGTCGCGATGGTCGGGCCGTTGTCGGTCACCGTGACCGTGTAGGTGATGTTGGATCCGGGGGCCGGCGTCGGGTTGCTGACCGACTTGGTGACAGCGACGTCGGTCGGCGGCACGCCGCAGGTGACGGCTTCGAAGTCGTCGCCGAGCGCCGACATGTCGGTGTAGGCAACGGCGTTGATGCGACCGTTGACCGGGGTCTTGTCCATGTCGTAGAAACCGGAGTTCTCGAAGCCGTTCGTTCCGGTCGTGACGTACAGCCGCCCCTGCAGGTCGAAGCTCATGCCCTCGACGTCGGTCATCTTGGAGTCCTGAAACGGTGCGGGGCGGTAGAGCACACCTCGGAGCTCGGTCGTCCCGGTCAGCTTGTTGATGCGCACCAACAGCTGGTCGCCGGTACCACCGGAGTTGGCGATGCCGTAGAGCGTTCCGTCGAGATCGACACCCAAGGCGTCGATGTCTTGGGGGGACCCGTTCGTGGTCACCGCCCTGATGAGGACGAAGTCCTCGCGGGTCGACGAGTTGTTGTCGGTGTCGAACGCGTTCTCCACGTATGTGCCGGCGTCGTCGCCGGTCGGGTTGATGCGGATGAGCATGTCCAAGCCGGGGTCGCGTCGCACTGACGCGTAGAGGAAGCCGGTCGTCGGATCGAAGTGCATGCCGTCGATGTCGTTGAAGGGCAGCTGGCTGACCGATGTGGCGGTTGTGGTTGCGAATCCGAAGCCGGTGCCGATGGCGGCAGGGCCGATCGAGGTGAACTTGCCGGTGATCAGGTCGATCTGTCCGAAGTTGCCGCCGTCGGCGGTGTAGATCGCGCCGGTCACGGGGTCCATCGCCGACGACTCGATGTTCGAAGTGCCGGTTCCGGCGGGGGCGCCGATGGTGATCTCCTGTTGTGCACCGGTGTTGCGATCGACGCGCGTCAGCAAGTCGCCTCCGCCGGTCCCCGATGCGGCGCCGTTGTCGGCGATCGGGAAGCAGGTGCTGCCGGGCAGACCGGGTACCACGGTGCCGTCGCCGTTCGTGACCGTCACGGTCACCTGGTCGATGTCGTCCTCGGTGAAGTTGCGGTTGCCTGGCGACGAGTCCGGGTCGATCGCATTGACGCTGATCAGTTCTGCAGTGTTCACGTGCTGGCCGCCGGTTGGGAGCGTCACGTTGATGGTGAGCGTCGCAGTACCGGGGGCCATCGTCGGAATCGTCCACAGCCCCGACCCTGGCGAGTAGGTGCCGGCAGAAGCCGTGGCGCTGTTGAAGAGGAACTTGTCGCCCTGCAACAGATCCTCGACCACGACGTTCTGAACGGTGTCCGGCCCAGCATTCGTGAGGGTGAGTGTGAACACGTGCGAGCTGTTCACCGGCGCAGTGAGCGAATCAGCGCCGTTGATCTTCTTGACGAGCGACAGGTCGGCATACGGGAGGGCGAACGAGGCACTGGCACTGTTGTTGCCCGGCGTCGGGTCGACCACCGGCGCGACGTCGACTGACGCAGTGTTGGTCACGGTGAGTGGACCAGACGGCGAGGTGACGGCGAGCACCTTGGCGTTGATGCGCAGCGTGCGCGTCTGGCCGTTCGCGAGGGCTCCGAAGTTCCAGGTCCCGGCGGTGGGGTTGTACACGCCGCTGTTGAGCGGTGTGGTGCTGTAGGTCTGGAAGCCGAGCGATGCCGGCAGGACGTCGTTCAGCACGCCGCCCGAGATCGCGTCGGGGCCGTTGTTCTTGACGGTGATCGTGTACGCCACGACATCACCGACGCCGGCGTTGGTGACGTCGACGGTCTTGGTGACCGCGACCTCGGCGGTCGGCGGTGCCACCACGGTGAACGCCGCGGCGGCGTCGTCGTCCTCGGTGGTCGAGTTGTTCCCGGGCGTCGAGTCGGGGTCGAACGACAGCGAGTCGGTCACTTCAGCGGAGTTGGTGACCACCGAGTTGACGGTGAGCGGGCCGCTCACCGATGCGAGGATCGTGAGCGTGACGGTCTGGCCGCTCGAGACGTTCGGAACCGTCCACTTGCCGGTTGCCGGCACATAGGTTCCGGTACCGCTCTGGCTGACGTAGGTGAGGCCGGCGGGCAGCAGGTCGGTGACCACGACGTTGGCGGTCGGCTGCGGTCCGTTGTTGGTGAGCGAGAGGGTGTAGGTGACCGACCCGCCGACGTAGGCGGTCGGCGCGCTGACGTTCTTGGTGAGTTCGAGGTCGGCGCTACGGGTGAGACCGAAGTCGAGGCCCGTCACGTTGGCAGCGCCATCGCCGAGAGACACGACGCCCGTGCGTGAGCCGGTGGCCGGCGTGGCGTTGCTCCACGTCGCGGGTGCGGTCGGCGTGATGTCGGTCGAGGGTGCCGTTGTCGTCGATGATGACGCTGTAGGTGCCAGCGGGCACCAGGGGGATCGTGTAGGCGCCCGTGGCCGGGTCGACGACCGCCGCCTTGATGGCGTTGCCGCTGGCGGGGACCAGCTTGGCCCACATCGGCGCACCGACTGCCGGGTCGCCGGCGTTGAAGCTGGCGTTGTTGTCCCTGTCGAAGTACACCGTGCCCGTGAACGACGGCAGGCGTGACGACGGTGTGGGTCACGGTGTTGCTCGTGATCGTCGGGACGCCGGCGAATGCCGCCGTGGCGACGTTGTCGAGCACCAGCGTGCCCACGCCGGACGCCAGCGTGTTCACCGTGGCGTTGAACGTGACCGTGGCGGTCTCGCCGGGGGCGATGCCATAGTTGCTCGTTGTCGCGACGAGAGCGGGCGGCGCGCGGCGTTCGTGAGCGGGGCGACCACGCCACACAATCCCTCGACTTTGACATTGTCGACGTTGAACCGTTCGCCGTTGTTGGTGGCGGTCCGGAACCGGAGTTGTGCGGTGGCGACTCGGAACTGTGCCGGGATCGCAAGGGAGTAGGTGGGAGTATCCAGCTGTCTGCGTGCTGGCGAACGACGCCTGTTCGACCCAGTTGGTTCCGCCATCGGATGACAGGTCGAGGTACACCGGCCTGCCGGTGAGGTCTCTGGACCGCCCGCCAATCGAAGCTCAACGTGGCGGTGCGCGCATGCGGCGAGGTTGATCGGGCGGCGGATCGAGCGGCCGTCGTCATTTCCCCTGACCTGGAGGACGTTCCCCTGGGGGGCGTCGGCGAGGATCTGGATTCTGCCGTTGGTCGGTGACGTCGCACCGTCGCCGGACTCCACCCACGGCGTCCCGGCCCAGGCGGTGACGCCGTCGGAGTTGGAATACGACTGCGCGTGAACTGGTCCAGGTACTGCACCAGCGAACGCGCACCGGAGATCTTGGAGCTGCCCGGCACATAGGTGACGCCGGCCGGCAGGCTGTCGGTGACTTGCAGTCGCCGTCAAGGGGAGCGCGCCGGTGTTCTTGACGTCGACGTTGTAGGTGATCGTGCTGCCCTGCAGGACGTTCGAGCCGCTTGCCGGGTTCGCGCTCTTGGTGATCGTGGCGAGTTCGACGTTGTGCGTGACGGCATTGCTCGTGACCGTGGTGACCTGGCGAGAACTGGCGGTCGCGGTGTTGCTGACCGACGTGGTGGTTCCAGCGACGGTGACTTGGAACGTCACCGTGGCGGTCTCGCCGGCGTTCAACGAGTAGCTCTGTGTGGGCGGCGCGACCAGGCTCGGCGGAGTGCTCACCGGCGTGCTTCGGGGCAACGACCCCACACGACGCCTCGATCTGCACGTTGTCGAAGAAGATCCTCTTGTCGTAGTTGCTGTCGGTGATGAAGCGGATCTGGTTCCCGGCGATGAGCGCAGCCGACTGGGCTGCGGGGGACGTGTACGTCTCGTACTCCTGGGTTTCGTCGCCGGAGAACGTGGTGAGAGTCGACCACTCCGAAGTTGTGGCGTTTCGTACCTGGATCGAGACCGAGCCGGCCAGGTTCTCGTCCTTTCTCCAGTCGAAACTCAACGCAGCGGTTCCGGCTGCGCACGAGCTGAGGCTGTACGAGCGGGCGATCGAGTCGTTCGACTTGTCGAACTGCAGCACGTACTGGCGGCCGTCGCCGGGAGCCGGATCGCCGTCGTCGACGAACCTCGATGTCACCGCCCGTCGGGCTTCCGTTGCCGTCGCCGGTCTCGATCCAGTTCGATGTCCAGTTCGTCGTACCGTTGTTGTTGTCGTACGCCTCGAGGTTGAATTCGTCGCGGTACTGGAAGTATGTGCGGGCGCCGGTGATGGTCGCGCTGTTCGGCACGTAGGTCGTCCCGGCCGGGACCAAGTCGTTGACCGTGAGACCCGTCAGCGTTTCGCCGGCGGTGCTGGTGTTGCTGACTGCGACCGAGTACGTGATCGTGTCACCCATCTTCACCGTGGTTCCGGGTGCCGGGACTGCGCTCTTGACCACGGTCATCGCTGCAGCGGCGTGGACGGGCGACTGCGCGCCGACCATGGGCAGTGCGACGACCTGCGCGGCGACCAGCGTCAGGCCGATCAGTGCTCGCTTGAGATTCCGGGGGTTGCTCATTGTGGAGATTCGTTTCGTCGAGAGGCGGGGGCGGCGCAGGACACGGCGCTGTGGTGGAGACGGCGAGTGGCGGGGGTGGTTCGATGCATGTGGGTGGGGGGTTCTCGATGGGGAGACTCATCGGCTCGCGAGAGTCGTCCGACAGATGTGCATCGGCCGCTGTCGAGCCCAACCTGAGTAGTTTCTGGCGACCCGCCTGGCGACCGTTCCCTACGGTCGGGCCTGTTCCCGAGCAGCTATGACGACGCGTTGACCCAATCGTGGTATCGGTCGATCAGTCCGGCCCACAGCCGGTTGCGGTCGAAGTTCTGCACCACCCAGAGGAAATCTTGACGTCCGCTTGAAGATCGGTCGATTTCGCCATCGACTCGTGCCAGTATTTGCGCACTCAGCGCCTCCACGTCACCGAGCGGGACCAGCGCCGCGCCCGGAGCCGCCGCGTCGACGGTGCCGGTCGCGGCGTAGCCGACAACCGGCACACCGCACAGCTGAGCTTCCAGCGGCACGTTCGGCAGACCCTCACGGTACGAAGGGAACGCCAGCACGTCCATCGCCCGGTACGCCACGCCCGGGTGGTCGAGCCATGGCACGGTGACGATCCGCTCGTCGCGTTCGATCGTGTCCCGGACAGCGTCCGGCAGCGGATCACCCTCCTCGAACTGTCCGACCAGCAACAGCCACACATCGGGCCGCTGTCGCAGCGCAGACGTGAACACGCTGGTCAGATCCGCAATGCCCTTGTCGCGAGTGAACCGACCCACGAACCCGACGACCGTTGCCTCGGCAGGCAGCCCGAACCGTTCACGGGCATCGTCCCGTGTGGGCAGCACGTCGTCGGCGAACCGGGCGACGTCGATGCCGTTGCCCGAGCCCCCACCGATCACCTCGCCGCGCCCGTGCGCGATCAGACCCTCCTGTTCGCCGACGGCCATCAAGCTGCGGCTGTTGAACAGCACGTGGTTCGCGCAGCGGATCGCCACCCACTCCAGCGAGCGGAAGAGGCGCCGACGCAGGCCCGTCGCTGTCTCGAAGCGGAACCCGCGCACCACATACACCCGCACCGGCACCCGGCACAGCCACGCGGCCAGCATCCCCAGCAACCCGGCCTTCGGGGTCGACGCATTGACGATCGTCGGTCGCAGCCGGCGGATCAGCCGGATCGTCGCCCACAACGCCCGCAGATCGGCGAACGGCGACGGCTCACGCACGAACGGAACGTGTTCGACGGCAACACCGTCGTCCCACTTGCCGACCTCCGGCAGAGCGTCGGGGTCGGCACGCCTCGAAGCCACCGTCACGTCGAAGCCGTGCTGGGCGAGGTAGCCGAGTTGACCGCGCACCAGCACCGACGAGATCTCGTCGGTCAGCAGATACAGGATCGTGATTCGCCCGCCGTCGACGTCGTTGCTCATGGTGTCAGACACCATCGCGTCACGGTGATCAGAGGAGTTCACCGGTGAACTCGTGGCCTGCCAACAGGTTCTTGGTGTCGAAGACCAGCGGGGCGTGTCGGCGATCGCCGCCGGATCGAACTCGGGATGATCGACGAGCACGATCACCACGTCGGCGTCGGCCAGCTCGCGCTCGTCGAACGGCACCAGCGGCCACGTGAGATGCTGCGCGTTCACGTCGGGGATGTACGGATCGCAGAACCGCACCTCCGCACCGCTCGCTGCGAGCCGGCGGGCGACGTGCACCGACGGGCTCTCACGCCAGTCGCTCGTTGCCTTCTTGTAGGCCAGGCCGAGCAGCAGGATCCGGCTGCCGTTGAGTGCTTTGCGCTCACGGTTCAGCAGCGCGGTCACCCGATCGTGGACGTAGTCGGGCATGTGCTCGTTGACGTCGTTGGCCAACTCGACGAAGCGGAACGTGTGGCCGAGATGCTGCTTCACGCGCCACGCCAGATAGCTCGGGTCGATCGGCAGGCAGTGCCCGCCGACGCCGGGACCGGGCGTGAACTTCATGTACCCGAACGGCTTGGTGGCGGCGGCGTCGATCGCCCGCCACACGTCGACGCCCAGGTCGCGGGCGAACATCGCCAACTCGTTGACCAGCGCGATGTTGACGTGACGGAACGTGTTCTCGAGCAGCTTCACCATCTCGGCCTCGGCGCACGACCCCACCGGAACGGTGTCGTCGACGATCGTCGAGAAGAACGCGTCGACCACCGCCAGCGAGCCGGGCGAGTCGCCGCTGACCACCTTGGGCGTGTTCACCAGGCCGTGGGTGGCGTTGCCCGGGTCGATCCGCTCGGGGGAGTAGCCAAGAGAGAAGTCGCCGTCGACCCCATCGCCGGCAGCGGTGAGCCCGGAGCCGTCGGCGAGGATCGGGCCGAGCAGCTCGGTGGTGGTGCCGGGATAGGTGGTGCTCTCCAAGACCACACACGCACCCGGGCGCAGGTGTGCGGCGAGCGTGGCGCCGGCCTGCTCGATGAACGTCAGGTCGGGAAGGCCATCGCGCAGGGGAGTGGGCACCGAGATGATGGCGACATCGAAGTCGGCAAGCGCTGCGGGGTCGACGGTGGGGAGATAACCGGCGTCGAGCGCTCGACGGAGTTCGTCGTTGCTGATGTCGCCGACGTAGCTCTCGCCGGCCTCCAGCGACTTCACCCGATCGATCGACGCCTCGAACCCGACCACGCTGAATCCCACCTCGACGGCCCGCATCGCCACCGGCAGGCCCACGTAGCCCTGGCCGACCACGACCACCTTCGCGGTGCGGTGCTCGATGCGTTCGAGTGCCTGGTCGACCAGTGTGGTGCTCATCGTTCGGTGTCCGTTCGTTCGTGGAGATGTTGGAGGTTCGGTACCGACGTCATGTCGTCGCCCGGGTGGGTCGAGCCGGCACGCCGGCAACGGTCGCGCCGGCCTCGACGTCGCTGATGACCACGGCGCCGGCCCCGACGAAGGCGCCGGCACCGATGGTGATGCCCGGCAGCACGTTGGCGCCGGTTCCGATGGTGACACCGTCGGCCAGGTGCACGCTGCCGCTGACCGTGGCGCCCGGGTACACGCTGACGAAGTCGCCGAGCACCGAGTCGTGCCCGATCGTGGAATTGACGTGGAGTTGGGTGTGGCGCCCCAACGTGATGTTGGTGGTCACCCGGGCACCGGCGGCCAGGATGCATCCCTCGGCGATCCGGTTGTCGCCGCCAACCGTTGCCATCGGATGCACCAGCACCATCGGGGTCAGTCCAGCGGCGGTGAGCCGAGCATCGAGCTGGCACCGCACCGCCCCCGCCCCGATCCCGATCACGAACCCGATCACGCCAGGGGTCAGACCCCAGGCGTGATCGTCGACAGCGCCGAGGTAGTCGACGCCGCGACGGGCGAGCAGGTCGGTGTTGGCGTCACTGTCGTCGACGGTGCCGAGCAGGTCGAGGCTGCGCGCCGGCGGCGTTCATCGCGTCGACGATGTCGAGCACCTCACGGCCGAAACCCCCGGCACCGACCACCACCAGCCTGCCGGCAGCGGAAGCCACGTCGGCGAGCGCTGGCAGAGACGATGACACGAGCGCCAGAGTACTCGCCCACCTACGATCGGCTCCGTGACCCGCTGGCTGCACTCCCCGCTGAAGCGGGCGATCGACGCGGCCATCGCCGGCGCCGCGCTACTCGTGGTGTCACCCGTGCTCGCCGTTGTGGCCGTGCTCGTACGGATCCAACTCGGCTCGCCAGTGCTGTTCCGTCAGGAACGCGCCGGACGCGACGGCCAACCGTTCGAGATCGTGAAGTTCCGATCGATGACCGACGCCACCGGCCCCGACGGCGAGTCGCTGCCCGACGCCGACCGGCTGCCCGCCTTCGGTCGGATGCTGCGCGCCAGCAGCCTCGACGAACTCCCACAGTTCTGGTCGGTGCTACGCGGCGACATGAGCCTCATCGGGCCCCGCCCACTCCCGATGAAATACAACGACCGCTACAGCGCCGAACAGCGCCGCCGCCTGCTTGCCACCCCCGGCATCACCGGCTGGGCCCAGGTGCAGGGCCGCAACGCCATCGACTGGCCCACCAAACTGGCCCACGACGTCTGGTACGTCGACCACGCCTCGCCGCTCACCGACCTGCGGATCGTCGCCCGCACCATCCGCGCCGTGGCCACCTCTGCCGGAACCACAGCCGACGACCACGTCACCATGCCCGAGTTCCTCGGCGACGAGACGCAGGGTCGTTGAACGTGGTGTGCCGACGCGGCATCCTGTGGACGCCATGAGCGACACCCCCGACGACACCGTCACGTTCGCCGCCGACGACCGACCAACCGGCATCACCGACGTGGAGTTGGCCGTGTTCGAGGGCGAGGCCGTGCTGTTCGACGTCGAGGCGTCGATGGTGCACCTGTTCAACGCCGTTGCCGGTGCCACCTGGCTGTGCTGCGACGGCGACACCACCGTGGCCGCGATGATCGAGGAACTCGTCGACACGTTCTCGGTCACCGAACCCGCCGACCGTGCCGCCCTCGAATCCGGCGTGCACGACAGCCTCGTCCGATTCGCCGAGGAAGGCCTGCTCGCCGACCACCCGCGACCGTCACGCCTCACCCTGACCCCCGACCCGGTGCTCGCCGACGACGGCACCGAGATCGTGGCGGCACCGCCCGACCCTTGAGGCAGCCCGATCGACGGTTCCGTGGGGGCCGGCATCATCAACCTGCGCGTCGGCTCGCAACTCGTCGGCATCCGCACCGACACCGAACGGACGCTCCAGCGCGCCAGGATCTTTCTTGCTGCATGGATCGATGACGACTGCGGCGACATTCCCCACGCGCTCGACCTGGTGCTCGACCCGCCCGACGGCGCCGACCAGCGAGGGCCGAGGAAGGTGCCGCAGCTCCGCCACGGCCAGAACGTGCTCGCTCGGTCGCGCTCGGCCGACGACGTGCTGGCCGCGCTCGCCGATGTGCTCGGCGGCATCCTCGCCCGCCAAGACGACACCCGACTCTGGTTCGCGTTCCGCGTACTCGCCAACGACCACGCGGCCGTGCTCGTGGAGGCCCCGCCGATGACCTCGAGCGGCGACCGCCTGCTGGCGCACGCCGGCATCCGCGAGTTGGAGACCTGGGCGATCGTCGTCGAGCCAGGCGCACCCGATGAGCCCATCGCTTCGCCAGCGGTGCGTGTGCCGCCACCGCTCGAACGGCTCGACTGGGCTGGTGTCGGCCTGGCGCAGCCGCGCACCGGCTGGCAGACCTTCGACCTCGCCGGCGTGGTCGCGTTGCACGACGCGCACGCTGATGCCGAGGGGCACCGTCCGGCCGAAACCCTGGCCCACTTCGGCCGACGCCACTCGGCACCGGGATGGTTCCCGCTGCTGCGAGCCCTCGCCGACGACGGCCGCGTCTCGATGGTCCACGGCCGTGCCGAACTGCGCGCCACGGTGGGTGAACTCATCGGCTCGCCGCCGCCGGACCAGGCGTGAACGAGTCAGGCGTGAGCGGCACCGTCTCGTGCACCCGCGTGTTCGATGCGCACGGATTCATCTTCCGCATCGAATCGCCGATCGACGAGGTCGTGGCACTGTTCGACGACCTCCTCGTCGACATGGTCGCCGCGTCCGCGGAAGCGTCGCCAGCGGACGCGCCACCGGTCCACCGATTCGACATCCGGCCGGCCGACCCGACGAACGGAACCGGCGACATCAGCTCCAGCCAGGCGAGTGACACCGAGACCGAGACCGACCTGCTCGTCGTGCTGCTCGACGGCGAGGCGATCTACCCAACGCTGCGGGCCGGAAACCTCACCTCGCACCTGCTGATGGAGGTCAACCGGCGAGCGACGCAGTCGAGCACACGGTCGGGGTTCGTCCCCCTCCACGCGGCCTCGGTGTCGGGCGTCGACGGCACGGTGCTGTTCCCCGGAACGTCGCACTCGGGCAAGACCACCGTCGCCACGGCGATGGCGGTGAAGTTCGGCGACCGTGTGCGATTCGTCGCCGACGAGGTGTCGGCCCTCGACCCGGCCGACCTGTCGATCGCGCGCTACGGCAAACCGGTGGCGCTGCGTGCCGCCTCGGTGGAACTCCTGTCAGCCGACGTCGCACGCCTGCGCGCGCCCGCGGGCAGGTTTCAGCACGACGAACGCTTCGTGCCGCCGAGCGCCCTCGGCGGCGCCAGCCGGGCGGGTTCAGGTGAGGCGTCGAAGACGATGCCGTTGCCGGTGGCTGCAGTGGTCTTCCCTCGGTTCGGACAGCGAACCCAGCCGGCCGGCCCCGGCGATGCGCAGCTGACGCCGCTGAGTCGGGGAGCGACGCTCGAACGGTTGATGCAATCGGTCCTCGGCGAGGGAGCGATCAGCGCCGCAACCTTCAACGAACTCGCACGCGTCGCCGCATCGGCGCCCGGCTACGAACTGAACTACGAACACCTGCCCGACGTGCTCGGCGAACTGGCTGCGTTGATCTGAGAGCCGCGGGACCGGCGACGGCGACCATCCGCCACCCGATCAGGACACCTCATTACCGTTTCAGGGGTGTCTGACGAGCAGCAGCCGGCGCCGACCGGCATGAAGCGTCGCGACGCACTGCGGATGCTCGCCGCCGCCGGCACTGCTGCCACTGGTTCGCTCATCGTCTCGCAGCCCGCTCGCGCCGACACCGGCAGCGAATCGTGCCGCTTCGAGTTCAGCGGCGGTGGCCCGGTCGCCACGTTCAGTGCGTTCAACACCATCCTGGGTGACTCCTTCGAGATCGACATGAGCGTGTCCGGTTCGTGCCAGTGCGGAGCCACCCTCACGTCGATCGAGTACGCCTACTTCCTCGATGCCACCAACAACGACTTCAGCACGGGTTCCGGCTGGGTGGGGTCGAGTTCGTGGAACGCGGGTGGCACCTTGTTCGCGAATCTGTGGCCCTTCGGCGGCGGGTCGTTCACCGTCACGGCGGGCGTACGTGTCACCTGCACCGGTCCTGCCGGCGTGACCACCCGGTGTCGCTACGCCACCAGTTCCAGCATCTCGATCGGCGGTGGATTCTTTGTCAGCGTGACGGGTCAGACACTGACGCTCGGCACGAACAACGGCGACACTGGCCAGGGCGTGCTGCCGGCATGCAACCCGCCTGCGGCGCCGCTCACCGCCGCCCGTCTCTTCAGTAGATCTGCCGGCAGCGCTGCGGGTGCGGTGTTGATGATGCAACCAGGGCCGTTGGTGCTGCCCGACGAGGTGCTCCGCCTGCAGGCCGGCGAGATGCCTGTCGATCCGTTCGGCAACCCACTCGACCCGATGTCGGGCGAACCGCTGCCCGCACCCGAGGCGTCGACGACCACCGAGCCAGTGCAACCGGAGTCGACCAGCACCACCAGCACCACCACGGCGCCGAAGAGGCCGACTGACACCACCACGACATCGACTTCCACCACGTCGACCACCACCACCACCACCAGCACCACCGCACCGCCCGCCGGTACGACACCACCTCCATCCGACTAGCCCCGGTGGTGTTCGGTCACTGGACGGGCAGTGCTGACCTGGCCGGCGACACTTCAGCGACGATCCGCGACGGCGATTTCGGCGATCACTAGCGTTGCGCTGTGCGCGCAGTCGACGACGAAGAGCGGTCGGGGCTGTCCCGGCGTCGTGCGTTGCAGTTGCTCGCCGGATCGGCTGGCGCAACCGCCGCAGGTTCGATGATCGTGTCGCAGCCCGCGTACGCCGACAGCGGCAGCGAAACCTGTCGATTCGACTTCACGGGCAACCCCACCGTCACCGTGGTCGCCGTCAACCAGACCGGAGGCCAGCAGGACCAGTGCACCGTCAACGTGTCGGGCGTGAACGGAATCTGTCCCTGTGGTGGGAGCGCCACGATCGAGTACGCCTACTTCTTCACGATCCCCGAGTTGGGTACCGGCGGAACCCTCAACTGGATTTCGTCCCCCGGAGTGTTCGTCACCAACAACCCGATCTGGCCGAACCGGGGTGGCTCGGTGACCGTCGGCGTCGGCGTTCGGGTCACGTGTGAAATCAACGGCCGCATTGCCATCCGCTGCCGCTTCGGATCGGTGAGGGTGGACGTGGGCCGCAATAGACTCTCAGACTGGCACGCTCACGTTGTCGTCCAACAACGGCAACGATCGCCCGACCGACCGGCATCCCCGCATGCGATCCGCCCGGGGCCCAGCGATCCGCAGCGTTGTTCTCGCGCCAGGCTCCCAGCGGAACGATTGGCGTCGTCGCCGGCTTCCAAGCGCCCAGTCGCAGTCGACCCCACCGCTGACGACCCGGTCGTCGACCTCGGCCCGATCGAACCCGTCGAACCACCCGTCGACGCCACCACGACCACGACAACCGCGCCAGCTGATCCGCCCCCGCCCACCACGGCAACCCCGGCGACCACCAGCACGACGACACCCAGCACCTCGACCACCAGCACCACGGCGCCACCGGTCATCGACTGATCGCCCCGTCGATCACACCAGGGGTCAGACCCGGGAGGTGATCGTTGCGCTCACGATCGATGCGACACGCTCGACTTGAGCGTCGGTGAGCACGCTGCCGCTCGGCAGGCACAGCCCATGATCGAAGAGGTGCTCGCTGGTTCCGTCGACCCGCGCCGGGGCCGATGCGAACACCGGCTGCAAATGCATCGGCTTCCACAGCGGGCGGCTCTCGATGTCGTCGTCGGCGAGAGCGGACTGCACTGCGTCACGCACCGACGGATCGTCGAACGTCACGCACGTCAGCCACGCATTCCAGCCGCCCGCGGCGCCGTCGTCACCCCACGGAGCCACCGGCATGAACGTCACGCCGTCGAGGTCGCCGAACGCGCTTCGGTAGTGCTGGTTGATCTCGTGGCGGCGAGCCGACATCGACGGCAGCCGTTCCAGTTGCACCCGACCCATCGCGGCGAGCAGGTTGCTCAATCGATAGTTGAAGCCGATGTCGGTGTGCTCGTAGTGGATGGCCGGCTGACGGGCCTGGGTTGCCAGATAGCGAACCCGGTCGGCGGTGGCTGCGTCGGGTGACACGAAGGCGCCGCCGCCGGAGGTGGTCATGATCTTGTTGCCGTTGAACGAGAAGATCCCGCACGACCCGAGCGTCCCGGCCGGGCGGCCCTTGTAGGTGGCCAGCAGCGCCTCGGCGGCGTCTTCGATCACCGGCACCCCGTATCGCGCGCACATGGGCACGATCTGGTCGTAGTCGGCGCACTGCCCGTACAGGTCGACCACCACGACCGCTGCGGGCAACCGGTTCGCCGCCGCCCGCTCGGCCAGTTCGTCGGCCAACAACTGCGGGCTCATGTTCCACGACGCGGTGTCGCTGTCGATGAAATGCGGCGTCGCCCCGGTGTAGGCAACCGCATTCGCAGTCGCAGCGAACGTGAACGTCGACACCAGCACCTCGTCGCCCGGCCGCACGCCATGCACCAGCAACGCAAGATGCAATGCGCCGGTTCCGCTCGACAGTGCAACCGCGCCGGGCCAGCCGGTGACGGCTGCGAGGTCGGCTTCGAACCCGTCGAGGTCGGGCCCGACTGGTGCCACCCACCCACCGTCGAATGCGTCGACCAACGCCTGGCGTTCGGAGGAGCCGACGTCGGGAGAGCTGAGAAAGATTCGTTCGGTCACGCGTCGAACATCACGGGCTGGCCCGAGACGGCGATCGAAGCCATCTCGTCGAACGACGGAATCGCACCGGACGTCATCGATTCGACCGGCGCCAGCGGGCTCACCGACACATGCGTGATCAACTTGTGCACCCGACGCTCGCCGAGTTCGTGCACCGAGATCAGGTCTTCGTGCAGTTTCTCGTTCGGTCGCAAACCGGTGAACACGATGTCGAGCGGCGGGGTGTGTTGGTTGGCGAATCGCTGTGCGACGTCGACGATCCTGACCGGATCGCCCATGTCGAGGATCAGGATCTCACCTGGATCACCGATCGCTCCGGCGTAGATGGTGAGGCGCGATGCCTCCTCGATCGTCATGAAGTACCGGGTGATGTCGGGGTCGGTCACCGTGATCGGTCCGCCGTTGGCTGCCTGCGTCTCGAATGCCTTGAGCACCGACCCGTTCGAGCCGAGCACGTTGCCGAATCGCACCGACACGCATTCGGTGGGACCCTCCTTGGATGCGTGCGCCGTCAACCGTTCGGTGATCCGCTTCGTCCAGCCGAGCACGCTCGTCGGGTCGGCGGCCTTGTCGGTGCTGACGTTGACGAACCGGTCGACGCCGTGACGACGAGCAGCATCGAGCAAGGCAAGGGTTCCGCGAACGTTCGTCTTCCAGCCTTCGGTCGGATGCATCTCCAACAGCGGCAGATGCTTGAGCGCAGCAGTGTGAAACACCACGTCGGGGCGATGCAGGGCAAAGACCTCGTCCATCCGGGCGACGTCGCGAATGTCGGCGAGCACCAAGTTGGGATCGTCGAGCATCGCCCGACCCTCGATCGAGAGCTGGGTCCCGTGCAGTCCGCTCTCGTCACGGTCGAGCATGATCAGCGCCGACGGTTCGAAACGCGCCAACTGACGACAGATCTCCGATCCGATCGATCCGCCGGCTCCGGTGACGAGCACGCGACGCCCGGTGATGTAGCCCGACACGACGGCTGGGTCGATGTCGGCCTGGCGCCGGCCGAGGAGGTCGGTTTCGTTGACGGGGCGGATGTCGGCAACGCCGATGCCACCGAACAGCTGCTCCACCGGCGGCAGGACCAGGACAGCGAGCCCCGCTTCTTCCGCCAGCGATGTCACCCTTCGGAAGAACGAACTCGGCGCGCTCGGAGCCGCGATCAGCACCGCTGTGGCCTGGTGACGGTCGGCGATGGCGACCAGATCGTCGACCCGACCCTCCACCTTCACACCCGAGATCCGTAGATTGCGTTTCGCATGGTCGTCGTCGACCATCGCCACCGCGACGTAGGGCGAGTCGGTCGACGACCGCAGCGTGCGCAGGATCTGCTCGGCGCCCTCGCCGGCTCCCACGACCACCAGGCGTTCGAGGTGGTCGCCGCTGGGGCGGTTGCGGTGCTCGACGTAGAGCCGCCACATCGAGCGGATCGCGATCTGGCCGAGCAGGCTGACACCGGTGGCCAGCAACGGCACCGACCGGGGGATCGGCCGTGAATCCGCCGGTGTCAGCCCCCCACCACACTGCCGTCATCAGTGCGCCGACCGACAACGCCGTGAGCGCAACCACGCGAACCTCGTCGAAACTGCCGTAGCGCCAGCGCCGCCGGTAGAGGCCGTACAGCAGACCGAACGAACCCTGCAGCAGCACGGCGACCACCATGGCGATGATCACGTCGCGCTGCCAGACACGATCGAAGTCGAAGTCGTAGCGCAGGAACACACCGGTCGGGATCGCGACCACCCACAGCGCGCTGTCGACCATGAAGTGCACCACCGGAAGATGGCGACGCGCCGCTCGTCCGAACCTGTTGCCCGACAGCGGCTCGTGGGGATCGGTCGACCCGTCCGGAGCGGCTGTCTGCGTCTGCACTGTGTGTGACACTAACGGGTCGACCGCAACGCAACGGGGAGTCTCAACGGGCGGTCGACGACGCCGTCGAAGTCGACGAGTTGTCGCCCGTCGGTGGTCTGCACATCGATGCGGTGATGCTCCGGCAGCACCAGTGGCATCGGTCGCACCGCCAGTTCGCCATCGGCGCTGGCATCGATCGTGCCGGTCAGTTCGACGGTCACGGTGACCGTCTCGCCGGGGGCCACGGCGACGAACACCGAGTTGGTGTTCCAGCCTGCCTCGGTACCGACGTCGAACGCGACGGGCTCACCCGGGCCGCCCCCGGTTGCGACCGTGCCATCGACGATGGTCAGCGGGGAGTAGAGCGTGAGCAGCGTGCGATTGGTGCCGCGTTCGTCGCCGGTGTAGTTGCCGGTCACCCCGTCCGGCAGCCCGTCGACCGTGACCTCGTTGGTCAGTGCGACGGTGAGCGTCGCCTCGACCGCACCGGTCTCCGGGTCGACGACGGCGTCATAGGTGACGTCGCGGTCGAGGTACACGTCGAGCTTGTTGGCCCCGGCGTTGTTGAGCACGACGGCGTAGCCGTCGTCGCCGGCGTCGAGGCGCGGGAGCGCGGCCGACAGCTTCACCCGGTCGAAGAGTTCCTGCTCGGCGGGGTCGCGGGCCCAGCCGGTGAGGCGCCCCTCGGCGGCGACCGGGCCGAGCTCTCGGGCGACCACGGTGGGGTTGGGGAGCGCCCCGCCGAGCACCCGGTCGATCGTGGCGCGCGACACCTCGTCGAGCAGGTCGACGCGGGTGGGCGAGTCGTCGATCTCGTACTGATCGACGAGCAGGAACTGCAACACGTTGCGCTGGTCGAGTTGGGCGTCGATGCTCTCGACCGACACCGGGCCCGTCAGACCGAGCAACGCCTCCAACACGTAGGGGTCCATGGCGAACACCCCGTCGAGTTCGGCACCACCACTCTGTGGGTAGAGCTCGGCGATCACCTGTGCCGTCGACGGGAACTGCGGTGAGATCGTGATGTTCGACCATGGGACGTCGCCGGTGGTGCCGTCTGCGCCGTTCGTGAAGCCGTACCGGCCCCACTGGTCGAGCCAGTCCTGCGGGCCGGTGATCGACCGATCGCCGGTGGTGGCATCGTTCAGGTCGCTGGTGCGGCCCGAATCCGACACGGTGAGCCGGCCCTCGTCGGCGGTCAACTCCACCCAGTTGCCCATGAACCCGCCGTGGCCGCGCACCTCTGCCGGCGTGGTGAACGCCACGAAGTAGCGCCGTGGTTCGTCGGCGCCCAGGAGTTGCGGGGCGAGATCCACGGCGAGCACGGCGTTGTCGAGTCGGGCGCCGTTGACGACCAACTCCTCGTCGAGGTCGGCGAGCCGTGTCGCGAGCGGGCTGATCAGCCACGGCGACTCTGCATCGTCGATCGCCGCCTCGAGTGAGCGGATCGAGTCCTGCACCTCGTGGAACGGTTCCTGGATCAGCCGGACCGCGTCGATGTCGAATCGACCGTTGATCACCCTGAGCTGTTCGGGATCGACCACGCTCAGCGCGTCGCTCAGATCGGCGGAGGCGTCGGCCGCTGCGCTTGCCAGGCCGTGAGCGGCATCGAGGTTCTGGGCCACACCGGGTATCAGGCGGGCCGGCAACGCCCATGGTGCTGCGAGCGCGCTGTCGGCACCATCGAACGACGCCGCCGCTTCGTCGAAGCCGGCCGCTGCTCCGGCGTAGTCGCCGTCGTTCACCGATTCGAGTGCCGCTCGGGCCTGACGGTTGCCGGAGGTGAGATCGTCGCGCGACACCACCGCGGCCACCGCCGACCCGGCCACGGCGAGCACGCCGAACGCAGCCACCGCCGCGATCGCCCACCACACCCGGTGCTGCACGCGGCTGCGCCGCCGCCGCAAACCGACCGCGATGACGCCGACACCGGCTGCCACGCCGATGATGGTCGACAGCCCCAAGAACCCGTCGAGATCCGATCGGATCAGCACGTTCAGGCCGACGCCGACCACAGCGGCTCGTGCGAGCGGGACGTCGCGGCGCTGTACGCCGATCCACAGCCCGACTGCGAACGCGACGAGGCCGATCGCGGTGAGGATCGGGTCGAGCGAGATGGCGGCGGCCAATCCGGCCAGTGCAGCTGCAGCCCACCATGGTGTGGAAGCGCCAGCCCACGTGACCAGCGCAACTGAGGTGACGATGACGACCGTGTCGCTCCAGGTGGAGCCGGTAGGGCTCGCCCCGCTGGTCGCGGCCACGATGCCGGCGCCGACGGCGAGCGGAATCGCGGCGCGGTCGTCGACCCGGCGCCGTTTCATCGACCCCGAGCCGACCCCGGGGCCACGGTGCGGCGTGTGCGGCGACGTCGGGGAGGTCGCAGAACTGGCGTCGCTCGCGGTGAATCGGCGGCACGCAGGGGGGTGGGCGGTCATCGGCACGGGACGATACCGCAGCGGCCACGACTGGCCCGTGCGATCCGCACTTGCCGTGTTCGGTGCGCCCCGAACCGCAGGGAGGCAGATCCGAACGCAGTGAGCGCAGGAACGGTTCGTGTCGACTCGGAAGTTGTTGCCGTCCTTCAGGTCGTGCGGTGTGATGCCGATGACCTCGTGATGCAAGATCGCAAGGCCGGCGATGTCGGCGACTTCATGAAGCTCGGGCTGCTGCGCTGGCTGTCGGCCCCGACCCCGTTCGCGTCGCGACACCGTCTGGGTGTGATCTGGTACCGCGTGCCGGACCAGCGCCACGACGCCGACGGCGAACACATCGGCTACCTCGACCCGAGCAGCACGGCGGGTCGCGACCTTCGGCCCCTCGACCCTGACCTTTACGATCGCCTCCGCTCGATGGTTGCTGCAGGCAAGCGATCGGTGGCATCGCTCGCGGCGTGCGGAGCGCTTCCCGCAGCAACACGCTATTTCGACCATGTGTTGAGCTTCGCCGACCTCGAACCATCCGACCGGGCAGAGCGGATCGTTCGTCGAGAACGCTGGTTCCACGAGGCAATGGTGGCGGTCGACTCGTGCTCGCTCGTGTTCGTCGACCCCGAGAACGGGCTGCGGCACGACGACCACGCGATCACCGCCCATCAGCCCTTCGAAGAGCAACACGTCTACCTGTCAGAGGTGCAGCGCCTGCTCGAACGCGGCCAGAGCGTCGTGGTGCATCACGACGCCGACCGATCGGAACGTCCGGCCGAACAGGCACAGTCACAGATGCAGGACATCCACGATGCGCTCGGCGTTGCACCGGTGGCGGCGGTGCGAGCATCGCGGGGCAGCACACGGTTGTTCCTCGTGATCGCGCACGACGACCACAGCCACTCAGAACTCGACGACCGCCTCGCAGCGCTGCAGCTGTCGAACTGGGGCGACCAGTTTCGCGTGCATCGTTGGCAGCGAGCCACCGCCGTCGTCTGACGCCGTCTCGCCTCAAGTAGAGAATCTTGCGTGCCGATACCCCGATCATGTCAAGCGCTCTCTCCACCTCGACAGCGAGATCGGTCCGGCGTCTCGATCCGTCGCACGAGCTGCAGCTCCTCCCCGACTTGCAGGTGCCGTCGACGGTGTCGACCGAGAGTCGCCGGGCCATGCGAATCATCGACGTCGTGTGCGCAGTGCTCCTGCTGATCGTGTTGAGCCCAGTGATGCTCGTGGTTGCGCTGCTCGTGAAGCGTTCCAGCCCCGGTCCGGTCATCTTCCGTCAGCAGCGCATCGGCCGAGATGGCCAACTGTTCGACGTGTTCAAGTTTCGCAGCATGTGTGACGGCACCGACCTGCAGTTGATGACTGATGACCGGTTGCGCGGCGAGTACGAGAAGAACAACTTCAAACTCCAAGCCGACGATCCGAGAATCACTCCGATCGGCCGGATCATCCGCAAGACCAGCCTCGACGAGTTGCCGCAGCTCTTCAACGTGCTTCGTGGTGAGATGAGCCTCGTCGGTGTCAGGCCATTGCTTGCCCGCGAACTCGCGATCCGCAGTCCCTACGACCAGGAGCTGTACAAGCAGCACACCCCGGGTCTCACCGGATTGTGGCAGGTCGAGGGGCGCTCATCTGTTGGCGACGACGACCGCATCGAATTGGATCGGCGCTTTCTCGAGGCCTGGTCGCCGCAGCAGAACCTCACGCTGCTCGCCCGGACCCCGAGGGCTGTGCTGCTCGGTGTTGGCGCCCACTGACGGAATCGACGTGTCGTCTTGTCCGGAGCTCGGACCCTGGCTGCCACCACGAGATACCGCGATCGGAGTTCAGAGGTGACCATCATGGTGAGATGCCTCGGGCCGGAACCGCAATGCGCTTGAGCGTGCCGGGATCTGGTTCGTTCGGGTCGCTGCGGCGCCGCTTGGGCGACTGGATGTGGCCGGGTTCGAAGGCTGCTCGATCGAGACCGAATCGAACAGTCGTGTGCCAGGAGTGGCTCACCTCGGCAGCAGGGTCTGACAAGGTGGCCGCCGAACTGGTCCGGATTTCCGGTGCCGAAGCTGTCTACTGTTTCGCCGCGAGGCCTGAGGTGGTCGAGCAGCTGGGGATATCGGTTCCCGTCTACCAGTCCCGCCTCGGTCAGTGGGCGGGCGTCAACCGCCGGTGGCAGTACCTCCTTCCGGTGATGCCGATCGTGTGGGGCTTGCTCGATCTCGGTGACGCACGGCTGGTGCTCACCAGTTCCCATGCAACGGTCAACTCTGTCCGGCGGTTCGGAACCCGGCTGAGCTATTGCCATACGCCGATGCGGTACGCCTGGGAGTGGCGGCTCGAAGCCGAGCGTCTACCTGCGCGCTCTTCGTCCGTTCTGGCCGGTGGTCGCAGCGGTCTTCCGACGGCTCGACCGGTCGTGGAGCCGTCGGGTCGACTTGTTCGTTGCGAACTCGAACTTCGTGGCCGAGCGCATCCAGAAGGCGTACGGCCGGGATGCTCTCGTCGTGTACCCGCCGATCGAAACGGATTCGTTCGTGCCGGCCGACGAGCCGTCGCGGGACCGGTTCCTCGTCGCCGGCAGGCTGGTTCACTACAAACGGCCGGACCTCGCGGTGCACGCCGCCAACCTCGCCGGAGTGCCTCTGGTGGTTGCCGGCTACGGGCCTGAGTTGTCGCGTCTGCAGGCGATCGCGGGTCCGACGGTCGAGTTCGTGGTGGCACCCGACGACGACCAGCTCGTCGAACTGTTCCAGAACGCTCGGGCGCTCGTGTTTCCGGGGATCGAGGACTTCGGTATGACGGTGGTGGAGGCGCAGGCGTGCGGCACACCCGTCATCGGACGAGCTGCTGGTGGTGCGCTCGAATCGGTCGATGTCGGCAACGGAGGGGTACTGATCGACTCCGACGACCCGGTCGCGTGGGCCACGGCGTTCGCCGAGTTCGAATCAGCAGCCGACAGTTCATCACTTCGTCGAGGAACCGAGAGGTTCTCGACACTGGCGTTCCGCAACGGAATCCTCGAGGCCATCGATCGTCTCGGCCTTGATGCTCCGAGCGTCGGTCAAGAGGCGGCGTCGTGACACGAGAGCAGGATGCCCCGGCCCCGCCGAACCATGGATCGGTCTCGAAGAACCGACGTGTGTTCGAGTTGGGAGTCGTGCGTCGAATTCGGGCGAGGTCTGGCGCCCCGTTGGCCGACCAGTTCGTCAGCAGCGTCACCAACGGCCTGACCATCTTGGCGGCCGCTCTGCTTCGCGCTGACCCTGGGGTGCTCGGTGAGATCGCCGTCGTCAGCGCCGTGGTCATGCTCCAGACCGATGTCGTTCGGGCCTGGGTCGTGCTACCGGCGCAGTTGTCGAATGGCACCTCGGCGCGCCGTCGACGCGGGCTCGAGGGTGCGCTCGCCGGAATTCCGATCGCTCTGCTCGCGCTGGTCATCGGACTCTTGGTCGGCTCGTCGGCGCTCGTGATCGCTGGGTTCTGTCTGCCCGCCATCGCTCTCTTCGAGACACTCCGAGCCCTTTGGTTGGGCGATCGGTGTGCGTCGGAGGCGCTTCGGTGGGATGTGGCCTGGTTGGCATCCACGTCGGGTCTCTTGGTGTTGGTGTGGGCAGGGTCGGCAGCCACCGCTGCGACATTGACCCTGGCATGGTTGGTGCCCGGCGCGCTGCTCGCAGGGGCAGCGTGGCTCTCGCGGCCGCGCGATCCTGAGGTGACGTCGCCCCATGCTGCGGTGGGTTGGCGGATTCGCGCCTCGTATACGGCCGACACCGCGATCGGCCAATTCTCCAATCTCCTCCCGATCGGACTTGCTCTGTTCATGGGTGCGGGAGCCGCAGCGCTGTGGCAGGGAGCGCGCGTCGCATTCCGTCCGATCGGCATCGGTGGGAACTTGCTGCCCGTCGTTGTCCCTCCACTCCTCGCAGGGGCCGGATCTGTCGAGCCAGCGAGCCCGCGGACGCTGCTTCGCAAGGTGATGGGGTGGACGGTGATCGCAGTGACGGTCTGTTTCCCGGTGTCGGTGGCGCTTCAGCTCTTCCGAGGCGTGAGCGCTCCTGTTGCGGTGCTCTGGGCGCTGTTCGTTGCGGCGGAGTACACCGCGGTCAATGGATTGACGGTCACCCAGACGGTGTGGAAGGTGTGGGGAGTGCCTGCCACTGCAGTGAAGCTGCGATCGTTCGCCGCAATCGTCGCAGTCGTCGGCCTGGCACTCGCGGCAGTCGCCGACGTGGCGCTGCTCGCCCAGGCAGGAGTGGTGTTGGGTCTGGTGGGCGCCCTGTGTTGGTCGGCGGTCGAAGCCCGTCGGCGCACCCCGATGGCAGTCATGGCCGAGACGCAACAACTGGAACTGCGCTAGGAAAGAAGATTCTCGATGGCCCGATCGATCCGGTCGACCACGCGATCCCACGTGAAGTCCTGGCTCCTCTGATACGCGGCGGCGACCATTCGGGTGGTCGCGTTGGGATCCTCGAAGATCGAGATGATGCCGTCGGCGATCGCCTGCTCGTCCGTCGGGTCGACCAGGACACCGCATCCGTCCACCACCTCTGGCAGACCTCCGACGTCGGAGTAGACCACCGCGCACTGCGCCGACATTGCCTCGACAGCGGGAAGTCCGAATCCCTCTTCCAGGGAAGCCGACAGGAGTACGTCAGCAGACCGGTACCGATCCCAGAGTTCGGCGTCACTGAGCCGAACCGAGACGACCGTCTTGTTGCGCATCGTGCCGATCTGCTCGCTGAGCGCCGCACTTGGCGGTGACGGTAAGACGACTTCGACCTGACCGCCGAGCGAGGTGAGTACGCGATCGGCTGCCAGCAACTGACGAACGAGGTTCTTGTTCGGTCGCTCGGAGGCGACGATCAGCAGCCTGGGTGGGGCGCTCGGACGGTTGTCCTCGATGGGGGTGCTGGTCGATTCGGTCGGGGACACGCCATTGCCCACGACGTGCACCGCTGTCTGCCCGTCGGTCCAGTCCAGTATCTGCTGTTTCGAGTACTCGCTCACGGTCAGGACGACGCATCTCGAGCGGATCAGCTGGCTCCTGATCCATCGGAAGTACGCCGCACGGACGGGGCTGTAGTTGGCGCCGCCTTTGAGATACATCAGGTCATGCAGCGTGACTGCGTAGGGGACACCACCGCCGAGAGGTGGGATGTATCCGGGTGAGAGCACGAGTTCCGTGCCGGGCGAGCGGCGGGCGGCCAATCCCAGGCGCACTGGTGCGATCGGGCTGGTTGCGCGGTGCCCCCGGTTGACGGCGACCCAGGCGGGTCGCCGTCTCAGTGTCTCGGTCGCGAACCTTCCGATTCCGCTGGTCCCGATCCAGCTGGCATCGAACGCAACCTGCCGTCCTGTCGCACTCATGCCAGTTCCGTCGGGAACCTGTCATGTGGGCCGTTCGTCGCACTTGGCAGCCGCCGCGATCTCGACGAAGTTGATGTCACTTCGGATGTTGCTTCAACTCGGTCGTACAGGGTTCGGGCGCGCACTGGCGCAGCGTGTCGAGTGATGCTGGTCAATGCGAAGAACGATCCAATGAGCACCCACGACTCTGAGTCCCAGAAGTTGCTGACGGTGAGTCCAGCTCCGAGGACGATCGTCATCCAGGCAACGAGAATTGCGAAGGCAAGCGGCCCGGGAGCCTCCCGGAAACCGAATGCCGCAATCCCGACGAGGATTGTTTGCATCGTGAGAGCTACCAATCCGCCGTCAAGCATCGCCTGGATCCAGATGTTGTTGGCGACGAATGCCGCAGCACCGGTGTCGCTGGTGTTTCCGGCGAAACCTCGCGAATCCAGCTCGGTGCCGAGGCGCCCTGGGCCGATGCCGATGAGCGGGTAGTCCGCCACAATCTGATTGATCTCTTCGTAGGCCTCGAGTCGAGGGTGCGTTGGACGTCTCCTCGCCGGCGTCGACAATGGATCCAACTCGGTCCGTCAACGATGAGATGACCTGCGGTTGCAGGGTTATCGCGATCAGTGTGCCTGCGCAGAGAGCGGCGAAGGTGGCCAGCATTCGTCGACGAATTCGATCTCGATGTTCCAGTGTGCTCCGCACGCGAACGACGCCGATGACAACTGCGGCAATTGTGAGCTGCACGAACGCGATACGTGCATTGGCCGCTGCCAGGCCAAGAAAGATCGTGCCCATCTGCAGAGTTCGTACGAGACCGTCGGGCGCGCCGCCCAGCAGATGATCAGTGCGGCGACTGCCGGCGCAGCGAAGTAGGCCGCTTCGAACGACAGTGCCGCCGACCTCGGGACACCGCCAACGGAAGCGACGTAGTCGGTCATCCAGGGCAGCCCAAACTGACGAGCAACGAATTCATAGATCGCCAGCGCGCTCGAGCAGACCATTCCCAGCACGAAGCCGGTGACGATCGAGGCGGCCCATCGACGCTGTCGAAGGATGGCCACGAAGGGGACGACCGCCGGGATCAGCAACGCGGCGAACCCGCTGAGTTCGGTACCGCCTGCGAAGAGCGATCGCACCAGCATCCAGACGAGCAACGCCGCAAGAACTGCAACGAACTTCTGTTCGCGTCTCGTTGCCTGGTGCATCGCGGCGGAGTGACGCCGGGTCGGCGAGGCTCAGAAGAATCGATGCACCGAAGAACACGGTGTTGACCTTCAGCGTTCGTCCGCTGAGGTCGACGCCAACGACGTCCCAGCTCACGGTGAATGCGCCAGCGCACGCAGCAAGAGCGCTCAACGGTGGGTACCTGCGTGTGCGGGGCGGAGGTTTTCAGGCTGTGGGATGGGTCAACGGTACTCGCCGCCCGTGCCCGCAGCCGGGCAAACGTGCGGATCATCGAACGCTGCATCCGGTCGACGACTGTGTCGCCATTTCGGGTTGATTGCCCCATTCGTCAGGTTGGACCATGAGCGTTGCGGGGTGAATCGCTTCGTCGAGGCTCCCGGCTGAACACGGGGTCAACGAGTAATCTCAGCGACGATGACGCAGACGGAACGCTTCGTCCGGCGGAATCGGGTCGACGAGCGGGTCGCGGTCGCCATCGCCATCGTCGCGGGCTTCATCGCTGCGCTTGCACGCACGCAACCGACCGGAAACGCGGTCGTCGACGCGGTCCTCGTCGTCGCGTTCGTTGCCGCCCCAGTGTGGGCTGCAGCGTCGGCCCCGTGGTGGGTGCCGTCGCTCGCCTGTGGCGTGGGTGCCGTCGTTGCGTTCAATGCGCCGCTCGCCGTGGTCGCGATGGCTGGATTCGTCGTCGGGCTGGTGGTCGGCCTCCGCCAACGTGACCAGTCTGCGATGCGGGCAGTCGTGGCTGGCATTGCGCTCAACGTGCTCGTCCGCTCCGACCTCGGCGGCTTCCTCGGGCTTTCGGCGCTCGTCGGTATCACCATCGCGGTGCTCCTGTTCGTACTCGGTCTGCGTCGGCGCCCGTCTGCCATCCGCAGAGTCGGCTGGATCGGTGTCGGGGCGGTCGGAGGGTTCGTCGTGCTCACCCTTCTCGCGCTCGTCGCAGTCGGCGCATCCTCGCGTTCGGATCTGAGCAACGCCGCCAGCCAGGCGCAGCGCGGTGTCGACGCGCTCAACGCCGGCGACTACGCCGGCGCTGCCTCGCTCTTCGCTCGGTCGTCCACTGCCTTTGCCCGAGCCGATGAACGGCTGACCGGCGCGCTGGCACGACCGAGCATGCTCGTCCCGGTCGTCGCTCAGAACCTGACGGCGGCAACAGATCTTTCTGCCGCGGCTGCTGCCGCCACCGACGACGCGGCCACAGCGCTCGGCGACATCGACCCGTCAACCCTGCAGGTCGTCGAGGGCGCAATCAGCGTCGAAGCCATTCGCGCGGTGGAGGCCCCGCTCCGACAGGTCGAGGCCGCCCTGGCCGACCTGCGCGCAGTCAGCGTCAGGCTCGACTCGCCATGGTTGCTCGAGCCGGTCACCGACCAGCTCGACGAACTCGACGGCCGACTCGACCGCAACGAACCGCAGTTGGCAACAGCAATCGAGGCGGTCCGGCTCGCTCCGCAGCTGCTCGGCGCCGACGGGCCCCGGCGATACCTCGTGCTCTTCACGACCCCCGCCGAGGCCCGAGGCCTGGCTGGCTTCATCGGCAACTACGCAGAGATCACGATCGACGACGGCTCGCTCGACGTCACCGAGTTCGGACGCCGGTCCGACCTCGACGATCACCTCCTCGACAATCCAGCGTCGTGCGACGGATGTCCGCAGGAACTCCTCGATCGGTACGGCGACTTCGGGTTCGACACCGGGCCGAACGGCGGTGTGATCCCCACCGTGTGGTTGAACCTGACCATGCCGGCCCACTTCCCGTACGTCGCGCAGGCCGCACAGATCCTCTATCCCCAGAGCGGCGGTGCACCCATCGACGGCGTCATCTCCGTCGACCCCTACGTCATCCAGGCGCTGATGGGCTACACCGGGCCGATCGAAATTCCTGACCTCGGGGTCACCGTCACACCGGAGAACGCCGCCCAGTTCATTCTCGAGGACCAATACGTGCTGGCTGACAGCGATCAGGCCGAACGGATCGACGCGCTCCAGACGCTGGGCGAGGAGGTCATCGAACGTCTGCTCAGCGGCGCACTTCCCGAACCGTCCCAACTTGCCCGCGACCTCGGCCCACTGGCCCTCGAACATCGCCTCCTCGCGTGGACCGACAGTGCCGAGGAACAACAGCTGCTCGCGGACACCGGCCTGCTCGGCGCACTTCCACCACTCACTCCAGACGGAGGGTTCTCCGTCGTCGTCGCCAACGCGGGGGAAAGCAAGATCGACGCGTTCCTCCACCGGGAGGTCGACCTGCGCACCGAGACCGGCCAAGACGGTCGACGCGAACTCGTTGCCGAAGTCACACTGCGGAACGACGCTCCTGCCACCGGACTGCCGACGTACGTGATCGGCAACAGCTTCGGTCTTCCCTCAGGGTCGAGCCGCCTCATCGTCAACTTCTTCGGTCCGTTCGGGCTCGTCTCGGTGACCGCGGACGGCCGGCCGATCGCCGTCGAGCCCATCCCGGAGGCCGGATGGTTCGGCTACTCGACCGACGTCCTGCTCGGGCCGGGCGACAGCGTCGACTACGAACTGCGCTTCGTCCTCGATTCCACTGCAGGGTCCGACCCCGAGCTGTGGTTCCAACCGCTCGCCCGTCGAGACCAATAGCCTTCAGAAACCTGGCGAACGTGCCGATGACACGGTGATGAACACCGGTCGCCTTCCGCTCACTCGCAGCCTCGCGCACCTGACGCCTGTGCTGCGCTGGGTGCTTGCAGCCGTGGCGATGCTCGCGCTCATCGGTGGAGCCGGCTCGGTTGCACAGGCGCAGGCAACGCAGGGCCCCTACGGTGCAACGCCTCAGACCGTCGCCGTCCAACCGGCATCGGTGGCACCAGGTGGAAGCATCAGCGTGCAAATCTCGGGATGCACGCCGAGCGAGTCGCTGACGATCACCCTCGTCCAAGGTTCCACGACGACACGCTGCAGCGCTCCGGTGCCGATCCGCTCCAACCGTTCCGACTCGAACGGAGCTGCACCGGGTACCGCCTCGGCGGAGATCGTGGCGCCAACTGAGCCAGGTGTCTTTCCCGGCAACGTCGTTGGGACTCGCGGTTTCGATCAGTCGTTCACCGTCACGGTCATCGCCCCGACGCCGAGAGGGGTCGATTCGGGTACCGAGACATCGCAGTGGTTCTCGACGACCAGCCTGACCATGATCGGGATGGCTGGGATCGTGCTCGCCCTGTTCGCGGTCACGCGACTGCGCAGAATGCTCGAACCGTACGGCTGAGCCGACTGCGCGGAGATCACCGCCGGTCGATGGGGCGCATCACTACCGTGTCGACCGTGGACGGCAGCGAACTCCAACAGCAACTCGCGGCCGCAAACCTCGAAGCCGCACGTGCTGCGCCCGGACACATCCCACTGCACGCCGCAGCAGTCGATTCGCCGGCGGGCGTCATCGCCCTCGCTGGTGTGAGCCGATCGGGGAAGTCAACGCTCGCAGCTGCCGCCGTCCTCGCCGGCTACCCGTACGTTGCCGACGAGATCACCGCCATCTCGGCTGACGACCTGACGGTGCGGGCGTACCACCGTCCCATCGGACTGCGCCGAGGAGGAGCCGACGCCGTCGGTGTCGACTACCCCGACTCGGCCGACGGTCGCTACGACATCGTCTACCCATGGGACGTCTGCGGTTCCGCCACGCTCTCCGACGGCGGCACACTGGCCGGCATCGTGCTCGTCGAATGGCGGGCCGACGCTTCGCCGTCGATCAGCGCCGTGTCACCAGCGTTGGCGCTGGCCGAACTGACCACCCACACCGTCATCGAGGATGAGCAGTACCAACCGGCATTCGAGCGTCTGAATCGCCTCGTGCGTGCAGTCCCGATCGTTCGGATGACCTTCTCGACAACCGAACAGAGCCTGGAATTGTTGGCGAGCGTCGTTGAACGCTGGGCGTCGTGAACACCGGTGACGCGCTGGCACGGCTCGCCGGGTTCGGTCTTCCGGGCGTCGACGCCGCGATCGTCACGCTCGACAACCCCGACGAATTCCTCACCGCAGCCGAAGCCGGCCGAGCGCTGCCGTGGGTGGCTGCCGCAGTGGAGGCCGGGCAAGTGTCAGGCGTGACCGACCCCTGGCGACGCCGAGTTGCGCCAACGCCAACTGGCCGCAGTGCAGACCACGATGTCCGCGCACGCCGCAGCCACCTCGGTGGTCGGTCGCCTCGCAGCGGCCGGCATCACCGAAGTGCGCGTCCTCAAGGGGTGCGCAACTGGACACCTCGACTACCGCAGGCCGGTCGACCGTTTCTCCACCGACGTCGACCTCCTCGTGCGCCGCGAAGATCTCGCAACGGTGATCGCACAGTTCCCGGACACCGCAGTCCCAGCGCCGCGACGCGCCTACTGGCAATATCAGTACGGCAAGTCGACCACGGTCCTGACCGAGACGTTCGTCGAGATCGACATCCACACCATGCTCGGACAGGGCTACTTCGGCCGGGTCATACCGATTCGATGAACTGATGGCCTCACCGGTGGCCTTCAGCATCGGGGAGACTCCGCTGTGTGCCCTCGACGGACCCAACCGGCTGATCCACGCCGCCAACCACGTCGCTGCATCCGACCACAAGGGTCTGCACTCGATCCGCGATGTGCTCCAACTCGTCCTCGTCAGCGAGGTCGACTGGGCTGAAGCGATCGTGCGTGCGGAACGATGGAAGGTCCACGTGCTCTTCGCCAGGGGAGTGGAGGAAGCCTGGGCCACGTTTGCGCTTCCATCGCACCCGTTGCGTGGACTGGGCGCGACAGCAAGAACCACACGGGCGCCAGCGCCTGGCGTTCGGACTCGTGGGTGGGCGACCGCGCGGCCATCTCCTCACCGCCCCGCTGGCACTTCCTCCGCATCGGTGGCCCGGCTACGTGCTACCGCTCGTGTTTCCATCACGGGCCTACCTTGCCGAGAATCGCAAAGGATGGAGGTCCCGGGCCAAGGCGGTGTTCACCGAGCTCGTTCCGGGCAGGCGCTGAACCGGCTTGCCGGCGTGTGACTGGACCGTTTGGTCAGGTGCTGCTGGTCGGGGCGACCACGATGTTCATCTCGATCAGTTGGCGCAGGCAGTCGAGCAACCAGGTCGTCACGGCCTCGACCGACTCGTTGGTGGCCTCGACCACTTCGGCGATGACGTCGGCCGTCGGGGTGGCGCCGTCGCAGGAGTCGAGCACGAGCGACAAGCCCTCGTCGAGAAGATGCGCCAACCGTGCCTCGGGCACCAGCACCACCAACTCGGTGTCGAAATCGGCGACGAGCGCAGCCTCGCGCTTTCGAGGCATCACGTCGGGCAACTCCTGCACGGACGCGGACCTCACGGCGCCTGTCGACCCGAGTCGACCACCTCGGTGTCATCGGTCGGTGTTTCGGTGGCCCAGTTGAGTCCTTCGGACTCGTCGAGCGTCGTCTGGGTCGCCATCGTCGATCGGTCGCCGGTCGGCTCGTCCGATGGCTGGGTCGGGTAGCCGTAGGTGTAGTTGGTGTTGCCCTTCGACTCGTAGCGGTTCAACACGGTGCCGAGCAGTGGGGCGTCCACTTGGCGGCAGGCGATCGACCGCACGGGCCAGCTGGCGCCGGTCGGTCGAGTTCGCCGATGCCACGACGATCACCCCGTCGACCATCGCCGCCAGCACCGCCGGATCGGCCACCGGCAGCACGGGCGGCGAGTCGAGGACCACCAGATCGACGTGCTCGCGGATCCGGTCGAGCGCACGGCGCGTGGTGTCGCCCGACAGCAGATCGGACGGATCGGGAGGCAGCGGCCCCGACGTGACGATTGCCAGCGTTGCCCTCACCCCTCGCGAACTGTGCCGCCGCTGCAGGGTGACCTCGCCCAGCAACACCGACGTGAAGCCGACGTCGTTCGGCAGGCCGAAGAACAGGTGAGCCTGAGGCTTGCGCAGATCGCAATCGATCAACATCACCCGCAGGCCCGAGCGGGCCGCAACGACGGCGAGGTTCGTGGCCGTCGTGGTCTTGCCCTCGCCCGGCCGGGCGCTGGTGACCAGCACGGTGTGCAGTCGGTCGGTCGAGCGAGATGAAACGGATCGCCGTACGCAAGCTTCGATACGCCTCAGCTGCCGGCGACTGCGGCGCATCCCGGGTGACGATGTGACCGTCGGTCGCCTTCTGGGGGAGGTCGGCCAACGGGATCAGGCCGAGGGTCGGCAGCCCGGTTGCCGCTTGCAGGTCGTCCTCGTCGCGGATCGTCGTGTCGAGATAGTCGACGAGGAACGCAGCGCCGAGTCCGATCAGCAGACCGACGACCAACGCCAACGTGACCGTGCGGGTCGTGTTCGGCTCGTACGGGGCGCCTGGCGGAGTCGCCGCATCGATCAGCGACGAACTCGACGTGCGGGCCAGCTCGGTCGACACCGCGAGATCTTCGAGCTCGCGTTCGTACTCGTCCTGTCGGCCCGGGTCGACGGTGCCGTCGTCGATGCCTGCGAGCTGGTCCTCGAGGACCTCGACGCGGGCGTCGTATTCTGCGATCAGGCTGTTCTGTTGCAGCACGATGTACTGCTCGGCGTAGGTGTTGGCTGCGAAGGCGGCGTTGTCGGGATTCGAACTCGTCGCCGTGAAGGTGAAGACGTCGGAGTCCTCGTTCGACGACACGCTCAGCGTCGGCTCCGATCCGACGATGGCTCGCACCTGCGTTGAAGGGCCGATCCCGACGCCGTCTCGAACTCGTTCTCCACGAGCCGTGGTGACATCACTGCGCCGGTCGAACCCAGCGAGTTCGCCGTCGGTGGGAGCCGTACGAGCACGTCGGCGCTGGCCCGGTACATCGGCGTCTGTGCAGTGGAGAGCAGCCCGGCCACCAACGCGGTCAGCAGCATCGGCAGGATCACCAACCACTTGCGCCGCCAGACGACCGCGGCGTAGTCGCGCAGCGTCATCTCTTCGACCTGCTCCAACTCAGCCACTCCATGACGATAGGAGGTCAGGGTCTCATGAAGGCGGATATTGCGACGTTGGCGCAGCCACCGGGAGACACCGACGGTTGCTCAGCCGGAATCCCGGAATGTCCCGGTGACCATCGTCGGTTGTGGGAACGCCCGACCGATCTCGCCGACGAACATGAACTCGGCGGAGACGACGCGATTGCCGCCACTCGCCCGCGGGACGTACCACGTGATGAACGCACGCACGTCGAAGGTGTCTCCACCCTTGAACTTCTTGTTCTTCGGACCCTTCTTGTGATCGTCGTAGGTCTGCACCGAGGCGGACGAGCCACCGGAAGCGAACCCGGGGTTCCCCGCACACGATGTGCAGGTCGGCTGCCCGCGCGCTTGGAGCACGAGGCCGTTCGACCTGAGGATCAGTCCGTCGGCCGGGTTTTGCGAGATGTTGTAGGCGTTGATTCGCCAGGCATACGTGAGTGTCGTGCCGGCGGGCAGGTCGGGGCTCGGCGAATGGGCGAGCGTGACGGCACCACTCGAGTTCGAGAACGACTGCGTGGCGGGTAGCTGTGGTGCCGATGGCGTCGGAATGCCGGGAACCTCGGCGCTGGGGCCAGACGAGGTGGCTGCCACCGCGTTGGATGACAGCGCGAGCGATCCGCCAGCGGCGATGGCTCCGCTCATGGCAAGTTTCTTCAGTACTTCGCGGCGGTTCATGGTCAGAGTGCTCCGAGGAGAGTTTCGGCACGCAGCAAGCTGTTCTTGAGTAAGAGTTGACTCAAGACACCGCAAGGGAGCCGTCGAGGAACGCCTGGCCGTCGTCGCAACTCTCGGCGAGCGGGCACCAGCGGCACGTCACGCCGGCACGTCGCACCGGCGGGCGGCCCTCTGATTCGAGTTCGACGATGGCGTTGATCCCATCGAGTGTGCGCCGCACCGCCGAGCGCAGCAGCCGCTCGCTCACATCTTCCGCCTGCGCCTCCGCAGCATCGAGATAGAACGTCGCCAGCTTGCGCGGCGGCACGCCGCGGGCAAGCGTTTCGAGCAGTGCGTAGAACCCCAGGTCCTGGCGGTGACGCACGTTCGGACGTCCCGTCTTCAAGTCGATGATCACCTTGCGGCTCTCGTTGCCTGCCGGGCGGCCCATCATCAAATCGACCCGGGCCTGCAACAGGATCGGCCCGCTGTTCGGCCAACGGGCGGCGGCCTCGGTCACCGGATTCGAGCGGCGATCGAGCGGCGGGAAGCTCTCCATGAACTTGGTCAACCGCTCGACCGATTGGCCGCGCAGGTCGGCTTCGTCGGCGGGGGAGAGGGCGGCGATCCAGGCCCCGATGCCGCGCTCTTCGTCGGCCAGGCGGGCCAGTGCCTCGTCGACCAGATCGGTGGGATTCGCCTCGCCTCGCCACGACAGCAGCAACTGGATCGCCCGGTGCGCCACCTGCCCCTTCGCGGTTGCCGGCTTCCACTCGAAGTCGTCGGGGAGGAGGTGGAACTCTTCGCAGTCGAGCGCCGTGGCGATCTTGTGCTTGGAGATGAACACCTCCTGGTTCGGGCGCAAGCGTTCGGCGAAGTCATCGAGCGCGACCCGCATCTCGGTGCGGATGTCGGCGACCAGGTCGGGATCGAACACGAGCGGTTCTCCCGAGCGCCGGAGCGCGTCGAGCGTACGGACCTGGACTGGCGTGAGAATCGGTCCGTCCGGGGCGTCGCTCACCGCGACGACTGTATTCGCCGAGGCTGCGGAATGACCTGATCACGAGGGCCCCGCTCAGTAGCCTCAGAGCGTCATGAAACACCAGTGGTTGGCCTACGTCGTCGTCGGACTGTTGTCGATCGGCGCGGGCGTCGCCATCGCCGGGCTGCCCAACAGCGTGCCGGTCGACGCAACCGTCATCCCGCCGACAGCCACCACCGTTGCCACCACCGCCACCGTCGCCTCGACGACCACGGAGGCCACCTCGACGACCGAAACCACGGTGCCGGCGACCACCGAAACCACGGTGCGGTCGACCACCGTTCCTGCCACCTCCACGACCACGTCGACCGTCTCACCCAGCACCGCACCGCCGGACGATCTGCCCCAGCGCAGCGAACTGTCCACGATCGTCGCCAACGGTGCGAACATCGCAGGGGCTGCCGGGCTCAACGTCGAACGCCTGCGAGAGCTCGGATACACCGACATCGCCCCACGGAACGGCACGGCCGTCGTCGAGTTCACCACGATCTACTTCGCCGACGGGTTCGAGGATGCAGCGGTGCGACTCGCCGAGGACCTCGAACTGCGCCCTGACTTCGTGGCTCCACTGATCGAAGCTCCAGAGGTTCTCGCCCTCCCCGACGAGGTCGAACTGCTGGCCTACATCGGCCTCGACCGCGCCGGCTGACCCGCACTTCCGAGATCGTGTCACGCCATCGCATCCTGGCCTTCGCCCTCGCCCTGGTCGCCGTTGGCGTGATCGGCGCCGTGGTGTACCTCGAGTCCGACTCGGCACTGCGGCGACCTCGACCACCACGACCTCGACCACCACGACCATCGTCGACGACGACACTGCCACCGACCACGCTGCCGCCGACCACGACCCGCCGACCTCCGACGACCACGACCACGACCACGACCACCACGACGTTGCCGCCACCCGAGCGGGCGTTGGTGCCGGTGGTGGTGTCGAGCGGGCCGAGCGACGGCCAACGCCTCGCGCCGGGTGCGCAGCTGATCGCCGCGGTCGGCTGGACCGACATCCGCTCGCTGACCGGTTCGTTGCCGCTCACCGAGACCGTGGTGTTCTACGCCGACGGGATGCTGTCGTCAGCCGAACTGCTCGCCGCCGACGCCGGCTTGGAACTCACTGCGGTCGCCCCGCTGGCCGACGCCCCACCCGTCGCCGGCCTCGCCAACGCCCAACTCCTCTTCTACCTCGGCGGCTCGTGACCCCCGATGGTTCCCCGCGCCCGGGTCTCCAGGAACCACGGTGGTTCCCAGCGCCCGGGTCTCCAGGAACCACGATCCGGCTCGGGAACCCTGAGGTACCCCTTCGTCATGATGGTTGGCGTATGGAGTCCGCCACCACCGTCGAGTTCGCCGCAGCCGCCCGCACCCTCACCCGCGAGGCGCGCCGGCGTGGGCTGGTCGGGCCGAGCTTTCGGTGTCCGCCCCGCCTGGTCGGTGTCGACCGGTCGATCCGGCGCCGACCCGATGGTGCCGTCGTCTCGATCCGGCTGAAGGGACGCCCCCGCGGCGCCGTCATCGCCGACATGATCGAAGGGGTCGTGGTCGCCAACGGGTTGCGGCCACCCGCCGCCGACCGTGCCCGCACCGAACTCTGGGCCGCCCTCGACAACTCAGCGAGGTCGGCCGATGCCGCCTGATGTGACGATTCGCGTCAGGCCCCGATCGTCACAGCTCTCACACGGGTTGCAGTTCGGTGCCCGCCACGCTCGTGCGGAACAACTCGCGACGTTCGCCGGCGTAGTCGTTGATCGCGAAGTGTTGTGTGGCCGAGTTGTCCCAGATCGTCACCATGTTCGGTTCCCAGTGCAGCCGGCACGTGAAGTTCGGATGGGTGGCGTGCGCGGTCAGTCGGGCGAGCAGCGCCCGACCTTCGTCGGGGTCCATCCCCTCGATACCGGTGGTGTACACCGAGTTCGCATACAGCGCCGGGCGACCGGTGCGCGGGTGGCGGATCACCAACGGATGGGTTTCGGTGGCATGGGCGTCGGCCGACGGCTCGACGGTCATCGAACTCTTGCCGGCCACCGCCTCGAGATAGCCGCCGGTGCCGTAGGCCATCCCGGCCGAGTGCGTTGCCCGCAGCCCGCCGATCTGCTCTTTCACGCTGTCGGGCAACGTGTCGTAGGCGAGGTACTGATTCGCCCACATCGTGTCGCCACCCGCTGCGGGCACGTCGTGGGCGTGCAGCACCGTGTACGCCGGTGGCGCGGGCAGGTACGACAGGTCGGTGTGCCAGGCGTTGGCGAAGTTGAGTTCGTCGCTCGGCTCCTTGATCACCCTGATCACGTGCGGGCGTCCATCGACCGCGGCGATGTACGGCGTGATGTCGCGGCCGCCCAATTCGTCGGTGAACGCCTCGAGCCGATCGAGATCCATCGCCTGATCGGCGAACGCCACCACCAGATGCTCGTCGAGCAGTTGCAGGATCGCCTCGATGTCGTCGGCCGACTGTGGCCGGGTCACGTCGAGCCCCCGCACGATCGCCCCACACGAACCACCCAACCGTTGCACGTTCATCGTCGTCAGTCCCCATCGCCCGAGCGTACCCATCACTGTGGCCCGGTGGAATCTGCGCCCGCAGAGTCCCGGATTCCGGGACCACACGGGCGCAGATCGGGTGGCGGGACTCTCGGGGCGCAGATCGACGGGGGCCCTGACGACCGCCGCACTGACCGTCAGGCGTCTTCGGGTGGCATCGGCGAGTTGACCGGCCAACCGGTGGCGGTGGGCCCGTGCTCGCGCAGGTGCAGCAGGCGGCGGTGAGCGTCGGCCAGGTCGGGGATGTTGCCGGCGGGAATCCACCAGCACACCGACGTGGCCACCGTGCTGCGCTCGAACCACTCGACCCGGCGCCGCAGGTACATGGCGTGGCCGCTCTTGAACATGAAGTGCTTCAACGTGTCGAGGTCGTCCCACACCGACATGTTGACGATGCTCAACGGGTCGTCGTCGCCGGGCAGGCGCACGTAACTCGACGACTGCCCGTCGTCGTCGACGAGTCGCCACACGAACCCGGGCGTCGCTTCGGCCAGCGCATTGATCGGATCGAGCGCAGCAGCGAACTCGGCGGTCTCGTCGGCGTCGAGCGCATGGTGCAACGTGCCGACGTTGAGCTGGGCCAGGTGGAAGCCGTCCATGCCCGTCGACCGTACGACTTGACTGCTGCAACGCCAGCGGTCGCCAGGTGTCACCGCCACCCCGACGACCTGTGCCCGCTCCGTCCCAGCTTCCGGGACGCTCGGGGCGCAGATCGGGGGAGTGAGGGTGGTTCCTTCTGCCCTGGGCGGTGGGAACCACGATTGCCCGCTGAGACCGGACCGGGCGGGGTCTCTACAGTTGCCCGAATGCAACCTGGTGACCTTCCGACATCTCGCGCCCGACTGCTCCTCGATCGGCGACGGTTCCTGATCGCCGGCGCCGGCGCCACTGCCGCGGTGGTCGCCGGGTGCTCGGGCGACGACGCCGACACCAGCGCCCCCAGCACCGACGATGCCGCCACCACATCTTCGAGCCCGGCGGACACCTCGATCGCCGACACCGTCCCGACCGAAACGACGACGGTGCCGCTCAGCGCAGCCGCCGCAGCGCTCGCTGCCCCCGGATCGCCGGGACTGTTCGACGAAGCCGTCTACCAGCAGCGTGTCGACGAGTACCTCGCCTTCGCGACCACCGCCGAACACTCCTCGACGCCGTCGGGCATCAACGCCTACCTCGGCCGGGCCCGGCGCGAACCCGACTTCACGTGGCCGATCGAGAACGTCACCGTCGAGTCGCTGTCGGCGGTGTTCGAACAGATCGACAACTGGGAAGACACCCGCGACTTCCGGTTCATGGACCTGCACTGGATGCTCGCGCTGCAAGGCGACACGCCGATGACGCAGCTGTCGCCCGACGTGATCACCGCCATCGACGAACGCATGCTCGCCAACCGCTACGCCTGGGACGACCCGCTGCCCGACGGCCGCCTCGACAACCTGTGGTTCTGGTCGGAGAACCACATCATCATCAACCGGGCCATCGAGTACCTCGCCGGCCAGCGCTACCCCGACGAGACGTTCGCTGTCACCGGGCTCACCGGCGCCGAACATCTCGAGCGAGCCAAGCCGTTCATCCTCGAATGGATCAACGAGCGCGCCCAGTTGGGGTTCTTCGAATGGCATTCGAACGTGTACATGCTCAAGAACATCACGCCGCTGCACATGCTCGCCGAGCTCGCCGACGACCCCGAGATCGTCGTCGCTGCGGCGATGGCGCTCGACATGTGCCTCGTCGACATGGCTGCCCACAACCACGCCGGCACGTACACGGCACCGCGAGGTCGCACCTACAAGAAGGACAAGATGTCGTCGCTCGACGAGGACACCTTCAACGTCGCCAAGTTCGTGTTCGACGACACCACCGCTGCGTACCAGTCGACCAGTGACACGGGGGTGACCTACTTCTGTTCGGGCACTCGTTACCGGCCGCCGCAGCTGGTGGTCGACATCGCCACCGATCCGGAGCCGAGTGTGGTGCGTGAGCGTCATGGCGTGTTCTTCGACGGGTCGACGCCGCTCGGGACAACCCGGTCGCACCGTTCGGCAAGGACTTCGCCGACCGCGCGAACCTGCCGTTCTGGTGGAGCCTCGGAGCGCTCGGCATGTGGCCGCTCGCCGAGGTGAGCGTCGACGGCGGGCAACGACTTCCGGCTGTGGGAGACCGAACAGTTCGCGGACATCAACCTGCTCGCCGTCGCTCAACGACTACGACCCGGCGCGCATCCGGGTGTGGGAGCAGGAGCGCGGCCGCGCGTGATCAACTTCGGGTTCCTGTCCGAGGCGAACACGTACGCCTACCGCGAGCCGAAGGTGTCGTTGGCGTCGGTGCTCGATCATCGCTTCGGCGAGATGCGCGACCAGGGCCACGCATGGCAGGCGGCGATCGACGAGAACGCGATGGTGTTCACCACACATCCGCTGACCGATGTCGCGCGCGTCGACGATGTGGGGTGACGATCCCGACCCCGGCTACTGGACCGGCGAGGCGTCGATGCCCCGGTCGGCACAGCATCGGGGCACGGGGATACACATCTACCAACCGAAGTGGGACGAGTCGAGCGACCTGTGGGGCGTGTTCGAGTACCGGCCGTTCACGCACGCCTACGTGCCGCAGGACCATTTCGACGAGGTGCGCCAGGTCGGCAACTGGACGATCTGCGCGAAGAGATGGCGGCTACATCGCGCTGTGGTCGTGGCGCACGCCGACCTGGCGTGAGTACGACCCGACCGTCAACGCGACCCGTGGGATGGTCAAGCCGTTCGACCTCGTCGCCGAGGGTGGCCCGGACAACGTGTGGATCGTCGAGGTCGGCAGCGACGCCGGCGGATCGCTCGACGACTTCGTGACCGCAGTGACGGCGATCGAACCGTCGGTGGTGCGCGACGACGTCGGGTTCGACGTGTCGTGGACGTCGCCGTCGTCGGGAATCGTCGACTACTCGAGCACCGGGGTCTTCCTGGTCGAAGGAGTCGAGTACGCGCAGAGCGAACATCCCCGCCACGAATCGCCGTGGGGCGGCGTCGACCACCTGTCGCTCCAGTACAACCTCACCGCCGGCGACTCCACCTGGAGCTGCGACTTCGACACCATGACCCGAGACCTCGCATGAACGTACGAGATGTGTCAGACACATCGTGTGACCGTCGGCGGCGCGAGAGATTGCGTTGGTGGGCGCCGACCACAACCACCTGTACGAGATCATCGACCGGATCGTGAAGGCGGGTGCCTCGGCGGTTGCGCACACCGCTGAGGGCCAGTTCGTCGAGCACTACTCGGGGTGGCAGGCCGACTCGGTCGAGAGGTCGTTCGACGACATCCTCGCCGACGACTCGATCGACCTGATCGTCACCGCGGCGATCCCGAACCGCCGAGCAGCCATCGCCCTCGCGGCCATCGAGGCGGGAAAGCATGTGGTGTCCGACAAGCCGGGCCTCACCACGATGGAGCAACTCGACGCGGTCCGCGCCGCGGTTGCCGGGCGGCCGGGGCGACCGTGGACCGTGCTGTTCACCGAGCGCTACGAGAACCGGGCGATCAACCAAGCAGTGCGGTTGGCCCGATCGGGTGCGGTCGGCCGGATCGTGCACGTCGTGGGTGCAGGGCCGCACACGATGTGGGCGAAGCGTCGCCCCGATTGGTTCTGGGACCCAGAGGCCACCGGTGGGATCCTTGTCGACATCGGTTCGCACCAGGTCGATCAGTTCATGTCGATCACCGGCGTCAGCGCAGCCGACGTCACCGTTGTTGCGTCTGCCGTCGGCAATGTGGCGAGCCCCGAGCATCCAGCGATGCAGGACATCGGATCGATGACGCTCGCGGCGCCCGGCGTGGTCAGCGACCACCGGCTCGACTACCTCACCGCGCGCGGGTTGGGCACGTGGGGCGACTGCCGCCTCACGATCGTCGGTACCGAGGGCACCATCGAGGCCCGAGCCAACGTCGACGTCGCGGGGCTCGAGGGGGCCGAGCACCTGATCGTCGTCGACGCCGCCGGCACCCGCCGGGTCGACATCTCCGAGGTGGTCGTCGACTGGGGCGAGCAGCTCCTCGCCGATCTCGTCGACGACGGCGAACGGCTGATGACCCAGCAGCACGCCATCGATGTCACCGACGTCTGCCTGCGCGCCCAAGCCGCCGCCACCGCCTGGGGCAGCGCCGTCAGCTGACCCCCGCCCCGCCCGGCGGCGCGCCCCACGTTCGCGAGACGTTTCGGATGACCCGTCCCGTCCGAACTGCAACACGAACGCGTGGGGTGCCTACGGTCGCGGGATGGCCGACCAACTCGAGTTGCATCCCTGGAACGATGAGTTCGAGTGGACCGATCGGACCGGGCCGTTCCGACGGCTCACCGATGAGCAGGTCGCCGGCTTCGACCGTGACGGCTTCATCGTGTTGCCCGAGGTGTTCGGCGACGACGAACTCGCCCCGCTGATCGAGGCGATCGATCGCAACGAAGCCGCCACCGACCAGTTCCTGCAGCGCCTCGATGGCGGCCGTGTCTCCATCGCCGAGACGGGTGCGATCACCTTCACCGTGCACCTCGTCGAGCGAGAGCCGGTGGCCGCCGCGTTCGCACGGAACCCGGTGTTCACCGATCTCTGCCACGACCTGATCGGCCCCGACGTGCGCCTGTATTGGGATCAGGCCGTGTACAAGAAGCCCGAGAAGCCCCGCCGCTTTCCGTGGCACCAGGACAACGGGTACGCCTTCGTCGAACCCCAGCAGTATCTGACGTGCTGGGTGGCGCTCACCGACGCGACGGTCGACAACGGCTGCCCGCAGGTGATCCCCGGCCTGCACCGCCGCGGCACGTACCGGCATCGGTACGTCGATCCGCTCGGTTGGGAGATCATCGAATCGCATCCCGATGCTGTTGCGGCGCCGGTCGGCAAGGGTGGCATCGTCGTGTTCTCCTCGCTCACCCCGCACCTCACCGGACCGAATGTCACCGCCGATGTCCGCAAGGCCTACATCCTCCAATACGCGCCCGACGGTGCAGCGGTGCTCACCGGAGACCCCGAGGCCGGCGCATCGACCGGTCGGGTTGCCGCCGATGTGCCGAGCCGCCAGTTCCCGATGCTCGTCGGCGGGGAACCAAGCCCGCCGCTCTGACGTTCGTGTTGCAGTACGGGCGGCACGTCCCTTCCGATGTGTCACACAAACGTGGTTGGGGGCAACGACGTTGGGCGATCAGCCGGTCTCGTCTGCGACTTCGACGACGACTTCGACCACTCCCGCCATGCCGAGCGCGAGATGGTCGCCGATCGTGCAGATGACGGCGAGCGGCGCGCCGGCGAGGTCGTCCTCGGCGAGCTCGAGCACCGCCCACCGACCGGCTGGAACGTACACCTCGAGGCCGAGTGCCTCGATCGTGAACGTGTGCGGCGCGTCGCTCGGGTTGACCAGACGGGCCCGGTACATCGCATCGGTGCCGACTTCGACGACCACCGGGTCGTAGGCGAAGTTCACCATCTCGATCACCGGCAGGGCGGCGACCGACTCGTCGTCGAGGGCCTGCCCGAACGCCGGCTGCGGCGACAACGCCGGGAACATCGCCACGAAGGCGATGCCCAGCGCCAACCCGCCGCCCAGCAGCGAACCGATGCGCCACGGTGGTGCCGTGTCGGTGCGTTCGCCCACAGCAAGCACGACGACTGCAGCGACGATCGTCCACCCCAACGACATGAGCGACGCAACCGCCCACAGCCGCCAGGCGTCGCTGTCGGTGGCGCTGAGGCTGAAGGAGAACTCGCGTGCGGTCATCGGCTGGAACAGCGCCACGCCGAGAGCGAGCACCACTGCGGCACCGATGCGCGACCCGGCGATCAGCCCGACGGTGCCAGCCACGAGGACCACGAAGATCGACAGCAGAAGTGCGTCGACCGTCGGCACGGTCGCCCGCACCAGGAACAGCGACGCAAGGCCGACCGGTCCGAGACCGAGCAGCCAGCGTCGCCAGGATCCGAAGCGGGTGGCGACGGCGCTCATGCCGCCACCACGTCGGCGGCCATGACGGCGGCGAGCGCCTCGTCCAATGGGGTCGCCTCGACGGCGAAGTGATCGGTGAACGCAGAGGAGTCGACGACGAAGTCGGTGTCGAACTCGTACAGCATCTCGACCATCTCGTGGACTGGCTTGACGAACAAGCCGATGCCGCGCAACATCCAGGTGGGCGCACTTCGGATCGCGCCCGGTTGCCCGATGGTCGTTGCGGCGATCTCGGCGAGTCGGCGTTGCGAGACCGCCGGTGCGCACGGTGCGTGCCAGGCGCGCCCCCACGACGTGTCGTCCTCGGCGACTCGCACGAGCGCGTCGGCGAGGTCGGGCACGAACGTCACCGAGTGCAACGCGTCGACGTTGCCCACTGTCTGGGCCGGCTTCCCACGGCGCAGCGGATCGAAGAACCGCGTCCCGAACGCGGATCCCTCGACACCCGGGCCGACGAAGTCGCTCCCGCGTACGACGGCCATCTCCAGCTCGCCGCGCGTCGAGGCGTCGTGGAGTGCCCGCCACATCTCGGCGCGGACCGTGCCCTTGCGCGTGGTGGGCCGCATCGGTAGGTCCTCGGTGAGCAGGCCGTCGTGCGGGCCGTAGCCGTACAGGTTCTCGACGACCATCAGCGGAGCGCCGGCAGCCTGTGTTGCCTGGACGATCGAGGCCTGCAGCGCCGCGAACTCCTCGACCCAGCGGTGGTAGGCGGGCTGGGCGGTGCTGAACACGATCGTGGCGTCGGCGATCGCGGCGGTGGCCGCGGCGGGGTCGGCGAGATCTGCCTGGCGAGCAGCGGCGCCGGCAACGACGGTTCCCGACCGCGTGACGACCGTGGGATGGTGCCCGCGGGCGACCAGCGCGGCGGTCACCGACCGGCCGACGGGCCCTGCGCCGAGGACCAGTGGCCGTTCGAAACGGGTGGATGGCGTGGTGGACATGTGTTGCTCCTCTGGTGATCTTCTTGATGACGTCGGTCGGTGTTCGTGAATCGAACACTGTTCGACTTCCATGAAACCCGAACGATGTTCGGAAATCAAGTGACGTTTGGCATACACTGCTGAGATGGTCGCCCGAGAAGATGCCCAGGCCCTGCCCGTCACCCGTCGGGAACGGCTTCGACGCGAACTCACCGACGATGTCGTCGAGACGGCTCGCCGCCATCTGGCCGAGGGGGGAGCCGCTGCGGTCTCCTGGCGCGGCATCGCCCGTGAGGTGGGTGTCAACCCCGCCTCGCTCTACACCTACTTCGACAGCCTCGACGACCTCTTCACCGCCGTGATCGTCGACAGTTTCAGCCGGCTCGCCCGAGAGGTCGCCGATGCATCGGGTGCAGCCTCCGAACTCGAGCCGCTCGAACGGGTGATGGCGTGCGCCCACGCCTATCGCTCGTGGGCGATCCAGCATCCAGCGGAGTTCAACCTCATCTTCACCGACCGGATCCCTGGCTATGAGGCTCCGCCGGACGGACCGACCGTGGCGATCCAGAGCGAGATCTTCGGCCCGTTCGTCGCCGCCCTCGACGCGCTCGACGGCAACCCGGGCACCGAGTCCGACGTACGCGCGATTGCTGATGATCGGGTCGGGCTGTGGGGGTTGATGCACGGCCTCGTCATGCTCGAGATCAACCACCACCTGCCGTTCGTCGACGAGACCGCCCAGGTGTTCGATCGGGCCCTCCGTCGCAGCATCCAGTCGTGATCGACCGCGACGACTTCGAGCCCGCCACGCACGGCCCCGGCGAGTCGATCCGGCGCGTCGGCGTCGCGCCTGGCAGGATTTCCGACATGAGTCAGCCCCCTCCCGACCGCTCGGAACTGCGTGTGGCGGTGGTCGGCATGGGCATCGGCCAGAGCCACTTGCTGTCATGGCGAGAGGTCGATGGTGCGTCGGTCACCGTGTTCGCCGAACTCGACGACGACAAGCGCGCCAAGGCCGAGGCCGACTGGGAAATCCCTGGCGTCGCGTCGCTCGATGACCTGCTCGCTGCAGCGGACGATCCAGCATCGCCGAACCAGGTCGACGTGATCGACCTGTGCACGCCGCCGTCGATGCACGAGGAGCAGATCGTGCGCTGCCTCGACGCCGGGTTCCATGTGATCTGCGAGAAACCACTCGTCGACTCGGTCGCCGCGTGCGACCGTGTGGCCGAAGCCGTCGAACGTGCCGCAGCGACCTCCGGCGCCCGCTTCATGCCGATCTTCCAGTACCGCTTCGGCGACGGCGCCGCTCGGGCCCGAGCGCTGATCGACGCCGGCATCACCGGCCGACTCTTCACCGCCTCGGCCTCCACCTGGTGGCGCCGCGGACGCGCCTACTACGCCGACGCCGCCTGGCGGGGAACGTGGGCCGGCGAGCGAGGTGGTTGCGTGCTCAGCCATGCGATCCACAACCACGACCTGCTGTCCTGGATGGCCGGACCGCTGGTGGAGTTCCGGGCGATGGCGACCACCCGCGTCAACGATGTCGAGACCGAGGACTGCGCGGTCGCGATCGCACGCACCGCCGACGGTGCGCTGATCACCATGAACGTCACGCTCGGCGCGGCGTCGGAGTCGTCGCAGCTCGTGTGGCATTTCGACAACGTCACGATCACGTCGTCGTCGGAGGCCTACGACCCGGCCGCCGGGCCCTGGAACTTCGAGTTCCGCCGATCTGCGTTCGCCGAGGAGGCCGAGCAGGCGTGGGCCGACCTTCGGCCGTCTGCCACGCAATACACCGGGCAGTTCCAAGGATTCGTCGACGCGCTCGGCACCGGAAGCGAGTTCCCCGTCACGCTCGCCGACGCGCAGGCGTCCCTCGAGCTGGTCACCGCCTGGTACCACTCGGAGCGAACCGGCTCGGTCGAGACACTCCCGCTGCCCGCCGATCACCCCGCCCGCAGCTCGTGGATCCCCTCGGAGGCCCAGTGAACCTCGGGCCGCCGACACCAGGGGAGCAGTACGGGGTGGCGCTGCCGGGCGGCACCTCGGTGAGCCATGTGCGCGTGTACGACACCGTCGGACCCGACGGGTCTCGCCGGCGGTTCACCGCACCTGCACACCGTGTGCACCGAGGCCTACCTGGTGATCGCCGGCGAGGGCGCCGTCCAGACCCTGTCCGGTGAGGGCTACGCCGAGACACCGCTGGTCGCCGGCACCGTCGCATGGTTCTCGCCCGGGACGATCCACCGGCTGGTCAACCTCGACGGTCGCCTCGAGCTGTACGTGCTGATGTCGAACGCCGGGCTCCCCGAAGCGGGCGACATGATCCTCGCGTTCGAACCGGAATTCCTCGCCAACGACGCCAGCTATCGATCCATCGCCGATCTCCCCGCCGACGGCCGAACCACCGATGACGCTCCCGACGCAGCGATGCGACGGCGTGACGCAGCGGTCGACGGATTCCGCCACTGGCGATCGGAGGTCGAGGCCGCAGGACCGATTGCGCTCGATCCGTTGTACCGCAGCGCCGTGGAGTTGCTCGGCGATCGGCCGGCCGATTGGCTCGACATCCTCGCCGGAGATCCGGCAAGTGAACTCGAGCGGTCACGTGCCCAGGTCGAAGAGCTGTGGTCGCCGAACCGCGATCGCGCAGCCGAACATCTCCGCGAGTCTGCGATCAGGTCGCGCTCGCTGCTTCCCGCAACCCGCAACATGGGCTGCTGCGGAACCCTCGGCACCGTCATCCACTGACCCCAGCACGACCCCCGACCCCACGTTCATGTGACGTTCTGGATGGGCCGCCTCATCCGAAGTGCAACGCGAACGAGGTGCGGGACGCGGATCAGCGGAAGCCGACGACGGGGTGCGGGGTGTACGGCTCCTCGAGGCGGGTGATCTCGTCGGCGGTCAATTCGAGCTCCACCGCGGCGACGGCGTCGTCGATGTGGCCGGGTTTGGTGGCGCCGACGATCGGCGACGTCACGAACGGCTGGGCGAGCACCCACGCCAGCGCCACCTGCGCCCGCGACACACCCCGTTCGCCGGCGATCTCGGCGACCCGATCGACGATCACCTGTGTCGTCGGGGGAGTACAGCATCTTGCCGAACTCGTCGGTTTCCGACCGGGCGGTCGACTCGTCCCACTCACGCGTCAACCGTCCACGGGCCAGCGGGCTCCACGGGATCACGCCAACGCCCTGATCGACGCACAGCGGCATCATCTCGCGTTCTTCCTCGCGCTGGATCAGGTTGTAGTGGTTCTGCATCGACACGAACTTCGTCCACCCGTTCGCCTCGGCGACGTACTGCGCCTTGGAGAACTGCCATGCCCACATCGACGACGCGCCGATGTAGCGGGCCTTGCCGGCCTTGACCACGTCGTGCAGCGCCTCCATCGTCTCTTCGATCGGCGTGCGATGGTCCCATCGGTGGATCTGATAGAGGTCGACATAGTCGGTGCCGAGGCGGCGCAAGCTGTGGTCGATCTCGGCCATGATCGACTTGCGCGACAGCCCGATCGCGTTCTGCCCGCGCCGCATCGGCCCGTTGACCTTGGTGGCCAGCACGATCTCGTCACGGTTGGCCATGTCGGCCAGCGCCCGCCCGACGAATTCCTCGCTCGTACCCATCGAGTACACGTTGGCCGTGTCGAAGAAGTTGATGCCGGCGTCGAGCGCCTGCTGAATGAACGGCCGCGACGTCGCCTCGTCGAGCGACCAGGCGTGTGTGCCCTGATCGGAGGCGCCGAAACTCATGCAGCCGAGGCAGATGCGTGACACGTCGAGGCCGGTGTTGCCGAGCTTGGTGTACTTCATGCGAAGCACCGTACGCCACCGCCTGAGCGTCACACGGTGCCAGCGTCACACGGTGCCGGGCCTACTGTGACGGTTGGCTGGCGAGATCCGGCTGTCCGCGTACTCTCGGGTATGGCCGCAGCGAAGAAGATCCCACGTGACGATCCCCGAGCCGCATACATCGCGGGCACCACACCGGTCGATCGTGATGGCCTGGCCGACTTCGTGGGCGGCAAGCACCGGTGGATCCTGGCGACCACCCGTGTCGATGGACGCCCGCAGATCAGTCCGGTGACCGGAGCGATGATTGCATCGGGCGAACTCGCGATCTCGACCTATCCCGAGCGGGCCAAGGCGTTGAACGTCCGCCGCCGCCGAGACGTGTCGGTGATGGTGATGGGCGCCGAGTTCAACGATGCGTGGGTGCAGATCGATGGGGACGCCCGAGTCGTCGATGTTGCTGACGCGGGCGACCTGTTCGTCGAGTACTACCGGGCGATCTCGGGCGAGCACCCCGACTGGGACGAGTACCGCCAGGCAATGGCCGACCAGGGCAAGTGCCTCATCATGGTCGAGCCCACCCGGTGGGGTCCGGTGAGCACCGGCGGCTTCCCGCCGTCGCTGTTCGCCGACTGACGGCCGGGGTCAACCGGTCGGTCCGAGCACCCCGTCGGCGGCCAATCGGGCGATCCGCGCGTCGTCGTAGCCCAGTGATGCCAGTACTGCGACCGTGTCGGCCCCGAGTGCCGGTGCGGCGGCCGGCACCACGCGTTCGCCGTCGCCGAACTTCACCGGCGGGCGCGCCTCGACTCGGGCCCCGATCGGTCCGTCGTCGAGATGCACCAGCGATCCGTTGTGCATCACCTGCGGATCGTCGGCGACCTCGTCACGCCGCACCACCCGAGCGCCCGGCACGTCGTTGTCGACCATCCGCTGCAGCGCCTCGGCGGTGGTCAGCGAAGCGACCGCCTCATCGAAGATCCGCCCGAGCGCTGCAGCGTTGATGTCGCGGTCGCGCATCGTGGTGAACCGTGCGTCATCGAGCAGCGCCGGCGCGAACGCCCGACACAGATTCGGCCAGGTCCGATTACCGCTGGCCACGAAGGCAACGGCGCCGTCGACGGTCGGCCGGATCGAGTACGTGTCGGCGAAGTGAGACGCCTCGTTCACACCGTCGCCCTCGAGCGAGCGGTCCATCATCCCGTCGGGCCAGAAGAACCAGAGTCCGATGTCGAGCATCGACAATTCGACGTGCTGGCCGCCGTGTCCGCGCTCGCGTGCGAACAGCGCGGCGGTGATCGCCTGGCTCACCGTGATCGCTGTCGTCTTGTCGACGATGAACTGGCGCACCAGCTGAGGTGCTCCGGTGTCGCCTTGCTGTAGATCGGCCATGCCCGTCATTGCCTGGATGACGTAGTCGTAGACCTTCTGATCGGCCTTCGGTCCGGTGCTGCCGAACCCCGACACCGACACATAGATGATGTCGGGGTTGACCGCCCGGAGGTGTGCTTCGCCAACACCCATTCGCTCCGCAGCGCCGGGTCGGAAGTTCTGGAGGAACACGTCAGCCGTTGCCGCCAGATCGAGCACCGCCTGGAGGCCGTCGGGGTGCTTGGTGTCGAGCGTGACCGACTGCTTGCCACGGTTGACACCGTTGAACAGTGCGCTCACCGAGTTGCGCTGCGAGCCGAGCTGGCGCAATCGGTCGCCCACACCGTCGGCCAGTTCGATCTTGATCACCTCGGCGCCCTGCTCGGCCAGGATCACCCCGGCCATCGGCGCCGAGATCATCTGTCCCGCCTCGATCACTCGGACGCCAGCGAGCGGTTGCATCGGCAGATCCTAGGTGTCGGTCGACAGTGCGCTGTGGGTCCCGACAACCGCAGCGCGGGGTCTGAGGCGCTGGGTCTGACCAGCGTTGTCGCGCCTCGTAGGGTTCGGCGATGGACATGGTTCCCGTCGTCGACATCCGCAACCCCGGCGCCACGTCGCTCGCCGAACTCGATCGGGCGTGCCGAGACCACGGCTTCTTCTTGCTGACCGGCCACGGGCTCGACCCGCTGATCGACCGCACCTTCGATGCCGCTCGACAGTTCTTCGAGGCGCCGTTCGAGGTGAAGGACGCGGTGCGTCGCGATGGTCGCAATCCGCTCGGCTACAACGAGCGCGAGCTGACCAAGCGGCGGCGCGACCACAAGGAGGTGTTCGACCTCGTCGACCCGACCGAGGGGCGGGCGAAGCACTACAACCGTTGGCCCGACCTCGACGGGTTCCATGAGGCGATCGCCGAGCACTACGACGCCTGTAGCGACCTCGCACTCCGCACGACCGAACTCGTGCTCGCAGCGCTCGGTCTGCCCGGCTCGGCGATTGCCGAGCACCGCGGCGATCGCACCACCAGCAACATGCGGCTCAACCACTACACCCTCGACGACCCGGTGCCCACCGCCGAACGAACCGGCCTGGCCGATCTCGGCGAGGTCGCCCTCGGGCATCACACCGACCTCGGGCTGATCACGTTGTTGATCCAGGACGACGTCGGTGGGCTGCAGGCCGAGTCGGCCGAGCACGGGTGGATCGACGTCGAGCCCCGCCCCGGCACGATCGTGGTCAACCTGGCCGACTGCATGCAGGTGTGGTCGAACGACCGCTATCGGGCAGCGGTGCACCGGGTGCTCCCGATGACGACGACCACCCGGATGAGCATCCCGTACTTCCTCAATCCGCCGCGAGACATGACGATCGAACCGATCCGCGACGTTGCTGACGGTGCGGCGCGCTATCGCCCGTTCGTCTTCCGCGACTACATCGACGCCCGCAGCGCCGACAACTACGCCGACGCCGGAGCGGCCGACAGCCAGGTCTCCGACTTCCGACTCGTCGACGCCTGACCGACACCGACGCCGGCGCCCGCAACGTCGACGCTCGTGCAGGCAGCCCGCACGCACGCGCCGCTCTGTGCCAGACCCGCCGTCATCGTTGCCACTCGTCGCATGGATTCCGACGGACGTTTCAGCTGCCCGGGCAGGACAGCGCCTAGCCTCTGACGAGATCGGCCCGGGTGGCGAAACTGGCAGACGCGGGGGCTTAAACCCCCCTTCCACTGTTGTGGAGTGCGGGTTCAAATCCCGCCCCGGGCACCATCTAGCTGGGGTTTTGTGTACGGAAGGACATTGTGGTCGCAACGTTGCGTCGCGAACGGTCACGGAATTCGTTTCAGGTCGGCGAAGTCTCGGGACGATGCAGCGACGTCTTGGATCCCGACGCCCTCTCTGCAGACCTTGCCCGGGCATCGCGAGCAGCGCCACCCGACCTGCTCATCTGGTCGCACCGGGGCAACCAAGGGCTCGCCACGGTCTCGTTCGACACCGGTGAGCGCCGAACGAACCGGCGAGGTCAGCGCAACTGCGCGAGCGCCTGCTCGTGGACATGAAGATCGCGTGGCTCGCCGTCGGCCCACGGCGATCCGTACACGATCAGGTCGTCGAACCCCAGCGCGGTCGCGCGTCCGGCGGCGTCGAGGTAGCTGCCCACACTTGCCGTCGGGAGCACCCGACCGAAGCCGAGCAACACCGATCGCCGAATGCTCGCTGGATCGCGGCCCTGCCTGTCACACGCCTCGGCGAAGCCCTCGACCTGACGGCCGAGGAGCTGCCAGAAGTCGTCGCCTTCGATGTCGGCGGTCCCGGGCCCGCCGTACGTGTTCCAGGTGTCGGCATGGGCCGCTGCCAGCGCGAGCGATCGTGGGCCGTGACCGGCGAGGAGCAGCTCGGGCCTCCCGACGCCTTCGGGTTGCGCCGTCGTCTCGAGCCCACCGAACGCCATCACGTCACCCTGCCAGTCGGTTGCACCGTCGAGTACCGACAGGTATCCCCGAACCACATCGGCGAACCGGGTCGAGAGCTCACCGATGGATTCACGGACGCCGCGATCGGCCTCGGCACAGAACGGCGCCCCCATGCCGAGACCAAGGACGAGTCGACCGGCGCTGACGTCTTGCGTTGTCATCGCGACCCGGGCCAACGACACCGGGGAACGGAACGCCGACGAGGCGACCAGCGTTCCCAACATGATCTGATCCGTGACCGACGCGGCGGCCGTGAGCGTCGTGAACGCCTCACCCAACCACGACCCCGGGAACGTCGGATGGGTGAGATGATCCGCCGTGTACACGACGTCGTACCCCACCTCCTCCGCCCACCGGTACCCACGCGCCTGCGCACTCCAGGGCCCCACGGGCGGCAGGATCAGACCCAGACGGCTGAGACTCATGGATGTATGTTGCCATGCCTCTGGAGCAGGGTTGTCGGGTGCACGAGCCAGGCGGTCCACCCCAACCGCCACGGCCCGCGAGCGTCGATCGTTGAGATCGGCGTCGCGGCGACCGCTCCATCTGCCGACGTGCGGGCACGCACGTTCAGCTTCACCGAAGCGTCGTGTCCTGTGCTGGGTGACGTCGTGGACTCCTGTCGAGGATGTGGTCAGTCCTCGACGGTGAACTCGGCGAACATGCCGTGGGCGATGTGGGGTGGGCCGCCTGCTACGTCGGGTGGGCCGCCGTCGGACTGGGCGACAGCCGCGAGGTACTCGTCGGGGTCGGCGCCGGTCGGGATCACACAGAGCACGCCGTAGCGACCTGGTTCGTCGAAGCTCCCGTCGCCGACGGCAGCGATCATGTCACCATCGGGCACGGCGAGCAGCACGGCGGCGGGTTCGGGGCCGACGAGGCCGAGCAGTTCATCGGGTGGGAGCGCCACGAGTTCCTCGATCGGCCGCGTCTCGTCGTCGGCGATCCGGAACGCGACCAGCTCGTGGATCTCGGTCCTCGATTCGTTTCGCAACTCGAACTGGTCGCCGGCCGACATCGTCTCCGGGATCCCAGCGAACGAATAGTCAGTTGCCGTCACGGTATGGGTCTGCTCGTCGCTTCCGCAGCCAGCGGTCGCCCCGGCCACCGCGCCCACGGTCAGCACGAACGCCACGCTGCGCCCAGTCACGCCTCTCATGGGGTGGTCCCGTCGTCGAAGGGCGCCGGTGGCGGGCCGAGGACCTCGATCGAGAACTCGGCGCAGACGGCGGCGACATGAGCGCCATCGATCTCCTCGGGCTCGGGCAGTACCGGTGCATCGGCGGGCCGCCCGAGTGCTGCGACGAAACGTTCGAATTGGGCGGGGGTGGTGACCTGGAGGACACGGGCGGTTTCGGACCGGATCTGGAAGGTGTGTGGACGACCGCGCGGCAACCACACCGTGGCGCCGGTCTCGTAGACGCCCTCCGCATCGCCGCACGAGAACCAGACCTCGCCGTCGACGATGTAGAAGAGTTCGTCTTCCACGTCGTGACGGTGCAGTGGTGGTCCGAAATGCTTCGGTCCGACGAATTCCATCACCGACATCACCCCGTTGGACTCTTCGGAGGTCACCTTCGCGGTGAAGAGGTTGTTGAGAAAATGGAAGTGTTCGCCGTCGTTGCGGGCGACGAGGACCGGGCTCTGTGCTGTCATGAGAGCGAACCTACGGATCGGCGCCGGCGGCGTGAATCCCGTCATCGAGGCGCAGCGTCCCGCAGCTGCGGGGTGGGACCCCCTCAAGCGTGGGATTCCGTCGCCGTCCCCAGGTCATTACTCTTCACCCATGGGAATCGTCGCGTTCGCCACCGCCCGCGACTCGTTGTTGGCAGCGGCAGACGACGCAACGCTGACCGGCGAAGCGGCATGTTCGGTCGTCGCCAGGGCGATCAGCAAGGTTGCCCGGTGCGATGCCGTTGCGCTCATGAGCACCGACCCCGAGACACATCTGCCAGCGGGCGGAGTGGTTGCCGGTTTCGAGCCGTCGGCATGCGTTCCGTTCTGGGACAACGAACTGCTCGATCCCGACTTCAACAAGTTCAACGATCTCGCCCGGCGAATCGAACCGGTCGCGACGCTCTCTGACGCAACCGATGGCGAATTCGCTCGCAGTCCGCGCTTCCAGAAGCTGTACTCCTCTTTCGGGGCAAGCGATGAGCTGCGTGTGGCGTTCATGGCCGGTGCCACCTGCCTCGCCATCGGCGCATTCGTCCGCACTGACGGCGAGGAGTACTCACCCACCGAAGTTCGTGACGTCACTGCGCTGCTGAAGCCGGCAAGCGTGGTGCTGCGACGAGCACTGCATCAAGCCGACAGTGCAGCGACGCGAGTCCCAGCGGTGCTGATCGTGGACGGCAAGGGCGCCTTGGTGTCCGCGACGGGCGGCGCAGCGGCGCAGCTCGACGACCTGCGAATCGACATCGACACCGACATTCCCGGCACGATTCTGATCGCTGCGTCGAAGGCCCGGCGCCCGGGCGTCGACCGTGTCACCACCCGCCTACGAGGTCGCAGCGGGTGCTGGGTCCGCGTGCACGCGGCCGCGCTCGACGGTGATGCGGGTCACGTCGCCATCACCATCGATCGGGCAACCGCCAGCGATCTCGTCCCCTTGCTGCTGTCGTCGTACGGGCTCTCCAGCCGCGAGACCGAGATCGTGCTCGCACTGTGCCGCGGGCTCAGCACCAAGGAAGTCGCGTTCGAACTCGGCATCTCGTCACACACCGTCCGCGATCACCTCAAGGTCGTCTTCACCAAAGCAGAGGTCAACAGTCGCGGCGAACTCGTCGCCCGACTGTTCACCGAACAGGTCCTCGAGCAGTTCGAAGAAGCCGTGATCCAGCTCTGAAAGCGAGTTCCCTCGACCACGACGGGCCTCGATCCTCGCCAACGCTCGGCCGCATACCACCGGATCGCCGTCGAGGTGGGCCGAGAAACCAGGAGCAACGTTCGTCGCCGAGCGTTGATGCCGGCGCGAACGTGCCATCCAAACCGGATGGTTTCCACCGGTGACTGCCGACCAGCAACGTTCCTTTGTCGGAACGTGTCCATGACATATGGGCAAGGAAGCTTTACACTGACGCCATGGCAGACCCGACCAGAGCCCAACAGGGCCACACCGACAGTGGCCCTCGACTGAGCGCTGAGGACAAGCGTCAGCGCAACAGCTACCTCCGAGAGTTCCTCCCCGCAATCGTGACCTTCTGGATCCTGTTGGCGATCGTGCAGAACACCGTCGACGAAACGACATCAGGGGCACGGCTCTGGGTCCTGTTGCCGGTGCTCCCGATGATCGGCGTCGCCATCGCCCTCTACCGGGCAACCCAACGAGCAGACGAGTACGGCCGCATCGTGATGCTCGAATGCATGGCGCTGGGCTTCGGTGTGTCGATGATCGCCGCCATGGCCCTCGGGTTTCTCGGGACGATCGGCGTGGCCTGGACCTTCGGCGGTTGGCTGGTCTTCGGCGCCGGGATGACGACATGGGGACTTGCTCTCGTGGTCCGGAACCTGAACTGATGGAGAACCGACTGAAAGAGCTCCGAGCCGTGAGCGGCTGGAGCCAGGCCCACCTCGCCGACCTGCTCGGCGTCAGCCGTCAAACCGTCAACGCACTGGAAAAGGGCCGCTACGACCCCAGCCTCCCGCTGGCGTTCCGCCTCTCCCGAGTCTTCTCCACCACCATCGAAGATCTGTTCACCCCTGACGACGACGACCTCGGCGAAACCGGCGGCTCAGCCACGTCACCTGGCTGACCCGACCGCACCTCTTCCGACACACACCACCAACGACTACGAACCAGGATGCGATCCGGTGTGGTAGACGCCACAGTCTCGTCGGACCGGGACGCCCGTACCGCTGCGAGAATGGAGGTCCCAGCTCAAGGAGGACCGACATGGCTCTCGAAGACGAACTGACATCCCCCGCACGTCGCGATGCGACCGGCCCTGAACGCACGGATCCCACGAGCACGCACGCTCAACGTCGTCCTCTCGCCCTGCAGACCCCGGTGACACGTGCGCTCGATGATCGTCCACCGTTGGGGCCGATCGAGCGTCTCGATCACGATGGGCTGGTGGCGAATCAGCTCCTGGAACTCAGCGCTCCACGACGGCGCTACACCATGAGTTCTCGAGCCTTGTTCGCCGTCATGGACCTGGTGTACGGCAGCGAGCGCACGCTCGAGAAGTTCCGGGTCCTCGAGCTGGTGGCACGCGTGCCGTACCAGGCGTGGGAGAGCGTGGCCTATGTGGCCATGACCCACACGTCGAAGAACCCCGACTTCGCCCGTCGCGTGTACGACCGCGCACGCATCGCCCGAGTCGAACAGGACAACGAACAGTGGCATCTGTTGATCCTCGAGGAGCTCACGCGCCATCAGCGTCGCGGGTGGCTCAAGGGTCGAATCATTCCCCAGATCCTGGCGCTGACGTACTACCAACTGTCGTGGATCCTGTTCGTCATCCGGCCGAAATGGAGCTACCAGCTCAACGCCGACTTCGAAGACCACGCCGCTCACGAGTACGCACGGCTCGTGCAGGATCATCCCGAATGGGAGACGACGCCGTTCGAGAGTCAGTTCCAGGACGAGTTCGGTGACTACGACAGCTTGGCCGACATGTTCCGCCAGATCGGCTACGACGAGGCCCTGCATCGCCAGGAGAGCGAGATCATGATGACGCAGCCGCGGTACCGCTGACGGCTGTCCGCACCGATCTCGCCGTCCAGTCGAACTCAGGCAATCGCGAAGCCGTCGTCGGTGACCGGAACCACGATGAGGGCCAGGGGTGAGTGGCTCTGGTGGCTGCTCATCGTTCCTCCAGAACAGCGACATGGACGACCGCATCGCCCTGATTGACGAGCGGGTGTTGGATGTGGCCAATCACGACACCATCGGAGCTGGCGATGACACGGGCCAGTCGCTGGCCGACCGAATCGTGGATGACGGCGAGTTGCTGACCTTTCGTGACGGTTTCTCCGAGCTCGACCTCGAGTCCGGCGATTCCGCTCCGACGGGCGCGAATCCAATGGCTCGACCTGCTCTCGCGTGGCGGAACGATGCATCGGTCCAACGGCGTCGGCACCATGCCGAGTTCGGCAAGGACGCTCTGCACGCCAGTGACGCCAACACGGATCGCCTCGTTGTCGAAGCGCCATGCCTCGCCACCTTCGAACAACAGGACGGTCTTGCCTCGATCGGTCGCAGCTCTGCGGAGCGAGCCATCTCGGACCTTGGCATGCAGCATCAGCGGTGCTCCGAAGGCTTCGGCAAGTCTGCGGGTTTCCGGGTCGTCGAGGTCTGCTCTGATCTGTGGCAGGTTCGTGCGGTGATCAGAACCGGTGTGGAGGTCGATGCCGACGTCGCAACGGTCGACAATCTCGTTCATGAAGAGGTTCGCGACCCGCCCTGCCAGGGATCCTTTCGCCGAGCCGGGAAAGGACCGGTTGAGGTCGCGCCGGTCCGGGAGGTAGCGATCGCCGTTGAGGAACCCGTGGACGTTGACGATCGGTACCGCAATGACGGAGCCGGACAGCTGCTTGGGGTTGAGTTGCTTGGCGACTCGGCGGATGATCTCGACGCCGGCGATCTCGTCACCATGCACTGCGGCACTGAGCCAGACGACGGGACCTTCGGCGGTTCCGTGGATCACCTGCACCGGCAGCGAGATCTTGGTGCCGGTGACGAGGCGGGCGATCGGCAGTTCCGTCGTGCCGCCCCGTCCCGGTTGCACGGTGAGTTCGCCGAGTTGAAAGGGGCTCATCACTGAACGTCCTTCGGCTAGCCGACGGGATCCACGCCGGCGAGCGGCTCGTCGGGCAGCTTGCGGATCTTCGCTCGGCGTTTGCGGCGCGTCGGAATCATGCTGCGCATCTCTTCGAGCTTGCCGAAACACGTCAAACGATCGTCGGCTTCGAGGAGACGTCTCGTGTTCGGGTTGGGGATGACCTCGGTATGCCGGTGCAGAGTGAGGACCGTGATGTCTCGGTCACGCAGACCAGAGTCGCCGATGGTTCGCCCGACGAATTCGGACCCCTCGGGAATGTGCAACTCGGCCACGCCGTAGCCGGTGCTGACGGTCAGCCGTTGACGCACGTCGAGTTCTGGGAAGGCGACTTGATTGGCGATGTGGTCGATGATCGCACCCGCGATGTCGAGACCGGTTGCATGCTCGATGCCTTCGAGTCCCGGCGACGAGTTCACCTCCATCACGAGGGGGCCGTCGTTGCCTTCGAGCATGTCGACTCCGGCGACGCGTAGCCCCATGATCTGCGCGGCGCGGACCGCGGTCCGCTCATACTCCTTGTCGAGCTCGACCGGCTCGACCGATCCGCCACGATGGACGTTCGAGCGGAACTCGTCGCCCTGGGCGGTGCGACGCATCGCTCCAACCACGCGATCGCCGACAACGAGGGCTCTGATGTCGCGGCCCTTGCTTTCGGCGACGAATTGTTGAATGAGCACGTTCTGTTTGGTGCTCTGCAGCGTCTCGATGATCGCCTCCGCCACCCTGATGTCCGGGGCGAGGATCACACCGATCCCCTGTGTGCCCTCGAGCAGCTTGATGACAACCGGTGCCCCACCGACGAGTTCGATGGCCGGCAGCACGTCGGCCTTGTTGCGCACGAACGACGTGGCCGGCATCCCGATCTCATGCCGGCTCAGGATCTGCGTTGCTCGCAACTTGTCACGCGAGTTCGCAATGCCGTTCGATGTGTTCGGGGTGTAGACGTCCATTTGCTCGAACTGCCGCACGACGGCGGTGCCGAAGTAGGTGATCGACGCGCCGATCCTCGGCAGAATCGCGTCGTAGTCCGACAAGTGCTTGCCACGGAACTGCATGTCCGGTTCGTCACCGGCGAGGTCGATCGCGAAGCGAAGCGTGTTCAACACCTTGCAGTCGTGGCCTCGTTCGAGCGCCGCCGCCTTGAGGCGTGCCGTGCTGTACGCAGCCGGTGAACGAGAGAGAATGGCGAGCTTCATGAGGTTCCTTGCTGTCATCGGGTGCTGGAGCACCTGCTTCGGACACTACGGGAGGAGCCCTCTCCGGTCTGACCACCACGGCGCGGGTGACTGCAGGTCAGGTCAGAAGCGCTTCGAGGTCGACGTCGTTCGAGCCGAGCACGAACGCCACCGGACGCTCGGTCGACACCAGCGTGAGCGTTGCCTCGAGTCGGTGCGCGAACCCGTCCTGATCCACGCACGGGTCCGGTAGGCCGACAAGCGTCAGGTCGGCGGACTCGGCGCGCTCACCGATCACCTCGTGGACCGGGCGTTCGTCGACGATCACGTCGATCTCGACCCGGATGCGGGCGGTGGTGAACAGCTCGCGCAGATTCTCGGTGACTTCCTCGGCCGCAGCCTGGAGTGGCACGACCATCCGGACCGTCACCTTCGACCGCCGCCAGAGTTTCGACGACCGGAGTGTGTCCGCGAGCACGATCATCAACGCACCGTTGTCTCGGATCGACCGCAACCAGACGTCGATCTGCTTGCGCTCGCCGAAGGTGGTGTCATCAGGCGCTCGCACCACCACGACGTTGCGTCCAGCATCGTGGATTCGTTGCACCATGGTGGCGTACTCGTCCGGGTCAGATGTCGTCTCGCCGTCGCCGAGCACCACGGTGTTCGGCATGAGACTCCCCAAGCCGTATGCCTCGACCAGTACCGACGCACCGACATACGGGCTCGGCGCCGACACCACCCGCACCAGTGCGTTCACATCGCGTTCGCTCAGGTGGTCGCGAACGGTTTCCGCGAGCTGACGCTTGCGCTGGCTGGGCGCCGGTTCAGGCAGGATCGTCGCCACGGTCAGCAGACCTCGGCTCTGCGACAAGGCGTTCGCCAACTCGATCAGATACCACCGTTTCGTCGGGCTGCCCGCAAGCACGAGGATGTTCGGCCGCCAGTTCTTCGAGTCGGTTGAGCGGCGTACATGCGAGGCCGCCCAACGCACCAGGTTGATCCAGATGCCTTGGCGGATGTCACCCCAGCGAACCTTGCTGCGGCGACGATTCAACAGTGCCCAGATCAGGCTGACGAACAGCACAGCAACGACCGTGGCCACCGGGTTGATCAGGATCATCACCGCAACGCAGCCGAATGCTCCGAGCATCGAGATGCTCCAGTGGATCCTGAACGTCGGCCGGAAGGACGGGTTGCGCAAGAACTGTTCGCCCGCCGACACGAAGTTCACCACGGCGTACGTCGCCAGGAAGAACATCGTGAGGATCGGTGCCACCGCATCGAGGTCGCCGAGCATGACGACCGACAATGCGATGCCCAACGAGAGATAGGTGCCCAGTCGCGGCTCGTCGTTCTCGCCCGACCCGCGACCGAAGATCTTCATTCGGCCGGGCAGCACGCCGTCGCGCGCCAGCGCCTGCAGAATGCGCGGGGCACCGAGCATGCTGCCGAGTGCACTCGACAACGTCGCTCCCCACACACCGATCACGACGGCGGGCCCCCACACGGCGAGTTGGCGCATGATCAACGGATCGGTGACGAGTGCGCTCCTCGATGCCCGACTCTCGAGCACGACCGGGATCGTCATGTACAGCAGATAGCTGACAGCGATTGCGGCCAGGGTGCCCCTGGGGATCGAGCGCCGTGGATTGCGCAGATCGCCGCTCATGTTGACACCCGCCATGATTCCCGTCACGGCCGGAAAGAAGACGGCGAACGCCACCCAGAACGAAGCCGGCTCGAAGCTGCGGGGGAGCGGCGGGGCCTCGACCCGGTTGGTTCCGAGGAAGAACGCAAGCAGCGACAACGCGATCGCCGCCATGATCACGTACTGAGCGCGAATCGCCGCCTTCGCGGAGATCAGCGCAAAGATCGCCACGACGATCGTGGTTGCAAACGCCAACGGCTGGATCGGGAGTGAGGGGGCCACGACATTGACCGCTTCGGCGAAACCGAGCGTGTACAACGCCACGCTGAGCGCCTGAGCGAGGTACAGCGGGACACCGATGGCACCGCCGATCTCGGAGCCGAGCGACCGACTCACCATGTAGTAGGCGCCGCCGGTTCGGACCTGCTGGTCGGTCGAGATCTGCGAAATCGACAGCGCGGTCAACAACGTGATCGACGTCGCAAGGGTGACGATCAACAGCGTGTTGCGCAGCCCGACGTTGCCGACGACCCACCCGAACCGCAGGTACATGATGACGCCGAGGATCGTCAGAATCGACGGCGTGAAGACTCCACCGAAGGTGCCCAACCCGCTACGGGAAACTTCAGATTTCGGCATCAGCTGGGCCTCTGGCTACTTGGCCGAGGCGACATCCATCGGTCGTGCTGACCATAGTGCCGCCGGCGGGCCGAGAGGGTCTTGCCGCCGAGTCTGCAGCGGGCAGTTTCCGTCTGCCCGTTCGAGTTCGAGAATCGGCGGTGCTGCGCTCAGGCCGAAGCAAGGATCGGCAAGGTCGGTGAATCGCTGCCACCCGCCGGTTCTCGGGTGACGCCGAGGACGAAGTTCGTCGGGTCGGCGTCGGCGAAGCGCTCGGACACGTTGCCATCGGGGTCGGGTCGGAACACACCGACCGACGTTGCTGCATCGTCGCCGACCAGCCACAGCTGATACGTGACGGTGTCGTCGAGCACTGGGATGGCTTCGCCTTCTATCACCAGGGCGCCTTCGGATGCCGAGTAGACCACGGTCAAGTTCGCGATCTCACCGCTGAGCGCCCGGCTCGTGGCGTCGGATGCGTCGACCACCGCAGCGATCGGGTCGGACGTGTCGTCGGTCGTCGCCATGATCACCACGCCACCGACGGCAAAGAGCGCCACTGCGGCCGCCGCAAGCAACGCCGGTTTGAGACGAGGACGAGCACGGCGCGAGTCGAGCGAGGTCACCTTGGTCGGTGGGGGCGTCGGCGGTTCCGGTGTCGTTGCGGGTTCGTGTGTGTGGTGCGACCGGGCGTCCGGGGTGTCGTCTTGTGGTGTGGAGCCGATCGCCGCCAGTACAGAGTTGCGCAGCGAGGATGGTGGGGGCTCGGCGTGTGTTCGCTGGAGTGCGGCCGCCGCCGTGAGGGCTGCATCGAGTTCGGCGGTGATCTCGGTGTCGTTGGCTGCAGCGAGGTCGAGTTCGACCTGTTCAGCGGGCGACAGCTCGCCGAGAGCGGCCAGTGCAATCAGTTCGTCGATGCGGTCGGAGATCATGACGGGGCTCCCAGTTTGCCACCTAGCTTCTTCAACCCGAGGCGCACCCGGCCTTTCACCGTGCCGAGTGGGAGGTCGAGGCGTGCCGCGATGTCACCGTGGCTGTCGCCGTCGATGAAGGCCATCTCGATCACGATCCGTTGTTCGTCGGGCAGTTCAGCGATCGCACGGCTGACGCGCTCGGCCTCGATCGAGGCGACGACCGTTTCATCGGTCGAGTCGACTGCGAGGGGACGCTGCGTCGCCGAGCGTTCGATCCGGTTGCGTTGCGACTGCTCGCGACGGACACGATCGACCGCACGTCGGCGAGCGATCGTGATGGCCCACGTGGTGACGCTCGCCCGTTCCGGGTCGAAACGGGCGGCGGTGCGCCACAGTTCCACGAACACCTCCTGGGTCACCTCTTCGGACATCGCCGGGTCTCGCAGGACCCGCTTGACCGTGCCGAACACGGCAGCGGCGAGTTCGTCGTACAGGCTTGCGAACGCGTCGTGGTCGCCCGTCCGTACTTGCTGCATCAACGACACGAGGTCAGGCCCGGGGGACACGATGGGCTCATGATGCCAGGGGTGTTCCCGATCCACCCGCATCTGCACCGATTCAAGCGCGCTCATGGCAAGCCCACGAACGACGCGAACGTCATCGCCGCGACCGAATCCACCGGTTTCGAGAGCCCCAGGTCGGAGGTCCACAAGCGTGCATCCCAGTGAGATGGCACTGCATCGAGACGCTGGGGAGCTTCCAGTCGCAGGTGGGCGTGCCCGTCGAGGAGGATGTCGGAGAGGCGCCAGGCGTGGCTGGAACCGTCGGCGAATGCAACGAGCAGGATCTCCGCCTCTGCGCCGGTGCGGACGCTTGCGAGCAGGTCGATCATCGACACACGCAGCTGACCCTCGGGGCCGACGGTGGCGTGGTCGAGGACCCGATCGATGGTGAGCGGTGGTGACGACATACAGCTGGTTCGCACACCGCCGCCGACTGGATCACTGCGATCGGAACCAGACCTCTGGCGACACGCGAACGTGGCGAGGGGCCGGAGCCTCCTCGCCACGTTCAGTTCGGGTGATGGCGGTGTCGTGCACCGCTGTGGGTCACGGCATCAACACTGCATCGATGACGTGGACGGTGGCGTTCGCCGTCTGGATGTCGGCGCAGCCGACCGAGGCCTGGCCGTTCACCATGAGGGTGCCATCGCTGGCGACCTCGAGGGTGATGTCGGCACCGTTGACCGTGGTCACCGAGTCGAGCTCGGCGAGATCAGCGCTCGAGAGCTGCTCGCCGCCGACGACGTGCAGCGTCAGAATCGACGTGAGCAGGTCGGTGTCGGCGAGTACGGCGTCGAGGGTTCCTTCGGGCAGGGCGTCGAAGGCCGGGTTGGCGGGAGCGAAGATCGTGAACGGCCCATCGCTGTTGAGTGTGTCGACGAGGCCGGCGGCGCTGACAGCAGCGACGAGTGTGGACAGCACCGGGTTGTTCGACGCTGCCGTTGCGGCGGTGTCGTCGGTCATGCCGGCGAACGAACCTTCACCGTCGGCGGGGACCGCCGAGCACAGCGGACCGGTCGGCATCATCGCACCTTCCTCCATGTCCTCGTCCATGTCGCCCTCTTCCATGTCGCCTCTTGCTCTTCCATGTCGCCCGAGTCGTCGGCAGCAGGCATCAGTACCTCGCCGATGATGTGGACGGTGGCATTCGCCGTCACGACGTTCGAGCAGAGGACAGCAACACCGTTGACCGTGGTGCCGTCGGCGCCGAACTCGAGCGTGGCGCCGTTCACGGTTTCAGCCGAGCCGGCTGCACCGAGTGCCGCAGCGTCGAGGCTCTCGCCGCCGATGACGTGGTAGGTCAAGATCGAACTGAGCAGTTCCTGATCGGCGAGGACAGCGTCGAGGTCGTCGGAAGGAATCGCTGCGAATGCATCGTTGGTCGGTGCGAAGATCGTGAACGGACCGTCGCTGTTGAGTGTGTCGACCAGTCCGGCAGCGCCGACAGCGGTCACCAGCGTCGACAACAGTGGGTTGTTCGATGCTGCCGTTGCGGCGGTGTCGTCGGTCATGCCGGCGAAGGAACCTTCGCCTTCGGTCGGAACGGCGTCACAGGCCGGGCCGAACGGGCCGTCTGCCATCTCGTCGGTGTCGGCACCCTCGGTCGTGACGGGGGCGCTGGTGCTGTCGTTGCTGTCGCTGCCGCACGCTGCGGCGACCAGTGAGAACGATGCGACGGCGAGCAGAATCTTCGAGGTTCGGTTTCGAGTGATCATGGGGGTTTCTCCTTGTGTTGGGGGTTGGTGTTCACGCTGCGTTGCAGCGATCTGGATGGTCTGGGTCGAGTGAGCCGGGGGGCGGATCACTCGACGAAGACCACGATCTGGTGATGCCCGGAGGCACCGTTCGGAAGAGGTTCGGATCGTTCATCCGTTTGGATCACTCCGTTGTTGTCGGTTGCCCGACAACGAATCGAGGTGCGCCCGGTCGCTGGCGGTGTCCACCTGAATGCCCACTGGCGCCAGGTGTCGTCGTTGAGTGCGTCACCGAGTTCACAGGGCTGCCAAGGTCCGTCGTCGAGTTGCACCTCGACGGCGCTGATCCCGCGGGTCTGCGCCCAGGCGACACCACCGATCGCAGCGGTGCCGTCGGGATTGCGGGTGAGGGTGCCGAGGCCGTCGACCGAATCGATCCGGCTCATCAGCTTGATCGGGGCCCGGTCGGCGTAGCCGCGTGGCACCCAGTACTGCTCGAAGTCCTCGAACGTGGTCAGTTCGATTTCGGTGAGCCACTTGGTTGCAGAGATGTAGCCGTAGAGGCCAGGCACGATGAGGCGCACGGGGAACCCGTGCTCCAGTGGCAACGGTTCGCCATTCATGCCGAACGCCACCAGCGCGTTGCGGCCATCGGTGGCTGCCTCGACAGGGAATCCGCACGTGTACCCGTCGATCGAGCGGCCGACCACTTGGGTGGCCGCCGGGTCGATTCCGGCCTCTGCGAGCAACTCGTCGAGGCGTACCCCTGTCCAGCGGGCGTTGCCGATCAACTCGCCACCGATCGTGTTCGACACACACGTCAGCGTGATGTCGTGCTCGACCACGTTGCGGCTCAACAGATCGTCGAAGCTCAGGCCGAGTTCGCGATCGACCATCCCCGTCACCCTGAGTTCGTAGCCTTCGGTCGGCACCTGCGGCACGGTGAGCGCAGTGTCGATCCGGTAGAAGTCAGCATTGGGCGTGACGAACGGAGCGACGCCGTCGACGCCGACCGAGGTGCCGCCCGGAATGGGGTCGAGCGTGTTCGTGGCCCGGGGCAACGCCACGTTCAGACGTGACTCGGTGGCGCTGAACCGGCTGCGGATCGTTCGCCCGACTGCTCCGGCACCAGCGCCGACGAATGCCAACGCGGCGAGTACGCCGCCGCTGCGAATCAGGAGCTCACGACGAGTCGCCCGTGGCGCATCGGTCGGCGACGCCGCCTGGGCACCCGTCGGATCGGGTCGAGCCGCAGTGTCCGCAACCGGTGATGCAGCCAGCAGAGGACGAGCGACGAGGTGCGCAACCCAGAGCGCCCCGGCCCCAGCGGCTGACCCGACCACGGTGGGGATCGCATCGTCGAACGTGCCGCCCGCTCGATTCGACACTGCTGCGAATGCGCCGATCAGGCCGAACACGCCGATCCCGACGAGTCCGATCTCGATCCGCTTGCGAAACGACAGTGCGCCGATCACCGCTGCATAGACGAGCAACGAGACGCCGATCCCGATCAGGAGCGCCGGTTTGTCGTTGGTGCCGAAGGTCTCGATCGCGAAGTCCTTCACGAACGGCGGCACGTTGTCGATGACGCGGTCGCCGACGTCGATCACCGGGGACCGCCATTGCTGACGAATCCCGGCGATCAGCTCCGCAACGCCGAGCGCCACGATCGCGGCAACGATGCCCGCCAGCGCTCCGAGCGCCGTGGTTGATCGCTTCGACAACGTTGGTGCAGACATGCCCGAGGTTCGGGCACCGCCACCGATTGGATCAGTCGTTCACATCGCGCCCAGGGCACTCGGATGTCAGAGTGTCGGGCGCAGTGGGCACACGGCGGAGGATGTACCAGACGCCGATCACACCAGCGGCCACGATGGTGACGCGCACCCAGGTGTGATCCACGAGCAGACCGGCGCTGATGGCGATCGCCACGGTCATCATCGAGATGGCGATCACCTTCGATCGGCGCGGCATTCCGAGGCCGGCGCGGTAGTCGGCCACAGCCTTGCCGACGCCGGGCAGGTCGAGCACCCACTGCTCGAAGCGCGGGCTGGACCTGGCGAAACAGGCTGCTGCGGCAACCATGAATCCGGTGGTGGGCAAGCCAGGAATCACCACGCCCACTCCGCCGAGTGCCACCGCGGACCAGCCGAGCGCGAACCACGCGCCGCGGACCACGCGGCTCCGTTCGACCGGCTGCTCGGGGGAGACCACGTTCATCGTCTCCGAGTCTCGGTCGTGAACGGCGCGGTTGCTCGGGTCGAACGTCCCATCTCCACCAGTGTCGCATCGGGCGATGCCAGACGTCGTGGTGATCTGTTGGAACCGCCCACGGCCCGCCACGTTCGGTGAGAATTTCCTCAAGGGTGACGAAACCTTGCCGATATCTGGAATGTCATCGGATTCCGACGCAGGTGCGGCGGGGTCCTTCGCCGAGACAAACAGGCAGGTTCCGCACATGTCCGATCAGACTCCCCCCAACCCGCTCCCACCACTGGGATCCACCCCGTCAGCTTCATCGACGCCGCCACCGCCGCCGCCTCCGCTTCCGACGGGTGCAGCCGCAGCCGGCAGCGCGCAGGCTGGCACTCCAACGCCGGTCACTCCGCAGCCTGTCGACGCAGACGCAGCATCGCCGTCGAGCCAGCGCCGTTCGGTGCTGTTCGCACTGGTTGCCGTGCTCGCTGTCGGCGGTGTGATCGCCGGCGTGCTCGTCGGCGGCGGAAACTCGTCTGACGACGCCGATGCTCCGGCATCCGAACTCGACGATGTCTCCGTGACCGTCGCCGCGCCGACCACTCAAGCTGCGCCCGCAGCAACCGTGGCGCCTGCCACCACGCAGGCACCGACCACCACGGCCGCGCCGACCACCACGGCAGCGCCGACCACCACCGAAGCACCGCCCACCACCCCGGCCGGGCCCGTCTATCCGACGCTGCCCGACGGGTCGCCAGTGCCGATCGTTGCGATCTACGACGGCCCGGTGGTGCGTGCCACCGGATGGGTGCCGAGTGAGGCCAAGGCAGCACAGCTCGAGGCGTTGGCGCTCGCCAACAGCACCGATCCGAACGCCACGATCGAGGCCACCTGGTCGATCGATCCGTCCGTCCCGCTCAACATCGGTACACGAGTGATCGAGATGAACTCGCCTCGATTCCCCGCCGGCAGCTCCGATGTCACCCCCGAACACGCAGAGCAGCTCAACCGGGTCGCCGGTGTCATGAACCTGCTCCCCAACGTGACCGCCACCGTGGTCGGCCACGCCGACCAGGTCGGTGACGCAGCAGCCAACTATGTGCTGTCGGAAGCTCGAGCAGTGTCGGTCGTGCGCTACCTGGTGAGCCAGGGCGTCGACCCGTCTCGCTTGTCGGCCCGTGCGGTCGGCGAACAGGATCTGCTGTCCGAAGACGAATCCGAAGCGTCGCTCGCTCTGAACCGCCGCACCGAGTTCATCTTCTACGGCCTCCTCGCCGACTGATCACCCGAACGTTGCGTTCGCGGCCCCCGTTGCCCTGGGCAGCGGGGGCCGCGCCGCGTCGGGGGGAGGGTCTCGGGTGTGGCCGGGTACGGTAGGACGCAACCGACGCAACTGAGATGAGACATCATGGTCAAGAAGAAGGTCCCCGCTACCCGCTGGCACGACGGCACCACGCCGATCGAAGAGCTTCCCGCCGATGAGCAACTCGCTCACCAGTTGGTCAGCGAGCGTGCCGATCTCGCCCCGTCGGTCGTGCGGATCATGGACGCCGAACTCACCGACGACCAGCGCACCCATGCGCTGAACGCGTTCAACGTGTCACTCGACAACCCCGGCGATCCGAACCGCGACCCTCGCACGGCGATCGCCAACGCCCTCGCCTGAGCCGTCGCCGATCATCGATGCGCCCGAGCGAGCCTCGGTGAACTTTCAACCTCTGGCCGACGACTGGCCGGCACAACGTGGCGTGCTCCAACGCGTCGCCACCCACGTGCTCGCCCAGGCGCGGTTCCGTCACGATGCCTTGTTCGACCTGATGCCGCTTCCGGGCGGATTCGGTACCCCGATGGCCGGCCCCCAACGCGAACGTGTTCGTCTCGTCGGCGGATCGATGTTCGTCGAACGTGTTGCCGGTGACGATGTCGGCGCGCTCGTGGCGTCCACCGAGGTGGTCACCGTTGCGGGCAGTTCGATCACACAGCTGTGCGGGGTGATCGGCTTCGAACCCGATCCCGACTTCTGGGTGGGTGGCGACACCCCGGCGCTCGGCGACCCCGACGAAGCGTTGATGCTCGACGGGCTCGCCACCCAAGCGCTGGGGGAGTGGTACCTGCTCGGCCAGCGTGCCATCGACGAAGCGGTCGCCTCGGTGCCCGGCGCTGATGCGTCGGTCGGACGGCTGTGGCCCGAACACTTCGACTACGGCATCGATCTCCTCGCCGCGCCCGGAGTTCGCACCAACCTCGGTGCTGCCGCCGGAGACGCCATCAGCGACGAGCCGTATCTCTATGTCGGACCGTGGGAGGCCCCGCAGCCCGGCTCGAGCCCGTACTGGAACGCACCGTTCGGCGCGATTCTGGGCTACGGCGAACTCGACGCGGCGACCGATCCGCTGGGCAGGGCGATCGAGTTCTTCTTGCACGGCATCGCGCACCTCCGCGCCGGCTGAGCGCAGGTCGCACGGGTATTCCCCGTTTCGGTGTGACTTGTGCGGCTCACCAAAGTTGAGTCGGCAAGTATCATGATCGCATGATCTCCGTCGAACTCGTTGGAATCCAAGTCGATCCCATCAGTGGCTCCGCCGCGTTGGTGCTGCGCGAGCACGACGCTCCGAACCGGCTGCTTCCGATCGTCATCGGTCAGGCGGACGCGAGTTCGATCGCCATCGCTGCCAGCGGCACCCGGTTGCCGCGCCCGATGACCCACGACCTCATGGCCAGCATGGTCGACGCGCTCGACGGCCACCTCGATGCCGTCGAGGTCACCGAACTCGTCGACGGCGCATTCCTCGCGAACCTCACGCTGAGCGGCCCGGGCGGTCAGCGACGTATCGATACGCGCCCCTCCGACGCAATCGCGCTCGCCGTTCGTCTGCAGGCGCCGCTGTTCGTCAGCGAAGCCGTGCTCGACGAAGCGGGTGCCCTGCCGATGGCCGATGAGCCGTTCGACGATCTCGCCATCGATGCCGAGGTCGATCAGTTCCGGGCGTTCCTCGCCGAACTCGAGCCCACCGACTTCATCGACACCACCGCCACCGACACGACTGAAACCGACACGACTGAAACCGACACGACTGAAGACGACGAACCGCGGTCCATCCACCGACTGACCGAACCCGGTCCAGCACCGGAACGCAGCCGTCGCCGCGGTCTGCCAGCATGGTCCGCATGCAGCCACACCAGATAGCTACGTGGGACGACCTGGAGATCGACGAGCCGACGGGGGTGCTGGTGTCGAGTGTCGACCTGGTCGTGGTCCGCTACGGCGAGGGAGTCGACGACCATTCGGTGCTCTATGGCAGGTGCCTGCATCGTGGCGTCAAGCTGGCCGACGGGCATGTCGCGGGGTCGAACTTGATCTGTGGCGTTCACGGCTGGGACTACCGCCTCGACTCGGGGGTGTCGTCGTACAACAACAGCGAGGCGCTCGAACGCTTCACCTCCTGGGTCGACGATGGTGTGCTCCATGTCGACCTCGACGAGATCGAAGCGTGGGAACTCGCGCACCCGCAGCCGTACGACCGTGATGCGTATCTCGGTGAATTCGCCGACGTCCACGGCGCCCCGGAGGAGCCGCACGTCGGGCTGATCCAGAGTCTCGCCGCGGGGAGCGCCGGAGCGCATGGGCCAGTGGCGGCGATGGGTGTGCCGCGCGATCAGCTGCCGAGCTGGGACTCGATCCAGTTCGTCACCGCCCAACTCGATCGCAAGCCGCTGTTCGACGACGCCGACGTCGCGACCAGCACGGTGATTGGCGCCGGCGCCGCAACGCCGCTGCGTCTCGACATCCCGTTGTTCGTGTCCGACATGAGTTTCGGCGCGCTCTCCGCGGAGGCCAAGGTGGCACTTGCCAAGGGCGCCCAGCTCGCGGGCACCGGCATCTGTTCGGGTGAGGGTGGGATGCTCCCCGACGAACAGCAGGCCAACAGCCGGTACTTGTACGAGCTGGCGTCGGGCAAGTTCGGTTGGTCGCTCGACAAGGTGCGCGACGTGCAGGCGTTCCATTTCAAGTTCGGTCAGGGCGCCAAGACCGGTACCGGCGGGCACCTGCCCGGCCACAAGGTGGTCGGCCAGATCGCCGAGGTGCGTGGGCTCGAGGAAGGTACCGACGCCGTCTCTCCGCCGACGTTCACCGACCTGGTGACCGACGACGACTTCCGCTCGCTCGCCGACGAGGTCCGCGCCGCGAGCGGCGGCATCCCGATCGGGGCCAAGCTGTCGGCACAGCACATCGAGGCCGACATCGACGCAGCACTGCGGATCGGTGTCGACTACGTGATCCTCGACGGGCGCGGCGGCGGCACGGGCGCGGCGCCGCTCGTCTTCCGCGACAACATCTCGGTGCCGACGATCCCGGCCCTCGCCCGGGCCCGGCGTCATCTCGACCGAACTGGTGCCGACCACGTCACGCTCGTGATCACCGGTGGGCTGCGCAAACCCGCCGACTTCGCCAAGGCGCTCGCCCTCGGCGCTGATGCGGTGGCGATCAGCAACGCGGCGATCCAGGCGATCGGTTGCCTCGGCATGCGGGCCTGTCACACCGACAACTGCCCGGTCGGTATCGCCACACAGAAGCCGGGTCTGCGGTCACGCCTGGTGGTCGACGAGTCGGCCCGACGCTTGGCGCAGTTCTTCGAGTCGGCGGTCGAGCTGATGGTGGTGTTGGCCCGAGCCTGCGGCCACGACCGCCTCGACCAGTTCACCGTCGATGACCTCACCACGTTCGACCGCGAGATGGCCCACCTCTCCGGCATCGCCTACGGCGGCATCTCCCTCACCTGAGCTGTCACACCGTCACACCGTGCCGGGCCTGGTGTGACAGTTCGGCGAGCGTCGAGATTGATTGCAACGTTTTCGGTGGCTGGCGCGCCTACACAGTGATGGTGGACGAACCGATCGTGATCGCGCGAAGTACGCGAGGAGGGGTCGTTCGATGCGTTCTTCATCGAGCGATTCACCGAACTGTCGCGGTTGGCGTTTCTCCTGACCGGGGCTGCTGGCGTCGCTGACGAGATCGCCCAGGACGCCTGCGAGCAGGTGTTTCGTCGCTGGGATCACATCACTCACCCACGCGCCTATGCCCGCCTCGCGGTGATCAACGGCGCTCGAGCGTGGGGTCGGCGTCGAACTCGGCAGGCCGCGAATGCTGTGGTGGTGGAGCATGTGTCGGCGGTCGACGCCGATGCGATCGCTGTACGCGCCGTGCTCGCCGACCTGCCACAGGACGAACGCGAGGTACTGGTGCTGCGGTTCTACGCCGACTTGAAGGTCGAGGACATCGCCACCGAACTCGAGATGCCAGCGGGCACGGTCAAGTCGCACATCCACCGTGGGCTGGCCCGGATGCACAAGGAGTTGTCGTGACCGAACCATCGTTCGAAGACACCAAGCGGCGCGTCCGCGGCGCCATGAACCACCTCGCCGACGGTCATCGCCCCGACGCCGACGGGCACTGGCCGTCCTCGCACCCCAACGCCACAGCGGGCGGACCTCGTTCGGCGTCGCCGAGGAACCGCTGGATCTTGGTGGCCGCCTCATTCGTCGTGGTGGTCGCCGGACTCGCAGCACTTGCAGTGGTGCAGCTCGGCGACGACGATTCGACCAACCTCGCGCCGGTACCGAGCGTCGTGGAGGACCCGAACGACGATCCGACGCCCACGACGGTGGCGCCCGAGCCGACCAACCCCGTTGAGGAGTCGGTGCCGCCCGACGAACTCGGCGGCGTGCGATTCCCGGTCGATGCGGCTGACGAAGATCTGGAGTGGATCGTGCCATGGGCCGATGGCTTCCTCGCAGGTTCGACCATCGAACCTGCCGAGGAGGGTGGACCCTGGTCGCTCGAGGCCCGGTTCACGACCGACGGTGAGCGCTGGGAACCCGTCGAGATGACGTTGCCGCCGGGAATGACCAGGTTCGGACGCATCGCGACGGTCGGCGAACGATTCGCTGCGGTCGACACGATCTATCCGGACCCCGACACCGAACTGATCAGGATCGCCTCGACGACCGACCTGATCAACTGGTCGACCCAGGACTTCGAAAGCCCCCAGCTTCCCAAGACCGAGGAGGGAAACTTCGGTGGTTCGTTCACGTCGATCGGCAGCTTCGCCGCCAACGACACGGGGTGGGTGTTCGAAGTCCGTGACATCTACGGCTACGACGCCACCGAGTTGCTTCCGGCCGATACATCAGGCGATGGCTACCGAATCCGTTCTGACGACAACGGATTCACCGTGACCCTCGGCGGGATCGACGGCTCGCCGCCGACCACGTACGACTTCACGTGGGCCGAGCTCGGCATCACGCCCGATCAGGTTCCGTACATGACGGGACAGATCCCGGCGTCGCGCACGTGGTCGGCCACCTGGGACGGCACGCCGGCGGTGTCGGTGACCGCGGTCCCGTCGGGACCGACGCTCGCATCGCCCGAAGGGTTCGTCCGCTGGAACGACAACACGTGGTTCTCGCCCGACGGACTCACCTGGTCGGCGAGCCCGCTGCCCGACCCGACCGGCACGGTGCAGAACGTGTTCCCCGTCGACGGTGGGTTCGTGGCATTCGTCGCCAGCCAGGACGGCACGACCGACGTGTATTGGCTCGACGAACGCGGCGCCACGCAGCGCCGTCTCGACATCGACGACATGCCGGAAACGTTCAGCACCGAATTCGCCGGGCAGGGCATCCCCGGCCTGCAATCGGCCCAGACGAGCGCCGCGTTGCTGTATCTCGGTCCGAACGGTGGCGCATCGGCACCGCTGATCATCGACCTCGATGGGTACCGATACGTGGAACGAGAGCGGAACATCTCGCTGATCGACCTCGCCACGGGTGACACGCTCCACACGATCTCCCGACTCGATGACCCGCCCGTTGCCGACACCTGGTTGCAGTTCGACGCCGATGGTCTCACGGCGACCGACCCGGATACCGACACGATCCTGGTGCAGATTCCGATCGAGACGTACCAGGCAGCGCAGGCCGCCCGAGGTGCCGCATCGGCTCCTGTCGACGCGGGTGAGGAGTTCGGCGAGGGGTTCAGCCTCCTCGCCAGTCGCGACGGCGAACGGTTCCTGGTCCGGCCATTGACTGCGGGCACCCCGGACGCCGACGAGGCGTTGAGCGTGCTCGCCGCCGCAACCAACGGCGACCTGCTCCTCGTTCGCTTCGGCGACGAGTGGATTCGCTACGACCTCCCCTGAACTGTCACACCGTGCCGGGCCTACTGTGACAGTTCGCCGCGACCAACTGAAAGGTCCGCGTTCGTTGCCGCGCAGTCTCGGCGCCTAACGTCGTCGTGCGGCGAGCATCGGGTTCGCCATCGTCCAGCCAGTCGGCCAAGTCAGGAATCTCCCATGCGCGAAGCAGTTTTCGTCTCCTATGCCCGCACCGGTCTCGCCAAGGCGGGCCGCGGTGGCTTCAACATCACGCCCGCCATGACCATGGCGGCACATGCGATCAGCAGCGCTGTCGAGAAGGCCGGCGTCGAGCCCGAAGCCGTCGAAGACGTTGCGCTCGGCAACGGCGCGCATGGCGCCGCCAACCTCGGCCGCCTCGCCTCGCTGCTCGCCGGCCTGCCCGTCACCACCGGCGGCAACACGATCCAGCGCCACTGCTCGTCGGGCCTCAACTCGATCGCCATCGCCGCAAACCACATCAAGGTCGACGGCGCCGATGTCGTGGTCGGTGCCGGCGTCGAGTCGATCTCGATCCCCAGCGGCGGCTTCGGTGGCACGGTCAACATGGACCCCAAGCTCACCGAGATGTACCCGGCGATCTACATGGCGATGATCGAGACCGCCGACATCGTCGCCCAGCGATACAACGTGTCGCGCGATTACCAGGACGAGTACTCCTACGAGTCGCAGATGCGCATGGCGCGGGCCCAGGAGAACGGCCTCTTCGAAGACGAGATCGTGCCGATGGCCACCAAGATGAAGCTGGTCGACAAAGAGACCAAGGAAGAGACGATTGTCGACTACACCGTCACCGGCGACGAGTGCAACCGTCCCCAGACCACGCTCGAAGGCCTGCAGAAGCTGCAGCCGGTTCGCGGTGAGGGCAACTTCGTCACCGCCGGCAACGCCAGCCAGCTCTCCGACGGCGCCGCCGCCGTGGTGATGATGTCCGACGAGGAAGCATCACGTCGCAACATCGAGCCGCTCGGTGCGTTCAAGGGGTGGGCGGTTGCTGGTTGCGAGCCCGACGAGATGGGTATCGGCCCGATCTACGCCGTTCCGAAGCTGCTCAAGCGCCACGGTCTCACCGTGGACGACATCGACATCTGGGAACTCAACGAGGCCTTCGCCAGCCAGTGCCTGTACTCGCGTGACACGCTCGGCATCGACCCCGAGAAGTACAACGTCAACGGCGGCTCGATCGCCATTGGCCACCCGTTCGGCATGACCGGCACCCGTTGCGCCGGCCACGTGCTGCTCGAAGGCAAGCGTCGCAACGCCAAGTACGGCGTCGTCACGATGTGCATCGGCGGAGGCCAGGGCGCCGCCGGCCTCATCGAGATCTACTGAGCCCTCGACGTACGAGATGTGTCAGACACATCTCGTACGTCGACGCTCGGGCGGTGGTCGTCGCCGGGCTTCACCGGCCGGTGTAGGCCGGGTCTCGCTTCTCGAGGAACGCGGCCACGCCCTCGCGGTGATCGTCGGTGCGGAACAGCTCCGCAAGGGTCGAGCTGACCCAGCGACCGAGTTCGTCCCAGTTCGGGTCGATGGCCTCCCGCAAGCCGCGCTTGAGTGCCTGCACGGCGAGCGGGGGATTGGCCGCGATGGTCTCTGCGAGTTCGAGCGCGGTCGGGAGCAGGTCGTCGTGGGCGACAACGCGGGACACCAATCGGAGATCTCGCGCTTCCGCGGCGTTGATGATCCGCCCGGTGAACAGCAGCTCGGCGGCGTGTTCACGTCCCACGAGTTCTGCCAGTCGGGTCAGCCCGGCGACGTCACAGCACAGCCCGCGTTTCACGAACAGCTCACCGAACTTGGCGCGCTCGGAGGCCACACGGATGTCGGCCATCAGCGCGAGTTCCATGCCCCAGCCGACCGCTGCGCCGTTGACGGCGGCGATCACCGGCACATCGGTGCGCAGCAGGCTTCCGGCCGCCGGAGTGAGGCACGGTTCGCGATCGGTTCGAGTGAGGTCGGCGCTCGCGGCCACCATCACCTGTTTGACGTCGTCGCCCGAACAGAACGCCGGGTCGCGTCCCGTGATCACCAGACAACGCGCCGTGGTGGTCTCGACCGCATCGGCCAGCTCGGCGTAGGTGGTGAACGTCAGCGCGTTGCGGGCCTCGGGACGATCGATCGTGATGATCCCGACGTGGTCACGCAGTTCGTACTCGATCTCGGTGTACACGGCGCAAGCCTGACACTCGGCGCCGATCAGCGACGGGGCGGAGGGTCGCGTTGGTTCGATTCACGGCCGGCGATCACCTGGCTCTCACCTGATTCTGACCCTTCGGGCCGAGATTGGACCCCGTGGAAAATCCCGTCACCCCGCCCTACTCCAACGGACCTTCGGATGGGTCGTCGTCGATCCCGGGCGAGCCGCTCGCTCCGACCTCGCGTGTGTCGGTGACCGGCCCGCCGCCGCCCACCGTGACCCCAGGATGGGAACCGCCGGCCGCTCCCGTTGCGTCGCCGCCGCCATCACCCAGTCCTCGAGGCCGTGTGCGCTTCGGGGCTGGCGTCCTCGTGGGAATGGCGCTCACCGGTGCCGCCGTCGGCGGCTACGCGATCGGCCAGGACTCGACATCGTCCACTGCGGGACCGGCCTCCACGGCCACGGTCGCCGCACAGCCGGTGAGCACCTCGATCGGCTCGATTGCCGACCTGGTCGATTCGGTTCGGCCGTCGGTGGTGTCCGTGCGACAGGAAGTCACCCAAGGGACCGCCCGCGGCCAGGCCGCAGGCACGGGCTTCGTGCTGTCGGCCGACGGTTACATCGTGACGAACAACCATGTGATCGCCGAGGGCGACAGCCCGGTGGTCACCTTCGCTGACGGCACCAGCGAACCGGCAACGATCGTCGCCGGTGACCCCAGCCGCGACCTTGCCGTGCTCCGTGTCGACCGCACCGATCTGGTGCCGCTCGCCGTCGGCGACTCCGACGAGCTCCGCCTCGGCGACGACCTGATCGCCGTCGGCTATGCGCTCGATCTCAACGGAGAGCCGTCGGTGACCTCCGGCATCCTGTCCGCCCAGAACCGCACGATCGTCGCCGAGAACGGTGTGCAGCTCGTCAACCTCCTGCAGACCGACACCGCCATCAACCCGGGGAACTCGGGTGGCCCGCTGCTCAACGGCAGCGGCGAAGTGGTGGGCATCAACACCGCCATCGCCGGCGGGGCCGAGAACATCGGCTTCGCCATTGCGATCACGCCGGTGATGGACGTGATCGATGCGCTCCGTGAGGGCAGCGTGCCCGACCGGGCGTTGATGGGTGTCACCACGCAACCGACCGGCGAGGGCCTCGGCGTCGAGATCATCGAGATCGCCGATGGCTCCGGTGCTGCCGACAGTTCGCTGGAAGTCGGCGACGTGATCGTGGCTGTCGACGACAACCAGATCACCGACCCGACCTCGCTCGGCGCCGCCATCGGCACCTACCAGCCGGGCGATGCCGTCACGGTCACCGTCGAGCGCAACGGAACCACCCAAGACGTCGCCGTCACCCTCGGCACCCGCCCCACCTGACCGGTTCCCAACGCCCGGGTCTCCGGGAACCACCGTGGTTCCGCGAGGCCCGGGCGCTGGGAACCGCCGTGGTTCCGCGAGACCCGGGCGCTGGGAACCACGATCAGGCGGCGGGGAGGGCGTCGATGAAGTCGGCTCGAGTTGCCGGGCCGAGAGCCGGCTCGGGTGGGCGTTGATCCTTGGACTGCAGTACTGCGAAGACGCGGGCGCCGAAGTCGGCGTCGGCGAGCAGCGCGTCGGGCGGCGACAGCAGGTTGAGGTTGCGGACGAACGCCCGTAGCACCACCTGGTCGGTACGCAACGCCGGCGCCAATCCGTCACGCAGCACCGACCGTGTGAACGTTCTCGGATCGGTGGCGTCGCCGTACGGATCTTCGTCGGCGAGCAGTGCAGCCGCTACACGTCGCCCCTCGCGATCCTGCTCGACCGACGAGCGGTACCACGGATGGATCTCCGCCCGCAGCGCCTCGTCGTACGCAACCGCCACGGCCCGCACGTCGTTCGGATGCTCGGCGATCTCTGTCGCCAGCAGATGGGCGCTCCAATAGGCGGTGCTGCAGCCCCGCCCGTACAACGGATTGGTACACAACACGGCGTCGCCGACCGGGACCAGCCCGATCGCTGCGGGCACGCCGTCGAGCACGTAGTCGCTCCACTTGTTCAGCAGCCCCGCCATCATGTGGACCTCGGGCGTGATCGGCTCGGCACGGCCGTCGAGCCACGGCGCCGTTGCCGGCAACGCACGGGCGGCCGCGTCGAATGCGGCGGGATCAGCCAATCGCTTGCGGAGTTCGTCGTCGTCGGTCGGGATCGCGAGCGTGACGCTGAAGGTGCGGTTGTCGCCGACGAACGTGCCGTACTTGACGTAGCCGAGGTCGCCGCCGATCGGTCCGGTCCGCGGCGGCAGCTCGGCATCGGGCAGCAGGCGGTAGAAGCGGCTGGCGTACACGATCCCGGTGTCCTCCACGGTCTCGGTCACCTCGCGGGCACCGATGTCAGCGAGCCACTCGGCCACCGCACTGCGCCGACCGTTCGCCGCCACCACCAGATCGGCAGCCAGCTCGGTGCCGTCGTCGAGCCGCACCCCGGTCACCACGGGGACACCCCCGACGCTCGGAGCGGTGCTGTCGCTCGGTGCGAGGTCGGCTCCGGATTCGGGTGTGGGCGCGGTGAGGAGGGCGGTGGCGGCGAGGCCGGTGCGGATCGTCACGTTCGCCTCGGCGAGCGCGGCGCGACGGAGCACCCATTCGAAGGTGGTGCGACGACAGGCGATCATCACCAGATCCTCGTCATCGGGCTCGGGTGTGAACTCCATGTCCGGTGGCAGCGCATCGCCGAAGCGCATTTCGGTGGCGCCCGCGGCGAGCAGTGCTTCGAGGATGTCGGGTTGATGATCGCGCAGCAGATTCCGCAGTCGTGCGAGGAACGCATGGCTGTGGCGAACTTGGGGCGCACCGCGACGGTTCCACTCGAACGCCTCGTCGGCGGTGGCCGGCATCGGCGTGTCGTCGCGCTCGATCACGGTGATTTCGTGGCCCGCTCGCCCGAGCAGCAGCGCCGTGGCCAGCCCGGACACTCCGCCACCGACCACGACGACCTTCACGAGCGAAACTCCAGACCGTCGAAGTCGCCACTCGAGCGCCACCGGTCGATGTACTGGAAGTAGGCGACCGGGCCCTCGGGGTAGCCCATCGAGTTGAGCACGCCCCGTCGCCCGGTGGATTGGCCTTCGTTGTTGTAGTAGCCGGGGGTGCAGTCGGGGGAGTTCGTCATCCGGCCCACAGCGCCGGACTCCAAACGTTCGACCCAGTCAGCCTCGGCCTCGGCGGTGACCTCGACGGTCACTTCGGCGCCGGTCGTTTCGTCGACCGTCGAGCGCGTGGTCGACGATGGCGGCGATGGTGGCGCCGGCCTCGAGGTAGTTGTGCGGCACGTTCGAGATCAGGTTCGCCGCATGGCTCAACGTGACCATGAACAGGTTCGGGAAGCCGTGCACGTGGATGCCGTGCAGCGATCGCATGCCGTCGGCCCACCGGTCGCTGAGCGTGACTCCGTCGCGGCCGATCGTCTCGAAGCCGGCCCGGCGTGAGAGCTCGGTGCCCACCTCGAAGCCCGACGCATAGATGATGCAGTCGAGGTCGTAGTGCTCGCCGTTGGCCCACACACCGGTGGCGTCGATGCGCTCGACGCCTTGGCCGTCGGTGTCGATCAGGTGGGTACCCGGCTCGTTGTAGGCGTCGAGGTACTCGTCGTGGAAACACGGTCGCTTGCACAGCTGGCGATACCAGGGCTTGAGCGCCTCGGCGGTGGCGGCATCGGCGACCAACGAATCGACCCGCTCGCGGATCTCGGTCATCTTCTCGTCGTCGGAGTCCTCGTAGGCCTTGATGAACGTCTCGCGGGTGAACTCCGAACCGCTGGACATCACCTTGTCGCGAATCCGCTTGCTGATGTCGGTCCAGCCGTCCTGCACCAGGTCTTCGTCGGCGAAACCGCCGGTCTGCAGCGTGGTGAAGTTCATCAACCACTCGGCCTGCCAGCCGGGCTTGAGTTCCTTGAACCAGTCGGGGTCGATGTCGTGGTTGTTGCGCACGTCGATCGACGACGGTGTGCGCTGGAACACGAACAGTTCGTTCGCCGAGCGCGCCAGGTGTGGGATGCACTGAACCGCGGTGGCCCCCGTGCCGATGATGCCGACGCGTTTGTCGGCCAGACCGGTCAGCGGCGCACCAGCGGGATCGCCGCCGGTGTAGTCGTAGTCCCAGCGGCTGGTGTGGAAGCTGTGGCCCGCGTAGGTCTCGATGCCGGGAATGCCGGGCAGTTTCGGGCGGTGCAGCGGGCCGGTGCCCATCGCCACGAACCGGGCGCGCATCTGGTCGCCGCGGTTGGTGCCGATGATCCAGCGGCGCAAGTCGTCGTCCCACGTGAGCGACGTGACCTCGGTGGAGAACACGGCGCTGTCGTAGAGATCGAAGTGGCGGCCGATGCGGCGCGAGTGGTCGAGGATCTCGGGGGCGTGGGTGTACTTCTCGCTCGGCATGTGGCCGGTCTCCTCGAGCAGCGGGAGGTACACGAACGCTGCGGTGTCGCACTGGGCGCCGGGGTAGCGGTTCCAGTACCAGGTGCCACCGAAGTCACCGCCCTTTTCGATGATGCGCACGTCGTCGACACCGGCTTCGTGCAGCTTGGCGCCAGTGATCAGCCCGGCGAACCCACCGCCGATGAACGCCACCGTGACCTCGTCGGTGAGCGGCTCACGGTCGGCGGCCTCGACGTACGGATCGTCGACGTAGTGCTCGAACACGCCGGCGACCTCGACGTACTGCTCGTTGCCGTCGGCGCGCAGCCGCTTGTCGCGCTCGGCGCGGTACTTGTCCCGCAGTGCATCACGATCGATTTCGGTGCTGGTCCCCATCGTTGCACGGTACAAGTTTCGCCTCGGGTCTGTCCCGCCGGAACGGCCAGGCGGTGAACCGTGGAAGACTGCAGTGGTGCAAGTCGCACTGGCGTTGTACCCAGGGGTGTCGGCCGACGAGTGCGAAGCGTTCACGTGCGTGTTCGACCGTCTCGTCGGCGCCGAACTCGTCGGTGTCGGCGCGCAGCTCGGCATCATCGAGGGCCCTGGTGGCGGCCACCGGGTCGACGCGATCTTCGCCGACGTCCAGCACCCCGACATCGTGCTGGTTCCCGGAGGCATCGGCTGCGCTCGCGCTGCGGGCGACCCAGAGCTGCTCGACTGGTTGCGCACCGTGTCGGTGCAGTGTGACTGGATGGCGGCCAGTTCGACGGGCACCGTCGTGGTGGCAGCGGCTGGGTTGTTGGGCGAACACGACGCCGCCACACATTGGCTGGCGGGCGACCTGCTCGCCGAGCACGGCTCGAAGCCATCTGATGAGCGGATCGTCGAGATCGGTCGGATCATCACGTGCGAGGGCCGAATCACTGCACTGCATGTCGCGCTGCTGGTCACCCTCCGCGTTGGCGGCCCCGACGCGGTGGCTGCGGTTCGTCGAGGGCTGGCAGGCGGAAACGCTGCGCCCGAAAACGTTGCTCGTTGGCGTCGATGGTGGCACGAGCGTGAGCGCACTCCACGTCGCAAGGGCCCCGGGCGACCACGCAACCGCGAACTCGAAGCCCCCGACGTCATCGAGTTCAGCCCGCTGATCACGCGCCCTCGCTGACGACCGACCGGCGCCGGGTTTCGAGATGCGCATGCGACATCTCGGTCCTACGCTGGCCACATGCGCACGCTGTACGACGCCGACCACGAGGCCTTCCGCGATTCCTTCGCATCGTTCGTCGCGAAAGAGGTGACGCCGCACTACCCCGAGTGGGAAGAGGCCGGTATCGCCCCACGCGAGATGTACGCCGCGGCGGGCCAGTACGGCTTCGTCGGCATGGCGATCCCCGAGCAGTACGGCGGCGGCGGTACCGACGACTTCCGCTTCAATGCCATCCTGAGCGAGGAGTTCAACGCCGCCGGCATCGGCGGGGCGGGTCTCGGCCTCACGCTCCACAACGACATCTGCACGCCGTACTTCATCGAGTACTGCACTGACGAGCAAGCCGAACGGTGGATGCCCGGTATCGCATCGGGCGAGCTGATCACCGCAGTCGCCATGACCGAGCCGGGCACCGGGAGCGACCTCGCGGGCATCGCCACCACGGCGATCCGTGACGGCGACGAGTACGTCGTCAACGGCTCCAAGACGTTCATCACCAACGGCATCAACTCCGACCTCGTGATCGTCGCCGCCAAGACCGACCCCACCGAACGTCACTCGGGACTGTCGCTGCTGGTGATCGAACGCGGCATGGAGGGCTTCGAACGGGGCCGCAACCTCGACAAGATCGGCATGCACAGCCAAGACACCGCCGAGCTGTTCTTCAACGACGTTCGGGTCCCTGTTGCGAACCGCTTCGGCGACGAGGGCAAGGGCTTCACCTACCTCGCAGCCAACCTCGCCCAGGAGCGCCTGTCGATCGCCATCGCCGGCATCGCTGCGGCCCGTGCTGCACTCGGCTGGACGCTCGAGTACGTCGGCGAGCGCACCGCGTTCGGCAAGTCGATCGGCACGTTCCAGAACACCAAGTTCGTGCTCGCCGAGTGCTCGACCGAGATCGACGTCACGCAGGCCTACGTCGACCAGTGCATCTTGCAGCTCAACGCCAAGCAGCTCACCCCGGCGATGGCTGCGCAGGCCAAGTACTGGTGCACCGACCTCCAGAACCGAGTGGTCGACCGGTGCCTGCAGCTGTTCGGTGGCTACGGCTACATGACCGAGTACCCCATCGCCCGCGCCTACGTCGACGCTCGTGTGACCTCGATCTACGGAGGGACCAACGAAGTGATGAAGACGATCATCGCCAAGTCGATCGGCCTCTGATCACGCCCCGGGTCTGACCCCTGATGGTGTCGGCGTCGACTTGCGGAGTTGGTGTTTCCAGAGCCCGAGCGTGCCGAGGCCGACCGGGATGATCAGCAGCCAGGTGAGGATTCGGAAGATCAGCACCGCCGCCGAGATCTGGTTGACGAACTCCGACCCAGCAGCTGCGGTGAGCATGCCGATGTAGGCGATCTCGCTGACGCCCGCGTCGCCGGCGGTGATCGGGAAGACGGTGAGGCCCTGCACGAGGGCGAACACCACGAACACCTCGGTCCAGCGCAGGTCGCTTTCACCGACCCCGGTGAAACGCAGGCACATCAACAGCAGCGCGAATTTGGTGGCCGACGTGAGCACCGTTGCCCAAGTGGCCACCAACCACCGCTCGCGAAGCGTCTGTACTGCTCTGGCACGGCTGGCCACCATCTGGGCCGGCAGGTCTTCCGGCGTCGGCTTGCGCAGCAGCCGAAGCACCCTGGACCACACCGGAGCAATGAGACGACCCGCCTGCTCGGTGCGCTTCTCCGAGCCGAGCACGAATGCCAGCACGACCACCGCGAGCCCCACGACCAGACAGATCGCGACAACGGTCTGCATCGTGTCGCTCATCGGGGCGTCGGAGACCAACAGGCCGATCGCGGCGATGACCGGCAGCACCAGCTTGATGCCGATGCTGAAGATGCCGCCGGCGGCAACCGCCAACGTCGCTTCGCCGGTGGTGCGGCCCCACGAGGTGAGCATGCGGAATCGCACCGGCAGATCGCTCGGGCCGGGAACCACTGACGTGATCGACGCTGGGCCGAGGAACGCAACCACCCCGTGACGAACAGCGAGCCCTGGCACCAGCGAGGCAGTGAGGAGACCCTGGGCGGCGACCCAGATGATCCACATGCTCGCCAACGCGAGGATCTCGGCGTCATCGAACGAGCGGACCGCGTCCATCACCTCGGCGGGGTCGAGGTCGTCGAATGTGGTGGCCAGGATCCACGTGGAGATCCCAAGCGCACCAACGATGAAGACGATTCGGAGGATGATCTTGCGGATGCTTCGGGGCGGAGCTTCGGGGAGTCCGTCGTCGGGTGTGATGGCGGCGAGCGCGCTGTGATCGAGGACTTCGTCGTCAGATGTCGTCATGGCGGGTCTCGATACTCTCGCGCACGGCGGCCACGAGGCTGGAACGTGCCTCGAGAACCGGCGGAACCAGTCCGACCCGATCGCGCAATCTGACACGGCCGACCAGTACGGCGGCCTGGCGAACGATCGGTGGCCACACGGTGAGCGCCACGGCGCCACCAACAGCGACCGCCACACCGTCGGCGACCGCGACCCAACCGTCGCCGAGCCAGATCCCCATCAGGACCCACGTGGCGAGCAGCGTGACCAGTCCGAGCAGCAGGCGAACAGTTCCCTTCGTCGCAGTCGAGCGCACCAAGGCCGTACCGACGACGATGACGAACAGAGCGGGAAGGTGGATCAGCGTGATCGTCACCAGCAACGACCCCGCAACGAGCAGCGCCAGCGCCGACCACACGAGTCGACCGATCGAGACTCGACCGGGACGGAGCTGAACTGCGGTGATCCCGAGCAGTTGCAACCGAGCAGCGAAGTCTCGATACGCAGCGATGACGCGCTCGCGTGCCGCCGGCGGCGCGGCCGCAAGGCGTCGGGCGACCACCTCGGCGTCGCCGAACGACACATCGGAGCGCCCGGTGGTTGCGCTGCGTTCTTCACGGGCGGCCGCCCGAAGCATCTCGCGTTCGTCGAGGTTCGCGAACTGGGGTGATACGTCTTCGAGCGACTCGGTGATCCGAGATGTGAGGATGGCCGCATCGGTTCGATTCGGTTCGCCGTCGGTCCCGAGTCCGGATCCGGCGAACTCCGACACCACGATCGGTTCGCCGAACATCACGACAGCACGACTGCGAGTTTCGATGGTGCTCTCGAAGGCCATGCCGATCGGCACGATCACCAGGTCGGGCGCGGTGGGGAGCGCGCCGAGCGCAATGCGCGCAGCACCCGACTTCACCCGGTCGAGTCCGGCGCGATCGCCGGTGGTGCCTTCGGGGAAGATCGCAACCGTGGCACGCTGCGCGAGTTCGTGGTGGCAGGCGTCGAACACCGAGGCGTTGTCGCTCGCGCGGTCGCCGTCGCCGGTTCGATACACCGGCAGCACGCCGGCGAGCCACAGGAACGGTCGTGCGACGACGACCTTCCAGAGTGCCGCTTTGGCGAGGAATCGTGGGAGGCGGCCGATCACTGCGGCCACAACGACTGGGTCGACGAACCCGTTGCCATGGTTGGCCACGATCAGTACCGGCCGGTTGCGGGGGAGTCGATCGTGCCAGCGCACCTCGACGGAGCGGTGGAACGTGAGTACGAGGCCGCGAGCAACGAGACCGATCGTGCGGTCGGTGAAGCGGCGGAACAGACGTGGTGCGCGGTCGGGGTCGGCGGCAGCGTACGCGCGGTCGACCCACGCGATTGCGACGATCGCGGTGAGTACGTGCCAGAGCCCGTGGGGTTGCAGCCACGAGTCGGCATCGCATGCGGGGCTTGCCGGAGTGCCGAGCGCCCACATCCCGATCGCGAATGCTCCCAGGCCGAGCAGCGGCCACGACCACACGGCGGTCATCGACCGTCGTCGGGCGATCAGCGAAGCGACCACGATCGTGCCCACTGCCACGCCGACAGCGACGTTCGTCGCATCAGGAGCGAAGGCCCACACCACGGCCGACACACCGAGCCCAACCGCGAGCCCGATGAGCGACGACCGGTCGGCGGCGCCACGCAGTCGGCCAACGTGCCAGCCCGCCACGAATGCAAGCGCGCCGATCAGCGGGACGTCGTGCAGGAACTGGCCGAAGTCGCTCGCTGCGCCGTGGTAGAGCAGACTGCCGAACCCCTCGGCCGCCGTGATGGCGGCCAAGCCGTACACCGCACGTGGCAGCCGGGAGCGGCGAACCTCCCAAGCGAGTATCAGTCCGGCGGCGACGTAGGCGAGCGAACTCCAGGCGTTGACGTCCTGTTCGAGCAGCCAGTCGTCGCGCAGTTCGCAGTCGGAGGTCTCCGCGCTCACCGCAACGTGCCCGTCACCCGTTGTCGGCGGTGCTGGCGCCCGAGGTGGTCACCCCGGTGGACCACGCCTGGCGCAGCGAGTCGCGTCGACGGTCGACGTCGGTGAACTGGGCGATGATGCCGCCGACCACCAAGCCGCCGTAGATCACGAACCACCACCAGTCGTCGCCGACGTACTCGGTGGTGATGCCGATGTCGAAGTCGTCGACGTCGAACACACCGAACAGCAGCATGAGCCCGCCGACCATCGTGCTCGCGCCGGCCAACGCGGTGAGGATGGTCAAGAGCACCATCGGGAGATCGCCTGCAATCGCAACGATCGCCAACACCACGGCGAGCACCACGCCGCTGAGCACGATCACCCAACTCCAGGTGACGCCGAGCGCAACCATCAGGCTGGTGCCGAGCACGAACCCGATACCCATCATTCCGATCATCACCGAGACTTCGTAGTACAGGTAGGCGACCACGCCGAACACGATGGCGAGACCGAATCCGACGAACCAGCCGAGTGCGTTGCCGAGGAAGCCGGCGTCGCCCGACACGATGCTGGCGCCGAGCATGAACCCGGCAAACGCTCCCCAGATGGGGATCACCAGACGCATGGCGAGGTAGCCGCGGAAACAGAACACTGCTCCGGTGAGCAGGGCGATGACGCCTACTGCGATGTCGTTCATGTGCACACTCTTGCAGAGCCGTCTGACCCTGGCGTGGTCATCGGTGAAGCGCGAGACTCCGGGTATGGCTGCTTCGATCGCACTGCTCTGTACCGACGGTTCCGAACTGGCGCTCAGTGCGATCCGTCAGGGGCTCGACCTGCTCGCGACCCCGGACCGGATCGTGGTGGTCTCGGTCGCGTCGCCGATCGATCCCACCCTCGTCACCGGGACCGGATTTGCTGGCGGCGTGATGACCTACGACGAGAAGAACGACATCGTCGAGGCGCAGCGCGCCGCCGCCCAAGCACATCTCGACGACACGGTGGCCGAACTCGGAATGGACGGTGCCGAGACCATGGTGCTCACCGGCGACGCCGGTCACGAGATCTGTGCCGCGGCCGAGAAGCTGCAGGCCAGCGTGGTGGTGCTCGGCACGCATGGCCGCAGTGGCATCAAGCGGGCGATCATGGGCTCGACGTCCGACTACGTCGTGCGGCACTGCGCATGCCCGGTGCTGGTGCAGGGCGCTGGCTGAAGGTTCGTCTGGGAACTTGCACCCTGGTGGGCCCGAGTCGGCCGGGCGTCTAACATCTCGGTCGCTACCGCAACCGGAGCGGCGCTGGCAAACGTCTACGAGGAGAACCAATGCCCAACGGCAAGCCCAACATCCTGATCATCTGGGGTGATGACATCGGGATCACCAACCTCTCGTGCTACAGCGACGGGGTCATGGGGTACCGCACCCCGAACATCGACCGCATCGCCGATGAGGGTGTGCGCTTCACCGACTACTACGGCGAACAGAGCTGCACCGCCGGCCGCGCCGCGTTCATCACCGGTCAGAACCCGTACCGCACCGGGCTCACCAAGGTGGGCTTCCCTGGCGCCGACATCGGGTTGCGCTCGCCGGACCCGACGATCGCGACGGCCCTGAAGGCGCAGGGCTACACGACCGGGCAGTTCGGCAAGAACCATCTCGGCGACAAGGACGAGTTCCTGCCGACGATGCACGGCTTCGACGAGTTCTTCGGCAACCTCTACCACCTCAACGCGGAGGAGGAGCCCGAGCACGACGACTACCCGACCGAGGAGGAGTTTCCCGACTTCCGCAAGAAGTTCGGGCCGCGCGGTGTGATCCACTCGTGGGCGAACGGTGACGGCACCCAGCGCATCGAGGACACCGGTGCGCTCACGCGTGAGCGCATGAAGACCATCGACGAGGAGATCGCGCCGGAGGCGTTGCGCTTCATGGGTGAGGCGAAGGAGGCCGACACGCCCTTCTTCGTGTGGCTCAACACCACCCACATGCACTTCCGGACCCACATCAAAGATGGCAGCCGCGGCAAGGCCGGGCGCTGGCAGTCGGCGTATCACGACGTGATGTGCGACCACGACGAACTCGTCGGGCAGGTGCTCGACTACCTCGACGAACAGGGCCTCGCCGACGACACGATCGTGATGTACTCCACCGACAACGGGCCGCACATGAACACGTGGCCCGACGGCGGCATGACCCCGTTCCGCAACGAGAAGAACTCGAACTGGGAGGGCGCGTACCGCGTGCCGGCGATGGTGCGCTGGCCC
>CAVQWE010000005.1:0-356032 GCA_963717385.1 Ilumatobacteraceae bacterium
CAGGGTCGGATGCGTGATCCGACGGCCGAAGCCGTCATCACATCATGCCGCCCATGCCACCCATGCCGCCGCCGGGCATGCCGCCGCCCATGCCAGCGTCGTCTTCGGGCTCGTCGGCAACGAGGCACTCGGTGGTGAGCACCATCGCAGCGATCGACGCGGCGTTCTGGAGACCCGCACGGGTCACCTTGGCCGGGTCGATGATGCCAGCAGCGATGAGGTCCATCATTTCGCCGGTCGCGGCGTTCATGCCCATCGGGCCCTCAGCAGCTTCGACCTCGCGCACCACGACCGAGCCTTCGAGGCCGGCGTTGTTGGCGATGTTGCGAGCCGGCGCGGTGAGCGCCTCCCACACGGTCTTGGCACCGGTCTTCTCGTCGCCTTCCAGCGAGTCGACGACGGCCTGGACGTCCTTGCGGGCACGGATGAGAGCGGTGCCGCCACCGGCGACCACGCCTTCCTCGATGGCTGCACGAACCGACGACACGGCGTCTTCGATGCGGTGCTTCTTCTCCTTGAGCTCGACCTCGGTAGCGGCGCCGACCTTGATCAGCGCCACACCGCCGGCCAGCTTCGCGAGGCGCTCCTGGAGCTTCTCACGATCCCAGTCGGAGTCGGTGTTCTCGATCTCGGCCTTGATCTGGTTGACGCGGCCGTCGATGTCCTCGGTCGTTCCGCCACCGTCGACGATGGTGGTGTTGTCCTTGGTGATCACGACGCGCTTGGCGGTGCCGAGCAGGTCGAGGGTGACGTTCTCGAGCTTGAGACCGACTTCCTCGCTCACGACCTGGCCACCGGTGAGGACGGCCATGTCCTGCAGCATCGCCTTGCGGCGGTCGCCGAAGCCCGGGGCCTTGACGGCGGCAGCGTTGAACGTGCCACGGATCTTGTTGACCACCAGGGTCGCAAGGGCTTCGCCCTCGATGTCCTCGGCGATGATCACGAGCGGCTTGCCGGTCTGCATCACGGCCTCGAGGGTCGGCAGCATGGCCTGAACCGTCGAGATCTTGGCGCTGTTGAGCAGGATGTAGGCGTCTTCGAGGACGACTTCCTGGCGCTCGGCGTCGGTGACGAAGTACGGCGACAGATAGCCCTTGTCGAACTGCATGCCCTCGGTGAAGTCGAGCTCGGTGCCGAACGTGTTCGACTCTTCGACGGTGACCACACCGTCCTTGCCGACCTTGTCGATGGCGTCGGCGATGACCTCGCCGATCGACGCATCAGCAGCCGAGATGGTCGCGACGCTGGCGATGTCGGACTTGTCGTCGACGTCCTTGGCCTGCTTCGCGATCGAGTCGACCGCTGCAGCAACAGCCTTCTCGATGCCGCGCTTGATCGACATCGGGTTGGCGCCGGCGGCGACGTTCTTCATGCCGGTCGACACCATTGCCTGTGCGAGCACGGTGGCAGTGGTGGTGCCGTCACCGGCGATGTCGTCGGTCTTGGTGGCGACTTCCTTCACGAGCTGGGCGCCCATGTTCTCGAACGGGTCCTCGAGCTCGATCTCCTTGGCGATGGACACGCCGTCGTTGGTGATCGTCGGGGCGCCGAACTTCTTGTCGAGCACGACGTTGCGGCCCTTCGGGCCGATGGTCACGCGGACGGCGTCGGCGAGCTTGTTCACGCCGGCTTCGAGTGCGCGGCGCGCCTCGTCGTCAAACTTCAATACTTTTGCCATTGGGGGTTCCTCTCTGGCTTTCGATGGTGTTGCGGTTGCGGTGTTGGGTGAGTGCTGATGTCGCCGGAGCGACGATCAGTTCTCGACGACCGCGAGGACGTCGCGGCTGTTCAGGACGAGCAGGTCTTCGCCGTTGACGGCGACTTCCGTGCCGCCGTACTTCGAGTACAGAACGGTGTCGCCGACCTTGATGTCGACGGGGATGATGTCGCCCGAGGTCTCGGAGCGCTTGCCCGGGCCGACGGCGAGGACTTCACCCTGCTGCGGCTTCTCCTTGGCGGTGTCGGGGATGACGAGACCTGATGCGGTCTGCGTCTCGGCCTCGTTCGGACGGACCACGATGCGGTCATCCAGCGGCTTCAGGTTCATGGTGTAAGCCTCCATTGGCTTGCTCACGGCGGGTTCGATCCCGTTGGGTCTGATGCGCCCGAGCGAGTTAGCACTCGCACCGGGCGAGTGCCAAGGCTAGACGCTCGACCCCACCATTGGCAACCGACACCCGAGAGTGCCAAACCTCACGGTTCCCCGAGCCCGGGTCTGCGGGAACACCCAACGCACCCCGAGCTTGCGTCTCCGGGGGGTCAGGCGGGGGCGGCAGTGGGGTGTTGGCGCTGATCAGCCGTTGACGATGGCGTCGCCGTCGAGCCCGCACGAGTCGAATGCCGCTTGGGCGGTCGCATCGTCGTCCGATGTCGGCTCGCCGGCACTCGTGAGCAGATCGACGAACCCGTCGACACCGAATCCGGCGACGAGCGCGTCGGTCACGCAGGTGACCACCTCGTCGGTGATCTCGGCGTCTTCGTCAACGAGCAACGCTGCCACGATCGCTTCGAGCGGCGACCGGCCGTCGCCCCCGGTGGCACCGCTCACATCGACCTCGCACGCCAGAAGGAACAGGGCATTGTCGACCTCACCGAGCGACTCGCCGGCGCTCTGGAACTCCTCGCCGAGGTTGTCCGACAGGCACTCGAGCTGTTCGTCGGTGAACGCAATCGACCAGTCGTCGGCGTAGGCAGCGATCGCGTCGAGCGCGGAGCCCGTTTCGGCCACCGCTCGATCCGACGTCGGGGCCGGCGAGGCTGCGGTCGGCGACGAGGTCACCGGTGCCGCGACGTCGGCGGCGGGACCTGCATCGGATCCGCAGGCCGACACACCGATGACCACGCCGACCGTGACCGTTGCAAGCAGGCGCTTCGACAATCGCATCAGCGGACCGTATCAATGTCGGGTGGCCCACCGGTCGACACGCCCTGACCGCGGAGCAGCTCCAGCGTCTCCGCGAGCGGCAGACCGATCACGTTCGTGACGCTTCCGTGCACCTCACGCACGAGTGCCCCGCCAGCGCCTTGGATCGCATAGCCACCGGCCTTGCCGAACGGCTCGCCGGTCCCCACGTACCAGTCGACCAGGCGAGGCGTCAGCTCGACGACGCGCACCGCAGTCTCGATCACCGCCGTGGTGGTTCCCGGAGCCCGGGTCTCGGGGAACCATGCGACCGTCACCCCGGTGTGGACGAGGTGGGTGCGGCCTGACAGGAGCAGCAACATGCGGCGGGCGTCGGCGGCGTCGAGCGGTTTCTCGAGGATCTGGCCGTCGACGTCGACGGTGGTATCGGCCGCCACGATCACGACGTCGGATCCCACGCGAGCACCAACGGCGGCAGCCTTCTCTCGGGACAGGCGGGCGACGTAGTCGGTCGGCGCTTCGCCCTGCTGAACGGACTCGTCGATGTCGGCGGGCATCACCTCGAACTCGAGACCCACCGACCGCAGCAGCCCGGCTCGGCGAGGCGACGCCGAGGCGAGCACCAGCCGGCGACCAGCGAGGTCGAGAAGTGTCACAGCAGGCCCGGCACGGTGTGACGGTTCAGCCGCCGGAGATCGCCATGACGTGATCGTCGTCGGGGACGGTCACGTCGTCGAGGAGTTCTTCGCGCCGATGCCCGTCGAGCCAGCCCTCGGGAAGGCTCACCTTGATCGGACCGTTGGTGTGGCCCCGCTTGATCCGTTCTCCGCCATCGACGATCTTCGCTGCGGGGTCGAGCCCGGCGACGATGTCGTCGAGTTCCATCAGCGTCTTGACCATCGAGAAACGGCGACGCACCTCGGGCCCGACCGGGTAGCCGCTCATGTACCAACCAGTGTGCTTGCGGAAGTCACGCATCGCGTGGTCCTCGCCGAGATGCTCGGCGAGGAGCCGGGCATGCTCGACCATCACCTCACACACCTCACCCAGGAGCCGGCTCGGCGGAACAGGCCGTCCAGCCAGCGCCTCGACGAGATCAGCGAACAACCAGGGCCGACCGAGGCAGCCGCGACCGATCACCACGCCATCACAGCCGGTCTGTGCGATCATCGCCACGGCGTCGGACGCCTCCCAGATGTCGCCGTTTCCCAGCACGGGGATCGATCCGACGGCTTCCTTGAGCTCGGCGATCGCTTCCCACCGAGCCTCACCGGAATAGTGCTGTTGCACGGTTCGTGCATGCAGCGCAATGGCCGCCACGCCTTCTTCGGCACACACCTGGCCCGTGCGGATGTGGGTCAGCCAGTCGTCGAAGAGCCCCATGCGGAACTTGGCCGTGACCGGGACGCCGTAGGGCGAGGCGTTCGTAACCGCTGCTCGCAGGATGCCGCGCAACAATTCGGGGCGGGCGGGCACCGCAGCTCCTCCGCCACGACGGGTGACCTTGGCAGCCGGGCAGCCGAAGTTGATGTCGATGTGGTCGACACGTCCGGCGTCGCAGAGCTTGGCGACGGCACGCCCCATCGTGTCGGGGTCACTGCCGTAGAGCTGCAGGCTGCGGGGGTGCTCGTCGGGAGCGAAGCTGATCATCCGATCGGTCTTCGGGTTGTTCTGCACCACCGGTGTGGCCATCACCATCTCGTTGACGTACACGAGCCCGGGAGCGAACGAGCGGCACATCTGACGGAACGGCGCGTTGGTGACCCCCGCCATCGGAGCGAGGACCACAGGAGCCGACAGCTCGAACTGACCGATCCGGAACGACATGATCCGATCAACGGTATCCGGGACAACTGGGGTCTGCCCCGTGTTGTCCGCGTCAGTTGGGGAGCGCGTCGGCCAACGATCGGGCGTCCAGGTCGATCGCCAACCAGAGCGGTTGATCGGCTGTGGCCTGCTCGGGCGGGGTCGTTGCGATCACCAGAGTGCGTGCGACGACAGCCTCGTCGAGCACACGACGATCGGCCGGCAGCGCGAACTCGAGCACGAATGCGCACTGCACGGGCGAGCGGATGATGACCGCCAGGAAGAACCTCCAGGTCCCCTCCTCCGCGCCCGCCACCGCCGCTGCTTCGGTGGCGATGTCGCCGATCCCTTCGATTGCGTGCACTCGTGCCAGGTCGGCGATCTCCGGATGGCCCGTCGCGTCGACCACCACGGTCGGCAGTCGCTCGCCCGACGCCTCGATCGTGGTGCCTGCTTCGAGCACCGGCAGGACCACGAGGTTGGCGTCGTCGACCATGACCGGTGCCGACTCAGTCGATGAAGGCGAGACGTAGGTTGGGGATGGCGCCGACGTCGAGCGGGGTCGGGCCATCGGAGCGAAGACGATGCCAACCCGCCGCGGCGATCATTGCAGCGTTGTCGGTACACATCGCTCGACTCGGCAGGAACCCCTGGATACCGTCGACTTCGCACGCTTCGAGCAACTCCTCGCGCAACAGCGAGTTCGCTGCGACCCCACCACCGAGCACGATGCCGGTCGCGCCCACCTCGGCCGCGGCACGGCGCGCCTTGGTGACCAACACGTCGACGACCGCTGCCTGGAACGAGGCAGCGACGTCCTCCGATGACACGTCGGGATGCTTGCGCACGTAGTTGACGACCGCGGTCTTGAGACCGCTGAACGAGAAGTCGTAGCCCTCGTCCATGATCGCCCGCGGGAATCGGATCGCCTCTGGGTCGCCGTCGAGCGACGCCCGGTCGATCGCTGGGCCGCCCGGGTAGCCGAGGTCGAGGAATCGAGCGACCTTGTCGAAGGCTTCGCCGGCGGCGTCGTCGATCGTCTGGCCCATCAGCCGATACCGGCCGTGGTCCTGCATCTCGATCAGCATCGTGTGTCCGCCCGACACCAACATCACCAGCAGCGGGAACTCGAGCGTCGGATCCTCCAACGAGGCCGCATACAGGTGCGCCTCCATGTGGTTGACAGCAATGAACGGCACGTCCCAGGCCATCGCCAGCGCCTTGGCCGCCGACACACCCACCAGGAGCGCACCGATCAGCCCGGGTCCGACGGTGCACGCAACCGCGTCGATGCGTTGTTCGTCGACACCGGCCTCGACGATTGCGCGGGCGATCACCGGGTTGAGCACGTCGAGGTGCGCCCGCGAGGCGATCTCGGGGACCACACCACCGAAGTCGGCGTGCAGGTCGACCTGAGTGGAGACCACGCTCGACACGACGTCGTAACCGCCGAGCACCAATGAGGCCGCCGTCTCGTCGCAGCTGGTCTCGATGCCGAGCACGAGCGTCGACTCGTCGACCGAGATCGGGTCGCCGCTCACGACGCACCCCGCTGCTCGGCCCCGGCGCGGATCGAATCGAGAACGCCTCGATAGTCGTCACCTTGGATGTCGTTGCACCACATCACGATTGCGTCCTCGGTGTTCTCGTAGTACCGAGCTCGTACGCCGGCGGGATTGAACCCGAAGCGGCGGTACAGCTCTTGGGCCCCCTCGGCCGAGACGCGCACCTCGAGTGTCCACGCCACCGCCCCGCGCTCGATCGCCGAGTCGGCGAGCGCAAGGAGCAAGGCGGTGGCCACACCACTGCGTTGCTGCTCGGGGAGCACCGCCACGTTGGTGACATGAGCCTCGTCGGCGTTGAACCACAACCCGGCATACCCGACGATCGGTCCGCGGGCACGCCCCAGCGACGTGAGTCGGCGAGCAACCAGATACCGCCGCGCTCCCGATCTGACTTGAGCAAGCTCGCTCTCGAACACGCCCTGCGACCACGGTTTCGGGTAACTGAGTGCCTCGATCGCCAGCACCCCGCGCCGGAGGTCGCGTCGATGCATCGGTTCGAGCGCGATGTCACCGATCACGTCGGTGCCGACATCGCCATCGCGGCGCAGGAGTCGCTCGATCACACTCATCGGGTCACCCGCGTCGACCAATTGATCTGTGCGTCGGGGGCACGCAGGTAGACCGGCTCGATCTCCCACGGGTTCACCCACTCCTCGCGCAGCGCCCGCGCGATGGGCGAGCTGTACGAGCGGGGCCGCCGATGGATGCGCATCGCCGCCGATCTCGCACCGGAAGCCGTCGAGGATCTCCTCGCGATAGCGCAACGCTCCATCGCCAACGCACAGCACGTCTTGGCTGCGCGCCAGCAGATCGGCGACCAACTCTTCGACCGGGCCAACGGCTGGCTCGGCCACTTGCTGCAGGCCACCGGGCACCTGGCGGTACATCGCGTAGAACACTTCGCTCTTGCGGGCGTCGATGACCGGAACGACCACCCGGTCGGTGTGGCGGACGGGGAAGGCGAGCAGGTCCAGCGATGAGATGCCGATCATCGGGATGCGCAGCGCCTGAGCGATCGCTTTCGCTGCAGCGAGACCGACGCGCATCCCGGTGAACAGTCCGGGTCCGACGTCGACCGCGACCACGCTGATCTCATCGAGATCGATGCCGGACTGGCGGAGCAAGAACTCGATCGCCGGCACGAGCGTCTCGACGTGGCGCCGTCCCTTCGTGATCTCGAACAGCCCGATGACGCCTTCGTGGCCGCCGACGGCAACGCTCACGCGTTCGGTGGCGGTCTCGATTCCGAGGATCAGCACCGGAAGGCCTCACAGGCTTCGACGAGGCGAGCCCACCGCGGTGCCCAGTTCGCACCGCTGGCCGAGATCTCGATCAACCGGGCGGTGTCGACGAGCGCATCGGCATCGCCGAAGTCGTCGTCGGCGAACAGATCCGATTCGAGATGCACCACCAGATGATCGCCGAACAGCGCATCTGCGACCTCACCCCACTCGACGAGCACGATCCCCTGGTACTCCGCCAGCTCTTCCAAGGCGAGGTCGGCGACCTCGGTGGTGCGATCGAGGCGATACAGATCGGCGTGGTGCAACGCCTTGGCACCACGGCCGGTGGCGGCGTCGATGTCGTAGGTGTGCACGAGGGTGAAGGTCGGCGAGGTGATTGGTTCGGTCACGCCGAGGGCTGCACCGAAGCCCTTCGCGAACGCCGTCTTGCCGGCTCCCATCTCGCCCGAGAGCACGATCAGGTCGCCGGGGCGGCACAGTTCGGCCAACGCTGCGGCGATCGCGTGCGTGTCGGCAAGCGACCCAGCACGCAGTTCAAGCATCATCTCGACCCAACATGTCGGGCTCGATGCTACGAGCGTGTCGGCGCGGCACACGACCGCCGATCCCGCAGACGATCTCGTAACCGATCGTGTCGAGCAGCTCGGCCCAGTGCTCGGCACGGATGCGGTCAGGCCCGTCGACACCATCGTGCCCGCCGATCAGCACCACCTCGTCGCCCACCGTCACCGTGTCATCGCCCACATCGACCATCAGCTGGTCCATGGTGATCACTCCGACGATGCGGCGGCGGCGCCCACCGATCAACACCTCGCCTCCGGCGGCGAACAGTCGCCGGGGCACGCCATCGGCGTAGCCGATCGGCACCGTCGCCACCGTGCTGTCACGCTCGAACGTGTAGCGCAGCCCGTACGAGATCCGGCTCCCCGCCGACACCCGCTTCACGTGCGACACCCGTGCCTTCAGCGCCAGAGCGGGGCGGAGCTCGCCACAGAGCGCGTCGACGCCAGGGCCCGGTGAGATGCCGTAGATCGCAATGCCCGCACGAACGAACGATCGGCGCGCCGCCGGGTGCGCGAGGGCGCCTGCGGAGTTGGCGGCGTGCACCAGCACCCCGGATGCGAGCGGCATCGATTCGAGCACCGCGTCGAAGCGTGAGAGCTGCACATCGGTGAATTCGTCGGTGGGTTCGTCGGCCATCGCCAGATGGGTGAACACGCCGACGAGCAACAGTGTCGGAGTGTTCGCCTCGATCGCCGACATCACGGCTGCGATCTCGTCGACCTGCGCGCCGACTCGCTGCATTCCGGAGTCGACCTTGAGGTGCACTGGCACTCCATCGACGCCGCGCTTGCGGGCCGCCGCCGCAAGCGCCTCGATGAAGGCGACCGAGTACACCGTGGCCATCAGTCGATAGCGCACGATCGCATCGGCGTCGGCTTCGGGTTGCTCGCTGAGCACCAGGATCGGGGCGTCGACGCCGGCTGCTCGCAGTTCGCCGCCTTCGGCGACCAAGGCGACACACAGGCCCTGCGCTCCTGCTTCGAGTGCAGCGGTGGCTGCTTCGACCGCTCCGTGGCCGTAGCCGTTGGCCTTGACCACCGCCCACAACGCGCTCGGCGCCACCACGGAACGGAGGTGTTCGACGTTGTGACGGATCGCATCGAGATCGACCTCGGCCCACGCCCAACGTGTCGACCCCTCGGGCTCGCTCACAGCGCCTCGACCGCCGAGGGGATTCGATCGACGATGTCACCGGCCAGCAAGCCACGCCGCATGCCTCGGCGCGCCGCGTCGGCGTGCAGCCAAGCCGCCGAAGCGGCCGCTCGTTCGGAGGCGACGCCAGCGGCCAACAGCATGCCGATCATCCCGGCCAGCACATCACCGGAACCAGCCGTCGCCAGGCGTTCATCACCGTGATCGACCACCAGGACGTCGCCAGCGGGGTTCGCGATGACCGTGGCCGGACCCTTCAGCAGTACGACGACGTCGAGGTCACCCGCCAGCTCTCGCGCCGCTCCAACCCGGTCGACACCGGGGGTTCGTCCGGCGAGCAACGAGAACTCGCCGTCGTGCGGGGTGATCACCGTGGGCCGACCCCGCGGCCGCAACAGGGGGGCTGCCCCGTCGGCGCTCCACGCTGCAGCGAAGATGCCATCGCCGTCGATGACCACCGGCAGCGTGGCACCACCGATCAGTTCGCGCGCCGACGCGATCGTTCCCTCCTCGCGTCCGAGCCCGGGGCCGATGACGAGCGATCCGAACCGGTCGAGGTCGCTGAACACATCGCCGTGGAAGTCGTCGGCGGGAATGCGGCGCTGAATGATCTCGCTTCGTGCGTCGGGGTCGATGCCGGGACTCGACAGCATCACGAGTCCGGCACCGCTGCGGGCGGCGGCCTCGGCGCTGAGGCGGCCCGCACCGAGCATCCCTGGGCTCCCGGCGATGACGCGAACGGCACCATTCCATTTGTGGGCGTCGCCAGCACGGCTCGGCCACCAGGCCGCAACATCAGCTGCGGTGACCTGGTGTTGGCGTGCACCCGAGACGTCGAGTCCGATGTCGACGACCTCGATCTGACCGCACAACCCTGGTCCATCGCCGAACACCAACCCCGGCTTGAGCGCCTGGAAGGTCACGGTCCGGTCGGCCACGAGCACGCCCGAACCGGCCTCGCCGGTGAGGGCGTTCAACCCGCTCGGGATGTCGACCGCGAGCACCAGCGGGCGCGCACCCGACCTGGCCACGATGTCGGGAGCGATCCAGTCACCACGAAAACCGGTGCCGTACGCGGCGTCGATCACCAGATCGCACGCCGGCAACACCGGCGGGCGCATCGCAGCATCGATGATGCGCACCTTGACACCGCGCTGCTCGAGGTAGGTCGCAGCGGTACGCCCGTCGGCGCCGTTGTTGCCGCCACCGGCGACCACGTTGACCACACGCCCGTAGGCGCCGCCGAGCATGGCGAGCGCGATCTTGGCGGTCGCTCGACCAGCGCGATCGATCAGTTCCTCGACCGGCTCGGGCGCGGCGGCATCGATGGCTCGCATCTCCTCCGGCGTCACGATCGGGATCACGTCCGCGAGCGTAACGAAAGCACCGCCCTCAGCTGCCGAGCAGCGACTCCTTCAGATCACGCTTGACGAACTTGCCGTTCGCGTTGCGCGGCAACGAATCGTTGAGGAACCACACCCGCTCGGGGATCTTGAACTTCGAGAGGTGCTCGCTGAGTGATGCAACGAGCTGTTCCTCGGTCATCGAGGTGCCGGGCGACAACACGATCGCCGCACCGACGATCTCGCCGAGACGGTCGTCGGGCACGCCGAACACCGCTGCTTCGGCGACACCGTCGAGTTCGTAGATGGCGGCTTCGACCTCGGAGCAATAGACGTTCTCGCCGCCGCGCAGCACCATGTCCTTGATGCGGTCGACGATGAACACGAACCCGTCCTCGTCGATGGTCGCAACATCGCCGGTGTGGAACCAACCGTCACGGATCGCAGTCGGCGGTCGCCTCGGGGCGGTTGAGGTAGCCCTTGATGACGATTGCACCACGTACACACAACTCACCGGGCTGGCCAGCGGGCACCTCGTTGTCGCTCTCGTCGACGAGCTTGGCTTCCAGCGTTGGTACGACCCGCCCACACGACGAGGGCTTCGCGACGTAGAGGCTGCCCGAGTTGGCGGTGACGATGCCGTGGGTCTCGGTGAGGCCGTAGCCGGTGCTCGGGGCGCCTCCAGCGAGCGACTTGTCGATCTTGTCGACGAGGTCGGGCTGCAACGGCGCGCCGCCACCGCCCATGCCGGCGAGTGTCGAGGTGTTGCGCGTCTCCCAGTCGGGGTGCATCAACATCTCGCGGCTCATGGTGGGGACACCCGAGAAGTTGGTGACACCTTCGCGTTCGATCAGTTCGAGCGCACGGCCAGCGTCCCACTTGTAGGTGAACACGATCCGGCCGCCGGCGATCGTCGCAGGGTGCAGCAAGCAGTTGTTGGCCGTCACGTGGAACAACGGGGTCGGCGCCATGAACACCGGCTGCTTCGGCTGGCCCTCGGCGTCGGTCGGCGCCGGCGGCGGCACGACTCCGGCCTTCGCCGCCGCGGCGCCAGCAACGGTGGTCATGAAGACGATGTTGAGCAGGTTGTGCACCGACCCGCGATGGGTGCAGCTGTGCCCCCTTCGGAAAACCGGTGGTGCCGGAGGTGTAGAAGATGCAGGCGTCGTCGTCGGGTTCGATCTCGACGCTCGGCAGTTCGGCCGGGGCTGCGGCGGGATCGATCACGTCGTCCCAGCGCTCGGCGCCATCGGGGAGTTCTCCGTCGTAGCGAACAGTGATCAGCGCCAGCGGCGCCTCGGCACGCAGCTCGTCGAGCACGGGCAGTACCCGCTCGACCCGTTCGCCGTCGGCGATCAGCACCTTGGGCTTCGAGTCGGAGAGCCCGTACTTCATCTCCTCGGAGGTCCACCACGCATTCATGCCGACGACCGCTGCGCCGATCGAGATCGTCGCCCAGTAGCCGAACACCCACTCGGGGTAGTTCCGCATGGCCAAGGCGACGCGATCGCCGGGCTGGACTCCGTGCACGTCGACGAGGCGTGCTGCCAGAGCCCGGATGATGGCGTCGGACTCGGCGAACGTGAACCGTTCGTCCTCGTACACGACGTAGTCGCGGTCGCCGTAGCCACGCGCCAGCTCCCACACGGTTCGCATGCTCGGCAACGCCGACTCGAACACCTTGATCGGGACGCCTCGCACGTCGATCGTCGTCGTCGCGAACTGCGCCCCCGGTGCGGTCAGTTCATCCCATGCCTGCTGAAACTCCTCGATCATGGCCAGCATGTTCGCAGCGCAAGGACCTCAATTCCTAGTCGGGGCGGGCACCAGCCCGTCAGGTGGCGATGACGTAGGCCGCCGCCACCAGATCGCTGTGGGTCAGCGACAGATGCCAGCCGGTCACGCCCGCCTCGGCAGCCAACTCGGCGGCGCGCCCGGTGACGACGAGCGACGGCCGACCCGAGACAGCCCGCTCGACCCACACCTCGTGGAAACCGAATGCGCCGAGGCCGACTCCCAGCGACTTCATCACGGCTTCGCGCGCGGCGAACCTGGCTGCCAGTGACGGCACCGGATCCACCTGCGGGGCCACGTAGGCCAGCTCGACCTCGGTGAACAACCGGGTCCGCATCGACGGCGTACGTTCGAGCGAGCGACGGAAACGCTCGATGTCGACCAGGTCGACGCCGATGCCGATGACACTCACCGACGCACCCTGTTCACGGTCGCCGGAGTCACCGGCGCCAGTGGTCAGCGGCGTCGGAGATCGGCTCGATCAGCAACTCCGCAACGGGAAGTTCGCCCAGCAGCGATTCGTCGAAGCTGCCTTCGGTTTCGGTGACCCAGTCGACCAAGCGGTCGTAGCGCCTGTCGTATCCCTGCAACACGCCGCGCATCACGTCGGCGGGCAAGCGCTCGTGGAACGCCAGGTGCAACAGCGTGATGCCGGTCGTTTCGCCACCCTTCACCTCGGGCACCAGCGCCACCGTGCGGCCATCGCTGCGACCAACCGCAACGAGCACCTCACGCTCGGACGCAACCCGGTGCTTGGTGCCGCGGAGTTCAGCGCCACGCTCGACACGGCTGGGGAGGTCTCGCGAGATTCCACCACGGTCGATGATCGAGATCGTGTCGCCATCGATGCGGTAGCGGGTGTAGCCGCGCACGTCGGCCACCGCCGGGTCGAGATCGGCGAGCACCTTGAGTGTGCGGTAGCTGAGCACGTCTCGCCCGGCACCGGCCTCGAGTACGGCTTGCACCAGCGCCCGACCGATGACGTCCTCGTCGCTGCGCGAGATGCCCACGGTGACGGTCTTGGCCTGGTGTTTGATCGTGTCGACGGGGCGCGTCAGCTCGTCGATGGCTCGGGTCAGCGCGGCGACGACGTCGTCGATCAGGGCGGTCGGGGTACCGACCTTGCCCGACTGCTGCTGGTACTGCTCGACCGGACGGTCCGATGCCACATCGCGCAGCAACCCGTACAACTTGGCAGCGGTCGAAGCTTCGAGGTGGCCATCGTAGATTCCCGAACGCAAGCCGTCCTGGAAGCGTTCGGCGGGCTGACGGAGTTCGCTGTGCAGACGGGCGACCACGTCGTCGCCGGACAGGCTCTCGCCGACGAGTCGTTCGATGGTCTCGCGTGCCTCACGCAACGGGTGTGCCGACGCGTCGATGGCCAACGCAGCTTCGTAGCCGAACAGGTGGCCGACCATCGCGGACAGCACGAAGCCGAGCGCCGGATCGACCGCCGGAACGTTGATGGTGGCGGCCGCGTTGTACCGGGTCTCGCCGTCGTTGGCGATCACGATCGGCGTGGCCTTGTGCGCGGTGAAGATCGCGACTTCCTTGGCCACGTCGTCGGCCGTCGAGCCGACGAGGCCGGCGGCGCACACCAGGATCAGGGGCTCGGACGACAGGTCGATGTGCTTCTTGTCCTCGGTGGAGTCACACGCCATCGACTTGTAGCAGAGCTCGCTGAGCTTGATCCGCACTTCCTCTGCAGCAACCTTGTTGGGACCGTTGCCGACCACGGCCCAGTACCGCTTCGGCGGAGCGAGGCGACGAGCCGCGTCGGCGATCACGTCGCGGCGCGTGAGGACCTCTCGCAATGCGTCGGGCAGTTCGCGCAGCGAGGTGAGGAGGTCGGATCGGCGCCGCACGTCGCCGATGCCGGTCGCTTCGGCGATCGCGCACGACAGCAGTGCCCCGGCGGCCACCTGCGCGTAGAACGCCTTGGTGGAGGCGACGCTCATTTCCACGTCGCGACCATCGGAGGTGTACAGCACGCCGTCGGCCTTGTCGGTGAGGTCGCTGCTGCGACGGTTGACGATGCCGATCACGGCCGCACCCCGCGAGCGAAGCAGGTCGACGGTTCGGTTCGTGTCGGTGGTGGTTCCCGACTGACTGACGGCGATCGCCAACGTGTCGCTCATGTCGAGGCGCATGCCGAAGCCCGACAACTCGGTGGCGGTGATCGCATCGACGTCGAGCGTCGAACCCGTGAGCTCGTCGAGGATCGCCGCGGTGCTCTGGCCGGCGACCGCAGCGGTGCCCTGTCCGATGACCCGTGACGCGCGTGATCGTGCCGGCAGCGAGTCTGGCGGCGACGTCAGCGGGGAGTGCCCGCTCGCCGACATCGGCGCGAAGGCGGCCGTCGCGTTCGACGATCTTGCCGCGCAGCGTCTTGGCGAAGCTCTGCGGGGCCTCGGAGATCTCCTTCAGGAGGAAGTGCGGGGCGTCGCCGCGATTGATGTCGCGGGTGGTCACCTCGGCGGTGGCCACGTCGGTGGCGGAGACCGGGATCTCGGACCCGTCGTAGGCGAGACGCACGATGCCATCGAGTTCGCCGCCGTGTGCGCCGTCGAGCATCACGATCTCGCCGCCGTGTTCACCATCCATTCGGACATAGCGCGACGTCTCCTCGACGACGCCATAGGGCTCGCTGGCCACGATGTAGCAATCGTCGGCGAGGCCGATGTAGAGCCCTTGTCCGCTGCCTCGCAGCGCAAGAAACAGCTGCGACGGAGCCTCGGCGCTGGCGACGCCGATGGCGACCGATCCTTCGAACTCGACGACGGTGCGTCGGAACGCCTCGGCAAGCCCGGTGGTGGCGGCGTGACGTGCAACGAGCGCGGGGATCACCTTCGCGTCGGTGGTGATGGTCGACGCGATGCGCAAGCCGTGTTGCGCACGCAGGTCGGCGTGGTTGTCGACGTCACCGTTCAGAGCTGCCACCACGTAGGGCGGCTGCTCGCCGCCGGGTTGTTCGAGTTCGAACGAGTTGAGCGGGTGGGTGTTCGGTTCGCTGATGATGCCGACGCTGGCCCAGCGCGTGTGGCCGAGCAACGCCACCCTGGCAGCGGGCGACTGCAACGCCCGACGCAGGAGCGGGTCGGCGCTCAACGCCAGACGGAGTGCAGCAGTGTTGTCGCCGAGTTCGCCGATCTCGGCGGCCGCCTTGTAGACGAACGACAAACATCCTCCGGCATCGACGACGGCACCGGACTGGAACAGCGGGTCGGAGCCACGTTCGGCGATCAGTGCGCCAAGAGCTTCGGGTTCGACATCGTGGCCCCACACGAACACGTGGAGTCCGGCCGAGTCGCGCCCGCGCACCTCGAGACGGTCGATCGCCGAGAACGCTTGCTGTACTGCGAGGTAGCCACCGAGCGCTGACGTCGGGGCATCGCGACCTGCCAACGCTGCGACCTCACGGGCGGTGCGGATCCGATCGTGGCGGATCGCCCAGAGCGCGTCCTTCAGGTCGATCAGCTCGGCATTCGCTCGTTCGTGCGCTTCGGCGTCGAGCTCGTCGGCATCGGTGTCGAGCCGATGCTCGGTGTCCGACGCAGCAGCATCGAGCTGATCGAGTCGAGCGGTGATCGACGCCACGACGTCGACACCACCGGCCAACGCGAGCACGCCGGGCAGCCCGCGTAGCGCTGCGTCGACCGCTCGGGCGTGGATGATCGCACTGGCCACATCATCCGGCATCGACGTGACGGCACGGTCCAGCTCAGCGAGCAGGTCAGCGGTGTCGGGGGTCGCCCGCGTCGGGGGTCGACTGACGATGCCGATGATGCCGCACATGGCCGTCCAGGCTACTCCCGGCCCGGGCGAGGTTCAGGCGAGGGTGCCGACGTTGTTGAGCTCGGCGCAGGCCTGCTCGAGTCGCGTCGAGAACGACACCTCGCCGGCGCGCAGCCATGCTCGTGGGTCGTAGCTCTTCTTGTTCGGCGAGTCAGCCCCCTCGGGGTTGCCGAGTTGGCCCTGCAGGTAGTCGTGCTTGTCGGCTTCGTACGCTCGCACGCCGTCCCAGAACGCCCACTGCAGATCGGTGTCGATGTTCATCTTGATCACGCCGTAGCTGATCGCTTCGGCAATCTCGGCGGCGGTCGATCCCGATCCTCCGTGGAACACGAAGTTGACGGGCATGTCCGACGAGGTCGAGAACTTCTCGTGGATGTGGGCCTGAGCGTCACGCAGGATCGTGGGTGTCAGCTTCACGTTGCCGGGCTTGTAGACACCGTGCACGTTGCCGAACGCCGCTGCGATGGTGAAGTTCGGCGACACCTCCATCAGCCGTTCGTAGGCGTACGCGACCTCTTCGGGCTTGGAATAGAGGTCGGACTCGTCGGCGTCGCTGTTGTCGACACCGTCTTCCTCACCACCGGTGATCCCGAGTTCGATCTCGAGCGTCATCCCGATTGCCGACATGCGCTGCAGAGTACTCGACGCAGATGTCGATGTTCTGCTCCATCGGCTCTTCGGAGAGGTCGAGCATGTGCGAGCTGAACAATGGTTCACCCGTCGCTTCGAAGTGTTCTTCGCCCACGTCGAGCAGGCCCGAGATCCAGTCGAGCTTGTTCTTCGGACAGTGGTCGGTGTGCAGCAGGACGCGTGCCCCGTACGCCTCGGCCATGGTGCGCACGTGACGGGCCCCGGCCACCGAGCCGAGAATCGACGCCTGGGCAGCATCGACCGGGACGTCCTTGCCGCCCACGAACGCAGACCCGCTCGTGGAGAACTGGATGATGACCGGGCTGTTCAACCGCCCAGCTGTTTCCATCACAGCGTTCATCGAATTCGTCCCGATGCAATTCGCTGCGGGGATCGCGAATCCTTGTGCTTTGGCGAGTGCGAACAGGTCGGTGACGTCGTCACCGGTCAAGACACCAGCCGGGAAGTCGTTTCGTCGTGCATCCATACCCACGACCTTACGGCGGGAGAACGATGGTGGGCCAAGACACCCGACCAATCGTCGGCCGGAATCAGCCCAGGCGACGAGCCAATCGGCCGGCGGCGTCGGCGAGGCTGTCGGCAACCTGCTGGGCCTGCTCGTGGGTGAGGGCTTCCACCATCACCCGTACCAGCGGTTCGGTCCCGCTCGCTCGCACCAGGATGCGGCCGGTGTCGCCGAGGTCGTCCTGGGCTGCTTCGATCTCGGCAGCGAGCAGCGTGGCGGCGTCGGGCATCCGCTGCGGCACGCGCACGTTGACGAGCACTTGCGGCAGCGAGGTCATCGTGGCAGCGGAGATGTCGGCGAGTGGTCGGCCCGCACGCTTCACCGCATCGAGCAGAGGCGACGGCGGTGAGGATGCCATCGCCCGTGGTGGCATGGTCGGCGAAGATCACGTGTCCGGATTGTTCCCCGCCGAGAGAGAAACCGCCGGCGCCGAGCGCTTCGAGCACGTACCGGTCTCCCACTGCGGTCTCGACCACGTCGACCCCAGCGTCGCGCATCGCAAGACGGAATCCGAGGTTGGTCATCACCGTGACGACGACGGTGTCGTGACGCAGTTCTCCACGGGCGCGCAGATCGTTGGCGACGATGCCGATGATGTGGTCGCCGTCGACGACCTTGCCGGTGTGATCGACGGCGATCAGCCGATCGGCATCACCGTCGAGCGCGACGCCGACATCTGCGCCGTGCTCGACCACAGCGGCAGCGACCGATGAGGGAGCCGTTGCTCCGCACCCGTCGTTGATGTTGCGGCCGTTGGGCGACTCGGCGATCACGATCACCTCGGCACCGGCGGCTCTGAGAACTTCGGGGCCGATTCGGTACGCCGCACCGTTTGCGGCATCGAGCACGATCCTCAGGCCATCGAGGCGCAGACCTTCGAGGAACGCCACCACGTGATCGACGTACGCACGATGGTCGGCACCGACGTCGACGATGCTGTCCAGCGCCGTTGGCCGCAGCAGCGTCATCCGACGCCGAGAGTTCGGACTCGATGCGGCGTTCGACCGCATCGGCGAGCTTGCGACCGCCTTGGGCGAACAGCTTGATGCCGTTGTCGGTCCACACATTGTGCGATGCCGAGACGACCGCTCCGATCGCGTTGCGGCGCTGCGCTTCGAACGCGACCTGTGGCGTTGGAGCGACGCCGAGGCGAATCACCTCGAGCCCTTCGGCAGCGAACCCCGCACACAGCGCACGATCGATCTGTTCGGTGGACTCGCGTGTGTCGCCGCCCACCACGACCGTGGTGACACCATCGGTACCGAGCACACGCGCAGCGGCGCGACCCAGGCGGGTGGCGAACTCGGTGGTCAGTTCGCTGAGCGCGACACCACGAACTCCGTCGGTGCCGAACTGCATCGGGAGGACCCGATCAGCGCTTGGTGAACTGCGGCGCCTTGCGGGCCTTCTTGAGGCCGTACTTCTTGCTCTCCTTCTTGCGCGAGTCACGCGTGAGGAGGCCGGCCTTCTTCAGCGTTGCACGGCTCTCGGGATCGATCTCGAGGAGCGAGCGTGCAATTGCGAGGCGCATTGCGCCAGCCTGCCCGCTGACTCCGCCGCCGTGGATCGACGCCGTGATGTCGTAGTTCTCACGGGTGTCGGTGACGGTGAGCGCCTCGGTGACGACCATCCGCGACACTGCGGTCGGGAAGTACGCCTCGAGCGTCTTGCCATTGATGAGGAACTGGCCGGTTCCCGGGCGAAGGGCGGCGCGGGCGACAGCCTCTTTGCGGCGGCCGGTGGTCTGAGTGAGCGGTGCGGTTCCCATGTGTGTACGTCTCTCTGGTGCGATCGGTGGTTCAGCGGGCCTTGGCGGCCGGGATCTCGAGCTTGGTGGGCGTCTGGGCAGCGTGCGGGTGCGTCGGGCCGGCGTAGACCTGGAGCTTCAGGAGCTGCTGGCGGCCGAGCGGGCCCTTCGGGAGCATGCCACGGATCGACTTGCGCAGCGCCTCGGCGGGCTTGCGGGCGTGCAGGTTCGCGTAGGTCTCGGACTTGATGCCGCCCGGGTAACCACTGTGTCGGTACACCATCGTGCGCTCGGCCTTGCCGGCGGTCATCACGATCTTGTCGGCGTTGACGATGATGACGTGGTCGCCGGTGTCGATGTGCGGGGTGTAGGTCGGCTTGTGCTTGCCGCGCAGCACGCGGGCGACCTCGGTGCACAGTCGGCCGAGCACCAGCCCTTCGGCGTCGACAACGTGCCAATCACGCTGGATCTCACTGGCTTTCGGAGTGTACGTAGGCATGCCGCAATCAATCTGTCGAGAGTCGAAGAGTCAAGTATCCCTCGTTGGGGAACCGTGAAATGATACGGCCGCCGACAGCCGGCTCCAACCCGCGATGACGCAGGGTCATCATCCTCGACAGGGTGCTGACAATAGTCTCAAGTCTGTGCGCCCATCTGCCGATAGCTCTTCATGAGGTCCGCCAACCCGAATGCGCCATCGGTTGACGACCTCGCGGACCCGGTCTTCGCCGTCGACCCCACCGGCGTCCTGCGCTACGCGAACGACACTGCGGCCGATGTGCTCGGGTGGGACTCCGCCGAGCTCGTCGGGATCGCCAGTGCTCGATCTGGTGCACCCCGATGATCTGAGTTTGGCGAAGTCTGCGCTCAACACCGTGCAGAACAAGGCCTTCGGCGATCTGCTCACGTTGCGGATTCGCACGAGTCGCGGGACGTGGCGCTACCTCGAGTTCCGCGGCACGTTCCGTGAGCCTGATGCTGCAGATCCGTTGGCCGGCCTGATCGTGATCGTCGCCCGCGATGTCACCGACCGCCATCGCCTCGAGTTCGACCAAGGCGACACCGAAGTCCTCCGCGCGGTGATGGCCAACATGCACGGAATGGTGGTCCTCGCCGATTCACGCGGGCACGTGCGTTCGGTCAACGGGGCGGTGACCCGCCTGCTCGGTCACGACCCGGAGCTGGCTCGCGGACGTTCGATCATCGACTTCATCCACGAAGACGACCGCGAGAACTTGCTCGATGCGGTGCAGCGCCTGGGCCCGCAGAACTCGATCACGATGGACGCCCGAGTGCTCGACGCCGAAGGCACCGCGTTGATCTGCGAATTCACGGTCAACAATCTGCTCGACGACCCGGTGGTCGAGAGCTACGTGGTCAGCGCACAGATCGCCACATCGCTCGCGGACGCTCGCGACCGGGTCGAGTTCCTCGCCGAGCACGACAGCCGCACGGGCCTCCTCAACCGCGACGGGTTCATGCGCGCTGCACACTCGATGATGCAGGACGGCGGCGGACTCGGCATCCTCGTGGTCGACATCGTGCACTTTCGTTCGGTGAACGAGCTGTACGGCGAGCCGGTCGGTGACGCCGTGCTCGCGGCAGTTGCCGATCGGATCGATCAGATCCGGTGGGCCGACCTGGTGACAGCCCGGTTCGGCGGCGACGAATTCGTGCTGGCGCTTCGAGCTTCGAGCATCCATGCGGTCGAGATGCTGCGCGAGCGCGTCCGACGAGACGTCGCCAAGCCCATTTCGATTCAGGGCCTCGACGTCAACTTCGACATCCGCATCGCGACCGCGTTCGAGGCGCGACCAGAAGTGCTCGACGCATTGTTGGTCAGCGCCAGCAACGACTTGATGTCGGCCAAACGATTCACCGATCCCGACTCTGGCGGAATCTCCGTCGACGCGATCAACGATCGTCGCCAGCAGCTCGAATTGCTGCGCGCCGCGTTGAGCGACGGGCAGATCCAGCCGTTCTTCCAGCCGATCTGCGCTGCTGACGGCACGATCACCGCCGTCGAGGCCCTCGTTCGGTGGGTGCATCCTCTGCGTGGCGTGCTCGGAGTCGGCGAGATCCTTCCACTGGCCCAGATGGCCGGGCTTGCCGAGGCAGTCGACGATCAGGTGCTCGAACAGTCGCTGGCCTTTGCGGTGCGCTTGGCCGAAGCTGGGTATCCCGACATCGAGGTCCACGTCAACATCGACCCCAAGGTGATGTCGCGGCCGGCATTCGGGGCAACCTTCCTCGAACGGTGTCGACGCGCCGGCGCCGACCCGACCCACCTCGTCGTCGAGATCACCGAGACCGATCTCCTCTCGCCCGGGGCGGCCTCGCTCGCAAACATGCAGAAGCTGCGCTTCGCGGGAATCCACGTCTCGATCGACGACTTCGGCACCGGGTATTCGTCACTTGCTCATCTGCTCGAACTGCCCATCGACGGCGTGAAGATCGACCGTCGGTTCGTGGCCGGCATCGACATCGACCCGGCAGCAACGAACCTGACCACGGCAATCCTCGGGCTGAGCGACAACCTCCACCTGACCTGCGTCGCAGAGGGCGTCGAGCAGCCGTACCAACGTGAACGGCTTGCCGCTCTCGGCTGCACTGCGTTCCAGGGTTGGCTGTACGCGCCGGCCGTCGCTCCGGACGAGCTCTTGGCCATGCTGCCCCAGATCGTGATCACGACACTCGAGGACACGACTCCCGAGACCGGCGCCTCACCCGGTGTTCAGGCGTCCCAGCGTTCGCCGCTGTAGTCGACCGACCACAGCACCAGCCCGGTGGGCGGGGCAACCTGTCCCGCAGCACTTCGGTCTCGAGCGGCGAGGGTCGAGTCGATCGACTCGGGGTCTCGTCGCCCCAGCCCGACATCGACGAGCGTTCCGACGATGCTGCGCACCATCTGATGACAAAACGACGACGCGGTGATGTCGAAGCGCAGCAACGCCGTCGCCCAGGTGTCGTCGCCGCGGCGCCATGTCGCTTCGTCGATTCGCCTCACCAAACTCGGTTCGTCGAAACCCGGGGCTGGCTTTGGTCGACGGCAGAACGATGCGAAATCGTGCTGGCCCAACAACAGCGCTGACGCCGACTGCAGTGCGTCGAGGTCGAGCGGGCGCGGCACGTGCCAACTGGTTCGAGCGATCAGCGGGTTCGCTGTCGGGTCGTTCCAGACGTGGTAGCGGTAGCTACGACCGGTTGCTGAGAACCGTGCGGAGAACTCCGGGGGCGCCCATTCGGCGTCACGAACGGCAATGTCGGGCCCGCACATCGCGTTGATGCTGCGTTCGAGACGAGCGAGGTCGGTGCCGGCGGGCAACTCCCCCGAGATGACCTGGCCCCATCCGTGGACTCCGGCGTCGGTGCGACCGGCGAGCGACCAGTTCGACACGCTGGCGAACGACGGTTTCGACCGCGGCACGAAGCTCGCCCAGCACCGTTCGGACACCATCGCTCTCGGCGAAGCCACGGAAATCGGTGCCGTCGTAGGCGACGGTCAGCCGGACGTTGCGCGTGTCATCCACGCGATCAACGCCCTCGTGCTCAGACGAGTTCGATGCGTGCCATCTGGGCGTTGTCGCCATGGCGACCGCCCATCTTGAGGATGCGGGTGTAGCCACCGTTGCGCTCGGCGTAGCGCGGGGCCACATCGTGCACGAGCTTGTAGGTCATCTCCTTGTCGCCGAGGAATGCCTCGATCTGACGGATCCGGTGGACCTGCATCGGGCCCTCCTCCTGGGCCTTCTTCGCCTTGGTGATCAACTTCTCGGCGATCGGGCGAAGGTGCTTGGCCTTTGCCTCGGAGGTGGTGATGGCTTCAGCTGCGAACAGAGACGCGGCAAGGTTGGCCATCATGAGGCGCTGGTGGGCAGCAGAGCTACCGAAGCGGCGGGAGCGGCGTGGAGTTGGCATCGTTCAATCGTCTTTCGTTACGTGCGTTGCAGCGATCAGCCGCGCAGCGTGAGGCCACGCTCGTCGAGCTTGGCCTTGACTTCGTCGAGGCTCTTCTGGCCGAAGTTGGTGATGTTGAGCAGGTCGTCCTCGGTCTTGGTGAGCAGTTCGCCCACGGTGTTGACCTGCGCCCGCTTGAGGCAGTTGTTCGGACGCTCCGACAGATCGAGATCTTCGATCGGGAGATCGAGGTCAGGTGAGCTGACCGTGGCGTCGACGACCTCACCGAGCTCGAGGCCCTTGGGTTCGTCGGACATCGTGGCGACGAGGTCGACCAGCGAACGCAACGTTGCCCCAGCGGAGGCCAGCGCTTCGGCAGCGGTGATCGAACCGTCGGTCTCGATCTCGATGACGAGGCGGTCGTAGTTGGTCGACTGCTCGACGCGGGTGGGCTCGACCTGGAACGCAACCCGGCGCACCGGGCTGAAGATGGCGTCGATCGGGATGACTCCGATGACGCGAGTGTCGTCTTCACGGTTGCTCGACAGGTAACCACGACCCTGCTCGACCGTGAGGTCGATCGCAAGGCGTCCCTTCGAGTTGAGCGTGGCGATGTGGAGATCCTTGTTGAGCACCTCGACATCGGACGGGCACTCGATGTCGCCAGCGGTGACCGCTCCGGCGCCGCGGGCGTCGAGACGCATCGTGACCGCTTCGTCGGACACCGAGGTGACCACGATGTCCTTGAGGTTCAAGATGATGTCGGTGACATCTTCGGCGACACCGGGAATCGTGTCGAACTCGTGGAGCGAATCGTCGAAACGGGCCGTGACGATCGCCGCGCCGGGGATCGACGACAACAGCGTGCGTCGCAGGGAGTTGCCGAGCGTGTGGCCGAAGCCAGGCTCGAGTGGGCCAACGGCGAAGTGGCCGCGGTTGTTGGACTCCTCACCGAGAGCTTCGATGGTGGGGCGCTGCATGACGAGCATTGGGGCCGGGACCTTTCCGGGTGTTCGGGTGACGAGCGGGGGACGTTCGAAAATCAGGAATTACTTGGAGTAGAGCTCGACGATGAGCGACTCGCGCACCGGGATGTCGATGTGCTCACGCTCGGGCAGACTGCGCACGGTGACGGCCTTGCCGCCATCACTTGCCTCGAGCCACCCGACGAGCGAGCGGTCGAGGGTGTCGATGTTGTGCTGGATCACGATCATCTTCTGTGCCTTCGGCGACAGCGAGACGACGTGTCCCTTCTTGCAGCGGAAGCTGGCGATGTCGACGCGCTTGCCGTCGACCTGGATGAGGCCGTGGTTGACGAACTGACGAGCCTGCGGGCGGCTGGATGCCCAACCTGCGCGGTACACGACGTTGTCGAGACGCTGTTCGAGCAGGCGCAGCAAGATCTCGCCCGTGGGGCCCTGCAAACGCTGGGCCTCGAGGTAGGTCTTGTGGAACTGCTTCTCGAGCACGCCGTAGATGTACTTCGCCTTCTGCTTCTCCTGCATCTGGGCGAGGTACTCGCTGCCGGCGTTGCGGCGACGGGTGCGGCCGTGCTGACCTGGCGGGAAGGGCCGACGCTCGAGCGCCTGACGTCCCTTTTCGTTTTCGAAGATGTTGACCGACAGACGGCGCGAGATGCGCACCTTGGGTCCGGTGTAGCGAGCCATGATTCAGTCTTCTCCTTAACCGCGCCGACGCTTCGGCTGGCGGCACCCATTGTGGGGAACCGGGGTGACGTCCTTGATCGAGGTGACCTCGATGCCGGTCTGCTGGATCGAGCGCACGGCGGTGTCACGGCCCGAGCCCGGGCCCTTGACCTGCACCTCGGCGCGGCGCATGCCGTGCTCGATGGCGGCCTTGCCGGCCTTCTCGGCGGCTTGCTGTGCGGCGTAGGGCGTGCTCTTGCGGCTGCCCTTGAACCCGACACCACCCGACGACGCCCAGGCAATGACGTTGCCTTCGGTGTCGGTGATCGAGACGATCGTGTTGTTGAACGAGCTCTTGATGTGCACGATGCCCGTGCTGACGTTCTTGCGGTCGCGCTTGCGCGGACGGCGGCTCGCGGTTGGCTTCGCCATTACTTCCTCACTGCCTTCTTCTTGTTGGCGACGGTGCGCTTCGGGCCCTTGCGGGTGCGAGCGTTGGTGTGAGTGCGCTGACCCCGGACCGGCAGGCCCTTGCGATGACGGACGCCCTGGAGGCAGCCGATCTCGATCTTGCGCTTGATGTCACCCTGCACGTCGCGGCGCAGGTCACCCTCGATTTTCAGGTTCTGGTCGATGTAACCGCGGATGCGGTTGACCTCGTCCTCGGTCAGATTGGACACCTTGGTGTCGGGATCGAGTTCGAGCTCAGCGCAGATTTTCTGCGACGTGGGCAGATCCGATTCCGAAGATGTAGGTGAGCGAGATTTCCAACCGCTTTTCGCGGGGGATGTCGACGCCGGCGATACGTGCCATGTGATTTCTCCTGTGCCCCTCAGCCCTGGCGCTGCTTGTGACGGGGATTGGTGCAGATGACCATGATGCGACGATGGCGACGAATCACCTTGCAGTTGTCGCACATCGGCTTGACGCTGGGTCGTACTTTCATGGTTGCTCTCTTACTTGTACCTGTACGTGATGCGACCTCGGGTGAGGTCGTAGGGGGTGAGTTCCACCTGCACCTTGTCGCCGGGGAGGATACGGATGTAGTGCATCCGCATCTTTCCGGAGATGTGGGCCAAGACTTCGTGCCCGTTGTCGAGCGCGACCTTGAACATTGCGTTCGGAAGTGATTCGAGGATCTTGCCTTCCAGCACGATCGCGTCTTCCTTTGGCTTTGGCAGGGGCTTCTCCTCACTCGTTCGTGGCGTGCATGACGTCCGCAACCGCTGTCGCGGCACACGGACGAACGGCCTGTGAACAGACCGGCGTGTCATGCTAGCGGCGCCATTTCGCAGATCCAATGGGTGATCCGCCCGATTTCGCGCGCTGTGTGCTACGGACCCCGTTATGGTCGACGATGGCGCTCGCGCCGGCCCTCCACACCCCGTTTGCTGCAAGGAATCGATTTGATGCGACGCTCCCGCATGTTGGTCCCGCTGATGGTCTTCGCGGCGGCAGGCGCAGTGACTGCGTTCACGTTGCTCGACGGCGACGAGGTCCCGATCATCGACACATCGGGGATCGACACATCCGAGACCAGCCCGGCCCGGCCGTCCGACACGGCAGACCGTCCAACGGCGACGCAACGAGCGATCAGCCGCTACCGGACGACGAGCGTCCGAGCCCTGACTGGATGGACCCGATCAGGGTCGAGAACCAATCGATGGCGATCGGCGACCCCGATGCGCCGCTGGTGATGGTGGCATTCGAGTCGTTCGGCTGCCTCTGGTGCGGCAACTTTCCACCGGCTCACGATGCCCGAGGTCTACGACAAGTACGTCGACACCGGGCTGCTACGCGTCGAGTCGCGGATGATGCCGTACGAGGACCGGGCGATCCCTGGTGCTCTCGTGGGCATCGCCGCAGGCATGCAAGACCGCTACTGGGAACTCGCCGACGTGCTGTACCCCTTCATCTCCGGCGAGGGCGACCCACCGACGGACCGCGAATTGAGCGCTGCCGAGTTGGGTGACTACCGCCAGCGCCAGACAGAAGCCGGTCTGCTGGCCGAGGTCGAACGATGGGCCGACGAGATCGATCTCGACTACGAGCAGTTCATCGCCGACTACCGCTCCGACGAGGCCAGACAGTTGGTCCAGACCGACACCGACATCGGCTACGCCGTCGGATTCACCGGCACCCCGGCAATGGTGGTCAACGGCGTCCCCCTCGGCGGTTGGGTCAGCTTCGAAGCGTTCGACGAGTTCCTGACGTCGATCCTCGAAGCCTCCGCCGGCGCGCCCACGGACGGCTGATGTCGCTCACCGGCGACGTCGGCTACGTCGCGGCGTTGGCAGGCGGCGTCTTGGCACTGCTCAGCCCTTGTGGCGCATTGCTGCTGCCGTCGTTCTTCGCCTACGCGTTCGATCGCCCAGGCACGCTGTTGGCACGCACGGGCATCTTCTATGCCGGACTGGTGACGACGCTCGTCCCACTCGGTGTGTCGGCGTCGTCGTTCACCGTGTTCGTGCGTTCCAACCAGGAGACGGTGGTGACCGTGGCGGGCTTCGTGATCGTCGCTCTCGGGCTCCTGACCGCTTTCGGCGGCGGCTTCGTGCTCGCCGGGCGACGCACACAGGAGCGCGGCGCATCCTCGGGCACCTCGAGCGGCTCGGTGTACGTGCTCGGCGTCGCCTACGGTCTCACCGGTTTCTGTACGGGCCCGATCCTCGGCTCGATCCTGGTGCTCGCAGCCGCTGGCGGCCAGCCCGTTCGCGGCGGTCTGCTGCTCGCGGTCTACGCGCTCGGCATGGTCGTGCCGCTGGTCGTGCTGTCGCTGGTGTGGGGGCGGCTCGGTGAGAACACCCACCGCTGGCTCCGCGGACGCGTGCCGTCCATGTCGGGCGGCTCACGTTCCACTCGACGTCGCTCGTGTCGGGGTTGCTGCTGGCGCTCGTCGGTGTCGTGATGGTGATCGGAGGCGGAGCGATCGTCGAATCGACCACGTTGGCGTTGTGGGGCGCCCGCGCCGAGGAGTGGGCCACCGATCTCGGCTCGCTGGTCTCCGACGAACTCCTCGCCCTCGTTGCGTTCTTCGCCGCCGGGGTCTGGCTGGTCGTCCGCTGGCGTGAACCGGCCGAACCCGACGAGCACTCGGCCGAGTAGGTCACGCGAGCCGTCGGTACCCTCGCCACGATGGTCGGTGGAGCACGGATGAACGTCGCACGCCGCGCCATCCAGGACCGCCTCGAGGCGAACGACAACTACAAGCGGTGGGTGTTGCTCACGGCGCTCGCCGGGATGTTCGCCACCACGTTCCCCGTCACGCTGCTCGCTGTCAGCTTGTCGACGATCGCCGACGACTTCGACACCACCGAGACGCTGATCGCCTGGGTGATCTCGGCGCCACTGCTCGCGTCGGCCGTGGCGCTGCCGATCCTCGGCAAGCTGGGCGACCTGTACGGGCATCGGCGGGTGTTCCTCACCGGATTCACGATCTCGACGGCGATCACTGCGATCACCGTCTTCGCGTGGGATCCGATCTCGCTGATCGCGCTGCGCGGCTTGGCCGTGATGATCGGCGGGGCGACGATCCCGTCGTCGATGGCGCTGATCAACAGCGTGTACGCCCGGCACGAACGGGCCAAGGCAATGGGGTGGTGGTCACTGGTCGCCGCCGGCTCACCCGCGATCGGTCTCGTGATCGGCGGTCCCCTGATCGATGCGGTCGGCTGGCGGCCGATGTTCGGCATCCAGGCAGCACTGTCGATCATTCCGGTGGTCGCCGCATACCTGATCTTGCGGGAGACACCGTTGCGAACCGACGTGGGCTTCGATGTCGCCGGCGCGCTCACACTCGCCGTGGCGACGGGATCGATCATGTTCGCACTCAATCAGGTGCCGTCACGGGGCCTCGACGGTGTCATCATCGTCGCGTTCCTCGTGGGGGTTGTCGGCCTGGTCGCCTTCTGCGCCGTCGAGGCCAGGGTCACGTTCCCACTGCTCCCACTCGAGTTCTTCCGACGACGCAACTTCACCGCCTCCATGCTCGCCGCACTGTTCTCCGGAGCTGCGTACATGGGTGGCTTCGTCCTTGCGCCACTGTTGCTGCAATCGGTGTTCGCCCTGTCGGTCTCGGCGACGTCGCTGGTGATGTTGCTGCGACCGGCGTCGTTCGCCATCACCTCACCCATCGGGGGCACGCTCGCCACGCGGATCGGGGAACGACCCGTCGCCGTGTTCGGCTCGTTTGCGATCGCCGTCGCCCTGGTGCTGCTCGGGCTCGGGGGAACAGCCGATCTGCTGTGGATCGTGATCGTTGGGCTCGTCGTTCAGGGCATCGGCAACGGGACCGCTCAGCCGACGATCACCGCCACGATGTCGAACTCGGTCGACGAGGCCGACCTCGGCATCGCCGCCGCCGCGCAACGGATGGCGTTTCAGGTCGGCAGCGCCCTGGGCATCTCGACGCTCACCTCGATCTACGGTGGCACCGAGCAAGCCTCGGACTTCCTCACCGCGTACCTCGTCGGTGCTGGCATCGGTGCCCTGGCGCTGGTGTTCGCCTCGATGATGCGATCGACCCCGGTCGAGTTGCGCAGCGTTGCCGGCGAATCCGAACGCGACGTCGACCCCCAACGGGAACTGGCCGGTGTCGACGGCGCCATCCCTCGCTCGTACCTGCGCTCGCATCCCTAGCGCCGGAACACAATTGGTCGGTTGAGTCAAGCGATCAGTTGCTGGAGGTTCGCCAACGCGGCGGGGCCGGAGCAGCCACGGACCGACCAGTGGATTCCGTGCCCACATGGCGTCGTTGAGCATGCCGTCAGCGGCACCTCGCATGTAGTCGTCGACCGTGTCGGTCATCGGTACCGGACGCGTGAGGTTGTGTCGCTCTTCGTCGTCGATGTTCGCTGCGATGAAGCACGGCTGGAACTGACGGATCATGCCCAGATTGATTCTCCCGGGTGCGAAGATCGGCGTCAGGTCCCCGACGTTGCCGGCGGCGGCACTCGCAGTGCAATCGACGTACAGCGTGTCGGGCTCGACGGACGGCGGCTCGCCGCGAGCGATTGCTCTCGCCGCATCCGACAACGTTTGCCCCGTACGAACGCTGACCGCAGTCCCGCGACAGCGGGCAGGCGGCGTCATCGCATCAGGCGCCCATATCAAGCATTCGGCGCTACTCGCCCCGGCCCCGGCCCGGCGATCAGGGGCAGTCTGCGCCGTCGCTCGCTTGAGCGCTATTGGATGGTGTGTGCGCTCGTCCGTGCCGATCACGAGTGCAGTCTCGAGTAACCCAACGTCGGCGATCGTGGGCCGTTGGTCGCATCACTTCATCGAGCTCGCAATACGTTGGAGCGGTGAACGTTGACACACGCATTCGACCGAGCTTGCTGCGGAACATCCCAGTGCTGGTCTTTTGCGTCCTCGGCGGGCTTGTCGGGATATTCGTCGACGACCTTCCTGCGATCGGGCGCGTGTTCGGGGTCATGTTCGCCGCGGGATTCATCCCGTTCTTGGTGCTGCTCCTCACGACCTGGTTCGAGTTCGGCGACGGCGTTGTGCGCACCTCGGTATTGGGCCGGGTGCGTTCATTTCGGGCCGAGGAGTCGACCTTCACGCTGCATCCATTGGCGGTGGGCTTCTTCGCAAAGTCGACTGCGGTCGAACTCCGGTCCGCAGAAGCACGCCGGACAGTGTCGCTTGCGGTGTTCAGCCCGGATGATCGAGAGCTGATCCAGCGCGAGCTACGGACGAGGTTGACCCGCGCTGCGCGCTGAGGGACTACCCGCCGCGCAATGGGCGGGTGAACGCCGACTAGAAAGTGTGCTCCGTTGTGGATGTGCTCGCCCATAGCGGGCATGACGCGCACCACGAGGCGACCCAACACCTTCAGCCCATTCTCGACCGCCACCGTGGCCTATGTGCCGTTCGGCCGCGTTGCCGAAGTGCCGGTAGCGGACGCGTGCCGAACTGCCGAACTGCGCTCCCTCCGTCTCGTGAGGCCGTCTGGGACGGCGACGTGAATATCGGGTGCTTGGCTTGGGTAGATATGTCGGTGATCCACCCGCCCGTGCCCGATCGCCGGTGACTATCCGGACGATTATCGAGCGGTCTTGCGGATACCCCGGCACTCGCTCGACCACTTGCGTCGAGCGCACATACCGGGCACTCGGCGCTACCAGCTTGCCGTTGCGATTCGTATCACGTTCTGTCATACTCTGCTCATGGCGAAAGCGATTTCGGTCCGACTCGATGATGATGCCGAACGAGCGCTTCGCATCTTGGAGTCGACCGGTCTGAGCCGGTCCGCGGCTATCCGTTCTGCCTTGCTCGCCTCGGCCGAGCGGGTACGGAAGCGAAGCGAGCTCGCGTCCGAGGCCGCCGCATTGGAAGCCGATGAAGCCGACCGAGCCGAGATGCTGGCGATCGCGTCGATGATGGAGACGATGCGTGCAGCGGGGTGAGGTCTTTCGCTTCAAGGTCCCCAAGGGTGTCGGACATGAACAGCAAGGTGAGCGCTTCGGAGTCATCGTGCAGTCCGATTCGATGCTTCCTCGTTCGGTGATTCTCGTGGCGCCCACGTCACGAAGCGCTCGTCCAGCCTCCTTCCGGCCCGAAGTTTCAATCGCTGGAGACACGACTCGGGTGCTCGTCGAACAGGTCGGTGCGGTGGACGCCCAGCGGCTCGGGCGGCGCGTGGGACAGCTGGCGGCAGACGAAATGTGGGCCGTCGATGAGGCGCTCATCACCGTGCTCGGCCTCGACTAACCCGTCCCGATCTGCCGCTCTGCGCTCCCTCCGTCTCGTCGGGCCGTCTGGGACGGCGACGTGAATATCGGGTGCCCGGCTTGGGCCGCAGTGTTGCGCGCTCACCCCGATGACGAACGGGTTACCGAGCGCATAATATGCAGCGACTCAGCCCGATCGACCTCCCTGCCGGATCTCGGATATGGCGCCGGTTTTTCAGTTGGCAGGTTCAGATCGCTTCGAACGTGAGCGGATAGAGCTGTAATCGCTTTGTTGGTGTGCGAGGCTGAAACTGTGGTCGAGTCCGCTCAGTTGTCGGGTGGACGGGCAAGTCGGTCAACTGCAGCACTCACGGTTGCGTTGACCTCACTCGTGCTTCTCTTGACGGCACTATTCGAGGTTTCCACGCTGGTGCGCGATCGGGTCTGACTGGACTGCTGACTTGCCCGAAAGAGGCCGGTCCGAGCGCGGTCGGCGGCTGGATGCATCCGCGCTCTGTGATCTTGGAACTTGTGAGAAACCGTTTGGTGGTCTGATTCGTGTATGAGGATGTGAAGGTGACGGACGGACACGAGTTCGAGACGACGTTTCGTGAGGTGTTTCCCCGTCTGGTCTCTCTCGGGGTCCTCAAGACCGGTCAGTTCGAGATTGCTCGCGATCTTGCGCAGGAAACCATGTCGCGTGCGTACGATCGGTGGGACGAACTCGCTGGCTACGACGCTCCTGCGATGTGGTGCCGAGTGGTGATGACGAACCTTCTCATCGATCACTCTCGGGCAACGGCATCAGAGCGAGCCGCTGTCGATCGTCTCGGCCGCCAGACCGCCGACTCGGAGCATCGACTGATCGATAGCGGTGCAACTTCGTCGCTCGTCCGATGGAACGACCTGGTTCGAGCCCTACCGGACCGGCAGCGCCTCATCGTCACCCTTTACTACGCAGATGATCTGTCAGTCGGCCAGATCGCCAAACTTCTCAACACGTCGCGCGCCAGCGTCAAGGCGATGTTGTTCAAGGCTCGCCGAACGCTGCGGTCCCGGCTCCAAGCGCGCGAGCGAACCGAAGGAGATACCGATGGATGACCGGATCCGAGCACTTGCACACGAAACCCGCGCTGAGGTTGAACACGGGCTCGACCTCGACCGTGAACTTGCCGTAACTCTTACGCGCGACAAGGCCCGAACTGCCAGCGTCGCCGAGTTGGAAGTGCGTCGTCGTCGTGTCGCACCGTGGGCAGCAGCCGCCGCAGTCGCCATTTCGGTCAGCGTCGCAGGATTGTGGCTCACCGCCGACGAACGCGACACCGTTAGAACAGCAGTCCCGACTGTGACCGAACCGGTGGCGGTGGCGACCACGATCAAAACGGAGACAGCGGACACAGCGACGCCTGCGACGCCTGCGACGCCTGCGACCACGGTCGTGTCGCCATCGACGACCACAACGGTGGGCCCGTCGACCACGATCGGCAACACGGTCACCCCGTTGCTCCCCGTTCCAGGCACAATTCGACTCGGCCCATCGGACCTCATCGCTCGACAGACCGACGGCGAAGTTTGGTGGTATCCAGCCGCTCTCAGCGACCAACCGGGCGAACCCGTGCTGTTGATCGACCGCCCTGATCCGCGCATCATTCCGTCAGAGGGCGAGGGACCAAACATCATCGACGAAGTCGCTGGAACGTTCAACGGTTCGCTCATCTACAGCGACTGCTGCGAACCCGTTTCGGGCAACGTGTTCGCGATCGGCGAGCCAGGCGCCGAAGTCGACCGCACGGTTGGTCTCAGCGATCGGTTCCAGCTGTGGGGCGTCGGCACCAATCCGCACATCGAACCTGGCGGTACGCGAGCAGTCATGTACAACTGGGACTTCGTGAACGTCGTCGACATGGTCACCGGCGACCAGCAGTTTGTCTCCACAACAGGCTCATTCGTCGACCCCGAACTCAATACAACGGGCCCGCCGTTCACCGTCGACGACGCAACGTGGACACCAAGCGGCACAATCGTGCTGCTCGGACGCTCCGACACCAACGGCCTCATCCTCACCGAACGCGACGCCGACAACGTCACCGTCGAACTCAACCGCACCGAACTCAACCTCACCGTCGACCCACAGACGCAGACCGGGCCAGTCCAGATCGTGGGAACCATCGGTGAGTCGATCTTCGTCGCCGTCTACGGTCCTGCCGGCTTCCAGCTGGTCGTCGTCGACCTCACCGGCTGGACTGTCGCTGATGGCGTCTTGCCCTTCGACGTTCCCGCCACAAGTGACTTCGTCCGCCTGGACGCCGACGGGACGACGGCAGCATGGATCACCGACGGCCAAGCACACCTCCAACGCCCAGGCGAGGAACCGATCGTATGGCGCAACGAGATCGCAGAGATCTGGTTTCCGTCAATCGAAGCGTCCGGACAGCCACCCTCCCCGCCCTGACAATCCGTTGGCAAGTGACCTCTCACCGAAACTGAGCCCGGTGGGCGACTTCCTGACCGGACACAGCCCGGGATCATCTCGCGTCACGCTTGGGCCGAACTCGCACGCGTCGATCGGCGTCGTGCCGGTGATTATCGAGAGCGTTATCGCGAGACACAGAAATCTCTCGCGGACGGAGCGGTAGCGAGCGGCAGAATCGCCCGATGACCGACACTGGTTTGCACATTCGCTCGAAGCGCGACGATGAGTTTGAAAGGGTCCGCCGCCTCGAAGTTGCGGCGTTCGGCGGCGACGAATCGATCGGGGTGCTCCTCGACGCGCTTCGGCTGTCGTGGGCTTGGGAGCCGGAGTTGTCGATCGTTGCCGAGCGCAACTCCCGGACCTGCGCCCATGTCTTGTTCACTCGAGCGCTCCTGGACGCACCGGACCGCCTGGTCGAGGTGCTCGTCCTGAGCCCGGTTGGCGTGCGGCCCGACTTGCATGGCCAGGGCATCGGTACAACGCTGATCTCCGAGGCGCTCCGCCAGATCGCCCTCCAGCGCCAAGAACCAGCGATCTTCTTGGAGGGGAACCCGAAGTACTACGCCCGTTTCGGCTTCGAGTCGGCGTGCGCGATTGGTTTTCGCCGCCCGTCGCTGAGGACCCCTGAACCTGCATTTCAGGTATTGCGTCTGCCGCCTTTCGACGGGACGGTCAGCGGCACATTGGTCTACCCCGACGCCTTTTTGGCGCACCGACTCCGTCGGATTGAGATAGCACCGAAGCGTCACCAGATCCCGGGTCGAAGATGCGATTACCGAGTGCTCGGCTTGGGCCGCAGTCGCACACCCGGCGCGGCGTGCACAGGTGAATCTGTGCGGGTGCTAGGTGGCGAGTTTGCGGAGCCGCTCGGCGATCGTGTCGACGGTCGGTTGGCCGGCGGCGACGTCGATCACGAGGTCGTAGACGTCGTCGTTGCTGGCGCGTGAGATCTCGACGCCGTTGATCTCGAGGAAGACTGCGGTGGCCAACCATCCGAGGCGCTTGTTGCCGTCGACGAGAGCATGGTTCTTGACGATCGAATGCAGCAGCGCGGCTGCTTTGGTCCAGATGTCCGGGTAGGCATCCTCACCGAACGCGGTCGTCTGCGGGCGGGCGACGGCCGAGCCGAGAAGTCCGACGTCGCGGATCGGCGCAGGATCACCGAGCAGTGCGATGGCGAGGCCAACGACATCATCGAGGTCGAGGAACTCGACCGGTTCGTTCACTCGCCGAGCCGACGCAAGGCGTCACTGTGGGTGTCCATGATCAGATCAGCGGCGCGTGCGACTCGGTCTCGGTGATCGCTGCGGGCGACGAACTCGCGCACGGCACGGCGTGCTGCCTCCTGCATGGAGATTCCCTCGGCGTCGGCGCGGGCTTTCAGTCCTTCTTGCTCACTGTCGGTGAGCCGCAGCGTCATGGCCATCACGGCATGGTATCAGTTCGATACCGTGCTAGCCCGGGAGGGGGGCAACGGCATCGGGTTCGGGATTACCGGGCGCTCGGCTTGGGCCGAAGCCGCACGCGTGAGTGACACAGCGCAGCGCGATTCTGCGTGGCCGAAGTGTGCGGCGTCGGCGAGATCGCTGGTCGTTCTCGTCGAAGAAATCTCGATCGAAGGTGAAACGATTCCGTGGCGTCGGTGCCTTAATGGGTGTGGTGGAGATCGAGGACGAGGCGGTGCGAGCATCGACCGATCGCGCGTTCTCGGAGTTCGTTGAGACCCATGGCGAGCGACTGCGTCGCGTGCTGGCGGCCGGCTACGGCGTAGAGGTCGGCAACGACGCGTGTGCGGAGGCCCTGGCGTATGCGTGGGAGCACTGGGACCGCGTCGGCGGCCTCGACAATCCGGTCGGGTATCTGTATCGGGTTGCGCAGTCGTCAACGCGCCGCCATCGCCGCTGGACGCGTCGAGTCGCGTTGCCGCTGGAGTCGTCATCTGAGCAGGGCGCACTGGATCCGGATCTCGGCGCAGCGCTGGGTCGGCTGTCTCAGCGTCAACGTCAGTGTGTCGTGCTCGTGCACGTGTACGACTGGACCTATCAGCAGACAGCCGACGCGCTGAACCTTCCGCTCACATCGGTGCGCAACCACGTCCATCGGGGACTCAAAGCCTTACGAACGACATTGGAGTCAGGAACATGACATCTGACCTGGAGCAACGTCTCCACAGCTATCGAAGCAGGCTGGACGATGCGATCGCCGACGATCTCGCGGGCCGGGACGTACCGTTGCGGCAGCGTCCGGCGAAGCGGCGGTCGCTCGTCGGCGTCGCAGCGGTTGCGATCGTCGCGGTTGGCGTCGGCGCGATCGCCTGGAACGCGAACTCCTCGGACAGCCCAGAGCAGTCCAGCGCACCCGCGACGACAACCGCTCTCGAAGCCGATCCGCCGCCGATCACCGATGCACCGGCCCCCAGCACGGCGATCGACAACACCGCGCCCGGTGATGTTGCGCCGAGGCGGATCGCCCTGGGGGGCGCAGTGATGTTGGGCGCCGCCGAGGATCTCGTCGAGTTGGGATTCGTCGTCGACGCCACGGAATCTCGACAGTCCCGTGACGTCGTGGACCTCACAGCATCGCTCGCTGCCGACGGCTCGCTCGGTGACGTCGTGGTGATCCATGCCGCCACCAACGGCACCATGCAACCCGACGACCTCGACGAAGTGGCGTCGAATCTCGCTGACGTCGGCAATGTCTATCTCGTCACCGATGCACTCCAGCGCGAATGGACCGAACCCAACCACGAGTTGATGCGCGCGCTCGCTGCGAGCAACGTGAACGTGACCGTCATCGACTGGGCGACAGCAGCGCCGGACTGCCCCGGTGACTGCTTCTACTCCGACAACTTCCATCTCCGACCCGACGGCCAGCGGTACTACGCCCAATTGGTCCACGAGGCGACGTCCGAGGCGGCGTCGTGGACCGTCGAGCCCGGCACCGTAGATCCGTCGTCGACGAGCTTCACCGCCACGGTCACGCGTACCGGCTGTAGTGGCGGCGAGACCGGGACCGTCTATCCACCCACCGTCGATATGGGCAGCACGGACATCGTCGTGACGTTCCGGGTCGAACCACTCGATCCGCGATTCGATTACACATGCCCATCGAACGACGCCAGGGACGTCACCGTGACGCTGCCCGAGCCGATCGGCCAACGCCAACTCGTCGACGGTGTCTGCGCGGACTCGGAAGGTGCTGCATGCGAATTCGGCGCGATCCGATGGGTGCCTGATGCGACCCCAGAGTCGGTGCCGTGGCCAACCGATGTCAATCGGGAGAGTGCGCTGGAACAGGCGATCGACGTTACCGGCTCAACCGATGCAGCTTTTCGGACCTATCTCGATCGAGCATCGCAGTTGGTGTCTCGCTGTATGTCCGACGCCGGGTTCTCCTACAGCGACGGTGACACGGTGACCGAGCCCGCAGCGAACGAGCGCCTGAACAACTCGGTCGAGATCGATGGCCAGAGCATCGCAGGGGGATGCCGCCAATGGTCGGAGACCCTCGCGTTCCCAGGGAACTACTTCTCGGATGCCTATCGCACCGTCGACGCGGAGGCGTTGACGCACCCGAGCTACTTGTCGTCGGTGAACGCCTACGACGACTGCCTCATCGCTGCCGGCTATCCAGCGATCCCCGACGTTGAAGGCCTCTCCGATGGCGAGGCGCAAGCCGCACTTGACAGCTACACCAGCGCCGCCTTGGCCTGCGAGAATGCTGCCAATCTGAACGACGTCAAGCGTGCGTTGGAGATCTACATCGGCGATGCATTCGCTGCGCGTTATCCGGATCGAGTTCAGGAATACGTAGGCGAACTCACGTCCTACGGAATCCTCGATCCCGAATAGCAGTCGATCGAGCGCGTCGCCGCCCATAATCGCAGCCCAGATCGCTCCGACCTCCAGCCGCGAGGAGACGAACTGCTCACCACGGGCGAGGCGGCGAAGATCCTCAACTGCACGCGCCAGCACGTCGTCGACCTGTGCGACCGGGGCGACCTTCCCTTCACCACCGTCGGCACGCACCGCCGGATCTCCCGCGAGAACGTCGAAGCCCTCAAGAGCCGGACCGATCGGCTGAGTCGCGACGAACGCCGCAGCCTCTGGCTCGCCTATGTCGTCGCCGCCAGGATCGCCACCGAGCCCGAGCGCACGATCGCCGACGCCCTCGATCACTTGGACAAGATGCGTGGGAGCGCTCGAGGACAGGCCAAGAAGTGGCTCGACGAATGGGAGCGCCTCTTGAACGGTCCCGTCGATCGAATCCTCGCGGCCCTCACCGACCGCTCCCTTCGTGGGCGAGAACTCCGCCAGAACTCCCCATTCGCCGGCGCGCTCACCGACGATCAACGACAAACGGCTCTTGAGGCATGGCGATCCCACGACGTCGGCAACCCACGGGGCCGCCGATGAACCGCGAGCAACTCGCACACGTCATTCGAGCTGCCGCAACGATCACCGGCGACGGTGACATCGTCATCATCGGGAGCCAGGCAATCCTCGGGACAGCCGATGTCGACCGTTTGCCCGAGGAAGCGACGATGTCCATGGAAGCCGACGTGGCGTTCCGCAACGATGTCGATGCAAGCAAGGCAGACGCCGTCGACGGAGCCATCGGAGAGCTGTCACAGTTCCACGCGACGTACGGCTACTACGCGCAAGGCGTTGAGATCAGTACGGCGGTGCTCCCGACTGGTTGGGAGGATCGGGCACGGCTTCGTGGCTACGGCGACCCTACACGAGCGAGCCGAACTGCTGGATCAACCAAACGCGGTGATTCGACGCGTACGCGACCTCATCGTCCGCTGCACGCCGAACGAGTAACTGATCGGTCCCAACGATGGGCCAAGCGGCACTCCCTCCGCTGTGCCTACAGCGTGCCTGGAACAGCCGACACCAGCCGGACACAGCGGACAAAACGGGATAATCTGAACGGCGACACATCCGACATACCGCCTGCTCACAGCACGTTTCGGCAGGTCACGGCACTGCCCGCCACTTCAGCTTCGACCTACTTCCAAGCTGATGATGCGGGTTCGATTCCCGTCGTCCGCTCCATTGTGATGTCGCGGGACATCGAGGACGGACCGGACCCGCGTCTAGGGTCCGATTCGTTTGATTCTTCGGGGTCCTTTGGGGCCTCCGGTGGGTTTGCCAGCTGTGAGTTGCGAGACGAGGTCAGGTTCAATCAGGTTCCCACGTCGCCCACGATGGATCCCACCAGGGCCCTTCAGCCTCCAGGCGTTGGACCAGTGTCTGGCCGTATCGTCGAATCCACTCGACCAACTCGGGTGAGTAGCGACCCTCGGACACCCGGTCCTCGAGCACCTCTTCGTCTTTCACGATGTGCGATCCGTCCGGAAAGACAACGAGGTCCAACTCGAGGTCCTGGGTCCCGAAACCCCGCTCGTTCCGCGCGAACGCAGTCTGCAAGTTCAGGTACCAACAGACGAACTCTCGGTCAGGTCCATCCCAGAAGTGCCACACGGCGTAGTGGTCGCCGGGCCGCTGCACCATGAGGCACCCGTGGCCCTGCCAACCAGCGCGGCCGTGCCAGGGATGACGACCGTCAGGTGTCGGCCACTCACCGGCCGGGAACGTGAACGGGGCGCCGGGGGCCATGTAGGTGACGAGCTGCTCCGGGCCGTCATCCACAACGACGACCGGGGCTTCGAGCCACACCCCGCTCGCAGCGGTCGATGTGGTCACCTCTGCTGGCTGAAGACCCAGGACCTCGCTGCGAATGATGACCTCGCCACCACTCCACTGCGCGCTCACACTTGCATTCTCGCTCATCCGGAGCGGCGACTATGTGACGCGAGAGTTGGCCGGTCCCGGTTGGGTTGCAGCAGCCGCACGCGGACACCCCGTGCGGGCGTTGTCGAGTGTTGTCGCTCGGCCGTTCGACCTCGTTGCCTCCGGAGCTGACACGTTGTGTCGACGGTCGTGGAGCCGCCGATTCTCGAGATGGAGGGCTGTCTTGCGGCGCATGCGAAGCTCGTCTCCGTCACCGCAGGGTTGACCGACGACAACGTGCGTCGCCCGTCGCTCCTGCCCGAGTGGAGCGTTGCTCACGTTCTCACGCACCTCGCTCGCAATGCAGAAGCGATGCATCGACGAATCGGAGCTGCACTGCGCGGCGAGATGATCGAGCAGTATGAAGGCGGGGCCGAAGGCCGAGCTGCCGCCATCGAAGCTGGCGCTCGCCGCGACGGCAACGAACTGGTAACTGATGTCGTCGAGTGGTCGCAACGCCTCGACATGAGCTTCGCCTCACTGCCGGAGGAGGGCTGGCGCCGGAGGGTGCGTTCCGTCGCGGGTGGCGAGTATCCGATTTCGGACTTGCTCGATGACTGGGGCTGAGGTCGAGCGACTGCCCACTCCACACTGAGCGACAAAGGACCAGGATTGTCTTGCGCCGCAGTGGTGCGCAGGTGTTCCCAAGGCGATGACGGCTGGCGGCTGGGTCCCCCGATCGCCCTGTCATTCGGCTTACTGAGCGTCGAACGATTCGCGGGCCGCCTGGATGTCGGCGAGGATCTCCTCGATCGGCTTGGTCTGGTCGGCCCAGTCGATCATCCCCTGCCAGAACGGGCCGGGGACGTACTCGTTGGTCCACGTCGAGAACTCGAGCGGCATCAGATCGGAGGCGCCGATGCGCCACCTACCGTCGTTCAAAGCCTGGATGTTCTCCTCGTGGATTCGCAGCCGAACGTCGACGTTCGGCTGCGCGCGCTGCCCGGTGTACGCCGCCGTATCGAACCGACGGTTCAACGAGAAGAACGTCTCTCCGATCGAGTCGACGCCCGCCCAGACTTCTCCCCAACTGGGGCTCGCGATGAACGCGATCAGGGCCCGAACCTCGGGCCGGTCGGTCAACATCGTCGCTCGGATGATGCCGGCGCTGATCGGTGCCGTGTCGCCGGCTTCGAGCGGTGGGAGCACGAAGTAGTCGACGTCTTCACCCAACTCACCAGAACGCGGATCCTCGGGCGGACCGAGGATGTCGACGAGCTGTGACGAACCGTGCGAGAGCCAGCACGGGGGGCCGATGTCGTCGGGAAGTGGGTTCTCGTCCAGCATCCGAAGCGTTGCAAACTGCCAGGGCGACGATCTGATCGAGTCGGTTCCGCCAGCGACGAAGCCTGGGCCGAAGAGCAGCTCCTCGCCGAGCTGCGCGGCTTCCACGATGCGCGGATCGTCGAACGCGATCTCGCCGGCGGCCCATCCGTCGAAGACCTCCGTGCCGGCGACGCGGAGGATGAGCTCATCGAGGAAGTCCCCGCCGGCGAACCCGCTGGCAAACCCCGCCTCCCAGTTGAAGCACCAGGGCTCATGACCGTCGGCGACCATCTGGCTCGACAGTTCGACGAGCTCGTCCCAGGTCGACGGCACCGTGTAGCCGGCTGCATCGAACCGTTGCTTGGGGTAGAACACGAGCCCGGTCGGGTTCGTCTGCATCACGACGCTCTCGAGCTCGCCTGCATCGGACGTCGCTGCATCGACGAGGTGGTCGCCGAAGTCGGAGCGGAGGGTCTCGACGTCGAGGTAGGTGGACAGGTCGACCGCACGACCTTCCGCCCAGGGCGGCGGCGGCGAGAAGAAGCCGACGACATCGGGAGCCGAGGTCAGCCCACCCGTGGCGATGAGCCGAGTGATGTCGAAACCGAGGTTGGGCACCAGCTCCACCTCGATGCCCGTGATCTCGGTGAACCGGTCGACCTCGGCCTGGACCCCGTCGTTGAGCCCGACCGTCGACGCGATGGCGAGGGTCACTCGCGTGCCGGCGAGCTCGCCCTCACCGAACGCCGGTACACCAGGGAGTACTTCGGGAATATTGACGACGTAGTTCTCCAGCCCGAATCGGAGTGGGAGGTCGGGATCGATCGGCGCGGGTTCGGGGCAGCCGAGCTCACTCCCGAGCAGACACTCCTCGGACGTCAGGCGCCGCGCGGTGGACGACTCGGCCAGTGCGACCAGCTCGGCGGGAGGGAGTGGAAACACGCCGGTCAGCCCGGTGGGCCCGGATCGGATGGTGGCTGTGGCATCGGCCCCGACGGGGTACGCGACCCCTTGTTGTTGGAGCGCCCAGTGCAGCGAGTCGACGGATTCTTCGGTGGCATAGCCGAGGTCGGTGGTGGAGCGAACAGCTTCTATGGCGAAGAGCAGTGCGAGTTCTGGGTCGCGTGTGAGTGCGGCTTCGGACGCGGTTCGGAACTGTTCGGACACGACGATGCTCTGATTCGCGTCGCGAGCTGCCTCCGCTTCGTCGCGAGCGTCCGACGCCTCGTCGTCGCGCATCGGAGGCGGCGAGCCACTGGCTGATGCTGAACACGGCGAGCGCCGCGACAAGCAATCCGAGAGCACCGGCGCCAATGAGTTGTCGGCGCCGCTTGCCCGCTTCGCGTTCGGCATCCGCGACGCGTTGCTCGCGAGCCAACTCTTCGTTTGCATTCCGGTCGCGCGCTTCTCGGCTCCGGTCGAGGAATGCTTGCTCGGGTGCCGACAGTGAGAGCGTGGTGGCGCAGGCCCATGCGTCGAGCTGGTCGAGTCGGCCATCGCGCAGGAGATAGCCGTCGCTCTCCCCGGCCGTCCGCCACTCGCGCATCGCTTCTGCGAGCCTGCGCTGCTTGCGCACGTCGTCGCGGGCCGCTTCGATCCAGTCGTGGAGTTGCGTCCACTCGGTGAGTAGCGCCTCGTGGGAGATCTCGACGGTCGGCCCACGGGTGACCGGGTCGCGATCGAAGCTGAGGAGCCGGTGTCGGCCGAAAGTGTCGCGAACGGCTCGGAGGTCGTTGCGGTCGAGCCCGAGGTCGTCGAGCTCGCTCTGCAGGATGCGCCGGCGCGTGTCGTTCTGGCCGTCGCCGTCGCCGAGGGTGACGAGACGGAGGAACACCTGGCGGGCCGCGTCGGCACCGCTCGGGTCCAGCCCGGCGAGCAGCCCGTCGGCCCGCTGCACAAGCGCGCCGACACACCGCCGAGCTCCGCATAGGCGGTGGTGGTGATGCGGTTGCCCTGACGCCGGTCGAACAGCTCGGTCAACGTGTACTGCAGCAGCGGCAGCGCGCCGGCACGGTCCACCATCTCGCGGACGAGTTCGGCCACCACGGCCGGTTCGAACACCACACCCATCCGCTCGACCGGGCCCGTGACGGCACGCTCCAACTGCTCGGGGGTCATCGGCGTGATCACCTGCGTGCCGTCGTGCAACAGTTCGCCGATGCCGCTGTGGCCGAGCGGCCGGTCGTAGAAATCGGCGCGCAGCGTCAGCACCACCCGCAGGCGGCTGTGCGGTGCGCTCACCGCGTGGGCGAGGGTGTCGAGGAACTGCTTGGCGATCGCGGGCGACACCTGGGTGAACAGCTCCTCGAACTGGTCGATGACGAGCAGGACCTGAGAACCATCCGCAGGGAGGACTGCGTCGACGGCCTTCTCGAGCCCTGACTCGCCACCGACGAGCAACTCCAACAGCGATGCCGGCGGGTTGACCGCCACGCTGAGGAGGGCGTCTTCGAGCGATTCGAACGGATGTGGCGCCGGCGTCATCTCCACGACGAACCAGCGCTGCGAGTCGGGCAGTGCGCCGCCTCGCAGCGCAGGGAGCAGCCCCGCCTTCACGGCGCTCGACTTGCCGGCTCCACTGGGGCCGACCACGGCCACGAACCGGCCGCGAACGCCACTGGACCCGAGTTGCGCGACGAGCCGATCGATCAGGCGCTCGCGACCGAAGAAGTCGCCGGCGTCCGAGCCACCGAAGGCGCGCAGCCCCTTGTACGGGTTGACGAGCTCGATCCGTTCGTTGCTCGGGGCGGGGTTCTCGCCGGTGAGCGAACGCTGCAGGTCGACTGCGAACGACACGACGTCACCTCGCTGGGCCGATTCGGTTGCCGTGGCTCGGTCGATCACCGGTCGTGCCTCCGCCGACAGGGCACCTCGAATCTGTTCGACGTCGCCGTGCAGGCCGGTGAGTGCCTGCGCCATCACCACGCCGAGACTGAATACATCCGACGACGACTCGACCAGCCCACCATCGAGCTGTTCGGGTGATGCATAGGGGGCACTGAGCGACATCGAGCGCAGCACGTCGCCGGAAGGGCCGGCGTCGTCGCCGAGTGCGATACCGAAGTCGGAGAGGTACGCGTTGCCGTCGTCGTCGATCAAGACGTTCGTCGGTTTGAGGTCGCGGTGGGTCACGCCACTGCGATGGGCCGTGTGGAGCGCACCGGCGAGTTGATCGACGATCGCTGACGCCTGTACCGGCGAGAGGGCGCCGACCTCGAGGCGATCGGCGAGCGTGCCACCCTTCATCAACCGCATCACCAGATACGCCGCATCGGGTTCGCGCCAGAAGTCGTAGAGCGGCACGATGTGCGGATGCTCCAACCGGGCGACGAGACGGGCTTCGGCCTCGAACCGGCGAATGAACGTCGGGTCGTTCGCGAGTTCCGGGCGGATCACCTTGATCGCCACCTCACGACCGACCGCCGGCTGATACGCCCGATACGCCACGCCGAACTCGCCGGCACCGAGCTCCTCACGCAGTTCGTACCCACGCACGGACAAACCCGGCGACACGCCCGCCGATGCCCGCGCAGGGCGGGGCGCATCGAGCGACTCGTCGCCCGAGATCATCTGATCGTTCAGGCGCCGAAGTGCCGCCGACGGGTCGACGCCCAGCTCCTCGACGAGTCGCGCCTTGAGCGACGTGTACGAGCGCAGTGCCTCGGCCTGTCGACCCGACCGATACAACGCGAGCATCAGCTGCCCTGTCAGTTCCTCGCGCAGCGGATGCTGACGGACGAGCGACTCCAGCTCCGACACCAGCTCACGGGATCGGCCACACGCCAAGTCAGCACCGAGACGGGCACTCACCGCCTCGAGCCGCAGCTCTTCGAGCCGGGTGATCTCGGTCTGGGCGAACGGCTCATACGTGAAGTCCTCGAACGCCCGCCCCCGCCACAACGCAAGTGCTTCACTGAGCACGATCGAGGCGGCCGCCGGATCGGTCTCGACAAGCGCCCGGCCTTCCGTGAACAGCCGCTCGAAACGAATCGAGTCGAGCGACTCCGGGGCGATCTCGGCCAGGTAGCCCGGCGCCCTCGTCAGAATCACCGAGCCGTCGGTGCGCTTCGGCCGATCCGGTTCCAACGCCTTGCGTAGCCCGGACACGTACACCCAGAGCGCATTCTGCTTGTCGCCGGTTGCTTCGTCACCCCAGAGGCCGTCGATGATCTGATCGGTGGACCACACCTGGTTCGGTGCGCTGAGGAGCAGACCGAGCAGGGCTCGCTGGCGGAACGCTCCGAGATCTACCACGACCCCGTCACGCTCGACCGTCAACTTGCCCAGTACTCGAAACTCCATCAGATCTCTCCCTACCCTCAGTCCAGACGATTCGCCGACCGGGCACAGACTCCCACGTTCGACTTAGGAGCGACATAAGTCCACATCGCCCCTGTTCAGCTCGTACTTCGGGAGCCGGTGGTCTCAGTTGGCGGACGTCTCGGTGCGTGCCGCCAGTGCGGCGTCGATCTCGTCCTGCACGATGAGATAGGCGGGCCGCAGATCGTCGGTCTCCACAGTCGCAGCAGCCTCAGCGAGTGCCGCGTCGATCTCGTCCTGGACGATCTGCGCTGTTGGCCGCAGCTCGTCGATCTCGCCATCGAGTTCCGCCGTCGCGGCGTCGATCTCGTTCTGGACGATGAGATACGCCGGCTGCTGAACGACCATGGCGTCGGCGGGGTTGCGCTCGGCGAGCGCAGCCTCGATCTCACCCTGGATGATCGCTGAAGCTGATCGCTGGTTGGTTCCCGGCTCGACGGTGTCGGAGGTGTCGTTGCCGGCGACGACGACCCCGACGGCAGCGGTCGCTGCCAAGGCCATGCCGCCGACGACGAGCATCCAACGACGTCCCTTCCCGGCAGGGCGCTCCGGCTGTTCGCCGTTCACGAACGGACTCGTCGGGAGCGGCAAAGGCGTCCGAGTAAGGGTGGTGGTGGTGTCGATGTCGGTGTGTGTCAGTTGGTTTGTCATGTCACCAACCTCGACGAGCCGACTTCGCGGCAACTTCGACGGACCTCGGTGGGGCTTACGTGCACTGAAGCGCGCCCGAATCGGTCGACCAAGGTCAGGCAAAAGTGGATGGGTCCAGAGTGACAACATGATCAACCGAGCCACCCGAACCACCCCTGCCAAGCGGACGCGACTCCACCGGCGGACAACCCGAGCGACGCTGCTGTCGACCGCCGCGATGATCCTCGCAGCGTGTGGCAGCGGCGGTGGCGTCACGTCGTCCGACGAATCGGCGACCGTCGAGTCGAGCACTGACCCCATGCACCAGACCACGGACGCCTCGCCACCCGAGTCGAGCACCGCACGCACCGGGCAGCGAGTCGCCACGCCGACGGTCTCGATGATGACGATTCGCGGCGAGCACACGCAGGACATCTCGGTCTTCTCACCGAGCGACGCGGAGGGCCTCCCGGTCGTCTACGTCTTGCACGGCCTCGCGAACGACCGCCACGACATGGACGGCTTCGCGAACGCACTCGCACGAGAGGGTCTCGTCGTCTTCGTGCCCGACATTCGCACGAGCGCGCCCGAGACCTCCGTGAACGACGTGGAGTGCGGCTACGACCACGCGATGACGAACGCCGCCGACTTCGGGGGTGACGTCGATCGGCCGGTGACGGTGATCGGCTGGTCGTACGGTGCAGTGACGGCGTTCTTCTCGGGTCTCGACGAGCAAGCGACAGGACTGCGGGCGCTCGCACAGGGCTGCGCGCTCGACGCGGAGCGACCCGACGTGATCGTGTCGATCGCAGGTTGCTACACGAGCTGGGACGGGGACTCGGCGCCGATCGACCCCTCTGGGATGGGTTGGGACAACACGGAGGCTTCCATCCTTCTCGTCGCTGGAGAACTCGACACGGCGTGCGATCCCTCGGAATCGGTTGACGCGATCGCTCCGTTCGAGGACGCTGGCTACGAGGTGCGCTACACAGAGGTCGCCGCCGCCGACCACGGAGCGATGGTCTTCTTCCCACCCGAGCGATACGGAACGGTCGAGGAACCGACCGGACGAGCGGGTGAGCAGACCATCGGGTTGGTGATCGACGCAATACGCGACGCAACCGAGTAGCCACCATCGCAGCAGACGAGGGCCAGTCCGCCGAGCACTTGGCTCGCAACCGGCAGAAGCTGCAGAACACGGGCTCCAAGTAGTAGCCACCTCAGACGTTCGACGCTCATATCAACAGCCCGAACCGCACCCGGCACTGCTCGCGATCGGCACTTCCGATCGGGGACGGGCCGCTGGCACACGCACATAATCGCGGCCAAGAATGCACCGTCCTGTACTCGGGTTCCGGCGAAGTGTTTGACGTCTTGGCACTACTGGCCTGCCGCACAATCTCGGATTCCCGAATCTGCCGGCGCGTCCCCGAAGTGAAGGCCACGGACACCCCGAACGTTGCCGGTCCATGGCACTAGCGTTCAGCCATGCACGACTTGGTGGTTCGCAATGGCACGGTGATCGACGGGACAGGTGCCGACCGACGACTGGCCGACATCGCAATCGACGGCGAAACGATCGTCGCCGTCGAGCCGCCCGGCAACGACATCGGACCCGGAGTACGAGAAATCGACGCCGCCGGGATGATCGTCACGCCGGGCTGGGTCGACATCCACACCCACTACGACGGCCAGGTCACCTGGGACCCCGACGTCGCGCCCTCGTCGGTCAACGGGGTCACCTCGATCCTGCTCGGCAACTGCGGCGTCGGGTTCGCCCCGGTCAGGCCCGACCAGCACCAGTTCCTGATCGAACTGCTCGAAGGCGTCGAGGACATCCCCGGTACCGCGCTGAGCGAAGGCATGACATGGGGCTGGGAGACGTTCCCCGAGTACCTCGACCTGCTCGACACGATGCGTTGGACGGTCGACGTCGGCACCCAGGTGCCCCACGCCGCGCTGCGCACCTATGTGATGGGCGATCGCGGCGCCGACGTCGAAGCGGTTGCGACTGCCGACGAGATCGAGCAGATGTCGCAGCTGTGCGAAGCGGCGGTTCGCGCCGGGGCGCTCGGCTTCACCACGTCGCGCACCTATGTCCACCGCACCTCACGCGGCCAGCAGATCGGCACGTTGCGCGCCGGCACCGACGAAGTGCTCGGAATCGCCGCGGCGTTGCGACGCGCTGACGCTGGCGTGATCCAACTGATCTCCGACGCCTACCAGTCGACCGACGACGAACTGGTCGCCCAGGAGATCGAGCTACTCGGCCGGATCGCCACCGAGGTGGGCCGACCGCTGAGCTTCACCGTGCAGCAGAATGACGACTCACCGAACCGATTCCGTGAACTGCTCGACGCAATCGACCGGTGGAACGCCGCCGGCGCCGACGTCAAGGCGCAGGTGGCGGTGCGCCCCATCGGCGTGCTGGTCGGGCTGCAGGCGACGGCCAACCCATTCATGTTCTGCCCGTCGTATCGCCAGCTGCACACGCTCGATCACGCCGAGCGCCTCGACCGGCTGCGCGATCCCGAGATGCGACGAACCCTGCTCGCTGAGCATGCCGAGTCGAGCCCCTCCGGATTCGTCGGCATCCTGCACTCCGGATACGAGCGGATGTATCCGCTCGTCGGACCCGCCGAACTACGAGCCGACACCGGCCGACAGCGTGGCCGGACGGGCAGCGGCAGCGGGCCAAGCACCCGACGAGATGCTCTACGACCTGCTGCTCGACGACAACGGCAGCCGGCTGCTCTACATCCCACTGATGAACTACGCGAACGGCGACCTCGACGACGTACGCGAGATGTTGACCTCACCGAACGCAATGTTCGGGCTGTCCGACGCAGGCGCCCACTGCAACTCGATCTGCGACGGCAGCTTCCCGACCACGGCGATCACCCACTGGACCCGCGACCGGTCGCGCGGCGAGCAACTGCCACTCGAGTACGTCGTTCACCAGCAGACCCAGCGCACCGCACGCCACGTCGGATGGACCGACCGCGGCGTCGTCGCAACCGGCATGCTCGCCGACCTCAACGTCATCGACCACGACCGGTTGATGCTGCACCCTCCGGAGCTGATCGCCGACCTTCCCGCTGGAGGTACCCGGCTGATGCAGGCCGCCGATGGCTACGTCGCCACGATCAAGCGAGGTCAGGTCATCGCCGAGCACGGCGTCCTCACAGGAGCACGTCCCGGCCGCCTCCAACGCGGGCCCTCGTCCTGATCGTCAGTCCGCGAAAGTCGCCTCCGCCACCAGGTCCGTCGGCCTCGCAAGAATCTTGAGTTCATGACCGACTTCATCGCCGCCGGGCTCATCGCGTTCGGGGTCGTGTTCGTGGCTGAGCTCGGCGACAAGACGCAACTGCTTGCGCTCAACTTCGGCGCCCGCTACTCGCTCCGCACCGTCGCTCTCGGGCTGACGATCGGCTACGCGATCGCCAACGTGATCGCCACCATCGTCGGAGGGCTCCTCGGTGCCGCACTCCCCGACCGCCCGATACAGATCGCTGGCGGCCTGATCTTCTTGGCCTTCGCCGGCGCTGCGCTCCGGCGCTCCGCACCAGCCGACGATGCCGAGGCCCCGACGTCGACGCTCACCTCGAGCACCACGCTTGCGGTGGTGGCCTCGATCGCCGCGTCGATCGCCGTGGCCGAGATGGGCGACAAGACCCAGATCGCCACAGCAACTCTGGCCTCACAGTCGTCGCCCGTCGGCGTCTGGATCGGCGCCACGCTCGGTGCGGCGTCGAGCGGCATGGTCGGCGCCGTCGCAGGCAACCTGATCGGCAATCGCATTCCGACTCGGACGCTGCAACTCGTCTCGGCTGCGCTCTTCGCCAGCTTCGGCGTGGCGATGCTTGCGGGCTGGTTCTGAGGCCAGGTTCAGTTCGACGGTGGCGAGAGCAGGTCGCCGCGCAGCAGCGCCAGAATCGCATCGATCGCACACCGGTGCTGGGCAGCCGCTTCCGATGCCCCTTCGGTGAGACCGATCAGCATGATGCGCATGAACTCGACCATGCGTTCGCGGTCGGCGGGTCGTACTTCACCGGTGGCAACACCGTTGTCGACGATCCCGACGAAGAACTCGTCACGTGCGGTGTCGGCGCGGGCAAGGCGATCGGCGATCTCCGGGAACCGACGCATGTCGTTGCGCACCGTGCCCACGAACAGCGCCAGCGTGTGGTCTTCGACGTCCATCCGGTGCGCAGCTTCGAGCATGCCCTCGAACTGTCCCCGAAAGGTGTCGGATGCCTCGACGGCCTCGACGAAACGCCCGTAGACGCGCCGTTGCATGTCGTGGTGCACCGCCACGTACAGATCGAGCTTGGATTCGACGTAGTGATAGAGCGCACCAGTGGTGATCCCCGCCGCCGCGGCCAGCTCTTTGTTGGTGACACCGCCGTAGCCGCGTTCGGCAAACAGACGCCGAGCGCTGTCGATGATCGCACGTCGCGTGTCAGCAGAATCGGTGGCAGGTGGCCGCCCCCGCCGCCGTGTTCCCCCCGAGACCGCATCGACCATCGTTCGATTATGGCCCTCTGCCCTCACCGTCGTCCGACCGGAACACCTCGGGCAGGAAGCGACCGACGTCAGTTGCGGTTCGCTTCGACCGCTTTGACCATCCGGTCGAAGACGGCGTCGGGGTGGCCGATGCCGTTGATCACCACGAGCCGATTCTGGTCGCCGTAGTGCTTGATCAACGGAAACGTCTGCTCCTCGTAGAGGTCGAGGCGGCGATTGACCGACTCGGGGGTGTCGTCGGCACGTTGTTGCACGTCGCCGCCACACACGTCGCAGATCCACGGATCGGGATCGCTGCTCGTCGAGGTGTAGTTGGTGCCGCAGTCGCGACACACCCGGCGTGCGGAGATCCGTTCGAGCACGATCTCTCGTGGCACGTTCAGATCGAGCACGACGTCGATCGGACTCCCGTCGGCAATCGCATCGAGCGCATCTGCCTGCTCGATCGTGCGTGGAAAGCCGTCGAGGATGTAGCCCCGAGTGGAGGCGTCGGGAGCCGACAGCCGCTGGTCGACGATCCCGATCATGATCTCGTCGCCGACCAATCCACCGTCATCCATCACCTGTCTTGGCCAACACACCGAGCTCGGTGCCCTCACGCACAGCGGCGCGCAACATGTCACCGGTCGAGATGTGCGGTACGACGAAGTGCCGGGACAATCGCACGCACTGCGTGCCCTTGCCGGCACCCTGTCGCCCGAGGATGATGAGGCGGGCGCCGGGGATCACCGCGAACCTACTTGAGGAAACCCTCGTAGTTGCGCAGCGTGAGCTGACTGTCGATCTGGCGCATCAACTCGAGCGCCACGCCGACGGAGATCAGCACGCTGGTACCCGCGAATCCGAACGTCGACACGCCCGCGATGATCAGCAGGATGTACGGCAGGACCGCGATGATCGCAATGAACACAGCGCCCGGAAGCGTGATGCGGTTGACCGCTTTGCCGAGGTACTTCTCGGTTTGCGGGCCGGGCCGAACGCCGGGGATGAAACCGCCTTGGCGACGCAGTTGGTCGGCCTGGCGCACCGGGTCGAATGCAATCGAGTTGTAGAAGTAGGCGAAGGCAATGATCATCAACGCGAAGAGCGTGATGTACACGAAGTTCTGCGGGTTGACGATGTACTGATCGACGAAGCTCGCAATGTCGCCGCGCCAGCCTTCGCCGGATCCGAGGAACTGCGAGAAGATCACCGGCAGCAGCAGGATCGAGCTGGCGAAGATGATCGGGATCACGCCGGACTGGTTGACCTTCAACGGGATGTAGGTGTTCTGGCCACCCATCATCCGTCGACCGACGACACGTTTCGCGAACTGCACCGGAATTCGCCGTTGCCCGAGTTCGACGAAGACGACGGCGATGATGATGCCGATCGTCAAGAGCACCATGGCGACGAACCAGAACACCTTGTTGAGCTGGAGAATGCTCCAGAAACCGCCGGGCAGGCTGGCGACGACCGACGCGAAGATGATCATCGACATGCCGTTGCCGATACCACGCTGGCTGATCAGCTCGGCCATCCACATCAGCACGGCGGTGCCGGCGACGAGGGTCGGGATGATGAGGTAGCCACGCGGCCACACGCCATCAGGCAGCAGCGGCACGGTCGGCGCTGCACTGGCAGCGGAGAAGAACGCCGTGCCACGGCCGGTACCGAAGATGAACACCAGACCGGTCGACTGCAGCGTGGCGAGACCAATGGTGACGTAACGCGTGTACTGGGTGATCTTGCGTTGCCCGACCGCGCCCTCCTGCTGGAGTTCCTCGAGCTTCGGAATGACCACACCGAGCACCTGCATGATGATGCTTGCGGTGATGTACGGCATGATGCCGAGCGCGAAGATCGAGAAGCTCTCGAAGGCTCCCCCGGAGAACAGGTTGAGGAACCCGAGCGCGCCCTGCTGGCCAGCGGACTCGCGCAGCTGCTCGATGGCGATCGGGTCGACACCCGGAACCCGGATGAACACGCCCAAGCGGTACACGGCGACCATCGCCACGACGAACAGGAGCTTGTTGCGAAGGTCGTGGACCCTCCAGATGTTCGCCAACTGCGAGAACACTCAGAACACTCCTGGTCGTTGGGGGATGGTCGTGGTTGGAACAAGCGCCGACGAATCAGCGGTTGGCGAACTGGTTGCCCTTGACGGCGGGCCGACCGGCCTTGCCTTCCTCGCGGAAGGGAAGCTCGATCAGCGTCACCGTACCGCCTGCAGCCGTGACGGCTGCTTCGGCGGCACCGGAGATGCCGTGAACGTGGAGGTCGACCTTGGCGGTCAGCTCGCCACGGGCGAGCACCTTCACGAATGCCTTCTTGCGGAGCAGACCATTGGCCACGAGCACCTCGGGGGTGACGGTGGAGTCGCCGGTCGCCTCGACCAGTGCGCTCAGCGCATCGAGGTTGACGGCCTGGTACTCGACGCGGAACGGGTTGTTGAACCCCTTCAGCTTCGGCACGCGCTGCTTGAGTGGCGTCTGGCCACCTTCGAAGCCACGCGCAACGGTGTTGCGGGCGCGCTGGCCCTTCGAGCCACGGCCGGCGGTCTTGCCGCCCTTGCCGCCGGTACCGCGACCGACGCGCTTTGCGTTCTTCTTGGCGCCGGGTGCCGGCGCGAGATCGTGGACCTGCATGGTCAGCTCGCTTTCGTGTCTGCGGCGTCGGACACCTCGAGGAGGTGCGGAACCCGGGCAATCATGCCGCGGATCTCGGGCCGGTCGGGCAGCGTGTTGGTCGAACCGATCTTGCCCAGACCCAATGCGCGCAGCGTGCCGCGGTGCTTGGGCTTGGTGCCGATCGACGACTTGATCTGCTTGACGGTGATGGTGCCCTCAGTGGTTGCAGCGGGGCTCATTCGGCACCTCCGGTGGTGGCGGCGGCAGTGGCGCCTGCGCGGCTCTTCTGACGCTCGTTGTAGGCGTTGAGCAATCCCTTGGGAACGAACTCCTCGGCGGGAAGGCCGCGGCGGGCGGCGATCTCGTCGGGACGCTGCAACGACTTGAGGCCAGCGACGGTGGCGCGGGCGACGTTGATGTGATTGGCAGAGCCGAGCGACTTGCAGAGCACGTCGTGGACACCGGCCTCTTCGAGGATGACGCGAGCAGCACCGCCAGCGATGACGCCGGTACCGGGTGCAGCGGGCTTCATCATGACCTTGCCGCCGCCGGTGGTACCGAGGACGGGGTGGATGATCGTGGAGCCGGCCATCGGCACTTCGAAGAGGTTGCGCTTGGCTTCCTCGGTGCCCTTCTGGATGGCGAGCGGCACTTCTTTGGCCTTGCCGTAGCCGAGGCCGACACGGCCGTTGCCGTCGCCGATCACGACCAGGGCGGTGAACGAGAACCGACGTCCGCCCTTGACGACCTTGGCGACGCGGTTGATCGTGATGACGCGCGACTCGCGCAGACCGCTGTCGTCGCCGTCGCGACTGTCGCGGCCGTCACGGCCACGGTTGTCGCGGTTGTCACGGCCACCGCCGGGATTGTTCGTTGGGAAAGCCATCAGAACTCCAGTCCTGCTTCACGGGCGGCGGACGCCACGGCGGCGATACGGCCGTGGTAGGCGAACCCACCGCGGTCGAACACGACCTTGTCGACACCGGCGGCCTTGGCGCGCTCGGCGATCAGCTTGCCGACGCGGGATGCCGCCTCGACACTCGAACCCGAACCGGCGGAACGCAGGTCGGCTTCGTTGGTGGACGCAGCAGCCAGGGTGGTGCCGGCGTCGTCGTCGATCAGCTGCACCGACAGGTGCTTGTTCGACCGGAACACGGCCAGACGAGGACGTGCGGCGGTGCCGTGGATCTTCTTGCGGACACGACGGTGGCGGCGGATGCGACCATTGCGGCGTGCTTCGGCGATCTTGGTCATGAGACGCTCCGTTACTTCTTTCCGGCTTTGCCGGCCTTGCGCACCACACGCTCGCCCGCATAGCGGACGCCCTTGCCCTTGTACGGCTCAGGCTTGCGGATGCTGCGGATGTTGGCGGCCACCTGGCCAACCACTTCTTTGTCGATGCCGGACACGATGACCTGGGTCTGGGCAGGGACCTCGAAGGTGATGCCTTCGGGAGCCTTGACGTCGACCGAGTGGCTGAAGCCCAGGTTCAGGCGCAGCGCGCCAGGGCCCTGGGCCTCGGCGCGGTAACCGACGCCGACGATCTCGAGGTTCTTGGTGAACCCGTCCGTGACGCCGATGACCATGTTGTTCACCAGACTGCGGGTGAGCCCGTGCATGGCCTTGGTCTTGTTCTCGTCGTTCGGGCGTTCACACGTGAGTGTGTCGCCGTCCTGGGTGATGGTGATGGTGCCGGGGATCAGACGTTCGAGGGTGCCCTTGGGCCCCTTGACGGAGATCGTGCGGCCGTCGAGCTTGACGTCGACGCCTGCTGGCACCGTGATCGGTGCTTTTCCGATGCGAGACATTGCTTCCTACTTCTCCTCTTCCGGCCTGATCACCAGACGTAACACATGACCTCGCCGCCGACGTTGCGCTTACGCGCCTCGCGGTCGGTCATGAGGCCCTGGGAGGTGGACAGGACGGCAACACCGAGGCCACCGAGAACTCGGGGCACGGTGCCGGCGTTGCGGTACACGCGCAGGCCCGGCGTCGAGATGCGACGCAGGCCCATGATCGTGCGGTCACGATCGGGCGAGTACTTCATCTGGATGGTCAGCACGTCGCCAACTCCCTTGGGGGATGGCGCCGTCTCGAAGCTCGAGATGTAGCCCTCCTTCTGGAGGACTTCGGCGAGTGCAACCTTCTGCTTCGACGAGGGCATGCGCACCTCGTCGTGCTTGGCGGTGTTCGCGTTGCGGACCCGCGTGAGCATGTCGGCGATGGGATCGGTCATCATGATGGTTGTCTCCTCACCAGCTCGACTTCGTCAGACCGGGAATCTCGCCGGCGTGTGCGAGCTCTCGCAGGCACAAGCGGCAGAGGCCGAACTTGCGATACACGGAACGGGCACGACCGCAGCGACGGCAGCGGGTGTAGCCGCGAACCTTGAACTTCGGCTTCGCGTTGGCCTTGTTGATCAGTGCTTTCTTTGCCATGTCGTCGCCTCAGCTCACTTCTTCTTGCCGCCGTAGCGGGGGCCACGGTTCTTCTTCTTGCGAGGCTCGTTGTCTGCGTCGGCACCCTTCTTGAAGGGGAAGCCGAACGCATCGAGCAGTGCCTTGCCGGTGTCGTTGTCCTGGGCGGTGGTGACGATGGTGATGTCCATGCCGCGGGGATGATCGGCCTTGTCCGGGTCGATCTCGGCGAACATCGTCTGCTCGTTGAGGCCGAACGTGTAGTTGCCGTGCCCGTCCCACGAGTGGGCCGGGAGGCCGCGGAAGTCACGGATACGGGGGATGGCGACCGAGATCAACCGGTCGAGGAACTCCCACATCCGGTCGCCACGCAGCGTCACCTTGACGCCGATGGCCTGGCCTTCACGCAACTTGAAGTTGGCGATCGAGGTGCGGGCCTTGGTGACGATCGGCTTCTGGCCGGAGATCACGGTGAGGTCGGCAACGCAGCCCTCGATGAGCGACGGCTGGCCGGCGGCACGGCCGACGCCCATGTTGATCACGATCTTGGTGAGGCCTGGCACCTGCATGACGTTCTGGATGCCCAGATCCTCTTGCAGCTTCGCCTTGAACTCGTCGTTGTAGCGCGCCTTCAGACGCGGAATGTCGGTGGCAACTGCGGTGCTCATCCGATCACCTCTCCACTCGGGCGGGCGATGCGCACCTTGGTGCCATCGTCCTGGATCTTGTAGCCGACGCGGACCGTCTTGCCCTTGTGCACCAGCATCACGTTGCTGGCGTCGAACGGCAGGTCCTTCTCGATGATGCCGCCGGCCTCGTTGGCACGACGCGGCTTCTGGTGCTTCGACGCCGTGTTGACGCCATGCACCATGATCTTGTTGGACTTCGGGAAGACAGCGGCGATTTCGCCCTGCTTGCCCTTGTCCTTGCCGGTGATCACCTCGACGGTGTCACCCTTCTTGAGTTTCATCACAGCACCTCCGGTGCCAGCGACACGATGCGCATGAACTTGCGGTCGCGCAGCTCACGGCCGACCGGGCCGAAGATGCGGGTACCACGGGGTGTGAGGTCGTCCTTGATCAGTACCGCCGCGTTCTCGTCGAAGCGGATGTAGCTGCCGTCGGGACGACGCTTCTCTTTCTTGACTCGGACGACGACGCACTTGACGACTTCGCCCTTCTTGACACCGGCGCCAGGCATTGCGTCCTTGACGGTGGCGACGAAGATGTCGCCGATCGAGGCGTAGCGACGGCGAGTGCCGCCGAGCACCTTGATGCACAGCACTTCTTTGGCGCCGGAGTTGTCGGCGACACGAAGGCGGGACTCTTGCTGAATCACTTGGCACGCTCCAGGACATCGGTGATGCGCCAGCGCTTGTTCTTGCTGAGCGGACGGGTCTCCATGACACGGACCTTGTCGCCCACGTTCACATCATTGGTTTCGTCGTGGGCGTACAACTTCTTGGTACGCAGGACGAACTTGTTGTACTTCGCGTGGCGCACACGATCGACCACGGCCACAACGGCCGTCTTGTCCATCGCGTTCGACACGACGGTGCCTTCACGGGTCTTGCGAGCTGCACGCTCGGGAGCTTCGGTGGTTACGTCTGACATCTCGGCTTCCGTCACTGTCCGGCCTCGGCCGCAGCGATCTCGCGCTGGCGGATGAGGGTGTTGATTCGGGCAACCTGCTTGCGCACTTTGCCCATCTCGGCGGTGTTCTCGAGCTGACCGGTCGCGTTGCGGAAGCGCAGGTTCAGCGCCTCCTGCTTCGTGGCCTTGAGCTCGTCGATCAGTTCGCCGAGGCTGAGGTCGGCGAGGTCACTGTTGTTCTTCGCCATCAGATCTCCTCCTCACGAGTGATGATCCGTGCCTTGATCGGCAGCTTCTGGATCGCCTTTTCGAGGGCGGCCCTGGCCATTGCCTCATCGGGATACGACAACTCGAACATGGTGCGTCCGGGCCTGACGACGGCCACCCAGAACTCGGGGTTGCCCTTGCCGGAACCCATGCGGGTCTCGGCCGGCTTCTTCGTGACCGGCTTGTCCGGGAACACGTTGATCCACACCTTGCCACCGCGCTTGATCGAGCGGGTCATGGCGATACGGGCGGCTTCGATCTGTCGGGCGGTGATCCAACCCGGCTCGAGCGCCTGGATTCCGTACTCACCGAAGTGCAGGCCGGAGCCGCCCTTGGTGAGGCCCTTGGTGCGGCCGCGATGGTGTTTGCGATGGGCGACCTTGCGAGGCATCAGCATGGTTCGGTCCCTTTCAGTCCTCGCCGCGCAACCGCGGCGTCTCGTGGCCCTCGCCCTGCGCGGTGCGCTTGGCGATTGCCTCTTCTTCGTCGAGCAGCTTCTCGAGCTCGGGATCTGCCTCACGGACGAGCGGCTGGGTCTCGGGCGCTGGCGCCACGTCGCGGGGTCCACCCGACGACACGACCTTGCGCGGTCCACCCTGGCCGGACGTCTCGCCGACAGCCATGGCTGCCTCGCGGGCGATCTTGTCCTCGTTGAGCTTCTTGTACGGGAGGATGTCTCCCTTGTAGATCCACACCTTGACGCCGACACGACCGCTGGTCGTCTTGGCTTCGCGCATGCCGTAGTCGATGTCGGCACGAAGCGTGTGCAGCGGCACCCGACCTTCGCGGTACCACTCGGTGCGGCTCATCTCGGCGCCGCCGAGACGACCCGAACACTGCACCCGGATACCGAGGGCGCCGGCACGCTGTGCGTTCTGCACGGCACGCTTCATCGCACGACGGAATGCGATGCGGTTGACGAGCTGGTCGGCCACACCCTGAGCGATCAGCGCAGCGTCGAGTTCGGGATTCTTGATCTCGACGATGTTGAGCTGGATCTTCGGGTTGCCGGTGATCTTGGTGATCAGCTGACGGAGTTCGTCGGCCTGGGCACCACGACGACCGATGACGATGCCCGGACGTGCGGTGTGCACGTCGACGCGGAGCTTGTCACGGGTGCGCTCGACCTCGATGCGGCTGATCGCCGCCGACTCGAGACGCGTCATGATCTCCTGGCGGATCGTCCAGTCCTCGGTGAGGTACTCCTTGTAGTCGCGCTCGGAGAACCAACGCGACTTCCAGTCGGTGGTCACTCCCAGACGGAAGCCGTACGGATTGATCTTCTGACCCATTACTTGGTCTCCTCTTCGCCGGCTTCGGCGTCGTCTTCGTTCTCGCTGGACGCCTCGTCGGCGGCGACCTCTTCGGTGGTGTCAGACACCTCGTCGGTTGCGTCGTCGGCGATCTCGGCGTCGACGATTTCCTCGTCGGCCTCGATGGCGTCGATGGCTTCTTCGGCGCCTGCGGCTTGCTGGCGGCTGCGCTCGACACGCTGGCGACGGCTGGCGCTGCTGCTCTGCGGGCGGCCGCGGCCGGTGGTGCCACCGGCACGCTCCTGGCGAGCGGTGATGATGGCAATGCGCTCATCGCTCATGCGAGCAACGATCACCGTGATGTGACAGCTGCGCTTGTTGATGCGAGTGGCACGGCCACGGGCACGAGGGCGGAATCGACGAAGCGTCGGGCCCTCATCAGCGAAGCAGGCAATGACGTACAGCTCGTCGGCGTCCTGGTCGTCGTTGTTGACGGCGTTGGCAACGGCGCTGGCGAGCACCTTGCGGACGTCACGAGCGATGTGGCGATCGGTGAACTGCAACACCTCGTCGGCGCTGCGGACATCGAGGCCGCGGATCAGGTCGAGCACGGCGCGAGCCTTCGAGGCAGACGACCGCACGTACTTGGCGGTGGCCTTGGTGCCCGAGCGCTCGCCGGCGACGAACGACTTCTCGTTCAACTTCGGTCCGGTCATCAGCGGCGGCCCTTCGTGTTGCGCTCCATGCCGGCGTGGAACTTGAACGTACGGCTGGGGCTGAATTCGCCGAGCTTGTGGCCGACCATCGACTCGGTGACGTACACCGGGACGTGCTTGCGACCGTCGTGGACGGCGATCGTGTGGCCGACCATGTCGGGGATGATGGTGGAGCGACGCGACCAGGTCTTGATGACCTTGCGTTCGCCGGCAGCGTTCTGAGTGTCGATCTTCTTGAGAAGATGATCGTCCACGAACGGGCCTTTTTTGAGACTGCGAGACATGCGGGGTTACCTTCCTTGCCGCGTCAGCGGCGACCCTTACCTGAACGGCGACGACGGATGATCAGCTTCTGGCTGGCCTTCTTCTTGTTGCGAGTGCGGCCTTCGGGCTTGCCCCACGGCGACACGGCGGGACGACCACCGGAGGTGCGGCCTTCGCCACCACCGAGGGGGTGGTCGACCGGGTTCATCGCGACACCACGGGTCTGGGGCTTCTTGCCCTTCCAGCGGTTGCGTCCGGCCTTGCCGATCTTGACCAGTTCGTGCTGGCTGTTGCCGACCTCGCCAACCGTGGCTCGGCAGTCGATCATCACACGGCGCATCTCGGTGGAGGGCATACGCAGCGTGGCGTAGTCGCCTTCCTTGGCGACCAGCTGGACGGCGATACCGGCCGAACGGCCGATCTTGCCGCCCTGGCCGGGGCGCAGTTCGACGTTGTGGACGGTGGTGCCGACCGGGATGAAGCGCAGCGGCATGGCGTTGCCCGGCTTGATGTCGGCACCCTGGCCGCTCAGGACGGTGTCGCCGACGTTGAGTCCACGAGGCGCCAGGATGTAGGCCTTGACGCCGTCGTTGTAGTGGAGCAGCGCGATGCGACAGGTGCGGTTCGGGTCGTACTCGATGGCGGCGACCTTGGCGGTCACACCGTCTTTGACGCGCTTGAAGTCGATGATGCGGTACTGCTGCTTGTGACCGCCGCCGCGATGACGGGACGTCTTGCGGCCGTAGCTGTTGCGACCACCGGTCTTGCTCTTCTTGACGAGGAGGCTCTTCTCCGGCGTGGTCTTGGTGATCTCGCTGAAGTCGGAGCTCGTCTGGAAGCGACGGCCGGGGCTGGTGGGCTTGCGTGAACGGATAGCCATGATGCGCTCAGTTCTCGAACAGCGGGATTTCCCCGGCTGCCAGGGTGACGATGGCCCGCTTGGTGTCGGGACGCTGACCGATTCGGTTGGTACCACGGGTGCGCTTGCGCTTGCCGGGCCGGTTGAGGGTGTTGACCTTGAGCACCTCGACACCCCAGATCGCCTCGACGGCGTCGCGGATCTCGGGCTTGGAGGCCTTGGTGCTGACCTTGAAGGTGTACACGCCCTGCTCGATGAGGTCGTAGCTCTTCTCGGACACGACCGGAGCGATGATGATGTCGCGGGGATCCTTCATCACGAAGCCGCTTTCTCGGTGGTTGCCTCGGCCGAAGCCTCGACGGGGGCGTTGGCGGGCAGGACATCTTTGGTGAAGATGACCCACTCGTTGCAGAGCACGTCGTAGGCGTTCAGTTCGCCCGGACCGATGATCTGCACCTTGGGCAGGTTGCGGAAGCTGAGCGCTGCGGCTGCGTCGTCACGACCGACGACCACCAGGGCGGTGCCGGTGATGCCGAGTGCGTCGAGCGCTGCCTTGGCGTTCTTGGTCTTCGGGGACTCGAAGCCCCACGACTCGACCACGACGACCTTGCCTTCGTTGGCACGGTCGGACAGCGCTGAGCGCAGTGCAGCCTTCACCATCTTCTTGGGGGTCTTCTGGTCGTACTTGCGGGGCTTCGGGCCGAGGGCCACGCCACCACCGACGAAGTGCGGTGCACGGATCGAGCCCTGGCGGGCGTTACCGGTGCCCTTCTGGGCGTACGGCTTGCGGCCACCACCGGACACGTCCGAGCGGGTCTTGGTGCTCTGGGTGCCGGAGCGGCGGGCGGCGAGCTGGGCGGTGACGACCTGGTGCATCAACGACACGTTCGGTGTGACACCGAAGACGTCATCGTCGAGTTCGATCGTTCCGCTGTCCTTGCCGGCCGCGGTCTTGAGGGTGAGATCGGCCATGTCAGCCTGCCTTTCCTGCGAACTTGACGGCGTTGCGCACGAGGACGACACCACCGGCCGGGCCGGGGACCGAGCCCTTGATCAGCAGCAGGTTGCGCTCGGGGTCGGAAGAAACGACCTCGAGGTTCTGCGTGGTGACCTGCTCGTGACCCATGTGGCCCGCCATGCGCTGGCCCTTGAACACGCGTGCCGGGAAGGCACACGAGCCGATGGCGCCAGGCTTGCGATGGCTCTTGTTGTTACCGTGCGATGCGGGCTGGCCCTTGAAGTTGTGCCGCTTCATGACACCGGCGAAGCCCTTGCCTCGGCTGGTGGCAGTGACGTCGACCTTGGTGCCCGCAGCGATCTGCTCGACGGTCAGCTCCTGGCCGACCTCGAAGCCGTCGACAGAGTCGAGGCGCAGTTCGATGAGGCGCTTGCCCGGGGCGACGCCGGCCTTGGCGAAGTGACCAGCCTTGGGCTGGCTCAGCTTCTTGGCGTCGCGGTGACCGTAGGTCACCTGCAGCGCCGTGTAGCCGTTGCGTTCGTTGGTCATGATCTGCACGATGCGCATCGGTTCGACACGAAGCACGGTCACGGGAACGACTTTGTCGTCGACCCACGTCTGTGTCATGCCGACCTTCTCGCCGACGATCGATTGTTGTGCCATGGCGGCAGGTCCTTTTCGTTGTCCAAGCCCTCGGGGGGCTCTCCACGCAAATGCTCCGCCGCTAGCCGTTCCCGGAACAGGTTCGGACGAGCGTGCGGAGCACGAGATCTTGTTGTTGCTGAGCGGTTCCGGTCCCGGACAATGCGGGCGGCCTACACAGACATCGATTGCTGAATGTTTTGGTGATCGAAATGCCTCTCGATCACGGCCATGCAATGCTATGGGCGCCGGTGCGGGCTTCCAACACGCGTCCATCTCGTTTCGCGCGGCGCGCTGACGGCTCGTCCGATGGCGTGTCGTCCACGACGGAGCCCCGCGCCAGAGCCCCGCTCCACCATGCGGTCTGGTAGCATGTTTTCGTGCAGTTTGATGATACGCCTTTCCCTCATCAGGGCCCGTTGGCGCCAGATCAGGTGGGTGGTCGTTCGGAGTTGATCGCCGACCTGATCGAACGGATCACGGCTCGGCGCATGACAGCGCTGCTCGGCCCGCGTCGATTCGGCAAGACCAGCGTGCTCGGCGCCGTCGCAGCGCGCCTCGAGGAGGCCGGCACCTCGGTGATTCGGCTCGACCTCTACGAGACCCGCTCGAGCGCCGACCTCGTGGTACGCCTCGATCGAGCACTTGCCGCCAGCAAGGGTCGCGTCGGCTCACGACTCGCATCGCTGGCGGTCGGCAGTTCGATCAACCTCGGCGTGTTGAAGCTGGAGTTCGCGAGGCCACCAGCGCAGCGGCCCGATGCCGACGCGTCGCTCGACCTGCTCCTCGAGCTCCTGGTCGAAGCGGCAGCGGAGGAACCGACGCTGTTGGTCCTCGACGAGTTCACCGGCATCAACGGCGTCACCGGCGCAGCAGGGTTGCTGCGCACCAAGCTGCAGCACCACGTCCAGGAGATCGGGGTGTTGTTCGCCGGGTCGGAACCCTCTGCGATGGCGGCGATGTTCACCGACCAGTCCCAGCCGTTCTACGCACAGGCCGACATCATCGAGATCCAACCGTTCACCCTGGCCGAACTCGCCGACATCGTCGACGACGGATTCACTCGGACGGATCGACGCAGCGACGGCCTGCCCGGACTCGTGCATCACACGACCGGCGGCCACCCCTACCGAGCGATGCAACTCGCCGACGCGGCGTGGTTGCGCACCGCACCAGGCGGCTCCGGCGAGGCAGCGTGGGCCGATGCGCGCCAGGCGGTGCGACGCAGCATCGCGCCGGGCATCGAGGTGCTCTTCAGCACATTCAGCCACGCCGAACAGGTGGTCCTGCGCGCTCTCGCGACCGGTCGACCGCTCTTCGGCGGCACCTTGGAGCTGTTCGGGGCATCCTCGGGCGCCGTGCAGTCCGCCCGCGACCGGCTCATCGGCAACGGCACGGTGACCCGCGACCTCGCGATCGTCGACCCGCTGCTGGCCGACTGGATCCGCACCACGCTGCCCTTGTGATCGGCGCCGTGTGGGTCCGGTGCAACGTCAGGGAAACCGGGCCGCCAGCCAGTCGGCGACGTGGGCCATCGCTTCGGGGCGGTGTCCCTCGAGGTAGTGCGGCGCGCCGGGCATCTCGATGTAGGTGACGTCGTCGGCGCCGGCTGCGTCGACGATCTCCTTGGCCTGCCACACCCTGATCTCGGTGTCGGCGGTCGGATGGACCAGCAGCGTCGGCACGGTCACGTTCGGCATCGTGTCGGCGAGCTTGGCGCCGCTCGACAGGCCCGACCACGTGCTCAACCAGCCCCGAGCGGTCATCGTGCGGGCGAGCCCACCGCGGCCGTAGTTGGCGTCGAACGGGTCGGGGAACGCGAACAGCGAACCCATCGGACGGTCGTCGGGGTCGATCGACAGATCGAGGTAGGCAGGATCGGCCAGCGTGCGGTAGATCGTGAGGTACTTGGTGAACACCGCACGGCGACGCAGTTCGCGCCAGCGGGCGGGATCAGCAGCGCTGTCGACGCCACGCAGTTCGGGCACGACCTCGAGCGAGTCGGCGATCGATGCCTTGGCGATCGCGTCGATGCGTGCCACACGCTCGACCTGAGCCGTCCGATACCTCTCGACCCATGCCGGGTCGTACGAGCACGGTTCTGGCCACGGCCGCCAGCCGTTGTCGGGGTGATACATGTCGAGCTCGGGCACGGTCGAGAACGGATCGTGCTCGTCGGCCACCGACGGGTCGATCACCTGCAGCATGAACACGCCCTCACCGGGGTGGGCTGCCATGCCGACCCAGCCGTCGCCGATGCCCAACTCCGCGTTGGCCATCGCCATCAACGACCCTCCACCCGAGTTGCCGAGCAGCACCACCGCCTCGGCACCGCGCCGGACCATCTCGTCGTGGGCAGTCTGCACGTCGGTGATGCAGGCCTCGTGCAGACAGTCGGTGTCGTTGTTCATGTAGCGCGTGCCGAAGCCGAGGACTGCGTATCCAGCTGCGGCGAGGAGCGGACAGGCGTAGTGCACGCTGAAGTCGCCACGCGGATGCGACAGGATCACCGCCGTCTTCCAGGGAGTTCCGATCGGCGGCGTCCACAGGACTCCCCGCACGAGCGCCCCGTCGGGCGACACCAGCCGAACCGGCTCTCGCTGCACCGCCACACCGGGATCGTCCTCGGGCAGTGGCCAGTATCCGAGCCCGAACGGTCGAGCACCACCGAGCATCACGTCGAGCGATTCCATGCCGGCAACGTATGCGACCGGCAGTCCCCCAGTCACCGGGGAGCGATGAGCGAACGGACCACAGACGGCCACTCGGCTCATCGCCCGGGCCGACCGTCCTGGCGACTCAGTCCTCGGGGCGCTCGACGAGCGTGACGGTGAGGTCGATCGGTTCACCGTTGCGCAGGATCGTGAGCGTCGTCGAGTCGCCGGGCCCGAGGTCGCGGATCGCAGCGATCAGGCCGGTGCTGCCGTCGATCGGTGCTCCATCGGAGGCGACGACGAGATCGCCCGCTTCGATTCCGGCCTCCGAAGCGGGGGTGTCGTCCTGCACGGCCGAGATCACGGCGCCTTGACCGCCGTCACGTCGTTCCGCGAGCTCGACGCCGAGGTAGCCCTCCGAACGGGGGTCGCCGCCGGCCTGTTCGCGGAGCGCTTCGATCACCGGGAGCGCTTCACGCGCGCTGATCGCAAAACCGACATTGGTGGCCGCCGAGGTCGCGGTGTCGCGGGCGACGGCGGTGTTGATGCCGACGACCTCGCCACGAGCATTGACCAACGGTCCACCGGAGTTGCCCGAGGAGATCGCGGCATCGGTCTGGATGAGGCCGTCGAGGAAGGCTCCCTCGGTGCCGATGGTGCGATCGAGCGCCGACACGATGCCGAGCGTCACCGACGGGTCACCGTCGAGGCCGAGTGCGAAGCCGATCGCCACCACTTCGTCACCGATGCGAACGCTGCCCGGGTCGGCGAACACCGCCGCGTCGAAGCCGTCACCGCTCATGCGTAGAAGTGCCAGGTCGTTGCCGGGGTCGGCGGCGAGCAGCCGTGCTTCCCGAGGCTCGGTCTCGCCGGCCAACCGGACACGGATCTCGGTGGCGCCTTCGACGACGTGGGCGTTGGTGAGGATCTCGCCGTCGGAGGAGACGATCACACCGGTGCCGGTCGACTGGCCCTGACCGAACTGGCTGTCGATGTCGGCGCTGATCGTGACGACCGACGGCGCCATGTGATCGATGACCTTGGCGACATCGAGACGACCTTCGATCGGGCCCGCTCGGATCGGACACGTTGATCGGTTCATCGCTGGCGCTCTGAGGCGGCGAGTCGATCCAGTCGGAGAGCTGGTTGCCCGACGAGCGCACCGGTGAGCCCGGCGATCCAGGCGACCACGCCGACCGCCACGATGAGGCCGAAATTCCGGCGCTGACGGCGCTGTCGGCCACCTTTGGCGCGAGGTGCTGGCAGGCCGGGGCTGGCACCGGGGGCCGGGGGCGGCAGCGAAGTCATGTGACGTGTCTATCTTCGATCGCCGATCACGCAGCTGACCCAGCGCTGAGGTTCCCACCGAGTTCACACATTCAGCCCAACGCGAACGGGCGGGCCCGAAGGCCCGCCCGTCTCGCGAATTCAGTGGTCTGTACGGATCTGGTTGCGCACTGCGCAACCGATGCCGCTCAGAGCGGATGGGATCAGCCGTTCTGGATCTTGATTTCGATGTCGACACCGGCCGGCAGCTCGATGCGCTGCAGGCTGTCGATGGTCTTGCCGTTCGGGTTCACGATGTCGATGAGGCGCTTGTGCACCCGCATCTCGAAGTGCTCCCGGCTGTCCTTGTCGACGTGCGGGCCACGGATGACCGTGTAGCGGTGCTTGTCGGTGGGCAGTGGGATCGGGCCACGAACGGTGGCGTCGGTGCGGGTGACCGTTTCGACGATCTTCTTCGTCGACTGGTCGATGATCTCGTGATCGAACGCCTTGAGGCGGATTCTGATGCTCTGTGCCATGTGTCAGTACCCGATCACTTCAGGATCTTGGTGACGCGGCCGGCACCAACAGTGCGGCCACCCTCACGAATAGCGAAACGGAGACCCTCGTCCATCGCGATCGGCTTACCCAACTGCACCGTGATCTCCACGTTGTCACCAGGCATCACCATCTCCGTCCCAGACGGCAACTCGATCGTGCCAGTCACATCCGTCGTCCGGAAGAAGAACTGCGGACGATAATTGTTGAAGAACGGCTTGTGACGGCCACCCTCGTCCTTGCTCAACACATACACCTGACCCTCGAAATCAGTGTGCGGCGTGATGCTGCCCGGCTTGCAGAGCACCTGACCACGCTCCACATCCTCCTTGCCCGTACCACGCAACAACGCACCAATGTTGTCACCCGCCTGGCCCTCATCGAGCAACTTACGGAACATCTCAACACCCGTACACGTCGTCTTCTGCGTATCACGCAAACCAACGATCTCGATCTCATCACCAGTGTGAATGATGCCCTGCTCGACCTTGCCCGTCACCACAGTGCCACGACCCGTGATCGTGAACACATCCTCGATCGGCATCAAGAACGGCTTGTCCAACTCACGCACCGGCTCCGGAATGAAGCTGTCAACAGCAGCCATCAACTCCATGATCTTCTCCTGCCACTCAGCATCACCCTCGAGCGCCTTGAGAGCGCCGAGACCTGCATGACCGGAGTGTCATCACCAGGGAACTCATACTCGTTCAACAAATCACGAACCTCGAGCTCGACGAGCTCGATGAGCTCTTCGTCATCAACCATGTCCGCCTTGTTCAACGCCACGATGATCGACGGCACACCAACCTGACGGGCCAACAACACATGCTCACGCGTCTGCGGCATCGGACCATCAGTCGCCGCAACCACCAAAATCGCACCATCAACCTGCGCAGCACCAGTGATCATGTTCTTGATGTAGTCAGCATGACCCGGCATGTCCACATGCGCATAGTGACGATTCTCCGTCTCATACTCAATATGCGAAATCGAGATCGTGATACCACGCGCCTTCTCCTCCGGCGCCTTGTCAATCCCCTCGAAATCAGTGAACTCAGCCAACCCACGCTCCGACAACGTCTTCGAAATCGCCGCCGTCAACGTCGTCTTCCCATGGTCAATATGACCCATCGTGCCAATATTCACATGCGGCTTGTTGCGCTCGAACTTCTGCTTGCTCATGATGCGTGCGACTCCAATGTCGTTTCGTTGTCTGAATTGTGGGTTGTCAAAGAACTGAGGTGTTCAACGGGTGGTTCCGGGCGATCACTCGCCACGGACCCGCTTCACGATTTCCTGGGCGATGGCCTCGGGGACTTGTGAGTACTCCGAGAACTGCATCGTGTAGGTCGCTCGCCCCTGGGTGCGAGAACGAAGATCGGTACTGTAACCGAACATCTCCGACAGCGGCACCGTGGCGTTGACGACCTGGGTGTTGCCCCGGGCCTCCATGCTGCCGATGCGGCCGCGGCGGCTCGACAAGTCGCCCATGACGTCGCCCATGTAGTCCTCGGGGGTGACGACTTCGACGGCCATGATCGGCTCCATCAGCACGGGCTTGGCCATCTCGGCTGCCTTGCGGAACGCCATCTGGCCGGCGATCTTGAACGCCATCTCCGAGGAGTCGACGTCGTGGTACTGGCCGTCGACGAGCTGCACCTTGACGTCGACCGTCGGGTAGCCGGCGAGCACGCCGTTGTCGAGCGAGCTCTGCAGACCCTGGTTGGTCGGGTTGATGTACTCGCGTGGGATCTTGCCGCCCGAGATCTTGTCTTCGAACTCGTAGCCGCCACCCGGGTTGGGCATCATGTTGATCTTCACCACAGCGAACTGGCCCGAGCCGCCCGACTGCTTGATGTGGCGGTACTCGACGTTGTTGACTTCCTTGGTGATGGTTTCACGGTAGGCCACCTGTGGCTTGCCGACGGTCGCTTCGACGGCGAACTCGCGCTGCATGCGGTCGACGAGCACCTCGAGGTGCAGCTCGCCCATACCGGAAATGACGGTCTGGCCGGTCTCCTCGTCGGAGCGGATGCGGAACGTCGGGTCCTCGTCGGACAGCGACTTGAGCGCCTTGCCGAGCTTTTCCTGGTCGGACTTGGTCTTGGGCTCGATGGCGACGTGGATGACCGGCTCGGGGAACTCCATGCGTTCGAGCACGATCGGGTGATCACGGTCGCAGAGCGTGTCGCCGGTGGTCACGTTCTTGAAGCCGAGGCCGGCAACGATGTCACCGGCCATGGCGACGTCGAGGTCCTCGCGCTGGTTGGCGTGCATCAGCAGGATGCGGCCGAGCCGCTCGCGGTCTTCCTTGACCGAGTTGTACACCTCTTCGCCCTTGCCGATCTCGCCGGAGTACACCCGGAAGTAGGTGAGCTTGCCGAACGGGTCGGCGACGATCTTGAACGCGAGCGCCGCGAACTCCTTGTCCTCGGGACCGCGGTAGGCGTCGATCTCTTCGCCACCCTTCATCACGATGCCATGGGCCGGCTCGATGTCGAGCGGCGACGGCAGGTAGTCGACGACGGCGTCGAGCATGGGCTGGACACCCTTGTTCTTGAACGCAGAGCCACACAGAATCGGCACGAAGTCGAAGGCCAAGGTGCCCTTGCGGATCGCCTTCTTGATGTCGGCTTCGGAGATCTCTTCGCCTTCGAGGTACGCGTCCATGAGCGCCTCGTCCTGGGTGGCGATGGTCTCCATCATCGCCTCGCGGTACTCAGCGGCCTGGTCGACCATGTCGGCGGGGATGTCCTCGATCTCGTAGGTCGCTCCGAGGTCCTTTTCGTCGATGTCGCGCCAGACGAGCGCCTTCATCCTGACGATGTCGACGAGACCCTCGTAGGCCTTGACGGCTTCGGGACCACCGGCACCGATCGGCAGGTGGATGACGAGCGGAACAGCCTGCAGGCGATCTTTCACCATCTGCACGGTGCGGTAGAAGTCGGCACCGATGCGGTCCATCTTGTTGACGAAGCACATGCGCGGCACCTTGTAGGTGTTGGCCTGACGCCACACCGTTTCGGTCTGCGGCTCGACGCCGGCGACCGAGTCGAACACGGTGACCGCACCGTCGAGCACGCGCAGCGAACGCTCGACTTCGATCGTGAAGTCGACGTGACCGGGGGTGTCGATGATGTTGATGCGGTGGTTGTCCCACACGCAGGTGGTGGCAGCGGACGTGATCGTGATGCCGCGCTCTTGCTCCTGGGCCATGTGGTCCATGGTGGCGGCGCCGTCGTGGACCTCACCGATCTTGTAGCTCTTGCCGGTGTAGAAGAGGATGCGCTCGGTGGTGGTGGTCTTACCGGCGTCGATGTGCGCCATGATCCCGATGTTCCGGGTGCGCTCCAGGGGAAACTCTCGCTTGGCCATCTCTACTACTTCCGTGTCAAAGGGCGACTGGGGGGTCGTGATCTGTCTGACTGATCTCGGTGATGTGTTGCGCACGTCGGCGCAAGCACGGCAGTCGAGTGTATCGGCCGCTCGACGACCCCCACCGCGACGTGACGGGTGTTTCGGCTCAGCAGTTGGCGACGACTTCGCCGTCGACGGCATCCCCGATCAGGTCGGGACCGGGCAGGAAACTTCCCGTTCCACGAATTGTGGAGCCATCGAGGGTGAGTTCGACGGGTTGGCCGAACATCGAACTCGCTTCCCACAGCGTCTCGAAGTCGCCGTCGTAGACCGAGATCGACGCGACGCCGGTGATCGTGCCCTCGTCGCCGAACTGGGTGATGTCGAGGCCGGGGTCGTCGTAGGAGGTCGCGGTGAACAAGATCTCCGACCCGGCGGCCATCTGAGGCTCGAGCGAACACAGCACGGTGGCGAATTCGAAGGTCTCGCCGTTCGCCAGGTCAAGCGTGGCCCCCCCGCCACCAGATGGCGGGGCATCGCTCGGTTCGTCGGGTCGGTGTCGGTGTCGGCGTCGGCGTCGGCTGCAGCGGATGTGGCTTCGTCGTCAGCGGTCGACTCGGCTTCGTCCACGGCAGTCGTTCGAGGGGCGTCGTCGGACGAGTCACCGTCGCTTCCGCACGCGGCGACGGCGACGAGCAGTGGAACCAGAGGAGCAGTCGGGTTGCGTAGCCATGGCGCCATGGTTCCGCACTGCGCGCACCTGGTTGGCCCACTCGTCGAGCGGCTCAGCGCGCCTGGATGTAGTCGTGCAATTGGTTGTTCTCGATTTCGAGCTGGCCGACCCTCGCCTTGACGACGTCGCCGATCGAGATGATGCCGGCCAGATTCCCGTCGTCGTCGACGACGGGGAGATGACGTATGCGGCGATCGGTCATCATCGCCATCATCTGATCGATCGTGTCGTCACCGCGACACGTCGTGACCGAGGTCGACATCGCTGACGACACGTCGTGGCCGAGTGTGGATGCGCCGTGGGCTGCGAGTGCTCGTACGACGTCACGTTCGGAGATGATTCCGTCGATCGTGCGACCGTCGCGACTGACCACCAATGCACCGACGCCGTGGTCGCGCAACGACGCCGTGGCGTCTCCGAGCGAGCCGTTGGCGCGATCGTGGCGACCGCTGTTCCCTTGACCTTCAAGATGTTGTGGACGTGCATCGGTTCCCCTCCCGAGTCGATGGAGAACACACTAGTGCATTTGTGAAGGGCAGGATCTCAGGCGCTCGAAAACGCCGGAACCCGGAGCCGAAGCCCCGGGTTCCGATGCGATTCAGGTGTCCGACAGACGCCGGACGACAACTCAACAGCGCTGGTTCACCAGCGGTAGTGGGCGAATGCCTTGTTCGACTCGGCCATCTTCTGGATGTCGTCGCGCTTCTTCATCGCGGCACCCAATCCGTTGGCGGCGTCCATCAGTTCGTTGGCGAGGCACTCGGCCATCGTCTTCTCCCGACGGTTGCGGGCGTAGTCGACCGTCCAGCGGATCGCCAGGGTGGTCGCACGTCGAGGACGAACCTCGACGGGAACCTGATAGGTGGCACCACCGACGCGGCGGCTGCGCACCTCGAGCGGCGGCTTGACGTTCTCGATCGCACGCTTGACGGTGTCGATCGCCATGTCGTCGCCTTCGAGACGACTCTGGATGATCTCCATTGCGTCGTACACGATCTTCTCGGCGACCGTGCGCTTGCCGTGCAACATCACCTTGTTGGTGATCTGGGTGACGAGCTGCGACTTGTGGATGGGATCCGCGACGAGTTCGCGGCGGGGAGCAGGACCTTTACGTGGCATCTCGGGTCACTTCTCCTTCTTGGCGCCGTAACGGCTGCGGGACTGCTTGCGGTTCTTGACGCCGACGGCGTCGAGGGCTCCGCGGATGATCTTGTAGCGCACGCCCGGGAGGTCGCGGACACGACCGCCACGCACGAGCACGATCGAGTGCTCCTGCAGGTTGTGGCCTTCGCCGGGGATGTAGGCGGTGACTTCGATACCCGAGTTCAGGCGGACACGAGCAACCTTGCGCAGGGCCGAGTTCGGCTTCTTCGGGGTGGTGGTGTACACGCGGGTGCACACGCCGCGGCGCTGGGGTGAACCCTTGAGCGCCGGGGTCTTGCTCTTGGTGACTTTCGAGCTGCGACCTTGACGGACGAGCTGTTGAATTGTTGGCACGAATGAAACCTCGTTCGTTTGGTCGTGTCGGCAGCAGCAGCAGAGCGGTCGACATGTGGTGAGTTGGACGAAATCGCGGGTTGCGACCCGCCCGCCATACACCGAGCACGCCACACGACGAACCCGATGAGAGGACCCTGCAAGGCTACGGTCGCCGCTCGTCACGCGCAACCGTCACCAGGCGATGAGCGAACACCCCAGATCTGCGTCATTCGCTCATCGCGTTGGGGCCCACGGGGCGCGCGTTGGTGCTAGACCGAAGCGATGGGAGTGCTGACGTCCGATCCACTCCTCGTGTTGTTCGTGGTGGTGGCCGTTGGTGCCGCGATCGCGCGGGTCCGCTTCCGCGGCGTCGGGCTCGGACCGGCAGCTGCATTGTTCGCCGGCCTCGCGATCTCGGCATTCGAGCCCTCTCTCGCCGATCTCCCCGCCATCGTCCCGCTGTTCGGATTGGCGCTGTTCATCTACACCGTCGGTCTGGCGTCGGGCCCAGCTTTCTTCGGGGGACTCCGCCAGGACGGGCTCCGGGTGGCGGTCGCGGTCACCGTCTTGCTCGTTGCCATCGGTTTCACCGTCGCTGGCGTGAGTGCGCTGTTCGACTTCGACGACGGAGCCCGCGCTGGTCTCTTCGCTGGTTCACAGACGAACACCCCGGCGTTGTCGGCGGCGTTGGAGCAACTGGCACCCCAGATCACCGCCGGCGAGGTCACCGATCCGGTCGTCGGCTACTCACTCGCCTATCCGCTCGGCGTGTTGTCGATGATCGTTGCTGCGGGGTTGTCGCTGCGAAGACTCCAACATCCGTCGCGACGCGACACACGGGCTGCGATCACGACGCCGGCAAAGTCTCGCAACGTGACGAGTGCAACCGTGATCGTCAGCCGTTCCGACCTTCCGACCCTTGGCGACCTGCGATCGTGGGATGGCGAGCGACTTGCGTTCTCCCGAGTCGAACACAACGGTGACGTCGACCTCGCCACCAACGACATCCAGCTCGTCCCCGGTGACCTCTGCACCGTGATCGGCGATCCCGATGTGGTCGACCGATTCGTGGAGTGGGCTGGACAACGCAGCGAACGACACCTCGCACTCGACCGCAAGAAGCTCGACTTCCGCCGAATCTCCGTGTCGAAACGGGAACTGGCGGGCGCTCACCTCCGCGATGTCGACCTCGAGGGCCGCTTCGGCGCCATGGCCACTCGGGTGCGGCGCGGCGACGCCGACTTGGTCGTCGACCGTGACTTCATCCTCCGCCTCGGCGATCGCCTCCGAGTGGTCGGGCCATCGGAGCGGATGGGTGAGGTCGCCGAGGCGCTCGGCGATTCCGATCGTGGACTCGGCGAGGTCGACGCACTCGGATTCGCAACCGGGCTGGCGCTCGGCCTGCTCCTCGCGCAGTTGACCATTCCACTTCCCGGCGGTGGCGAGATCGAACTGGGCGTCGGTGGCGGGCCGTTGATCGTCGCCTTGGTGCTCGGCACCGTGTCGCGCACGGGGCCGTTCACCTGGCAGATCCCACACGCCGCGAACCTCACGATCCGACAGCTCGGCGTCTCGCTGTTCCTGGGCGGTGTCGGAATCCGTTCGGGAGCGACATTCGCCGACGCGGTCGGCACCGGGCTCGGCCTGCAGTTGGTCATTGCCGGCGTGCTCGTCACCACTGCGACCGCCGTGCTGGCATCGATCATGGTGCGGGTGCTCGGCCGAGATCCGGTCGACGGCGCTGGCATGATCTCCGGGATCCAGACCCAACCAGCGGTGCTGGCGTTCGCATCCGAACGCGCCGACGGCGACGAACGCATCGACACCGGCTACGCCCTCGTGTTCCCCCTGGCGATGATCCTCAAGCTGATTGTCGTGCAGCTGCTGATCTGAACATCAGTCGTCGGCGGCCCTTGGCGCCACGATGCGTTCCCGCCCAGTCGCCCAGACCACGATCTCGCCGCCACGTTCGAGCACGAGCGCCCGGAGACCGACGGCGATGAGCACGGGCACGGCGCCCGCAGCCAACACGAACAACCACGGCACGATGAGGGGCGATGCGGGAAGAGCTGAGAAGAAGAGACCGCACGCCGCGACGATCCCCGAGACCCCACCCGCTGCAGGGAGATCGGAGTACATCGGGTCGACATCGCAGGCGGCAACCGGGCGGGTGAACCGCGTGGCCAGGCGACCGCGGGAAAGGGTGCCGGCGACTCCCAGCATCACCGCGGCGGCGACCACTGCGATGGCGGTCGGGGCCTGGTGATCGACCAGGCGTGTGGCATCACCCCACCATCCCGAGGCCGATGCGCCGATCGCCCCGAACGACGCGAGCACTGCAACCGGCGCCACGACCGAAAACGCTGCCGCCAGACCGAACGCAAGCGGCGCAACCCGCACGGGCCGCGGCAGCCGAGGAGTCGTGTACGTCGACGGATGGGGTGGTAGCCACGACCCGGTCGCCGGGTCGTAACCGTGGCGCTTCAGGACACGGCGACGGTTGACACGACCTCCGACAACCCCGCCCACGACGTACACACCAAGACAGATGAGGAGCATCGGCATCTCGGAGCGCGAGAACTGCGGTGGATGCTGCATCGAGAACACCAGGTAGGAGACCCACAAGGGGGACAGAATCCAGACCAATCGGCGGAGCCCGAACAGGCCTCGGACATCGTCGAGCATCCAAGGGTGCCAGCGCGGTTCGAGTCGTCCATCGAACAGTCGGTACTTCAAGTAGACGCCGAGGGGCGGGCGGCTGCGGGCGCGTTCGGCCCATCCGGCGAGCACGACGTCCGCAAGCGCGTGGGCACCGTACGGACGGCGCTCGCCGGCAAGTTCGGCTTCGTGGAAGGTCGCTTCGATCTCTGCGGAGCGCTGGCCACGGAATCTCCGCGGGAACGCATGCAACGCACACCGGAGCCGCAACGGCGCGCTCACGACGCACCTGCCAGACGGTGCCTGGCCGCGTTCAGCAGCTGCTCGCGCCGCTCCAGTTCCGACGCGAGCGCTCCTCGGCCGTGGTCGGTGAGGCGGTAGTACCGACGCTCACGTCCATCGACGACTTCGGCGCCAACTGCTGCCACGCATCCGTTGTCCTGCAGACGTTCGAGGGCGCCATAGAGCGTGCCCGTGCCCAGACGCACCCGGCCGTCACTCAGGTCTCGCACCTCGGACAAGATCGCGTACCCGTGGAGATCACCATCGGCGAGGACGGCCATGATCGAGGTGTCGACATCACCCAGCGGCTTGGAACCTCTCCCCACACCGCGACCATACGTCGTCTCACGACCTATGTCTACCGCCGAGGCGATGAGCCAAGTGACGACATTTGGGCGGTTGGCTCATCGCCTCGCGTGCTCTCGGGACGCGCAACGACCCGGGCACGTGGCCCGGGTCGTTGCGTCAGTTCGTGGTGATCGGACGTCAGCCGATGGGCTCGGCAGCCGCCGGAGCGGCCTCTGGCTCGTACGAACCTTCGAGGCCGGCCAGGAATGCTGCCGGATCCTCTTCTTCGCCTTCGCTCGAGTAGAACGACATCGGCTCGTACTCGGGCGCCTCGATGGCGAATTCCCGGTACTTCATCATGCCCGTACCAGCCGGGATGAGCTTACCGATGATGATGTTCTCCTTGAGCCCGATCAGGCTGTCGCCTCGGCCGTCGATGGCGGCCTCGGTGAGCACCCGGGTGGTCTCCTGGAACGACGCCGCCGACAGCCACGACTCGGTAGCGAGCGAGGCCTTGGTGATGCCCATCAGTTCTGGACGGCCCTCGGCGGGACGCAGCGACTCTTCGACCATGCGACGGTTGGTGTCGCGGAAGCGCTTCGAGTCGACGCGCTCGCCCGGCAGGAACGTGGTGCCACCGGGCTCCTGCACACCGATCCGGCGCGTCATCTGACGCACGATCAGCTCGATGTGCTTGTCGTGGATCGACACACCCTGGTCGCGGTAGACCCGCTGGACCTCTTCGACCAGGTACAGCTGCGTTTCGCGGATGCCCTTGATCTCCATGATCTCCTTCGGATCGAAGGGACCATCGGTGAGCGGGTCGCCGGCCTTGACGTCCTGGCCGTCTTCGACGATCGGACGAGCACCGAGCGGCAGCACGACCTCGTGCTCCTCGCCGGCATCGTCGATCACGACGACCGGGATGCCCTTGCCCTCGTCCTCACGCAGGCGCAGCACGCCGGTCGCCTTGGCGAGGCGGGCCGAACCCTTCGGGGTACGAGCCTCGAACAGCTCGACCACGCGGGGCAGACCGCCGGCGATGTCCTTGCCCGCCACACCACCGGTGTGGAAGGTACGCATCGTCAGCTGGGTGCCAGGCTCGCCGATCGACTGAGCGGCGATGACGCCAACGGCCTCGCCGAGTTCGATCATCTTGCCGGTGGCCAGCGAACGGCCGTAGCACATTGCGCACACGCCGAGTTCGGCGTCGCACGTCAGCACGGAACGAACCCGCAGACGTTCGATGTTCTCGTCGTCGCGGAGTGCTTCCATCTCCTCGTCGCCGACGATGGTGTTGCGCGGCAGCATCGAGTGCGATTCGCCGTCCTTCTCCATCGGTGATGCGAGCTCGGTGTCGTTGAGCAACGCACGGCCGTAGAGCTTGGTCTCGAGGTACGAGCGACGGTTCGCCGTGTCGGCCGACACGTTCTCGATCCACACGCCGAGTGTCGAGCCGCAGTCGAGTTCGCGCACGATCAGTTCCTGGGCCACGTCGACGAGGCGACGAGTCAGGTAGCCGGAGTCGGCGGTACGAAGCGCGGTGTCGACGAGACCCTTACGGGCACCCGGCGTAGCGATGAAGTACTCGAGGGTTTCGAGACCCTCACGGAAGTTCGACTTGATCGGACGAGGGATCATGTCACCACGCGGGTTGGCCACGAGGCCGCGCATGGCGCCGATCTGACGCATCTGCGTCATGTTTCCTCGGGCTCCCGAGTCGACCATCATCTGGATCGGGTTGAAGCGCTGCTGCTCGAACTCGGCGACCATGGCCGCCTGCACCTGCGCCGTGGCGTCGGTCCAGATGCGAACTTCCTGCTGGCGGCGCTCGCCGTCGGTGATGATGCCGCGACGGAACTGCTTCTCGACCTTGTCGGCCTGCTCTTCGAAGTCGTCGAGGAGCGCACGCTTGGCGGCCGGGGTGCGGACGTCGTCGATCGACACCGTCAGACCCGACTGGGTCGCGAACCGGTAACAGAGGTTCTTCAACTTGTCGAGCGCGTCGGCGACAACGGACTTGTCGTAGTTGTCGGAGAGGCGTTCGACGATGACGCCCATCTCCTTCTTCTTGACCGTCTCGTTGAAGTGGCCGAACTGCTCGGTGTAGTCGTCGGGCAGCGCCTCTTCGAAGAGGACGCGACCGACCGTCGATTCGAACGGCTCGTGGCCCGGGGGACGCATGTTGATCTTGGCGTGGAGCTCGAGGGTTCCTTCGTCGTAGGCGCGCAAGGCCTCCCACAGGTGACGGAACGTGCGACCTTCACCCTTGCCGCCATCGACGGCCTCGGTGAGGTAGTAGCCACCGATGATCAGGTCCTGCGACGGCGTGACGATCGGGCGACCCGATGCCGGCGACAAGATGTTGTTGGCGCTGAGCATCAGGACGCGGGCCTCGGCCTGCGCCTCGGCGGACAGCGGCACGTGGATGGCCATCTGGTCACCGTCGAAGTCGGCGTTGAAGGCGGTGCAGACCAGCGGATGGATCTGCAGGGCCTTGCCCTCGACCAACACCGGCTCGAAGGCCTGGATGCCGAGGCGGTGCAGCGTCGGCGCACGGTTGAGGAGCACCGGGTGCTCCTTGATGACGTCTTCGAGCACGTCCCACACCTGCGGGCGGCGACGCTCGACCATGCGCTTGGCGGTCTTGATGTTCTGCGCCAATTCGAGGTCGACGAGGCGCTTCATGACGAACGGCTTGAACAGTTCGAGCGCCATCAGCTTCGGCAGACCGCACTGGTGCAGACGCAAGGTCGGGCCGGCCACGATGACCGAACGGCCCGAGTAGTCGACGCGCTTGCCGAGCAGGTTCTGACGGAACCGACCCTGCTTGCCCTTGAGCATGTCGGACAGCGACTTGAGCGGACGGTTGCCCGGCCCGGTCACCGGCCGGCCACGGCGACCGTTGTCGAACAGTGCGTCGACGGCCTCTTGCAGCATGCGCTTTTCGTTGTTGATGATGATCTCCGGCGCACCGAGGTTGAGCAGGCGCTCGAGTCGGTTGTTGCGGTTGATCACGCGGCGGTAGAGGTCGTTGAGGTCGGACGTCGCGAAACGGCCACCGTCGAGCTGCACCATCGGACGCAGTTCCGGCGGGATCACCGGAACGACATCGAGGATCATGGCCTTCGGGTCGTTCGTGCGCCGGCCGTGCTCGTCACGGTTGTTGAACGACGCCACGATCTTGAGGCGCTTGATGGCCTTCTGCTTGCGCTGGGCGCTGAGCGGCTTCTGGCCCTCTTGCGGGTCGATGGCGTTGCGGAGCTTGATCTCCTCTTCGTCGAAGTCGATGCGGTCGATGAGCGACTTGATCGCCTCGGCGCCGGTGCCACCTTCGAAGTACTCGCCGTACTTGTCGCGCATTTCGCGCCACAGCATTTCGTCTTCGATGATCTTGCGAGCGTGCAGCGACTTGAACTCGTCCCACGTGCGAGCGACCAGGTCGAGCTCGATTTCGTAGCGCTCGCGGATGCCTTCGACTTCCTTGTCGGCTTCCTTCTGGATCTTCTTCAGATCCGCAGCCTTGGCGTCTTCCTTTTCGGCCTGAGCAGCGGTCTCTTCGAGCTCCTTGAAGCGACGATCGATGGCGATCTCCATCTCCTTCTGGATGGCGTCGCGCTCTTCGAGGTATTCGGCTTCGAGGTTCGACAGCGCTTCGTGGCGACCGTCTTCATCGACCCAGCTGACGAGGTGAGCAGCGAAATAGATGACCTTTTCGAGCTGCTTGGCCTTGAGCTCTTCCTTCGGCTCGATGCCGGCGAGAAGGTAGGCGAGCCACGACCGGGTACCGCGCAGGTACCAGATGTGGACGGCAGGTGCGGCCAGCTCGATGTGGCCCATGCGGTCGCGACGAACCTTCGAGCGGGTGACCTCGACGCCGCAGCGCTCGCAGATGATGCCCTTGAAGCGGACGCGCTTGTACTTGCCGCAGTAGCACTCCCAGTCGCGGGTCGGCCCGAAGATCTTCTCGCAGAACAAGCCGTCCTTCTCGGGACGCAGTGTGCGGTAGTTGATCGTCTCGGGCTTCTTCACCTCACCGTGCGACCAGTTGCGGATCTGGTCCGCCGTGGCCAAGCGGATCTTCAGTTGGTCGAACATGTTGACGTCGAGCATGTTTTTCTCTTTCGCGTCGGTCTTCGTTGTCTTCGTTCGGGGCTTCGATCACCCCAGGGGTCAGACCCCAGGAGTGATCGTTTGGCGTCGGCGTGATCGTCGGTGGAAGATCACGCCTGGGGTCTGACCCCTAGTAGCGGTTGGCGGCGCGTTCGGCTTTTCCTTTCGCGCCGTGCGTCGTCTTCGTCGGTGCCGCGCTCGGGCCGCGAGATGTCGATGCCGAGTTCTTCGGCAGCGCGATACACCTCGTCGTCGAGGTCGCGCATCTCGATCTCGTGACCGTCCTCGGTGAGCACTTCGACGTTGATGCAGAGTGCCTGCATCTCCTTCATCAGCACCTTGAAGCTCTCGGGCACACCCGGTTCGGGGATGTTGTCGCCCTTCACGATTGCTTCGTACACACGGACACGGCCGAGCACGTCGTCGGACTTGATGGTGAGCAGCTCCTGCAGGCAGTACGCCGCTCCGTAGGCCTCGAGGGCCCACACTTCCATCTCACCGAAGCGCTGGCCACCGAACTGGGCCTTGCCGCCGAGCGGCTGCTGGGTGATCATCGAGTACGGGCCGGTGGAACGGGCGTGGATCTTGTCGTCGACCAGGTGGGCCAGCTTCAAGATGTACATGTACCCGCAGGTGATCTGGTTGTCGTACTGCTCGCCGGTGCGACCGTTGTAGAGGTCGAGCTTGCCGTTCATGCCGACCAGGCGGTCGCCGCTGGCTGCTTCGGGGTTGAGTTGCTCGAGGATCTCCTGGATCGTCGGATGATCGAGCGACTTCTCCTTCTCGTCCCAGTTCGCACCGTCGAACACCGGCGTCGCCACGAACGTGGCGGGCTTGGTGTTGGGTCGTGTCTTGGTCTCGGTGCCGCGGATCGGGTCGTCGCCGACCTTGGTGCCGTCCGGGTTGGTCCAACCCCAACGTGCGCAGTATCCGAGGTGCGCTTCGAGCACCTGACCCACGTTCATTCGGCTCGGCACGCCGAGCGGATTGAGGATGATGTCGACCGGCTGGCCATCAGCGGTGAACGGCATGTCCTCGATCGGCAGGATCTTGGAGATGACGCCCTTGTTGCCGTGGCGACCAGCGAGCTTGTCGCCGACGCTGATCTTGCGCTTCTGCGCGACGTACACCCGCACGAGCTGATTGACGCCCGGCGGCAGCTCGTCGCCGTCGTCGCGGTTGAACACCTTGACGTCGATGACCTTGCCGACCTCGCCGTGCGGCACCTTGAGGCTGGTGTCGCGGACCTCGCGAGCCTTCTCACCGAAGATGGCGCGCAGCAGGCGCTCTTCGGGGGTCAGCTCGGTCTCGCCCTTCGGCGTGACCTTGCCGACGAGGACGTCACCGGGGCCGACTTCGGCGCCCACGCGGATGATGCCGCGGTCGTCGAGGTCGGCGAGGATGTCGTCGCTCAGGTTCGGGATGTCACGTGAGATCTCTTCCGGGCCGAGCTTGGTGTCACGGGCATCGACCTCGTGCTCCTTGATGTGGATCGACGTCAGCACGTCGTCCTTCACCAGTCGCTCGGACAGGATGATCGCGTCCTCGAAGTTGTAGCCCTCCCACGGCATGAATGCCACGAGCAGGTTCTTGCCGAGGGCGAGCTCGCCCTCGTCGGTCGACGGACCGTCGGCGATGATCGAGCCCTTCGACACCTTGTCGCCCTCGACCACGCGGGGCCGCTGGTTGATGCAGGTGTCCTGGTTCGACCGGCGGAACTTGGCGAGTCGGTAGACGCGCTTGCCTTCGGTCTTGTACTGGACCGTGATCGACTCGCCCGACACCTCGGTGACCTCGCCGTCGTCGATCGCCTGGATCAGGTCGGCGGCGTCACGGGCGGCACGGTTCTCGATGCCGGTGCCGATGTACGGCGCTTCGGCGCGCACCAGCGGCACGGCCTGGCGCTGCATGTTGGCACCCATCAGGGCGCGGTTGGCGTCGTCGTGCTCGAGGAACGGGATCAGCGCCGTGGCGACCGACACGATCTGCTTCGGCGACACGTCGATGAAGTCGACCTCTTCGGGCGGCACATAACCGATGTCGGTGGTGGCGCCGAAGAAGCTCTCGGCTTCGAGCATCTTGCGCAGGTCCTCGAGGCTGGCGGCCTGCGGCGAACGACGCACGAGCGTGCGCTCGGCACGGATCCTGCCGTCGTCTTCCAGCGGCGTGTTGGCCTGGGCGACGACGTAGTTCTCTTCTTCGTCGGCGGCCATGTAGACGATCTTGCCGGTGACCCTGCCGTCGATGACCTCGCGATACGGGCTCTCGATGAAGCCGAACTCGTTGACGCGGGCGTAGGTCGACAGACCACCGATCAGGCCGATGTTCGGGCCTTCTGGCGTTTCGATCGGGCACATGCGGCCGTAGTGGCTGAAGTGCACGTCTCGCACTTCGAAGCCGGCACGCTCACGCGACAGACCGCCCGGGCCGAGCGCCGACAGGCGACGACGGTGGGTGAGGCCCGACAGCGGGTTGACCTGGTCCATGAACTGCGACAGCTGGGAGGTTCCGAAGAACTCCTTGATCGCTGCCACGACCGGGCGGATGTTGATGAGCGTCTGTGGCGTGATCGCCTCGACGTCCTGGGTGGTCATGCGCTCACGCACGACGCGCTCCATGCGGCTCAGGCCGATACGGACCTGGTTCTGGATCAGTTCGCCGACCGAGCGGATACGCCGGTTCGCGAAGTGGTCCTGGTCGTCGAGGCGGTAGCCGGGCTCCTGCTTGACGAGGTGCAGCATGTAGGTGATCGATGCGAGCACCTCGCAACGGCTGAGCACGTTCTGGTCTTCGGCGGGAAGGTCGAGCAACGGCTCGCCCTCGGCGTTGACCGCACCGTCGAGGCCGAACAGCGCACCGAGTCCTGCGACCTCGTCGCCGAGCTTGCGGTTGAGCTTGTAGCGACCGACCCGGCTGAGGTCGTAGCGACGGCTCTCGAAGAACGCGTTGCGGAAGTAGGCCTTGGCCGACTCGACCGTGGGCGGCTCGCCTGGGCGTGCACGCTTGTAGATCTCGACGAGTGCCTCGTCCTGGGTGGGAGCGATGTCGCGCTCTTTGTCCCACTGGCCTTCGAGGAAGTCGAAGTGGTTGACGAACCGGTCGAGGAAGCCGGGGGCGTTCTCTTCGTCGTAGCCGAGCGCACGCAGCATCGTGAAGATGCCGAGGCGACGCTTGCGGGCCACGCGGGTGCCGGCGGTGACGTCCTTGCCGGGCTTGTGCTCGACGTCGAACTCCATCCACTCACCGCGGTACGGGTGGATGGTGCCCTTGACGAGCTGGTGCTTGGTGAGGTTGCGGAGGCGGAAACGCTCGCCCGGCTCGAAGATGACGCCGGGGCTGCGGACCAGCTGCGACACGACGACGCGCTCGGTGCCGTTGACGATGAACGTGCCCTTGTCGGTCATGATCGGGAAGTCGCCCATGAAGACGGTCTGTTCCTTGATCTCACCGGTGTTGCGGTTCATGAACCGGGCGCGCACGAACACCGGCGCGCTGTAGGTCATGTCCTTTTCCTTGCACTCCTCCACCGTGAACTTCGGCGGCGGGCGCAGGTCTTCGTCGAACGGGTCGAATTCCAGCTCGAGCTGGAGCGACTCGGAGAAGTCCTTGATCGGGCTGATGTCGCGGAAGGTGTTCGCGAGGCCCTCGTTGAGGAACCATTCGAAACTTTCCCGCTGGATCGCGATCAGGTCGGGGAGTTCGAGCGGCTCCTTGAGGTTGCCGAACGAATAGCGTTCACGGGACACGGGACGAGTCGCCACGGATCACTCTCCAAAAAATCGAGGGTGGACGACGCAGAATGCTGCGACGTGATGCCGGGCGCGCTGATCCAGACCGAAGGGACGGTGGGGGAACAGGTGACACACGGCAACGGGCAATGCTATCGGTGCGGGACGCACAACGTCAACCGCCCTCGACGCAGTTTCGTCGAGCGGGACGGGGGCATTCGCTGAATTGCCGGTCAAGGTAAAGAAATCGCCCGCGGATGTCAAGCATTCGGGACGAACTGTCATCGCATCGTGACGCGCAACACCCCGGGAGCTGACCCCCGGGGTGTTGCTTCACGTGGTGCTTCGAACGCCCGCAGGCGCAGGAGTCACTTCAGTTCGACGGTGGCGCCGACTTCTTCGAGCTTGGCCTTGGCAGCTTCTGCATCAGACTTGCTGGCCTTCTCCATCAGCGCCTTCGGCGCAGCGTCGACGAGGTCCTTGGCGTCCTTCAGGCCCACGCCGAGCAGGTCCTTGACGACCTTGACGACCTGGATCTTCTGAGCGCCGGCGCTCTCGAGGACGACGTCGAATTCGTCCTTCTCCTCTTCAGCAGCAGCGTCGCCGCCACCGCCGGCCGGGGCCGCGGCAGCAACTGCCATCGGTGCAGCAGCGGTGACGTCGAACTTCTCTTCGAAGGCGTCGAGCAGTTCCTTGAGCTCGATGACGGTCATGTTGCTGATCGCCTCGAGGACTTCTTCCTTGGTGGACATTGTTTTCTCCTGTTTTCAGTTCGTTGGTTCAGTACGTGGGGTGGATCAGGCGACCTCGTCGGCCGACTGCTTTTCGATGAGTGCCGACAAGCCGTAGGCGAAGTTTCGCGGGAGCGCCTGAAGCAGACCAGCGGTCTTGACCAGTGGCGCCTGGAACGCGCCGGCCAGACGGGCCAGCAGTTCTTCGCGCGACGGCAAGCTGGCGAGTGCCTTGACGTCATCGGCGGACATCGGGCTGCTGCCCAACATTCCGCCCTTGATGACGAGCAGCGGGTTCGCCTTGCTCTGGTCGAGCAGCGCCTTTGCGGCCGCCACCGAATCACCGGTGACGAACGTGAGCGCCGTCGGTCCGAGCAGATGCTCGTTGAGTCCTTCGTAGCCGGCGTCCGTTGCGGCGATGCGGGCCAGGGTGTTCTTGTACACCTTGTGCTCGGCACCGGCCGCGCGCAGCGGGATTCGAAGATTGGCCAACTGGCCGACCGACATCCCCCGGTACTCGGAGACGAACACCGCGACGCTGTTGTTCAGCTTCTCGGTGATCTCCTTGACGGTTGCGACCTTGTCGGGTCGTGGGTTCGTTGTCATGTGTGCATACCTCCTCTCGCTCAACTCGTGGTGCTCGCATCAGATGCGAACACCGACGAGGAGCCCACGCTGCAAACAGGGTGGTTCTTCGGCGATATGCACCTCGGTTGGCGAATCCGCGGATTCATTACCCGCACGGCGGCGGACCAACGGTCTCTGGCGAGCGACCGGATATGTGGATCTTGAACTCTACTCCGGCTTGAGCCGACCCGTGTCGACGTGGACACCGGGGCCCATGGTCGATGACACGGTGATCTTGCGCAGGTACCGACCTTTGGCCGATGCCGGCTTCGCGCGCTGGATCTCGTCGATCACCGCACGGAAGTTCTGCTCGAGCGCGGCCGGCTCGAAGCTGGCCTTGCCGAGCGGCACGTGCACGTTGCCGTAGCGGTCGGTGCGGTACTCGACCTTGCCGCCCTTGAAGTCTTGGACGGCCTTGCCGACGTCGGGGGTGACCGTGCCGGTCTTCGGGTTGGGCATCAGACCACGAGGGCCGAGCACTCGACCGAGACGACCGACGGTCGGCATCATGTCGGGTGTGGCGATCACGAGATCGAAGTCCATCTTGCCGCCTTCGACCTCGGCGAGGAGATCATCGGCGCCGACGATGTCGGCTCCGGCTTCACGGGCCTGGTCGGCGGCTTCACCGGTGGCGAACACCGCAACACGGATGTCCTTGCCGGTTCCGGCGGGCAGCGCGACGGTGCCGCGCACCATCTGGTCGGCCTTGCGGGGGTCGACGCCGAGACGGATCGACACGTCGACACCTTCGTCGAACTTGGCCGATGCCATCGTCTTGACGAGACCAACGGCCTCGGCCGGACCGTAGAACTGGTCGCGGTCGAACTTCTTCAGCGCGTCTGCGTACTTCTTGCCTGACATTTTCTGTCTCCCTCAGTGGTTGGCCCGCCGGGCGAGGTCGTCCCGGTCGTGGCGTTGGTGGATTGCATCGGGGGTCTGACCCCCGGTGCAACGATTACTTGACTTCGATGCCCATGCTCCGGGCGGTACCGCGGACCTGGAGCTTGGCAGCATCCATGTCGTTGGCGTTCAGGTCGGGCATCTTGATGGTGGCGATCTCTTCGACCTGCGCCTCGGTGATCGAACCTGCAACCTCGGAACCCGGGTTGCTCGATGCCTTCGGCAATCCGGCCATCTCGCGGATCAACACCGCGGTGGGCGGGGTCTTGAGCACGAAATCGAAGGTGCGATCCTCGTAGATCGTGATCTCGGTCGGCACCACGGTGCCGGCCTGGGCCTCGGTCTGGGCGTTGTACGCCTTGACGAAATCCATGATTGCGATGCCGTGCGGGCCGAGCGCGGTGCCGACTGGCGGCGCAGGGCTGGCCTTGCCGGCCTCGATCTGGATCTTGACGACCGTGAGTACTTTTTTCTTCGCCATGGCGATGTTCCTTTACGTGTGAGTGTTCCGTCGCCGGTGGCGAATCAGAGTTTGGCGACCTGGCTGAAGTCCATCTCGACCAGGGTCTCGCGACCGAAGATGTTGACGAGGACCTTGAGCTTCATGTGGTCGGCGTTGATCTCGGCGATTTCGCCGGTGAAGTCGGCAAACGGGCCTTCCTTCACGCGGACGCTCTCGCCCTCTTCGTAATCGAGCTTCGCCTTGCGACGAGGCGCCGCGTCGACGCCCTCGGTCTTGGGCGTGAGGAACGTCTTGACCTCACGGCGCGAGAGCGGCGTCGGCTTCTGGCCGTGCTTGCTCTGACCGACGAAGCCGGTGATGCCCGGCGTGTTGCGAACGCAGTACCACGACTCGTCGTCCATCTGGCACCGTACGAGCAGGTAACCGGGGAAGACCTTGCGCTGCACGGTCTGCTTCTTGCCGTTCTTGAATTCGTCGACCTCTTCCATGGGGATGACGATCTCGTAGATCTTGTCTTCCATGTTCATCGACTGGATGCGCGCCTCGAGGTTGGCGGTGACCTTCTTCTCGTAGCCGCTCTGCGTGTGCACGACGTACCACTGACCTGGGCGCATCGTGGGGTCGTCGACGGGTTCGGGCTCGGACTCTTCGTGTCGATCGCGTCGGACACCTCGTCGTCTGCGTCGGACTCGTCGTCGGTCGCGCCATCGGTGTCTGCCCGGGAACGGACCCGGCGCGGCATCTTCGTCAGCGCCGGGTCTGTCGGTGGTGGTGTCAGACTTCCCGGCACGGCGGAGCCGGTGTCGGACTCGTCGTCGGTCTCGGCCTCGTCGGCGAGGACGTCGGCGTCGCCGGTGGGGAGGAGATCGACGAGGCTCGCGGCCTCGTCGGTGATGGCTTCGTCGTTGCTCATGTCAGTGGTCTCAGTCAGGTCGTCGGTCATGTCAGTGTCAGCTCGAGTAGAACCACTGGGAGAGTTCGCTGAACACGAAGTCGAGGCCGCCGACGAGCGCGGTGTACATCACGACGGTGATGATCACGATGATCGAGTACCGCTTGACCTCTGGCCGCTGCGGCCAGGCGACCTTGCGCATCTCGTCGCGCACTTCGCGCAGATACTGACGAGGTCCGACCCGGTCGGACTTCTTCTTCGGTGCCTGCTTCTGGGCGCGCGTGGGCTTGCCCTGCTCGTCCAGGGCACCCATCTTGCGAAGCTGTCGCTTCTGCTCGCGGTTCAGATCGTCCATTGACACAATGTCGGTGATTTCTCGTTCGGTGGTGGGCAGGGCAGGAGGGACTCGAACCCCCGACCGTCGGTTTTGGAGACCGATGCTCTACCAGCTGAGCTACTGCCCTCGGGCGGGATGCGCCGAGTACCCAGTCGAGGGTACCAGCGATCCCAGAAGGCTGACTGTGGTCGTTTCCGACCGCACTCGCTGCCCGTCTGTCAGCGCCTGGGGGTCAGCGGGTCTCCTTGTGGAGGGTGTGCTGACGCTCGTTGGCGCAGTACTTCTTCATCTCGAGACGCTCACGGTCGTTGACCTTGGACTTCATCGTGATGTAGTTGCGTCGTTTGCACTCGGTGCACTCGAGGGTCACTTTGACCCGCTTGTCACTCTTGGCCATGTCGAACTTCTCTCTCTCGGATCCTGAATCGGATCAAATCACTTCAGGATCTTGGTGACGCGGCCGGCACCAACAGTGCGGCCACCTTCACGAATAGCGAAACGGAGACCCTCGTCCATCGCGATCGGCTTCCCCAACTGCACCGTGATCTCCACGTTGTCACCAGGCATCACCATCTCGGTCCCGGACGGCAACTCGATCGTGCCAGTCACATCCGTCGTCCGGAAGAAGAACTGCGGACGATAATTGTTGAAGAACGGCTTGTGACGGCCACCCTCGTCCTTGCTCAACACATACACCTGACCCTCGAAATCAGTGTGCGGCGTGATGCTGCCCGGCTTGCAGAGCACCTGACCACGCTCCACATCCTCCTTGCCCGTACCACGCAACAACGCACCAATGTTGTCACCCGCCTGGCCCTCATCGAGCAACTTACGGAACATCTCAACACCCGTACACGTCGTCTTCTGCGTATCACGCAACCCAACGATCTCGATCTCATCACCAGTGTGAATGATGCCCTGCTCGACCTTGCCCGTCACCACAGTGCCACGACCCGTGATCGTGAACACATCCTCGATCGGCATCAAGAACGGCTTGTCCAACTCACGCACCGGCTCCGGAATGAAGCTGTCAACAGCAGCCATCAACTCCATGATCTTCTCCTGCCACTCAGCATCACCCTCGAGCGCCTTCAACGCCGAGACCTGCACCACCGGAGTGTCATCACCAGGGAACTCATACTCGTTCAACAAATCACGAACCTCGAGCTCGACGAGCTCGATGAGCTCCTCGTCATCAACCATGTCCGCCTTGTTCAACGCCACGATGATCGACGGCACACCAACCTGACGGGCCAACAACACATGCTCACGCGTCTGCGGCATCGGACCATCAGTCGCCGCAACCACCAAAATCGCACCATCAACCTGCGCAGCACCAGTGATCATGTTCTTGATGTAGTCAGCATGACCCGGCATGTCCACATGCGCATAATGACGATTCTCCGTCTCATACTCAATATGCGAAATCGAGATCGTGATACCACGCGCCTTCTCCTCCGGCGCCTTGTCAATCCCCTCGAAATCAGTGAACTCAGCCAACCCACGCTCCGACAACGTCTTCGAAATCGCCGCCGTCAACGTCGTCTTCCCATGGTCAATATGACCCATCGTGCCAATATTCACATGCGGCTTGTTGCGCTCGAACTTCTGCTTGCTCATTGTCCTCTTGACTCCTGAGGTGATAATCCGTGGTGGATCTGATTGTCTGACTGTCTGGTAGCGGCGATCGGACTTGAACCGATGACCTTCCGATTATGAGCCGGATGCTCTGACCAACTGAGCTACGCCGCCGGGGGTTTGGCTCGTGGCCGAGCGGATGCCCGACCACTTGGTCGAGCCCTCTGTGGGAATCGAACCCACGACACCAGCCTTACCATGGCTGTGCTCTACCGACTGAGCTAAGAGGGCGTTCTTGACAGGTGCAAGCACCGTTTGTATCGGTACCTGGGGCACCCTTCGGGGCACGGCAGGGCCGCGACCAAGGGCAGGAGTGTACCGGCGCCGCCAACACAACCACCGCGGCATTTGCAGCAACGGGCACTACTCTCGATCGTCGTGTCAGCGACACCCTCAGTCTCCGCCGATGCCGGCTCGGGCCCCCATGCCGTGGTCGTGCGCCTCGCGACGCTCGAGGATGCCGCAGCGATCATGGCGATCTACAACGTCGAGGTCCAGAGTCACACGAGCACGTTCGATCTGGTGCCGCGCACGTTGGACGAACAACGCCGTTGGATCTCCGAACGCTCAGGGGCCTTCTCTGCCGTGGTGGCCTCGATCGGCGACGAGGTCGTGGGCTTCGCATCGTTGTCGCCGTACAAAGAACGCGCCGCCTACCGCACCACGGTCGAGGACTCGGTGTACGTGTCACGCGAACACCCTCGACTGGGTATCGGGCGCCAGCTGATGCAGCACGTGATCGGCATCGCCGCCGATTCGGGCTTCCACTCGATCATGGCGCGCATCGAGACCAGCGGTACGGCGTCACGCCAGCTCCACACGGCGTGCGGGTTCGAACTGGTGGGCGTCGAACGCGAAGTGGGCCGCAAGTTCAACAGGTGGCTCGACGTGGCCGTGATGCAGCTCATGCTCTGACGGGCGGGTCGCTCCACCAGCTGTGTCGTCGACCGCCAGACTGGTCAGGGGATCGACCGGTCGAGCACGTCGAGAATGCGCTCGACCTCGGCGGTGACCGCACCAACGCTGCGCGTCGCCGGCCGGGGACGTGCGGTTGGTACCTCGGCATCGGACACCGCATGCAACTCGACCAACAGCGACTCGCCACCCAGGTCCTGCAGCCCCTGCCAGAGGAACCAACGCCGTCGTTCGGACCGGGTTCCGGCGCTGGCCCCACATCGCAGACCTGCTGTCAGCGCGATCGATCGGCAAATGCTCTCCGCTCTCGACCAGGTGCGGTACGGCCACGAGCCGACGAACCCATTTGGTGAATGGACGTGGATCGTGAGCGACGGCTCGACCAGCGCGACGAACCGCCGAAGCGCCTGCGATTCCGGCTGCGAGAACACTCCGCCGTCGGCGTTGAGATCGACGCCATTCGCATTCTGCCGAGTGTGCGCTGCGTACCCATCTGGATTGATCGTGGGGATCAGCCAGGTTCCATACCTCGCCGACACGGACCGACGACGCACACCTTCGCTGAACAGTGTCGGAGAGCACTCGTTGCCGTGGATCTGTCCGACGACCACGACGACCTCCGTCGCATTGGCCGCACCCCAGTATTCGGCCACGATCGGTCGACCCTGCACCGACGTGCCGACCCAGTGGTAGCGAGCGGCGCGTGCAGTTCCAGCGAGCCCCGGCAAACCTGGTGCCAGCGTGTCACAGGCACCTGAGGTGTACGGCGAATCGGGCGGCGTGATGACGACTTGTCGACCCCGGACAGCGTCTGCCGATGCCGTCGCACGACCGGCAACGCCCGCGAGTTCGGCACCCGATCCGCGGGCCACCACCCCCGCCGAGAGCGTCGAGGACACGAGCAGCGCGATCATCACTGGCCAGCGTCCACAACGCCGCAGCAGCGATCCAGGCTCGTGCGTGAACCGGGCCCAGAACGTCGAAACGCCGGTGCATCGAGCACCGGCGTTTCGTATGGAGTGGGCCGGGAAGGATTTGAACCTTCGAAGGCAATGCCGGCAGATTTACAGTCTGCTCCCTTTGGCCGCTCGGGCACCGACCCATTGGTTGAGCGCTGAGAGCGTACCGGTCGTTACCCTGAACGCCATGCCAACGTTCGATGTCGTATCCGAAGTCGACGCGCAGGAGGTCCGCAATGCGGTCGACCAGGCGCAGCGCGAGATTGCCAACCGCTTCGATTTCAAGAACACCAACTCCACGATCGAGCAGAACGAGATGGTGATCACGCTTGCCACGGTCAGTCGTGACCGCCTCGACGCGCTGCGCACCGTCTTGGAGGAGAAACTCGTCAAGCGGAACGTGTCACTGAAGGGCGTCGACTACGGCGACGTCGTCGACGCCACACAGAACACCGTGCGCCAGGTGGTCACGATCAAGGTGGGCATCTCATCCGACAAGGCCAAAGAGATCAACAAACTGATCAAGGAGAAGGCCGCGAAGGGCACCTCCAGTCAGACCCAGGGCGAATCGATCCGGGTGTCGGCGAAGAAGCGCGACGCACTCCAAGACGTCATCGCCATGCTCAAGGCCGAAGACGTCGGGATCCCGCTGCAGTTCCAGAACTTCCGCGACTGATCGACACCGTGGCTCAGCCGGCGAGGCTGTAGAACGCTGCGACAGCGTCGCTCGCAGCGGTGGCAATGGCATCCGGTGGGGTTCCCGCCGGAAGCGCCGCAACATCGGCTGGCATGCTCGACGGAGCGATCAGGTTCCATGCGAAATCGAACTCGGGATCGCTCCCACCCCGTTCGGCGACCGCTGTGGACGTGGCGAGTTCCAGCGCACGGTACGAGATCAATTCGGCGACTGCGCTGGTTCGCAGCGGTGCGCTGAAGGCGGGTCCCGGGTCGCACGACGACAGTTGCAGGGCACCGTCGGGAAGCACGGTCACGGCGCTCGCGAACTCGACGGGAGCCACTTGGGCCCACGTGTTGAGGGCCGAACGCAACGCCGTGGTCTCGTCGACACCACCACCGGAGAACGTGGCATAGACACACTCGGTGCTGCCGCGAACGGCGTGGGTCACCGAGTTCTCGACGATCGCTTCACTGGCCAGATACGCCGTCGGGGCATCGAGCAGACCGCCGAACACCAGGAACCAGAACGATCGATCCTGAGCGACAGGTGAGGCCACGATGGTGTCGCCGTCGACCGGTACGGGGGCAGTGGCCAAACGGGCCGGCACGTCGCCCAGCGGCGCCGGGCCACTCATGGCGAGCCCTGCCAACGGGTTCGCGCGGCCGTCCACCGGGAACTCGGCAAACACCTGCGGAGCGAGCAACCGATAGGCAACGACGGCGGGCAGCCCCTCGAGCAGAGCAGTCGGCGCTGGATCGTCGGGTTGACCGAACATCGAGTCGGCTTGGACTTCGCGTGCCTGGCGCAGCACTTCGCCGGACGTGGCCGCGGCCGCATCGAGCGTGCGTCGGGGTTGCTCCGCCGACCACGCGAGTTCCTGGTCGAGCGAGGCCGCAACCATCGCCTGGGTCAGCTGTGCGTCGAGGCTGGTGCCGGCCGCTCCGACATCGTGATACACCTGACCGTCGGCGCTGGAGTACACCGCATCACGCCAGCCGGTCAGCTGCCGGGCCAACGTGGCATCGTCGACGACGCCAGTGGCCAACCCGAGCGCACGCCATTCGGATGGTTCCTCGGGCGACAGCGCAACGAGCTGCGCGGTCAGGCGAGCCGCGAATTCCGCAGACGGTTCGGGGCTGATCGTCAACGGTTCGACGAAGTCGACACCTCGCACCACCTCGACGGTTTCTGCGTAGGGGGCGGTGGTGTCGTCCCAATCGCTGGGGAACAGGTACGGCTGTCCGAACACGACCCCGGCCGCGACGAGGCCCCCGAGCACCACGAGCGTCGCGAACAGCTTCACGCCACTGCGCTTCTTGCGGCGGCGCGGCTGCTTGGTCGGCGGTGGTGCGACCGACGCAGCATCGAATTCGAAGTGCGATATGGCCGCCGGACGTGGTGCCTGAGTCGGAACAGTTGGAAGCAGCGGCCCGCTCGGCAGAGCAACCGGCGTGGCCTCGCGGATGTCCGGGAGCGCCTCGACGTCGGGCGCCGGCGCGAGCAGCTCCGGACCGGAGGTGACGTCACCGAGCACCGGAACGATCGGGGCGGGCGGGGCCGTACGAACCGCCGGAGGCTCGTCGATCACCGCTGGCATCTCGACGGGTGCGGCAATCGAAACCGGCGCGACGGGAACGACCGGCGCCACTGGCGCCACATCGGGCTGGACCGGCGAGATGGGAGCAGCGAGCACTGACGGCGAAGCAACTGCGGTGGGCACTGCCAGATCGAGGGTCAGCGGCACCAAGGCGATCGGATCAGGCTCGACGGCTGGTTTCTCGATCGGCTGGTGTTCTCGATCGGTGGCGTCTCGACCGGCGGCGCCGTGACCGCAGGCGCTGCGACGCGCTCGGGAGCCGCCACTGGCGACCCTGCAGATGGTGTGGTCTGTTCGGCTTCGATCTGCGGATCGGACGAGTTGACGACCGACTCCCATGAGAGCGTGGGGATACGTGGAGCGCGAGAGCCGTCAGGCGGGGCCATGTAGCTTCATCGGCACGCGTCCGGTCGAGCTTGAGACACCGCAGCCTGCCGGCCGTCGCGCCGCCACCGGCTCAGTCGTCGGCGTTCGCTGCAGCCTTCGCCTGGAGTTCGTCGACGATCGAGGCATCGGCCAAGGTGGTCGTATCGCCGATGTTGCGGCCTTCGGCGACGTCTCGGAGCAAGCGGCGCATGATCTTGCCGGAACGGGTCTTGGGAAGGTCGGGGGTGATGTAGATCTGCTTCGGCTTCGCGATGGCGCCGATCTCGGCAGCAACGTGGGCACGCAGGCTCTCGGAGTCGACATCCTCTCCCCCACGCAGGATCACGTACGCAATGATCGCCTGGCCCGTGGTGGCGTCGGTCGCACCGACCACGGCCGCTTCGGCCACGGCGGGATGCGACACGAGCGCGGATTCGACCTCGGTGGTCGAGATGCGGTGGCCGGAGATGTTCATCACATCGTCGACGCGGCCGAGCAGCCAGAGATAGCCGTCGTCGTCGAGCTTGGCGCCATCGCCGGCGAAGTAGCGGCCCTCGAACCGAGACCAGTAGGTCTCACGGAAACGCTCGGGGTCACCCCAGATGCCGCGGAGCATGCCCGGCCATGGTCGGGTGAGGGTGAGGTAGCCACCGCCGACGTCGACGCGGTTCGCTTCGTCGTCGAGCAACTCGGTCGACACACCGGGCAGCGGGAACGTCGCCGAACCTGGCTTCGTGGTGGTCGCACCGGGCAGGGGGCTGATCATGATGCCGCCGGTCTCGGTCTGCCACCAGGTGTCGACCACCGGGCAGCGCCCGCCGCCGATGTGTTCCTGGTACCACATCCACGCTTCGGGGTTGATCGGCTCGCCCACCGATCCGAGCAGTCGCAGCGACGACAGGTCGTGCTTGGCAGGCTCTGAGGCACCCCATTTCATGAACGTGCGGATCGCCGTGGGGGCGGTGTAGAAGATCGTGACGCCGTACTTCTCGATGATCTCCCAGAACCGGTCGTTGCCCGGATGGTTCGGCACACCTTCGTACATCACCTGGGTGGCGCCGTTGGAGAGCGGGCCGTACACGATGTAGCTGTGCCCGGTGATCCAACCGACGTCGGCGGTGCACCAGAACACGTCGGTGTCGGCGTGCAGGTCGAACACGTACTTGTGGGTGTAGGTGACGTGAGTGAGGTAGCCACCGGACGTGTGCATGATGCCCTTGGGCTTGCCGGTGGTGCCCGAGGTGTAGAGCAGGAACAGCAGCTGTTCGGAGTCCATCGGCTCGGCGGGACAGTCGGTGGAGGCCCCGTCCATCAGGTCGTGGTACCAGTGGTCGCGACCGTCGACCATGTCGACGTCGTTGCCGCCGCGCTTGACCACCACGACGTGTTCGATGGTGGGGGTGTCGGCGCAGGCTTCGTCGGCAGCGGGCTTGAGCGGGAACACCTCACCGCGGCGGTAGCCACCGTCGGCGGTGATCAGCACCTTGGCTTCGGCGTCGTTGATGCGATCGGCGAGCGATTGCGACGAGAACCCGCCGAACACCACGCTGTGGGCGGCGCCGATTCGAGCGCAGGCGAGCATCGCAACCGCTGCTTCGGGGACCATGGGGAGGTAGATGTTGACTCGGTCGCCGCGTTGCACACCGAGGCCCTTGAGGACGTTGGCGAACTGGCTGACCTCGTCGAGCAGGTCCTGATAGGTGATCGTGCGGGTGTCACCGGGCTCGCCTTCCCAGTGGATGGCCACCTTGTCACCCTTGCCGCCCAGCACGTGGCGGTCGAGACAGTTGTAGGCCACGTTGAGTTCGCCGCCGACGAACCACTTCGCGTCCGGCAGGTCCCATTCGAGGATCGTGTCCCACGGCTTGGCCCAGTCGACGAGGCCCGATGCCTGCCGCGCCCAGAATGCCTCGTCGTCCTCGGCGGCCTGGTCGTACAGGAACGTGCCGGTGACGAGCGCGTTCGCCTTGAACTCCTCCGATGGCGGGAAGGTCCGGTTCTCCGCGCTCAGCGCGTCGATGGTGTCGTGCTTGTCGCCGTTCCCCTGTTCAGCCATGCAGGCGATGGTAGATCACCAACGGCCGTGTCCGTTCGACGACGGTGTCGGTTGCGAGGTCCCTGCAAGAAGTCGCCGACGTCAACCAGCGCCTCGCACAGCCCGGCTACTTGCCGTTCTTCCCCTTGCCGCCGCTCTTGCCGGGTGCAGTCGGGCTTGCCGGGCTTCTCAGACGACGCCTTGCCGTTGCTCTTGGAGTCCTTCTTCTCGTCGTCGTCGGTGTCCGGCGCAGCCGATTCGGTGGCCTCCGGCTGCTCGGCCTCGTCGCCATCGACTGCGTCGTCGTCGTCGGCCTCTGCGAGGTCCTTCTTGCCGCAATCGGACTGGGCAGCGTCACGCACGTCGATGCCCTCGAAGCCCGCCTCACCCCGAGCGACGGCGCTCACCGTCTTGCCGTGGTTGCCCGGGAGGCACAGCTCCTCGTTGAACGCCGTGTCCGGGTTGTCCACGAACATGGGCGTATCGATCGGCTCGACGAGGACGACGTCGCCTTCGTCGGCGGCAGAGCGCTCGACGCTGATCTCCTCCGGAGCGACCGCTTCGGGAACGTCTTCTTCCGGCACTGTTTCTTCCGGCATCGTGTCGTCCGGGACGGTTGTCTCGGGCGTCGTCTCCTCGTCGACGGTGTCCTCGACGATTGCGTCCTCGATCACCGGCGCCTGCTCCGGGCCGAGGCCGAACGGATCCAGCCCGCCCGGACTCGCGGCGGCAACCCCGCCGAAACCGATCACACCGGCGGCAATCAGTGCGCCGACACGGGCGCGACGGGAGGCGAAACGGGTTGAGGTGGTCATGCGATCTCCTGTGGACGTCGGGTGGGCGCTGACCATGAGGTCGACAACGAGCGACTCGTCTCGGATCTCGACGTCGTTCGCCGGCATCCGCAAGGTGCGGAACACGTCGTCGGGGTCGTCGAAAATCCTCATGGCATCACCCTCATCGTCTGGGAGTCGTCATCCGTTACAGCCAATTTCCGGCGGAGGCGTTCGACGCCTCGATGCACCAGCACGCGAACGTTGCCCTCCGACGTGCGCAGGATCTCCGCGACGTCGGCCACCGGCATCTCGTTGACCACGCGAAGCATCACGGCCGCGCCCATCTGATCGGGCAACGACGCCACCAACGCCAACGCCCGGTCGATGGACCCGTTGCGGTCGAACATCACGTCAGCGCCGATCGCTGGACTCGACATCGTCGCTGGCACGCACAGCGAGCTGATCGTCACGCACCGACCGTCGAACCGAGTCCACCCCGCGTCGATGGGCGATCGTGAACAACCAGCGCCTGAAATCGTCGGCCTCGCCCTCGAAACGGTGGATGGAGGTTGCCACGTCGATCCAGACCTGTGAGGCCACGTCGTCAGCCGAGACAGTGCGGCGGGCCCGGAGATACCGCAACACGGCAGCGTTGTGGTTTCGCCACAGCTCGGCCAGTGCATCCCGCTCACCGACCCGTGCCCTGTCGAACACCGACGGCTGACGCTCCCCCACGAAGCGGTATCGGCACATGGGCAACCGAACTTGAGAAGAAACTCGCGCATCGTTGCGATGGCGACTTCCGTCGAGGTTCCGTTGTCGGATCGCTGCGGCCGGTCAGGCCCGCCATTCGGCGACGAGGAACCCACCGAGACCGTCGGGCGGGACACGAGGTGGCGTCAACGACCGTCGGGTCGGCGGGCGGCGGGACGGCAGAGCAGTGTGCTGCCTCCGAGTGCGACGAGTTGGCGGTCGCGGGTCCACACCTGGCCGACACCAGCGACCAGACCACCGGTTGCGACCGGTGCGCTCGCTTCGCTCAGCAGCCACGGCTCGTTCGCCGTCGATCCGATGAAGCGGGCGGTCACCTCGATGGTGGGGGCGAAGTGTTCGAGGTCGCCGAGGTGGGCCCGGGTGGCCGACGGCCACGAGTCGAGGTCGATCAGGATCAGCGAGCGGCACGCATCGACCCACGGATCAGCGAAGGTCGCGGTGGGCACGAACTTGACCCAGGCGCGAGTCGACGGTTCCGATGCCTCACGGTTCTCCCAGTCGGCGATCCACTCGGTGGGTCGCTGCTCGATGTTCGACCAGAACCGATGGCGTGGCGGTCCGTCCTGCACGCCCATCAGTTCCTCGACGCTCTGAAGTGCTTCGGGGCCGGGCACGTCGTGCGGGCCGAGCGTGGTGTGATGCTCGAGGCCCGCGAGGTCGCCGTCGACGCCCCACACTGTGGCCACCAGCAGCGGGCGGCCCTCCTGGCTGATCACGCGGGCCGTCACCGACGACGGCGACCTTCGTGTGCCGGTTGACCTCGACGTCGATGGCGACCGGCGCACTGCTGCCGGCCCCGACGAAGTGGGCAGTGATCGATGCCGGCTGCGCGCCCGCTGGCGACTCCCGCCGCCCGCATCGCAACCGCCGCGAGGTAGCCACCGTTCGGCCCCCAGATCTCCCAATCGGGCGACAAGTTGCAGGTGAAGGTCGACGGCCCTGTCTGTTCGACGGCGGTGTCGGTTGCGAGATCACCCATCGGCCGATCCTTGCAGACCACGCTGGTTACCGCGGATGTGATTCTTCGCCCAGGCCGGTGGGACACGATCGAATCGAGGGCCCTGCGAACCCTGTGACACCCCTTCTCTATGGTTCGATGCATGGAGATCGCAGGGGTGATCGAGCGGGTCGAGCGCATCGCCGAGGTGCGCACGAACCCTGCCGCACCGGCCGATCTGGTCCGCCACGGGCTCATCGCGGTACGAGAGATCGAAGCATGGTGCGCCGCCCAACACGCCGGACTCGTCACCCAACTTCGTCCCGTCGATTCATTCCCCGAAAAGACCATCGCCGACGCCGCCAAGACATCGCTCGACCAGGCAACCAAGACCACCGAACGAGCCACCACGCTCGACGCAACCCCATCGCTGGCCTCAGCGCTGAGCAACGGCAACATCACCGCTGCACACATCGATGCCGTCACCCGCACCTCCAAACGCCTCGACGGCGACACGCGCACCCGACTGATCGAACGCGCCGACGCACTCGCAGCGGTCGCCGCCGCAGCGACCGTCGACCAGTTCGCGAAACGGTTGGAGCTGGAGGCCAAACGACTCGACACCGACGACGGCTCGGAACGCTTGCAACACCAACGACGCGCCGGACGAGCGCGCACCTGGGTCGACCCCGAAGGCATGTGGAACCTCACCGCCCGCCTCGACCCACTCACCGGGGTCAAGATGGCCGCACGCCTCGACGTCGCCGTCGAATCGTTGTTCGCCGAAGTCGTACCCGATCACTGCCCCACCGATCCCATCGAGAAGCAGCAGTTCCTCACCGCCCACGCCCTCACCCGACTCGTCATCGATACCGGTGTCGGCACACGCCCAGGACGTTCGGAGTTCGTCGCAGTCATCGATGCCGACGCACCAGGTCAGCGCGGACCAACCGTCGAGTTCTCCATCCCCGTCGAACTCCCCGCCCGAGTGCTCGCCACACTGGCCGGCGACGCCGACATCACCGCCGTCGTCGTTCGCAACGGCGTCGTGCTCCACGCACCAGGCGAACTGAACCTCGGCCGCACCACCCGACTCGCCAACCGCGCCCAACGACGAGCACTCCGAGCGCTGTACTCGTGCTGCTCCATACCCGGCTGCACCGTCGCCTACGACCGCTGCAAACTCCACCACATCATCTGGTGGCGCAACAACGGAACCACCGATCTCGCCAACTTGCTCCCCGTCTGCACCATCCACCACACCAAGATCCACCACGACGGCTGGACAGTGTCACTCGGACCCAACCGAGAACTCACCCTCACACTCCCCGATGGCACCATCCACACCACCGGCCCACCAACACGCCGACAACCCGCCGCCTGACCCTCACAGGGTCGGGCCACCACATCATCAGGTCACCGGCACATCGCCGACGTCACCAGCCGGACTCGATCGGCGGTGGGCCGATCAGCCCTGCGACGAGCGCCATTCGGCGACGAGGAAGCCACCGAGACCGTCGGGATCGAGCAATGCCTCGGATTCGCTGATGCGGCTGCGCATCTTCATCGCCTCGAGGCCAGGACGCGATGCCTGCTCGTGCCAGATGCGCTTGCCCTCGTCGACCAATTCCTCGATGCCCCACAGCGAAGGAACTGAGCCTGGGCGCGCACGGTGTCGGGTTCGGGGAGCTGATCGATCGGTACATCGATGGTGATGTCCTGCGTTCCGGGTTCGGTGAGGTAGTGCTCGCCGCGCTCGTTGTTTCGGTAGGTCCGCAGCCAGTCGCGGTACGGGCGACCGGCGAGCATCGCCGTGATCGGGGTGCCGTAGTCGATCGTCTACGACCGAACCCGACCGGACGAGCGATCGAGCTCGATCGACGAAGGCCGCTGCCCGGTCGACGAGCGGCGCTCGCGCTCCGAACTGCGCCACGGTTGGCAGGAACGCTGGCACCGGGTCGATCGGCGTCGACAGCACCTCGACGAACCGGCCATCACGCTCCGCCTGCACGAACGCCTCGCGCCAGCCCTGGTCGAACACGGCGAGACGAAACGGCAGGTTGTCGAGCAGTTCGTTGGCGATCACCACACCGTCGAACGGTTCGGCCGGCATCGACGGCTCCGACTCGACGCCGTCGGGGTGACGTTCACGCTGGCCCGGCGAGATCTCGACCGCCACGTAGTGCAGCGCGTCGGAACACTCAGGTCGAGCGGCACGCACCGAACGAGCGAGCGTGCCAGGGCCTGCGCCGGCGTCGACAACCGTGAAGACCTCGGGCTGCCCGATGCGCTTCCACTCGGCGTCGAGATACCGAGCAATGACCGCACCGAAGAGCGGGCCGACCTCCGGTGACGTGATGAAATCACCTCGGCGCCCAGCAGACCCACCGTCGGCCTTGGTGTAGAACCCCTCGACGCCGTAGAGCGCCAGCTCCATGAACCGCTCGAACGGAATCGGCCCGTTCGCACAATCTCGGCGTGGATCTCAGCGGTCATCCAGTCATGCTTCGAACTTCCTGAGACGAGGACTCATCAGAATCAGTCGGGATCGGGGGCGGTGAGGCAAGGCGCGCAGTGAGGAAGCTGCCTCCGGGCAGCGACGAGCCGGCGGAACGCAGTCGGTCGCCGCATCTGGACCGCCTCAGCCGGAGAAGGCGCCGGTGAGCGCGTCGAGCGCGCCGACTCGGGCGACGATGTTCGGCAGGACACCGACGACGATCGTGCCGATCACGGTGATCGCCAGGGCTGCAACCACGGGCGCTGGCGGGTTGACCGGGCTGGTGTCGCCGTCGGGGGCATCGTCCATCCACACCACTCGAAGCACTCGCATGTAGTACGCCGCCGCGATGACGGTGTTGACCGCGGCGATGGCGGCGAGTACGTAGGCGGCGTTGGTGCCTGCGTCGAGCACGGCCTTGAAGGCGTTGAACTTGGCGAACCAGCCGCCGAGCGGCGGGATGCCTGCGAGCGATGCGAACAAGATGGTCATCGCCACCGCAAGGCCGGGGGCGTAGCCGAACAGGCCACCGAACGACGAGATCTCGCCACTGTTGGTCTTGCGGGACACGGCGATCACGATGGCGAACGCACCGAGGTTCATGAAGGCGTAGACGAGCAGGTAGACCATCACGGCGTTCATCGCCGAGCCGGTGGCGTCGGGGTTCCCGGCAAATGCGAGCGGCATCAGCATGAAACCGCCCTGGCTGATCGACGAGTAGGCGAGCATTCGCACGATGTTGGTCTGGCGAAGTGCGAGCACGTTGCCGATCGTCATCGTGAGCGCCGCCATCACCCACACCAGCGGTTCGTACACCTCGTCGGCGCCGGGGAACGCAATGAAGATCAGCGTCATCAGCGCCACGAACCCGGCGGACTTGGCCGCGACCGAGAAGAACGCAGTGACCGGGGTCGGCGCACCTTCGTACGTGTCAGGTGCCCATTGGTGGAACGGCACAGCAGAGATCTTGAAGGCGAAGCCACAGATCACGAAGACGACCGCGACGACTTCGAGGCCGATCAGGTCGCCGTCGGCGAGCGATGCGCCGATGTCGGTGAGCAGCGTCGAGCCGGTCACGCCGAACAGCAAGCTCATGCCGTAGAGCAGCACGGCCGATGCGAACACACCCATCAGGTAGTACTTGACGCCCGCTTCGTTCGACTTGCGGTTGCGCTTGTTCCAGGCCGCCATCATGTAGCCGGGGATCGACAGCAATTCGAGCGCCACGAAGATGCTCACGAGGTCGCGCGACGATGCCATCATCACCATGCCGAGCACGCTGCACAGCATCAAGACGTAGAACTCGCCCTGGTAGTAGCCGCCCTCTTCGAGTTCGGTCTGGCTCATCAACACCACGACGTACGCAGCGAGCAGGAACAGCCCCTTGAGCACGAGCGAGTAGTCGTCGATGACGTAGCGACCGTCGAACAACGAGCGCACCGAGTCGTCGCCGACGACCGCGAGCGTGACCACCGGGATGAACGCGGCGAGCAGTACGAAGCCGGTGATCGTGGAGATCATCCACTTCTTGGTCTCGGCCAACTGCAGATCGAGCGCCAGGATGATGTTGATCCCGATCGCCAGCACGAGTTCGGGCGCGATTGCGTGCCAGTCGATCGTGGGCGACACCCAGTCGCCGGCTTGGGCAAGGAACGTGGCGAGCATCAGCCCAACGACTCTCCGAGGCGACGAACCATCTCAGTGACGGCCGGGTCCATCACCTTGAACATCAGCTGCGGGTACACACCGAAGACGACGATGGCGACCAGGAACGGCGTCCACGCGATCCACTCGATCAGGGTGACGTCCTCGATCTCTTCGTGGTCGTCGTGATCGTTGGCAGCCGAGCTCAGCGAGTGAGCGACACCACCGGCAGCGTCCGGAGCCGTGTCCGGAGAATTCCTCGGACGGCTCACCGAAGGCGGTGCGCTGGTAGAGCCAGAGCAGGTAGCCAGCAGCGAGCACGGTGCCGATCGCCGCGATGACCATCAGCGTGCGGAACAGCGCGGTGCTCAGACCCGAAGCCAGGGTTGTAGGCGGCGAGGATTGCGGGGAACTCGCCCCAGAACCCGGCGAGACCGGGCAGGCCGAGCGACGCCATGGCGGCGAAGCCCATGATCCAACCGAGGCGGGGCGCCTGGATGAGCATGCCGGACAACCGCTTGATCTCGAGGGTGTGGTAGCGGTGTTTGACCGACCCGGCGACGAAGAAGAGCATGCCGGTGATGAGGCCGTGGGCGACCATGCCGAACAGTGCAGCGTTGATGCCGAAGGTGGTGAGCGTCGAGATGCCGAGCATCACGAAACCCATGTGCGCCACGGACGAGAACGCGATCAGTCGCTTCATGTCGGTCTGGGCGAGGCAGCCGAGCGCTCCGTAGATGATGCCGATCACCGCGAGGATGCCGATGACCGGCGCCCAGGCCTAGCGCACCTTCGGGCAGCATCGGGATGGCGATGCGCACGAAACCGTAGGTGCCGAGCTTCAGCAGGATCGCCGCCAGGATGACCGAGCCCTGGGTGGGCGCCTGGGTGTGGGCGTCGGGCAGCCAGGTGTGGAACGGGAACATCGGCACCTTGACGGCAAAGCCGAGGAACATGCCAGCGAAGATCCAGATCTGGACGCTTCGGTCGATTCCGGCGCCGGTCTCGATCAGATGTGCGAAGCCGAAGCTGACGGCATCGGTCTGGAAGAACAGCGCCAGGAATGCCACCAGCATGAACGCCGAGCCGAACATCGTGTACAGGAAGAACTTGAGCGAGGCGTACTTGCGTTGCTCGCCGCCCCACACGCCGATCATGAAGTACATCGGCAGGAGCACCACTTCGAAGAAGACGAAGAACAAGATCAGGTCCTGGGCGATGAACGTGCCCGCCATGCCGGTCTGGAGCACCAGCATCAGCATGTAGAACGCCTTGGGGTTGCCCGCGTCGGGCATGTTGTCCCAGGTGTAGATCATCACCAGGAAGGTGACGCACATCGACAAGAAGTACAGCGGCAAGCTGATGCCGTCGAGGCCGATCGTGTAGTTCGAGTTGATCACGGGGATCCACTCGGCGTCGACGAAGAACTGCAGCTTCGCCGACTGTCCGTAGTCGAAGGCGAACATCGTGATCAGTCCAACGACCAGCGTGGCGCCGGCGGTGGCGATACCGATGATCTTGTGCGTGGCCTCTTCGCCGCGCGGGATGAACATCATCACGAGCACGCCGACGAGCGGCAGGAAGGTGCCGACGCTCAGCAGCCAGTTCTGATCGGTGAGAGTTTCCATAAGTTCAGACTTGCTTTCAGCTCACGTTGAGGATGACGAGGACGATGGCGCCGACAGTGGCAGCGCCGAAGAGCAGCGCGCCGTATTGGCTGATCTTGCCCGACTGGGTGGGTTGCATGGCATGGCCGGCTTCGGAGGCGGCCCAACCGGATCCGTTGACGGCTCCATCGACGATCTTCTGGTCGATGTTCTCGTAGACCCACTCGCCGGTCTTGCGGGTGCCGATGCCGACTTCGTTGACGGTGGCGTCGATCACCTTCTGGTTGACCCAGTAGGCACCCTTGGCGATGGGGTGGGCGACGGCATGGACGATGACGTTCTCGTAGAGACGGTCGAGGTAGTACTTGTTCTTCAGGAAGAGGAATCCGCCACGCGCCACCTTGTTGCGCTCGGTGAGCCCCACGAGGCGCGGGTCGCGCCGGCCGTAGAACAGCACACAGAATCCGATTGCGAGCGCGTAGCCGATGGCGACGACCGTGAGCGACAGCACGATCTTCCAGAACTTGGGTACGGCATGGCTGACCCCTGGGAAGAAACACACGGTGCCCGCTTCGGGCGCATCGAATCCACAACCCGACTTGCTGTGTCCGGCCTCGTCGCCGCCCTCGGCGGCGGGAACCACCGAACTGGACGCCGATGTGTACGAGACCCCGTCGACGAGCACGATCATCTCTCCCGGCCCGGAGGCCAGGAACTCCTCGGTGACCACCGGCGTGGCGCGAGGCTCGACGTACTTCTTGAGCAGTTCGACGCCTTCACCGAAGCGAGAGGCGAGCGGTGTCGGGTTCAAGAACCCGGCGAAGACGGCGAAGAACGCCAAGATGACGATCGGGGTCAGGATCAACTTGCCCGACTCGTGTGGGCCTGCGTGATCGTCATGGCCACCGTGAGCATCGCCGTGAGCGTCGGCGCCGTGGGCGTTGGCCGCGGCGCTGAGCGAGCGGGGCTCGGGGGCGCCGACGGAGATGTGCTCCATCTCGTGCTCTTCGCCGTGGACGGATCGTCGTGGCCATGACCGGCTGCGGCACCGCGGGGCTCACCGAAGAAGGTGAGGTACGTCGCCCGAGTCATGTACATCGCCGTGAGCGCAGCGCCGACGAGGCCGATCCACATCAGGACGGTGTAGCCGTTGGCGCCGACGTTGTCGATGATCTCGTCCTTCGACCAGAAGCCGGCGAACGGGAACACGCCGGTGAGGGCGAGCGTCGACACGATCCACGCCCAGAAGGTGACCGGCATCTTCTTGCGCAGCCCGCCCATGTCCTTCTTCATGTCGAAGGAGTGGTGCGAGCCGGAGTGGCTGACCGAGCCGGCGCAGAGGAACAGCGCACACTTGAAGAAGGCGTGGGTGACGATGTGGAACACCGCCGGCAACCAGGCGCCGGTGCCGAGACCGAGCATCATGTAGCCGAGCTGCGAGACCGTGGAGTAGGCGAGCACTTTCTTGATGTCGTCCTGCACGAAGGCGAGCAGCGCGGCGATCACGATGGTGATCGCACCGATGATGGCGATGAACGACAGGCCGCCGGTGCCGATGTTGAAGCCTTCCCAGAACACCGGGTAGATGCGAGCGACGAGGAACACGCCGGCCACGACCATGGTCGAGCTGTGCAACAGCGACGACACGGGCGTCGGACCCGCCATTGCGTCGGGCAGCCAAGTGTGCAACGGGAATTGGCCCGACTTGCCGATGCAGGCAATGAACAGTGCCACCGCACCCCACAGCAAGAACTGGGTGTTGGCTTCGCCCGACAACGCCCATGCCTGGATGGCTTGGATGTTGAAGCCGTTCGAGTCGAGATTGTCGACCGCCCACTGGTTGGCGCCGAAGAAGATGATCGCAGTACCGACGAGCAGGCCGACGTCGCCGACGCGCACGGTGAAGAACGCCTTGAGCGCAGCGCGGCTGTTGGCCTCTTCCTCCCACCAGTGGCCGATCAGCATGAACGAGGTGAGACCCATGATCTCCCAGCCCAAGATGACCTGCACCATGTTCTCGGCCATCACCATGATCAACATGCCGCCGGCGAACAGCGTGATCGCTGCGAAGAAGTGCGTGTAGCGGCGATCGTCGCGGACGTAGTCGACGCTGAAGATCATCACCAGCAGCGCAATGAACGCAACGAGCGCAAGGATGATCGCGGCGAGGCCGTCGACGGCCGAGCCGATACCGAACTCGAGACCGGAGTTCTGCCACCACACCCAGGTGGTCACGACGGGAGCGATGAACGGCTCGGCCTCGGCACCTTCAGCGGCGCTCGGCAGCTGACGGCCGAAGGCCTGGATGAGGCCGATGGCTTCTTCGCTGTGAGTCTCGGCGGAGTTGGTGCGCTGCATCCACTGGATACCGGCACCGACCGCAACGACGAGTGTGGCGGTCATCGAGGCCAGGGCGACTTCGGCCCCCTTCATCGGCAACTTCTTGCCGAAGAACAAGATGATCGCGAAACCGATCACCGGGATCAGCCCGGTGAGCCATGCGTTCTCCAGGAACCATCCGGAGCTGAGTTCGAGTGCTTCTGCAGCGAGCATCTCAGCCCTTCATTTCCGAGAGTTCGTCGAGCGCGATCGTTCGGCGGTTGCGGTAGATCATCAGCACCATCGCCAGACCGACGCCAACCTCTGCGGCGGCGATCGCGATCACGTAGAGCGCGAAGACCTGGCCGTCGACGGCACCGGTCATGAGCGAGAAGGCAACGAGGTTCAAGCTCACTGCGTTGAGGATCAGTTCGATCGACATCAGCACCATCACGGCGTTGCGCCGAGCGATCACGCCGTAGACGCCGATGCAGAACAGCACCGCAGCCAGGAGGAGGAAGTTGACAGCGAGCACGTTCAGTCCTTCCGGGCCAGGACGATGGCGCCGATGGCGGCGGCGAGCAGGACGAACGAAATCGCAAGGAACGGGACGAGATAGATCGACAGGAACTGATCGCTCAGCGCCACGGTCGGCGTCGGACCAGTGTCGGGCAGGAGGTCGTCGCCGAATGCGTCGAGAATCACGTAGGCCAGCAGCCCGAACAGGGCGAGACCAACGGGAATCCCGAGCGCCCAACCCTTGTTGTTGAGGTCGGTTTCCTTGCCGATCTGGGCGCGGGTGAGCATGATGCCGAACAGGAACAGCACCATCACGGCGCCGATGTAGACGAGCACCTGGGAGATTGCCACGAACTCGGCGGCGGCCAGGATGTACTGGGCAGCCACACCTGACAGCACGACGACCAGCCACAGTGCGGCGTGCACCACGTTCTTGGTGGTCACCACGTTGAGCGCAGCGAAGATCATGACCGCGGCGATGATCCCGAACGCAACATTCTGGGCGACGTTCACTCCGTCGGCGGCGAGGATGATGGCATTCACTTCTTCTGGGCTCCTGCTTCGAGCTCCGGTGCTTCGGGCACCGTTTCCATCCACTCGCCGAGCTTCTCCTTGTCGTGCAGCAAGTCGGCGATCTTCGGCTCGGAGTACTCGTACTCGGGGCTCCAGAACAGCGCGTCGAACGGGCACACCTCGACGCAGATGCCGCAATACATGCACAGCGCGTAGTCGATGTCGAACCGGTCGAGGTGGTTGACCTGACGCGGCTTGCCGCCCGGCGCGGCGCGGCGGAGCGAGCTGCTTGTGGCCTTCGATGTAGATGCACCAGTCCGGGCACGAGCGTGCGCACAACATGCACGCCGTGCAGTTGTCCTCGTGCAGGGCGATGACACCGCGGGCACGGATCGGTGGCGCTTCCTTCTCGTGCGGGTACTGCACGGTGTTGGCACCGTCGACGATCGTGTCCTTGAGGATCCCGAACGTGACGCCGAGACCTTTGAACAAACCGGGAACCTTGGGCTTCTCGGGCATCAGAACACAACCTTCAAGATGGCGGTGAGGGCGGTGTTGGCGAGGGCCAGCGGGATGAGGACCTTCCAAGCAAAGGTCTGCAGCTGGTCCTCACGGAACCGGGGGAAGCTGAAGCGCACCCACATGATGATGAAGGTGAGCACCAGCATCTTGGTGAACATGATCAGCGGGCCGCCGATGTTCATCCAGTTGTCGACGCTGTCGATCGTGGTCCAACCGAACCAGTCGAACGGGATGCCCCAACCGCCGAGGAACAGCACCGAAGCAATGAGCGCGAACACGCCGGCGGTGGCGAACTCGGCGATGAAGAAGATCAGGAAGCGGAAGCCTGAGTACTCGGTCATGTACCCCGACACGAGTTCGGATTCGGCGATCGGCATGTCGAACGGCGCCTGGGTGAGTTCGGCCTGTACTGCGATCATGAAGATCAAGAACCCGATGAACTGGGTGAAGATGTACGGGTTGCCGATGCCGCCCCAACCGAAGATCTCGCCGGTGTTCTGGGCGACCACGATCTGCTGCAGGTTCATCGTGCCGGCCTGGATGACCACACCGAGGGTGGCGAGCACCATCGGGAGTTCGTAGGCGATCAGCTGGCCGGCAGCACGGAGGCCACCGAGCAGCGAGTACTTGTTGGCGCTCGCCCACCCGGCGATGAGGATGCCGAGCACGCTGACCGAGGCAACGGCGAGGCCGTAGAAGATGCCGACCTCGAAGTCGGTGAACAGCGCATCGGGGCCGAACGGAATGACGACGACGAGCAGGAACGTCGACACCAGGACGATCAGCGGTGCGATCTTGAAGATGCTCTTGTCGGCGGCGTCGGGCGCGAGGTCTTCCTTCTGCATCCATTTGCCGACTTCGGCAACGAGCTGCAGCGATCCGTACGGGCCGGCCTCCATGGGGCCGAGACGGCTCTGCATGAACGACATCATCTTGAACAAGAACAGGTACACGATGGTGCCGGCCGGCAACAGCACGGCGACCAGGCCGCCGAGCACGCGCAACAGCGACTGGCCCCAGTACGGGATTTCGATGGCGAGCTGGATCATCGGTCGATGTCACCCAGGATGAAGTAGAGGCTGGCGAGGATCGTGATGATGTCGGGCACGTACACGCCCTTGAGCGCCCACGGCACGATCGAGATGTTGTTGAAGCTGGCCGAGCGGATCTTGACGCGGAACGGGCCGAGATCGCCCTTCGACACGACGTAGTAGCCCATCTCGCCGAGCGGGTTCTCGGTCGACACCCAGGCTTCGCCTTCTGGCACCTTGATGATGCGCGGCACCTTGGTCATGATCGGGCCGGCGGGGATCTGGTCGAGCAACTGCTCGACGATCTTGCAGGCCTCGCGGGTCTCCTGCAGTCGTACCCAGCATCGAGCGAAGCTGTCGCCGTCGGGATGGGTCCAGACCTTCCAGTCGGCCTTGTCGTAGGCGAGTGCGATGTCCTGGTCGCGACGCAGGTCGTAGTCGACGCCGCTGGCGCGCAGGTTGGCGCCCGACAGCCCGTAGTCCTTGGCGACGTCGGCGGGGATGATCCCGATGCCGCGCATACGGCTCTGGAAGATCTCGTTGCCGAACAGGAGATCTTCGATGATGTCGCAGAATCTCCGGAGCTTCACCATGGTCTGGCGGGTCTCGTCGATCCAGCCCTTCGGCAGGTCGTCCTTGAGGCCGCCGATACGGTCGAAGTTGGGGTGGAAGCGTCCGCCGGTGGCGCCCTCGATCAGGTTGAGGACGTACTCGCGATCGCGGAAGGCGAGGAACACCGGGGTGATCGCGCCCATCTGCACGCCGAGATCGCCGAGGAACAACGACACGTTGGCGATGCGCGACAGCTCGAACAGGATCGTGCGGATCACCTGCGCGCGTGGCGGTGCCTCGACCTCCATCAGTTTCTCGGCGGCGAGGATGAACGGCACCTCGTTGGCGAAGCTGCCCAACCAGTCGATGCGGTTGACGAGCGTGGTGACCTGAGGGAACGTGCGTACCTCGGTGAGCTTCTCGTAGCCGCGGTGCATGTACCCCGCCGACGGCTCGGCCCAGATGACCTGTTCGCCGTCGAGGCGGGCGATGATTCGCAACGTGCCGTGAGTGGCAGGGTGCTGCGGGCCGATGTTGAGGGTCATCCCCTCGGTCTCGAGCTCGACGTTGAGACGGGCGTCGGCGGCCTGGCTGGCGATGTAGCTCAGCTGCTGGCGATCGGACAGGTTGGTCACGAGGCGTCCTCCTTCGCTGCGGGCTCTGCGTCCGCTGCGCTTTCGCCTCGCGCCGCTTCCGGCTCGTCGCTGGCGCTTCCCTCGCCGGCTTGCTCCTCCACGGTCGGCATCGGTTCGACGTCGACGATGCCGGGCCACGGCTTGATCATGCGGGCGAGCAACGGGAAGTCCTTGCGGAGGGGATAGCCCTCGAAGTCGGTGGGCAGATACATGTTGCGGAGGTCGGGATGGCCGTTGAAGCCGATGCCGAACATCTCGTGACACTCGCGCTCGTGCCAGTTGGCACCGGCGAACACCGTGGTCCACGAGTCGACGGCGAACGGCTCGTCGGGAACGTCGGCTTTGATGGTGACACCGACGTGGCGGTCGAGGTCGACCAAGCGGGCGAACACCTGGAATCGCGTGTCGCCACCGGTGACTCCCTGGCGGATCTCGGTGTCGGGTTCCTTCGGCTCGGCGGTGGGGTCCTCTTCGCCCTTGCCGAACGGCGACGGCATCCAGTCGAGGCCCGAGATGAAGCTGAAGAACGTGAACCCGGCCGCCTTCAGTGCCTCGGCGGTTTGGCGCCAGGCCTCGGTCTGCACGCGGATCCACAGGTCGTCGTTCGGCGTGATGTGCGTGTCGACGATCGCGTCGCCGATGCGGCTGCGAAGGTCGTCGATGATCCCCTCGCGCAGGCCGTCACCCGGCAGTGCAGCAGGCTGTTCGTCGGTGTCGGTGGCGTCACTCAATGGGGCCACCGCCCACCACGATGGGCTCGCGATCAGGCGCCTTCGGCGTGTCGACCGCAGGTGCGGCAGCGATGCGTTCGCGCTCGCGGGTGGCCTGCTGGGTGGTGAATTCGTCACCCCGCCACTTGGCGGCCATGTCTTCGTTCTTGATGCGCTGCTGGAGCAGCACGACGCCTTCGAGCAACGCCTCGGGCCGCGGCGGGCAACCGGGGATGTAGACGTCGATCGGGATGATCTGGTCGACGCCCTTGGTGACCGAGTAGCTGTCCCAGTACGGGCCGCCGCAGTTGGCGCACGAACCCATCGAGATGGCGTACTTCGGCTCGGGCATCTGCTCCCAGAGGCGGCGGATCGCCGGAGCCATCTTGTCGGTGACCGTGCCGGAGATGCACACGAAGTCGGCCTGACGAGGGCTCGCCGGCAGCGGAATGACGCCGAGGCGCATCACGTCATAGCGCGGCGAACCGAACGCAGCACCCATCTCGATCGCACAGCACGCCAGGCCCCACTGGTACACCCACAGCGAGTACGAGCGGCTCATGTTGAACAACTTGGTGAGAGGGGCCGGCATCCGGCCCCGGTCGACTAGACCCATCGCAGCAGTCCTCGCTTCCAGGCGTACACCAGACCATCGAGCAAGAGCACGATGAAGATCAGCATTGCAACCAGTCCGAACGTCCCGTACCGCTCGATGTTGGCCGCCCACGGGAAGAGGAACACCGCTTCCACGTCGAAGATCACGAACAACAGGGCGAAGACGTAGTAGCGGATCTGGCTCTGCGACCAGCCCATTCCCACGGGGTCGACACCCGATTCGTAGGCAATGCCCTTGTCGTAGTTGGGGCGGGAGGGTCGAACGAGGGCCGCGAGACCCAAGAGGATGGCGCCCACCGCCACGGCAGTGAGGCCGAACCAGACCACGGTCAAGTAATCGCGCAGAAACACCGACATCGGGTCGAGAAGCTATCAGGGGGTGGGAAAACCCACCCAACTGCGGACCCTCTGCGTCGTGCGGTGAGCGATGCGTGCAGACCACGCGCTCATCGCTCACCGCATCAGAAGATCAGAGGAGGTCGTCCGCCGGCGCCTCGGGCTCGCCGATCACCATCCACAACGCACCAGCCAGCACTGCACCGATCGCCGGGAACAGGATGAAGGCCCAGACCTGGCCGAGCGCCCAGTCGCCCTGGAACACCGCCGTGGCGAGCGAGCGAGCCGGGTTGACCGAGGTGTTCGACACCGGGATCGAGATCAGGTGCACCAGCGTGAGGCCGAGACCGGCTGCGATCGGTCCGAAGCCGGTCGGGACACCTCTGGTCGTGGTGGTGCCGAGCACGATCAGGACGAAGATGGCCGTGACGACGATCTCGATGATCGCCACCGACAGCAGGTCGAAGCCTCCCGGTGAGTGTTCGCCGTAGCCGTTCGAGGCGAAGCCCGCATCCTGGGCCCGCGACAGGAACCCGTCGGTGCCGCTCAGGGTGAGGGCGATGATGCCTGCGCCGACGATGCCACCGACGAACTGGCCGATGAAGTACGGCGCCGACTTCGCAGCGTCGAGTTTCTTGGCCATGATCATGCCGATCGTGACCGCCGGGTTGATGTGACAGCCGGAGATCCGACCGATCAGATAGGCCATGCAGAGCAAGCTGAGGCCGAAGGCCAGCGACACGCCCAGCGCGCCGACGTTGAGCCCTTCGTTGAATCCACCGGTGGCGAAGATCGCGGTGCCGGGACCACCGATCACCAGGACACGGCGGTGCCCAGTGCTTCGGCAATCGGAATACGAATGTTGTCGTTCATCAACGCGTGTCCTCTCTCGCCCCCGACCACGACGGACGTCACAGTCGAGCGAATGATATGGAACCGGCGAGCGATGATCGGTGATTCTCCGGGCGCGCACCTCCGGGTACCGTCGCCAGCGATGGTGAACCGGCGCTCGCTGTATCTCCTGATCCTGGCGGTCACCGGCACCGGGATCATGGGCAACACGCTGCTCGCTCCAGCGATCCCCGACATCCTCGACGACTTCGGAATCAGCGACTCCGGCGCCGGACTGCTGATCGCTGCAACGTCGTTCCCTGGCATCTTCATGGCGCCGGTGATCGGTGTGCTCGCCGACCGGCTCGGGCGCCGACGGGTGCTGGTGCCCTGCCTGGCAACGTTCGGAGTGTTCGGCACCGCCGCAGCGCTCGCCCCCTCGTTCGGTTCGCTGATCGTCGCCCGATTCGGCATGGGGATCGGCGCTGCCGGGCTGATCAACCTCGCCGTGGTGCTGATCGGCGACCACTGGGGGCCGGAGGACCGGACTCGGCTGATTGGACGCAACGCGGCATTCCTCACCGTGTGTCTCGCGCTGATGCCGCCGATCGGTGGCGTGCTCACCGATCTCGGCTCCTGGCGGCTGGCGCTGGCTCCGTACAGCCTCGCCATGGTGACGGCGTGGGTGGCGTGGCGGATGCTGCCACCGGATCGACCCGATGCAACGGTGTCCCTCCGCCAGCAACTCGGCGGCGTCGGCGACGTGGTCCGACGACCGGAAGTGTTGGTGATCCTGGTCGGCGGCGCCGCGTCGTTCGTGATGATCTTCGGCGTGTTCTTGTCGACACTGCCGATCCACCTCGAGAACGAGTTCGGCTACGGCGCTTCGGCGCGGGGGCTCTTCCTCGCGCTGCCGGCCATCCCCTCCACGCTGATGGCGTTCAACCTGCAACGGGTGCGCGAGCGCATGTCGGCACGGACGCTCCTGGTGATCTGCTCGCTCGCATTCGCCGCCGGATTCGCGCTGATCGGAGCCGCTGCTGCGGTGTGGTTGGTCGTGCTCGGCTGCATCGTCTACGGCTTCGGTGAGGGCGCGCTGATCCCCACTCTCCAGGCGCAGGCGGTCGAGTTGTCGCCGCCGGAGCACCGCGGTGCGGTCGTTGCTGTCTACGTCGGCGCCGCACGGTTGGGCCAGACGATCGGGCCGCTCGGTGCCGCTGCGTTGTTCGGCGCCACCACGACGTTCGTCGCGCTCGAAGTCGGCGCCGCGCTGGCGGTGGCCGTCGCAGTGATGTTCGCAGTCGGGCCTCGATCCGCCGCTGCGACGACATCTCGATCGGCCGCTGCGACGAAATGAGGTCGGCTCGCTCGTTCAGCCGCCGTCGAGGATCGGGGCGAGATGCTGCTCGGCTTCTTCGATCGTCCAGCCCTTGCGAACGGCGTAGTCGTTGAGCTGATCGCGCTTGATCTTGCCGACACCGAAGTACTTGGCCTCGGGATGCGCGAAGTAGATGCCCTGACACCGACGACCCCGGCCACATCGCGTACGACTCGGTCAGCTCGACACCGACGGCGTTCGTGGCGTCGAGCAGATCGAACAACGGCTGCTTCTCGGTGTGGTCGGGCTGGCTCGGGTAGCCGGGCGCAGGGCGAATGCCCTGGAACCGCTCCTTGAGCAACTCGTAGGCGTGAAGGCCTCGTCGGGCGCGTAGCCCCACAACTCGGTGCGGACCCGCTCGTGCATGCGTTCGGCAAAGGCTTCGGCGAGACGGTCGGCGAGCGCCTTGAGCAGGATCGACGAGTAGTCGTCGTTGTCGGCCTCGAACCGCTCGGCGATCGCGATCTCCTCGGGACCGGCGGTGACCACGAAACCGCCGATCCAGTCGGCAACACCCGAGTCGATCGGGGCGACGTAGTCGCTGAGCGACAGGTTCGCCTTGCCGTCGGTCTTGGTGGCTTGCTGCCGGATGCCATGGAAACGGCTGCGCTCGGCGGTGCGAGCCTCGTCGGCGTACACCACCACGTCGTCGCCGTCGGCGTGGGCGGGCCAGAACCCGACGACCGCCTTCGGGCGGAACCAGTGCTCGCTCACGATCTTGTCGAGCATCGCCAGCGCATCCTCGTACAGCGGCGTGGCAGCCTCGGCGAACTCGGGATCGGTGAGTACCTCGGGGAACTTGCTGCGAATGCCCCACGTGCGGAAGAACGGCGTCCAGTCGATGTAGGGCACGAGTTCGGCGACGTCGTAGTCGTCGAACACCCGCGTGCCAACGAACGTCGGCTCGGTGATCGTCGTGTCGTCGAAGACGAGATCGGGGCCGTTGGCTCGGGCCACGTCGAGTGTCACCCGATCGCGTTCCACGGTGGCGCGGGCGTGCGACTCGACCACCCGTGCGTACTCGGTCTCGAGCTCTGCGAGGAAGCCCTCGCGTTGGGTGTTCGACAGCAACGCCGAGATCACACCCGAGGCACGGCTGGCGTCGCCGACGTGCACGACCGGGCCGTGGTAGGCGGGGTCGATCCGCAGGCTGGTGTGGAGACGGCTGGTGGTGGCGCCACCGATCAGCAGCGGCGTGGTGAACCCGAGGCGCTCCATCTCGCTCGCCACGCGCACCATCTCGTCGAGCGACGGGGTGATCAGCCCGGACAGCCCGATGATGTCCACGTCGTGTTCTTTCGCCTTGTCGAGAATGGTCTGCGACGGCACCATCACACCGAGGTCGATCACCTCGTAGTTCGAGCAGCCGAGCACCACACCGACGATGTTCTTGCCGATGTCGTGGACGTCGCCCTTGACGGTGGCGAGCAGTACGGTGCCGGCCTTCGACGCTGCGCCATCCTCGCCCTCGGCTTCGATGAACGGGGTCAGGTAGGCAACGGCCTGCTTCATCACGCGAGCCGACTTGACCACCTGCGGGAGGAACATCTTTCCGGCACCGAACAGGTCGCCGACGGTGTTCATGCCGCTCATCAGTGCGCCCTCGATCACGTCGACGGCGCGGCCCGAACCCGCCCGCGCTTCTTCGACGTCGGCTTCGATGAACACGGTGATGCCATTGACCAGTGCGTGGTCGATGCGACGGTCGACATCCCACGAGCGCCACTCGGCGACAGCGGGATCGACGGCCTCGGCGCCCGTACCGGCGAAGCGAGTCGCCGCGTCGAGGAGGCGCTCGGTGGCGTCGTCTCGTCGGGCCAGCACCACGTCTTCGCACAGCTCGCGGAGTTCGGGGTCGATCTGGTCGTACACGGCGAGCTGGCCGGCGTTGACGATTCCCATGCGCATCCCGGCTTCGACGGCCTTCAGGAGGAACACCGAGTGCATCGCTTCACGAACGGGTTCGTTGCCGCGGAACGAGAACGACAGGTTCGAAACGCCGCCAGAGATGTTGACGTACGGCAATTCGTCGGTGATCGTCTTGGTCGCTTCGAGGAAGTCGAGGCCGTAGCGATTGTGCTCCTCGATTCCAGTGGCGATCGCGAAGATGTTGGGGTCGATGATGATGTCGTCGGGCGGGAAACCGACCTCGTCGATCAGGAGGTGGTACGCCCGTCGGGCGATCTCGACCTTGCGGTCGACCGTGTCGGCCTGGCCGACCTCGTCGAAGGCCATCACGATCACGGCGGCGCCGTAGTCGAGGCAGATGCGAGCCTGCTCGAGGAACTGCGCCTCACCTTCTTTCATCGAGATCGAGTTGACGATCGGCTTGCCCTGCACGCACTGCAGACCCGCCTCGATCACCTCGAACTTCGAGGAGTCGATCATGACCGGCACCTTGGCGATGTCGGGTTCGGACGCAATGAGGTTCAGGAACGTGGTCATCGCCTCGACGCCGTCGATCAGACCGTCATCCATGTTGACGTCGATGATCTGCGCGCCGTTCTCCACCTGCTGGAGCGCGACTTCGAGCGCTTCGCCGTACTCGTTGTCCTTGATCAGGCGGCGGAACTTGGCCGAGCCGGTGATGTTGGTGCGTTCGCCGACGTTGACGAACGGGATGTCATCGGTGAGCGCGAACGGCTCGAGACCCGACAGCTCCAGTCTGGGCGTCCGGGTCGGCACGACTCGGGGGGTCTTGCCCTCGACCGCCTCGGCGATGGCGCCGATGTGGGCTGGCGTGGTGCCGCAGCAGCCGCCGACCACGTTGAGCAGCCCGGCCGCGGCGAACTCGCCGACGAACGCCGCCGTCTGGTCGGGAGTCTCGTCGTAGCCGCCGAGCTCGTTGGGCAGACCGGCGTTCGGGTACGCGCAGACCAGGGTGTCGGCCACCGTGGACAGCTCCACGAGGTGCGGTCGCATCTCCTCGGCGCCGAGCGCACAGTTGAGACCCACCGTCAGCGGCTGGGCATGACGGATCGACTGCCAGAACGCGGCAGGGGTCTGGCCCGACAGCGTGCGCCCGGAGCGGTCGGTGATGGTGCCCGAGATCATCAACGGCAGCTGCGTGCCATGCGATTTCATGGCACGACGGCTGGCAACGATGGCGGCCTTTGCGTTGAGCGTGTCGAAGATCGTCTCGATCAGGATTGCGTCGACCCCGCCACGCAGCAACGCTTCGATCTGTTCCTGGTAGGCGTCGGCGAGCGCTGCGAAGCTGATGGCGCGATAGCCGGGATCCTCCACCTTCGGCGACAGCGACAGCGTCATGTTGGTGGGGCCGACCGCACCGGCGACGAAGCGTTGTCGCCCGTCGATGCCGTGCGCCTCCTCGGCGGCTTCGCGAGCGAGACGCGCCGCCACCTCGTTGAGTTCGACGACCTGGTCGACGGTGTCGTAGTCACCCTGCGACACCCGGTTGGCGGAGAACGTGTTGGTTTCGACGATGTCGGCACCAGCGAGGAAGTAGTCGAGGTGGATCTGACGCATCGCGTCCGGCTGGGTGATCGTGAGCAGCTCGTTGTTGCCGGCGAGGTCGCAACCGTGGTCGCAGAACCGATCACCGCGGAATGCTTCATCCGACAGACCGAGCGTCTGGATCTCGGTGCCCATGGCGCCGTCGAGCACCACGATGCGTTCGCGGGCAACTCGGGCGATCGGGTGATCGCGGAAGGGGTGATCGTTGCTGACGTGCTGACTGGGGTTCATGCGACTTCTCTCTCGGTGTTCGCGGCGATGGCGTGGGCGCGGTTGATCGCGAGCCAGATGGTGACGGTGAGGCCGTCCTGGCCGGTGGGCGGTTCGACGTCGGTGATCGTCGGGCAATCGAGGCCAGCTTGGTCGAACCAGTCGACGAGCTGCTGGTGGGTGAATCCGAGACGCCGGTGGGCAGCGGCGCGCAAGAAGTCGTGGCGGTGCGGTGCGAAATCGACCACCAGGAGGCGGCCGCCCGGCGCGACGAGGCGTGCTGCCTCGGCGATGGCCCGCGACGGGTCGTCGAGATAGTGCAGGACCTGGTGGATCACCACGAGGTCGAAGCTGGCCTGGTCGAGGGGCGGGCTGTGCACATCGCCCTGGCGGAGCTCCCAGTTGGAGGCACCACTGCGCTCGAGGTTGGCGCGAGCAACCGCCAGCATCGAGTGGCTGCTGTCGAGCCCGACCGCCCGGTCGGCTCGGCTGGCGAACAGCGCCAACATGCGTGCCGTGCCGGTGCCGACGTCGAGTACCCGACCGAGCGACTCGTGGCCGATCACATCGACGATGGCGGCTTCGACGGTGTCAGCGGCGGCGTGCAGCGAACGTTCCTCATCCCAGATCGGTGCGATCTGTTCGAAGTACTCGCTGGCCGCAACCGAGCGGCGCGATCGCACCGCATCGAGGCGCTGGAGGTCGGCGGCCAGTGCGGGGTCGGCGGCATCGATGGCGTCGAGTGCGGTGTTGGCCAGCGCCACATGCGGTGCCGAGCCGGCGAGCCGGAAGAAGGCCCACGTGCCTTCGCGGTGCTTCACGACGAGGCCCGCATCGACGAGCAACTTCAGGTGCCGCGACACACGCGGCTGCGACTGGCCGAGGATCTCGGTGAGGTCGGTCACGGTCAGCTCTCCGTGACGCAGCACGGCGACGATCCGCAACCGTGTCTCCTCGCCGATGGCGCGCAACACCTCGAGCGTCTGCTCGGCAGTGAGTGCGTTCGATGACATCCCCGAACCATATAAGGATATCTGCATATCCACAAGCCCCCCTGGTTCCCAGCGCCCCGGGCGTTGGGAACCGCGGTGCGGTCAGCGTCGAGTCGCCGGCCCAGAGCAGGAGCACCAGGCCGACCACACCGAACAACAGCGAGCCGACCACCATCGGGGTGACGGTGCGGTCGATCTGAGCATCGATCACGGCGGCGAGCACGGCGCCGCCGCCGAGCGACACGAAGCCGAGCACGGCCGACGCAGTGCCGGCGAGTTCCCCCATCGGCTCCAACGCCAAGGAAGTGCACAGCGGCGTGATCAGCGTGCCGAGAGCGTTCGCAACCGCGGCCCACGCGAAGAACGTCCAGATCGATGGCACACCGTCGGCGGCCAGCGTGATCCGCAACACCGACTGCACACGTGGCAACGAACGCAAGAGAAATCGTCACTGCCACGCGGCGCGCGCCGAACCGGTCGATCATCGGGCCGTTGACCAACAGCGCCAGCGCGACCACCACACCTGATGCGGCGAACCAGAACGCGAACTGCGAACCGCGGTCGTAGATGTCGTCGATGATCGGCTGTGCGCTGCCGAGCCAGATGAAGAACGCCGCGCTGGCGAGGGTCTGCGCGCCGATGTGGCCAATCGTCGTTCGGGTGGTGACGACCAGGCGAAGCGCATCGACCAGCGGGCGGAACTGCAGCGGGCGACGGAGCGCTGGATCGAGGGTCTCGCCGAACTTCAACGTCCAGACGACAGCCGCCGCCGATGCCAACAGCGCCGTCACGAACACCCCTTGCCAGGGGGCGAACAGCAAGATTCCCGCTCCGATGATCGGCACGAAGATCGGCCCCAGCAGGAAGACCGCGGTGACGATGGTGATCACCCGGGCCATGCGGTCGCCGGCGTAGAGGTCGCGTGCGATCGCCTGGCGGAGCACGAACGGCGCAGCGGCTCCGAGACCCCAGAGCAGTCGGCCGGCGAGCAACACCTCGAGGGTCGGCGCGGCGATCGCCGTCACGACGCCGAGCGAATACAGCCCGATACCGAACAGCATCGTGGGCCGTCGGCCGAAGCGGTCGGACGCCACGCCGTAGACCAGCTGGCCGATCGCCATGCCGAGGATGTAGACGGTGCCGATCACCCCGACACTCACACCGCGGTCGGACAACCCGAACGCCGCGTCGAGTTCGTCGAATGCCGGCAGCGAGATGTCGACGCCGACCGCGAGCAGGATGCCGAGGTACGCGAGATACGAGATGACTGCGGTGTCGGAGCGTCCCTTCTCGGAGCCCCGCACCGGCATGTTCGTGGTCGCAGACATCGCCGGGCGAGGCTACGGGGACCATCGACACTGCATGCCCGAGCGACACACCAGTAGCGTCGGTTCCATGACAGCGGTGTTCCACCTCGGGTTGACAGCAGACATGTTGCAGGGCGCCACCGTGGCGATCGTGCCGGGCGACCCGGCGCGGGTCGAGCGGATCGCGGCCACGATGGATCGCCACGAGTTCCTCGCTGCGCACCGCGAGTTCACTTCGTATCTGGGTTGGCTGGGCGAGACGCCGGTGGTCGTGTGCTCCACAGGGATCGGCGGCCCGTCGGTGTCGATCGCCGTCGAGGAGTTGGCGCAGCTCGGGGTTCGCACCTTCTTGCGAGTGGGCACCACGGGCGGCATCCAGCCGCACCTACGACAGGGCGATGTGATCGTGACCACGGGAGCGGTGCGTCTCGACGGGGCCAGCTTGCACTTCGCTCCGATGGAGTTTCCTGCGGTTGCCGACTTCGAGTGCACGACAGCGCTGGTCGAGGCGGCTCGGGCGGTGGGCGTGGAACCGCACGTGGGCGTCACGGCATCATCCGACACCTTCTACCCGGGCCAGGAGCGCTACGACACGTTCTCGGGTCGGGTCACCCGACGATTTCGCGGCAGCCTCGAGGACTGGCAGGCGATGGGCGTGCTCAACTACGAGATGGAGGCCGCCACGCTGTTCACGATGTGCGCCTCGTCGGGGCTGCGCGCCGGGTGTGTCGCTGGCGTGCTGGTGAACCGGACCCAAACCGAAACACCCGACGAGGAAACAGCGAAACGCATCGAGTCGACCACGGTGTCGGTGGCGGTCGAAGCGGTGCGACGACTCATCGAAGGGTGACACAACGGTTGGGGGTTGACCCCGTCGTCAGATCAGGGCTTGGACGCCAGATCGTTGGCGGCGACGAAGGCCCGGTAGAGATCGAGCAGTGACTGCTTCTGGTTGTCGGTGAGACGGTCGTCGGTGGAGATCACCGACTCGGTCGATGCGTTCAGCGACTGCAGCGTCGTGGCGGCCGAGGTAGGCAAGCAGTTTGTCGCTCGGCACGTTGAGCGCCTGGGCGAGACCGTTGAGCACTCGCACCGACGGCTCGTGGAGGCCGCGTTCCAGCTGGCTGAGGTAGGCGTCGGACAGGTCGGCCAGACGGGCCAGTTCGCGCTGCGACAGGTCGGCGATGCGGCGCTGGCTCTTGATGAAGTCGCCGAGCGCGCCAACTCCCAGTGGCGGTCGAGCGTCGGCCTGGTCGTTCATGGGCGTCAGCCTATGACGGCGCGCAACGGCGGTGCCGCCGGACCCGGGGGGAGGTCCGACAGCACCGCCGCCGACGCGCGGATCACTTGGAGGCAGCAGCCTTCTTGGCGACCGACTTCTTGGCCGGGCTCTTCTTGGCGACCGACTTCTTGGCCGGGGCGCTTCTTGGCGACCGTCTTGGTGGCGGGGTGGTCTTGGCCACGGTCTGCTTGGCAGCCTTCGTGGCGGTGCCGGCAGCTGACTTGGCGGCGCCAACGACCTTGTCGGCGGCGGCCTTTGCGTTGTCGGCCTTGATCATGTCGACGACGCGCTGGTTCATGTCACGGTTGAGCGACACGGCGCGCTCGACGAAGTCGAGGTAGCGCTCACCGGCGACGGTCGGCGTCGGGAAAGCTGTCGGCGAACGGCAGCTCGACGGAGACCTGGTTGCGGACCTGCTCGTTGATGCGGTCGGCAGTGGTGACGGCGAACTCGACGATGCGACGGTTGGTGTCGAGCACGGCATCGAGCACCTGGTCGCTCGTGGTCGTGAAACGCTCGCTGATGTCGTTGTCGTTGATCGCGTCGTTGACCTGTCGGTGATGGTGGTGGTCGCCTCGTTGGCGAACTTGGTGATCTGCTCGAACATGTCGAACTCCTTGTTTCGTGGTGGTTGCTGGGGGCTTCTGGCTCGCCGGGCGGTTGCCCGGTCTGCCGTTCTGTTGCTAACTATATCTCGCATTCCATGATCTGCAACGTGCGTGCGTGAAATATCTCGCACATTCTCCGGCCCGTGCGGATTGCGTGGCGGGATGCGCAATCAGAACCGCGCAGACACTCGCCTATCGTGTGCACGTGGGAGGGAACTCGGTACCTCGTCGAGCGACGATGGCGCAACGCGGTGCCGTTGCGTTGCTCGCGCTGGTCGTCGTCGCCGCCTGCGACACCGACGACGGGGCTGCAGCCGACGTCGTCGGACCCCGCCGAGGCGATCACCGCAGCCGTCGAGTGGCAGGCGGGAGAACAAGAACCCGTGGTCGAACGACGACGGCGAAGCGCAGCTCCCCGTGATCTTCGTGGTGGCCGACGACGGCGCCACGATCGAGGTCGGTGTGCAGGCCGACGTGGCCGCAGCGACGGTCGACTGGGCAACGGTGCGTTTCGCCGACGACGTGGCCGACGTCTTCGATCCCGACCTCGACGGCGAACCCGTCCGCGACGATGGCGTCCTGCTCCTCATCGGAGCCATGCCAGAACCGGCTCAGCGGGTCGAGCTCGACCTCGTTCGATACACCGCCGTCGACGACGGTGAGCCCATCGTCCTCGAGATCACCGCAGAGTCGCACACCGACGGCACCCAACCCGATGCGGCGCCGCGGACGATCGTCACTGCGGTGACGCAGCCCTGATCATCGAGTCGGCGAGCGCAAGGGCGCTCAGCACGTCGCTCTCGCTCAGACTGTCGTCGACGGCGATGGCTCGTCGGCGCAGTTCGTCGAGCTGACAACGATCATCGCCTCGAGCCATCGGTCCCACCACGCTCTGGGCGAGGTCGACCGCCGCAGATGCGTCGACGATGGCGACACGGAACGACCCGGCCTCCCAGGCCTGGTGCGCCATCGCGAGACGTGCATGCGCGCCGCCAAGATGGTCTTCGGGCGGCCCCTCGAAACGGTGCGCTTCTCGTATCCCGCGTACGAAGACCACGAGAGCTGGAACGTAGATGGCGGTGAGCACGGTCATGCTGACCTCCACCGGCAGCGAGATCGGCGTGGCGAGCACGCCACCGAACACCCACGCCAGCTGGAAGCGCGTCTCGTATCGGGCGCCCGCACGCCCGAGGAGCGCTTCGGGGGCACGGCGCTGGAGAAGTCCGTCGAAGGCATTGCGCCCGAGGGTGGTCGACAGCCCGACCATGCCCGACGTGACGATCAAGAGCGGCACCGACGCTCCCAGGATGCCGACCGCGGTGAACACCGCGGGCAACGCCAGCGACAGACCGATCAACTGTTCTTCGCTGAACCAGCGGCGCAAGATCGTGGCCGCCGTGTGGCCGACGAACGCGCCGATGCCGTAGGCCGCCGCGGCGAGTCCGTACACCAGCGCAGGCTCGGCCGAACGGCGCAGCGTGAAGGCGAGCGTGAAGATGAAGAAACCGACCGCGGCGCGGATGGCGAGGAGCCCGATCGACGACACCACCACCGTCGGGAGGTGGGTCTCGGCGTACTCGACGTCGTCGGGGATGACCGCCGCCGCCGTGCGAGGTCGGGCGCGGAGTACGGCCAGCCCGGCGAACGCGAAGAGCACGGCTCCGGCACGAAGCGACCACTCGGCACCGGCAGCAGCGAACACGCCCGTGGCGGCGGCCACGCCGATCGCCGCAGTCACACTGGCGAAGCGAGCGAGCCGGGCGTTCGTGGCGACCAACTCCTCGGGGTCGTCGACCAGGGTCTGCACGAGCGTCTGCTTGACGATGCCCGACGCCTTGCTGGCGATCAGCAGCAACAGCACGACGGGATAGAAGGTGACCTGGAGGAGCGTGATTGCGAGGACGAGGCAGAACACGCCACGCGACACGAAGAAACCGGCAGCGACGAATCGTTGCGAGCGTCTGAACCGGTCGACCGCGGGGCCGACCAGCGGCGACAACACCGCGAGTGGCGCCATCGTGATCAGCAGGTACAGCAGCACCTGTTGGCGTGAGGCGTTGGGGCTGACGTTGAAGAACAACGATCCAGCCAGGCTGACCGACACGAACGCATCGCCGGCTGCGGCAAGACCGTGCGCGGTGGCGAGCGGCACCACCGCTCCCCTGCCGATCAATGTGCGACGGAGCCGGAGCTGCAGCGACACGCGCTCGGGCACAACGGGCTCCGTCCCCTCGTGCACACCACCGGCGGCCATCAACCCCCATCTTGCTGCATCCGGCACGCCAGCACCCCGATGAGCTGTGTCGACACCGGCGGTTGTGCGAGAGTTTCCCGATGCGTGGGATCGACGGGATCAAGGGGTGGGCAGCGTGACGTTTCCAACGGATCTCGAGATCGCACGACAGGCGAAGCTCCGACCGCTGACCGATGTCGCCGCGTCGGCCGGCCTGCCGCTGGAGTTGCTCGAGCCGTACGGGTCGGGCGCGGCAAAGATCGACTTGGCGGCGATCGATGCACTGGCCGATCGGCCGCAGGCCAAGTACGTGGTGGTCTCGGCGATCACGCCGACTCCGCTCGGTGAAGGCAAGACCACGGTTGCGGTGGGGCTCGCGCAGGGCTTCTCGCACATCGACAAGCAGGCAACGCTGGCGATCCGACAGCCGTCGATGGGACCGACGTTCGGCATCAAGGGAGGCGCCGCAGGTGGCGGCTACAGCCAGGTCGTGCCGATGGAACTGCTCAACCTGCACCTCACCGGCGATGTCCACGCCGTCACGGCAGCAACCAACATGTGTGCCGCCGCAGTCGATGCGCACGTCTTCCACGGCAATTCGTCCGAGCTCGACCCGCACCAGATCTCGTGGCGGCGTTCGATCGACATCAACGATCGGTCCCTGCGCAATGTGGTCACCGGGTTGGGGTCACGGCTCGACGGCACGCCCCGCGAGACCGGCTTCGACATCACCGCAGCGTCGGAAGTCATGGCAACGTTGGCGCTCGCGAGTGATCTGCAGGATCTACGGCGCCGGCTCGGGCGCATCGTCGTCGGCTACACCAAGTCGGGCGATCCGGTCACCGCAGAGGACGTCGAGGTCGCCGGCGCGATGGCGGTGATCCTGCGCGAGGCGATCAAACCGAACCTGATGCAGACGCTCGAGAACACCCCGGTGCTCGTCCATGCGGGACCGTTCGGCAACATCGCGACCGGCAACTCGTCGATCGTCGCCGACCTGATCGGCATCCACATGGGCGACTACCTGGTCACCGAGGCAGGCTTCGGCGCCGACATGGGCGCCGAGCGGTTCTTCAACATCAAGTGCCGCATGTCGGGCCTCGCTCCGGACGCCGCGGTGCTCGTCGCCACCGTCCGCGGCTTGAAGGCGCACAGCGGCAAGCACCACATCGTCGCCGGACGGCCGCTGCCCGAGGCGATCCTGGCGGAGAATCCCGACGAGGTGCACGAGGGCGGCGCCAACCTTCGCAAGCAGTTGGAGAACATGCGCATCCACGGCTGCACGCCGGTGGTGGCGATCAACGTGTTCCCCGGCGACCATCCCGCCGACATCGATGCGATCGAGGAGATCGCCGCCGAGTTCGGGGCCCGCTCGGCGGTGTCGACCCACTTCTCCGACGGCGGCGTCGGGCGCGAAGGAACTCGCCGCGGTCGTCGCCGAAGCGGCCGAGGAGCCGAGCGAGTTCGCCGTGCTGTACCCCGATGACATGGCGCTGCGCGACAAGATCCACACCGTGGCCACCAAGGTGTACGGCGCCGATGGCGTCGACTACACGCCGCTCGCCAACCGTCAGCTCGACACCTACGAACGCAACGGGTTCGGGAATCTGCCCGTGTGTATCGCCAAGACGCACCTGTCGATCTCGTCCGATCCAACACTGCGCGGTGCGCCGACCGGTTGGACGTTGCCGGTGCGCGAAGTCCGGGCGTCGGTCGGAGCCGGATTCGTCTATCCGATCTGCGGTGCGATGAGCACCATGCCCGGCCTGGGCGCATCACCGGCGCTGCAGCGCATCGACATCGACGCCGACGGCAACATCGTCGGTCTGAGCTGAGCGGGCACATGATGGCAACAACACCGATCGACGCACTGCGCGCGCTCCACGAGGAACTGTGGGATCCCGAACGAGGGATGGATCGCTACGCGCCGGGCGTGGTGCCGGGCATCGACATCTCGACACTGCGACCTGCACGCCGTACGCGAGACCGCCAACGGCGCGTTCCTCGACCTGCAGGACGGCAACGTCGAGCGGGCCGTGACTGCGTTGCGCAGCGTGTTGGCGTTGCAGTACCCGCTGTCGGACCGCCCGTGGAGCGGCACGTTCCCCACCTCGGCCGAGCAGCCCGAACCACCCGGCGACGATGCCATCGAGTGGGTGCACTACGACCCGAACTGGCGCCAGTTCCTCGGTGTGACCTTGGCGCTGTGCTCGATCGTGCACGGTCCGTCGTTGCCCGCCGACGTGACGGAGGGAATCACCGAGGCATTGCGGCGATGTGTTGCCGGCGAGCCCGACGACCGAATCCCGCGTTGGTACACCAACCCGTATCTGATGCACGCCTGGCTGCAGGGACACCTCGCTTCGATCACCGGCGACAGCGAGCTGCGAGCGGCGGCACACATGCGACTTGCGGTCCCCATGGAGCGCCTGCTGCGCTACGGCGACCTCGACGAGTACAACTCACCGACCTACGACGGGATCGACCTGCTGGCGCTCGGCCTCTGGGCGATGTATCCGCCGACCGACGGCTTCGCGCGCCGCCGCGTCGACGATGCTGCCGCAGATCGGTGCCGTGTCTCGAAGCTCTACCACTCGAGGTTCGGTACCTCCTGCGGGCCGTACATCCGCGCCTACGGGCTCGATCCGACCGGGTACGTGTCGATGTCGGGGTTGCTGTATTCGGTGTGTGGCGAGCCATCCGAGCGCGTGTTGCCGTCGCCGCTCACCGCCGACACCGTTCACGTGCACGACCTCTACTTCCTGCCGGTGCTCGAGCACCTCGCGCCCGTGCTCACGCCACACCTGCGACTCGAGCCGGTCGCCGACGAACGCCACCACCTCCAACGCTTCGCCACCTCGGTGGCCGAGAGCTTGCTGCGCCCCGATCTCGCCGTCGGCTGGGACAACGGTCGTCGCCACGACGCTTCACTCGATCAGTACGTGCCGTTCACCGCGCACGTCGCCGAGACCGACGGTTCGACCACCACGTTCGGGATCATGGTGCCTCCCGAAACGGCGTGGGTCGACGTCGAGCGGGTGGGCGACCTCGAGTTCGTCGTGCGCGCAGCGGGGCGAGTACAGAGCGTCGGCCTGCGGATCGTCGGAAGCGAGCCGGTCGGCGTCGACGACGAACTGACGGTCGGCAGCCTCACGGTTCGATTCGAGCGGGCACCGACCACGACCGACGCAACGTCCAAGCCCGCAGGCCACGAGACGCACGTGCACTGGCCGACCGATCAGACCGCCGTTCGCATCACCATCGCCGACCGGGGATGACCTTGGTCGGGTCCGACCCGGCGACATCTCGAGCCGGTTTTGCCGGTGGCCGCAGCCTGGCCCGCGAGGCCCGCAGCGGGCGCGAGGTGAGACGGATGGCGAACTCGCTGGCACGCGCCGGCATCGGCACGAACGGGCCCTGACGACTGAGCGGCACAGCGTCTTCGACCACGAGTCGGTACGCGACGTAGGCGGCGATCAGGCCGTGGGTGACCACCAGACACCAGAAGAACGACGTCTCACCGAACGAGGCCATGATCGCGCCGGCGATGACCGGGCCGAGCACGGCGCCGGTGCCATTCACCCGCAGTGACGTGCCGCTGGCGCCCATCGCGGTGCCTGGTGCCGAACGGTCCAGTGTGTGAGACAACAGCAGCGAATAGAGCGAGAACGTCAACCCGCCGAGCACGAACATCACCGGGAGCGCGACAGTGTCGCCTTCGGGCAGCACTCCCAGCAGCGCAGCGATCGCTGCCGATGCCACGGCCACGACGAAGATCACACCACGGCGAGGCAATCGATCCGATGCCCATCCGATCGGCCACTGGAACGCCAGGGCCCCGAGCGACGGAAGCGCGAGGAACGCAGCGGTCATGCCCGGACTGAAGCCGGCACGCGTGGCGTAGACCGCGCTCAATCCGAACAGCACACCGTGCGAGGCTCCGGTGAGGAAGATCCCCACCATCCCCGTGGGCGCGGTGCGGTAGAACTCGCGCACCTTCATCGTCGGCGACACACGCACCGGCGGTGCGTCGGTGGTGGCAGCGAGCGCTATCGGCACGAACGACATCGACACCAGGATCGATGCCACCACGAAGAGCGTCGCGTTGGCAGGGTCGCCAGCGGCGATCAGCAGCTGACCGAGGCCGAGACCGCCCATCGACACGATCATGTAGACGGCGAGCGTGCGACCGCGGGTGCGTGGGGTGGACGCATCGTTGAGCCACGACTCGACCACCACGTACAGCCCGGCCATGCAGAAGCCGAACACGAACCTCAACGCGCCCCAGGCCACCGGGTCGACCCACACGAAGTGAACGAGCACCACACATGACGCGAGCGAGGCAAGACTGGCGAACACCCTGATGTGGCCAACACCCGACAGCCACTTCACCACCATCACCGGACCGAGCAGGAACCCGGCGAAGTAGGCCGCCATCACCACGCCGCTGACGCGGACATCGAATCCCTCGTCGACCATCCGAACACCGAGTACCGCCAGATTGAGGCCATTGCCGACCATCAACATCGCGAAGCCGAGAAACAACGACCACAACGCCACACCACCGCGCACTGTCGGGTGCACGTGCTCGCCGTCGGGCGAGATCTCGGGGTCGGATTCGGTCGACGTCACGCAGCGCGAACGCTACCGACTGCGCCCACGCAGCCGGTCGAGTTGACGCTTGTCGCGTTTGGTCGGCCGGCCGGCTCCACGATCGCGTTCGAACACGGGAACGACGTGCTCTCGTTGCGGAGCGGGAGGGCTGTGATCGACGAAACACTCGATCGCCACCGCAGCCCCGACGCGCTTGACGATCAACCGGCTCACCTCGAGGATCCGTTCGCGATCGTGCAGGTACGCCTCGACGCGATCACCGACCTTCACCGAACTCGCGGGTTTGGCGGTCTTGCCATTGACCTTGACGTGCCCACCTCGGCACGCGGCCGCCGCGTCGCTACGCGTCTTGGTCATGCGCACCGCCCACAACCACTGATCCACCCGCGCCGATTCGATGCCCTCCAGCCTGCCACAAGCGCCCCCCTTCCGAAATTGCCCGGAATCGTGACGGCGAGCGTCACGAACGGGGGCAATTTCGGGGGTTGGGGGCGGGGTGGCCCGGGTCAGGCGGGGAGTTGCTGCGTGATGCAGTGGATCCCGCCACCACCACCGGCGAGGATTGCACCCACGTCGAGGGCCACCGCCTCCCGGCCGGGATGCTGCTCGGCGATCAGGGTGACCATGTCGGCGTCGGCGCGGTGACCGCACGTGGGGATCAGCACGAAGCCGTTGCCGAGGTAGTAGTTGAGGTATGGCACCACGACACGCTCGGGGCCAGCGCCACGGTCGATCTCGGCGAACGGCAGCACCGGCACGGTGACGACGTCGATCGCGCGTCCGCGGGCGTCGAGCGCACCCTGCGCCACCCGGCGATCGATGTCGAGGCGCAACCAGTCGTCTTCGTCGGGGTCGTCGCATCCCTGCACGACCAGGCGACCTGGAGCAGCGAATGCGGCGATGTTGTCGACGTGGCCATCGGTGTCGTCGTCGAGCGCCAGCCCGTGCGGCAGCCAGATCGTGCATTCGGCGCCGAGTTCAGCGCGCAGCGTCGCCTCGATCTCGATCTGGGTCATCGTGGGGTTGCGGTTGGGGTGCATCAGGCACTGCGTGGTGGTGACGAGGGTGCCGTCGCCATCGCCGGTGATCGATCCACCTTCGAACACCATGTCGATCGATCGCACGGGATCGCCTCGACGCGCCGCGAACCCGTTGGCGGCCGCCGCATCATCGGCGTACGGCAGGAACTTCTCGCCCCACGAGTTGAACCGCCAGTCGGTCGCCACCCGTTCGCCGGCGTCGTCGACCACATAGATCGGTCCGCTGTCGCGGAACCACGAATCGTCGATCGCCTGCTCGATCACCTCGACGCCGGGGCCACACATCGCCGCTGCTCGCTCGGCCGTGCGCGGCGCGGCGAGCATCGTCACCGGCTCGAATCGTGCGATTGCGTTGGCCACCTCGGCGTGCGCGGCCTCGGCATCGGCATACAGCTCGCCCCACATGTCGGCGCGTACCGGCCAGCACATCGCCGTTGCCTCGTGCGGTTCCCACTCGGCCGGCAGCCGCGTCATGGTTGCTGACCATCGAAGGTGACGATCGGGCCGTACAGCTCGGGGCGGCGATCGCGGAACAGCCCCCACGCGGCGCGTTGGGTGCGCAGCCGCTCGCGGTCGAACGACGCGACCAGGACGGCCTCGTTCTCACGGTCGGCCTCGGCCACCTTGGCACCCGTGTTGTCGGCGATGAACGACGACCCGTAGAACGTGATCTCACACGTCTGTCCGACCTCGCGTCCGATGCGGTTCGACGCCACCAACGGCATGAGGTTGGCACCGGCGTGGCCCTGCATCACCCGCTGCCAGTGGCCGCTCGAATCCCAGGTCGGGTCGGGCGGCTCGCTGCCGATCGCTGTCGGGTACAGCAACACTTCGGCACCGAGCAGCGCCATCGAACGCGCCGACTCGGGGAACCACTGATCCCAGCAGATGCCGACGCCGATCGTGCCGTGCATCGTCTCCCACACCCGAAACCCGGTGTCGCCCGGGCTGAAGTAGTACTTCTCGGTGTAGCCGGGACCGTCGGGAATGTGGCTCTTTCGGTAGTGGCCGAGTGTGCCGCCGTCGGCGTCGACGACGACCACGGTGTTGAACAGTGCCTGGCCGGCGCGTTCGTACACGCTCAACGGGAGCACAACACCGAGCTCGGCAGCGACGGCGGCGAAGTGTTCGATCGTCGGATGCCCGGCGAGGGGTCGGGCCCGATCGAGGTGCTCGGGCAGCTGGTCCTTGCAGAAGTAGGGACCCTCGAACAGCTCCGGGATCAGGATGATCTGCGCGCCCTGCGAGGCAGCATCTCGGACAAGTCGTTCGGCCGTTGCCACGTTCATGTCGAGGTCGTCGACCATCGCCATCTGCAGCGCCGCCACGCGGAGTTCACTCATCGGAGCGACGCTACTTCTCCCACCCACCTCACGTGCTCGCTTCAGGTGTCGGTGAGGGCGTCGGCTCGTCGCCAGGCGGCCTCGAGACGATCGAGGCGCTCGGTGGCAGTCGAGCGCAGCGCGCTGGCGACATCGGCCACCAGCAGATCGAGCAGGGCCAGCGTGCCGACGTGGCTGTCGAACGGTCCGGCGGACGCCGCTTCGACCAGGAACGAGTGATCGGCCGAGCGCGCGAGCGGCGACAGCACGCTGTCGGTGATCGAGATCACCGCAGCGCCGTTGTCGAGCGCGGTCTGCTGCGCGTCGACCAGCCACCGCTCGTAGCGCCGTAGATCGAGCGCCACCACGGTCGCCTCGGCACCCACCAACGCGAGCGTGCGCACGATGTCGATCTGATTGCCGTCGAGGAGCCGGCAGGCCGGACGCAACTGTTCGAGATCGCCGACGAATTGCGTGGCCACCCCGCGCGATGCAACCCCCGACAGCACCAACACCGGCCGCGCTGTGTCGGCGAGCAACCCCACAGCAGCCGCGAGTACGGCGGGGTCGACGCCGTCGAGCGTGGCCTGCACGTTGGAGACTTCGGCTGCCAGGTGGCGAGCCAGCAGCGCCGCTCCCCCCGTTGCCGGCGCGTCGCGGATTCGCTCGACGGCAGGACGGAGCTGTCCGGTGAGGTCTCGGCGGATCGATGCCTGCAGCTCGGAGTACCCGTCGAAGCCGAGCTTGACGGCGAAACGCACCACCGTGGCCGTACCAGCACTCGCTGCCGCAGCAAGGTCGGCGACCGTACCGAACGCCACCACTTCTGGACCGGCCAGGATCGTCTCGGCGATTCGTCGTTCGGCCGGGGTGAGTCGGTCGGCGTGTTCGCTGAGCCGCTGCTCGACCTCCATGGAGCCGCCACCGTAGCGGGCCCGGCCCCGACCGGCCCGACTGGAATGATTTCGCATGTTTCAGAGTTGATGTAGACTGGCACATCTGTTTCATCACCAGTTCGAGGAGGCGTCAATGACCACCACCAGTTCACTCACCGCCCATTGCGCTCCAGCGATCGTCGACGCGTCGCAGTGGGTTGCGCGGCCGACATCTGCCGGCGACCTCGACGACGAACTCGTTCGCGACGCCGCCCTTCGCTCTCGTGACCTACCGATCGACGTCGACGACGCGATCGTTCGATTCGCCTCACAGCCGAATCGCTGTGGCGCACTGCTGATTCGCAACGCACCGATCGGTGAGCTGCCAACGACGCCAGCCACGCCCGATGCGCCCGTCGACAAAGACCTGGGCACCGAGCTGACCCTGCTCACGATCGCCCGCCGCCTCGGCCAACCGGTCGGCTACGTGCCCGAACACGGCGGGCGCATCGTGCAGAACATCGTGCCGACGCACACCGACGCCGACAGCCAGATGTCCACTTCGTCGAGCTCGAACCTGATGTTCCACACCGAGACTGCGTTCCACCCCTTCCGGCCGCGCTACCTGTTGCTGTTGTGCTTGCGCGGCGATCCCTCGGCGCACACGACGCTGGTTTCGGTGCACGAACTGATGGACCGCCTGCCGGACGACGTCGTCGACGTCATGTTCGAACCGCGGTTCCGCACCGCAGTCGACGCCAGCTTCCTCGGTGGGCGGCGCAACGAGCTCGGCCCGGCCCGACCGTTGATCAGCGGCACCCGCGACGAACCGACGTTCATCTTCGACGCCGACCTCACCGTCGGCATCGACACCGGCGCAGAAGATGTTCTCGTACGGGTCCGTGACCTGATCGAGCAGATCAAGACCTCGGTGGTGCTCGAACCCGGCGACCTGCTCGTGGTCGACAACAACATCGCCGTGCACGGCCGTTCACCGTTCACCGCTCGCTTCGACGGTTTCGATCGCTGGTTGCAGCGCTCGTTCGTGGTCACCGATCTCGCCCCGAGCGCCGGCCAGCGGGTCGGACGGGTGATCACCACCGAGTTCGGTCGTTAGATCTCCACGAGGGTGCCCACCTCGAACACCCGGTCGGGCGGCAGGCAGAAGAACCGCGACGCGCTCGAAGCGCTGCGATTCAATGCGACGAACAGTTGCTCGCGCATCGGACGCATCCCCGGCGCCTTCGTTGCGGACACGGTCTCGCGGCCGATGAAGTAGGTCACCGAATCCGGATCGAACCGTTGGCCGGGAATGTTCAACAAGGCGAGCGCTTCGGGCACATTCGGTTCGTCGAGAAAGCCGAAACGGAGATCGATCTGCTGGATACCCGAGCCGACCTTGGCCATCCGCACACGCTCGTCGGGCGGGACCCTCGGCACCTCAGAGGTCTCGACCGAGACACGAGCAGCGTGAGTTGGTGCAACACATGGTTGTGCTTCAGGTTCGCGATCAGTGCCGGTGGAGCTGCGCCAACGTCTTTGAACATGTACACCGCGGTGCCCGGCACCCGCTCGACATCGTCGGCTTGCGCTTCGTGCACGACCGCCTCGATCGGCCGTTCGCCACGATGGATCCGCTCGGCGACGAGCTGGCGGCCCCGACGCCACGTCGTCATCAAGGTGACCAGCACCAGCCCGACGATCAGCGGGAACCAGCCACCGGTGACGATCTTCGGGATGTTGGCCGACAAGAAGGCAAGGTCGACAACGAGCAGCGGCACGCAGACCACGAGCCCCTTCCCGAGCGACCAACCCCACCGATCGCGTGCGACCCGGAAGAACAGCAGCGTGGTGATCAGCATCGTCACCGTGACAGCGATGCCGTACGCCGACGCCAAGTTGCTCGAGCTGCGAAAGCCCAACACCAACCCGACGCAGCCGATCATCAGCAGCCAGTTGACGACCGGCACATAGATCTGCCCGATGTGATGCGGCGACGTGTGGACGATCTTCACCCGCGGCAGGTAATCGAGCTGCACCGCCTGGGCGGTGAGGGAGAACGCCCCCGAAATCAGCGCCTGCGACGCAATGATCGTGGCGAACGTTGCCAGCACGGCAAGCGGCAGCGTGCCCCACGAAGGCGCAAGTCGGTAGAACGGGCTCTCGACCGATTCCGGTGATGCTCCGATCAGGGCTGCCTGTCCGAAGTAGTTGAGCAGGAGCGCCGGGAGCACCAGGATGTACCAGCTGAACTGGATCGGACGGCGACCGAAGTGGCCCATGTCGGCGTAGAGGGCCTCGCCGCCGGTGACCACGAGGAAGATCGAGCCGAGCGCCACGAAGGCCCGCAGCGGTTCGTCGGCGAAGAACGCGACCGCGTATGTCGGCGAGATCGCCCGAAGCACGGCTGGGTGCTCGAGCACCTGGCGAAGACCGAGCACACCAAGCGTTGCGAACCACACCAGCATCACCGGGCCGAAGATTCGCGAGATCTGAGCGGTCCCGTGACGCTGCACCGCGAACAGACCGACCAGGATCACGATCGCGATCGGGATCACGAAGTCGGCGAACGCGTCGCTCGCCACCTCGAAGCCCTCGACCGCGCTGAGCACAGAGATCGCCGGCGTGATCAGTCCGTCTCCGTACAGCAGCGCCGTGCCGAACACGCCAAGCGTGACGACGGCTGCCAGCATCCCCTTCGGGTGGCCCTTGGCCGGTCCGACCAGGGCCGTGAGCGCAAGGATTCCACCCTCACCGTGATTGTCGGCGCGCATGACGAAGGCGAGGTACTTGATCGAGATCACGATGATCAGCGCCCAGAACACGACCGAGGCGATGCCGTAGGCGTTGTCGACGGTGGCGGTCAGGCCTGCGTGATCGAAGCTTTCGCGGATGGCGTAGATCGGGCTGGTGCCGATGTCGCCGTACACGATTCCGAGCGCTCCGAACGCGAGCGCCGCGGTCGTACCGGACGTGTGGCCGGACGGTTCTCTGGTGTTCACTACACCTTCTCGAGGTTCAAGGATCGAACGGGTGCGCCCGTCCAATCCGCCAGTGAATCAGCGCCCGAGTCGTTTTGCGCTCGGCTCGCGCCGGGCAATCAGGGTGAGGTGGTCGACGATCTGGTGGACACGGTCGGCACCCATGATCGAGTCGAACCCGCGGTGGCGACCAATGATCGGCACCACCATCAGATCCGGTGCGACCGTGCGCCAGCGGTGCTCGGTGCGCGCCCGTTTCGTGGTGTTCGCCGCATACAACACGATCGGCACCACCGTGCGCTCGGGATCGTGATCGAGTGCGGTGAACGGCACCCCCGACGCAGTGGTCGACTCGACCGCCGGCAGCGACTCGCCGCCGAGCACCACGAGCTTGCGGCCCAGTCGGACGACGTACTTCTTGGCCCGGCGCCGCATGGCAGTGCTGAACTCGTCGACGACCATGCCGATCGCGTCGCGGCGGAACAACGACTTGTACTTCCACCACCGGTTCGACCAGAGGTGGCGGTATTCGCCGGGAAACATCGTGTCGACCAGCGCCACCGCATCGACCTCGACACCACGAGCGGCGAGACGCTGCCCGAGGTCGTACGCGGCGACACCACCGATCGACCAGCCGACCACGATGACATTCGACGCGCCGAGCCGATCGAGTTCGGCAACGACCACATCGCACGAGGCCGAACCGAGCGCGTCGACCGAGCGATATCTCGCTGCAGCTTCGGACTCGGCCACGATCACGGCGGCGAGCACGGTGACGTCGTCGTCGAACGCATCGGCCAGCACCCGATAGCCCATCACGCTGTCCCACGCCGGCGTGACCAACACGGTCGGGCCTGACGTCGATCCTGGCCGAAGGGTGAGCACGCCGATGTCGGGAGTCGCCGGTGCCACTGCGGCGGCGTTGTCGTCGAGGCCCAGATGGGCGGCGAGCGCGTCGGGCGTCGGCGCACCGAGCAGGTCGGCGATGGCCACTTCGCGACCGATCAGTTCGGCGACATCGATGACGATCTCGACTGCAGCGAGCGAGTCGCCACCCTCGGCGAAGAAGTCGGAGCTGCCATCGAGGTCGTCGCGCTGCAGCGCCCGACGCCAGATGGCGATCAACCCGGACGCCTGCGCGGCCGGAGCATCGTCGAGCGCGAGGAGCGACGCCTGCGCACGATCGAGTTTGCCGTTCGCGGTGCGCGGCAGTCGATCGTGGAACACGACCCGTCGTGGCGCTGCTCCTGCACCCACCAGGTCGGTGACGTGCGCTCGAATTCGAGCGCCGTCGACCAGTGCCCGGTCGCCGACCACGTGCGCCACCAGCGCCTCGCGACCGTCGATCGTGGCGCCGACCACCACTGCGTCACGCACGCCGGCGAGACGAACGATGTGACCTTCCACCTCCGCTGGTTCGACGCGGAAGCCGCCGACGTTGAGCTGATCGTCGACACGACCCAGGAAGACGACCCGCCCGCCGTTGTCGACCCGGGCGAGGTCGCCTGTTCGGTACCAGCGATCGCCGTCGGCCTCGACGAACGACGAGTTGGACCTGCCCGAGAGGTACCCGTGCACGACCCCCGGTCCGGCGATCAGCAGCTCGCCGGCTGCGCCCGGCGCCATCGGCCGCTGGAGGTCGTCGGCGATCCTGATGCGAGTGCCAGCGATCGGTTCACCGATCGGAACGGGATCGTCGCCGGGTTCGCAGCGGTGCGCCGTCGCCCAGACCGTTGCCTCGGTCGGGCCGTACTCGTTGACCAGCGCCGTGGTGGCGAGGAGGCGGTGGTGCTCGTCGACGACGTCGGGCGGACACGCTTCGCCGGCCACGATCGCCACTCGGAGTCCGGCGAGATCGTCGGACCGTCGAGCCAGCACCGCCCGGTAGAAGCTCGGAACCATCAGCACATGGCTGACCTGGCGGGCCGCGATCAATGCGCCGAGCCGGTCGATGTCGTGGACCTCGACGTCGTCGGGAACCACGATGGCCCCGCCAGACACGAGCGGCCAGAAGATGCCGACCATCGAACTGTCGAAGCCGATCGATGGTGTGAGCAGGAATCTGCTCGGCGATTCATCGCCGTAGAAGGCGGGGCACGCGGCCGTCGACGCGGCGAGGTTGGCGTGGGTGACTTCGACACCAGCCGGCTCACCGGTCGACCCCGACGTGAAGATCACATACGCAGGCGCTTCTCCGGCCGGCAGCTCGATTGCATCGACATCGAAGGCGCTCTCGTCCGTGAGACGGCTCGTCGACACATCGATTCGAGCAAGATCAGCGAACCGTGAGTCGCTCGACTCGTCGACCACGACGGCATCGAGCGCCGCGAGCTCGACCATCGCAGCCACCCGATCCGTTGGCGTCGACGGATCGATCGGCACGTACGCCGCGCCGGCGAGCTGCACGCCGAGCAGCCCCTCGATCAACGCAGCCGATCGTCCGAGTGACACACCAACACGCACCGGCGACTCGACCTGCGAGCGCAGAGACTCGGCCAGCCGCTGGGCCCGTGCGACGAGTTCGCCGTACGAGGTCACCTCGCCCGACGATTCGACGACCGCCGGTCGATCGGGATCGGTTCGGGCCCACTCGACGATCGATGCCAGCGGTGTGGCGAGACCAGCGGTGTCGAGCGGCGGACCGATCACATCGGCACCGGCGGGACGGACGTCGCCGATCGTGCGGTGTGGGCGGTGACACATCGCGTCGAGGGCATCGCTGAATCCATCGAGCAGTCGTTGAGCCACCGCCGTGTCGAGCACGTCGCCGCGATACTCGATGCCGAGTTGCAGGTACTCGCCGCGTTCTTGCACGAAGAAGGTGACGTCGTTGACCGCCGTGCCGGACGGGATGATCCGGTGGTCGGCGACCGTGTCCCCGAACCGGATGGGGGCGAGGCGTTCGTAGGCCAACATGTGCGAGGTGTCGGGAACTGCACGACCGTCGAGGCGGGCCTGGCGAACGATGTCGGCGTAGGGGTGGGTGCGGTAGGGCAGCGCCCGCGCAACCAGTGCACTCGCGTCGAGATCGAGCGAACGCAGCGTGGCGGACGGATCGACCTCGATGCGCATCGGCAACGTGTTGAGGGCATAGCCGATCAACGGCTCGGATGCCGGGTGGTCCTTCGTCGATGCCGTGATGCCCATCTCGACGACGCCGTCACGACTGAAGCCGCCGAGCACGATGGCGGCCGCAGAGAGCGCAGCAGCGAACGGCGTGCTCGCCGCAGCTCTCGACAGCTCACTGGTGGACACCGAGGCCGCGCATTCGAGGTAGCCATCCGGGCCGGGCCGCTCGGGCGGCGGTAGCTGCACTCCCGCAACGGTGTCGCGAGCGTCTGCCCAGAAGTCGGCGCCCGCAGCCGCGGCCCCGCGTTGCCAGGCGCCGTACGCCGCGTACGAGGTCGACAACTCGGGCAGCTCACGACCGTGATAGGCAGCGTCGATCTCGTCCCACAGCACATCGAATGTGCCCGCGTCGACCGAGATGTGGTGGAGGCCGATCACGATGTGCCACCCGCCGGCCTCGCCCGAACCGACATTCACACGCACGAGCGGGCCGCAGTCGAGATCGAACGGCACACGTCGAAGTTGGTCGACCACCTCAGCGACCGGCCCGGCGGGCAGCGGCTCGAACGACAGCGCCTCGTTCGCAGACAGGCGGGTACGAGCCGGCGCGTACGACGTGTGGAGCGGTCCGTGGCGAGTCGACCACCCGCTCGATGGCGCTGCGAAGGCGGTCGAGGTCGAGGTCGGTCTCGACCTGGTACCACCGGGTGACGTTGTAACGAACGTCGGTGGGATCGGCTCGGTATTCGAAGAGCATCGCCTCCTCGCCCGGCGACAACGGAGCCGGTTCGGACGCGTCGAGCTCGGCGATGACCGCGAGTTGTCGGCCACCACCGATGTGCTGATCGACTGCTGCTGCGAACGCCGACAGCGTGCGGTGTTCGAACACCAACGCGTCGGGGAGTTCGATCGAGAACTGTCTCTCGGTGGCGGCAACCGTTTCGAGCGCGGCGAGCGAGGCGCCGCCGAGGTCGAAGAAGTCGTCGTCGACACCCACCCGATCGACGTTCAGGACCGATGCCCAGATGCCGGCGACCCTGGCCTCGGTCGGCGTCGACGGAGGCCGGTACGAAGCGGAGCCGAGATGCGAGGTCGACGGTGCTGGCAGCGACGACACGTCGAGTTTGGTGCTCTCGGCGAGTGGCAGCTCACCGACGTGCACGAACGCCGACGGCACCGAGCGCGCCGGCAACAGCTCGCGCAGGTGGGCGGCCAACAGACGTGGGTCGATCTCCGATCCGTCAGCGGTCTGGTACCAGGCGGTCAGTACGTGTGGCGGCTTGGGCACGTAGCCGATCTCGGCGAGCATCCGCTCGATCTCGGCCTGGTCGTCATCGTCGTCGAGTTCGTCGAGGGCCTCGTCGCGCGTCTTGTGCCCGAGCCGCACGTCCCAGCTGTAGGGCTCGGCGTAGCTGTGATAGCCCCGCTCGACCTGGTGCACGTAGATGCCGGCGGCGTTGACGAGACAGTTGGTCGACCGGCCGGTGTCGTCGGGGCGCACCCACGGCGCCCGCTCGTTCAAGAAGTCGTACATCTCGGCCAGTTCGACGTCGACGTAGCGGTAGTAGTCGACGAACTCGACCTCGGCGAGCACGTCGATGTCGGTCCGTTCGAACACCGAGTGCTCGGGGAGCAACTCGGTGACGGCGTCGTGGGTGTGGTGATAGGCCCGACGAGCCTGGAGCACCGTGCGGTCGATCTCGTCGGGCTCGAACCGGTCGGCCTCGAACTGGTGCGGAACGAGGCGGGTCTCGAAGAACTGGCCGCGCGACAGCCCGGTCACGATCACCGGAACACCCATCTCGTACGCGCGGGCGGTGGCGAGCGTGTAGATGGTCTTGTAGCACCCGTTGCAGACGTTCGAGAACCGCTCGAGGCTGTCGCGGAAGATCTCGTTCATCGACTCGGTGGACGCGAACTCGTGGGTGATCCCGAGATCGGCCACGCTCCGGCGCACGTTTGCCTTGGCCCCTTCGGAGATGAACCCGTTGTCGAGCGTGAAGGCGTGCACCCGCCACCCCCGCTCGACGAGTTGGTAGAGCGCGTACGTGGAGTCCTTGCCGCCAGACAGCAGGTGGATGCAGTCGTAGTCGCTGGTGCTGCGGGCACGGGCCCGTTCGAGCTGGGCGTCGAGATCGGCCGGACCGCGGAACCATGTCTCGGTCTGGGGCGCCACCACGTCGAACGACTCGCACACCGAGCAGATCCCGATGTCGCCGATCTCGACGCCGGGCACATCGGTGCCGAGCCCACAACGCGTGCAGCGGCGCGTCCGATCGTGAGTGGGCGTCCAGACCCGCACGACCGCACTGGTGACGTCGGGGTGCGCGACGAGTGCCGCCTCGATCTCGCCCGGCTCGAGCCGCACTCCACCGATCGACAATTGGTCGTCGATGCGACCACCGAACACGAGCACTCCGTTCTCGATTCGCACGCGATCGCCGGTTCGGTAGAGCGGCGGACCGCCGATCGAGTCGACGGTGACGAACCGCTCGGCACTGACGTCGGGGAGGTTCAGATAGCCCTGCGCCATGCCCGGGCGCCGCACGTAGAGCTCACCCCACGCGCCAACAGGCGTGCGCCGTTGACGAGCGTCGAGCACGTACACCTCGGCACCGGGTGCGGCTCGACCGATCGGCACGTCGGGCCCGAGGTCGCGTTCGGGATCCCACTCGTGGATCATGCAACCGACGACCGCCTCGGTGGGGCCGTACTCGTTGAAGATCCGCACGTCGCCGGCGCACCGTGCAACCAGGGTCTCGGCGACTGGCCGTCGGAACGCCTCACCACCGACGATCACGACCTCGAGCCCCAACGGGTCGGTCGCGAGCCGGTTGAGGATCTCGAGCTGGCTCGGTGTGGCCTTGAGCACCGTGAGGCTGCGATCGGCGGCGATACGGCCGAGCGCGGTGACGGCGTCGTCGGGGAACACCACCGTGCGCCCACCGAGCAACTGGGGCAGGAACAGCGAGGTGATCGACAGGTCGAAGCCGAGCGACGAGTACAGCGGCATCACCAGCTGCGAGGTGGTCGAGCGAGTAGGCGGCCGCAGCGAACGCGAGGTAGTCGGCCAGCCCACGGTGCGGGATCGGGACGCCCTTGGGCGGTCCCGGTCGAGCCCGACGTGTAGAGCACGTAGGCGATGTCGTCGAGACCGACGTCAACACCGCTCGAAACCGCCAGTCTCGGGCACGTCGGCGAGGTCGTCGATGATCAGCGCCAGGTCGGCGTCGGCAGCAATGGCGTCGTGGCGGGCCTCCGGATCGTCGGGATCGAGCATGACGAAGGCGGCACCGCTGCGCATCACGCCGTGCACCGCAGCGAGCACGTCGAAGCTCCGCGGGAGTCGGATGCCGACCCGGGCACCGACGGTCACACCGAAACCCGTCAGCCACCGAGCGACCGCGTCGGCTCGTCGATCGAGTTCGTCGGCGGTGAGCTCGACGCCGTCGTGCTCGGCCACCACGTGGTCGCGGTGCTGGCGCAGCAGCGCAGCGATCGCATCGTGCACCGGTCGATGGGCGCTCGCCTCCGGGACCGGAGGATTGAGTTGTTCGATCACTGCGAGGTCGTCGGCGGTGACGACATCGAAGTCGCCGACCATGCCGGTCGGATCGTGCACGGCTGCGTCGATGCGTTCGCGCGGAGATGTTCGACGAATGCCCGGTGCGAACCGTCGGCGCTGAGCGCATCGTTGAGGTCGACCTCGACCTGCATCCCCGAGCCGTAGTCGAAGGCGTGGACCCGGATCGGGTGGGCGGGGTCGACGTGACCCGATCGAGCCCATGTGGTCACCGTCGGCAAGCCGTCGAAGTCGCCGTAGGTGACGGTCTGCACGTTGAGCACTGCATCGAACGCAAGGTCGGGCACGTCGTCGTCGCCGGTCGACCGCATCACACCGACCAGCTGGCGCATCACTCGTTTGTAGGCGTCTTCGAACGTTTCGTCGAGGTCGACGTCGATCGCCATGGGGAAGACCGCCATCAACGGGCCGATCAGTGTGGGTGCGACCGGACCGGATCGTCGGTGCATCGGCACTCCGAGCGTGACGGTGCGGCGACCATCGAGTCGCGACAGGGTGACCGCAGTGGCCACCGCGAGCAGCCCCAGCGTTGCCATCGACGGGCTGAATGCCCGATACGACGGGTGCGGAGCCAGCAGTGTCGCTGCGTCGGCGAGTTCGCGACGCGCGACCGAACTGGTCCGCGGGCCGCGGGCACCGTAGGGAGCGATCGGCACCCCTTCCGAGGTTGCCCATTGCGACACTGAGCGCTCGGCGCCTGCTTCAGACGGTGCGGCGGCGACGTAATCGTAGAACGAACTCGATTCGCCACCGTCGGCTCCGGTGTAGGCGGCGTTCACCGCATCGAACACGAGCGACGATGCCCAGCCGTCGGTGACGACGTGGTGGAGATCGAGCCACCACGTCCACGACTCGTCGCCGTGGCGCAGCAGCACCGAGTCGTAACTGCACACCCGAGCGTCGATCGGGCGAGCGATGCGTTCGGCACACCACGCGTCGAGATCCGACTCGGGCAGCTCGATCAACTCGGTCGACTGCGGTGGCTCGAAGAGCACCCGCGCCCGCGGTTCACGCCCTGGACGGTCGACGATGACGGTACGCAGGGCGTCGGACGACCGAACCACGCGCGTCGACAGCACCGACGAATCGCTCGGGATCGACAACTCCCGAGATCCGGTGCACCTTGCCCATGTTCGCCAGCGGGGCCTGGGGAGCCAGTCGCTGGCTGGTCCAGATCTGTCGCTGGACGTTGGTCAGCGGGAACTCGCCGACCGCTCGGGGACCGAGCGTGACCGTGTCACCGCCACCCGTGTCAGCGCTCACCGGTCGGCGCTCACTCGAATCGGCAGTCGTCTCGGCCTCGGAGATAGCCGACGATCGCGTCGACGGACTCGAAATGCTCGATGACGACGTCGTTCGGGTCGATCGCGATGTCGAGACGCTGCTCGATCCAGTCGACCACCATCATCACGCCGAGCGAGTCGATCAGTCCGGTCATGACGAGGTCAGTGGCCGAATCGAGGGCACCACCGCCCAGCGCGACGTCGCTCGCGATGAACCGCACGAGGTCGTCGGAGAGGGAGGTGGACTGCTGCGTACTCACGATGCTGCGATCATTGTGGGGCGAACGATCAGCGAGCAAGCTACCCGAGCGAACTCGGACGATGCGACGGTCTGCTCGCTCATGCTTCGCAGGTCTGCGAGCAGAACCGAGGCGGCCGCACGGTCGACCTTGCCCACCCCGGTTCGTGGAAGTGAGTCGACACCCACGATTTCTGCCGGAACCGAATAGCGCGGCAATCGTTGTTGCAGCAGTTCCAACATCGAGGATCGTGCGGCGTCGTCGGGTGCTGGTGTGATCAGGGCAACCAACCGGTCTTCGTCGCCCCGTTCGACCAGCACGGCGCACGCGTCGACCCCCGGAACCTCGGTGACGACCGATTCGACCGCCTCGAGCTCGATCCGGTGTCCGCGCAACTTCACCTGGTGGTCGCTGCGTCCCAGGAACACCAGCGTGTCGTCGTCGAGTCGCCGCACCAGGTCGCCGGTGCGATACCACCGGCCGGAGTTCCCTGTGTCGGTGCGCACGACCATCGAGGCAGTGGTCAGCTCGGGCCGACGCCAATAGCTGTCCATCATCGTGTCGGTGCGCACGAGCAGCTCACCCTCGCACGCCCCCTCGAGCGCCCGGTCGTCGGCGTCGACGAGCAGCACCTCGGTGTTCGCCCAGGGCCGCCCGATGGGAATCGCAGCGTCGGCCTCCGTGCTGTCGGCGGCGGCATCGAGATGATGGAAGGTGCACTGGTTGACCTCGGCGGGGCCATAGACGTTGGAGAACCGTGCGTGTGGCAGCGCCCGTTGCGCAGCGACCAGCGCCGCTGGCGGGAACGACTCGCCTCCGAAGAGCACCCATCGCAGTGCGGTCAGGTCGCGGTCGTCGGGCGCTCCACGGGTGACGAGCTGAGTGATCGCGTAGGGCACCGAGTACCACACTGTCGCTCGCTCACGAGCGACGAGGTCGGACAGGCTGGCGGGGAACCGGAGTACTCCGTCGGGCACCACGACCACGGCGGCACCGGCGAGCGGGCCCGCCCACAACTCGAACGTCGACTGGTCGAAGTGGAGCGGAGCGATGTTCGCCAACCGGTCGGACGCGGTGAGTTCGTAGGTGTCGACCGCCCTGCTGGCGTACGCGAGAGCGCTTGCATGGGTGTGCACGATGCCCTTCGGCTTGCCGGTCGAACCCGAGGTGTAGACGATGTAGGCGGGGCTCGACGGATCGACGTCGGCAGGCGCCGCTGGAGGCCCGGCTGCGTCGGGAGCCACCACGGCCGGCGGCGACTCGGCGCCGAGCAGCTCAGCGAGCCGTTCCTCGCCGGCCGACGAGATGATCGCTGCCACGTCGGCGTCACCGATCACGCCGGCGATGTAGTCGGCGGGAGCGAACCAGTCGACGGGCACCATGACCGCCCCGAGCCGCACGATGGCGTGTGCGGCAACGAACGAGTCGACCGACTTCGGCAGATGGATACCGACCCGGTCGCCGGCGCGGACGCCCACGTCTCGGAGGGCGCCGGCGAGCGCCGCTGCCCGGTTGCGGTACGCGGACCAGTCGAGATGCGCACGCCCGTCGGTCAGCGCAGCGCCCTCGGGATCGCGTGCTGCGTTGGCATCGAGCAGCCCGGTCAACACGTCCGGCACGCTGGGCATCTCATCGGTCACCCCTCTTGGATACCGTGGCGAGGGTCATGTCTGCCAGTCCGGCCACCTCTCCTGCACTCACCGCGAACGGATTCGCGGTCGACGTCTCACCTGATCGCTTCGGTGAGTTGTCACCTGCCAACGATCTCCTCGACGACCCAACGGGGCTCCGCGAGGCGATGGACGATCGCGGGTACCTCTTCTTCCGGGGCCTGCTCGATCCGTCAGCCGTCGCTGCAGCACGCCACGAGGTGCTGCTCAAATACGCGATCCTCGGTGAGATCGACGATCGTCACCCGCTCGACGATGCGATCGCCGGCGATGCCGCTGCGGTCACCACCGCCAATGTCCGGGCGTTCTCCGAGAGCGTGCGCACCGGAGCCCACTACCTCGCCGTCACCGATGCCCCCGAGGTGGTCGCCGTTCACACGGCGCTGCTGGGCGGCGAAGTGAAGTCGTTCGACATGCGTTGGCCACGATTCGTTCGACCCGGCGAAGGATGCGGCTTCCATTGCGACGGCCCGTACATGAATCGAGGGACCTCACGGATCTTCTCCAGCTGGATCCCGCTCGGCCGGGTGCGCCGCCACGAAGGTGCCCTGATGCTGCTCGAAGGAAGTCATCGCTCCGAACAGCTCCACCACGGGTATCTGCGCGCCGACGCCGACCGCGACGGCCTCACCTGGCTCGACGACGATCCCTCGGTGGTGCTCGACAAGTTCGGGACGCGCTGGCTGACCACCGACTTCGAGCCAGGCGACGTGCTGTGTTTCGGCATGCACATGCTCCATGGCGCCATCGACAACGCGTCGCCGACCGGCCGGTGCCGGCTGTCGTCCGACAGCCGCTACCAGCGCACCGACGAACCGGCCGACCCGCGCTGGAACGGCGCACGGTTCGAAGGTCACGGCGGACGGCGCGTCTTCTATCCCGGGCTCGGCCGCTGGAACAACGCCGACTTCCAGGACGAGTGGAAAGACATCGACGAGCACGGCCGCCTCGAGTTGCGAGGAGCGCAATGAGCGAGCACGACGAACAACTTCAGCGTCTGACCGAGGCGTTGCTCGACCCGGATCACCCCACCAAGGTCGACACGGCCACCTGGGCGCAGGCCCACCTCGGACAGCGCGACGTGGTCGCCGACGATGCCACCTCGACCTTCGCCGTCGACGACTGGCGCCGATGCGGCGAGCGCGGCATCTTCGGGTTGCTCGTGCCCACCGAGCTCGGCGGCAGTGGCGCCGACCTGGCAACTGTCCTGCTCACGCTCGAGGGCCTCGGCCAGGGCTGCACCGACAACGGCCTCACGTTCGCTGCTGCGAGCCAGATGCTGAGCACGCAGATCGCACTGGTGCGCTTCGCCACACCCGAGCAGCAACAGCGCTGGCTTCCGGGACTCCTCGCCGGCACCACGTTGGCCGCGTTGGCGATGACCGAACCTCAGACCGGCTCCGACGCCTTCGCACTCGAGGCCACGGCCACCAAGCGCGACGATGGCAGCTACGTGTTGAACGGGCACAAGGCCTACATCACGTTCGGACCGATCTGCGACATGGCGATCGTGTTCGCCTCCACACGTCCCGAGGCGGGCAGTTGGGGCATCTCGGCGTTCATCGTCGACACCTCGCTCGACGGGGTCGTCCGGTCGGACGTACGCGCCAAGATGGGCATGCGCACCACGCCGTTCGGCGATCTCGAGTTCCACGACGTGGTCGTTCCCGCCGACGCACTCCTCGGTCGCGAAGGCGCCGGTGCACGGATCTTCGGGGCGATCCTCGACGTCGAGCGCAGCTACGTCTTCGCTCCGCAGGTCGGGGCGATGCAACGCCAACTCGACGAGGCGGTCGCCTACGCCAAGCAGCGCACACAGGGCGGCCACCCGATCGGCCACTACCAGGCGGTCTCGCATCGCATCGTCGCCATGAAGGAACGCTACGAACGCGCCCGATACTTCCTGTACCGGGCAGCGATGGCCGAAACCACCGGCCGCGAGTTCACGATGTACGCATCGCTCGCCAAGCTCGTCGCCGGCGAGGTCGGCATCGCGTCAGCGCTCGACGCGTCGGTGGTGCAGGGCGCACGTGGCTATCTGTCCGAGTTCGAGATCGAGCGGAGTCTGCGTGACGCCATCGGTGGCCTCACCTACTCGGGGACCGCCGACATCATGCGCAACGTCATCGCCCGCCACCTCGGCCTCGCCTGAGCGTCAGCTGGGCGCCGATGCGCTCAGCCGGCGACGTTCCAACGGTGGGCGACAGTGACCGCGTCGTCGACGATCACCGCATGCACGGTGTCCGGAGATGGAATCGCCGGGGAGAGGGCTGTCTGTTCGTGCAGCACGATCCGCGCGCCGGGCGACAGCCGCGCCAACAGATCCGGAACGACCCGAGACGCCACCACCATCGGAAGGAACAGCACGACGACCGTCACCTCCGCGAGGTCGACATCGGCGGCGTCGGCGTTGATGATGCTGACCCGATCGGCAACTCCGGCATCGGTCGCACGCTCGACGGCGGTCGCGCACAGTTCGCTCGACTGTTCGACACCGATCGAACGACATCCGCGAGCGGTTGCCGCAGCGACGACGAACCGGCCATCGCCGCTGCCGAAGTCGAACACGACGTCGTCGACACCGACCGAGGCCACGTCGAGCAGCGAACCGATCAAGCTCGTCGGGGTGACCAGGAACGGTTCGAGCGCCGAGTGATCCGCCGAACGCAGCCCCAGTCGTTCGGCGAGGAGACGGATGGGTCGCACGATCGAGTACGCCCACCACAGCCGCTTCGGCAAGGAGACGGCGTCCCAATCAGCGGGCGTCGGTCCGAAGAGCTGCTGCAACCGGCCGCGACGACGCTGACGCCAGCGGAGTTGCACGACGCTCGTGGCCGGGCCGTCGAAGGTGAACACCTGCGAATCGCCGACACGCCACCACGACTGCAACGCACCGGCGGTCCACGAACGGCTGGTGTCGAAACCCGCGGTCCGCAGCACTGCCGCAGCGAGAACGGCATCACCGGGGGCCACTTCCAACCGAAGCGTGTGGCGCTGGTCGGACACCGACGTGTCGGTGACAGCGACACCGGCGTCCGACAGCAACATCACCAGACGGTCGCGCTCCGCCTCGTTCGACGTCCTGATCCGCCGACAGGTCGCCTGCACCACGTCGGCCACCCGCTCACGGCCGCCACCCGGCGAGCCGGAGGCCGCCTCGGCCCACGCCGAGAGTCGGTCGCGATGGATCGCGTCCACCAGTTCCGCGCTGAGCGCGGGGCTGTCGGAGCCGACGATCACGCGCTCAGCGAGCCGTGACGGTGTCGAGTTGCTTGCGCAACATCTCCGAAGCCGGGCGGAGGAACCCTGGGTTCAGGTACGACGAGCGAGGCCCGGCGAAGCGGAACGGAACGGAGATGTTGGCCTCGACCGCTTCCATCTCGTGCGCCCAGAACGGCGGGATGTACAGCGCCTCACCAGGGTGGAGTTCGCCGACGAATCGCTGGGCGTGCGCCAACTGCGGGAAGTCATCCAGCGACGCATCGTCGGACCGGCCCGGGAGGTCGGACCAGCGACCCTCACCGCGCAACGGCAGACAGAACGACAGGTTGGTGCGGTCGGCGGGCCGGTACATCGCCACGCGCTTGGTGCCATGGGTCTGGAAGAGCAGGCCGGGCCAGGCGTCGTGGTGCAACGGCGTCGTCGCCCCGGGTGAGCCCACCCAGATGCCGCTGAACCGCGGCTCGGTTGCGGCGTCGGTGTGTTTGCGAACCGCGTGGTCGAACCGGTCGAGCATCGCTGCACCCTGGCCGTCGAGCGATCGGACGCCGAACAACTGGTACACGACCGTTCCCGGGTCGACCCCGTCGTCGAACATCATCGAGAGGAAGTCGCGCACCTTCATCTGCTGCTTGGCGACGACGGTGGTGTCGTATCCGCCGCTGTAGAGGAAGTACGGCGATGCCTCGTCGAACGACGTGACCGTGATCGTCTGGTCGCCCGCCACACGGTCGAGGTCTGCTGGCGTGGCGACCTCGGCGAGACCGAGTGCGTCGAGCAACCCCTCGATGATGACGGGTCGTCCGGCGTCGAGCACCCCGTCGATCGTGATCGAGTCAGCAGCCACACGGTCGATCTCGATGCGTCCTCCACGGCGACGTGCGCCCGTGGCTCTGGTCACCAGGTGGTGGATGAACCACACCGGGAGCAACACCGCCACCAATCCGAGCAGGCCGATGGCGATCACGACAGCACGTACGCGCTTCACTGGCCGACCTCCGTGTCAGGCGTTTCGGAACGTATCGACGTGAGCTTCACCGCGACTTCGTACATGCCCCAACACAGGTAGTCGTAGGTGACGGCGTACTCGTCACAGAACTCTTGGAACGCCTTGAACTCGTGCTGTTTCCAGTTGGGATAGTTGAAGTACTCGTTGAAGACGATGACGGAACCAGGCTGCAACCGATCGGCGAGCCCACGCAGGATGGTGCGAGCCGAGCTGTAGATGTCGGAGTCGATGTGCACGAACGAGACGTGACCGGGATGGTCAGCGACGAACGGGCCGAGCGTGTCGTCGAACCAGCCGACGTGGAGCTCGACGTTGGATTCGACCTTGGGGATTCCTTCGCCGCCGAACCCTCCTGCGCCGATCGTGAAACCTGTCCACGGTTCGGGAAGACCTTCGAACGAGTCGAATCCGTGCACCGTCACCTTCGGTCGACGACGGGCGATGTGATTGATCGACCGGCCCGAGCGAACACCGAACTCGAAGTAGAGCCCATCGGACGACGCATGTCGGAGGGCATCGTTGAGCACTGCGATGTCGTCACGCTTGATCATGGCGTCGGTCATGTTCGAGGTGATGTAGTCGGCGGTCTCGTCGAGCGCACGTTGCAGCAGCGCGTGGTGTGGGTGCCAACGGTTCGAGTAGTACCAGCGCCCGTAGTAGGCGGTGCTCGCGCTGCTCACGACACCGCTGATGGCCCGCTTGGCTGCGTACTTCGAGCGGTCGGCGACGGCGGACACCTTGGCGTGCATCGAAGTGATGGTACCGACCACAGCGCGTCGGTTGCCCGCTGGCTGCGCGCTCGCTGGCCGCCCGTGACCCGACGTGACTGGCGAATCAGCGTTCGAGCAGTTTGTTGCGCACGATCTCGGTCTCGGGCGAACTGAGCGGCCGGTTGGTCTTGACCCGAACGGTCACCGTGTCGGCGGGAGCTTCGGCGCCGGTGTCGGGTTCGTGCGTCTCGATGTCGCGCAGGAAGACCACGCCGGTCAGGCCGACATCGTTCGACGCCACCGCGAGCCGCTCCACCGCTGCACCTTCATCGGCGCGCGCCCAGTCGTCGATGGGCACCTCGATGTCGCTGACAGCGGGCAGCTGCGACAGGTTGGTGACCGAATCGACCGAGTGATGTCCGGCGTGCCACGTCGCGCCCTCGGGGGTGCGGAGCCTGATCGACGCCGACCCGATCAGGTCGACGGTGCCGCGCACCTCGTTTCCCGACACCACGAGCACGACCTCGTCACCGACGGCATAGCGGTCTTCGAGCAGGGCTCTCGTGCCCCCGAGAAAGTCCTTCACGAAGTCCTGGGCGCTGAGCGCGATTGCCAAGCCGACGAATCCTGCACTGGAGATCGCGAACGCGAGATTGACGCCGAGGATCTCGAGCGCAGCGAAGATCGCGAACATGAAGATCACCACGGTCACCAGACGACCCAACATGCGCGCCACCGCATCGGCACGCTGACGCTTGCGGACGTCGGCTTGACCCTCGTCGCCGAGCCGATCGAGACGCACCCGCCAGCTCCCCTCGGAGCGCTGTGCCCGACGAACGGCGCGGCGTGTCAGCTGACGGATCGCTGTGCGGGCGAACCAGGACAGACCGATGGCAATGGGAATCAGGATGATGGCTTCGGAGACCGAAGCGAACCAGGTGAGCATGGGGTTCCTCGTGTGACGGACCGCAGCGACGAGCCGGCGATCGAATATTACGGTTGTGTGACGGTTCGCATCTTGGCGCATCGGCATCGACCTCCGGCGTCACCTCGACCTCGATCGCTGTGACATCGCTCACGTCCGCCGGTCCCAGCACCTCCATACGAGCCGAATCGGGGGCGCGCTGTGGGCGATAACGTGCGCGCGTGCCTCCATCGAAACGACCTCAACCGATCACGGTGGGATGGCGCGAATGGGTGTCACTGCCCGGGTGGAACGTCGCTCACATGAAGGCGAAGATCGACACCGGCGCCCGGACGTCGTCGTTGCACGCGTTCGGACTGGAATGGTTCGACCGTGACGGCAGCCCGTGGGTTCGTTTCGAGATCCACCCGTGGCAACGTTCGACCGCCGACTCGGTCATCGTCGAAACGGCGGTGAACGCGACGCGCGACATCCGGAGTTCATCGGGCGCGGTCGAACATCGGCCGGTGGTTCACACCACGCTCGTGCTCGCCGGACAAACGGTGACCGCCGAGGTCACGCTCACACGCAGGGACGAAATGGGTTTTCGGATGCTCGTCGGACGAGAAGCACTCCGCAAGCGATTCGTCGTCGATCCCAGCGTGTCGTACCGCGGTGGACGGCCTGACAAATCGATCCGCCGCCGCAATCGCGACGGCGCAGCACCTCCAACCAAACCGGCACCGAAACCCACCTCCAGCGCCTCGGTACCCCGCGCCCGATCCCCCCGGAAGACTTCATGAAACTCGCCATCTTGTCGCGGGCGCCGCGCTCGTACAGCACACAACGCCTCAAGCTCGCTGCGCTCGACCGCGGGCACAAGTGCAAGGTGCTCGACACCTTGCGCTTCGCCATCGACCTCTCGGGCGACGAACCCGACCTGCAGTTCCGTGGCAAGCCGCTGTCGGACTACGACGCCGTCGTGCCCCGCATCGGTGCCTCGATCACCTACTTCGGTTCCGCTGTGGTTCGCCAGTTCGAGCAGATGGACGTGTTCACCCCCAACACGGCCACCGGCATCACGAACTCGCGCGACAAGTTGCGTGCCATCCAGATCCTGTCGCGCCACGACATCGGGATGCCCAAGACCGCGTTCGTCCGCAATCGCCAAGACGTCCTCCCAGCCATCGAGCGGGTCGGTGGGGCACCGGTCGTGATCAAGCTGCTCGAAGGCACCCAGGGGATCGGGGTGATCCTGGCGCCCGACAAGACAGGTCGCCGAGGCCATCATCGAGACGCTCCACAACACCAAGCAGAACGTGTTGATCCAACAGTTCGTCGCCGAGAGCAAGGGCCGCGACATCCGCGCCCTGGTGGTGGGCGACCGGGTCGTCGCGGCCATGCGGCGCACGGCAGAAGGCGACGAGTTCCGCTCCAACGTGCACCGCGGCGGATCGGTCGAGAGCGTGGTGCTCGACCCCGCCTACGAACGCACCGCCGTGCGGTCCGCGCAGATCATGGGGCTGCGCGTCGCCGGTGTCGACATGCTCGAAGGCAACGACGGGCCGCTCGTCATGGAGGTCAACTCATCGCCTGGCCTCGAAGGCATCGAACGGGCCACCGGTCTCGACGTCGCGGGCGCGATCATCGATCACGTCGCCAACCAAGTCGCCTTCCCCGAACTCGACGTGCGCCAGCGCCTCACGGTGAGCACCGGCTACGGCGTGGCCGAACTGCTCGTGCGCGAAGCCGGCGACTTCGTCGGCAAGACGATCGGCGAGTCCGGTCTGCGCGATCGCGACATCACCGTGCTGACGCTGCACCGCGACACCGATGTGATCCCCAACCCGCGCGACAACCGCAAGCTCGAAGCGAACGACCGACTGCTGTGCTTCGGCAACCTCGAAGAGATGCGCGACATGATTCCGGCGCGCCGACGTCGACGGGCGCGGCTGCGCAAGTTGCCCGAGCACCCGCTGCCCGAACCCGAATGAGCACCACCCCCTGACGCCACGCAGTACCGTTCGGGCGTGGCTGCCAGTGTCGAACTCGACGACATTCGTGCGGCTCGTGGCGTGATCGCCGACGTCGCCAAACACACGCCGGTCATCAGTTCGCTCACGTTGTCCACCGACATCGGCGGCAACGTCGTCCTCAAGGCCGAGAACCTCCAACGCACCGGTGCGTTCAAGATCCGAGGCGCCACCAACAAGGTGTCGTCGCTCGGAGCTGCAGCGTCGAGCGGGGTCACCACCGGCAGCGCCGGCAACCATGCCCAAGCCCTCGCGTTCGCCGCCAAGCACTTCGGCGTCCCGTGCGAGATCTTCGTGCCGGTCGGCGCGGCCATCACCAAGATCGATGCGTGCCGGGCGCTCGGGGCCACCGTGGTCGAGCACGGCGACGCACTCGCCGAGGCCGTGGCCGCAGCGAAGGACCGCGCGGAGGCGATGGGAATGTCGTTCTGCTCGCCCTTCGACGACGCTGCGGTGATCGCCGGACAAGGCACGCTCGGCTTGGAGCTGATCGAGGACATCGACGACCTGACCACGGTGGTCGTGCCACTTGGCGGCGGCGGGCTGATCAGCGGCACGGCGATCGCGATCAAGTCGCAGCGTCCCGACGTGCGAGTGATCGGCGTGCAAGCAGCCGTCTGCGCGCCGTACGCCGGTGGCGCCACCGCCGAGGGGCCGGTGCTCACGTTGGCCGACGGCATTGCGGTGAAGTACCGGGGCGAGATCACCGGGCCGCTGGTCGATCGGTGGGTCGACGACGTGGTCACCGTCGACGAGGATGCGATCGCCGATGCAATGGTGCTGCTGATGGACCGGGCGAAGCTCTACGTCGAAGGCGCCGGCGCGGCGGGAGTCGCCGCGCTGCTGTCGGGTTCGGTGACTCCCACCACGCACGGTTCGACATGTGTGGTGCTGTCTGGCGGCAACGTCGACCTCGGTGTGGTTCCAGGCCTGATCCGTCGCCACGAGAACAGCGCAGGTCGGCGACTCTCGGTCGTTGCCCGCATCGACGACCGGCCCGGTTCGCTCGCCCACCTGCTGACGGTGTTCGCCGACGGCGGCGCCGATCTCATCGAGGTACGACACATACGCGAGGGCCTCGCTCTGCACGTGCGCGAAACCGGCATCCACGCAACGTTCGCCGTCCGCAGCGGCGAACAGGCGACCGCGCTGATCGAGGCAGCGAGCGCCGCCGGCTACGACATCCGATCCAGCAGTTGGTGACTCAGCTGCACACCGTGCAGCGGACGTCGTCGGGGACATCGCCGGCAACGAGTGCCCCGAGGAAGTCGACCAGACGAACTTCCTCGACCTCGAGGTCGTAGAGCTCGTTGCTGCCGAGGATCGTGTGGCCGCCACCCGGAGCGATGAACGAGGCGATCGGGACGCCCGCCGTTTCGATCTGGTCTTCGGTCGCGTCGATCATGTCGAGCAGGTTGGACACGTCGACATCGAGCAGCCCGGAGAAGAACGTCTGAACGCCATCGAATGCGTTGTCGAATCGGGCGAAGGTGATGTCGGGATGCTCAGTACCGGCCTGCACGTACAACCCGGGGAAGCTGTACTGCTCGGCGGTCAAGCCCTCGTTCACCGGCCAGTCCGGCACATTGGCCAGAACGCCCCACTCGGAACCGACCCGCGCATTCAACTCCGGGAGGTCGGGGTAGGCGCCGGATGCATCACCGAACGCGACGATCTCAGCGTCGGGGAGCGCATCGGCGGCCAGGCCAGCGAAGGTCGGCGCCGGGATCGAACCAGCGCTCGAACCGGCGACGACCAGGTGCTCGACGTCGGGGTAGTCGGCAATCACGGTGTCGAGCCCGCTGGACGCGTTGTCGAAGCCGGTGTGACTGATGGTGAGCGTGTCGGTGTACTCGTTGATCCGGTCGCCCAGGTGGACATCGCCGGTGCAGTAGGGGACGTACACGATCGAGTAGTCCGCGAACGGGTTCTCGGGGTTGTCGGCATCGAAGATGCCGTTACCACCCGGTGCCTGGCCGAGTTCGAGGTTCTTGGTGAAGATCGGGCTGGCCGGGCTGCAGGTCTCGGCGTTGAAGCAGGCGCCGCCGCCTTCGAGATACAACAGCACTCTGGTCGGGTCGGCCGGGCGTTGCCACAGCTCGAACGGGCTGCCGTCGGAGCACTCGCAGTCGTCCGGCCGGATCGACATCCACTCGCCGATGGCCACCGGCGCCTCCGTGGTGTCTGGCGCAGCGGCGGTGGCGGATGCGCCGGTCGTCACGGTCACCTCGGTGGTGGCGGGCGCGGCCTCGACCGTCGCAGAGGTGGTGGTCTCCACCGCAGCGTCGTCACCCGACCCGCCACATGCCGCCACAGCGGTGACGACGAGTACGACGCGGATCACGGTGAGAGGCTTCAGACGCATCAGCGCATCCTGGCCGTCAGGTCTGCTGCCGGCCAATCCGGCGACGAATCCTCACACGAGATGGCGTCGAGCGGCGCCGGGCACGTCCCCATCGATGAACGCAGCACTGTGCGGCATGGTCAGACCGCTCGGTACGTCGCGTCCAAGCGTGGTGGGGTCGCACCCTCGACAGCGACGGTGCCGTCGGACACGAGCTTCACCAGATGCGAGAGCACACTGCGACGGGCCGGCTTGAACAGCTCGCGACGGACGCTGACGTAGAGCAGTTCGACCATCGCCGGGATCGTGTCGACGCCGTCGCGGACAGCGCCGAGAACCTGGCGTTCACGTTCGAGGCGGTGCTCGATCAACTCGCCCACGAATCGCTGCGGGTCTGGAATCGGCGGGCCGTGCGTGGGAAGAGCCACGTGGTCGCTGCGTCCGGCGACCACACGCAGCGACTCGAGGTAGGCCGCCATGTCCCCGTCGGGTGGTGACACCACCGTGGTGCTCCAGCCCATCACGTGATCGCCGGTGAAGATCGTGCGGTTGGTCGCCGTCGTCGAGCGTGAAGCAGGTGTGATTCGAGGTGTGACCAGGCGTGTGCAGCGCCGTCATGCGCCATCCGTCGCCGACGGCGACCTCGTCGCCGGTCGCAACGACGACGTCGGGGGTGAAGTCGCGGTCGGTCGACTCCTCCATCACCGGCTCGGTCGTGGCGTCGTCGTTCTCACCGCTCGCAGCCTTGCGCTCGGCTGCCTCACGCTCCTCGGCTGCGAGCACCTCTGGCGGGTCGTCCCCGATGTCCCACGTGTCGTCGCCGTGCGGGCCGAACGCGAAGGTCGGCGCACCCGTTTCGGACGACAGCCAGGCAGCGAGTGGCGAGTGGTCGGCATGGCAATGGGTGATCAGGATGGAGCGCACCGTGCAACCATCGAGTGCTGCGGCAAGCGCATCGCGATGGCTGTCGAGGCGTGGTCCCGGGTCGATCACGGCCACGTCGCCTCGTCCCGACGAATCCCCACCGACGATGTAGGTACCGGTGCCGTGAGAGGTGAACTTCGACGGATTCTCGGCGATGACGCGCCGAACCAGTGGCGCAACCGACTCGGACACCCCGTAGCTGAACGAGTCGCGATCGAGCGTCAGGAACTGCATGGGGTCCATTCGAGCGCTTCGAGCACACCGACGACCTCACCGTGGCCGAGCATCGGCACCCGCACCCGGTCGACGGTGGCGGCAGCCACCGCGTCGACGTCGAGATCCGCAGCGCGCAGGGCTTCGGGCACGACCGCTTGCCGGGCAACGTCGCTGCCGTCGGCCACCTTGAACGCAATCGCACGGCCGTCGGCGAGCGCCGCCGCCATCACGCCCGCGGCGCCCTCCTTGGCGATCAGGGTCGGGACGGCCTGCATCCACAGCGTGACGTCACGGGTGGGCCCACCAACCAACTCGGGGCGGGCCGTCATCGCTTGCGCGATCGGCGAGCCGGGCTCCGCCAAGGCGGCGAAGGCAACAGCCAGGTCACGCAGGGACAGCAGTGCGTCGGTGCGCCGCAGCCGTCGACACCGATGTGATGCACGGTGGCACCGAGCGCCTCGATGCCCGAAGTGATCGAGGTCTGCAACGGGTGATCCGGTGCGAGGTAGTCGTCGATCGTCCAACCGTTCACGCGGCAGGTGGCCAACATCGCGGCGTGCTTGCCCGAACAGTTCTGCTGCAGCGACGACGGAGCAACGCCGGCAGTGGCGTGCTGCTGCTCGGGCGGCATCATCCCTCGGGCGTGAGGCGGTGTTCGCGAGGTCGGCTTCGACGAGGTCGTAACGCACGAGGATCGAACGGACAGCGTCGAGATGCATCGCCGACCCGTCGTGGCTTGCGCACGCGATGGCAAGTTGGCTGTCGGTGAGTTCGAGCCCGATGGCGAGCATCGCCTTGGCCTGCATGGGCTTGAGACACGATCTCGGGTACACCGCCAGCTCGGGGTCGCCGACCGCAGCAACGATGCCACCGTCTGCATCGATCGCCACGCCCGCTCCGTGATGCACCGACTCCTCGAGGCCACTGCGCGTCGCGACGGCGATCGGAGCCAGGCGCCCATCGAAGCGGGTCACGTCGGATCCGGCGGCGGCGCCACGTCGGGAGGCGCGTTGGGACCGCCGCTCGGTCGGCCAGATCGCGGCTCGGGCACCGACGTGAGATGACTGTCCATCACGTCGTACCGGCTCCCCCACTCGCTGACGAGCGCCTGCACCATCGCCACCGCCGGCAATGCCAGCAATGCCCCAACGAAACCGAGGAGCGCCGCGCCACCCAGCGCGGCACCGAACGCGACGGCGGGGTGGAGTTCCATCGTGCGAGCGGTGATGCGCGGCGCGAAGAAGTAGTTCTCGATCTGCTGGTACACGACGATGAACCCGATGACGATCGCCGCCTTCAACGGCGAGTCGAGCAGCGTCAACAGCACCGGCAGGATTCCGGCGAGGTAGGTACCGACCACCGGGAGGAACTGGCTGACGAGGCCGACCCAGAGCGCCAGGGCGATCGGCGCCGGCGTGCCGATCGACTGGAACACGATCCAGTGGAAGAACGCCGACAGCAACGCGAGCAGCGCTCGTGAGTAGAGGTACCCACCGGTCTTGGTGATGGCGAGTTCCCACGCCTTCAGCACCGATGCCTGGCGCGCCGGGTTCAGGCGCGAGCAGATGGCACGGCGCATCCGTGGGCCGTCGGCCACCAGGTAGTACGTGAACAGCAGCACCGACAGGGCCTGGAAGATCACACCGACGACAGCCAGCGACAATCGCACCGCCTCGTCGCTCTGCGACTGGATGAACTCCTGCACGCGGCCGTTGGGATCGTTGAACTCGTCGATCACGTCCTGCGGGTCGATGTTGGTGCCGAAGTTGTCGTTGAGGAAGTTGACCGTGTCGGTGATGTACGCATCGGACTCGGCCAGCAGATCGGCCACCTGGGTGCCGACGAGCGTGCCGACCGCCCCTGCGAAGATGAGGAAGGCCGTGAGCACCCCCAGCAGGATCATGATGGTGGCCCGACCCCGCCGCCAGCCACGCACTGCGAGCTTGTTGACGCCGGGCTCGATCGCCAGCGACAAGAACACCGACACCAGCAACAACACGAGCAACGACGACAACCGGTGGAACACGTGCCGACTCGTGATCGTGAGCAGGTAACCGAGCCAGAACAGCAAGATGCTGGGAAGCACCCACCTCGGCAGCGCCCGATCGGTGGCCCGCCGTTCCAGGGGTCGACCCGCTTCGTCGGTCGGTCGACCGCCGGCTGACGCCCTCGCGTCGGGATCCGGTGTGGAATCTTCGGGCACGTCCGGATGGTACTCATGAGGTCGTGGCACGATGAGCCAATGGTCACCGACGTGCGCTCATGGATCGGCGAACAGGTCCGCAGCCGGGTGATCGGACCAGATGCGACGACCCGGCGCGCCGAACTGTTCGACACCGACGAACCGGGCTGGTTCGACGACGATGCCCCGATCCGGCGCGTCCACGCCGACACCTCGATGTTCATCGGCGGTCTGCGGGCGATTCTGTTCCAGTCGCTGCACCCGCAGGCAATGGCCGGTGTCGCCGATCACTCCGACTACCGCCGCGACCCCTGGGGTCGGCTGCAACGGACCGCGGACTTCCTGGCCGCCACCACCTTCGGCCCGGCGTCGCTGGCGCAGCAGGCCGTCGATCGGGTGCATCGCGTGCATCATCACGTGACCGGGACAGGTCCCGGAGGCGAGCCGTACGCAGCCAACGACCCCCATCTGCTCGAGTGGGTGCACCTCGCCGAGATCGACAGCTTCCTCGCCGCCCACGATCGGTATGGCACCGAGCCGTTGTCCGGCGGCGATCGCGACCAGTACGTCGCCGACACCGCGGTGGTGGCCCGAGCGCTCGGGGTGCTCGAGCCTCCCGAGACCGAAGCGGGGTTGCGTCGTCGTCTCGCTGCGTTCCGTCCCGAGTTGCGCGGCACCAAGCCAGCGAGAGACGCTGCGCGTTATCTCCTGCTTCAGCCGCCGTTGCCGATCGCTGCCCGTGCACCGTACGCACTGATCGCCGGGGCTGCTGTGGCGCTGATGCCCGGCTGGACCCGGCTGCCGTTGCGGCTGCCCTGGCTGCCGGTGTCGGAAGCCGTGGCGTTGCGTCCGGCCGGCGAACTCGTCACCCGCGCCCTGCGCTGGGCCGCCCCACCGTCGACCTGACTGGGAACACCGTCGGAATCGTCGCTGCCGATGGCTCTGGCATGGGGACGATGTGCCCTGCTCGCGCCCGGTTCCAGCCAGTACCGTCGGTGCAATGAGTTCACACCCCACGTCTTCCCGTCGCCGCTTCGCCACCGTCGGCGCCGCCCTCGCGCTCGCGGCGACTGTTGCAGCCTGCGGAAGCGACGACCCCACCCCCGAACTCCCCGAAGGCGGAACCGGTAGCGCCTACAACGACGCGATCATCGCGTCGGATTCGCACGACGAGGTGCTGCTCGGTGGCGGCACCAGCGAGATGGTGGTCGCTGTGCAGTGCGACTCGGATCTCGGCGGCAACTTGGTCACCGTCGTTGCCGAAGGCCTCGAGCCTGCGGTGTACATCGGGGTCTTCGAACCGTCGACCGGTGTCGATGTGAGCCTCGATGCCAGCACGGGGGGCCAGGTGGTCGGTCAGGCACAGATGACCCTCGACGCCGAGGAGTACACCGTGACCTTCGCCGACATCGAAGACGCGGAGTTCACGGTTCGAGGCTGCTCGAGCTGACCGCGGCAACCGCCCGTTTCAACGCTGCCGACAGGTCGCCTTTCGCTGCCACCTCGATCCCCGTGTCCAAGCCGAGCCAGCGCGCCATCGACACCAACTCGTCGGCCAGTTCCGTGGCCACGTACCCCTCGTCGATGCCCGGCTCGCCGAACGAGCTCTGCACGAGCAGGCGGCGGCTGGCGCGGTCGGCCTTCAGGTCGACGCGAGCAACGAGTTCGTCGCCGAGCAGGAACGGCAGCACGTAGTAGCCGTACTGGCGTTTGGCCGCCGGCACGTAGATCTCGATGCGATAGCGGAACCCGAAGAGCCGCTCGATGCGCTCGCGGTTCCACACCACTGGATCGAACGGGCTGAGCAGTGCACGCGCCGTCACCTGCCGGGGCATCACGGCGTCGGGATCCATGAAGGCCGGCTTCGACCACCCCTCGACAGCGACGGGAACCAGGCGACCCTCATCGACGAGTTCTGCGAGCAGTCGTCGGGTGTGCGACAGGCGGTGATAGTCGGTGAGGTCGGATGCAGTGCCGACGCCGTGATGGCGTGCTGCCCGAACGAGCAACTCTTTCTTTGCGTCGTGTGCCTCGGGGCCAGGCAGTGCGAGCACATCAGCCGGGATCACACGCTCGGACAGGTCGTACAGCCGGGCGAAGTCGTTCGGGCGACGACGTGCGGCCACCTCGCCGGTGCGGAAGAGGTGTTCGAGGGCGAGCTTGCCGTCGTCCCAATCCCACCACGTGCCCTTGGGTCGGTCGCGCATCTCCAGATCGCTCGCCACGATCGGGCCCTCGCCACGTACACGGTCGAGCACGTTCGCGACGAGGCGCTCGTTCTGCGCCGCCCACGATCGCAGCGACTTCCAGCGGGCGTGGCCGTGCATCGCCCAACGCTGCAGGGGATACGACTCGATCGGCACGTGACACGCCTCGTGTACCCAGAACTCGAAGAGGTCACCGTGACGCGTGGCGTCGTCGATCAGCGTGCGCGGGTGGGGACCGAGGCGGGCGAACAGCGGCAACTCCTGGCTGCGCACCAGCACGTTGACCGAGTCGATCTGGATGAGTCCCATCCGGTCGACCGCACGCCGCAGGTGACGTCGATCGACGCGACCGGTCGGACGGCGATCGGCGAAGCCTTGAGCACCGAGCGCGAGCCGGCGAGCCTGCGCGTTGGAGAGTTGTGCAGTCGCCACCGACGGGACTGTAACGATTGGTGTCAGACACCAATCGTCGCATGGCGGTCGGGACGGTTCAGTCGTCGGCGACGGTGATGTCGACGGAGTTGATCACCACGTCGGTCTTCGGCTTGTCGCCGCCACCGGTGGCAACGTTCTGCATCTGGTCGACGATGTCGAGACCCTTCACGACCTGACCGAACAGGCTGTAGGCCGGGGGCAGGCCGACGCCGGACGGACCGGACACGATGAAGAACTGGCTGCCGTTGGTGTTCGGGCCGGCGTTGGCCATGGCGACCGAGCCGACCTGGTACTCACGCGGCTTGGGCAGCTCGTCGTCGAAGCGGTAGCCGGGGCCACCGCGACCGGTACCGGTGGGGTCGCCGCCCTGGCACATGAAACCGCTGATGATGCGGTGGAAGATCACGCCGTCGTAGTAGTGGTTGAGCGCGAGGAACACGAAGTTGTTGACCGTCTTCGGCGCCTTGATCGCGTCGAGTGCGATCACGATCTCGCCGAGGCTCGTGTCGAGCTTGGCGGTGTAGCGCTTCGACGGGTCGATGCCCATCTCGGGGGCCTCTTTGAAGTCCTGCACCTTGGGGGCTGAACCATCGAATGGGGGAAATGCGGTAGCCATGCGCCGAACCCTACCGGCCGACGTGTCAGCCCGGGTCGAGCGAAACGTCCTGGGTCTGCCCGCCCCAACCATGGGTCGAGTCGCGTCCTTCGACCTCGACGACATCGACATCGGCCGGGATCTCGACGCCGCGCAGCGATCTGGTGAACGGCTGCTCGCCGGCATGGTCGTGCGTGAGTTCCCGAACGCCGAACACCGTGCCGTCCGGCCCGACGATGCGCCACGCGTCGGCGTACCGATCGGGCGTGTCGTAGGGCGACGACACGGTCACATCGAAGTCCCAGCCCGTGTCGCTACGCATGGCGACCACATCGACCACATCGGGAAATCGCTGCTCGGCACCGTCATCGGCCGATGACGCGCCGCACGCGACGGCAAACATCGCGAGCGATGTGACCAGCAGCTTCATGCACGCGTCAGTTGCGTTGGTTGTAGCTGGCGATCAGCGAGTTGGCCTGCGCTGCGGCGTCTGTGAGCGCTGTCGCCACGTCGGCGCCGTTGAAGATCGCCGCGGTGGCATTGGCGGTTGCGACGCGCACCTCACGCTGCGGGCCGAGCACCGGAGACAGCGACGTGTCACCTTCGACCTCGCCCACCATCTGGTCGTAGGCCACACGGAACCGAGGATCCTCGGCGTAGGTGCCGAGCAGCGGCTCGAGATCGAGCGCATCGGTACGCACGGGCACGTAGCCCGTTTGTGACGCCCAGGTGGACTGTGCCTCGGCGGTGATCAGGTACTGGATGTAGTCCCACGACGCTGCGGCCTTCTCGTCGCCCTTGCCGTCGACGATCCACAGCGAAGCACCACCCAGGTTCACCCCAGGTTCCGGACTCGGCCCTGGCATCGGGGCGACACCGACGTCGGCATCGGTCAAGCCCGGAGCCAAACCACTGCCGATCGCTGCGAGGACACCACCGAGCGCTGCGCTCGTTCCGATCGCCATCGCGCCGTCGGCTGCTGGGTCGATCAGCTTGAGGTAGATGTCCTGACCGCTCGAGTTGTCGCCGACCGAAACGGCGAGGCCGTCATTGATCATGTCTTGCACGAAGGTCATCAACTCGATCCCGGCCGCACTGTCGAACAGCACCTCGGTGGCAGGTGCTGCTGCGACCGTTGTCGTTGTCGGCGTAGGGCTCACCGGCGCGGGCGAACCACTGCTCGAGGAACCAGCCACCACCAGAGTTGGTGCCCGAGTCGAGCACCCACCCGTAGGTGGCCGCACCCGAATCGACGATCTGTTGCGACGCTGCTCGCATCTCCTCGAGCGTCAGCGGCGCTGCGTCGCGGCCGAGACCCGCGGCCTCGAGCTTCGGGCGCAAGTAGTAGAGCACCGGGTTGCTCACGTTGAACGGCATCGCCCACTGCACGCCTTCGAAGGTGTAGGCCTCGATCACTCGATCCAGGAACATCGACTGGTCGAACCCGCTCGCCTCGACACACGCACCGATCGGAATGAGCGTGTCGGATTGGGCGAAGGTCTGCAGCGTGTACTCGGGGAACTGGACCATGTCGGGCCGGCTCTCGGGGCTCGACTGGATGTACTTGTCGACGGCCGCGTCGTAGCCGGTCTGGTTCTGGAGGGTGACCTGCACCCGGTCCTGGCTCGCGTTGTAGGCATCGGTCAGCTCGATCAGCGAATCCTCGAGCACGTCGTTCATGCCATGCCAGAACGTGATCTCGACGGGACCCGTCGCCGAGTCGAGCGCACCGGTCGGGCAGTCGGGGAACTGCGACAGAGGGGCAACGGTGGTGGTCGATGCCGGCGCCGTGTCATCCGGTGTCGTATCTGCGCCGGTGGTGGAGCTCGGCGCATCGGTGGCCGGTGTGCTGCCGCCAGCACCGCTGTCGATCTCGAGCGCGGACTCACCTGACGAACAGGCCGCGGCAACCGCACCGAGCACCAGGAGACCCGCGGCGAGACGGACGACGGGGCGGCGACGCGCAGCAGTGCGGTCGTGAGATCGAGCAGAGGTGAGCATCGAGATCATCCTTTCACGGCACCCGCGGTGAGACCGCGAACGAGTTGACGTTGGAACACGAACAGGGCAACGAAGATCGGCACTGCCGCAATGACCGTGCCGGCCATGACGAGGTTGGGTTCGGTCAGGCTCGAGCGACTGAGCAGGCGCAGCCCGCTCTGCACGGTGTTCATGTCGGCTTCGTTGATCACCAGGTTCGGCCAGAGGTACTGGTTCCAGGTGCCGAGGAAGCCGAACAGGGCGAGGGCTCCGATGGTGGGACGCACCAACGGCACGGCCACATGCCGAAGGAACCCGAGGTGTCCGACACCGTCGATCGCGGCAGCGTCGCGCAGGTCCCGCGGCAACGTCAGGAACACCTGTCGCAGCAGGAAGATGCCGAACGCGGTGGCGAGGAAGGGCACGGCGAGGCCCTGGTAGGTGTTGAGCCATCCGAGGCTGTCGACGGTGTCGAGGTTGACGACGAGCGTGGCCTCGGCAGGAACCAGCAGGGTCGCGACGAACACGAGGAAGATCAGGCGCTTGCCGGGGAACTCGAGGATCGCGAACGCGTAGGCAGCGAGTACGGAGGTGATCACCTGGGCGATCGTGACCACGAACGCGACGATGAACGAGTTGAGGAGATACCGGCCGAGACGTCCTTCGTTCCACGCATCGACCAAGACGTCGAACGTGACCGTGGTCGGCACGAGCGGGTTCTGCAGCACCTGATCGCCGGGCTTCAGCGCCGCAACGACGGTGGTGTAGATCGGGAAGAGCACCACGAATGTCACGAGACCGAGCAGGGCGTAGCGGCCGAACCGGCCGGGGCCGGACGGTTCGTCGAACGCCTGTCGCCGTCGACGATTCGTCGGAGCGTCAACGGTGTCGGACGGCGCGATGGCGGGATCGTCGACGAGCTCAGTCGCCATAGTGCACCCGCCGTCCGATGCCGGCGAGTTGTAGACCCGACAGCACGAGCAGCATCAGGAACAGCAGTACCGCGGCGCCGGCTTGGAGGCCGGTGTCATTGCGGATCGGCGAGTTCTGTCCGTAGATGAAGTAGGGGATCGTGGTGGTGGGGTTGCTCGGTTGCGGACCGCCACCGGTGAGGAGGTCGATCTCGCCGTACGCCTGGAAGGCACGCGTCGTCGAAACGATCATCACGAACAGCAGCGTCGGTCCGAGCATCGGCACCGTGATCGACCAGAACCGACGGATGCCGCCTGCGCCGTCGACGGCCGCTGCCTCGTGGAGGTCACGCGGGATCGACTGCAGCCCCGCGGTGACGAGGATGAACGTGAAACCGAGGTTGGCCCACACGCTCGATGCGCTCACCGCCCAGAGCGCTGTGTCGGGGTCCTGCAACCAGCCGGGGCTCTTCACCGACGGGAACAGCGAGTTGAACCAGCCGACGTTGGCCAGTGCACCCACCGACGGCTGCAGCAGGAACAGCCACATCAGGCTGGCGACAGCGACCGAGGTGGCCACCGTGGAGGAGAAGACGGCCCGGAACACCCCGATGCCGCGCAGGTACTTGTCCGCGAGCACTGCGAGGCCGACGCCGAGGATCACGCCGGCGGGCACCGTGATCAGTGCGAAACGGATCGTGACCTCGAGGGCGTTCTGGAACTCGGTGCTGCGGAACAGGTCGAGGTACTGCCCGAAGCCCTGCGACACACAGTTGTTGCCGAAGTTGTCGCAGCGTTGCTGGCCGAGCCAGACCGCCCGACCGAGCGGGTACAACACGAACACGCCGAGGATGACCGCGGACGGCGCGAGCATCGCCATGGCGAGCGGGAAGTCGGCCCACCTCGCTCCTGCTCGCCGACGCTGTGCCACGCCGCTGACACTATTGCGGCCCGCCGGCCGCCGAGGGGTCCATCGACGGTGAGCGACTAGCGTCACCGCCGTGACCGACGAGTCCCCCGACCCGACCACCACACCCGCCGACCCTGACGCGCCGAACACCCCTGCAGCAGGCGACGCCCCAGAGCCACCCGTCGACAGCCCCGAACTCGACCTCGATGCCGTCGAGCGCGATCTCGCTGCGGTCGAGACCGCTCTCCAACGGTTGTCCGAGGGCACGTACTGGACCGACGAGGTGACCGGCGAGCCGATCCCCGAGCACGTCCTCGCTGCCGACCCCACCGCCCGGCGGAGTTGAACTCGCCGCTCGTGACGGGCCCGCTCGACCTGCAGACAGGTCACCGTCTGCGACACTAGGGCGATGCTCGACGACGACGAATCCAGCTCGTCGACGCTGGCGTTCATGTTCACCGACCTGGTCGGCAGCACCCCACTCTGGGAACGTCTGCCCGAGTCGATGCGCACCGCCATGCCACGCCACGACGAGATCTGTGCTCGAACGATCGCCGACCACGGCGGCCACCTGTTCAAACACACCGGCGATGGCGTCGTCGCCGCGTTCGCCGACGCGGGCAGCGCCGCTCGCGCCGCAGTCGAGATCCACCTCGCACTCGCGGACGAGCCGTGGCCCGCCGACATCGACATTCGAGCCCGCATCGGCATCCACGTCGGTGTTGCCGAGCACCGCGACGGCGACTACTTCGGTGCCGACGTCGGTCGTGCAGCACGGATCATGGGGGCGGCACACAGCCAGCAGGTGCTCGTGTCAGCCACGGCTGCACCGATGATCGCCGATGCGGGATTCGCCCTCGACGACTTGGGGCTTCATCGCTTCAAGGGCGTCACCGAGCCAATCCGAGTGTTTCATCTCGCCGACGAGCACCTCCCGGCGTCGTCGGGTTTTCCACCACCGGCGTCGCTCGATGCACCACTGGCCGCTCTGCCCCGACGTGCAAGCCTGCTGCCCGAACGCGAACGGGTCGCCGATCAGATCGCCGCACGGATGGGATCGGCGTCGGTGATCACCCTCGTTGGCCCGAGCGGCATCGGCAAGAGCCGGATCGCTGTCGAACTCGCTCATCGGCTCACGACGGAGTATCCGGATGGTGTTGCGTTCGTCGACCTCGGCCGGGGATCACCAGTCGCCCAGACCATCTCCGCACTCGGGCTGGCGATCGCTCCCGACGACCACGATGCACTCATCGGCGCACTCGCGAACGGCAGATGCTCCTCGTCCTCGATCATGCCGACCAGCAGCACGCAGCGTCCCGCAGCCTGGTCGGGCAGATCCACACCAGCTGTCGACGCGTCGTGATCATCGTGACCAGTTCACGTCCTCTCGGCATCGACCGCGAAACCATCGAGACGATCGGACCGCTCACCACCGACGGGCGCACCCTCTTGCTGTCGATGATGCCCGACGACCGACCGCCGTCGTCGGTCGCCGAACTGGCGTCGATCGACGAGATCTGTTCCGAGCTCGACGGCAATCCACTCGCGATCGAACTGGCAGGCGCTCGGGCGGCTGCAGCGGGAATCGACTACGTCCTCACTCACCTTGCGACCTCGAGCGGCGCGCCCACAGACGGAGTCGGCCGGGCCGAGCGTCACCGATCGCTCGGATCGGCGCTCGACTGGACGCTCGGCCTCCTGACCGACGACCAACGTTCGGTGATCGACGCAGCGAGCACATTCGCGAGTTGGTTCGATGTCGAGGACATCGCGGATCTCCTCGATGAACCGACCGTCCGGGTCGGCGGAGTGTTCGACGAGATGGTCGCATTGGCGCTACTGCGCGTGGGCACGGTTTCCGACGAGACACGTTTCCGCCTCGGCAACAGCCTCCGTCGCCATCGACGCGAGCAACTCACGGACGCCGACCACTACGACCACCTCCGCGATCGGCACGCCAGACACGTCGTCGCCAAGGTGGCCAAGGCTGCGCCACTCCTGCGAACGAACTCCGAGCGCGAAGGTCGAGCGGCGTTCTTACGAGTACGGGCCGAGGTGGGCCCTGCGATCGAACGCCTCCTCGAGGCGGGCGACGTCGGCACGGCTGCTTCGATGACCGCTTCGCTCGCTCCGTTCGAATCGATCTGCTGGCCTGACATCGCCGAACACGCTGCGGTCATCGTCGACCACCACGACGCGCTCGGTCATCGACCAGCCACTGCCGGCGTTGACGCTCGCTCAGGCCGCATCCAGCGCGTTCCGCCAGCGCCGACCTGATCACCGCCGAGCAGCTCGCCCACCGAGCGGTCGAGGCCTCGATTCCCACCGACGGCGGCCACTCCTGGTCGGTGCTCGCCAACACGCTCGCCACCGGTGGCCAGGGCGAGAATGCAGCCACTGCCATCGAACATGGAGTCGACGCAGCGCGCACGAAGGGTGACCCGTTCGACCTCGCGCTCTCGCTGAGCGGTCAAGCAATCTTTGCGTTCTGGGCCGGCGACGTCGACACGGCAATGACGTCCGGCGAACAAGCGGTCGACGCTGCGCAACGCAGCGGCAACGAGACGGCGCTCGCCAGCGCATCGGGAGCGTTCGGAACAGCGGCAGTGCGAACCAACCCGACGCTCGCCGAGGAACTCTTGCTCTTGAGCACCGAACTGTCCGCTGACATCGGCAATGTGGCTCATGAGCTGATCGCCCGCCGTGGGTTGGGACTCTTGGCGCGGGTGAACCGCGACTTCGCAACGGCATGCAGCTCTCTGGTCGTCGCCATGCAGCTCGCTGATGAAACCGGCTCAGAACTCGAATACCGGCTGTGTTCTGGCTTGTTCATCAACGCCGCATCGCGAGCGGGGTATCACGACCTCGCGCTGGCGATCGAGCGGACGCAGGATCGCAGCACCCAGCTCGCGCACCACGAGGTCTCCGAAACCGCAGCGAGTGCGGGCGTCGTGACGAGATCGGCGTGGTCGGCTCGTCGCGAATCACGCTCGAAGCCGGCCGCCGGCACGCGTCGCGAGCTGCTCGCCTGGATCAGTGGGGAGCTGGAGGACCGAACTCTCGCTGTTCGGTGAGCCGGGCTCCGCCGAGCAGCGGCACGGTTCCCTTGGCCGAGAAGTCCTTGGGGTCGAAGCGGTTGGGCACGAGCGCCGGATCCATCCACCCAACCGCCTGATAGGTCATCGCGACCAACTCGGCGCAGAAGATCTTGTCGTCCGGGGTGCGGTCGCGGAAGAACCGACCGAGGAACCAGAACGCCGCCATCTGGAGGTCGCTCGGAAACGAGGCGTCGTGCACCGTCGGCATGAACGCCCACATCTTCTCGAACACGTCCGCTGTTCGCTCGACGTCGAGTTGGCGCCACGCGAACTCCATGTCGTAGGTCTCCTTGACCGCATCGGACACGCGTGCCCGCAGCGTGCCGAGCATCGGTCCCGGCTTCGTCGTGCCGAATCGGACATCGGGGAGCGGCGTCGAGTTCGACTCCCAGAACAGGATGTCGGTGCCGTCGAAGCCGACGTCCTCCGGGCGGATCACGATGCCGGAATGTGTCCACTTCGATCCCTCGATCAGTTGGATCAACTTCGAGGCTGGGAACGTGCCGTGCATCAACACGACGTCGCCGGTCTTCATCCCAGCGGTGGCCGCATCGAAGCTCAACGTGTCTGGTGTGCTGTCGTCCGCTGTCACGAACCTGCCCCTCGTCGTGCCGTCTACGATGACGGCGTGTCGTCGCCACACCTTACGCCTGATCGACTTGCACTGATCGCCGAAGGTGCCGCCCTGCTCGGCGCTGGCGGGGGCGGCACCGTCGCTGTCGCACGGGAGCTGATCGAGGTGGTCGATCGCCTCACCGCTGGTGCCGGCGTCGCCGTGGTCGCTCCGCCGTTCTCCGAACTGCCCGCCAACGCACTGGTGGCCGTCGCCGCCGACGTCGGCGCATCCGACACGTGGGTCGAACACCAGGACCTGGCCACGTTGCACGCGTTCCTCGCCTTGCAGGACACGCTGCCCGCTGGCCAGACCTTCGCAGCCGTACTCCCCGGCGAGGTCGGTCCCGAGAGCACCCTGGCCGCGATCGTGGTCGCCGCCCACCTCGACATTCCCGTGATCGACGCCGACAGCGCTGGCCGAGCACTCCCCACGCTTCCCCTCTCGCTCTACGACATCGGCGGTGTCAGTGCGTCTCCCTGCGCGATCGCTGGCACCGGCGCAGAGCACTGCGTGCTCACCGCGGACGACGCCGACGGCGTCGAAGCCATGATGCGTCCGCTCCTCGCACTGCCCGCCTTCGGCAACAGTGCCGGCATGGCACTCTGGAAGATGCCGGTCAGCACCGTGACCGAGGTCGGCGTGCTCCGCACCCTCGATCTGGCGGAGCGAATCGGCATCGCACTCCTCGGCGCCCGCACTGCTCCCACGCCTCGCGACCCCGCAGCTGCGGTGCTCGAACTCGACCAGCTCTCGGGCGCGGTCCTTGCTCGCGGTCGGTTCATCGCGCAGACCGCTGCCGACGCGAACGGAATGACGAGCGACGTCATTCGGGTGCAGCAGCCCGGCGGTCCGGACATCGTGGTTGCAGGCGAGAACGAGAACCTCATCGTGTGGGAGGTCGGTCGCTCCGAGCCGATCGCCACCGCTCCCGACCTCGCCTGCTGGATCGACTCGACGGGCACGGCGACCACCACGAGCGACCTGGTTGCACACCCAGCGCTGCAGCACGACGTCACCTTGCTCGGCCTCCGCAGCGACGAACGGCTGTGGCAGACAGCGGCGCTCGAGCGGTTCGAAACGGTCCTGCAGCAGCTCGGCTACTGGGGCCCTGCGATCCGGACACCGGTCGCTGCAAGCTGAACAACGAGCCACCACCCTCTCGGTTCGTTCGCCGTTGACCCTCGCATCGGGTCGGCCGGGTACCCTGCGCGTGTGGTGCAGAAGAAAGCCGTTGCCGGCCTTGCCTCCGTTGTCGCACTCGCAGCCGGCCTCGCAGCCGCTGCGCAGAGGGCGAAGGAGTCACCGCTGACCAGCCGGTTCAACCGGTCGGCGCGGGTGTGGAAGTTGTCGGCACGCAACTCGGTGCGCTTCGGCATCTCGCGAGTGCGTGGCATCGGCTCGGCAGAGGAACGACGGGCCCAGCTCGACGAACAGTTCGCCATCCGCACCGCGGAAGACGTCGCCAAGGAACTCGGCGAGATGAAGGGCGTGCTGATGAAGGCAGGCCAGCTGATCTCGTTCATCTTCGAGGCGCTGCCCGACGAAGCGCAGGAAGCGCTGGCCACGTTGCAGGCCGATGCCGCCCCGATGGCGCCGACCCTCGCCGCGAACGTCGTCAAGGGCGACTTCGGCAAGCCGCCCGAGAAGCTGTTCCTCGACTGGCAGGACATGCCGGTCGCAGCAGCTTCGATCGGCCAGGTCCACCGGGCGGTCACGCACGACGGTCGCGATGTTGCGGTCAAGGTGCAGTATCCCGGCGTCCACGAGGCGATCGAGAGCGACCTCGACGCGGCCGAGGTGATGTACGCGATGTTCTCGTCGATGATGCTGAAGGGTCTCGACGCAAAGGGTCTGGTCGACGAGCTGCGCGACCGGATGCGCGAGGAGCTCGACTACTCGATCGAGGCGGGCAACCTCGCCGAGTTCGAGTCGCGCTTCCAGGGCCACCCCTGGGTCCGGATTCCCAAGCTGGTGCCCGAGCTGAGCAGCGGTCGGGTGCTCACCACCGAGTGGATCGACGGCATGACCTTCGATCAGTTCCGCACCACCGTGTCGTACGAGACCAAGCAGCGCGCCGGCGAAGTGATCTGGCGGTTCGCTCAGGGTGCCATCATGCGCAACGGCATCTTCAATGGTGACCCTCATCCCGGCAACTACAAGTTCCACCACGACGGCAGCGTGAGCTTTCTCGACTACGGCCTCGTCAAGCGGTGGTCACCGGGCGAATGGGAGACCCTGCGCCCCACGATCGACGCCATCATCATCGACCGCGATCCCGACCTGCTGGTGCGAGAAATGGTGCGATCCGGGTTTCTCTCCGAAGGCCATGGCCTCGACCCGGCGCTCGTCTACGACTACGTGTCGAGTCCCTACGTCCCCTACCTCACCGACGAGTTCACGTTCACCCGTGACTGGATGCGCGACACGATCGGCGAAGATCTTCGACGTGCAGGGTCCGCACGGCCCCGTGATCGAGCAACTCAACATGCCGCCGAGTTTCGTCATCCTCGACCGGGTGGTGTGGGGCGTCAGCGCCATCCTCGGCAAGCTCGAAGCAACCGGCCCGTGGCGCGCCATGTTGCTCGAGTACATCGCCGACGGCGAGCCGGCCACCGACCTCGGCGCCGCCGAAGCCAATTGGCGCGCCGGCCGCCCCATCCCCTGAACTGTCACACGGTGCCGGGCCCACTGTGACAGTTCGCTAGCGTCGCGCTCATGGGGAATGGGGCCACCGACACGCACGAATCCACCGCACGGGCGCCGTTCGCGCCGTGGGACCGGCGAGACATCCCGGGATCGTTCAGCGTCGACGCCACCGCACGGCGCGTCGGCAACTACAAGTGGACCGAGATGAAGCTGTTCGAGGCACTCGGCGGCTGGGTGGCCACCGTGCCCGAACTCGACGTGAAGATGCGCCTCGGTACGCACTGCTACCACCACGCCTGGCACGCCGACCTGTGGCACAAGCGATTGCCCGAGCTGCGCGAGATGAAGCCCGAGCGGCTCACCGTGCCGGCCAACGAGGCCATGGAACGCTTCATCGCAGCAATGACCGAGCCCGAGGCTCCCGAGCTCACGATCGAGAAGCTGGTCGGCGTGTACCGGGTGCTGATCCCCCGCTTCATCGCTGCGTACACCTACCACCGCAACAACACGAGCGAGATCACCGACGCACCCACCATCCGGTCGATCAACTTCATCCTCCAAGACGAGTTCGACGACTGGCGCGACGGCGAGATGCTGCTGCAGTCGTTGATCACCACGCCCGACCACGTGCGCCGTGCCGCCGAACACCAGGCACGACTCGAAGCGATCATGGTCGAGGCCGGCGGCATCACCGGGGCGGATAGTATTGGCAACGCTGAAACCACAAGCACTGAAGGGGGCGCCTGATGCGTCAGTTCTTTCCGGTTGAAGACCTCGCTCGCGACGAGCGGTTCGTGCAAACCAACATGGCCGAACGCATGAAGGACGGCCGCACCGCGATCGACGTCCAGAAGCAGTCGAACGCGAAGAGCCGCGGCGCCAGCAAACGTCTCACCCCCGAACGCCACGACGCGTCCGACGCTGCCCGCGGATTGATGCACGGCATCATGGTCGGCGAGATCCAGGCGCTCGAAGGCGCCGGTCGTACCGCCCACGACTTCGCAGCCGGCGACGGCACCGGCGACACCGTGCCATTCGAGTTGAAGCTCGACATGGCTCGCCAGGCGTGGGACGAGGCCCGCCATGTCGAGATCAGCGCCAAGCTGTCCGACTGGATGGGCACCGAACTCGGCGAGTTCGCCGAGAACACGGTGCTGTTCGAAGCAGCGTGCTCGAACGACCCGATCCTGCGACTCGCCGGCGTCAACCGGGCACTCGAAGGCCTCGCCATCGACGTGTTCACGCAGATGAAGGAATTCGGCGACGTGGCCGGCGACCCGTACCTCGAGTTCTGCGAAGACTGGATGCTCGCCGACGAAGTGACCCACGTGAAGATGGGCTCCGACTGGCTGCGCAAGGTCACCGCCAACGATCCCGACCGACGCACCAAGGCGCTCGAGTTCCAGCAGGTCGTCGACAAGCTCTTCAGCTTCGGCGGCGCCCGCGGCGAGAGCGCCGAGAGTTCGTTCAGCCTCGCCAAGCGGTTCCGCGAGCTGGCCGGGTTCACCGACGACGAGGTCGAGACGATCTCGGCCATGGACGCCGAGGCCCTCGAGGAGCGCAAGGAAGCAGTCCGGAAGTATCGCGAACGGGTCGGCGCCGACGCCTGAGGGGCGCGTCTCGATGTCTGAAACCACCGCCGTTTCCACCGCGAAGGTCACCGTCTCGCCCGACGAGTTCACGTTCGTCAAGTACGACTCGGCCACAATCGCAGCGATCGTCGCCGAACTCGCCGAACAACTCGAGATCGCGAACCCGATCACGGTGATCGTCGACGAGACCACGCCGCTCGCCAAGGTCTACGAAGAGATCGATGCTGCGTCGTCCGATGCAACGATCACGCTGCACGCCGAGAGCGGAGCGCTCGAAGACCGAAAGCACCCGATGTCGTTCAGCCCCGACATCGCCCGCGAATCGTTGGGGCGGGTCTTGCTGCGGGCCCACGATCGGATGCGTGCGGACTTCGCCGAGGCCCCCGGCGACCTCGACCTCACGCTCGAGCAGAACGCTGCATGGGACACCTACTGCGCTGGCCGGCTCGCCCGAATGGGAGTGCGCGTCAACGAACAGCGGTGGCGCTACAACCATCGCAACCGGTTCGGTTTCCACGACGACGTCGACGCCCACTTCGATCAGCTCTGGGCCGCCGACGACCTCGGCTGGGCAGCTCTCGCGACCGGCGGATGACACGGCGGCACCTGCTCGCAGCTGCGGTGGCGCTGCTGGTCGCATCACCGGTCGTCGCCGGGTGCCGAGGTGGTGGCGAAACGGGAACTCCGGTTGCTTCCACCACCTCCACCGATTCCACGACCTCCAACGTTTCCACCACCCACAACGTCTCCGTCAGCCCCGGCGTTTCCGCCGCCCCCGGCAGCACCACAGCGGGAGAACCGTGCGGGCGATGACGAGCCCGCCAGCGACGTATGACCATGTGGTGATGCTCGTCAACGAGAACCGAAGCTGGGTGAATGGTCGCAGCCAATCCGTCGGTCTCGGGTTCAGCAATGGCGAGATGCCCTATCTCGCCGGGCTCGCCGCCACCTGCGCGTTCTTCGCCGACTGGACCGAGGCAGATGCATCGGAGAACAGCCTCGCTCAGTACATCGGACTCACCGCAGGCATCGTCGATCCGAGCATCAGCAACAACTGCGACCCGTCCGAGAGCTGCCAATCGACCGACGACAACATCTTCAGACAGATCAGAGAGTCGGGAGGGACGCCGCGCACGTTCGTCGATGGCGCAACAACACCGTGTTCGGTCGGCAGCAACCGGGCCAAACACATCCCCGCGCTCTACTTCCAGGGCGGCGACGATCCGACCCATTGCGCCGCCGAGGTGCGGCCGCTGTCCGAGTTCGACCCGAACGATCTGCCGACCTTTGCGCTCGTGATTCCCGACCAGTGCAACGACGGACACGACTGCGGCGACGACGTCGTCGACTCGTTCGCACGGTCGATCATCGAGCCCGTGCTCGACAGCGCATCGTTCCGCGATGGCCGAACCCTCGTCGTCGTCATCTACGACGAGGACCGCCCGGTTCCGAACCTCCTCATCGCGCCGACCGCCCACCCGGGACCGATCACCGACGTCGTCGGTTCACACGCGGGTCTGCTGAAGACGATCGAGCTGGCACTCGGCCTTCCCGTACTCCAGCAGGGCGACCTCCCCGATGCCATCGACCTGCGGCAGTCGGCAGGAATCTGAGCTGCGCCGAGCCCCCGAGGCGCACACCTGCACACGTCCAGCTCCCGGTTGATCGGTTGCGGTTCGTAGGGTCGAGCCATGCCTGCCACCCGCCGCCGCACTGCCACGAACGGAGTCGAGCTCGACGTGATCGATGCGGGCAACCCCGGCGACCCGGTCGTGGTGCTGGTGCACGGCTTCCCGGAGAGTTCGCACTCCTGGCGCCATCAGATCGAGCCACTCGTCGCAGCCGGGTACCGGGTGCTCGTGCCCGACCAACGCGGCTACGGCGCGTCGAGCAAGCCGGCCGACGTCGAGGCCTACCGCTCCGACCACCTCGCCGCCGACCTGGTGGGATTGCTCGACGACGTCGGCGCCGACGACGCGTACTTCGTCGGACACGACTGGGGCTCGATGGTGGTGTGGGATCTGTCGAGGCTGCACCCCGATCGTGTTCGCGGGCTCGTCAACGTCAGCGTGCCCTACACCGACTGGCCCGCCCGCCCGACCGATCTGTTCCGCGCGCTCTCGGGTGATCGCTTCTTCTACATCTTGTACTTCCAAGAGGTCGGCCCGGGCGAGGCCGAGCTCGAGGCCGATGTTTCCGAAACCATGCGACTCACCTTGTGGGGTGGTTCCGGCGAGATGTTCGGGCCGCCGCCCGATCCCCTGCCGCCGATGGAGGGGACCGGCTTCCTCGAGTCGATCACACGAGGAGTCGCAGTGCCCGATGGCGTGCCGTCATGGATGACCAACGATGACCTGGCCACCTACACCGAGCAGTTCTCCACCAGCGGGTTCTTCGGGCCGCTCAGCTGGTATCGCAACCTCGACGCCGACTACGAGATCACCAAGAACCTGGCGCCGCCATCGGTGCCGTGCGCGTTCATCGGCGGCACACGAGACGGTGTCATCGCGGCGCGCCTCGACACGATCGACGAGACACACGCCAACCTCCCGCAGTATCGGGGCAGCAAGCTGATCGAGGGCGCCGGCCACTGGACGCAGCAGGAACGGCCCACCGAGTTCAACGCCGCGCTCATCGCGCTCCTCGCCGACCTCACCTGATCAGGCCCACGTTCGCGCGACGTTTCCGGTGGGCCAGGCCACTTGTGATTCGAACGTGATTTCAGGGTCGGCGACGGAGGGGGCGCACGATCGGGTGACGCCAGCCGAGCCCGCGCACCTTGCCCGACGGTGGCCAGTGATCGTCGCGGCTGTACGCCCACCACTCGAACGGGTTGAGGTAGTAGGCACACGACTCGACCACCTTGGCGAACGACTCACCCCGCCGACGAGTCGCCCACACCACCACCCCGGCCGCGCCTCCACCCACCATCCAGGCGCCGTACAGGATCGGATACAGCGGACCGAACCATCGTGATTGCCAGACGTGCACATCCTCGTGATCGGTGACCAGTCGGCGTCGGCGAGGCACCGCCGTATCTCCAGCGCCACTGATCACGTTGCCGACCGTGATCACGAACCCTCGCCGTGGCACGAAGCCGCGTTGGAACACCTGACGGTTCGCACGCCGGCTCATCGAGGCGTCGTAACCCGGTCGACCGCGCACCACCCCGATCGCCTGCGAGGCAAGCCCCGCTGCGGTCATCGGAAGGGCCCACGTCGAGTCGAGGGTGAACGCCATCAGGCCGTTCGAACAACTCCAGTCGTAGATGCGACGCCAACCGGCGATCACGCCGTTGGCAGCGCCGACCACGGCGAAGGGGACACCGAGACCGAGCGGCGCGCCGACGATGGACGCGGCGGCTCCCCCGAGAACGCCGACGGCGGCAGCCTCGAGGAAGCTGCCGCCGTTGTCCGGTTCGATCGATTCGAGAGCTGTCGAGTTCATGTCGGTTCGCTGACCGGGTGGATCAGCCCGACCGACCTCACTGGCGCAGATACGACAGCAGGCGCAGCAGTTCGAGGTACAGCCACACGAGTGTGACGACCAGGCCGAGCGCCGCAACCCACTCGTAGGCCTTGGGCATACCCGAGTTGGTGGCCCGCTCGATGAAGTCGAAGTCGAGCGCCAGGTTCATCGCTGCGAGACCGCACACGAACACCGAGAACAGGATGCTCAGGCCGAGGTTGTCGCCGTTGAGGAACGGCAGCGACGCACCGAACAGCGAGATGACGAACGAGCTGAGGTAGAGCACCATCACGCCGAGCGTGGCGAAGATGACGGCCCGACGGAACTTGTCGGTGACCTTGATGATGCGGGTGCGGTAGAGCACGAGCATCACGAAGAAGACCGACGCCGTGGCCATCACGGCCTGCAACACGATGCCGTTGTAGAACGTCTCGTAGCCCTTGGAGATCGCGCCAACGGCGAAGCCGTAGGCAAGTGCATACACCGGGCCGAGGATCTTGGCCAGGTTCGGCTTGCGCATCGCCACCAACGCGGCGATGAAGCCGACGATGATGCCGACGAAGGCGATCGGCGGGAACTGGTAGGTCTCGGTCTGGACACCCTCGTTCGAAACGAGCGTGGGGCCAGATGCAGCGGACCATCCGAACGACCCGGAAATGAGGAGGAGGACGAGCAACACCAACGACGCCGTGATGGTGCCGTTGATGGTCATCGCCTTCTGCCACCCCGAGACGGGGCCATCGGACGCAGGCTGCGTTGCCACGTGGGTGCCAGCGGCGGGCGCACCCCAACCGGCCTGGCCGGCGTTGGCGCCTGCGGTGGCGTTGAAGTTCTGAGACGCCGCTGCGAACGACTCTTCTTTGAACACTGGATTCGACATGGTCATGACGATTCTACCGCGAGCCGGCGTCCAGGTGCCCTCCTGCAAGCGGCTTTACCGAGTTCTCACCGACCGGGACTTCTCTGCGGCAACTCAGCGCAGGTCGTGAGCACTGGTCGCATCCCACAGGTCGATGTCGGGCGCCTGCGAGAGCACACCGACACAAGCGGTCGCCATGTCGACCATCACCTCGGAGTCGAAGTGGCGCTGCTGGTACTCGGGTGTCTCCCACTTCTGCACCACGAGGTGACGGCCAGGATGGGTCACACTCGAACAGAGATCGACGTTGCGGCAGCCATCTTGCATCCGGGTGAGCACGACGTATTTCGACAAGATGGCGAGCAACGCCGCATCGTCAGCGGCATCGAAGGTCATCGTCACCATCGTCAGTTCGACCTCATCGCTCATGGTGATTCATCCCTCTAGCACATCTCGAACCGCGATATGTGTGTTGCTCTTTGATCGCATTGGTTGACGGACCCGACGCCGTCGGTATCGTGACCAACGTCTCATGTCGACTGTCGTGCTCACTTCTCCGCAGACTTCGTCAACAGACACCCTCGCACGCCGAACACTCCACGATGCCAGCGGCCCAGCCGATGCCATCGTCGAAACGACACAGTAGGAGCACCAGGTGGCCAAAGACCGCGTCGACCGCGACGACGAAGACCTCGTCCGTCTCTATCTCACCGACATCGGGCAGTACACGCTGCTCACGAAGGACGACGAGGTCCGGCTCGCCAAGGCCATCGAGGCAGGCAACGAAGCCATCGCCGAACTCGACACCGGCGAGTCCCTCACCGCAGCCAAGAAGCGCGAGCTGCGCCGCACCGCCCGCAAGGGTGAAGAGGCCGAGCGCCAGTTCGTGCAATCGAACCTGCGTCTCGTGGTGTCGATCGCCAAGAAGTACCAGGCATCCGGACTCCCGCTGCTCGACCTCATCCAAGAGGGCAACCTCGGTCTGATGCACGCCGTCGAGAAGTTCGACTGGCGCAAGGGCTTCAAGTTCTCCACCTACGCCACCTGGTGGATTCGACAGGCAATCACCCGCGGCATCGCCAACACCGGCCGCACGATTCGGCTCCCGGTTCACGCCGGCGACACGCTCGCCCGCCTGCAGAAGGCGCGTTCGCGCCTCGAACTCAAGTACGGCCGCCCCGCCACGCTGTCCGAGCTGGCCAAAGAGGTCGAGATGCCCGAGGACAAGGTGACCGAGGCGCTGCGCTTCGCCGCCGAGCCCCTCTCGCTCTCGGAGCCGCTGCGTGAAGACGGCGACGCCGAACTCGGCGATGTCGTCGAAGACCGTTCCGCCGAGTCGCCGTTCGAGGTCGCCGCCACCGCGCTGCTGCCCGACGAGATCTCACGGTTGCTCGCCCCGCTCGACGAGCGCGAGCGCGAGATCCTCAAGCTCCGCTTCGGCCTCGACCGCGGCGAGCCGCGCACCCTCGAAGAGGTCGGCGAGCACTTCAATCTCACCCGCGAGCGCATCCGCCAGATCGAAGCGCGTGCGATGAGCAAGCTGCGCCACCCCTCCAGCGACACCGGCGCACGCGACCTCCTCGCCGTCTGACGCCACCCGATCGCGCAAGCGATGAGCGACGCGCACCCCACGGTGCGGTTGGCTCATCGCCTCGACGAAAACTCTCGAGATCGTCGACGCCAGGTGTGCGAACGTGGACGGGTGAGCACCTTCGACATCAGGCCGGTAGCCGAACACGAGCGCAGAGCGGTCCTCGACACGCTGCGCAATGCGCTGTTGAGTGGACCGGTCAACGACGACGACTTCGCGAAGGCCCACGCCTCGTGGGACGACAGCGATGCGCTCGCCGCATGGGACGGCGAACGATGCGTCGGCAACGTCGCAGCCTTCCGGTTCGACTCGACGGTGCCGGGCGGCGCTCGGGTCCCAACCGCCGGAGTGACACGAGTCGGTGTGCTTCCCACGCATACACGCCAGGGTGTACTCACCGAAGCTGATGCACCGTCTGCTTGCGGAGTCTCGCGAGCGCGGCAACGTGCTCGCCACGCTCCACGCCAGCGAAACACCGATCTATCGGCGGTTCGGTTTCGGTCTCGCCACCGACGCAGTCGCAGCAGAGGTGACCACCCGCAACGCCACGCCGTGGACGGCGCCCGCCCAGCCCGGTTCGGTGCGACTGTTGGCCCACACCGAGGTGGGCGACGTCGTGCCCGTCCTCTACGAACGTGTGGCGCGGTGGCGTGTGGGTTCGATCAGCCGCCCACCGTGGATGACGAAGTGGATCTTCAAGGAGGCGACCGAGCCGACCAAGACGCGAACGGGCAAGGGCTCCTTCGTTGCCGTGCACACCACCGTCGACGGAAACGACGACGGCTACGTCTTCTACGACGTCGACTGGAACGAGAACTTCGCCACCAACCCGACCGGCGAGGGTGAAGTCCGCGACCTCTGGGGCGCGACACCTGCGGTCGAATTGGAGCTGTGGCGTTACCTCCTGGGCATCGACCTGATCACCACGTGGCGAGCCGGGATGCGCCCCGCCGACGAACCAGTTCGGCGGGCGATGAACGACTCACGCGCCTACGAAGTGCGCCAACGCATCGACGACCAGTGGGTTCGCATCCTCGACGTCGACGCCGCCCTGAGCGAGCGCCGATTCGGTCCGGGTCGGGCCGACGTGTCGATCCGAGTCCAGGACCCGATGTTCGAGGGCAACTGCGGTACGTGGTCGATCTCGTCGGGCGGAGCGTTGCGCAGCGACGCCGGCGCGGACATCGTGGTCGACATCGCCGCATTGTCGGCCGCCTACCTCGGCGCCGTGAGCTGGCACGACCTCGCCGCATCAGGCGCAATCGCAACGAACACCGACGCCGACCTGCTCACCGCGCTCGACGCGCTGTTCGCCGTCAGGCCGACACCGTTCTGCGGCACCGGCTACTGACTCTCGATCACGCCTGGGGTCTGACCCCTGATGTGATCAGGGGCCGGAGAAGATGCCGTCCTTGGCATCGCTGGTGCGCGACATGTACTCGGCCTTGGGGTCGTAGGTGTTGCCACCCTCTTGCTCCCAGTACCCGATCTCGGCGCGGCCGACCACGAACCAATGCACCTCGTCGGGGCCGTCGGCCAAGCGCAGCGTGCGCTGCGAGGTGTACATGTCAGCCAGCGGCGTCCACTGCGACACACCGGTGGCGCCGTGAATCTGGATGGCGTTGTCGATGATCTCGCACACGCGAATCGGGACCATGGCCTTGATCGCGCTGACCCACACCCGTGCCTCGGCGTTGCCGAGTTCGTCCATGGCCTTGGCAGCGGTGAGCACCATGCGGCGCATGCCCTCGATCTCGATGCGCGCCTGGGCGATCATCTCGACGTTCTTGCCGAGGTTCGACACCCGCTTGCCGAAGGCTTCACGGGTGAGGCCACGCTTGACCATCAGTTCGAGTGCACGCTCGGCGGCACCGATCGAGCGCATGCAGTGATGGATACGGCCCGGGCCGAGGCGCACCTGCGAGATCTCGAAGCCACGACCTTCGCCGAGCAGGATGTTCTCGTAGGGCACGCGCACGTCGTTGAACCGGATGTGCATGTGGCCGTGAGGAGCGTCGTCCTTGCCGAACACCTGCATGCCTTCGAGGATCTCGACACCAGGCGTGTCGGTCGGCACCAGGATCTGCGACTGGCGGAGGTGCGGCGGGCCGTCGGGGCTGGTCTGCACCATGGTGATCATGATCTTGCACCGAGGGTCGCCCGCGCCGGAGATGTAGTACTTCTCGCCGGTGATCACCCATTCGTCACCGTCGCGAACAGCCTTGCACGCAACGTTCTTGGCGTCGGATGATGCGACGTCCGGCTCGGTCATCGCATAGGCCGAGCGGATCTCGCCGGCGAGCAGCGGCTCGAGCCACTGCTTCTTCTGTTCGGGGGTGCCGACACGTTCGAGCACTTCCATGTTTCCGGTGTCGGGCGCTGCGCAGTTCATCGACTCGGAGGCGAGCGGGTTCTTGCCCAGCTCCATGGCGATGTACGCGTAGTCGAGGTTCGACAGGCCCTCGCCGGTTTCGGCGTCCGGGAGGAAGAAATTCCACAGGCCCTGCTCTTTGGCCTTGTCCTTGACCGTCTGCAGGAGTTCGAGCTGACCCTCGCCGTATCCCCAGTGGTCGGCACGACCGACACCGAGACGATGGAACTCGGGCGTGATCGGCGCGACCTCGGTGGCGATGAACTTCTTCACCGCGTCGTAGAGCGGGCGGACGCCTTCGGACATACGCAGGTCGTACATCTCCGGGGTGGATTCGAGCGCTGGCATGGGTTCTCCTCGTGTCGGGCGGACGCACCAAACCTACTGATCGCCGTCTCGGCCCGACGGATCGGCCGGTCAGAACGCGGTGAGCCCCTATCGGCAGTCGCGGGGAGCGCCCAGCGCCGCGGTGAACTCGTACTCGCTCACCAGGTCAGCGCGGGAGCGACAGCAGCGACGTCACCGACCGGCCATGGCGTCGGCAGGACGGGGTCGTGCCCGTCGACCTCGATCTTGTCGCCGAGGCTCAAACAACCCGGCCCACCGGCGAGTTCGAGACGACTGCGGTCCATCGAGTCATCATCGCACCCGCCGGGTCCGGGCTGCTGGGTCAGTCGATTGGGTTCAGGGGCTGACCGGGGATGCGGCCGACATCGGGCTGACCGGGGAGGCAGCCGACATCGGGCTGACCGGCGACGGCGCCGAGATCGGGCTGACCGGGGATGCGGCCGACATCGGGCTCACCGGCGACGCAGCCGACATCGGGCTGACCGGGGAGGCCGGCGAATCGATGGTGGTCGGGGTGGCCGGCTGTGCGGTGTCGTCGACCGAGGTCGTCGGCACCGCAGACGACGTGATGGGGCTCGCCGGGCTGTCGGACGCCACCGTGGTGGACGGCTGCACGCCTGACGAGTCCGACTCGTCGGGGCTCTGCACCCTCACGGGAGCACTCGGCGTGTCGGACCCCGCATCATCGCTCACGACCTCGATCTTCTCGGGCACGTCCGGCGTCGAGGATGACGGGCTGGCGAGCGCCACGGCGCCGAAGCCGGCGCCGATTGCGGTTCCTGCGGCTGCTGCGAGCTTCCAGTTGAAACGGGTTGCCTTCATGACGACTCCTTGTCGGGGGTGGATTGATGTGGTCTGGTTTCCGAGTTCATGATGCGCAGATGGTTCTGAAGCCTCGATGAGGTGACGCTGAGAGTTCTCTCATCGCCAGCTGTTCGGCCCGGTCGACGAGCGATGCCACGGTGTCGCTCCAACCTGCCGACTGGAGTTGAAACGGCCCCGTTGCGAGACCGACCAGGCACGCGGCGATGTGGAGGTCGAGCTGGTCGGGATCGAACCGTGGCACCGACGCAGCGCGAAGGGATTCGGCGTAGTCGACGATCGCAACGGCGTTCGGAGCGCCGGCATCGGCGCGGAACAGCAACTGTGCGATCAGGTTTGCACGGTCGTCGATCGCTGCGCCGGGCCCGGCATCGTCGACATCGAGGACACCTCGGATCTCACCATCGACGACGACGAGCTGCGCGTCGTGGAGATCACCGTGGATCGTCGCGTCGTTCGGCGGGACCGGCGCGTTCTCGAAGCGTTCGGCGAGCGCCTCGAGGACGGCTCGGCGCTCGGGGGTGACCAGGGCGAGCATTCGAGCGTGGAGGACGGCGTCGCTCAGCTTCGACGCCACCGGAGGGGCGTCGAGTGTCGTCGCCGCGAATCCGTCGCTGATCCGATCGAACTCGTCAGGTGACGGCCACGCCCCAGGTGCGCCCTTGACGAGGTTGCGAAGGGTCGGACCGACGAGCGGTTCGAGCACCAGCAATCCGAGCGCTTCGTCGGTCGCGGTCACCAGCGGGGCCGGTACGTTCGCCGAGCGCAAGGAAGCATGGCGTTGGGCGATCGAGCGGACAGCGTCGGGCGCGACGACTTTGATGTACGCGTGCACGACGTCGCCGTGCACCGACGACACCTTGATCACCGTGCGTTGCGTCGGGCGGTACGCCACCACCTCGACCGCCAGGGGGTTGGCGTCGTCGGGGTCGATGTCGAGCAACCTGCCCACCGACGCAGCCGAGGTGACGTGCTCGATTCCTCGGAGCACGGGGTCGAACGGCCAGCGCCAGACGCCGACGTCGACCGGGCCCGATGGGGTGTCGGCAGTGACCACGACCGTGCCGTGAGGTGCACCACGGAACGTCGACGATGCAACCAGTGTCTCCCGTTTCGAGGGGCCGCCCTGCCATGACACGTGTGCCGTGTAGCGCACGATGACGTCGGACCCGGGCCGGAACTGGACGTCGACGGGACGACAATCGTCGAGACGCCCGCCCACCGCCTCCACGGGAAGCCGCAGCACCTCGAACGCACCGGGCCCGACCAGGTGGCGCGGCAGCAGGGAGGGCGGGATCGTCGACGATCACCCCGCCAGTCTGGGCGGCTCAGATGATCGGGCAATGAGGACGAGATGAGAGGTCTCTCATGTTCGGCGCATCCGATACCCCGCGCCACGAACGGTCTCGATGGCCTCGGCTCCCAGTTTGTTGCGGAGATACCTGACGTACACGTCGACGACGTTCGAGTTCGGATCGAAGTCGTAGCCCCACGCACTCGACAGCAGCTCCATGCGCGTGAGCACCCGGTCGGGATTGCGCATGAACGTCTCGAGCAGGGCGAACTCACGGGCCGTCAGCTCGACCTCGTCGTCGCCGACCTGCACACGTCGAGTTCGCAGATCGAGCATGAACTGCCCGACGCTGAGCTGGGTCGACGACACCTGGTCGCCGGGCTGGACCTCGTCGCGCAGGCGCAGGCGGACACGTGCGAGCAGCTCTTCGAATCGGAAAGGCTTCGCGATGTGGTCGTCGGCCCCTCCGTCCAGCACGCCGACCGTGTCGTGGATGCCCGACCGTGCGGTCAGCACGATGATCGGCAGTCGCTCACCGCGCCCGCGTACCTGGCGGAGTACTTCGTGGCCGTCGACACCGGGAAGGCCGAGGTCGAGGATCATGAGGTCGAACGCATCGTCGCGGGCGAGCGCAATCGCGTCGGGTCCCGTGTCGACGGCGACCGTCGTGTAGCCGTTCGATCGCAGCCCCTTCTCGAGGAAGCTCACGATGCGCTGTTCGTCCTCGGCGAGGAGTATCCGTGTCACGACCGTCCTTTCGACAGATCCTCGATCTTGACACCCGCGTGATGGGCAACCACCGGCAGCGGAATCTCGATCGTGAACGTAGCGCCGACGCCGGCGCTCGACTCGACCGACACCTCGCCGCCGTGGGCGTGCGCGATCGCCGCGACGATCGGCAGCCCCAGTCCGCTCCCGCCCAGGCTGCGACTCAGTTCGCCGACGACGTGGAGCGAGAACACGTCATCGATCAGTTCGGGCTCGACCCCGGTACCGGTGTCGCGCACCCAACACTTCATCGAGCCCGGTTCCAGACTGACGCCCACGCCGATCTCATCGCCGGGCTGCGTGTGCCGAGCCGCGTTGTCGGCGAGGTTGAGCAGGGCCTGGGTGATGCGTTGTTCGTCGAACTCGGCGATCCCGACCGGCTGTTGATCGATCACCCAGTTGCGGTCTGCCAACTGCGAAGCATTTCGGTGGAGTGCGCTCACGAAGAGATCGAGATCGACCGAGCGGAGATGCAGGAAGTCCGGGCGTTCGGCCTGAGCGAGCACCAGCAGTTCGTTGACGTATCGATTCATGCGAGCCAGTTCGTCACTGACGAGCGCAACGGTCGACTCGGTCTCGGCAGGGTCGTCGCCCAACAGATCCAGGTGCCCCTGGATGATCGTGATCGGCGTTCGTAGTTCGTGTGCGACGTCATCGAGGAACCGGCGTTGATGGTCGAAGCCTCCTTCGAGCCGCTCCATCATCGCGTTGAACGTCGAGGCGAGTTCGGCGACCTCGTCGTCGCCCTCGACGGGAATCCGTGCCGACAGGTCCGCGTCGGTGACCGACCGCGTCACGTCGGTCAGCTCACGGATCGGTCGCACCACACGCGACGACAGCGACAGCGCGAAGAACGCCGAGATCACGAGCACGACGAGCGCAACGAGCGCGTAGGTACGGAACAGCTCGTCGAGCTCGGAGCGAGCACTCTCTGTGAACGACGCGGCGACGAAGGTGCCGGACTGCTCGCCGAGCAGCACCGGCAGGACCAGCAAGCGAGCTCGCCCGGCCTCGGTGTCGACCGTCTCGAACGTGGTCGATTCGATTCCTCCCCACGACTCGACGAGTTCGGGCACCGCGAACAGATCGACGGGCGCGTCGAAACTCAGGCGGAAGGGTTCGCCGTCGACCAGCGCGAAGAACGCCGCATCGTCGCCGGGCAACACCCGCCGGAGGTGGTAGTCGAACAACCCTTCGAGATCGGTGAACGGGGCCCCGGTGATCGGATCGCCCTCGTCGACCTCCTGCTGGAACTGATCGATCTCCCCGGCGAGCGAGGTGTCGATCTCGTTGTCGAAGCGGGTGAGCAGCGCACCACGGTGATGACCGCCGTCACGATGAGAGCGAGCGCGAGGAGGACGACGTACCCAACGACGATCCGCGTGCGGATCGAGCGGAACCGAGAACGCCGCTGCCGGCATCGGAACGTCATCCAATCACTCGGACGACGATTTCCGCACAGCGCGTCGAGCCGACCTCGCCACGACAACGGTCCGAGCACGTTCAGTCGACTGGTGACAGGACCGCGACGGAGAGGGGGAACTGTGGGGTTTCCGACTCAGGTGGCTCGAATGGCATGCAGGCGAGCACCCACCGCTGGTCTGCCTCGAGGAAGATCAGTCTGATCGTCTCGCTTCCCGGTTGGTCGATCATTTCGAAACCACCGGTGTCGACGAACTCCGGAGGGGGAACGAACGGCACCCTTCGGATCGAGAGGATCTCTTCGTCGGTCACGGTTGCCCCCGGCAGGATGCTGTACGCCAGGAACCACACGGGCGGATCGTCCGACGTCTGCGAACTCGACGTCGATCGGCCGACCGACTTCGAACGTCGACGGGCCCTCGTAGTTGCATTCGCCGTCATAGCTCATTCGCGCGCCCTCGCCATCGAGTTCGAACGCGCTCGGTTCACCCATCACCAGGGCGACGACCTGCTCGGCCACGAAGACGCCCGCAGGGGTCATCGGATCGATCATCTCGCCATGGCCTGAGTCCGTTGAGATCAACTGGGCGTCCAGCCCATACGAGAGGACATGCGCGAGGAACTCCGACGACTCGGAGGCTCCGAGCGTGCCGTCGCTGAGACCGTGGATGAGCCGAACCTCGAGGTCGGTGTTGGTCGGCTCGAGCGAGGTCGGGTCGAACGGCGCGTAGAGGTCGGGGACACGTCGCGACAGTTGGTAGAGACCGTTGTAGTCGCCCGCCGTGCCGATGAATCGCTGTGGTGCGTGTGGCGTTCCGGCATCGCAGTCGATGCCGGGCCAGGGAGGCTCGGACACCATCGCGACCTGCGCGCCCACCATCGCCCCGCCCGAGTGCCCGAACACGGTGAGATCATCGGGGTCGCCGCCTCGTTCCACCGCCGTGCGCCGGATGTATCGCAGTGCACACACGACGGTCTCGGCTTGCCGGCGGTACGGCTCGTCGGTCGCTTCCGGGTAGCCCTGGGCCTGGTCGATGACGGGCCAGCTCGGCACGTAGACGAGCACACCGTCGGCGGCAACATGGCGCGCGAACTCGTGCAACCGGGAACGATCGGCAGCGGTGCCGTGCAACATCACCACGATCGGCATCAGGCCGTCGCCGCCAACCGCAGGGCCGAAGACATCAGCGGTGGTCACGCCGTTCAAGTCGACATCGAGGTTCGCGACGACATCGCCGTCAGGCTGGATCTGCGCCTCGGAGGCCGGCGGTTCGGTTGTCGGACGGACAGCGTCCTTCGACGGTTCGTCACGAACTGCGACGTCCCCGGACGGGACCCGACTCGGTCGATTGGCTACCCTGCGACAGTGGACCGCCGGGCCGTGCTCGCCGTTGCGATCGGCACACTCGCGGCCGTGTTGTTCGCTGTCGTCGCCACGTCGGGCAGCGTTCGCTACGCCGATGGGCCGCCGAGTTTCCTCGACCAACTCGACGACGTGCAGACGTCGAGCGAGATCGAGAGCGAGAGCGTCGCCACCGAAGCCGAGAGCGAAGAACGCGACGACACCGAGCTCTCACCGTTCGTCGAATTCGCGTTGCGCATCATGTTGTGGACGCTCATCGCACTCGCCACCGCGCTGGTTGTCGCCAAGCTGTGGCGAGAACGTCCGTCGTTCGCCTGGCGTCGGCGGCGCCGTCCGCCCGAACCGTTCGAGCTCCTCGCAGACGTGGCCGAGACGATCACCGCCGACGCCGACGAGCAACGCGCCGCCCTGCGAGTCGGCGCGCCACGTGACGCAATCGTGGCGTGTTGGCTCAGGCTCGAGACATCGGTGATCGCCGCCGGGGTCGACCGACGCCCGTCGGACACCTCCACCGAACTCGTCGAGCGGGTCCTCGCCGACCATCAGGTGAACTCGAAGTCGCTCGCAGCTCTGGCCGGCCTCTACCGCGAGGCGCGGTTCTCCGACCACGACATGACCGAGGCGTCCCGCGCAACGGCGATCGCCGCACTCGACCAGGTCCATGCCGGCCTGGCCCGATCGGTTCGTGCGTCGTGACCGCCCCAACGAGAGCGACCCGTACTGATCATCGTCGCGATCACCATCGCCATCGAAACGTTCATGATCGTGACGGGCATGGCCCCCGATGTTCTGCTGGTCGCGGCCGTCGCAGCCACCATCGGGGTGGGCGTCTGGATCGTCGTCGACACCGCCGAGACCGTTCCGTCGGTGGCATCGATCAGCAGCGACGCCCCGCCCGAACCAGTGCATCGAGTCGATCGTCGAGTCACTCGACTGCGATCAGGACTGGCGCACGGCCAGAACGACAGCCTCTCGGCCGAGCGGCTGCACGCCAGCCTGGTCGCGATCATCGACGACCGGCTCAGCGCCGACCACCAGATCGATCGAAACGTCGACCCCGCCGCCGCAGCAGCGATCATCGGCCCAGAACTCACCCGATTCATCGACGACCCGACCGCACGAGTCTCGCTGCCGGGCACACGCGAACTCGACCGACTCCTCACCCAGATCGAGCGGCTGTGACCGCGAAAGGACCCATGCCACCACTCCAACCGCACGAACTCACTCGAACTCCACGACGTGACCAGACTTGCCGGCGAGGTGCTCGACGAGGTCGAGGTCGCCGTGGTCGGCAAACGCGAGCCGCTCACGCTGGTCCTGGCAGCCATCCTCGCCGGCGGCAACGTGCTGCTCGAAGACTTCCCCGGCCTCGGCAAGACGCTCGCGGCACGGTCGTTCGCCCAGACGCTGGGGCTCGACTTCGCCCGGGCTCAGTTCACCCCCGACCTCCTTCCGGCCGACCTCACCGGATCGTTCGTGTACGACCAACGCAACGGCGACTTCTCGTTCCGCAAGGGCCCGTTGTTCACCGGGCTGCTGCTCGCCGACGAGATCAACCGCACACCGCCGCGCACGCAGGCGGCCCTCCTCGAAGCCATGCAGGAGCACCAGGTGACGGTGGAGGGTGAGACGTTCGTGCTCGACCGGCCGTTCCACGTGCTCGCCACCGCCAACCCCGTCGAGTACGAGGGCACGTACCCGTTGCCCGAGGCACAGCTCGACCGGTTCATGATGCGCACGAGCTTCGGCTACCCGTCACCCGACGAGGAATGGGACGTGCTCGCCCGGCGCATGGACCGCCAGCAGGAAGATCAGAAGCTGCGTCAGGTGACCGATGCACTCGACGTTGCTGGCGATGCAGGCCGCGGTCGAACGAGTCACGGTCGACGAGAGCGTGGGCCGCTACTGCGTGGAGCTCACCGGGGCCACGCGCGTCCATCCCCACGTGCTGATGGGTGCCTCGCCGCGAGGGGCGTTGGGGCTGCTGTTGGCCTCGCGTGCGTATGCGATCATCGCGGGCCGCGACTACGTGACTCCCGAGGACGTCAAGGCGGTGGCCGAGCCAGTGCTGGCCCATCGCATCACGGTGAAGCCAGAGATGTGGATGAGCGAGATCACCGGGCGCACCGTGGTCGACGCCGTGCTGGCGTCGGTGGCCGCTCCGAGCCCGTTGGAACCATCGACCGGCGACAGCTGAGGTCGCATCGATGCCGCCGAGTTCCACTCGTACGACGCACTGGCAACCAACGCCAGCGCTGCTGCGCGCGCTGGTGGTCGCCGTGGTCCTGATCGCGATTGCGCTGATCTGGCGTCGCCCCGATCTGCTGGTGATCGCCACACCGTTCGCCATCGTGACGGCGTGGTCGATGCTGACCAGGCCAGCGCAGTCACCGGCGTTCGACGACTCGGTCGCCCATCCAACGCTACGCGAGGGTGACGCCACCACCTGGCGAGGCATCGTCGACGGCGCACCCGACGCCGACCTGGTCGTTGCGATGATCGATCACGACGCCTGGATGGAAACGAGGCCCGACTCGGGGGTGTCGACCACACCGGTGGTCGATGGTCGAGCCTCGGTCGAGATCGCACTTCGTTCGACTCGGTGGGGTGTTCGCACGATCGAAGGCGTCCAGGTCGTCGCGGTCTCGCCGTGGGCGGCCCATCGCTGGTCGACGGCAACCCCGCTGCGGTCGATCGCCACGCTGCCCGTGCCAGGTGTCTTCGAGGTCGGGGCGTCGCCTCGGCCACACGACGGCCTGGTCGGCCTCCACCGATCGACCCGATCGGGCGACGGCAACGAGTTCGCCGGGCTGCGCGCGTTCCGTCCCGGCGACCGGATGCGGCGGATCAACTGGCCGAGATCGGTTCGGGTCGGCGAACTCCAGGTCAACGGAACCTGGGCCGATCTCGATACGCACGTCGCGCTGGTGATCGACGCCACCGACGACCTCGGCATCAGCGAGGGAATCGACGGTCGGGCGTCGAGCCTCGATGCCACGGTCCGCGCAGCAGGGGCCATCGCCGAGCACTACGCGACTCGCGGCGAGCGGGTGTCGATGACCACGTTCGGTGCCCGCGTCGCCCAGAACGTCCCACCGGCCAGCGGTCGAGCGCAGCTCCGGCGCGTGCTCGATCAGATGGCGCGAATACAACCCGGGAGCGCCCCCGGCGCCGGACGCCTCGCTGTTCGTCACTCTTCCGGCAGCCGGATGACGGTGTTGCTGTCACCGCTGATCTCGCCCGAGGTGCTCGACCAGGCCGTGTCGCTCGGGCGTCGTGGGATGGCGGTGGTCGTGATCGACACGCTTCCCCACCACGTGATCGAGCACCCCGACGACCTCACCGCGATTGCCTGGAGGATCAGGCTCCTCGAGCGTCGCCGCGAGATCCGTCTGGTCGGCGCTGCGGGCATTCCCGTGGTCAGGTGGCGCGGGCCCGGCAGTTTGGATCAGGTCATCCGCGACATCGCTCGGCGGACCACCGGACCACGACTGGTTCGTCGATGATGGTGCTGCGATGAGCGTCGAGGCTGCCGAACTCGCCGGCCGGCTCCGCAGGATGTCACCGCAACGATGGTCACTCGCATTCGCTGCCGTGGTGGCGGCGACGATCGTGCCGATCGTGACGGGAATCGTGGGGTCTGGTCAATCGCCGATCGTGCTCGCCATCGTGGTCGGACTCGCCGGGGCATCGGTTGCCCAACCCGACTCGCACATCGCGCTCGTGGTGCCGCTCGTTGCGGTGTGGCACTGGACTGCGAGCACCGATGCATCGGTGAGCGGGTGGGCGATCGTCGTGGCGCTGTGCCTGTTGGCGTTCCACACCCTCGTGGCGCTGATGTCGACGACACCCCCGCGAGCGACCGTCGACCGACGCTCGGCTGCGAGATGGTTGCGCCGAAGCCTTGCAGTTGCGGTCGCAACGGGCGTCATGTGGCTGCTCGTGCGCATCGTGGAGCAGCAGCGTCTGGCCGGCAACTCGATCGTCACAGCGGCAGGTCTGGTGCTCGCCACCACGTTGATGGTGGCCATGATCAACCCTCGACGCTCGCGACCATGACCCTGCATGACGGCCGCGCTCTGTGCGGATCTGGTTGCACCATCGGCAACACGAACCGCACAGAGCCTGGGATGCGGTCGATTGGCGGAGGTGGACGGGAATCGAACCCGCCGTGCGAGGATCGCTCGCACCAACCGCTTTGAAGGCGGCGGAGCCCACCAGGTACCCGGACACCTCCGGGCGTGACACTACCGGTCGGCCGGATCAGGTGACCAGGCAGGCTCACATCCAGGCGCGACGATCAGTTTCCACCCCGTGGACGATCACGTCACGGACCGCCCAGGCCTCGTCGATCGGGATCATGCCGATCGTGATCCTTCCGGCAGCGGTGACCACGTCGACGCGCCCGAGGCCTCTGCGTCGTTCGAAGAACGACTGCCTCACACGCACGACATTGGTCTTGCGGATCAACGACTGCTGTGTCGTCGACCGGATCACACGGCCAGCCGTGGCCACCTCTGATCCGAGCGACCACCGAAAGGTACGTACACGTCGTCGCGCCGCCCACCATGCCGGGACGACCGCCGCGATCGCGAGCAGCGCCCACCATCCGACCACCAGGGATCCGGCGGCAGCGGCAGCCACTGCAACCAGCAGTGCGTTGCGCACGTTCAGCCAGATCTCGGCAGGATGCACCCGGCGGTCGAGCGGCAGGTCCACGATCGCTGTCAGCCCGGCGACTGCGGCGGCAGCATCGAACTCGTCGTCACGGCAACCGATCAGTCGGATGTCGCCCTGACCGGCGTTCGACAGATGCAGGTCGTGCAACCCGACTCGTCGCTGCAGCGGGTTGCGTCGGCTCGTCAACACCTGGACGCGTGCGACGGTGCTCGTGGTGCTCGTCCGCGACAGCAGCCCCGACGTGCGACGAAGCGTCGCCGAGTCCGTGCGCAACGCCAGGTCCCACTCGGCGAGGAAGACGCGTCCGAGATTCAGCAACGAGACGAACACGGCCACGGCGATGACGACAATCGGCACCAGCCACCATCCGAGATCGTCGAGGTCAGCGTCCGGCGCCCACGCCGAGAGTTGGTCGGTGATCGGATCGGCCACCACCTCGTCGAGCGCAAGGAGCGGCACGAGCAGCGCGAGCCCGGCCCACGGCGAGGAGGTGAGCGCCGCGAGGGCGAGGCGGCCGGGGGTGTGTTGGAACACCACGCGCTCGACGGGTCGGGCCGGGTCCTGCGTCGCCGCTTCGCTCGCCGCCGACGCCCCGACCGTCATCTGCCGCTGGAGTTCTTCGGCGACTGGACGTGCGATTGCGTCGATGGTGAACTCGGGCTGCGAGGAGCCAGCGGTGTCGACGACGACCTTGACCAGATCGGTGAGCCGGTGCAGCAACTCCTGCTCGATGGCAATGCTCTGCACGCGCCCGACGTCGACCGTGAGTCGATCGACACGAACCACCCCGCTCGTGACCACCAACTCTCCGTCGAGCACCTGGAACGTGTAACGCCACCACGACAGCACCGACATCGCCGCAAGCACAACAACTGCAAGCAGGCCGACGGCGAGCAGACGGCCGTCGGCGGCACCACGAACGATGAACAACGCGAGCAGCACGAACTGCACCACGCCGAGCGACCGCACCGCGCGGATGCCCAGGAACACGATGGCGAGCGGTGATTGACGCTGGGGCTGCGACAGGTCGATCACGGCGATGGACGCGGTGGCGGTGCCCACACCTCGGCGACGCCATCTGCTGTTGCCTCGTCGTCGACACCTGCCCGTTCGGCGAGCACCTGTTTGATGCGTTCGGCGTCGCCGACCGCGAGCCCGGGAACCGCGATGTCGGGGCCGGCGGAACTCACCTCCAAGGTGGCGAGGCCGAGGGATCGTTCGACCAGGCCCCGGCCAACGCTGACGTGCTGGACACGGGAGAACGGGATGGTCTCCACACGGTGACTGATCACCCCACTGCGCAACGACAGGTCGTGCTCGCGCACCTGATACGCGAGCCGCCGAGCCTCGAGTACCGCTGCAACCGCGATGGACGGCGAGCAACGCAACGATTCCACCTCCGACGATCAACGGCCACAGCTCTGCGCTGCTCTGCCACACGATCACTGCAGTGATCGCTGCCACGACGACGGCGGTACCTGCGAGACCGACGAGTTGGACCCCACACATAGCGTGGGTCGACCGGCACGAACGCCTCGTCGCGCAACCGCGGGAGATCGTCGACGGCGATCGGTTCGTTGGTGAACGGCTCGGACATCACCGATCATTCAACCGCGAGCACGGGTGTCCGTGCGGATTCTGTTGCGGTTCACGCCACCAGGTCCGCACAGACCCGAGAGCGGTTGTCGGTGTCAGCAGCGGTCGGTACTCTCGCCTCACCGACTCTCCCCATGCATCCGCCCGCTGATCGGGGGAACGTCATGGTCACACTCTGCTGGGCTGCCAAAGGCGGCAGCGGCACCACGGTCGTCGCAACCGCACTTGCGCTCACCTCGCAGCGACCATCGCTGCTCGTCGATCTCGATGGTGAGATCCCCGCCGTCCTCGGCCTGCCCGAGCCCGACCGGCCCGGCGCCGCCGAATGGCTCGCCAGCGACACCTCCCCCGAGCACCTTGCCGAACTGTTGATCGACATCGGCCCGCAAACCTGGCTGCTGCCCTGGCGGGCCGGAGCACTCGGCCCCAGGCGGGCCGAAGACGTCGGCAACGCTGCCCGATGGGCCACGTTCGGCGACTGGCTCCACGACTGGTCGAACCAATGGGGCTGCGACGTCACCGTCGACGTCGGCACTCGCGTCCCGCCCGACCCACTGGTCTCGCGGGCCCGTCGATCGCTCCTCGTCACCCGGCCCTGCTACCTCGCGTTGAGGCGAGCAGTGCGGAGCCCGATGCGCCCGACCGGCGTCATCGTCGTCGACGAACCCGGACACGGGCTGCGCAACCGCGACATCGAGCACTGCCTCGGCGTACCCGTCGAGGCAGTCGTCAGCCTCGACCCGAACGTGTCGCGAGCCGTCGACGCCGGCCTGCTCGCAAGCCGGCTCCCCCGCGTCATGTCCCGAGCATTGCGGCAGGTGGCTGCGTGACCGACGCCGACCTCGTTCGCGCCGTGTGCGACCTGGTCGCCGATCGGCCTGGAGATCCGACACCGCTGGTGCAGGCCGAGGTTCGCCGACTGGCTCCGTTGTGTTCGCCAGAAGAACAGCATCGCCTCGTCGACCGGTCCGTCGCGCATCTACGCGGGCTCGGCGAACTCGACGCGTTCGTCCGAGACGACACGGTCGACGAAGTGCTGGTCAACGCCGGGCGCGAGATCTGGATCGATCGCGAACGGTACGCTGCAGTACGTCGGCTCGCTCGACAGCGGCGGCGTCGATCTGCTGATCGAGCGTGTGTTGGCACCACTCGGACGCCGCGTCGATCGCACCTCGCCGATCGTCGACGCCCGACTCGCCGACGGCGCACGGGTGTGCGCGGTGCTCCCGCCGGTCGCGGTCGACGGTCCCATGCTCTCGATTCGTCGATTTCGACGAGACGTCCTCCCGCTTGCGGCCTTCACGGGCGACCGCGGCAGTGCCCTGCTGCACCAGGTGCTGCATCGTCGCTGCAACCTGATCGTGTCCGGTGCCACGTCATCGGGCAAGACCTCCCTGGTCGCAGCGCTGCTCAGCCAGATCGATGCCACCCAACGCCTCGTCGTCGTCGAAGACACCGCCGAGCTGCCGCTGCACCATCCACACGTCGTCAGGCTCGAAGCGAGGCCGCCGACCGTCGATGGTCCCGGCGCGGTCGACCTCGCCCACCTCGTCCGCACGGCGCTCCGGCTGCGTCCCGACCGCATCGTGGTCGGAGAGGTCCGCGGCGACGAGGTGCTGGCACTGGTGCAGGCAATGAACACCGGCCACGACGGGTCGATCTCCACCTGCCATGCCAACGGCACCACCGATGCGCTCCTCCGGCTCGAGTCGCTGGTGCTGCAGGCAGCGCCGACCTGGCCGCTCTCGGCCATTCGCCATCAGCTCGCCCGGTCGATCGACGTGGTCGTGCACGTCGATCGCCACGCCAACGGCGATCGACGGATCACCGAAATCGCCGAGGTCGTCCCGCCCTCCGATGCGACCGACGAATCCCACCGCTCCCCGTTGCTCCGCCCGGTGGGCCGACTCGGCAGCGATGGCGACCTCGACATGACATCGCCACTCGAACGGCAACGACGATGAGCGACCGGGCCGGAGCAGACGAGTGATCGCCGTGCTGTGCGCCGCGTTCGCGCTGGTCGTCGCCGCGGCCGCCGTGCAACCCAGACGCAGCCGAGCCGACCTGGCCGCTTCGCCGTCGCCATCGCCATCGCGATTCGTTCGCATCACCGACTTGCTCGATCGGCGGCGCGCCCGTCGACGACCTTCGCCGAGAGCTGTCGCTGCCTGGTGCGACGAGGTTTCCCGTCGCGTCCGTTCGGGCTCGTCGTTGCGAGAAGCCGTCACCGTTCCCCCACCCGACTCGGCGACGCGAGACGCGACCTCGGCACTCCGACTGGGCATCGACCGAGGGTTGTCGATCAGCGAATCGGTCGTCCGCGTCGAACCGAGCGGGCCTCATCTCGGCCTGGCACTCGACGTGATGGCCACGACGAGCCGAATCGGTGGACCATCGGCAGCCTCGATCGACCGGACCGCCGTGCTCCTGCGCCAGCGCGCCGCCGACCTCGACGAACGATCAGCACATGCCGCCCAGGCGCGTCTGTCGACCCATGTGATGACCGCGGTTCCGCTCGTCATGCTGGCCCTCCTCGTCGTCACCGATGACGACGTTCGCTCGACGACGACCTCGCCCATCGGAGCGACCTGCGTGGTCATCGGTCTCGCGCTCAACATCGCCGGCTGGTGGTGGATGCGCCGCATCATCGGAGCCTCGTCGTGATCGGCGCCGGCCTCGAAGCCATCACCGCCTACCCGACGGTCGGGCCTGCGTGCGCGGCGCTCGCCGCTGCGGTGGTCGGCGCCCGAGTGTGGCCGTCGGCGGCGAGTCCGACACGCACCGACCTGGCCGCTCCGGTCAGGAGATCGAGCAGTGGCGGCGGGCTCGCGAAGCGCCGCGCCACCGGTGCCGTCGATCGCGATCGCCATCGCCCTCGTCGCAGGGCCGGTTGCCGTCGGCGCGACCGGAGTGGCTGCACTGCTCGTGCGCGCACTCCGTCCGATCCGTGCTGCCCAGCGACGACGAACCGCGATCGAACGAGCGCTCCCCGATGCAATGGACCTGCTGGTGCTGAGCGTGCGAGCAGGCCTCACCCCATTCCAGGCCGTGAGCGATCTCGCGAGACCTCCGACGCCGCCGGTCGGCGAGGCGTTTGCCGAAGTGGTGCGGCGAACCGAGCGGGGCCAGCCGTTCGCCGACGCGCTCGCAGCGCTCCCCGAGCACCTGGGCGCGCCAGGCCGGCGGGCTCGCCGATGTCATCGCCACCAGCGACCGACATGGGCTCCCGCTCGGGCCGGTGCTCGACCAGCTCACCGCCGAGGTGCGCGCCACGCGACGGCGCCTCGACCAGGCCGATGCCCGAAAGCTGCCGGTTCGCTTGTCGTTCCCGCTCGTGGTGTGCACGTTGCCGTCATTCGTCCTCCTCGCGATCGCCCCAGCGGTGATCGCCGCGCTGTCGTCACTCGGCGGAACCGCCTGGTGACCAACGAACCGATCATCCACACAACCGGACCACGAACGGGAGCAACCATGCCCAACCACGTCACCCTCATGTTGTTCGTCCATGCCCACACCGCACTGATCACCGCTGGCTGCGCCGACCGACTACGACCATCACGCGGCGGCGACCGCGGCCAGGCCACCACCGAATACGCACTCGTGCTCCTCGCTGCGGCACTGGTGGGCCTGATGGTCGTGGCCTGGGCGACAGCGGGCGGCGGCGCCCAGCGCATCAGCCGGCTGTTCAACTCGGTCATCGATGCGGTCATCGACCGGGTCTGACCGAGCGTCACTCCGCTCGGACCACGGCCAGGCGTCGGTCGAGTTCGCCTTGGCCCTGCCGATCGTCGCCGTGATGGCGTTCGGTCTCGTGCTGGTCGGTGTGGCGGTGCGCAACGAGCTCGCCGTCGAACTCGCGGCGCGGCGAGGGCGCACGCGCCGCCGCGGTGTCTTCGAGCCCAGGCGCCGCTGCGGTTCGGGCGGCGACTCGCTCGGTCACGCTGCCCATCGAGGTGGCGACCAGCACCGATTCGAGCACCGTGACGGTCACGGTCACGTACGTCGACCCGGTCGACGTCGCGATCATCGGGGCGTTGATCGGGCCGATCACCCACACTGCGTCCGCAACGATGGCGTTGGAGCCCCCGTAACCTGAGTGACCGTGCAGGTCTCCACCAGAGTCGCAAACGTCGGTGGTTCGGTCGTCGTCGCCGTCGATGGCATCGTCGACCTGTCATCGGTCGGCCGGCTCCACGACGACCTCGCTCGATGGGTCCGACAGCACCCGGGAGTCACGCTGATCGTCGATCTCGACGCCGTCGACGGGCTCGACGACGCCGGACTCGGAGTGCTCCTCGGTGCTGCTGCAGCGGCGAGGAGCACGGGCGGCGACCTCGAGGTCGTGTGCACCAGACCGGCGCTGCTGGCGCGGCTCGCCCAGACCCGCTTCGACCGCGCGGTCGACGTCCGCAGCACGATCGCGTGACATCGGGCTCCGACCGCCGCACCACGGTCTGGGTGTTCGGCGACCAACTCAACCGATCGATCGGCGCACTCCGCGACGCCACCCCGACGACGCATCGGGTGCTGGTCGTCGAGAGCGTGGCCAAGCTGGCTTCCAAGCGGTGGCATCGCCAGCGCGCCCACTTCGTGATCGCGTCGATGCGACGGTTCGTCGCTGGAGCTGCGCTCCGAAGGATTCGAAGTCGACCACCGACGAGCCGACTCACTCCGGTCCGGCTTGCGCGAACACGTCGACGAATTTGCTCCGGCGCAAGTCGTGGCAACCGAACCGGCGAGTTGGGGCGGGCTCGACATGCTGCGCGACCTCGGCGTCACCACCGTGGAGTCGAACCAGTTCCTGTGTCACTACGACGACTTCGCCGAGTGGGCAGGCGGGCGCAAACAACTGAAGATGGAGGACTTCTACCGCTGGCAACGCCGTCGGCTCGGCTACCTGATGGACGGCGACGAGCCGGTGACCGGTCGCTGGAACTACGACGACGAGAACCGTGAACGGCCGCCGAAGACGGGCAACCCATGGGCCGCGCCGCAGCAGTCGCGTCTCGACGACATCGACCGTGCCGTGCTCGACGACCTCCCCGACACCTGCTGGGGAGCCGAACCCGACGGTACGTGGGCCACGTCGCGCCGTGCTGCGCTCGCACGGCTGCGCCACTTCGTCGACGAGGTGCTCCCGATGTTCGGTCCGCACGAAGATGCGATGGTCGAGCGGTCGTGGCATCTCGCCCATTCGGTGCTGTCGCCGTACCTCAACATCGGGCTGCTGCTGCCCGGCGAAGTGTGCGACGCCGTACAGGACGCCTACGACGAGGGACGGGTGCCGATCGCGTCGGCCGAGGGCTTCATCCGCCAGGTGATCGGATGGCGCGAATACGTCTGGGGCGTGTACTGGCTGTGGATGCCCGAGTACCGAAATCGCAACGTTCTCGGCGCCGATCGTGCGGTGCCGCCGGTGTTCCGTGGCGAGGCAACCACCGACATGAACTGTGTGAGCAACTGCATGTCGACACTGCACGACCACGCGTACAACCATCACATCCAACGGCTGATGGTGCTCGGCAACCTGGCAATGCTGCACGGCGTCGACCCGTGGGAGATGACCGAATGGATGTGGTCGAGCTTCATCGACGGCGCCGAGTGGGTGATGTTGCCGAACGTGATCGGGATGAGCCAATGGGCCGATGGCGGGATGATGGCCACCAAGCCGTACGCCGCTGGCGGCAACTACATCGACAAGATGAGCGACTACTGCACGTCGTGTCGGTACGACCGCAAGCAACGGGTCGGCGACGATGCCTGCCCCTTCACCACGCTGTACTGGGATTTCCTCGCCCGGCACCACGACCTGCTCGTGAAGAACCCGCGAGTGGCCCGCCAGGTTCGGGCATCCGAGCAGCTCTCCGATCTTTCCGCCGTGCGCGAGCGGGCCGTCGAGGTGCGACGCCGACTCGACGACGGCACGCTGTGACCGTGACACACGACGAACCGAGCAGACCGCCAGCGACGCACCGATCTTCCACCTCGCACTCCCCGACGACTGGGCTGCGGCGTTCGAGACCGGCGAGTACACGATGTCGACTCGTGGTGTCACGCTCGAACAAGAGGGCTTCATCCACTGCTCGACCCGCGAACAGATGCAGGACACCGCGAACCGGTTCTACGGCGATCTCGATCAGCTCGTGGTGTTGACCATCGACGCGCTGTTGGTGCCCTCGCCAATCGTGTTCGAACCACCGGCACCGGACATGGACGTGCTGTTTCCGCACATCTACGGCCCCCTGCCGATCGCCGCGGTCAACATTGCCTCGCCCTGGACCCGCTCACCAGGCAGCGACTGGTCGCTCGACAACGCCTGACGTCGTCACCAGTGGCTGGTGCCGGGGGCGCCCTTGAACGGGCCGGTCACGTTGGCGGTGACCCAGCCGCCGTAGAAGCTGCCCTCGTTGCTGGTGACCCGTTCGTCGTCGATCCAGCACTCGTCGGCCTTCTGGGCGTAGAACGCCCAGTGGCCGCGGATCTCGTCGTTCGACGACGTCGGCGACGGGTAGGTCCAACACGCATCGACGACGCGTTCGTCGCCGACGACGATGTCGGCGTACTCGGCGACGCCTTTCCACTCACAGAACGTGCGCCGGTCGGACATCACCAACCGATCGAAGGCCACGAATTCGGCGGCCACGTAGTACGCCGGTGGCTGACTCGTCTCGAGGATGCGGATCGCGTGCGGTGCGTCGACGATCGTCGACCCGGCATGGATCACACGGACCCGCCAGTCGACGCGCTCGAGACGTGGCGGGCGCGGGAAGTCCCACACCGATTCGATGGGCTTGCCGTTCGCTGCGATCTCCACACGTACACGATGTGTCCGACACATCGTGTACGTCGAATCGTGCTCAGAGATCGTCGAGGTCGTCGAACTCGGACTCCTCCGGCGGGCGGGTACGCCCGCCGACACGCTTGTCGGCCGCCTTCTCGTGCTCGCGTTGTTCCTCCTCGAGCGCTGCCTCCTCCTCGATCAGCCGATCGAGGCTGTGCAGGCGGATGGGGTCGAGGTCGCCAGCAGCGATCGCTGCCTGCACTGCACAACCTGGCTCCTGGTCGTGTTTGCAATCGCGGAAGCGGCAGTGGTCCATCAAGTCGAACACGTCGGCGAACGCCCGCTCGATGCCGTTGCCCGACAACCACAGGCTGAGCGCCCGCACGCCCGGCGTGTCGATGAGCCATCCTTCGCCGGGCAACGGCACGAGTTCGGCAGCAACCGTGGTGTGGCGGCCACGCTGATCGCCTTCGCGCACCTCGAACGTGGCCTGGCGCTCGCTGCCGATCAGCGCGTTGACGATGGTCGACTTGCCGACACCGCTCGCGCCCAGGAACGTCAAGGTGCGATTGCCCGCTGCGTAGGCGCCGATCGCGTCGAGTCCATTCGATGTCTTGCCGCTGGCGAGCAACACCGGCACGCCAAGCGCCACATCGACGAGCGCTTGTCGACCCGGCTCAGGATCGTCGACCAGGTCGGTCTTGGTGAGCACCACCACCGGCTCGGCCCCGGAGTCGAACGCCAACACCAACTCACGTTCGAGCCGACGCGGACTCGGCGGGGAGCCGAGGGCATGCACCAAGAACACCACGTCGATGTTGGCTGCCAATGTGTGCGACACGGCCCGCATCCCGTCGAACGACGCCCGGCGGGTGAACGCCGAACGACGTTCGAGCACATGCTCGACCCGCTCGCCGTCGTCGGAGGCGATCACCCAGTCGCCAACGGCGACATCGGCGCCGATGTTGCGCACACGAAGCGGCTCGGCGTGGCCTCGGGCCTGGTCGATCGAACGCACCACGGTGCTCCAACCGCGATCCAATCGCGACACCCGCCCCGGCTCTCCGGGCCGTCCGAGTTCGGCCCACGCATCGTCGAAGTCGTCAGCCCATCCGAGTGCCGAATCGGGCTCGTGGGTGCGGTGCGACATCGTGCACGAACCGTACCCGCGATGCGGTTTCGCTGGTTCCCTTGGCACACTCACCACGGGCGCGTCGTCATCGTCACCTTGACAAGCGGCCGTCCGATCACGTAGCGAACACACTGCAAGTCACTCCGAAAGGCATTGATGTCCAAACCCCTCGTCGTCGTCGAATCGCCCGCCAAGGCGAAGACGCTGTCGAAATTCCTCGGCAGCGACTACGACGTGCGCGCCTCCGTCGGCCACGTGTCCGACCTGCCGAGCAAGGGCTTGAACATCGACGTCGACAACGGATTCAAGCCCACCTACGAACTCACCGAGCGGGGCAAGACCGTCGTCAAGGATCTCAAGGCCGCACTGAAGGACGCCTCGGAGCTCTATCTCGCAACCGATGAAGACCGCGAGGGCGAAGCGATCTCGTGGCACCTGATCGAGTACCTGAAGCCGAAGGTGCCGGTGAAGCGGATGGTGTTCCACGAGATCACCAAGGCCGCCGTCGACCATGCGGTCAACAACCCCCGCGACCTCGACTACGGGTTGGTCGACGCCGCCGAGACCCGGCGCATCCTCGACCGCCTCTATGGCTACGAGGTCAGCCCGGTGTTGTGGCGGCGCGTCAACCGGGGCCTGTCGGCCGGCCGGGTGCAGAGCCCGTCGGTGCGCTTGATCGTCGAACGCGAACGCGAACGCATGGCGTATGTCACCGCCGACTACTGGGACATCGATCTCGGCACGGCCACCAAGCCGGCGTTCGGCGCGAAGCTCGTATCGGTTGCCGGCGACCGCGTGGCGACCGGCAAGGACTTCGATGCCAAGGGCCAGGTGTCGGCCAAGACGGTCGCACTCGACGAAGCCCGTGCCCGCGGCCTGGCCGACGGTCTCGTCGATGCCACCTTCACCGTTCGCTCGGTCGAGGAGAAGCCGTACCGGTCGTCGCCGAAGGCACCGTTCATGACCTCGACGTTGCAGCAGGAGGGCGGCCGCAAGTTGCGCCTGTCGTCGTCGCAGGTGATGCGTGTCGCTCAGGGCCTGTACGAGCGGGGCTTCATCACCTACATGCGTACCGACAACGTCGTGTTGTCCGACGAGGCGATGCAGGCAACCCGGGCTGCGGTCACCAGCGAGTACGGCGCCAACTATCTCAATGCGGCCCCGAAGCAGTACTCGTCGAAGGTCAAGAACGCGCAGGAGGCACACGAGGCGATCCGGCCGACCACGCCGTACCGATCGCCACAGAGTCTCGGATCCGAACTCAACAGCCAGGAACTCGCGTTGTACCGCCTGGTCTGGCAGCGCACGCTCGCATCGCAGATGGCCGACGCAACGGGTGTCACCGTCAGCGTACGACTGGCGGCGAACTCGGCTGATCGCTCCACCGGCGAACTCACCGACTGCGAGTTTGCTGCGTCGGGCACCACGATCACGTTCCCCGGCTACCGCGCCGTGTACGTCGCTTCCAAAGAGGAGACCGGCGACGATGCCGCCGAGAACGAAGCGCTCCTACCGGCGCTCTCGCAGGGCGACGAGGTACCGATCGCGTCGATCGAGCCGAACGGTCACAGCACGTCCCCGCCGGCTCGCTACACCGAGGCGTCGCTGGTCAAACGGCTCGAAGAGCTCGGCATCGGCCGCCCATCGACGTGGGCATCGATCATCCAGACGGTCCAAGATCGCGGGTACGTGTGGAAGAAGGGCCAAGCGTTGGTTCCGACGTGGACCGCCTTCGCCGTGATCCGTCTGCTCGAAGAACACTTCGACTCGTTGGTCGACTACGACTTCACCGCCTCGATCGACCACGACCTCGACGAGATCGCCAACGGCCGACGTTCCAAGGAGAAGTGGCTCCAGCGCTTCTACTTCGGCGACACCGGTGACGGTGAGACCGAACCGATCTCGGCCGAAGCCGGATTCGGCGACGACGCACTGCGCGGTTTGAAGCGATTGGTCGAAGAGAACCTCGACGAGATCGACGCGGCTGAGATCAACACGTTCCCGCTCGGCCTCGACGCCGACGGCGTGATGATCGTCGCCAAGCCCGGCAAGTACGGCCCGTACGTGAAGCGCGGTGAGGACACCGCCAGCGTGCCCGACGATCTGACCCCCGACGAGTTGACCGTTGCCAAGGCAATCGAGTTGCTCGCTGCGCCGAAGTCGGACGAGCCGATCGGCGAACTCGACGGGTACCCGGTGTACGCGAAGAACGGTCGCTACGGCCCGTACGTGCAGTGGGGCGATCACGACGATCCTCCTCCCGGGTTCGAGAAGCCGAAGATGTCGAGCCTGTTCAAGACGATGATCCTCGAACGGATCACGATGGACGAGGCCGAGGCACTCCTGCAGTTGCCGCGCCACCTCGGCGACGACCCATCCGACGGCGTCGCGATCATGGCCAACAACGGCCGCTACGGACCGTATGTCCAAAAGGAGAAGGACTACCGCAACATCGACTCCGAGGACCAACTGTTGCAGATCACCCTCGCTGAGGCGCTGGAGATCTTCAGCCAGCCCAAGGTGTACAAGCGCGGTGGCTCGAACATGGCCGCCAAGGGTCCGCTCAAGGAGTTCGGCACCGACCCGGTGAGCGAGCGCGCGGTCGTGGCCAAGGACGGCAAGTTCGGTGTGTACGTCACCGACGGCGAGACCAACGCGTCGCTCGGCAAGGGCGACCGGCTCGAGGAAGTGAGCCCCGAGCGCGCCTACGAACTGCTGGCCATCCGCCGTGAGGCGATCATCGCCAAGGGCGGCCCGACCAAGAAGAAGCGTGCAGCGAAGAAGAAGGCGCCCGCCAAGAAGAAGGCTGCGGCGAAGAAGGCCGCTGCCAAGAAGAAGGCCCCCGCCAAACAGGCCGCTGCGAAGAAGTCGCCGCCGGTGATCACCGACATGAACGGCTGAGCACCCGAGCGATGAGCCTTCGCGCGGCCAGGTCGCGCGCACACTCATCGCTCGCGGCTGTTGCATCGTGATACGACTGATTGTTAGGGTTGCCTAACAGTCGCCTGCTCGCCATTCCGCATCGGAGATCTTCGTGTTGCAGACATTCCTCACCGGACTCCGCGAGGGGCTCGAAGCGGCACTCGTCGTCAGCATTCTGATGTCGTTCATGGTGCGCAGCGGCCACCGAGATCGACTCCCGGCCCTGTGGGCCGGAGTCACCGTCGCAGTGGTCATGTCGTTCGGATTCGGAGCACTGCTGCACTACACGTCGGCCAACATGAGCTTCGAGGCCCAGGAGGCCTTCGGTGGAATCCTCTCGATCGTCGCCGTCGCATTCGTGACGTGGATGGTGTTCTGGATGAAGCGGGCATCGCGAACGCCTCAAGGGCGAGCTGCACGACAAGATGTCCGCCGCGATCGAGATCGGCACGATCGGGGTCTTCACTGCTGCGCTGCTCGCCGTCGGACGCGAAGGACTCGAGACGGCGCTGTTCCTCTACCCCACCTTCCAGGCACAGGGCGCCGGCGCCGGTCCGGCCGTCGGTGCACTGCTCGGCATCGCTCACCGCGGTGGTCATCGGCGTGCTGCTCTACCGCGGCGTCGTGTCGATGAATCTCGCGGTCTTCTTCAAGGTCACCGGTGCCGCGCTGATCGTGATCGCTGCCGGCGTGCTCGCCTACGGCATCCACGATCTGCAGGAGGCAGGCATCCTGCCCGGCATCGACAACTTGGCCTGGGACATCGACGGCTGGGAGATCACCAGCTGGTACGGCGCCCTCCTGAAGGGCATCTTCAATCTCGGCCCGCAGATGACCGTGCTCGAGGTGACCGTCTACCTGGGCTACCTGATCCCGACGATGTTCCTCTTCCTCCGCCCACGGCGCGACCCTCAGCGACCGTTGCCGAGGCCACCACCACCGCGCACCACCACTCGCCCCGACACCACCGTCGGCGAGCCCGTTCGCTGAACACCACCGAACCAACCGACTCTCCCACCAGGAGTACCACCATGCCCACACGTCGAGCACTCCTCGCCGCCTCCGTTGCCGCTCTGCTCGCACTCAGCGCCTGTTCCACCGAGGCGGCCGACACGACCGTCGCCGTCACGGGCACCAACGACGCCTGCGTGATCGAGAACGACATCATCGACGCCGGCAAGGTCGGCTTCGAGTTCCTCAACGAGAGCAGCCAGGTCAACGAGCTGTACGTGTTGAAGGCCAACGGCGACACGCTCGGCGAGGTCGAGAACGTCACCACCGGCACGTCTCGCACGCTCACTGTCGACCTCGTCGCCGGCGACTATCTGGTGCGGTGCAAGCCGGGCCAGACAGGCGACGGCTTCGAGTCGACGTTCACCGTCACCGGTGAGGGCGGCGCGGCGCAGGCCGAGCCCGACCGCGAGCTCACGTTCGAGGCGATCGATTTCGACTACGAGAACCTCGACCTGACAGGCATCACCGACGGTGACACCATCCGCTTCGCGATGACCAACATCGGCGACCAGCCCCACGAGTTCGAAGTGATCGATCCCGACGGTGAGCCGATCGGCGAGGTCGCCGCGATGAATCCAGGCGACTCCGGTGGCGCCACGCTGACGTTCACCTCCCCTGGCGTGTTCACCTACCAGTGCATCCTCGTCGATCCCGAGACAGGCAACCCCCACACCGAACTCGGCATGATCGGCACCTTCGAGGTCGCCGAGCGCTGACTGCAGCGCTTCTCGGAGTGGACGTCAGGTGAAGATGATCTGACCGCCGGCGGCCATGTCGTAGAACTCGCCGACGGTGATGATGTCGTCGAGTTCGTCGATCAGGTCGTCGCGTTCCATGCCGAACAGTTCGACCGAGGCGAGGCACGCATAGAGCCCGGCGCCGGTGTCGTGGATCATCTCGATGAACTCGGCAATGCCCGGGAAGTCGAGCTTCTCGATCTGCTTCTCCATGTACTTGGTCATCAGCGCCGACGCGCCGGGGATGACACCGGCCAAGGTCGGCATGTGCAAGCCCGGGTTGCCGACTGCGGCCACCTTGATGTGGTCGTGGCGCTCCTTGTGCACGGCATCCATGCCGAAGAACGTGAAGAAGAGGTTGGCGTCGATGCCCTCGTTACGAGCGCCGTTGGCCATGATCAGCGCCGGGTAGATGCCTTCGAGCGAGCCCTTCGAGACGATGATCGACACCTTCTCGATGGGGGCGGCGACGGCGGCTGGCGGGATGGGATGGGTGTCGGTCATGTCAGATGCAGCCCTTCGGCTTGGGGATGCCCGCCACCATGGCGGCGAGCTTGGCGGGGCCCTTCGGGAAGAGCACGAACAGTTCTTTGGTGCCGACGTCGGTGAGCTTGCTGATCTTGCGAACTGTGGGACCAGTGCCCTTGTCGAAGTACTCCGACCGCATGAGATCGATCACCGTCCAGTGTCGATCTGTGAGTGGTGTCGGCACGCCGATCTCGGTGGCGATCTCGGGAGCCATCTCCTTGGTCCATTGCTGGGCGTCGACGAAGAATCCCTCGTCGTTCACCTCGACCGAGGTTCCGGCGAGTGTCTTGGTGGGCATGTTCAGGGTTCCTTTCGGGAGCTGTCGTGGTTCGTTCTGTTCAACCAGAAACTGGCTGCTTCTTGCCGAACTTGGGCATGTCGGGGCCGATGCCGGGGATGTCGCGTCCGGGCAGCAGGCCGTGCCAGTAGAACGATTGGAACATCAACTTGCCGAGGTGGTTCGTCCGCGACTCCTTGAGCAGTGGCAGTCCCACCGGGCCCGGGTAGTGACCGCCGACCGGTTCGTCCTCGTAGTTGAAGTCGATCAGCAGCGCCTTCGAGAACCCGGTCTCGATGAAGCAGTTGGCGTGTCCGTCGTAGGTGTGCTCGATGGGCTTGCCGTCGATGAACGCCTCGATGTTCTCCACCAGCACCTCACCCTCGAAGTGGGTGACCGAGCCGGCCTTGGACGTGGGGACGTCGGCGGCATCGCCGATGACGAAGATGTTCGGCTTCACCTTGGACTGCAGGGTGGCGTTGTCGGTGGGGATGAACCCGAGTTCGTCTCCGAGGCCGGGCGACTCCTCGACGTAGGCGGCCCCGCCGTGCAGGGGGATCATCACCGCGAGGTCGAAGTCGACCTCGCGACCGTCGAAGCTGATCAGCTTGCCGTTCTCGCCATCGACCTCGCCGGTGCTGAACTCCGCGACGACCTCGATGTGCTTGTCGTCGAGCAGCGATCCGAGCGCAGCTGAGGCCGTCGGCTTCGTGAACGCGCCGTCGAGCGGCGTCACGTAGGTGATGCGAACGTTGTCGCGAACACCCTTCTCCGTGAAGTACCAGTCGGCGAGGAAGACGAACTCGAGCGGGGCGACCGGACACTTGATCGGCAGGTCGACCACGTTCACCACCAGGTGTCCGGACTCGAAGTTGTCCAATGCCTCCGCGAGGATCGTCGCGCCCTCCATGTCGTAGAAGGTGTGGACCTTCTCGCGCCAGCCCGGGCCGGTCATGCCCTCGGTCTCGTCGAAGAGCAGCACGGTGCCGGTGGCCACCAGCAGCACGTCGTAGGCGAGGGTGGTGCCGTCCTCCAACGAGACCGTGTCCGCCTCGATGTCGACCGACTCGATCGGGCACTGGTGGTAGTGGATGCCCTTCTTGAGTTGCCGGTCGCGCTTGCGGACGATCTCGTCGGGCTCGGCCAACCCGAACGGCACGAACAGCAGGCCGGGCTGATAGATGTGGCGGTTGTCCTGATCGATGATGTCGATCCGGAGTTGGTCGTCCTTGTACTTCTTGCGGAGCCGGTTGGCGGTGAGCGTGCCACCGGTCCCGGCACCGAGGATCACCAGACGTTTCTGCGTCATCGCTACAAACTCCAATCGTGCGGGCCGCAACCTTTGCGGCCGCTCTCATTGTCGAACATACGCACTGGGGCCTCGGGCGACTACGGCCTTTCGTCCCGATCCCCTCCGGGGTATGCCCACCCGGTCGAGTACGCCTGAACTCGGTACCATCGCCGATCGTGAGCGAGCGGCCGCCCTACATCGCGTTCGAAGGCGCCGAAGGGTGCGGCAAATCGACGCAGGCGGCGCGTCTCGCCAACGCGATCGGTGCCGTGCTCACGCGCGAAACCGGCGGCACCAACATCGGCGCACGTCTGCGCGAGATCCTCCACGACACCAGCGTCCACAACCTCGACTCGCGCGCCGAAGCACTGATTGCCGCAGCCGATCGGGCCCAGCACATCGCCGAAGTCGTCGCCCCGGCACTCGACGCCGGGCGCCCGGTGGTGAGCGATCGTTCGGTGTACTCATCGCTCGCGTATCAGGGCTATGGACGCGAACTCGACGTCGACGAGATCCGCCATCTCAACCAGTGGGGCACCGTCGGTGTGTGGCCGAGCACCGTGGTGTTCCTCGACACACCCGACGACGTCATCACCGAACGGATGAGCCGCCGCGACCTCGACCGATTCGAAGCTGCCGGCGACGAGTTCCATGCCCGTGTGCTGGCCGGCTTCCGGAAGATGGCCGCAGCCGACCCCGACCATTGGCTGACCGTGCAAGCCGTTGGCTCGGTCGATCACGTGGCCCGAGAGATCCGACGCGCGCTCGACGAACGGCACGCGCTGTGACCGCGTCCGACGCCTCCGACACGCGTCCGGGTCCGATCTGGGACGACGTGATCGGCCAGCCCGCCGCTGTTCGCAACCTGCGTGCTGCGGCCGAGCGCGGTCCGGTGCACGCCTACCTGTTCGTCGGGCCGGCTGGGTCGACGAAGCTGCAAGCTGCCCGTGCGTTCGCAGCACGGTTGATGACGGGAGCCGAGACCGTCGATCAACGCGATGCCGCGCTGATCCTGCGCGGCGAGCATCCCGACGTGCGCGAAGTCCGGCGAACCGGTGCCCGAATCGACGCCGACCAAGCCAAGTCGATCATCCACGAAGCGTCGCTCACGCCATCGGAGGGGGCGTCGAAGGTGATGATCCTCGACGAGTTCCACCTCCTCTCCCCTGAAGGGGCCGGCCGTCTGCTCAAGATCGTCGAGGAACCACCCGACTCGGTCACGTTCCTGATCCTCGCCGACTTCGTGCCGCACGATCTCATCACGATCTCGTCGCGCTGCGCACGGGTCGACTTCCGCTCGATCGGGTCAGACGTGGTCGCAGCTCGACTCGTCGCCGAAGGTGTCGCCCCAGCACCCGCGATGGCCGCGGCGCGCGCGGCGCACGGCGACCTCGAGCGGGCGCGGGTGTTGGCCACCGACCCCGCCCTCGCCGAACGGCGAAGCGCGTTCAGCGAGGCACCTCACCAACTCGACGGCACCGGTGCCGTCGCCATGCGCATCGCTGCGAATCTGCTCGGCCTGATCGACGCCGCCTCCGAGCCGCTCACGGCACGGCACGCCACCGAAGTGGCCGAACTCGACGAACGCATCAAAGCGTACGGCGAGCGCGGCAGCGGCAAGAAGCAGCTCGACGAGCGGCATCGACGTGAACTGCGGCGCTATCGCACCGACGAGCTACGCGCCGGCCTCGCTGCGATGGCCGGCACCTACCGCGACACGGCGGTGAACTCTGCGACCACCGATGTCGAGGCGTGCGCCGATGGCGTCCGCCGCATCCACCGCGCCATGGAGATGCTCGACCGCAACCCCAACGAGAAGCTGCTCCTCGAGTCGTTGCTCTGGTCGCTTCCCGACGCTCAGGGCGTCCGATCCTGAAGTCGAGCGAAGAAGTACGTCGTGTCGAGCACGCCGAGCGGGGTCGAGGTCGGTGCGCCCGGTATTCCCGGAACGCGTGATCTTTTTGTCACGCGGCCTCTGCCCGTGGTAGCGGACAGGCGCCGGTAGGGTTGCGGCACCGAATCCCACTTCGTGGAAAGGGCATTCCATGTTCGAACGCTTTACTGACCGGGCTCGCCGAGTCGTCGTGCTCGCGCAAGAGGAGGCTCGCCTCCTCAACCACAGCTACATCGGCACCGAGCACATCCTCTTGGGCTTGATCCACGAGGGCGAAGGCGTCGCGGCCAAGGCCCTCGAAAGCCTCGGCATCTCGCTCGAGGCCGTGCGCAGCCAGGTCGAAGAGATCATCGGCCAGGGCGGCTCGTCGCCGTCAGGCCACATCCCCTTCACGCCGCGTGCGAAGAAGGTGCTCGAACTGTCGCTCCGCGAGGCGCTGCAGCTCGGCCACAACTACATCGGCACCGAGCACATCCTGCTCGGGCTCGATCCGCGAAGGCGAAGGCGTCGCGGCTCAGGTGCTCGTCAAGCTCGGCGCCGATCTGTCTCGCGTTCGCCAGCAGGTCATCCAGCTGTTGTCCGGCTACCAGGGCCCGTCGGGTTCGTCCGGTGGCGGTCGCAGCGAGCAGGCGCCAGCCGGTGCCGGCGTCGGCGCCAGCAAGGGCGGCGACGACGAAAAGGGCGGCAACAGCCAGATCCTCGATCAGTTCGGCCGCAACCTCACCCAGGCCGCCCGCGAAGGCCAGCTCGACCCCGTGATCGGCCGAGCGAACGAGCTCGAGCGGGTCATGCAGATCCTGTCGCGCCGCACCAAGAACAACCCGGTGCTGATCGGCGAGCCGGGCGTCGGCAAGACCGCGATCGTCGAGGGCCTCGCGCAGAAGATCGTCAACAACGACGTGCCCGACACGCTCACCGACAAGCAGCTCTACACGCTCGACCTCGGCGCACTCGTCGCCGGGTCGCGCTACCGCGGCGACTTCGAAGAGCGCCTCAAGAAGGTGCTCAAGGAGATCAAGACCCGCGGCGACATCCTGCTGTTCATCGACGAGATCCACACCCTCGTCGGTGCCGGCGCAGCCGAAGGTGCGATCGACGCCGCGTCGATCCTCAAGCCGATGCTTGCCCGAGGTGAGCTGCAGACCATCGGTGCCACCACCATCGACGAGTACCGCAAGCACGTCGAGAAGGACGCCGCACTCGAGCGTCGCTTCCAGCCGGTCAAGGTCGACGAGCCGACTCTCGCCCACACCATCGAGATCCTCAAGGGCATTCGCGATCAGTACGAGGCGCACCACCGGGTCACGATCACCGACCAGGCCCTCGTTGCGGCCGCCAACCTCGCCGACCGGTACATCTCCGACCGTCACCTGCCCGACAAGGCGATCGACCTGATCGACGAGGCCGGCTCGCGTCTGCGTATCAAGCGCATGGCCACGCCGCCCGACCTCCGCGAGATCGAGACGAAGCTCACCGAGGTCCAAGAGGCCAAGAAGCGCGCCGTCGAAGACCAGCAGTTCGAAGAGGCCGGTCGTCTCCGCGACCAGGAGAAGTCGCTGCTCGAGGAGAAGGCCGAGAAGGAGACCGAGGTCAAGGCCGAAGGCGTCGACCTGTTCGACGAAGTCGACGAAGAGGCCGTGGCCGAGGTGCTCTCGCTGTGGACCGGCATCCCGGTCTACAAGCTCACCGAGGAAGAGACCGAGCGTCTGCTCCACATGGAAGACGAGCTCCACAAGCGCATCATCGGCCAGGAGAGCGCCGTCTCGGCCGTGTCGCAGTCGATCCGCCGCACCCGTGCAGGCCTCAAGGACCCCAAGCGCCCCTCGGGCTCGTTCATCTTCCTCGGCCCCACCGGTGTCGGCAAGACCGAGCTCGCCAAGACGCTCACCGAGTTCCTCTTCGGTGACGACTCGGCGCTGATCACGCTCGACATGTCCGAGTACATGGAGAAGCACACGGTCAGCCGCCTCGTCGGTTCGCCCCCCGGCTACGTCGGCTACGAAGAGGGCGGCCAGCTCACCGAAGCCGTGCGGCGCAAGCCGTTCTCGGTGGTGCTGTTCGACGAGATCGAGAAGGCGCACCCCGATGTGTTCAACACGTTGCTGCAGATCCTGGAAGAAGGTCGCCTGACCGACAGCCAGGGCCGTTCGGTCGACTTCCGCAACACCGTGCTGATCATGACCTCGAACCTCGGCACGCAAGATCTCCGCAAGGCCAACGTCGGCTTCACCAGCGACGACTCCGCCATGAGCTACGAGCGCATGAAGGAAAAGGTCAACGAGTCGCTGAAGAACCACTTCCGGCCCGAGTTCCTCAACCGCATCGACGAGACCATCGTCTTCCACGAGTTGACGCGCGCCGAAGTGCTCCAGACCGTCGACCTGCTCACCCAACGTCTGGTCGGCCAACTCGAAGGTCAGGGTCTCGGCATCGAGATCAAGGCAGCCGCCAAGGAACTGCTCGGTGATCTCGGCTACGACCCGCAGTTGGGTGCTCGTCCGATGCGTCGAGCCATCCAGCGCCACATCGAGGATGCATTGTCCGAGAAGATCCTGTACAAGGAGTTCTCGGCCGGTGAGATCATCGTGGTCGACGTCGAGGACGACCCGGAGAACGAGGGCCGCAAACGGTTCGTGTTCACCGCCGTCGAGGGCTTCGTGCCACCGGCATCGGTCGAGTTGGCCACGACTGCCACCGAGAGCCCGCTACCGCCTGCCAGCGACGGCGAACTGCCGCCGCCAGAGTTGAGCTGACACCGGCGTCCGCTCCTGACATCGTCATGACCACGCGGTCCTGACCCCGACTCGGCCATACTCGTCACCGTGATCCGCCGCGTCCTGGCCCTGTGCGTCTGTGTGGCTGCGCTTGCCGGGTGCCGGGTCGAGCTCAGCGTCGACATGGTCGTCGAGCCGGACGGCACCGGCACGATCACGCTCGTGGCCACCGCTGATGCGGAGGTGGTCGCCGCGGTGCCGACGTTGGCCGACGAACTGGCAACCGACGACATCGTGGCTGCGGGCTGGGCGATCGACGGCCCAACGGCGCTGCCCGATGGCGGCCTCGCGATCACCTTGACGCATCCGTTCGAGTCCGATGCCGAAGCAACCAACCTGCTCAACAGTCTCGGCCCGCCGTTCAACCAGATGGCGATGACGCGCAATACGAGCGGCGAGGACACCACGACTCGGCTGACCGGGCTGCTCGGCCTGCCCGACGGGTTCGAGAGCTTTGCCGACGACGATCTGGTCGCTGCAGTCGGATCGGTGCCGTTCTCGGATCAGATCGCAGCGAGCGGAGCAACACCCGAGTCGTCGATCGGTGCCGTCATCCGGGTGGAACTTCCCGGCGAGATCAACGCCGACGAGACCAACGGCAACCGTCTCGGCGACAATCGCCTCGAGTGGCAGGCCCCGACCGACGGCACGATCCTCGACTGGCGTGCCGTCTCGGTGCAGTCGCCAGGCGACGACCGTTGGTGGGCGCGGCCGTTGTCCGTGGTCGCCCTGGTGGCACTGGTCGCTTGGGTCGCGTTCATGACGTTGTTCATCGGTTACGTCATCTGGGCGCGCTGGCAGCGCACACATCAGCGGCCGCCACGCCGACCCGCTCGCTGAGCCCGCCCAGGTGCGGCCCGCCCGCCGACGACTGCGTGTGGCAGCCTGTGGCATGCACCCGACACCGACCCGAGTTGATTTCCACTTCGACGTGATGTGCCCGTTCGCACATCAGACGGCGAAGTGGATTCGCGAGGTACGACGGCAGAACGGCATCGAGATCGACTGGAAGTTCTTCAGTCTCGAAGAGGTCAATCGAGTCGACGACAAGAAGCATCCGTGGGAGCGCGAGTGGTCGTACGGATGGTCGATGATGCGCATCGGGGCGCTGCTCCGACGCACCAGCATGGACGACCTCGACCGTTGGTACGAGCGTGCGGCGACCGCGCTGCACGAGGAGGGCCATCGGCCCCATGATCCAGCCGTTGCTCGGCATCTTCTGACCGAGATCGGACTCGATCCCGGTGTCGTCGACGAGGCAATCGCCGATCAGACCACCCACGACGAGGTTCGCGCCGAGCACGACCGAGTCGTCGCTGCGGGCGGCTACGGCGTCCCCACGCTGTTCTTCCCCGAGTTCATCGCCGCGAACGGCGAGCCCGAGTGCCTGTTCGGACCAGTCGTGCTCGACCCACCGTCGGGCGAGCCTGCGCTCCGGCTGTGGGAGGCCACCACCGCCTGGCTCGAGTTCCCCTACCTGTTCGAGCTGCAACGCCCCAAGAACCGCCAGCACGGCGAGGTGATCGCCGACCGCCTGCGCCCGTACCTCGAAGCACGAGACTGGGTCAGCATCAACCGCGGCAAGGTCATCTCGTTCGACTGAGCGTTGCAGCAACGCGCTCCCCAACTTCGTGACACCCCTGCGTCATGATGCTCGACATGGCATCGAATCGATCCAAGTTGGTCTACGTGTGCAGCGAGTGCGGCACCTCGCATCCGAAGTGGGCGGGGCGCTGCGGCGGCTGCGGCGACTGGAACACCCTGGTCGAAGACGTCGAAGTCGCCGGTACGGCTGACGCTCCGGTTGCTGCTTCATCGCGTCCCGGCCCCACACGTATCGGCGAGGTCGGCACCGAACACGGCGAGCCGGTCAGCACGGCGATCGACGAGCTCGACCGCGTCCTGGGCGGGGGCCTCGTCGCCGGGTCGGTCACACTGCTCGGCGGCGAACCGGGCATCGGCAAGAGCACACTGTTGCTGCAACTGCTCGCAGGGTGGAGCGGACCCACGCTGTACGTCACTGCCGAGGAGAGCGCCCAACAGGTGAAGCGGCGCGCCGAGCGCCTCGGGGCCACCCGCGACGACCTGTGGCTCCATGCCGAAACATCGCTTCCCCACATCCTCGATGCCATCGAACGCATCCGACCCGAGCTGGTGGTGATCGACTCGATCCAAACGGTGTCCGACCCCACGCTGGGCTCGCTGCCGGGCAGCGTCGGCCAAGTCCGTGGCTGCGCCCAACGTCTCGTCAACGAAGCCAAAGAACGCGACGTGTCGATCGTGCTCGTCGGCCACGTCACCAAAGAAGGCGGCCTTGCCGGACCACGGGTGCTCGAGCACGTCGTCGACACCGTCTTGCAGTTCGAAGGCGACCGGCACCATGCGCTCAGGCTGTTGCGCGCATCGAAGCATCGCTTCGGCCCGACCAACGAGCTCGGGCTGTTCGAGATGGCCACCAGCGGCCTGATCGCCGTGCCGGACGCATCGTCGCTGTTCCTCGCAGACCGGCGGACGGGCGTGCCCGGGTCGGCCGTTGTCCCAACGATGGAGGGTCAGCGGCCGATCGTGGTCGAGGTGCAGGCGCTCGCGAGCCCGAGCGTGCCGGGGGTACCACCCCGGCGCAGCGCGATCGGCCTCGAAGGTGCCCGTCTGTCGATGCTGATGGCGGTGCTGGGCCGCCGTTCGCGGGTGCCGGTTGCCGACCAGGACGTGTACGCCTCCACCGCCGGTGGCGTCAAGCTGAGCGAACCTGGGCTCGATCTCGGAGTCTGCCTGGCGGTCGTCAGCGCGATCCGCGATCAGCCGCTTCCCGCTGACCTGGCGGTGTTCGGTGAGGTCGGCCTCGGTGGCGAACTCCGCCAGGTCGGCCAGGCGCAACGACGCCTCATCGAGGCGGGCCGCCTCGGTCTGCGCCGCGTGGTGGTGCCATCGAATTCGCCCCAGTGCGACGTCGACGTCGAGGTGATCCGGGCGTCCACGCTGTCCGAGGCCATCGCCGCTGCTGGCCTCGGCGCACACACTGCCCCCAGCGGTCTGCGCTCGGCGATCTGATTTCGGTTCTCGACGAGATCACCGAGATGCTCACCTAAGATCAGGCCATGAGTTCCCGATACGGCGGCGTGAACGAGGCGATGCGTGATGCGCTCGCCCGCGTCGCCCCGGGCAACCCACTCCGTGACGGCATCGACCGTGTGGTGCGCTCGAAGGCTGGGGCGTTGCTCGTGCTGGGCGACGATGCCGATGTGCTCTCGATCTGCTCCGGTGGGTTCCTGGTCGACGCCCCGTACAGCCCGCAACGCTTGTCGGAACTCGCCAAGATGGATGGTGCCATCATCTTGTCCACCGACGGTGGTCGAATCGCTCGTGCGAACGTGCACCTCGTTCCCGATCCGTCCGTGCCCACCAGCGAAACCGGCACACGTCACCGCACCGCCGAACGCGTCGCACGATCACTCGACGTACCGGTCGTGTCCGCGAGCGAGGAAATGGGCGTCATCAACGTCTACGCCGGGGGCGGCAAGCGCCAACTCCAAGAGGTCGGCCATCTCCTCGATCGCGCCAACCAGGCGCTGCAGACACTCGAGCGGTACAAGGTGCGCCTCGACGATGCAATCACCAACCTCACCGCCGTCGAGGTCGAAGACGTCGTCACACTCCGCGACGTGCTGGCAGTGGTCCAACGAGGCGAGATGGTCCATCGCATCGCCGAGGAGATCGAGACGATGATCATCGAACTCGGCATCGACGCCCGGCTGCTGCGACTCCAGCTCGACGAGCTCTACGGCGAGATCGACGACGAACTCGACCTGGTGGTGGCCGACTACCTGCCCGCCGGGCGCACGGTCGCCGAGGCGCTCCAGGCCATGTCGCAACTGTCCGACGACGAGGTGTCGAATCTGCGACTCACCGCCGAGGCTCTCTCACCCGGCCGCGACTCCACCGACCTCACCCAGGAGGTCGTGCCGAAGGGCATGCGTCTGCTCCACCGGGTCAGCCGGCTGCCGTCGTCGACAGCGATCACCGTCGCCAACCATTTCGGTGGGCTGGCCAAGCTGCAGCGGGCCACGGTCGACGACTTGATGGTGGTCGACGACGTCGATGAGGCAACCGCCAAGGCGATCCGCGACACCCTCAGCCGCGTCACCGAATCGACGATCCTCGATCAGTACAGCTGACGACGCCTCGTGGTGTTGCACACCATGAGCGTCGGCGTCAGATGCGTTCGATGATCGTGGCGGTGCCCATGCCACCACCGGTGCACATCGCGACCAAGCCGGTGCGCAGATCGCGCCGTTCGAGTTCGTCGATCAACGTGCCGATCAGCATGGCGCCGGTGGCGCCGATCGGGTGACCCAGCGCAATCGCACCGCCGTTGACGTTCACCTTCAACGGGTCGGCCCCGGTGTCACGGAAGAAGCGAAGCACCACGGACGCAAACGCCTCGTTGACCTCGAACAGGTCGATGTCGTCGACGGTCATGCCAGCTCGGGCAAGGCATTTGTTGGCTGCCGGGCCGGGCGCAGTGAGCATGATCAGCGGCTCATCGGCAGCGACCGCCGACATCACGATGCGCGCCCGTGGCGTGAGCCCATGCGCCTTGGCGTACTCGGGCGATGACACCAACACTGCGCCGGCACCGTCGACCACACCCGAGCTGTTGCCAGCGTGATGGACGTTGTGGAGCTCGACACCCGGATACTTCTGCGCCATGAGTTCGGCCATCGTGAGCTCGCTCTGCTCGAACTTGAAGTCACCGAACTTGATGAAGCTCGGGTGCAGTGCCGCCAATCCCTCGGCGGTGGTCTCCGGCCGCGGGTATTCGTCGTGGTCGAGCGCGACGCTGCCATCGTCGTTGCGGATCGTGATCAGGCTGCGGTCGAATCGTCCCTCGGCGATCGCCGCCGCCGCCCGATGCTGGCTCTCGAGGCCGAGGGCATCGACCTCGACACGCGTGTAGCCGTCGAGGGTCGCGATCAGGTCGGCAGACAGCCCTTGCGGGATCTGCGGGTGCTCGGCCAGGAGGTGTTCGTTGTTGGCGTGGAAGCCGTCGGTGCCGTTGCGTGCGGGGCGACTCATCGACTCGACGCCGGCGCCGACGACGAGATCCTGGTGCCCGGCTCCCACACCCATCGCTGCGAACGTGACCGCCTGCTGGCCGGAACCACAGAAGCGGTTCAGCGTGACGCCGGGAACAGAGACCGGCCAACCGGCATCGAGCACGGCCATCCGGCCGATGTCGTGGGCATGGTCGCCGGCGTGCGAGCCGTTGCCACACACGACATCGTCGACGTCGGCCGGGTCGAACCCGACGCGGTCACGCAAGCCGTTCAGCACCTGTCCGAGAACGTTCTGCGGGTGCAGGTGGGCCAGGCTGCCCTTGCCCTGCTTCCCGATGCCACGCGGTGATCGCACCGCGTCGATGATCCATGCTTCGCCGACTGTCATCTGATCGTTCTAGTCCGTCGTGGCGGGAGCGAACGGGTCGGCCACCGTGGGGAGGATCTGTTCCCACACCGCTTCGTCTTCGAACCCGAGCGCCCAGAGCGACACCCCATCGAGTTGGTACTCGCGAGCAAGGTCCATCCGCAGCCGTATGCCATCGCCGTCCACGTAGTGCACACGCCGGGTCTGCACACACGATCCGGTGTCGTCGCCCAATTCGAGTTCGTAGTCGAAGGTCCACTCGCCGGTCTCGTCGACGGGTGTCGGTTCGGCCGATCGGCGCACGAGCAAGTCGTCGACCGAGCGAGCGGTGACCGATGTCCGACCTGGCGCATCAGCAGGGCAGGTGCCAACGGTCGAGATCACCCAGTTGCGCCCGTAGGCGGGCAGCCCGAGGACGAGCTTGTCCGGCGACCCGGTTGCCTCGATCGCTCCGGTGATCGCCGTTTCGACCCAGTCGAGTGGTGCAATCGGGCCCGGGGCACCGACGGAGAAGTCGTAGGTCATCATGCGGATGCGGTCGACATGGTCGATGATTGCGCCGTAGTCGTACACCCAGAACCCACTGGCACTCGTTCGTCCGGCGTCGTAGACCGGCGGGATGCTGACGACCAAGATGCGACCGTCATCGCGAAGTGCGGCGCCGAGCTGCTCGATGAACGCAACCCAGTTCGGTCGCGTCGCTGCCCAGGTGTCGCGTCCGTCGGCGAACGCGAACTGTTCGTAGTCGATGTCGATGCCGTCGTAGTCGCCGTCGGCGGCGAATCGTCGAATCGCCTCGACGTGGCGGGCGCGCGTTGCCGGGTCGGCGAGGATCGCTGCCATCTCACCGGCTGGCAGCAGGTCGACGATCGAGGGCACCACGTCGGCCCCCGTTCGTCGGAGTGCGTCCACGAACGCGTCGGTTGCCTCGACGCTGGCGTTGGGGTCGATGGCGATCTCGTCGACACCCGCCGCGGTGAACCAGAAGGGCGACACCTCGCGCATCGACCCACCGCGCCGACCGATGTCGGGCAGCGCATCGTCGAGCGTCCAATAGGGCACCCACGCATCGAGCGGGATGTCTGGTTTCGGCGGAACCGGTTCCTCATTGGTGGCGACGTACAACCCCACGCCAGCTACTGCGACGAGCGCCGCGACCAGCGCAGTCAGCGCAATCGGTCGTCGTGTTCTTCTCTCGTGGCCGTTCGCCGTCGAGCGGCGTGACATCGCGGCCGTCAGCTGGCCCGGAGTTCGCGGAGATCTGCGAGTCCGAGACCGGTGAGGGAGTCGACGAGGGTGAGCCCGGGGGCGGCAGCGACGGGGACGACATGGGGGACCCCCAGCGTCGCACACCCAGCAGCCAGCGCCGAGGCAACCCCGGTGGGTGAGTCCTCGATCGCAACACACTCGACCGGATCGACACCGAGCACGGCGGCAGCGGCGAGATACGGCTCGGGGTGAGGTTTGCCGTTGCTCACCTCGTCACCGGTCACCGAGGCGGCGAACGACCCGGTCGGGGCAGCGGCGATCAGGGCGTCGGCGAGGCGGCGCCACGACATCGTGACCAGGACGCACGGAATCTCCGCAGCGACACATTCGGCCAACAGCTCGGGTGCGCCCGGCCGCCACGGAAGTTCGTCGGCAACTCGTCTGATCACGCCGTCGATGAGCCGTTCGACGAGTTGCACCGGTTCGAGGCGCACACCGCCACGGGTGCGGAGCTCGTGCGCCGAAGCAAGCAGATCGAAACCGACGAGCGAGTGCGCGTCCGCGTCGGTCCACGTGCCACCGAACTCTGCGACCAGCTCGAATTCTGTTGCGAACCAGTACGGCTCGGTGTCGACCAGCGTGCCGTCCATGTCCCACAGGACGGCGGCTGGGAAGGTCATGACCGGAAGACGGTGATCTTGTCTTCGCCGATGCGCTCGCGCTTCTCGGGGTCGTCGATGCCGAGGCCCTCTTCGGGTGCGAGGCACAGCACGCCGAGCTTGCCGTCGGCCTCGTTGTGGTGCACCGCCAGCGACGCTTCGCCGACCTGATCGAGCGTGTAGGTCTTGGTGAGCAGCGGTTGGATGCGACCCTGGTCGAGCAGCTTGTTGGCTGCGTACGACTCGGCGTAGTTGGCGAAGTGCGAGCCGATCAGGTTCTTCAGCTTCATCCAGAAGTGGCGGTTGTCGAACTCGACCATGTAGCCCGACGTTGCAGCACAGGTGACGATCGTGCCACCGCGCTTGGCAGCGAACACCGAGGCGCCCATCGTCGAACGGCCGGGGTGCTCGAACACGATGTCGACGTCCTCGCCGTTGTTGAGTTCGCGGATCTTCTTGCCGAAGCGACGCCACTCGGACTCGTCCTGGGTGTTCTCGTCCGACCAGAACTGGTAGTTCTCGGCGCGGCGATCGATCACGGCTTCACAGCCCATCTGCGTTGAGCAGGGCGGCGCGCTCGGGCGACGACACCACGCCGATCGGCGTGCCGCCACCGTTGAGCACGTATTGCACGGCGTAACCGCCGATGCCGCCGGTGGCACCCCAGATCAGGACGCTGTCGCCCTGCTTCATCTGTGCACCGTTCTCACTGACGAGCATTCGATACGAGGTCGAGCTGCACAGTGCGTTGACCGCCGACTCTTCCCAGGTCAGATGCGTCGGCTTCGGCATCAGCTGGTTGGCCTTGACGACAGCGAGGTCGGCGAGTCCGCCGAAGTTGGTCTCGAATCCCCAGATGATCTGGTTGCTGGCGAGCATCGAGTCGTTGTGAGCGCTCGGGTCCTGATCGTCGACGTAGTTGCAGTGCACGGTCACCCGATCGCCGGGCTTCCAGTTGCGGACCGCCGAACCCGTGCGGAGCAACGACCGCCGATGCGTCGGAGCCGACCACGTGATACGGCAGGGCGTGGCGCTTGCCCCATTCGTTCTGGCGCCCCATCTTGTCGAGGAAGCCGAACGTGGGCAGCGGCTCGAAGATCGAGGTCCACACCGTGTTGAAGTTGATGCTCGACGCCATCACGGCGATGTACACCTCGTCGGGGGCGAGTTCGGGGGTGGCCACCTCGTCGACGTGCAGCGACTTGCGCGGGTCCTTGTCCCAGGATTCGACACCTTCGAACATCGCGGTTTCTTCACGCTTCACGAACGCCGCCCGGTAGCTCTCGGGGATCGGGAGGTTGGCGATGTCATCGCCGCTGGCGCCGGATTGGATGGCTTCGAGGATCTCCTGCATGGCGCATGACGTTACTGACCGGTAATCCGCCCCGACAAAGCGACCCAGCCGCCCACCCCAACCCGAAATGTCCCTGGATCGTGACGGTGAGCGTCACGATCCAGGCATTTTTCGGGGGTTTGGGGGGTGGGGTAGCGTTCGGGCATGGCTTCTACTGGTTCGTACATCGTCGCTGGCGCTCGCACTCCGATCGGGAAGATGAGCGGTGCGCTCGCATCGTTCTCTGCTGCCGACCTCGGCGGCTTCGCCATCGCTGCAGCGCTCGAGCGCGCCGGCGTGGCACCCGAGGAGGTCGAGCACGTCATCATGGGCCAGGTGCTCATGGCCGGCCAGGGCCAGGTGCCCAGCCGCCAGGCGGCCGTCAAGGCCGGAATCCCGATGAGCGTGCCAGCGATCAACATCAACAAGGTGTGCCTGTCGGGTCTCAACTCGATCTATCTCGCCAACCAGATGATCGCTGCCGGCGAAGCCGACATCGTCGTCGCCGGCGGCATGGAGTCGATGACCAACGCTCCGTACCTCGCCGACGGCGCCCGCGGCGGGTTCCGCTACGGCAACACCGAGCTGCGCGACGCGATCATCGCCGACGGCCTGTGGTGCGCATTCGACGCCTGCCTGATGGGCCTCGGCACCGACCGCTACACCGGTGACAGCATCACACGCGAACAGCAGGACGAGTTCGCCGCCCGCTCGAACGAGCTCGCCGCCAACGCGATCAAGGACGGCAAGTTCACCGACGAGATCATCTCGGTCGAGGTGCCCCAGCGCAAGGGCGATCCGATCCTGGTCGAGCACGACGAAGGTGTGCGCCCGGGCACCACGGTCGAGTCGCTCGCTGGGATGCGTCCGGCATTCGACAAGGACGGCACGATCACCGCCGCCAACGCATCACAGCTCTCCGACGGCGGCAGCGCCATCGTGCTGATGAGCAAGGCCGAGGCCGAGCGCCGTGGCGTGACCCCGCTCGGCGAGTTCGTGTCGTACGGCATGGTCGCCGGGCCGGACAGCGCCTCGCTGCTGCATCAGCCGAGCCGTGCAGTGATGAAGGCCGCCGAGCGCGCCGGCATCGCGGTGGCCGACCTCGACCTGTTCGAGCTCAACGAGGCCTTCGCTGCGGTCGGCATCGCTTCGACCGCCGAACTCGGCGTCGACCCCGACAAGGTCAACGTCAACGGCGGCGCCATCGCCCTCGGCCACCCGATCGGCATGAGCGGCAACCGGTTGGCACTCACGCTGCTGCACGAGCTCAAGCGTCGTGGCGGCGGCATCGGCGCTGCTGCACTGTGCGGCGGTGGCGGCCAGGGCGACGCGGCCATCTTGCGCACCGTCTGACCCGACCGAACCCATCGCAGTTCCCGACGCCCTGGGCGTTGCGAGCCAAGCTGCGTTGATTCAGCGCGCCCGCTCACGGTTCACCACTTTGGGTGATTGTCAATGCCACTCCGGGTCGATATAGTGACATCGAGAGCGACTTGTGTTGCGAAACCTTGACGGTAACGGCTGCGCTTCTGTAATGTGTTCGTAACAACTGATCGGCGAATTGATCTCTGATTCGCCACCCCTCTGGGGCATCATCGACACGAATCGGCCCGTCCGCCCGCTACCGGTTCGTGAAGGTGGTGCCCCAGTTCAGTTGTCGGGCCGAGTTGCCGGCTCAGTCGACCGCACGGCGGCCCTCGAGGGCTCGACCGAGAGTGAGTTCGTCGGCGTACTCGAGATCGCCACCCACGGGCAGCCCACTCGCTATCCGTGTCACCGTCAGACCGATCGGCTTCAGCAGCCGGGCCAGATACATGGCGGTGACCTCGCCTTCGGTGTTCGGATTCGTACACAAGATGATCTCTTGCACACCCTCGGGATCGATGCGTGCGACCAGCTCGCGAATCTTGAGCTGTTCGGGACCGATTCCCTCGAGCGGGCTCATCGCACCGAGCAGCACGTGATACCGCCCGCGGAACTCACCGGTGCGTTCGATCGCCACGATGTCACGCGATTCCTCGACCACACAGAGCACCGACGAGTCGCGCCCGTCGTCGTTGCAGATCGGGCACAGCACGTCGTCGGCGACGTTGAAGCACCGCTCGCAGAACCGCACTCTCGCCTTGGCATCGGTGATCGCGTGTGCGAGGCGGGCGGCGTCCTCGGTCGGCATCTTCAAGAGGTGGAACGCGATCCGTGCCGCCGACTTGGGCCCGATGCCAGGCAGACCGGCCGAACTCGTCGATCAACGCTTGGACAGGAGGGGTGTAGTTGCCGGCCATCAGTGCGACGTCAGCCCGCTTCTTCGATCAGTTCAGACCCGGGGAAGGCCTCGGCGAGCCGGTCGATCGGCGTCTTGACCGTTTCGGGAGGAGCATCGACCAGGTCGTCGAGGTCGACATCTTCGTCGTCAGGGAGCACCGTCGCCGACGCCGTCTCGTCGTCGTGCGACGCTGCCGTTGCGTCGAGTGCGACAGCGGCGGCGGCCGCCGCCATGCCACGCTCCCTCGGCGAGGGAGCAGCTTCACCGCGAACACCGTCGGTCTCGCCGGGTGAATTCGGTTCGGCCGACGGCGCGCCACCGCTGGGCTGCTGAGGAACGCTCGTCGGATCGGCCGAGGTGGTGGCCGCACCGCCGGAACGGTTGGCGCCGCCGTCACGGCCGTCACCGCCTTGGCCGTCGTCGCCGTCGAGGAGTTCGATCGTGACCTTCGATCCGGCGAACTTCCCCACCGCTGCTTCGACCACCGTTCGTTGCTCTTCGCACTTGGCGCGGTGCACTGCGTTCGGCACCGACAGTGTGAGCGTCGAATCGCTGCTGCCAACGAACGTGGCCGGCGCGTACACCGCCCGGGCCATCCCTCGCAGGGCCGGACGGATCGTGTTCTCCCACGCCTCGGCAGTGACCGGCGCGTGCGACTCGGCTGCTGCCGGTGCTGCGGCGGCTGCAGCCGGCGAAGGCTCCGGTGCAGGCGACGACGCCGGCGCCTGGTCGGCGGACCCCTGCGGCGCGCTGCTCGGGGTACGCGCAGGGTCAGCAGGCGCAGCGGCACTGGCGGGGGCCGCCGCCCGAGCCCGGCCACCGAGCGCGGCTCGGCCTGTCGCCGGATTGATCGGAACCGTTGGCTTCGACTCGGTCGGCGCGACCGCACCAGCCGCCGCACCGGCGGCCACCTGACGTTCGAGGCGCTCGATGCGCGCCAGCAGACCAGCGATGTCGCCGCCGACGCTGTCGGCGGTGAGTTGCACGGTGGCCACATCGAGCAGCACACGCGGATCGGGGGCATGACGCATCTCGGCCAGTGCCGACCCCAACAACTCGATCCCACGCACCAGTCCGGCTGCGCCGAGCCGTTGCGCCTGTGCCGCCAGGTCGTCGAGACGGTTCGACGGCACCTGCACCAGCTCCGGCGCCATCAGGGCCAAGAACCCGTTGCGGAAGAACCCGATCAGCTCTTCGGTGAGTGTTCGTGCGTCCATGCCGCTCGAGATCGCATGCGCGACCACGGTGAGCGCACGCCCCGAGTCGCGGTCGACCATCGCTTCGACGAACTCGTCGAGGGGAATGACGTCCATCCCTTCGTCGCCGATGTTGGCCACCAACTCGAGCGCCGACAGCGTGTCGCGGGCCGATCCACCGCCGCGGCTGAGCGCCTGTTCGAACGCTGCGTCGCTGACATCGAGTCCGGCATCGGCGGCGACCCAGCGAATGTGTTCGGCCAACGTGTCGGCGGGCAGGAGGTGGAATTGCAGGTGCTGTGTGCGGCTGCGAATCGTGTCGGACATCTTCTGCGGGTCGGTCGTGGCCAACACGAACACCACGTGCGGAGGTGGCTCTTCCAAGGTCTTCAGCAGGGCAGCTTCGGCGGCCTTGGAGAGCATGTGGACCTCGTCGAGGATGTACACCTTGTGACGTCCTGGCGTGCCGAGCGACGACTTCTCGATCAGGTCGCGCATGGCGTCGACACCGTTGTTGCTCGCCGCGTCGAGTTCGTGGACGTCGTAGCTCACGCCTCGCTCGACGGCCAGGCACGACTCGCATTCGCAACACGGCTCGCCGTCTCGGGGGTTCTCGCAGTTGAGCACCTTGGCGAGGATGCGCGCCGAGGTGGTCTTGCCGGTGCCTCGGGGACCCGAGAACAGATACGCCTGGCCCTCGCGCCCTTCGGCCACCGACGTGCGCAGGGCACGAACCACGTGATCCTGCCCCTTCAACTCGCTGAAGCGACGGGGCCGATAGCGGCGGTAGAGCGACTGGGTGGCCATCGCGGCCACGATAGCGACACCTACTATTCGGCCCGTGCAGATCCGATCGATTGCAGCAGCCCTTGGGATCACCGCGGCGCTCGTCGCCTGCTCCAGCGAGCCCGCCGTCGTCACCGAGGCCGACTACCTGGTCGACCTCCAAGCAATCTGCACCGAAACGACGGCCACCATCGACGAGCTCCCACAACCACCTGAGGAGATACCCGTGGACGCGTTCGCATCGAGCGCCGCCAGCGCCCTCGGCAACGAGGCCGAGCGGGCGCGATCGCTCGAGGTTCCCGACAGCGTCGCCGACGACCACCGGGCGTTCATCCGCAACACCGAGGAGCAGGTGCTGGCATGGCGGGCGATCTCCGAGGCCGGCATCGACGAGCTCGACGAGCTCACGGTTCGTGTCGGAGAGCTGATCAGGGGCCGCAACGACCTCGCCACCGAGATGGGTGCGCCTGCGTGCCGACGCGGCGACGTCTGAGGCAACTCCAGCCGGCAGCGACACGGGTGCCCAGGCTCGCGGGGCAGCGGCCAACTAGCCTCGGACGATCGTGAACGAGCGCACATCACTCCGAGCCGCCCGACGGTTCCGCCACGCCCTCGTCGGGGCACTGCTCGCCATCGTGGGCATCGTCGCGCTGCTGCCCGGGACCTCGTTCGCCGACAACACGCTGGTCTCCTCCGACCCTGCCGACGGTTCGACGCTCGAGCAGTCTCCCGAGGCGATCACCTTCGCCTTCACCGAGCAGTTGGGTGAGGTGAACACGATCACCTTGACCTGCGACGATCTGTACACCGTCGGCCCGCGAGAGGTCAGCGACGACCGCCTCACGATGACCGCCCAGGTCATCGACCCGCTCCCGAAGGGGCCCTGCGTCGCCGCGTACGTCGTGAGTGACTCCGAGGGCTCACCCAACGGGCAGGGTCGCATCACGTTCGAGGTTGCCAACGACCCGGCCACCGTCGAGACCACCGCCACCACCGAGCCGAACACCGAGAGCAGCATCCCGACCGACACCACCACCGCTGCGACGACCACCGACGAAGTCGCCAGCCTCTCCGATGTCGATCAGGGCCAGGGTCCGCTCTGGCTCGGGCGTCTGCTGTCGGTGTTCGGGCTCGCCGTCCTGCTCGGGTCACTCGTGGTGATCGCCGCTGCGTGGCCGGAGGGCGTCGAGTACCTCGTGACCATTCGGTTCCTGCGCGCCACCTGGATCGTCGCGTTGATCGGCACGCTGCTGTATGTGGCTGCCGCGACCGCTGCGGTGACCGGTTCGGGGCTCGGCGCGGGTTTCAACCCCGCGAACTGGGTCGACCTGTTGTCCGCAGGCATCCCGGGGATCGCTGCAATCGCCAGGCTCGTGCTCACTGTCGCATGCGCGTGGGTTGCGTTCCGCCCCGACCGGGTGATCGATCCGGTGACCCAGATGGCTGCGCTCGGGATTCCGGCGCTGGCAGTGGCCACGATCGGGTTCAGCCGCACGAACATGGACCTGGCCATCGTCGGGGTGCCGCTGTCGATCATCCATGCACTCGCGATGTCGGTGTGGATCGGGGGCGTCGTGTTGCTTGCTCGAGTGGTGCTCGCAGGGCCAGGCGAGGAAGACCTCGTGCACGCCGTGCGCGGGTTCGGGCGACTGTCGAACCTGGCGATCGGCGCCACGATCGTCACCGGCATCCTCCAGATGATCCTGCTCGATGGTGGCGACCTCTTCGGCACGTCACACGGTCGGGTCGTCCTGCTCAAGACGGTCGCAGTCGCTGTGATGATCTTCATCGCGGTCTCGGCGCGGCAGTTCATCAACCAACGACTGGCCCGCGCCAACGAGATGACCGTACCCATGGCCGATCGCCTGCGACGTGCCTTCGGGGTGGAAGCCGCCGTCGGCGTGATCGTGCTCGCCATGAGCGCATGGTTGCTGTCGCTGGCTCCACCCAACGTGTCGACGGGTCCCGACATCGACTACCTGATCACCCTGGCGATCGAAGCGCCCGAGGCAGACCTCGATGTCACCGTTCAGCTCACCCGCGACCGTGTGGGGCTCGCAGGGATGGCCGTCGTGGTCGCTGCTCCCGACGAGAACCTGTCCGGACTCGAAGTCGTGCTCACCGCACCGCCGAACGACACGATCGGCACGATCACACAGCCCGTTCCACTCACCGGCGCCGGGACGGCGGTCCTCCTCGAAGGCGAGCAGGGTCTGCCGCTCACCGTGGCCGGCGACTGGACCATGGTGGTCACCGCTGTCACGCCGACCGGTGTGTTCACGAGTCCGCCGCAGGGTTTCACGATCCTCAACGCCGACGGAACCGAAGCGGTCGCCGCGCAGACGGTGCCACCGGTCGTGACCGTGACGATTCCCGCAGTCACCCAGCCGTAGGGCCGGCCTCTGCCACGAAATCGTGGAACGAGACCGGTTCGGCCACGTCGAGTTGGTCGTAGGTGCACGACTCGGGGGTCCGATCGGGTCGCCACCGCACGAAGCCGACACCGTGACGGAATCGGCGTCCTTCGAGCTGTCCGAACGACACCTCGGCCACCAGACCCATTCTGATCGGAACGAATGACAGGTCCTTGCCGGCGTTCCACCGACTTCCACCGCTGGTCGCCGCCCCGGCAGCATCGCCATCGTGTTCAGCCCACGACCGCCACGGGTGCCCGTCGAGCGCATCGTGGGTGCGAGGTTCGAGTTCGGCCAGCAACTCGGCACGGCGGGCAGCCGAGAACGACGCTGCGACACCGACCGAGTGCATGCCACCGTCGGCATCGAACAACCCCAACAGCAGCGAACCCACGCCCTGGCCATCTTTGTGGACTCGGTAGCCAGCGACCGCACAGTCGGCGGTGCGCTGATGCTTCACCTTGATCAGGGCTCGCTTGCCGGGCTGGTACAGGCCATCGACGGGCTTGGCCACGATGCCGTCGAGTCCGGCACCCTCGAAGCGATGGAACCAGTCGTCGGCCACTCCCCGATCGGTGGTCGCCGGTGTGAGCCGCACGATGTCGTTCCCGGCGATCGCTTCGACGAGCGCCGCACGCCGCGAGGTCATCGGCTCGTCGAGGAACGACCGATCGTCGATCGCGAGCAGGTCGAAGGCCACGAACGCCGCAGGGGTCTCCGCGGCCAAACGATTGATGCGTGACTCGGCCGGGTGGATCCGCTGGAGCAGTGCGTCGAAGTCGAGCCCGTGACCAGCGACGTCGGCGACGACGATCTCGCCATCGACGATGCAGCGCGGCGGGAGCGCCTCGCGGAGCGGATCGATGAGCTCCGGAAAGTAGCGACCGAGAGGACGCAGCTTTCGAGAGACCAATTCCAGCTGATCGCCATCGCGGAACACGATGCACCGAAAGCCGTCCCACTTCGGCTCGAACAGCCACCCGTCGCCCTCGGGGATCGAACGTGCCAGCTTCGCCAGCATCGGTTCGATCGGCGGTTGGATCGGCAAGTCCACGCCGGCCAGTCTTGCCGATCTTCCGAGAGTGGCCGACAGCCAGTAACTTGCGAGGCGTGACGAACCCCATGCAGGAGAAGCTCGACGACCTCGCTGAACGGCGCGACCAGGCCATCCACGCCGGTTCGCAGCGTTCGGTCGAACGTCAGCACGAGAAGGGCAAGATGCTCGCCCGTGAGCGGCTCGAGTACTTCCTCGACGACGGCTCGTTCCATGAACTCGACATGTTGGCGCGCCACCGCGCTCAAGGGTCCGGACTCGAGGACCGGCCCTACACCGACGGTGTCATCACGGGGTGGGGCACTGTCGAGGGCCGCAAGGTGTTCGTGTTCTCGCAGGACTTCACCGTGTTCGGTGGCGCCCTCGGCGAGGTCTTCGCCGAGAAGATCCACAAGTTGATGGACCTCGCCCTCAAGGTCGGAGCGCCGGTGATCGGCCTCAACGACGGCGCAGGCGCCCGAATCCAAGAGGGCGTGGTCAGCCTCGCCAGCTATGGAGGCATCTTCCACCGCAACGTGCTGTCGTCGGGCGTCGTGCCGCAGATCTCGGTCATCCTCGGCCCCTGCGCCGGGGGTGCTGTGTATTCGCCCGCCATGACCGACTTCATCTTCATGGTGCGCGAGTCCAGCCACATGTTCATCACCGGACCTGACGTCGTCAAGACCGTCACCGGCGAAGACGTCACGCTCGAAGAACTCGGCGGCGCCATGAGCCACGCCACCAAGTCTGGCGTCGCGACGTTCGTGTCGAGCGACGAAAAGGCATGCCTCGACGACGTGCGCTTCCTGCTCGGCTTCCTGCCGTCGAACAACCTCGAAGAGCCGCCGATCGAAGACCTCGGTGACGACCCCGACCGGTTGTGCCCCGAACTGCGCGACATCCTGCCCGGCAGCCCCAACTTGCCGTACGACATGACCGAGGTGATCCGCCACGTCGTCGACGACGGCGAGTTCTTCGAGTACTTCCCGCACTGGGCGAAGTCGATCGTGTGCGGGTTCTCGCGCATCGACGGCAAACCGGTCGGCATCGTGGGCAACCAGCCCAAGATCCTCGCCGGAGTGCTCGACATCGAGTCGTCCGAGAAGGCCGCTCGTTTCGTTCGTACGTGCGACTCGTTCAACATCCCGTTGATCACCTTCGTCGACGTGCCGGGCTTCCTCCCCGGCGTCGACCAGGAGTACGGCGGCATCATTCGCCACGGCGCCAAACTGCTGTACGCCTACTGCGAGGCCACCGTGCCCCGAATTCAGATCATCACCCGCAAGGCCTACGGCGGCGCCTACGTCGTCATGAACTCGAAGTCGATCGGTGCCGACCTGGCGTTCGCCTGGCCGACTGCTGAGCTCGCCGTGATGGGCCCGCAGGGTGCAGTCGAGATCGTGTACCGCCGCGAGTTGCAGCAGGCGGCCGACCCGGTCGCCCGGCGCGCAGAACTGGTGCAGGACTACACCGACAAGTACGCGTCGCCCTATGCAGCCGCCGAACGCGGGTACATCGACGACGTGATCGACCCGGCCGAGACCCGCCAGAAGCTGGTTGCCGGACTGCGCATGCTGGCCACCAAACGCGAGGAACTGCCGCGCCGCAAGCACGGCAACGTCCCTCTGTGACCGAGCCGAGGCCACGATGAGCGACGGTCCAGTCCCCGGTCAACCGCCGCTGTCGGGCTCCTCCGCGCCGTCACCACCACCGCCGCCGCCGCCACCGCCACCGCCGCCGTCAGGGTCCGGACAGCCAACGAGCCCCGCACTCCCGGCGTTGACACCGCGGTCGGCGCCCACACCCGGAGCACAGGGTCCACCTCCGGCGCCGGCATCCCCCCGCCCCCACCGCCTCCGACAACAGCATCAACGCCATCACCGACACCGGCACCAGCACCAGCACCGGCACCGGCACCGGCAGCGGCAGCAGTCGGCCCAGCGTCGGCGTCGACCGACGACGATCTCGCGGCGTTGCTGTCACAGATCAGCGATGACGAGATGCCTGCCCCCGAAGTCGGCGCGCCGCTCACGAAGCCGACCGACGCCGAGCGTCCGGCCCGAGCCGAGGCAGCCCACATCGAGTCCGAGGGCGGCATCGACTTCGACCCCGAACTCGCCTCGTACGGCGCACGGTTCGGTGGGCTGATCATCGACACCCTGATCCTGGTCGTCTGCATGTTGCCCGGGCTGCTGCTCGTGGTCGTGGGATCGACACCACTGATCATCGTCGGACTGCTGGTGATGGCCGTCGGGTTCGGCGGAGCAACCGTGCTCTCAGCAACGTCGGTTGCAGCAACCGGGCAATGGGTCGGCAATCGCGTCACGGGCACCAAGGTCGTCGATGCCCGCAATGGCCGCACGATCACCGCCGGCGAAGCGGGCCTCCGGTTCGTGGTGCGCTCCTTGATCTCGTGGATCCTGCTGATCGGGTTCCTCATGGCCCTCGGCAATTCGCAGCGGCGGGCCTTCCACGACAGCGTCGCTGGCACCGTGGTCACCAGGCCACCGCGTGCAACGTGGTCGATCGACGACGAGGTCGCCGATGGGTGAGCGACCTATCGTGGAGTCCATGTCGGATTCGACCACGGTCAACGAGATCTCGATCAGCAACATGTCGCCGACCCCCAGCGACGACGAGGTCGTGGCGATCATGGCAGGCGTCGAGGCGCTCTGGCCCAGAGCGGTCGTCATGGTCGACGCCGAACCGGCTCGCAGCACGGCGTGGCGATTCAGCGGCCGCTGGTGGTCGCGTCCGATTGCAGTTCGCCGCGACCGTCCGTTCCGCTGACCCAGCACCGGCCGGAGCGTCGCCGGCCGATCTCCCGAGACGACGGCGCCGACAGTTCGCGCTCGGGCCGCCCGGGTTCGTGCAACACTCTGTCCATGTCAATGCCCCCGCCGCCGCCACCACCCGGCCAAGGTTCGACCCCGCCTCCGCCTCCGCCCGGCGTCGGGCAGCCACTGCCCCCTGGCGCCGTTGCGATGGCGCCGGGCTCTCCCCCGTACGGCTCCACGACACCGCCAGTCGGCGGTGAACGAGCCGGGTTCGGCATCCGCCTCGGATCGTTCCTGCTCGACGGGCTCTTGTACGGGCTGTTGATGACCCTGTTCATCGTTCCCGGTGCGGTGATGATCGGTACATCGTTCAGCGACTGCGTGTCGATCGGCGACGAGATCGTCTGCCCTGACGGATCACCCACCGCCGGTCTGATCGCCGGCGGCGCCGCGCTGATCCTCGTCGGATTCTTGCTGGTGGCGTTCATCTATCTGCGCGCGCTCGGCAAGACCGGCCAGACCTGGGGCTGCAGAATCGTGGGGATCAGGGTGATCGGCGAGACGAGTGGCGAGCCGATCGGCTTCGGACGTGCGCTCGGACGACAGTTGTTCGCAAGCTTCATCTCCGCCCAGATTCTGTACCTCGGTTACCTCTGGATGCTGTGGGACGACAAGAAGCAGACCTGGCAGGACAAGGTCGTCAGCTCGATCGTCGTCAAGGTCTGATCGAACGTCCCCTCCGCCAGCATCACCACACGTATGGACATCACCACCGTTGCCGACGACCTCGTCGTCCTCCACGATGGGCTCGACGCACGCCGCTACGACGGGCTCGGCCCCGACGCCGAACACGATCTCGACGGCGTCACCGTTCGAACCCTCCCTCGCCCCGATGGCGAGCTGCTGTGCCGGTTCACGACCGTCAACGACGTCCACTTCGGCGAAACCGAAGCCGGGCGTGTCGACGACCACCCCGAGGGTCCGATCCGTCGGGCCGAGCCGGGATCAACGCCATATCCCGAGGTGATGAACCGCGCCGCTGCCCGAGAGATGGCCGAGATCGATCCGATTGCAGTGATCGTGAAGGGCGACTTGTCGGTCGATGGCGAACCAGCCGAATGGGAGGCGTTCGAGGCGTGTTACCGCGCTCCGTTCGGTGATCGTCTGCACGTGGTGCGCGGCAATCACGACGCATACCGTCACCAGGCCGACTACGCCGGCGATCAACGCATCGAGCTGCCGGGGGTCATCGTGGCACTGCTCGACACCGCCATCCCCGGCGCCACGACCGGCACGGTCAGCTCCGAACAGATCGAGTGGCTCGACGACCTGTGCGCCGACGCGGATCGACCCGTGTTCGTCATGGGCCATCACCAGCAGTGGATCGGTGACGGCCCTGACGCGAAACGCAGCGACGACTACTTCGGGCTCCACCCCGACGCCAGCGACGAACTCGATGCCCTCACCCAGCGACGCACTGGTGTCGTGGCGTACGCCGCCGGGCACACGCACCGGCACCGTGTCCGCCCCATGGCTCGCTCACGGGTGCCCTCGATCGAGATCGGGTGTACGAAGGACTTCCCCGGCACCTGGGCCGAGTATCGGGTGCACGAGGGCGGCATCATGCAGGTGGTACACCGCATGTCGACACCCGAGGCCTTGGCGTGGAGCGAGTCGTGCAGGGGCCTCTACTCCGACTTCGGCATCGACTACGAAACGTACGCACTCGGCAGCCTCACCGACCGCTGCTTCACCATCTCATTGCGCTGACGAGCTTGTCGAGATCGGTCCACTTCGGCCAGAATCTCTGCGATGACGATCGCACTCGCTCCTGCCGCACCATCGACGCTGTTCGACCTCTTCGAGCGCAGTCGCGTTCGCGATGCGGTGGCGATCGTCGGGTTCGCGCTCCTCACGGCCCTCGCCGCGCAGATCACCATCCCGCTCGGCTTCACCCCGGTTCCGTGGACTGGACAAACCTTCGCCGTGCTGCTCGCCGGCGGCGTGCTCGGCAGCCGCCGCGGTGCGTTGTCCATGCTGCTCTACGTGTCGCTCGGGGCGATCGGCCTTCCCTTCTACGCCGAAGGGACCGGCGGCTGGACCGCCGCAACCGGGGCCACCGCTGGATACCTGGTCGGCTTCATCGTCGCCGCGTTCGTGATCGGGCTGATGGCCGAGCACGGTCAGGACCGCAAGCTGTCGACCTCGATCCCCGCCTTCCTCGCCGGAACGATCATCATCTACACCTTCGGCGCCGGATGGTTGGCGTACGACCTCGGCCTGCCGCTCACCGCCGGTGCCGGCGAGTCGAGCGCCATCTCGCTCGGCGTCGCCCCGTTCCTGGTCGGTGACGTGTTCAAGGCCTTGCTCGCCGGTGCGATGCTGCCCGCCGCCTGGCGCTTTCTCGACGACGGCCGCTGACGTCGTTCGGCAAACGAGCGCGAATCACCTGGTGAGGACCCATCCGCGAACTCTGTGACACCCCCACGTCATCATGGGACGCATGGAGATCGCACTGCTCATCGTCGCTGTCGTGCTGGCCGTCGGGGCCGCCGTTGGCGGGTACCTGTTCGCCGTTCGGCGCACCGAGGCCGAGGCTGCGGCACGTGCCGACGAGCACGTCGCCACCACCGAGTCGTTGCAGCTCGCGATCGACGCCGCCGTCCAGAGTGCCGTTGGCCACGTGCGCGATCAGGCCACCGCCGAGCGCGACGCGGCGGTCTCCGCCGCACTCGAGCAGACCGCCGTGCTGCAGCGCGAGCAGTTCGGCGCCATGGCCCAGGCCTCGCGCGACCAGACCACCTCCGAGCTGAGCGCCAAGAAAGACGTCATCGACGCCCGTCTCGACCAGGTGCACGCCGAGATGCGCGCCGAGCTCACCAAGCTGAGCGAAATGGTCACCACGCTCGGGCGCTCCAGCGCGGAGAACTTCGGCCAGGTCACCAACTCGCTGCAAGCCCACGCCGAGATCGCCAACACCCTGGCCGACTCCACCCGGGCGCTCCGCGAGGCGCTGGCCAACCCGCAGGCACGTGGTCAGTGGGGCGAGCGGATGGCCGAGGACGTCCTCCGTCTGGCGGGCTTCGTCGAGAACCTGAACTACGTCAAACAGACCCAGATCGAAGGCGGCACCGGTCGCCCCGACTACACGTTCCCCATGCCAAAGGGCCATGCGCTGTACATGGACGTCAAGTTCCCCATGGCGTCATACCTGCGCTACCTCGAGGTCGACACCAACGCCGAGCGCGAAGTGCACCTCAAGCGGTTCCTCGCCGACGTGCGTCTGCGGGTGCGCGAGCTCGCCAAGCGCGACTACTCGGGCGAGAGCGACACACCATCGGTCGACTACGTGCTGTTGTTCATCCCCAACGAACAGCTCACCGGATTCATCCACGAACACGATGCAGGCCTGATCGATGAAGCGATGGGCCAGAAGGTCGTCCTGTGCTCGCCGCTCACGCTGTTCGCGTTCCTCGGCGTGATCCGCCAGGCGTTCGACAACTTCATGATCGAGCAGACCAGCGACGAGATCCTGCAGTTGCTCGGCACGTTCAGTGCTCAGTGGCGCAAGTACAACGACCAGGTCGACTCGGTCAAGAAGAAGTTCGACCAGGTCGACCGTGCATTCGAACAGCTCACCGGACCACGGCGCCGCCAACTCGAAAAGCCGCTGCGGCAACTCGACCAGCTGCGCCTCCAACGCAATCTCCCCGTCGACGGGGAGCTGTTCGCGACACCCATCGCGTCCGATGAGGCCGCCGATGACGACACCGACACGCCACCCGGTGGCACCATCCGGGTGCTGGGCGCATGAATCACGCCAGGGGTCAGACCCCAGGCGTGATCGCCGCCATCGCTGGTTGGGCGCGGCCCGGCACCATCGACTGATTGAATCGGCATCGTGAGCCAGCCAGCGTTCGACTTCGGCGACGACGAACTCGACGACGCTGCGAACCCCACCTACACCGTCGGCGAACTCGGCGAGGCCATCAACGACGCGCTGCGGCGAGGGTTCTCCGACGGCGTGTGGGTTCGGGGCGAGATCACCGGATGGAGCGACCGCGGCCAGCACGCCTACTTCACCCTCGTCGACGACGTCGACAGCTCCGATCCCGACAATCGACGCGCGAGCAACGGGCGCAGCAAGGCCGTGGTCAACGTCCAGTTCTTCGCCAATGCCCGCATGCGGCTGCGGCCGATGCTGCAGAAGAACCGGCTCCGCCTCGCCGACGGCATGAAGGTGCGTGTGTTCGGCTACCTCGACTACTACGCGCCCAACGGCCGCATCGGTCTGAAGATGACCGGCATCGACCCCACGTACACGCTCGGCGACATCGCCCAATCGCGCGACGAGGTCATCCGCCGACTCGTCGCCGACGGCTTGCTCGACGCCAACAAACGCCGCACGCTGTCGCCGATCCCGCTACGAGTCGGCGTGGTCACCAGCGTCGGCACCGCCGCATGGCACGACTTCCACGACGAGCTCCAACGCAGCGCCATGGGGTTCTCGCTCACCGTGATCGACACACGCGTCCAGGGCGAGTTCGCCGAAGAGAACGTGGCAGCTGCTGTCATCACCCTGTCGCGGCGACTCGACCTCGACACGGTGGTGTTGATCCGTGGCGGCGGGGCCCGCAACGAACTGGCCGTGTTCGACGCCGAGCGCATCGCTCGGGCCATCGCGTCGTCACCGCTCCCGGTGCTCACCGGGCTCGGCCACGAGGTCGATCGCAGCGTCGCCGACGAGGTCGCACACACATCACTGAAGACCCCCACCGCCTGCGCCGGCGAACTGATCGCCAGGGCGGCGCGCTATTCGGCCGACGCCGAAGCGGCGTTCGCCTCGATCGTGCGCGAGAGCAAGCACGCGCTCACCGCAGCCACCACCGACCTGTCCGAAACTGCCCACCGCATCGCCCGGCGAACCCATGCCGCCGTCGAGCGCGCCGACGAGCGCATCGGTGTGCGAGTCGACACGCTGGCTCGCACCGCTCCGGCGAGCCTCGCCCGGGCCGATCAACGGCTGCTCGACGCACAACAGCGAGTGCTCGATCGTGCCGGCACGGTCCTCGATCGCTCGCAGAGCCGCGTCGATGTGCTGGCGGCACGGGTCGCCGCGCTCGACCCCGCCGTACAGCTCGCACGTGGGTGGTCGATCACCCGACGCGCCGATGGCACGATCGTGCGTTCCGTCGACGATGTGAGCGCTGGTGACACCATCACCACCGCACTCGCAGACGGCACGCTCGACAGCTCCGTCTCCTCCACACGCACGCAACCGAAGGAATGAACCATGGCTGACGAACCCACCCCCGGCTACGCCGATGCACTCACCGAACTCGACTCGATCCTGCGTGAACTCGAGGGCTCCGACGTCGACGTCGACCATCTCGCCGATCGCGTGGCACGGGCCTCGGAACTGATCACGCTCTGCCGCTCGAAGATCTCCGCCGCACAGTTGCGTATCGAACAGGTCACCGCCGACCTCGACGCCGTGGCCGAGCCAGCCGACTGACTCGTCACACCGTGCCGGGCCCACTGTGACAGTTCGCTCACCCGGCCCGCGGTTGCCAGATCGCGGTGTGGAACGCGCTCCACACGGCAACACCGTTCGCTGTCACCTCCACGTCGAGATCGACGAACCGGTGGCCCTTGCGCTCGTACTCGGCGGCCACCTGACCACGCACTTCGATCACGTCACCGTCACGAGCCATCCCGCGGTGATGGGCTCGGGTGCCGACGTGTATCCACGGGCCCAGCTCGACGTTGAGGTGGAGCACAGCGTTCGCCTGACGGGCAAGGAACCCAGGGTGACACACGGCCCCTGCGGCGTACACGTCGTGTTGGTCACGAACCTCGGCCTGATACACCGCAGCACGCTCCTGGCGGAAGACGAACTCCAAGGTGCCCAGCACCGTGCCGGGAGCGAGCAGCGACTCGTTCACCGGCGGCACCGAATGGGGCCGGGGGACGGTCCCTACGGGCACCACCGGCGGGAGCGAGTCGATCAACGATGCCGCGCCGATGGCCCTGACGGTTCCATCCGGCCCGGTCAGCGTCAACGAACCGTCGTCGTCGAGGCGCGCCTCGACGATCTCGCCGTCGTACACCGGCGAGACGAACCGAGCTTCCATGGTCGAGCCGGTGAGGAACCGCTCACCCCACCTGTCGATGCACGGCTGCGTCATGTACGCCCACACGTCGACACCAGGCACCAGACCGCCGCGAAATCCGTACGTCTGCGCCACCGTGTCGTCGTGCATCCGGTTCGTCGAGTCGGTCGCAGTGTTGTACGCCTCGATGGTCGTGGTCAGTGCACCCATGTCCCCACCCTGACACGCAGCGCGGCGACGATTCGAGCCACACCGATGCACGTCGGGGCAGGCCGTCGAACGCAGCAGTAGCCTTCTTGGAGATGCCTGGAACCGCCCCAACCAGCCTGCGATCGATCGCTGACCGCGTCGAGGCCCGCCTCGACGAACTGCTGACCGCCGAACGCGAGCGTTGGGTCACCTTCGATGCCGACCTCGCCCAACCGATCGACGAGATCCGGCGCCTGGTGCTGTCCGGCGGCAAGCGCCTGCGCCCGGCGTTCACTCACTGGGGCTACGTCGGCGCCGGCGGCGGCACCGACGACCAGATCGACATCGATGCCGGTGCGGCGTTCGAGCTGATGCACGCATTCGCGCTGTTCCACGACGACGTGATGGACGACGCCGTCACCCGTCGCGGTCAGGTGACCACGCACACCCTTGCGGCCGAAGAGCACGCCACCAACGGTTGGGTGGGCGAGTCGCGCCGCTACGGCGAAGGTGTGGCAATCCTCGTCGGCGACCTGGCGTTCGTGTACGCCGATCGGTTGATGGAGGGTGCACCGCCCGAAGCCATGCGCATCTGGAACGAGCTGCGCATCGAACTCAACATCGGCCAGTTCCTCGACATCCTCGGATCGGTGCAGAGCATCCGCGACGTCGACAAGGCCGAGCGCATCTGCCGATACAAGTCGGGCAAGTACACCATCGAGCGGCCGCTGCATCTCGGTGCCGTGCTCGCCGCTCCCGAGCGCGAGCACGAACTCCTTCCGGCGCTGAGCGCCTACGGCCTCCCCCTCGGCGACGCCTTCCAGATGCGCGACGACGTGATGGGTGCGTTCGGCCAGGAGAGCCTGACCGGCAAGTCGGTCGGAGGCGACTTACGCGAAGGCAAGCCCACGCCGCTGCTGGCACGCGCTGGTCCGCCGCGCCACTCCCGAGCAGCTCGAGGTGCTCGCCGACGTCGGCGCACCCGGCCTCGACGGTCACGGCGTCGCTCGCATCCAGCAGGTGATCGTCGACACCGGCGCCCTCGCCGAACTCGAAGATCACATCACGTCACTCACCGAGGCCGCCGTCACCGCCATCGAAGAAGCCCCGATCGTCGACGCCGCGAAGAGCGAACTCGTCGCGCTCGCCGAGTACGTCAGCTGGAGAGATGTCTGATGCCCCAATGCTGAACTGGAGACCCACCGATGAAAGTCATCGTCGTCGGAGCCGGCCTCGGCGGACTGTCCGCTGCCGCACACCTCGCAGGAGCGGGTCACGACGTGACCATCGTCGAGCGCGATGCCATCCCCGGTGGCCGCGCCGGGATGATCACCGAGCAGGGCTTCCGGCTCGACAACGGCCCGACCGTGCTCACCATGCCGAACCTCCTCGAAGACGCCTTCAACGCGGCGGGCGCCGAGATGAAGGACTACATCACGATCAACCCGGTCGACCCGATGTACCGGGCGGTGTACGCCGACGGCTCGACGCTGTTCGTGCGCCACGGCCGCGAGGCGATGACGCAGGAGATCCGTGAGTTCTCCGGGCCCAAGGACGCCGAAGCGTTCGGGCGAGTTCTGTGTCTGGCTCGAACAGCTCTACCGCGCCGAGATGGATTCATTCATCGACGCCAACTTCGACACCCCGCTCGACCTGATCAAGCCGTGGAAGTCGGGCCTCGAACTCGTCAAGCTCGGAGGGTTCGGCAAGCTGGGCAAGAAGGTGGCCTCGTTCTTCGACGACGAGCGTCTGCAGCGCATCTTCAGCTTCCAGTCGATGTACGCCGGCCTCGCCCCGTACGAGGCGCTCGCGCTGTACGCCGTGATCACCTACATGGACTCGGTCGAGGGCGTCTTCGTTCCCGAAGGCGGCATGCACATGATGGCCGCCGGCCTCGCCGACGCCGTCAAGGCTGCGGGCGTCGAGATTCCGCTACGACTCGCCGGTCACCCGCATCTTGCGCAAGCCCGGCGGAGCAGTCACCGGCGTCGAGATCGGTGGCTCCGAACGGCTCGACGCCGACGCCGTGGTCTGCAACGTCGACCTGCCCGTCGCCTACCGCGAACTCCTCCCGGGCATCGACGCACCGCGAGCTGCCCGCAAGGGCAAGTACTCGCCGTCGTGCCTGCTGTGGGTCGCCGGGGTCAAGGGCCTCCCGCCGGCCGATGCCAGCCATCACAACATCCACTTCGGCGAGGATTGGGACGGTTCGTTCAAGGCGCTCATCGACGACGGTGTGCGCATGCCCGACCCGTCGATCCTGGTCACGCTGCACAGCCTCGACGACCGCTCACTTGCGCCCGAGGGCCATTCGAGCATCTACGTGCTCGAGCCCACGCCGAACCTGAGCGGCACGATCGACTGGTCTCGCGAACGCGACACCATCGTCGACAGCCTGCGGGCACGCGTCGATTCGCTCGGCTATCCCACCGAAGTGGTCGTCGAGGAGATCTACGACCCGCAGGACTGGGAGCGCATGGGCATGGAGCAGGGCACGCCGTTCGCGCTCGCCCACACGTTCTTCCAGACCGGGCCGTTCCGGCCGAACAACGTCAACAAGAAGGTGCCCGGCCTGGTGTTCACCGGGTCGTCCACGTTGCCGGGAGTCGGCGTGCCGATGGTGTTGGTGTCGGGCAAGCTCGCCGCGCAACGCGTCGATCAGTACGCAAAGCGGCGCTGATGATCGACGAAGCTCAGGTCGCGGTTCGGTGCGAAGCCACCGACGCCGACCACGCAGTTGCTGCCGACCGGGCCGGTCACGCTCGACGAGAGCTACGAGTTGTGCCGCGAGTTCAACAAGCGCCACGGAACCACGTACTACTGGTCGACCAAGGTGCTCCCGAAGATCAAGCAGCACCACGTCCATGCGCTGTACGCATTCGCCCGATACGCCGACGACATCGTCGACGAGATCCCGTCGCAGGGCGGCCGTGACGTACCGACCGAGGTGCGCGCCGCCGCGCTCGCCGACTTCGGCGACCGATTCTTCGCCGACCTCGAGGTCGGCAAGTCCGACGATCCGGTGCTCAAGGCCGTGGTGCACACGGTCCGGGCGTTCGACATCGACGTCGAGGCATTCCACCGGTTCCTGCGCTCGATGACGATGGACCTCACCGTCGAGAACTACGCCACCTGGGACGACCTGCTGGTGTACATGGACGGCTCGGCAGCGGTGATCGGCGAGATGATGCTCCCCATCCTCGAACCGACCGATTACACCGTCGCGCTGCCGCATGCCCGCGATCTCGGCAACGCGTTCCAGCTCACCAACTTCCTGCGCGACATCGACGAAGACCTCGACCGTGGCCGCCAGTACATCCCGCTGGAGGATTCCGCCCGTTTCGGTGTCGACCTCACCCAACGCCGAGTGACACCCGAGTTCATTGAACTGATGCGCTTCGAGATCGACCGCTGCCGCGAGCTGTACCGCTCGGCGCAGATCGGCATCGACATGCTGCCAGATCGCTCGGCGAAGTGCGTCGGTGCCGCACACGCGCTGTACGGACGCATCCTCGACAAGATCGAGGCGCAGGACTACGACGTCTTCACCTCGCGGGCGAGCGTGTCGACCACCGAGAAGGCGACCATGGTCGCCAAACTCCTGCTCCCGTGACGCCCGACCCCATCACCGACCCGTTCTCGTGAACTCGTGCGGGCGAGGGTTCCCGCACGGGTTCACGAGAAGTGCACTGGACGGTGCGGGTGGCCACTGCGGCCAGTGTCGTGACGGTGGCGGGGATGATCGCGACGCCGTTGCTGCCTCAGGGCGGGCGGGCGCGGCGGGTGTTGTCGAGTCTGGTGGTGGTCGGGTCGTTCACGACCACGACGGCGAACACGGTGCGGCGATGGGGTGGACGACGCGCTGGCGCGGCCGCTGCCGCAACTGCGGTCGGCACCACTGCTGTCGAACGCTTCGGCACTGCGACCGGTTTCCCGTTCGGTCGCTATGCGTACACCTCGGCCCTGCAGCCACAGGTGGCCCACGTGCCGGCGATCGTCCCGCTCGCGTGGTTCGCACTCGGCCTGCCGGCGCGCGAGGCCGCCCATGCCGCTCTCGGCGCTCGATCGACCCCTGCGACCCGTCTCGCACTCGGCTCCGCCGCACTCACCGCATGGGATTTGTTCCTCGACCCGCAGATGGTCGGCGAGGGCTACTGGAAATGGGCCAAGCGCGGCGTCTACCGCGGCATCCCACTCACCAATTACCTCGGGTGGTTCATCACCGGTCTCGGCGTGATGGCCCTGCTGGAAGTTGCCCTCCCGCCTGCCGAGCAGGCCAAGGACGCCGACGGCGCGCTGGTCGGCGAGTACGCCTACATGGGTGTGATGGAAACGATCGGCTTCGCCAAGTACTTCCGCGACCCAACCGTGGCCATCGTCGGCGGCCTCGCCATGCTCCCCGTCGGCGCCGCAGCCGTCGCCAGGAAACTCCGTGGCTGAGCCGCAACGATCACACCAGGGGTCTGACCCCTGGTGTCAGTGGATCGGTCCATCGCGATGAGCGCCATCGTCATCGTCGGGGGCGGTGTCGGTGGATTGACGGCTGCAATTCGCCTGCGGGCGCTCGGCCATCAGGTCACGATCTTCGAACGCAACGACGTGGTCGGCGGGAAGCTGGCGACCTACGTTCGCGACGGATACACGTTCGACATCGGGCCGTCGCTCGTGACACTCCCACACCTCTTCGACGAGGTGTTCCGCACGGCTGGGACCTCGCTCGACGAGCAGCTCGACCTCGTCCGCCTCGACCCGCAGTTCGCGTATCACTGGACCGACGGATCGTCTCTGACCGTGCCCGACGGCGAGGACGACACGGCCACCGCATTCGACGAGTTCGCTGCTGGATCCGGTGAGCAGTGGCGCGAGTTCGATGCTCGCGGTCGCCGCATCTGGGACGTCGCCGATCGGACGTTCTTCGCCGGTCCGATGGCGAACCCACTCGCACTGGCCAAGCGCATGCGCTCGCCGTTCGACCTCACCGCCATCGATCCGATGCGCACCCTGCAGCGCTCGGCCGAGTCGTACTTCGACGACTCCCGTCTCGTCCAGTGGGCCGGCCGATACGCCACCTACTCGGGGTCGTCGCCCTACGCTGCACCGGCAACACTCGGCTGCATTCCCCACATCGAGGCGCGGTTCGGCTGCTGGTATCCGATGGGCGGGCTCGATGCGCTACGAGCAGCGTTCGAGCGTGTCGCTCGCGACAGCGGCGTCGAGATCCACACCGGGGTCGACATCACCCGAATCGTCGCTGATCCGAGTGGGGCTGTCTCGGGTGTCGAGCTTCCGGATGGTTCGATCGGGCCCGCCGACGTCGTGATCGCCAACACCGACGCCGAGCATCTCTATGCCGACCTGCTCCCCGACGCCGACGCGTTGAAGAAGGTCCGCCGTGCGAAACGGTCGACGAGCGGGTTCGTGCTGTGCCTCGGTGTACGCGGCCTGAGCGCGGGGCTCGAACATCACAACGTGTGGTTCTCCGACAGCTATCGCGCCGAGTACGACCAACTCGACGCGGGTGAGCTGGCCGACGATCCGACGATCTACGCGTGCGTGTCGTCGGTGACCGATGCGAGTCAAGCTCCAGACGGCTGCGAGAACTGGTTCCTGCTGGTGAACACGCCACCTGACGTCGAGGTCGACGCCGACACCTACGGCGACCTCGTGCTCGACCGTCTCGCTGACCGCGGCGTCGATCTGCGCCCTCGTCTCGAGTTCCGCCACACGATGACACCGGCCGACATCGAACGCCGCTACCGGTCACCGGGTGGCGCCATCTATGGCACCAGCTCGAACGGCAAGCGAGCAGCGTTCGTCCGCCCGGCCAACCGTGGCGCACGCCCGGGGCTGTACCTCGTCGGCGGATCGAGCCACCCAGGCGGCGGCCTGCCGCTCGTGACAACGAGCGCCAAGATCGTCACCGAGATGATCATCCAGGACCTCGCATGACCACGGTTCGCCGGCTCGCCCAGGCTGGCGTCGATCGTCGTCCGCGCATCTGCTGGTGCGGTCGCCATCAGCCGGATCGCGAAGGCGGCTTCGGTGGCATGCGCCGGTCCGCCCGACGCTCACCCCGATGCAGTCGATCAGCGTCGTGGTGCCGGCGCGAGACGAGGCCGAGCGGATCGGACCGCTGCTCGCTGCCGTCATCGGTGCGCCAGGTGTGGCCGAGGTGATCGTGGTCGACGACCAGTCGAGCGATGCAACAGCAGAGATCGCACGCCGGGCCGGCGCAACGGTGATCTCCGGTTCGCCATTGCCCGATGGTTGGGCGGGCAAGGCGTGGGCGCTGCAACAGGGCATCTCGTCGGCGAGCTCCGACTGGGTGGTGACCCTCGACGCCGACGCCCGACCCGATGCCCGACTCCCGACGGCACTCGTCGCCCGGGCGGTCGCCGAGCGCCTCGACCTGCTCACGGTCGGCGGGCGATTCGAGTGCCCAACCCCCGGAAGCCGGTGGCTGCACCCGGCAATGTTGACCACCCTCGTGTACCGGTTCGGACCGCCCGGCGCAGCCCCGATCGAGCCCGACCGGATGATGGCGAACGGGCAGTGCATGGCGGTCCCACGAACTTCGTTCCTGGCCGCTGGCGGGATGGAGTTGGTCCGCAACGAAGTCGTGGAGGACCTTGCACTGGCCCGGCGGCTCGCCACTGAGGGTCGGCGTGTCGGGTTCCTCGACGCAAGCGAGCTGCTCACGGTGCGGATGTTCGAATCGCTCGGCGACGCCTGGAACGGATGGGGACGGTCGCTCGCTCTCCCGGGTGTCGAACCTCGACGACGTCAGCTGGTCGATCTCGCCATCGTCGTGCTCGCCCAGGTGCTGCCGATCCCCCGACTGCTGCTCGGCCGCGGCGACGTGATCGACGTCGTGCTCGCACTCACCCGACTCGGCACGTTGGCCGGAACTCGGCGCGCCTACGAACGCACCGACGCCGCCTACTGGCTCAGCCCGCTCGCCGACCCGGTCGCCGCCGTTGCGATCGGGCGCGGGATCGCCCGACGTGGCCGACAGACCTGGCGGGGCCGCAGCTACACCTGAGCGAGGCGCCGACGGTCGGCCAGCGCTGCCATTGCGAATCGCACGCCGATGAATGTCATCAACACGCCCGTTGCGGCGGTGCGATACGGCCCTTCGACGAAGATCTGCACGATCGGCAACGCGACGAACCCCACTCGGGCGGCAACGGCAAACGATCGCCAGACCGCAAACGTCAGCAACAGCAATCCGATCGAGATGAGGAACGGAATCGTGGCGAACACCGCAGCGCCACCAGCGAACGTCAGAATGCTGCGTCCCCCACGGAACCTGGCGAACACCGGGAACGCATGGCCGACCATCGCCGCTCCACACCCGACATAGGCCATTCCCCAGACGCCGGGATCGGCCAGGGCTGTGCCGACGAGGGCGGCGGCCACACCCTTCGAGCTGTCGCCGATGAACACCGGAATTGCAGCTTTCCGGCCGAGCGTCTCGCGGGCATTCCAGAAGCCGGGGTTGCCGTCGCCGACGTCTCGCAGATCGATGCGGGCGCGCCGGGCGGCCACCATGTTGGCGATCGGGATCGATCCGATCAGGTAGCCGACCACGATCGTGACTGCCAACTCGACGCCCATCAGTGACAGCATGGCTGATGTATGGGTCGTATCGCATCGTTCCACCTCGTCAGCGAGCCGACGTGGAAGACGCCGATCGTGCTCGGACGCCTCGGACTCGACCGGCTCCGTCTGCCCCGCGTGGAGGGTCTTGCCTTCTGGCGGTTGCTCGGTACCGGTGACGGCGACAACACCGGTCGTGGCGCCGACCTGTCACGGAGTGCGTTCTTTGCGGTCTGGCAGGACGAAGAACACCTCGACCGGTTCATGGCCGAACATCACATCGCTCGACGCTGGAGGGACGCCGAGGAGAGCTGGCACGTGCGACTTCGCTCGGTCGGTGGGCACGGGACGTGGAAAGGGTTCGACCCGCTGGACGGCCTCGATGAAGGTTCGGCTGATGGCCCGATCGCGATCGTCACCCGCGCGAACGTCCGCCGCCAGTCGTGGAAGGTGTTCGGCGAGGCGAGCAAGGTCGTCGACGCCGAACTCCACCGGGCGCCTGGACTCATCGACGTGGTCGGCATCGGCGAGACACCGATTGGCAGCCTCGCAACATTCAGCCTGTGGACGTCGCGCACGGCCGCACGGAGTTCGCGTATTCGATGCCCGACCATCGCGACGTGATCCGCCGAACCCGGACCGAGGACTGGTATTCCGAGGAGATGTTCGCCCGATTCGAACCGTACGGATCAACGGGAACGTGGGACGGACGCGACCCCCTGGCACTGCCTGCCCAGCAATCACCGTCGTGACCGTGGACCCCCACCGATAACATCACCGCCTGCGCTCACTGCGCGCCCAGATAGCTCAGTCGGTAGAGCAACGCATTCGTAATGCGTAGGTCGTCGGTTCGATTCCGATTCTGGGCTCCACGAAACACCACGGAGCGTCAGGACCCAAGCGGTCCGTCGGGCCGGGCTGACTCGATTCAGGGCGCCTCCGGGGTCGATCGGTCAGAGTTCGGGCAGGACGATCGGGATCTCGACGACATTGAGTTGTGAGCCGTCGCGCGGCGAGTCCTCCCACATGATGATCGAGCCGGCTCCCGGCCGGTAGTCGGACGAGAAGTCCGTGAGATCGACAGTCACCTCGAAGCTGCCCCAGATTCCCATTCCCGCCGTGGCCGTGGTGAAGCCCTCGGTCAGGACGATGCCGTCGCCGCCGCCGGTCGTGATCGCGTACCGGACGGTTCCTTCGAAGGTGTTCGACTCGCCTCGAATCGTCAGCGGGTTCGCGACCTCGGCCCCGGGGTAGGGCTGCTCGATCAGGATGCTCGGGCGTACGGTCGCGAAGTCGTCGCGGGTGAACCCGTCGCCCACCACGAACCCGTGGGACAGGATCGGGTCCTGAGGCACGCCGTCGATGTGGAACTTCACGTGGTCGAAGCCGTCGAACTGGGTGACGGCGAACACGACCTGTGCGAGCCGCATCGTCTCATCCAGCGACCCGCTCGATGCCGCGAATTCCCCCGAGAGGTCGACCGTCGCAGTCGTGCCGTCGACGGAGATGCCGAGCACCCGCGTACCGGGCGGGATGCTGGTGACCATACCGATGGTCTGTTCGACGGAGTTCACCCCGGCGAACATCGCCTCCAAGCTGTTGCGGACCGGCGTGTCCGCCGCGACTTCACGTGCGCCGGCGCCGATCCGCTCCGGCGACCCCGCCGGCGGGTTCAGCACCGTCCAGCCCCAGTAGACGTTGACGAGCGTCGTCCCGACTGGCACGGCGGTCGTGGTGGTGGCGGCGGTGGTCGTCGTCGCTGCAGTGGTCGTGGGGGTTGAGGTCGTCGTGGGGGCCGCGGTCGTCGTGGTCGTGGTGGACTCCGCAGTTGCGGCCGTGGTCGTCGATGCTGACGACGTGTCGTCGTCTCCGCCGCACGCCGCACCGAACACACCAAGACCCAAAGCAGCCGCACCGATCAGGACAACACATCGACGAACAGATGTGACGGACATGATGTACCTCCTGGAATCAGCGTCGCGCCCGCCGGGTCGACGGACCAGAGCCAAACGTCATCGAGTCGCTCGCCGTGCGCCCCCGTGCCGGGTGAACCGGTGGTGTCGGCTCGGTGAACGTCATCGCGCCTCGAACCGTTCGGATCGGCCAGCGGCCCTGGTGGGCCACGTCGACGGTCGGGGTCGGATCGACTCCGGGTCCGACGACCGACGGGTGACGGTGCCTGCCAGGGTATAAATCCCCATCACACGAGACCGAGTGCCGCGGGAAGCCACCGGTCGAGTCGTTCGATGATCGCGTCATCGCTCTTGGCCAGCAGATGGCCATCGCCCGGCAACACAACCACTTCGCCATGCCCAGCAATCGCTGCAACCACCTGGCTCGCTTCGGCCGGCAACAGCTCGTCGCGGTCGCCATGGAACAGCAGCAGCGGTCGACCGGCAAGCGCCCCAGCCACCTCACAACCGGCCGACTGGGTTGCGAAGGTGACGACCCCGGCGACCGACACCGGCATGATCACCGCGGTGCGAACTGCGACCGCTCCACCGAAGCTGTGACCCATCACCACGATGCGTTCAGCACCAGCATCGCGTGCGAACTCGACGCCGCACGCCAGGTCGTGAGCGCACAGATCGAGGTTGTTCGGTTCGCGGTAGCCGACGCGTAGGAACTCGACGCCGCGTTCGGCCCACTGCTCGCCGAGGTGTTGGTAGAGCCCGTGGCCGGGTCCGAGCACCCCGCCCATCGCTCCACCACATGCCACGATCGCCGCCGGCCTGGATTCGCCGGCGGGCTCGTGACGGAACACCGACAACAGCCCGCGTCGGGTGTACACCTCACGGTGGAACATGTGCGGGCCGATCTCGACCTCGACCGAGGCCAGGGGATGCAGGGCTTCGAGCGCCGTTGGGTCCGACGGGTCGGCCAGTGCGTCCGCTCCGCTGCCGTCGGTCATGGATGGTTAGCGTACAAACGCACATGCCCAGGTCAGCCACCGGATCCAGCACCGTCGACTTCCGCAATCGCACCGATCGCGAGCACGCCCGACGAATCGGACGTTCATGGATCGAGCTCCGACGAGGCGCAGCTGCATCGGCGCTGCGCTCGTACTTGTTCGGCACCGAGAAGGCACTCGAGCAGGGCCAGATGGATGCCCTCGACCTCCTCACCCGGCGTGACCAACGCCCGATGAAGGAACTCGCCGCACGCCTGCGAGTCGAACCCTCGACCGCAACCCGAGCGGTCCAGCGCCTCGAGAACGACGGCCTCGTCGAACGTTTCACCTCGCCCGAGGACGGTCGTGTGGTCTTGGTGCGAATCACCGACGAGGGACGACGGCGCCACGAAGCCGTCGCCACTCGGCGATCGACCGCGATGATGCACATCCTGAGCGAGTTCGACCCCCTCGAGCGGGCCCAACTCGCCGACCTGATGGACCGCCTGATCACATCGATCGACGAGGTGGTCGAACGCCTCGACCGTGACGACACCAGCACCGACGACACCGAAACGAACTGACAACGCGCCAACTGCGACCCGAGCCTCACTGCAACGACGGGTACAGTCGCCGCATGGCCGACCAGGCAACATTCGCCGACGAAGCAATGCAGTACGCACCGCAGCTGTATTCGGGTGCGCTCCGCATGACGCGCAATCGCACCGACGCCGAAGACCTCGTCCAAGAGACGTACCTGAAGGGCTACCGGAGCTACCACACCTTCACCGACGGAACGAACCTGCGTGCGTGGCTGTTCCGCATCATGACCAACACCTACATCAACACCTATCGAGCCAAGCAACGCCGGCCCGACGAGACCGAACTCGGCGAGTTCGAGGATCTGTACCTGTACAAGAATCTCGGCGCGCTCCAAGATGCCGGCGTCGGCCGATCCGCCGAGGAATCGTTGATGGAGCTGCTGCCCGACGACGAGGTCAAGCAAGGCGCTCGAGGACCTGCCGGACAACTTCCGCCTGCCGGTGATCCTGGCCGACGTCGAAGGGTTCGCATACAAGGAAATCGCCGAAATGCTCGACATCCCGATCGGCACCGTGATGTCACGACTGCACCGGGGAAGAAAAGCCATGCAGAAGGCGTTGTATGACTTCGGACTCGAGCGAGGGCTGGTCTCGGCCCGAACGACAACCGACGAGCGGGAGATGAGCGACACATGAGCGACGAGGCGACGACTGCTGACGAACCGGTGATTTCGGACTGCGCAGACACCCTCAGAGAACTCGACGTCTTCCTCGACGGAGAACTCTCCGGCCGTCAACAGGCAGCTATTCGCCACCACCTCGATGGTTGCATGGACTGCCTCGGCGCATTCGACTTCCACGCAGAACTCAAGATCGTGGTCGCCGAGAAGTGCAACAACGACGAGATGCCCCCTGGGCTCCTCGGCAAGATCGAACAGTGCTTCGGCACGGATTTCGACGGCGACGGCCAGGATCGGCTGAGCCGCAAACCGGCGATCACCATTTCGCCTGATCCGGCAGTGACGGGTTAGCCTCACGACCATGCTCGCAGCCAACGTCTGGCACTGGTGGATCGCCTTGCGCTCGTGCTCCTCGCCGTCATCTCGATCGTGGTGGCCGTCGGGTCCTACCTCAAGTACGTCACTGCACAGCGGCATCCGGGTCGGGGCCAGCGCTCTGCCCACCACACCGACCTCTAGCGGTCGCCGATCAAGGCGGACCACTTCTGTTCGACCCCGCCGACCTCCTCGACCGCTGCACGTTCCCGCCAGCCGGCACCGCGGTCACCTGCGCACTGTCCGGCGGGGCTGACTCGACGGCACTCGTCGCCCTCGCCGGTCGCGGCGGGCTGCGACGTCACAGCGGTGCACGTGAACCACGGGCTGCGCGCAGGTGCCGATCTCGACGCCGAGATCGCCCGTGCGAGCGCAGCCCAGCTCGGGATCGACATTTCGTTCGCTGGTGATCGACGTGGGCGACGGCCCGAACCTCGAGGCTCGCGCCCGCATCGCTCGCCGGGCAGCACTCGGCCCCGACGCCATGACCGGCCACACCGCCGATGACCAGGCCGAAACCGTCCTGCTGGCGCTGCTGCGAGGTTCAGGGGCAGCGGGCCTCGGAGCGATCGGACCCGGCTGGCGCCACCCCATCTTGGCCCTGCGCCGATTCGAGACCGCTGCGGTGTGCGAGCACTTCGGGCTTGCGGTCGCCGACGACCCCACCAATGACGACCGACGGTTCCGCCGCAACCGGATCCGCCATGATCTGCTCCCCCTCCTCGATGAGATCGCCGAACGCGATGTCGCTGTGCTCCTCAATCGCACCGCAGATCTGCTGCGGGCCGACGAACAGTTCCTCGACGAACTCGCCGCAGCGATCGATCCGACCGACGCCCACCAACTGGCGACGGCCCCCGGTGTGCTGTCGGCTCGGGCGGTTCGACACTGGATCGAGCTCGACGGCTACCCGCCCGACGCCGACAGCGTCCAACGGGTCCTCGCCGTCGCGTCGGGCCGAGCAGCCGCCTGCGAGCTCTCGGGTGGCCGCCGGATCGAGCGCCACGGCAACCGCCTCCACCTGGTCTGAGGCCACCCTGCAACCGCTAGCCTGACCACCCGTTATGTCGAGCCCCGCCGAACATCAAGCTGCCCACTGATGCCACCTCGTCTGCGTGGGAAATGGGCACTGGGGATCACACCACGGAATTTCACCTGGATCCTGAAGGACAAGCTCGCCATCTGCGAACGCCCCGGAGGCGTCGGCGACAGCCACCGTCGGGTGCGACGCCAAGAAGAGATCATCTGGCTGCGCGAGAACGGGTTCGGTTGCGTCGTGTCGATCATCGTCGCACCGCACAACCTGCACAACTACGACGAATTGCAGCTGCCCTACCGGCACCGCCCGTTCAACGCCGAGCACACCGACCAGTACCTGAAGGCGCTGTACACCGAGCTGCGTGAGCTGCTCAAGCACGGCACCAAGGTCCTCGTGCACGGCGACGAGGTCGGCGACCGCATCATCGGCATCATGGGTGGCTACATCCGGTGGGCCGGCCTGGTGGATGAACCAACCAAGGCAATACAGGTCACCGAACGCATCGCCGGTCGCCAACTCGACCCGTTCGCTCGCGAGATCATCCTGCGCGCGCACACGCTGCGCTGAGCTGCGAGAGGCCGCGCTGCGGGTCTCAGGCCCGAATCGGCGGTGAGACACCACACGCGTTGCGATCGACCACCAGCAGTGGCAGAGGATCGATCGCCACGTTGTTCGGGCGCACCTCGAAGTGCAGATGGAAGTTGTCGACACCGAACGTGCCGCTGTTGCCGACGAAGCCGATCGGCTGGCCGACGACCACCGAACTGCCCTCGACCAAGCCGGCGGGGTCCTGCGCCAGGTGGAAGTACTTGTAGGTCGTGCCGGTCGAATCGTCGTACAACGTCCAACCCCAACCCGCAGTTCCCGTGTTGGTGTAGCGCTTCGTGAGAACGCCCGACGCAACAGCGAACACCTGGCGTCCCGCTGAACCCATGATGTCGACACCTTCGTGCAGACGGGTGCTCCCGCGGGCGTCGCCGAAGTTGTCGAGGACGTAGCAGTCGGAACCGGCCGACACCGGGAACAACAGCTTGCCCTCGGGAACCGGGGGCGTCCGCAGCGCCAGGCGCTCAGCGGTCTCCAACGCCGTGCCCGGTTCATCGAGACGACCGCTCGAGCCGGGTGACGCAGCAAACGCGAGCGGTGACGACGACGACGTCGCGAGGTGACATGCGCACGCCGCACCGACGATCGAGCCCAGGAATCGACGCCGACTCGACCTGGGGACGCGCTGGTCAACCATGTGATCTGTATCGGCCAGTCGGCCCGACGACTTGACTCCTCGTGCGATCCTCATCCGTCAGACGACCCTGACCCCGCCGAGCGGGAGCGGAAGCAACGGGACCGGGTCGACCGGTGTGCCGATCGGTCCACCGCGCCGCACTTCGAAGTGCAGATGGGGGGCACTCGGATTGCCGGTGCTGCCCATGGTGCCGATCACCTGTCCTCGCACCACCGCATCTCCGACTGCGAGGCCGGGCGCGAAGTCTTGGAGATGGTGGTATCGGTAGGCGTCGCCACTCGCCGCTTGCAACACCCACGAGTTGCCCTGGTTGCCGGTCAGGATGTTCTGATCGACGATGATCCCGTCGACACACGCCACGAGCGGGTGGCCCGGTTGGCCGTCCTGGCGACCGATGTCGATGCCTTGATGGGCGCCCGGGCCGAACACGCGGGCAGCGCCGAAGTTGTCGAGCAGGATCAGCTCGCCCGGCAACTGCACGGGGAACCCCACCTCGGTCACCATTCGGAGCCTCACGGCCGGTTGGGTGGCGACGGCCACCCCGTCGACTCGAGCAGGCCCCTCGATGGCAGCCACCGGAGCAGCAGCACTCCGCATCCACGCCGCGCCGCCCACCACGAGGGCAGCGGCTGAACCGATCAGTTGGCGGCGGGTCGTACTAGCGTTCATGGTGATGGCTGGTAAACGGGTGTTCGTGAGCGGTGTGGGTGGCGAACTCGGCACCACGATCGCCGGCCTGCTCGAGGCCGAGTCGTGGGTTGGGGAACTGTCGGGAATCGATGCTGATCCCCCTCGACATCGGCTCCAGCGTACGGTCTTCCACCGAATTCACCCCGACGAGCACGACCGAATCGTCGAGACCGTCACCAAGTTCAATCCGCACGTGCTGGTCCACGTCGGCGTCTGGGAGCCCGACGCACGGGCCGCACCGCACGCGGCTGCAACGCTCACCGATCAGGCGGCGACGTCGATTCTCGGTGCCGCAGCCGAGAGGCTGGCGCTCGAACACGTCGTGGTGCGCAGTGGTATCGAGATCTACGGACGCTCCCGTGGCGCACTCACCCGCCCGAACGAGTCGGCTCCGATCGCCCCCACGAGCGACTGGGGTCGCACCGTCGCTGCGATCGAGCACACCGCGGCCAAGGTGGGCGAACGCGTCGGAGTCACGGTTGGAGCGGTCCGACTCGCACCCGTGCTGGGCCCCCATGTGCCATCGCCGCTGGGACGCCTACTCCGCCAGCCCGGGGTGCCGTTCAGTGTGCTCGCCGATCCCCCCTTTGCCGTCATCGAGGACAACGACGCGGCGCGTGCCATCGTGGCCGCTGCGCGAATCGGACTCGCTGAACCCGTGAACGTGGTGGCCTCCGGGGCGATCACCGCGTTCCAGGCAGCACGGCGCGGCCGACGCGTTCCCATCCCGCTCGTCGGGCCCGAATGGCGTGTCGCCAGAGCACTCAGTTTCCTCCTCGGTGCACCGATTCCCGACCACGTGTCCGAGGCGCTGCACCGTGGGCGTCTGGCCGACAACGGACGCATGCACGACCTGCTCGGCTTCGCGCCGCAGCACGACACCGTCGACGTGATCGACCGGCTGTATCACTGGCCGAGCATCATCCATCAACCAGCGCGAGTACAGGTGGCCTGATGACCTCGACCCTCGGACGCGTCGTCAACTTCCCCGGCCGCGACACCGCGTCACGCGCCGGTGCCGTCGTGTCCCGTGCAGCCGCCGACATCAATGCGTCCGTCACGCGCCTCACCGACGAAAAGAGCGGTGTCGTCGACGACTGGGGTCGCGACCCGGCACTCGTGCGAGCGGTGATCCGTGCCGCTCGCCTGCGATGGGACGTCGCCGTCGGGGGAGATCAACGCCTACCGCGTCGCAAGGGCGCCCTGATCGTCGTCAATGCTCGTTCGCTGGCGCTGGCCCCGATCTTCGCTGCGTTCGCGCTCAGCGAGGCGGTCGACCGGCCAGTCCGGTTCGTCGGCCGCCCCGACACCGCCCCCGTCGGCGCATTCATGCGACGTATCGGTGGTCTCCTCGATCATCCCGACGAGGTGGCCGGTGCACTCGCCGTCCGGCGAATTGGTCATCATGGGTGCCGAACACAACGAACGACTTCGCAAGGTCGGCCGAGTCGACCACGCGCTGGTCGGCGCAGGGTTGGCGGCGGGCGTCAAGGTGTTCCCAGCCGCAACGACATCGAATCCGATCGGTCGAGCCGCTCGCTTCGAGATCGGAGACCCGTCACGCTCGCCTCGGCGACGGCGCGGACCACTCACCGAACTCGAACTGTCCGACCAGGTCGGCCGCGACATCGAGAAGCTGCTCGCCGAGATGGGCGAGATCCGCACCGGCACACCGCTCGACTGGCTCCCGCTCTCGGGCCTCGGAGGCGCATCATGAGCTTCATCCGCAGCACTGACGGAACCCGCATCCACTACCGCATCACCGGTCGGTCGAACGGCGCGCCGATCCTGTTCATCCAGGGCCTCGGCGCCGACAAGAACGGGTGGAACCTGCAGCGTCTCGCCACCGCACCTTGGTACCGCGGCATCGCGCTCGACAACCGGGGCGCCGGGCGCAGCGACAAACCTCACGGGCCCTATTCGCTCGAGCAGATGGCCGACGATGCCATCGCCGTGCTCGACGACGCCGGCGAGGAGACCGCCCATGTCGTGGGCGCATCGATGGGTGGCGCGATCAGCCAGATCGTCGCCGTGAAGTACCCCGAACGCACACGTTCGCTCACCCTGGCATGTACCGCCGGACGAAACCACCCGTGGCGCGAAGAGTTGCTGGCCAGCTGGCGCGATGCAGCGCTCGAACGCGGAATCGGCTCGATGGGCCACGACGCAGCCCGCTTCATGATCGGCCCACGTTCGTTCCGTCGCCTGTTCCCCGCCATCGGTTGGCTCGGACCGCTCGCATTGGGACGCCCCTCCCACGCCTTCGCCGCCCAGTGCGACGCGATCTTGTCGGCGAGCGACCAACACGAGGAGCTGATCGACCTGCTCCCCACGATCGAGGTGCCCACCCTGGTGATGGTCGGCAACCAGGACATCTTGACACCACGAGGCGACAGCGAGGACCTCGCTGCCACCATCCCCACCGCCGAGTTGGTGGTGATCAGTGGCGCAGCCCACGGATTCATGGTCGAGCACGCCTCGACGTTCAACCGCGTCCTGCTCGAGTTCCTCGGCCGAGCCGAGCGCGCCTACCAGGCACGTGTGGCCGAGCAGCAACAGCTCGACGATGCACTCGCCGGCTGACCGTCGGTGCTCCCGCTGATGCGTGTGGTGATCATCGGCGCCGGATTGTCAGGTCTGGTCGCCGCTCGCCGACTCGTCGAGTCCGAGGTCGAGGTCGTCGTCGTCGACAAGGGGCGTTCGCCAGGTGGCCGGCTCGCCACACGGCGCATCGGCGATGCCACGCTCGACCACGGCGCACAGTTCTTCACCGTGCGCACACCCGCCTTCCAACGCCAGGTCGACGACTGGACCGAACGAGGTCTCGTCTCGACCTGGTCGCACGGATTCGACTCCGACGACGGTCATCCGCGACACGTTGCGGTGTCCGGCATGAACTCGCTGGCCAAGGATCTGGCCAACGGCGTCGATGTGCGGTGCTCCACGATGGCGTTCGCCGTTCGAGCGAACTCCGTCGAGACCGGCTCGGCATGGGAAGTGGCGATCGATGACGGCACGGTCATCGACGCCGACGCTGTCGTGGTGACCGCCCCGCTCCCACAGGCATTCGCGTTGCTCGTCGACTCGGGAATCGAACTCGACGAGGCGTTGATTCGAACCGACTACGACCGAACCATTGCCCTCCTGGCCACGCTCGACGCCTCGCCTGCCATCCCGTCTCCGGGCGGCGTCCAGGGACCGAACTCCGACATCAACTTCATCGCCGACAACCAGGCGAAGGGGGTCAGCGCCACACCGGCGATCACGGTGCACGCTTCGGCGAGCTGGAGCGAAGCACACTGGGACGATGAGCTCGACGACCTTCGTGCAGCCCTGACCGAATTGGTCCGCCCGTGGCTCGGCGATGCGCAGATCACCCAAGCACAGGTGAAGAAGTGGCGGTTCGCCACACCGCGCTCACCGTGGCCGGATCCGTGCTGGGTGAGCGCAGATGGCACGATCGTCCTCGCTGGCGACGCCTTCGACGGTCCGCGCGTCGAGGCAGCACACAACTCGGGTCTTGCTGCTGCTCACGCCCTCGTCGGCTGACCCCCGACTCGCCCAGGCGAACACCGCGTCAGGCGGCGACTTCTTCTCCGCAGCGAACCGAGGCGACCTGACGAGTCTCGAGATCGACGATCGTGACGCTGTCGGGACCGAACCGACGGAGGAAGTCGCTGAACGTGGGAATGTCCTCGCCGCCACAGTCGCGTTCGATCACCGGCGCGTACGGGATGCGCCACCCGTTGTCGAACACGGCTTGGCCGTCATCGAGATCGACGACCGGAGGCAGTTCGACCGTGGCACGAGGTGCTTGCGGCAAGATTGCGAACCACACCACAGCGTCGCCGAGCATGTCTGCGAAAACGGCGCACCGGTTCGCGACGTCGAGTTCGTCACAGGAGATCTCGCCAAAGGTCCCTGGCACGATCGACAGCACTCGTTCGGTATCGAGCGTGAGCACGATGTCGCCGGTCGTCACGCCCATCGACAGATTCGTGGCACCATCGGTGACGGTTGCCGATGCAATCGGTTCGATCAGGTCGATCTGACGCTCGATGACCTCAGGTTCGATGACCGCCTCGATCGCGTCGTCATCGATCAGGACCGCACGAGCCAGCAACGCCAACACCGCAAGCGCGCCCAACGAGGCCACGAAACGCCAGTTGAAGAGCTGTCTCACGTGTCCAAGGTAGCGAGTTCGCGACGGGCCGCGATCGCGGCACGGTGCGCTGCCGCGCCGATCTGCTCGAGCACGTCGTCGGTGTGGCCGAGGCCGACGAAGAGCGCCTCGTAGGCGCCCGGGGCCATCGCCACCCCTTCGTCGAGCATGGCCCGGAAGAACGCCGCATAGGCCCGCTCGTCGGTGCGCTTCGCGTCGTCGAAGTCGTGTACCGATCCGGCCGCTCGGCCGCACACGATGCCCAGCAGTGTGCCCACGACCGGGAATGTGGCCTCGAACTCGGCTGCCGCGCACGCATCGCGCAACAACGCAGACAGATGCCGGGCCCGCGCCATCAATTCGATGTACACGTCGGGGCTCAGCATGTCGAGCGCAGCGAGCCCGGCGGCAGTGGCGATCGGATTGCCCGACAGCGTGCCGGCGTGGAAGACCGGCCCGATCGGTGACAGGTGCTCCATCACATCGGCCGCTCCGCCGATGGCCCCGATCGGGAGGCCGCCACCGATCACCTTGCCGAAACACGTGATGTCGGGTCGCACGTCGTAGCGAGCTTGCGCCCCACCGGAGCCCAGCCGGAACCCGGTGATCACCTCGTCGAAGATCAAGAGTGCCCCGACGCGGTCGCACTCCGCACGCAAGCCCTCGAGGAAACCAGGTGCCGGCGCCACGACACCCATGTTCGCCGCGACCGGCTCGACGATGATTGCCGCGACGCGGTCGTCGAGTTCGGGGATGACGTTGTACGGAGCGACGATGGTGGCTGCCACCGCACCGTCGGGCACACCTGCTGTGCCGGGCAATCCGAGGGTTGCCACCCCGCTCCCACCGGTGACGAGCAGCGCGTCGGTGGCGCCGTGGAAGTTGCCGGCGAATGTCACGATTCGGTCACGCCCGGTCACGCCGCGTGCCAGGCGTATCGCGGTGCTCGTCGCTTCGGTACCGGAGTTCATGAGCCGCACCCGTTCGCAGCTCGGCACACGGGCCGAAATCGCTTCGGCGAGCTTCATCTCGCGCGGGGTGGGCGCACCGTACGAGGTGCCGTCGGCAGCTGCGGCGCCGACAGCACGTGTGATCGCCGGATGGGCGTGACCGAGGATGACTGCGCCGTAGCTCTGTACGAGGTCGAAGTAGGTGGTGCCTTCGACATCGGTGATCGTGGCGCCCGAGGCCCGAGCCACCACGTAGGGCTCTCCGCCGACGGCCTTGAACGCCCGGATGGACGAGTTGACCCCACCTGGGATGGCTCGGCGCGAGCGTTCGAACAGCACGGCATTCGAGGCAACGCCGGCTCCGGTGCACAACGTCGGAGTGCACCCGGCGCGCTCACATGCATCGGGGTCACACGGAGGGATGCCGACTGCGGATTCGGGGGTCATGACGTGATGTGTCCGTTCGCGATCGACTCGGCGTACCACCGAGCGAAGTAGGTGAGGATGATGTCGGCGCCGGCACGCTTGATCGAGGTGAGGTGTTCGAGTGCAACGGCGTCACCGTCGATCCAACCGCGCTCGGCTGCGGCATGGATCATCGCGTACTCGCCGCTGACGTGGTACGCCGCCATCGGCACGTCGAGGCGGGCCGATGCCTCGGCGATCACGTCGAGATACGCAAGCGCCGGCTTGACCATCACGATGTCGGCTCCCTCGGCCACGTCGAGGTCGATTTCGAGCTGTGCCTCGCGGGAGTTGCGCCAGTCCTGTTGATATCCCTTGCGGTCGCCACCGCCGACGATCGACACGTCGACGGCATCTCGGAACGGCCCGTAGAGCGCGCTGGCGAACTTCGCTGCGTACGCCATGATCGCGACGTCGGTGAACCCTTCGGTGTCGAGAGCATCTCGGATCACCGCAACCTGGCCGTCCATCATGCCGCTGGGGGCAACGACCTGAGCGCCCGCTGCTGCCTGCGCGACCGCTGCTCGGGCATAGATCTCGAGCGTGGCGTCGTTGTCGACGCTGCCGTCGGCGGCCACGATGCCACAGTGGCCGTGATCGGTGTACTCGTCGACACACAGGTCGGCCATCACCACGATGTCGTCGCCGAGATCGTCGCCGAGGTCGCGCAACGCCACCTGGACGACACCGTCGGGGTCGTAGGCCCCGCTCCCGGTCGGATCCTTGGTTTCGGGTACACCGAACAGGATCACCGCGCGCACCCCGAGTTCGGCGAGCGACGCAACCTCGGCACGAAGTGACGACCGGGTGTGCTGCACGACCCCGGGAAGTGAGGTGATCGGTTGTGGTTCGTCGATGCCTTCGCGCACGAAGAGTGGAGCGACGAGGTCGTCGACGCGTAGGTGGTGTTGCGCCACGAGATCACGGATCGCCGCGGTCCGACGGAGTCGACGCGGACGGACCATCGGGGTCAACTTCTCAGGGCGGGCCACGCCGTCGAGCCTAACGGTGACGCCCTGTTGCAGAGCCGACCACGCGGTAGCGTGCTCGGCGTGTCGGTCCACGCCTGGTTCTCCAACGACGAAGTCTCGCTCGCTCCGGGCACCACCCTGACCCTGCCGCTCACGATTCACAATCTGGGCGACGAGACCGAGTCGTACACGATCGTCCCGGCGGGATTGACGGCGAGTTGGACCACGCTCACCCCCGGCAACCTCACGCTCTTCGGAGGCTCGCAGGACATCATCGAGGTCACCATCGCTCCGCCGGAGCTGCCGTCGACCACGGCCGGTCCCACCTCGATTGCAATTCGGATCATTCCGCTCGGTGAATCCGACGACGCTGTCGTTGCCGAAGCCACCTTGATGATCGCGCCGTTCGACGACTGCCGAATCGTCGCGCTGCAACCGATCCAACGTGCACGGCACCGATCCACGTTCGAGTTCATGGTGGAGAACCACGGAAACACCGTGGCGAGCTGCCGGTTGCACCTCGTCGACGCAAGCGAACGCATCGATGGCGACTTCGATCCGCCAGCCGTCGGCGTCGGGCCAGGGTCGGCCACCCTCGTCAGGCTCAAGGCGCGCGCGAAGCGTGGCCTGCGACGCTCCACCCGAACCATCGATTTCGAAGTCGAAGCCGCCCGCCAGGGACTCGACCCCGTGATCTCGCCGATGTCACTGGTGCAGTCGCCGACGATTCCGGGCGCGGCCATCGCCCGTGCCGCAGCGGTCGCTGCCTTGCTCGCAGCCGCGGTGTTTGCATGGTTCGGGGTCGTCAAACCGACGATCGAAGACGCCGCAGCCGATCAGGTCGACAGCCGCATCGACGAGCTCGCCCCAACCGACCAAGGTGGCAATGCCAGCACCGACGACGAACAGGTCACCACGCCCACCACGCCAGTTTCCGGCGGTGAAGGATCCCAGACCGCCGGCGTGCCGACGTTCTTTCGCTTCGACGTCGCAGCACCACTCACCCAGACCGCAGATGAGTCGACCACGCTTCCCGATGGCGGCACGTTCGACCTGACCGACCTCCGAATCGAGAACACGTTCAACGATCGAGGTGTGGCCACACTGCTGGTCAACACCGAGCCCATCTTCATCTGGTCGTTGGACAACGTGCGCGGCTCGTACTTCGAACCACGGATCACCCCGATCCGCCTCGACCCGGGCGACAACATCACCTTCTCGGTGCGATGCGACCAGATCGGTGATGCAACCCGTTCGACGTGCACGACCGCTCTCAACATGGTCGGCCTGGCCGAAGCAACAGACGGGTGAGTTCCGGGGCCCCGAGCGGGCCCGAACGACGGCGACCCGACGGCGTCGTGTCAGCCGAGACCGAAGCCGGGAAGTCCGGCCATCGGGTCGGGAGCTGCGATCACCAGGATCCGAGACGACGCTGTGGTGCCGTCAGCTGCCTGGGCCACCACGGTTCGAACGCCGCCGAATTCACTCACGAGTGTCGGGATCAGGGCGAGGAATCCGCCCTGTTCGTCGGTGACCAGATCGACCTGGCTCCGAGCGTCGTCACCGAACAAGATGGACACCGGCGTCGACGGTGGGAACCCACCGCCGCCCACACCGAACTCACGGCCGGCCTCGACTTCGGTGGCATCGAGCAGGAACTTCGGCTCGTAGCGGCCTTCGCCGTCGGGGACCATCACGGTGTACTGCCCGGTGGGCGTGGCGAGTTCGATGACCGCCGAACGCTGGCCGGATGCGGTTGGAGTGAACGTGACACCGACCGAGCAGGTCGAACGAGGATTCAGCGATCGCCCCTCGCAGCTGTTGGACGAGATGACGAAGTCGCCAGGATGTGGACCCGACGACACGAATCGACGCCACCGAGGTGGGCAACATCGAGATGTTCTCGACGTCGAAGAGGAACTCGGCACTCGACTGGCCAACGACCACCGAACCGAGCGCCTGGCCGGCCGGGTTGGTCCGCAACATCGGGTCGCCACCGGAACCTCGAACCGTGGTCGACACCGACACCGCCTGGAAACCCTCTTCGGCAACGGTGAGCGTTGCACTCACCGGACCCGGCTGGCTGGGGGTGAAGGTGAGCCGAACAGTGCAGTCGCCCCCCGGCGGCACCGGCGCACCGAGGGTGCAGGTGCTCAGCTCTTCGTTGATCTGGAACCGAGTGTCGGACACCGTGACCTTCGAGGGGGTGAACGTGGTCGGGCCATCGTTGTTGACCGCCACATACCATTCGTCGCTCGTGAAGCCGACCAAGGTGGTGCCCAGATCACCTTCGGCCAGCGCCAACGACGGGGGGCTGGCAATGGTGACGACCTGACGTCCCGGTGCGGCTGCCGGGCACGAGCTGCGAGGCGGCGAGCGTGTCGAACACGATCGTTCGCCCGGTGTCGCTGAGCTGCGGACCGGAATGCGAGGCCAACGCTGGGCGCACTCCGCCTTCGGTCATCGCGACTCGTCGCAACGTGTCTCGAGCCACATCGGCAATGAGGAGGTCACCATCGGTGGTCGCACCGCCTCCGCCTGCTTCGACGACTTGCAGATTGGTGGCTTTGGTGATGAACGCGACGAGTTGACCGTCGGCGCTGAGCGACGGTTGCGAGGAAGGTGCCGTGCCGGCAACCACTGGATTGCTCCCGGGCTCGCTACTCACCAGCGTCATCGCTGTGCGGGTCGGCTCGTCGAAGAGGCCGTTGGCGTCGACGTCGCGGTCGAGGTGATACACCTGACTCGCGCACTCGTCAGCGCACGGGGGGAACACCGCTGGCACCAGACCCACATCGGTGCTGGTGAAGGCAACCACGCGCCCATCGCGTGACAAGGTCGGCTCGGCAGCGCCGGTCATGGTGGGGAGTCCGTCGACACGTGTCGACACGAGCTTGACCGCCTCGAACGGGTCGGGCTGCTCGCGGTCCCAGACGAACACCTGCCGGGTGGCGGGGCCTCCTGCCACTGGCCCGTAACCCCATCCGGCCACCGCCTCGGTCGATGACGCATCGGAGCGGTAGGCGACGAAACGGCCGTCGCCGGACAGTGCTGGCTGGTCGATTCCCACGTGGGTGTATTCGGTGTCGGGAGTGATGATCGGCATCCCGGCGACGGGCTGCGAACGGCCGACGCTGCCGATCGGTTGTCCGAGATCGACCAGCGTGACCGAGGTGAGGTTGCCCTGGTCGAAGAACTCGGTGGCGGGGTGGGTGTAGGCGATCAACGTGCCGGCGCGTGACACCGCCGGGGGGTCGGCGATGACGACGTCGTCTCGAGCGATGGGCGCATCGCCCGGGCGTGTCGACACCAGTTCCCAGTCGCCGGGAACCCCGCCGCAGTGTTCGAGCCGTTGACGGTAGACGTCCCATCGCAACCCGGTGTCGTCGTCGCGGAAGACGTCGAGTGAGAGTTCGGTGGTGACCACGATGCTGCACCCGTCGCCTGAGAGCACGGGATGGATCGAGTTGCCGGGTCGCTGCCCCTCGGGCACGACCGTGACCTCGACGGTGGTGGCGGTTTCACGATCGGTGACGTACACGGTGGACGTTCGCGCATCGGCTGCTGCAGCCGCCGGATCTCCAGCCCCTGGCAGGCCTTCGTATGCCACGAATCGGCCGTCACCTGACACGACAGCGGACGATCCGAACGCCTGGCCTTCGGGCGCAGCGGTGGCGACGGTACCGGTGGCGCTGAAGCCACCGAGGGCTGCAGACGCACGAGCATCAACGGCGCTGGCGCTCAGGACGAACCCGGCACACAGCACACCTGCGAGCGCGCCAACGGTGCGCCGACGCCCGCTCCGCTCGGTCACCTCGCTTCTCACTTCGTGTCTTCCCGTCCTCTACTCGGCTCGTGGGAGCAATTCTTGCAGCACTCCGGCGATTTCCGACGCGGCGGCCCGTTGCGGTCCGCCGGGGCGGCGACCCCTCGAAGGCGTTCGAGCTCGGTCACGAGTCCATCAATGGAGTGATCGGCCGAAACGGACGACACCTTGAGGCCCAATCGATCGGCGACGGCAGCCGTCGACGGACCGATGGCCACCACCAACGGCGGCCCGCTGGGGCCGAAGGCGCGACACCAGCTCTCGACCGCCGAGCCGCTGGCAAACAGCACCGCGTCGGCCCCATCGGCCGCCGCGACATCTGGCTGCCGCGCAATCGTGCGATACGCCGTCACTGTTGTCACATCATGGCCCACGTGTCGCAACACATCGGCAAGCGTCGGCGCAGCGATGTCGGCCTGAGCGATCAGGATTCGCTGGTGGACCGACAATCTCAGCGACGAGTTGTTCGGCCAATGCCTCGGCGCGCTGCACGGACGGGACCACGTCGACGCTGCGGCCGGCCTCGGCGGCGAGCACACGTGCCGTTGCCGTGCCGACCGCTGCAAGGCGCACGCCGGGCGCTGAACGGGCGGCCTCGCCGACGCGCTCGGCTCCAGCCGGCGAGGTGACGATCAACCAGCCGTAGCGGTCGAGTCGGGAGAGCTCATCACGCAACGCACTCCCGTTGTCGGCTGGCTCGATGACCTCGATGAGGGGGACATGTACAACCGTCGCTCCGCGTGCGGCGAGCATCGCGCCGAGTTCACCGGGCCGTTCCCGCGTGACGAGCACGCGGCAACCGTCCAGTGCGCCGGTCACTCTGTCGCCGCCCTCACGACAGTGCCTCGTACGACGCTCGGGCAGCCGTTCGAGCGATCTCGAGGTCGGCGGCGCCGCCCGGAAGCTCGATCTCGTCCGACACCGACAGACCGGTGTCGAGGTCGGCGAGAAACGTCCACAACATCCCGGCACGAACGTGCGCCCCGACCGGCAGTGAACAACCACTGCCGAGTTCTGCCAGGAAGGCCCGTTCGACCTCGACGTCGTGGCGGGTGGGCGGATGATCGATCGCAGCCAACGCTTCGCCGGTCGCAGCATCGTCGGCACGGCACTCGACAGCGACACATCCCTGCCCGACCGCCGGCACGAACTCTTCGGTGTCGAGCGTTTCGGCGATCCGATCGTTCAAGTCCAAGATGTCGAGCGCTGCCGCAGCCATCACGATCGCCCCACCGTCGGGAATCTTCGACAGCCGGCGATCGATGTTGCCGCGCAACTCCGCGAACTGGAGGTCGGGTCGAACGCGGCGCAACTGGGCGCGACGTCGCACCGAACCCGTGGCGACCGTGCTTCCTTCGACGAGCGCGGCAAGCGTGGAGCCCACCAACACGTCGCGCGGATCACGCCGCTCGCAGAACGCTGCGATCATCAGCCCATCGGCGGGGGCCGACGGCAAGTCCTTGGCGGAGTGCACAGCGAGGTCGGCACGATCGTCGAGCACCGCACGCTGCACCTCCTTGACGAACACACCCTGGCCGCCGATCACGTGCAAGGGCACATCGAGGCGGACATCACCGGTGGTCTCGATCGTGACCAGCTCGACCGTGCGACCCGTCGCCGAAGTGATCGCCGCCGCCACGGCGCCGGACTGTCCGAGCGCCTGACGGGACCCGCGCGTGGCAAGTCGCAATGGAGCGAGGGAGATGCCGCTCACGGCGTGCTCACCCGAGGTCGAACAGGTCGCGCATGGCAGCGGCATTTCGCTCGCCTTGCGGTGTGCCCGCTTGCGCCTTGAGCCGCACCGAGGGCTCGTGCAAGAGCTTGGCGACGATGGCCTTGGTCAACGATTCGACCGCATCGAGCTGGGCCGGGTCGAGTTCGGCCAACCGGCCGGCGAACCGCTCGACTTCGGCGCCACGCACCCGATCGGCCGCACCGTGCATCAACGCAACGAGGGGGGCAGCCTGGCGCGCTGTGGAATCGACGAGGAAACGTTCGGTCTCCTCGGCGACGATGACCCGAACACGTTCGGCCTCGGCTGCGCGATGTGACAGGCCACGATCGGCCCAGTCGCGTAGATCGTCGAGATCTGCGAGTGTGACACCCGGGAGGTCGCCGACCGACGGGTCGACGTTTCGTGGCACACCGATGTCGACGATGTGCAGCGGCCGGACCGAGGCGCTGTTCGAGCGTGCGGCGGCGACGAGGTTCGTGGTGAGCACGGCCTCGTCGGCACCCGTGCCGACGACGATGACATCGGCGGCGGCGACGGCTTCGGACAGCCGATCGAAACCAACCGAGACCCCATCGACTCGTTCGGCGAGGGCCGATCCGCGATCGGAGGTCCGATTGGCCACCAGGATCTCTGCACCACCTGCTCGGCGCAGGGCCACAGCAACGCCTTCACCCATCGAACCGGCACCGACGACGAGCACACGGCGGCCACCGAGATCACCGACGACGTCGGTGATCATCTCGACAGCGGCATGGCTGATCGATGCGGTACCCCGGGCGATCCCGGTTTCGGTGCGGGCACGTTTCCCGGCACCGAGGGCGCTGCGGAACAACTGGTTGAGCGTCGAGCGGGACGCTCCCTCCTGCTGGGCCACGTCCCAGGCCGAACGAACCTGGCCGAGGATTTCGCTCTCGCCCAGAACGGCCGAATCGAGACCAGCGGCCACTTCGAGCAGGTGGGTGACCGCAGCGGTGTCGTGCTGGCTGTACAGGTGCGGCGTCAACTCGTCGATGCCGAGCCCGCCGAGTTCGCAGAGCATGTCGCGTACGTCGCCGTAGGCGCCGTGGAACAGTTCGGCGACGACGTACACCTCGGTGCGGTTGCAGGTCGACAGGATGACCGCTTCGCGCACGTTGTCGCGCTGGGCGAGCCCGTTCACGGCCTTGGCGAGGCGATCAGGCGAAATCGTGACGCGCTCGAGGAGAGCCAAGGGCCCACTGCGGTGGTTGACGCCGACGACGAGAATGGACATTCGGCAACAACCCTACGCCGTCACACCACGTCGCGGCTCGCCGGGCACGACACGAAGTCCGGCCGCCGGTGCCGCCGTTGCCCGACGCTGTTCGTAGTAGCTCAGGATCTGCAGTTCGACCGCCAGATCGACCTTGCGCACGCTGATGCCATGGGGCACCCCGATCACGCAGGGCGCAAAGTTGAGCAAACTGGTGACGCCAGCACCGACGAGCGCATCGGCTGCTTCCTGGGCAGCCCCGCCCGGCGTGGCGATGACACCGATCGAGATGTTGCGAGCCTGGACGACCTTGGCGAGTTCGTCGAGGTGACGAACTCGAACGCCGCCGATCACCGAACCGACCTTGCTCTCGTCGACATCGACGATGGCGCCAACGGGAAAACCCCGGTCGCCGAAGCCGTTGTACCCGGCGAGCGCCTGGCCGAGATTGCCCGCACCCACGATGACGACGTGCCAATCGTGCGTCAGGCCGAGCTCACGACGGATCTGGAACACGAGGAACTCGATGTCGTAGCCGACACCGCGGGTGCCGTAGCTGCCGAGATAGCTCAGGTCCTTGCGAACCTTGGCGGCGTTCAGCCCCGCGAACTCAGCGAGTTCTTCGGACGAGATGCTGGTGACGTTGGCCTCGAACCGCTCCGAGAGGATCCGCAGGTACACCGGCAGCCGGGCCACGGTCGCTTCGGGGATGCGGCGTCGTGCTCGTTGACCAGCCATGAGCCGTCCACGTTAGGCCGCTCGTGCACGTTTTCACAAAGCTCAGGCAGGGACGACGCCGACGCGTAATGCGTCGTCGAGACTCCGGCGCACGAGCTTGCCTGACGCGTTGCGCGGCAGCGCATCGACGAAGATCACCTTGCTCGGACACTTGTAGCGGGCGAGGTGATCGAGCGAGTGCTCGATCAGTGCTTCTTCATCGACATCGGAACCGGGGGTGGTCACCACGTAGGCCTTGACGGCTTCGCCAGTGTGCGGGTGGGCGACTCCGACGACCGCCGCCTCGGACACCGCCGGGTGGGCCTCCAACATCTCCTCGACCTCGGCCGGGAACACGTTGAAGCCCGACACGATGATGAGATCCTTCGATCGGTCGACCAGATAGAGGTAGCCGTCGTCGTCGGTGGTGGCCATGTCGCCGGTGTGCAGCCAACCATCGCCGTCGAGGACTTCAGCGGTGGCGTCGGGGTCGCCGTAGTAGCCGGCAAACACGTTGTCGCCGCGTACCCAGACCTCACCGACATCACCGACGAGCGCCTCGCCGTTCCCGTTCACCAGACGGATCTCGACGCCGGCCAGCGCCCTGCCCACGGATCCGAATCGTGGCGTGACGCCGGTGGAGGTGGTGACGATCGGCGACGCCTCGGTGAGCCCGTACCCCTCGCGGATCTCGATGCCGAACCGCTCGTGCATGGTGCGAGCAACACTGATCGGCAGACGCGAGGCACCGGACAGCGCGAGGCGCACGGTGGCGAAGGCGGCGGGATCGAGCTCGTCGAAGTGGGCGAACGACCCCCAGAGCGCAGGCGCACCGGGGATGACCGTGATGCCGCGGTCCTGTGATCGACTGCACCGCCGTGGCGGGGTCGAACCGTTGGACGAGCACGATCGTGGCGCCGACGCGGAGCCCGAGGCCGACGACGACATTCAGCCCGAAGATGTGGAACAGCGGCAGCACCCCGTAGATCACGTCGTCGTTGCTGATGTGGCCCTCGGCGGAGAGGCTCTGCTCCAGGTTGGCCAGCAGGTTTGCGTGGGTCAGCATGGCGGCGCGCGGCGACCCGGCGGTGCCGCTGGTGAACATGAGTGCTGCGAGGTGAGCTCCCTCGACCTCGACGATGTCGACCGGGTCGGCGGCCAACAGATCGTCGAACGCGACCACATCGTCGATGCCCGCGATCGCCTCGGTGGTCACGGTTGCCTCGATCGACGGCGTGGCTGCCTGGTCGACCTGCGACCAGTTGGCTGCACCCAGCTTGTCGACGACCACGACACGGGCGCCGACCACTGCGAGTTCCGACTGCAGTTCGGGTCCAGGGCTCGAAGGATTGAGTGGCACCGCGACCGCACCCAGGCCGATGGTGGCGAGGTAGGCCACGACGAAGTGTGGAGAATTGCCGACGACGATCGCGACACGGTCGTCGACTCCAACACCTGTTGCGGCGAGTCCGCCTCGGAATGCCGCGACCTGTTGGCGCAGCTCGCCATAGGTGGTGACTCGATTCCGCCAGATGAGAGCGATCGAATCGTCGTCGTGACCGTCGATGATGTGCGCGAGATTCACGGTGTCCCCCTGCGCAGCCCTCTGCCGCGCTCGAAACGAATCGTACTCGTCGCGTGTTGCCGCGCGTCACCGTTCGAGACACGAACCCCGCAGGATCAGAGGCTGAGGAGCGAAACGACGCCTGCCACGAGGATGACCAGCAGCAGCAGACCGAGCGTCAACGTGGTGGCGGGGCGCATGCCGCGAGGCTACCCCTGCTGGCGTCGCAGCGTCACCGGCTGGGTGATGCCGTCACCGGTCGATGCCGTGAGGGTGACCTGGTCGCCGACATCGAGGCCGAGTTCGTCGGCGGCGGACCGCTGATCCATCGCCACAGCGAGCAGCCCCGACGAGTCGAGCACCAGGCCGACGGCGCCTCCGACGAGTTCGGCGAACGACGTTGCCAGGGTGGCGCTTCGCACTGCGCCGCCGGTGGGATCGGTCGGCGAACTGCATCGGACATCGATCCGCGAGCCGAAGCCCTCGGGCAGGTCGTCGGGTCCGACGTTGAGCTGAGCGTTGCCGTACCGGTCGACCCAGAGGACCTGCGCGATCACGGTGTCGTCGTCGGCTTGCGCCAGCGCGACGACGCCGGGCAGCAGCAGGTCGGCATCGACCAGGTCACCGAGCTCGGTCAGATCGACGCCATTGCAGAGCTGAGCAGCGACCGGAGCGAACACGTCACGTCCGGCAAACGTGGCACCCGGCGACGGCAGGTGCCACTGGGTGTTGGTCAGCTCGACTGCGCGTCCAGCTCCACCCGCCAACGCGACCGCAGGGGCGAGCAACCCGTTGTCCGGGCCCACGAGCACCCCATCGCCGTCAGCCACCTCGACAGCGATCGCACGGCGAGTGGTCGCAACACCCGGATCGACGACGGCGAGCACCACGCCGGAAGCGACGTAACTGATACTGCGAGCGAGCGCGAGCGAACCGGCGCGAACGTCGAAGGGGGCGACTCCGTGGGTGAGGTCGATCACACGGGCATGCGGTGCGAGATCACGGATCACCGAGTGGACGACCCCGACGAACTCGTCAGCGGTGCCGTAGTCCGAGAGGAACGACACCGTTTCGTAGCGACGACCCATGGGGCGAACCTACTGCGAACCGGCCCGAGACGCGACAAGGGCCGGTGCCAACCCCCCGATGGCACCAGCCCTGTCGGCGCTGCCCGCCGTTTCCGGCGGACGCGTCTCCACGAACGTCACCTTAGGGCACCCGAACCCATGTGAAAAGTGGCACATGCAAAAAACAGCAATGAAATTCTCGACCTGCTCGATCGGGAATTGGCCACCGAGTCGTCGCAGCCGCTGGCGGACAGCGTCAGCCGAGTTCGCGGCTGCGAGTCGTGGCGGCGCGCACCGCCGCCGAGACCGCCCCGCGCAGGTCGCGGTCGCCGAGTGCTGCGAGCCCCGCTGCCGTCGTGCCATTGGGCGAGGTGACCATCTCACGCAGACGGGTGGGGTCGCCTTCGCGGTCGAGCAAGGTGGCCGAGCCGAGCAGCAACTGTCGCACCACACGCTCGGCCATCTCCCGGTCGAGGCCCTCCTCCACCGCTGCATCGGTGAGCGCCTCGGCGAGCAGGAACACGTATGCGGGGCCCGAACCGGCCACCCCGGTGAATGCGTCGAGGTCGACTTCGTCGACCTCGTCGACCGTGCCGACCGCTTCGAGGATCGAGCGCGCCCACGCAACGTCATCGGCATCCGCTGCGTCGCCGGCAGCGATCGCACACGCGCCGAGCCGCACGAGCGCCGGTGTGTTGGGCATCGCTCGCACGACGGCGACACCCGGCCCGGCGGCAGCTTCGATCGTCGCCAGGCGCACGCCAGCAGCGATCGACAACACGCGCCCCGCCCCTGCCTCGGAGACCGCGGCGGCCGCAGACGGAACACCGTCGGGCTTCACCGCCAGCACAGCGCCCGCACACGTTGGAACCGTGGCCACGACTGTCACGGTCGGGAAGAGCGAAGCCAGCTGCGCACGACGGGTGTCGTCGAGCTCGACCACACAGAGCGCCGACCCCTCGAACGCGCCCGAGTCGACCAGCCCACCGAGCAGCGCTGCGCCCATGTTGCCGCCACCGATGATTGCGAGTTCACATGCCCGATCGTCCACGCGCCGAACCTACCGCGCCAACCCGGAGCGATGAGCGAACAGCACCCCGCAGTGCGCCCCGCTCATCGGCTTGCGCGCTTGCCCGCCAGTGCGCCCCGCTCATCGCTCGGGCAGTGCTGGGTGTTGTCCGGGCGGGAGGAAGTGGGACCGACTCCCCCGAGCGCACCCGCCCGGACACCACCACAGTGGGCGGTGGGTTCGGCGAACGGGAACGCGACCTCGTGGGCTCAACCGAAGCGGCTGCGGAATCCGATGCGCAACATGGCCTGGAAACACTGCTCGACGAGTGCGTAGAGCGTGCCGAGCGCCCGGTCGAGTTCGGCGCGAGTCACCTGCGCCACCGGCATCTCACCGCGCAGGAACACGGCGTCTTCGATCCCGATCGAGAAGTGCGCTCCGATCTGACTGTCGTTGCGTCGCAGCAGATGCTCGAACAGCTCGGCTTCGTTCTCTTCCGGTGCTGGCATGACATAGGTCTCGTACCGCAGCATCCGCTGGCCGAGCGTGAGCCACACGGTGGTGAACTCCTTGTCGTCGCCACGCATGCGGACATACCAGCGAACCGCACCATCGTCGGCGCGGTCGAGCGCCAGGATGTGGTCATGTTCGGCTGCCAACTCGGCGAGCCACGAATCGATGCGCCGGTCGAGGTCGGCGAGTTGTTCGGAGTCGTACACGTCGGTCATCAGCACGACACCAATTCGTTCACGGTGAGATCCCCGTAGAGGCGGCGCAAGCGGGCAGCGGCGAAGCTCCACGTGTACCGCCGGGCTCGCTCGACCGCCGCGACCGACATCCGCGCTCGCAACACATCGTCGCGGAGTATCCCGTCGACCGCAGCGGCGTAGTCGTCGGGATCGCGACCGATGATCAGGCGGCCGGTGCGACCGTCGTCGACCAGACTGAGCAAGCCGCCCACCGCACTGGCAACGACCGGGATGCCACACGCTGCCGCTTCGAGCGCGACCAATCCGAAGCTCTCACTGCGGCTCGGAGCGAGCACGACGTCGGCAGCTCGGTAGTAGGTCGACAAGATGTGATGGGGCTGCGGCTCGACGAAGATCACCCGGTCGTGCAAGCCGAGTTCGTCGACGAGTGCGTGGGCCCGGAGCGTTTCGACGTCGCCCTCGAGCCCGCTCGCGCCGCCGACGATGACGAGCTGTGCACGCCGATCGGACAACGACGCCAGCGCCCTGATCGCGACGTCGGGCCCCTTGAGCGGCTGGATCCGTCCGACGAACAACAACAGTGGGCGGTCGATGTCGAAGTCGAGCGCCCGACGAGCGCCTGCCTGATCTCCCGGAGCGAAGAACGCGTGCTCGACGCCCGGCGCGATGATTTCGAGGCGGCCCTGTGGATCGCCGAAATGCAGTCGGAACTGATCGGCTTCTTCCTCGCAGCTGACGCAGATCGCGTCAGCACAGTTGACGATCTCGGCCTCGGCACGATCGCGCCACACCGGCTCGGGGTCACCGTGGGCGGCCTTCACTCGCGCCAAGGTGTGGAACGTCGTCACGAACGGCACGTCGAGTTCGTGCTTGAGCCGATGCCCGACCACACCGCTGAGCCAGTAGTTGCCGTGGATCACGTCGGGTCGTTCGTTGCGGGCGAACCAGTCGAGCACGCCGTGTCGGAACTGGTCGGTGACCTCGGGCAGCGCCTCTTTCGGAAGGTGATGCGGACCGGCGGGAATGTGCACCACTCGGTGGCCCGGTTCGACCACGACCTCAGCGGGCAGGCCGGCACGGTCGGTACGGGTGAACGTGGTGGTTTCGACGCCCGCCTGAGCGAGAGCAGAACCCAGCTCGCGGACGTACACGTTCATCCCGCCGCTGTCGCCGGAGCCCGGCTGCAGCAGGGGTGAGGTGTGGAGGGAGATCACCGCGGCCCGTTGCACAACCCCGCCGACGATAACAACGCGATCACGGTTCCCCGTGCCCGGGGCATTCGGAACCAGCGCGGCCCAGGGACCAGGGCTGGGGGATCCGCGGTCAGTCGGGGAGGCTGTCGACGTCGGCTTCGCCGTCGCGATAACGACGCACGAGTTCCGCGCTGAGCGCATCGAGTTGATCGAATCGGGTCCGTCGATCAGACGACACGCGCACCTCGAACGCAGCGATGGCCTCGGTGAGCACGACGAGTTGTGCGTCGTCGAGCGACTTCAATCGACCGAGACCCTTCGAGGCGCACAGCTCGTCGAGTTCGACCGCCAGCGGGTGATCGCTGAGATCCTCGGTGGGCCGGGGCGGCCGGGCAGGTCCGCCGGTGAGATGGCTCGACAACACCGTGCGCAGCTCCTCGTCGACCACCGAATCGGAGTGCTCGGTGCGGTGACGCGCCTCGGCCTTCACCAGGTCGAGGCGGGCCTGTGCGACACGTCGGGCGTACGACACCGCGTCGTCTTCGAGTTGGAGTTGCTGGCGAAGGCTGCGCAGGTCATCGAGCGAGAGTTCCGCAGGGTCGGGCAGCTGGGTCGTGGTCACGTGGATCCTCCGGACACGGGTGGCAGGACCGCCACCTCGTCATGTTGACCGACGGGTGCGTCGATCGAGATTGCCTCGCCGTTCACCCACACTCGACAGGTGCCGAGTACTTCGGTGAACCGATCGCCGTAGCGCTGTTCTGCAGCTGCGAGCACCTCGCGAACCGTGGCGCCGTCGACGACATCGGTTCCCGTCCCGGCAGCCTCACGGGCCGAAGCGAACAGGCGGAGGTTGGGCACGGACACCAATGTACAAGCGAGGTCTCCCCCCGGCCGGCTTCGCGGGGCGAAGCACGCTCGAGCCAGTCGGATCACGCCGGCAAGCCGCCGGGAAGCACGCCGGCAACGAAGCCCACCATTGCGACCGCCAAGGTGGTGCCCAAGGCGAGCCGACGGGTGGAGTTCTCCTCCAGTCGATGCGTTGCGCCGTAGTAGCCCAATGACGGTTGGACGAGGATCCGCAGGGCCGCAAAGCCAACGATCACCATCCACCACGCCACGACCATCGCGACGACGCGCTCGTCGTGCGGCATCGGTGCCAAGCCATGCGTCCACCGATCGCTCAGACCGCGCAGGGCCACCGCCAGGTTGAGCACGATCATCGTGGCCAGCGTGGCCGTCCAACGGATGGGTAGGCCCGAACGCGAGGTTCCGTCGCCGAGCCCGGCACCGATCGACGCCATCGACCAACGCAGTCGGGCGCCCGGACGCAGCACTCCACCCGAGAGCAACCAGTGCCCAGTGGCGAACAGGGCCTGAGCAGCGATCAGCGAACCCAGGATCCACCATGGCGGCACGCCAAACGGCGAACGGCCGGTGAGCAGCACCACCACGAGCAGCATCACGAACACGCCGCGGCGGATTCCCTCGACCGCGACCAGCGCCCAGGCAGCGTTGGCGAGCGGGCGTCCGCTGTCCGTTTCGGCGGCGCTCGATCGACTTCGGGGTCGACGGGGGTCGAGCAGCCGGAGTCCGTGACGAGCCCGAGCGACCTCGCCGCGGTCGTCGACTCCGTGGACGCCGATCGAGCGGAGTCGATCGAGGCCGAGGAGATCCGCGACCACATCGGGCAGCATCGCCGACGGAACCGGACGAGCCCGCTGTGGAAGCGCCCAGAGTGCTGCGCCGAGTGCGGTCGCAGCCGCGAACGCCGCCAATTCGAAGCTCAACACGACCAGACCAATCACGTCGAACGTCATCGTGGTGCACCGCCACGCAAGCCAGAGCAACCACGCGGCGACACCCGCGACGCACGCGAGCCGTCCGGCCCAGCGAGTCGTCGCGTCCAACGCACCGCGCTGCGCGCCGCCTGTTGCCGCCTTCCGCCACATTCCGTCAGCAACATCGGTCGCTCGAGCGCCGGACTTGAGGCCGCAACGACCGCTAACCTGCCGCACCTGTGGGAACCGAGAAACGCGAACGCCAGAAAGCCAACCGAGCCCTGAAGCATCAGCAAGAGGTGCAATCTGCTGCCCGGCGCAAGATCTACCGCAAGGTGGCGATCGGCGTGGCCGCTCTCGTTGCGATCATCTTGTTCGTCTGGATCGCCAGCACGATCGTCGGCACCGGCGATGACGACGAGCCACTCGACCCGGACACGCCGATCGTCACCGTGGCAGAGACCACCGACACCACCGACGGCTGACGGACATGACCTCGCGTCTCGCCGTTGCGGTTGCCGCAGTACTCGTCGTCGTCGCGGGTTGCGGTAGCGACTCCGACGTTCCCGCCGCCGACGCCACCGAGGCGACCACCAGTGGCGACACCGACGACGCGGCGACCGACGAGACCTCCACGCAAGACGTCGCACCAAGCGACGCCGACTGCCCGCCGATCGCCGGCGCCGACTCACAGACGCGCGAGTTCGACTCGGCCCCGCCGTCGTGCCTCGATCCGGCCGCGTCGTACGAGGCAATCGTCACCACCAACCAGGGCGAGTTCACCATTGCGGTCGATCCGGAAACGGCGCCCGTGGCAGCGAACAACTTCGTGTACCTGGCACGCAATCAGTACTTCGACGACACCGTGTGCCATCGCATCATTCCCAACTTCGTGGTGCAGTGCGGCGACCCGACCGCCACCGGAACAGGTGGACCGGGGTACACGATCGTCGACGAGCCTCCGACCGTGCCGTACCAGATCGGCTCGATCGCGATGGCCAAGACCCCAGCACCCGACAGCGCCGGCAGCCAGTTCTTCATCATCACCGGATCGGACGGGGCGTCGCTGCCCCCCGAGTACGCGTTGTTCGGTCAGGTCGTCGACGGCTTCGACACCACCGTCGCAGCAATGGCAGCAGCCGGAACGCCGACGGGTGAGCCGACCGAGCCGATCGCGATCGAGTCGATCCGCATCATTCAGAGCTAGCGCAGGGCTCGTCGAGCGAGCGCTATTCGGCGCCGTCGAGCTCGGTGACCGCCTCGTCACGCGACAGATGATCGGGGCCGTCGAGCGCTGCAGGACTCTGGCGACGCGAAGCCCGGCTGAGCGCATGCGCACCGACCGGTGACGACAACAACTGCAGGATCACCACGAGCAGCAGCGTCGTGTACGCCAGCAGCGTGTCGATCGCGATCGCCGCCCCGATCGACACCAGTACCAGCCCGAGGGTCGGCGCCTTGGCCGCAGCGTGCATACGCGACAACACATCGGGGAATCTGACCGCTCCGACGCCACCGATCATCGCCAACGCCGACCCAACCACGATCAACAGGCCGCTGACCAGGCCCATCAGTTGCCTCGCCGTTCGACGAAACGCGACAACGCAGTGGTGCCGACGAAACCGACCAGTACCGCGACGAGCACGGTCTCGATCGTGATCCCGCTGTCGGATCTCGCCGCCGCGACGATGATGGCGATCACGACGACCGATTGCAGCCCGTCGAGCCCCACGACACGGTCGGACAGACTCGGCCCCTTGAGCAGACGGAACACGAACCCCGCAGCCCCGATCGCGAGCAACACGAGTGCCAGCGAGGTCATGGTGCATCTCCCAGCGACGCTGCAACGACCAGATCGAGATCTGCGCGCTGCTCCTTGGTACCGAACGCACGCACGGCGAGACGCTCGAGTCGAAGAACGTCGAGTCGCAACGACTCGACATCGGTGAAGTGAAGTGCGTGCACGTACAACACCGGAGGCTCGTCGGCGTCGGGGCGGCGAACATCGATGGTCAGCGTGCCGGGCGTGAGCGTGATCGCGTTGCCGACCAGCGTGACCAAGCCGTCGGTTGCGACGTGCATCGGCACCGAGATGATCGCCCGGCGGCGTCGGGGACGCGGGGTGATCACCTCCCAGGCAACCTCCAGACTGGACTTCACCAACTGCACCAGGAAGTAGCCGATGAACACCAGCGCCGACAGCGGGTGGAACGAGGTGAGCGTCGTCGAGCGCACCCCGGTGGGGCGAGCGACGAGCACCACGAACGAGGCGACCCCCAGGCCGGCCAGCAGGTTCGCAAAACCGAAGTCGCCCCACAGCAATGCCCACACCAGCGTGAGCCAGATCACGAGCGCCGGGAGACGGACGCTGGGTGTCATCCGTCGTCCCCCTTCGTCGCCACATCGGAATGGCTGCCGCCGAGAACGGTCTCGACGTACCGGTCCGGTGACAACAAGTCCTGCGCTGTTCGTTCGGCGTAGTCGTAGAGCGGGCCGGCGAACACCATCAGCGCCACCGACATCGCCACCACGCCGGCCGCAGCGCCGGTCATCAGCCGCGGGACCCGCGAGTCGTCCGATTCGATCCACGTCGCGATCGCCGGATCTTCGGGCTCGCCCCAGAACACGCCGGACCAGATCCGCACCATCACGTACATCGTCAGCAAGCTGACGAGCAGGCTCACCGCGACGATCGCCCATTCGTCGGACTCGATTCCCGCCCCGACGAGCGCGAACTTGCCGACGAAACCGGAGAACGGTGGCAATCCCGCGATGCTCAACGCCGGCAACGCGAACAGCACTGCGATCATCGGGGCGCTGCGCACCAGGCCGCCGATGCGCGACAACCGATCGGAACCGGCGCGACGCTCGACCAGACCAGCGACGAGGAACAGCGCCGTCTTCACCACGATGTGGTGCACCACGTAGAACACCGCACCAGCAATGCCGGCAAGGGTGAACAGCGCGAGCCCGAAGATCATGTAGCCGATGTGGCTGACGATGTGGAACGACAGCATCCGTCGCATGTCGTCCTGAGCCAGCGCGCCGAGGACACCGACCACCATCGTGAACCCGGCGAGCACCAACAGGAACGACCCTTGCTGTGCGTCGATCGGGAACAGCAGTGTCTGGGACCGGATGATCGCGTACACCCCCACCTTCGTGAGCAGGCCGGCGAACACGGCAGTGATCGCACCGGGAGCCGTCGGATAGCTGTCGGGCAACCAGAAGAAGAGCGGGAACAACCCCGCCTTGATGCCGAACACCAGGATCAACAGGAGTGAGAACCCGACGCGAACGCCGCTCGACAGCTCGGGGATCCGCTGTGACAGCTCGGCCATGTTGACCGTGCCGGTCGCCGAGTAGATCAACGCGAGGGCGGTGATGAAGAACGTGGACGCGATGAGGCTGATGACCACGTACGACATGCCGGAACGCACTTGCCCCGGCCGCCCGCCGAGCGTGAGCAGCACGTAGCTCGCCACGAGCATCATCTCGAACGCCACGAACAGGTTGAACAGGTCACCGGTGACGAAACTCGCCGACACCCCGGCCGCGAGCACGAGGTAGATCGGATTGAACGCAGCAAAGCGCGACTCTTCGGCGCCCTGGCCGATCGCGTAGACGAGTACCGACATCATCATCAGCGACGACACCAACAGCATCACTGCCGACAGCCGGTCGACCGCCAGCGTGATACCGAGCGGCACCTTCCAGCCGCCGGCCTGCATCACCAACATGTCGTCGCCGTCGACCTCGATGAACAACGCGATGCTGACCACCACGTTCGCCGTCAGTGCGGCGAGCGAGATGGCGCGCTGCACCCAACGGTAGGGCGCTGCGATGACACCGAGGGAAGCACCGATCAACGGCACGATCACCGGGAGTGCCACGAGCGAGTTCATCGTCGATCCTCTTCGACCGCTTGCTCGCGTTCGGCCATCGCTTCTTCCTCGACGACCTGGTCGGCTTCGGCATGCCGGGCGATGTAGCGATCTTCGACATCGTCTTCGACGACGTCGTCGTGGGTCAGACGCCAACTCCGATACCCGAGCGCCAGCAAGAACGCCGTGACACCGAACGTGATCACGATCGAAGTGAGCGCCAGGGCCTGCGGCACCGGGTCGGCGAACTCGGATGGATCGGCGGTGCCGATGATCGGGGCCAGGCCGCGACCGTTGCCCGATGTGAGCAGCACGATGTTCGACCCGTGACCGATCAGCCCGACGCCGATCAAGATCCGCGACAGACGGCGCTGCAGCAGCAAGTACGTACCGGTGGCGAACAAGAAGGCCGCAGCGAACGCCAGGAGCACGCTCATCGGCGCGCCGCCGGATCGTCGCTGCCGTCGTCGGTGGCATCGGGCGCGTCAGGGTGGTCCTCGCCGAACGCAGCGAACGCCATCAGGATCAGCCCGATCACCACGAAGTCGACACCGAGGTCGAAGGACAGCGCGCTGGTGACCTTGACCTTGTCGAAGATCGGCACATGGAACTCGACCTCGCCGTGTTCCAGGATCGATCCGCCGAGCAGCAGTGGAACGAGCGCTGTGAACGCTGACGCGAACAGTCCCACACCCAAGAAGACGTGCGGCGGCAGCCGGAACGTCGAACGAACCGCTTCTGCTCCGCCGGCGACGTAGCGCAAGGCGAGTGCGGCGCCGACGACCAGGCCGCCGACGAATCCGCCGCCCGGCCGGTTGTGGCCGGCGAACACGAAGTACAGAGCCAGCACCAGGATCGACGGGTACAGGATCTTGATCGACGTGTCGAGGATCAGGATCCGCCGCGACGCCCGAGGATCCCAGATGCGGGTGCTCATCGCAGTGCCTCGGGCAGCTTGGTGTCGTCACCGACATCGAGGACCTCTTCGAACACGGGGGCACCGGTGTCGTCACGGCGACGACCGGGGCGCGCCAGGCTCACCGCACCGATGGCGGCAACGAGCAGCACGGTGATCTCGCCCATCGTGTCCCAGCCACGGAAGTCGACGAGGATCACATTGACCACGTTCGAGCCCTTGCCCTTGGGCAACGAGTTCTCGATCATCACCTCCGACATCGACGGTTCGTCGACATCGGACCGGGCGTTGCTGGCAGACAGCGCGAAGACGAACACCGCCACCCCAACGGCGCCGGCAACGACGATGCGCATCGGTGCGGCGATCGCTGGCGCACGATGGCGCCACGAACGGGGCAGGAACCGCAGAACCAACACGAACAACACGGTGCTCAGGGTCTCGATCGAGAACTGGGTGAGCGCCAGGTCGGGTGCGCCCTGGGCGACGTACAGACCGGCCATCGCGTAGCCGACCGCACCGAGCATCAGTGCCGCAGCGATGCGGTGGCGCACGATGCAGGCGCCGAGACCGGCCGCCACCATGACCCCGACCAGCGCCACGTGCGCCGGCGTCTCGATGAACTGCGGCAACGAGTCGAGCTCGGACGCGAACGCGCCGAGCGGCACGACCGTGACGGTGAGCATGATGATCGCCAGGTAGATCGGCAGCGAACCGTTCTGCACCGTTGCGGTCACTCGGGTGGCGACAACCGAAATCGCTCGCAACACCGCGAGGTAACCCTGCTCGGACGACGGGATGGGTCGCAGACCTGCCGAGGCTCGGGCCTGCGCGTCGGCGACCGGGCCCCGCAGCAGGGTCAGCGCCACACCGCAGGCGATGATCACCGCCGACAGCAACAGCGCCGTGTTGAAGCCGGCGAACAGCTCGACCGCTTTGGGTTCGGAGCCCGGATACAGCGCGATCGTGGCACCTTCGATCAGTCCATCGACGAGCACCGGGGCGACGCCGAACAGCACCGTTGCGACCGACAACACGATCGAGGGGCCCACGAACAGCGCCGAAGGTGCAGCGGCGTCGACCGAAACGACCGGGTGCTCGTGTTCGCCGAACTTGCCGAACACGCCGAGCACGAAACGGGCCGAGTACGCAAAGGTCAGGATCGATGCAAGGACGATGACCACGAGCGCAGCGGTGCCGCCTGCGAAGTCGCCGTACTCGAGGTAGCCATCGAGGGCCTTCTCCTTGGCGATGAACCCGAACATCGGCGGCAGGCCCGCCATCGACGCGGCGCTGATCACCGCGACGACCTTCACCGACCGCCACCCCGTTGCCGGGGCGAAGCCGTGCAGCTCACGGATGTCGCGGGTGCCGGCCTGGTGGTCGACGATGCCGACCACCATGAACAGCGCTGCCTTGAACGCTCCGTGGGCGAGGATCAAGATGACGCCGGCCTCGGCGATGTGAGAGTCGCCGACACCGAACAGCAGCATCATGAACCCGAGCTGACTGACCGTGCCATACGCGAGCAGGAGCTTGAGGTCGTGCTGACGCAACGCCCGCAGGCCACCAACGAGCATCGTGGTGGCACCGACCACGATGACGAACCAACGCCAGCTGCCGGCGATTGCGAACATCGGCGCCAGGCGCGCCACGAGATACACACCGGCTTTCACCATGGTCGCCGAGTGCAGGTAGGCGCTCACGGGTGTCGGGGCCACCATCGCTGCGGGGAGCCAACTGCTGAACGGTGCTTGAGCCGACTTCGTGAACGCCCCGACGAGGACCAGGACCACGCCGACGTTCACCGTCGTGCCCGTCGGTGGGTTGGCGAGCAGCTCGGAGATCAGGTAGGTGCCACCCTCCTGGCCGATGATGATCAGCCCAGCCAGCATCACGAGCCCGCCCGCACCGGTGATGAAGATCGCCTGGAGTGCAGCGGCGCGAGCCCGGGGGTTCGTGTCTCCGTTGCCGATCAGCAGAAACGACGTGATCGACGTGAGCTCCCAGAACACGAACAGCGCGATCAGCTGATCCGACAGGACCACGCCGAGCATCGCCCCGGCGAAGAGCGTGAGAACGCCGGCCAGCCGCCCGAGCCCAGGCTGGTCGTGGCTGAAGTAACCGAGCGAGTAGATGCAGATGAGGAGTCCGATGCCGGACACGAGCGCCACCATCACGAGTGCGAACGCATCGAGGCGCAGATCGATCGTGATGCCGAGCTGCTCGACCCAGGCGAACGACTCGGTGACCGGCCGCTCGTCGAGCACCTGACCTGCCTTGGTCGCCGCCCAGATCACGGTGGCGAGCGGGGCGATGGCGGCCACCAGAAATGCTGTTCGGCCGAGTGTTCGACCACCGGCAACAATGCCGATGCCGACGACGAGGTGGAGGACGAGCAGGGCGAACATCTGGCAACGGCGACGATACGCCGTTCACCCCTCGCCGACGGCACTTCTCGCTCGTCTGACCGCTTTGGCCCGGTTACCAACGGGTAGCTAGTTTGCGCGTATGGGAACGATCAGCACCGTAGGAATCATCGGGTCGGGAATCATGGGTTCCGGCCTGGCAGAAGTGGCTGCACGAGCCGGCTTCGACGTGATCGTGCGTTCTCGCACCCAAGCAGGCGCAGATGCCGTGCTGCACGGCATCGACGCGGGCCTCACCAAGCAGGTGTCGCGCGAGCGCCTGACCGACGACGAGCGCCACGCGATCCTCGGCCGCATCACCGTGACCGACGACCTCCACGGCCTGGCCAACTGCGACCTCGTGATCGAGAGCATCGTCGAGGACATGGCTGCGAAGCGCGACCTGTTCGAGCACCTCGATCGCATCGTGAAGCCCGAGGCGATCATCGCCACGAACACTTCGACGCTCGCCGTCGTCGAGCTCGCGATGACCACCGAGCGGCCCGACAAGGTGTGCGGCATCCACTTCTTCAACCCGGCGCCGATGATGAAGCTGGTCGAGGTGATCAAGCCGCTGACCGCATCGGACGACACGATCACCACCGCGCTCGAGTTCGTCGCCGCCTGCGGCAAGGACGCCGTGCAGGTCGAGGACCGTGCCGGCTTCATCGTCAACGCTCTGCTGTTCCCGTACCTCAACAATGCGATTCGCATGTGGGAGAACGGCACGGCCTCGATGGACGACATCGATACCGCGATGATGGGCGGCTGCAACTTCCCGATGGGACCGTTCGCGTTGCTCGACCTCGTCGGGCTCGACACGTCGCTGGCGATCCTCGACGCCCTCTACGACGAGTTCCGCGACCCGAACTTCGCTGCCGCTCCGGCACTGCGCCGCATGGTCGCCGCAGGCCAGCTCGGCCGCAAGACCAAGCACGGCTTCCGCACCTACTGACCCGTCACACGGTGCCGGGCCTACTGTGACGGTTCGCTCGTGAGACAACCGCCCGAGGTGCCGATCGAACCGCCGCCGTCGCGGTTCGCCATGCCCGACCCGCTCGACATCGAGCCGGGTGAAGACCTCGTCGCCGTCGGCGCCGACCTCGAGCCGGGAACACTGCTGGCCGCCTACCGCTCCGGGTTGTTCCCGATGCCGGTCGACCCGTATCGGCGGCGATCGAAGATGGCCTGGTTCTCGCCGGATCCACGTGGCATCATCCCGCTCGACGGGCTCCATGTGAGTCGTTCGTTGCGCCGGAACATGCGGCGTTTCGAGGTGCGCATGAACACCCGATTCCGAGACGTCGTCGTGGCCTGCGCGAACCCGGAGCGGCCCGGCCGCTGGATCACCAACCCGATCGTCGATGCGTACACCGAGTTGTTCGATCTCGGCTGGGGCCACTCGGTCGAGGTGTACGAGCACGGCGAGCTGGTCGGAGGGCTCTACGGGTTGCGCATCGAGCGGTTCTTCGCTGGTGAAGCCATGTTCCACACCGCCACCGATGCGTCCAAGGCTGCGCTGGTCACCCTCGTCGACTGGCTGAACGCCACAGGCGCCGAACTCCTCGACGTGCAATGGGTCACCGATCACCTGGCCACCCTCGGCGCCGTGGCCGTTTCCCGCCCGGCCTACCTCACCCGCCTCCGCCCAGCGATCCTCCCACCAACGCAGAATTCGGAGTGAACTTCGCGCCCGACGCGATGCCGACTTCGAGTATCGGAGAAGTGGGTCGAAAAAGTCGTCGGAGCGGGTGGTCCGCCACCACCCGCTCCGAGAGCTTGCCGGCCGAATTCCGCCATCCGGCCGGCGGGTTCCCGCCAGAAGGGGAAACCTCAAAGGAGCGGATCTCCCAAAGGGGAGGGAGGAGATCCGGTCCATTTTCCGTCCCGTGGGACGTTGAGTTCTTCGGACCGAATCGCCACAGACTTGAGGACTTCTTCGTCGAGGCACAACACTGCACCCATGAACTCCAGCACGGCATCTGCCGACGGCACCTCCAGCACGCCTGCGGCGTCACCTCCTCGATCGAAGGACCGCCCGTGGATGATGCGCACCTACTCGGGGCACTCGAGCGCGGAAGCGTCCAACGAGCTGTACCGGACGAACCTGGCCAAGGGCCAGACCGGGCTCTCGATCGCTTTCGATCTGCCGACGCAGACCGGCTACGACCCGGACTCGGCGATGTCGAAGGGCGAGGTCGGCAAGGTCGGCGTTCCGGTCGCGCACCTCGGCCACATGCGGGCGCTGCTCGATCAGATCCCGCCCGACAAGATGAACACCTCGATGACGATCAATGCCACGGCGTCGTGGCTGCTCGCGCTCTACGTCGCCAACGCCGAAGAGCAGGGCGTCGACGCCTCGCAGCTGCGCGGCACCACACAGAACGACATCGTCAAGGAATACCTGTCGCGCGGCACCTACATCTTCCCACCCGAACCGTCGCGGCGCCTGATCGTCGACATGGTGGCCTGGTGCTCTCAGCACGCGCCGCTGTGGAATCCGATGAACGTGTGCTCGTATCACCTGCAGGAGGCAGGCGCGACGCCAGAGCAGGAGATCGCCTATTCGATGGCAACCGCCATCGGCGTGCTCGATGCCGTGCGCGATTCGGGCCAGGTGTCGCCTGAGCAGTTCACCCAGGTGTTCGGCTCGATCTCGTTCTTCGTCAATGCGGGCATCCGCTTCGTCGAAGAGGTCTGCAAACTGCGTGCGATGACCGACATGTGGGAGCAGATCGGTCGTGAGCGCTACGGCGTCACCGACGACAAGGCACTCCGCTTCCGCTACGGGGTCCAGGTCAACTCGTTGGGTCTCACCGAGGCCCAGCCCGAGAACAACGTGCAGCGCATCGTGTTGGAGATGCTCGCCGTCACCCTGTCGAAGCGGGCACGGGCGCGATCGGTGCAGTTGCCGGCGTGGAACGAGGCGCTGGGTCTGCCGCGCCCCTGGGACCAGCAGTGGTCGCTGCGGATGCAACAGGTGCTGGCCTTCGAGACCGACCTGCTCGAGTACGACGACATCTTCGACGGCTCGACGGTCATCGAGGGCCGCACCGACGAGCTGCGGGCTGCGGCACAGGCCGAACTCGACGACGTGCTCGAGATGGGCGGTGCATTCGAGGCGGTCGAGACACTGAAGTCGCGGCTCGTCACCTCGATGGCAGCTCGCACGCGACGCATCGAGTCTGGTGAGCAGATCGTGGTCGGCGTCAACGACTTCGTGGAGGCGACCGACTCGCCTCTCGGTGGCGAGGGGGCCATCTTGAAGGTCGACCCGGCGATCGAGCGACATCTCGCCGCCGACATCGCCGAGTGGCGTTCGGCTCGCGACCAGGCAACCGTCGATGCCGCACTCGACGAACTGCGACGCGCCGCCGAGGGCGGCGACAACATCATGCCGCCGTCGATCGCACTGGCGAGAGCCGGCGGAACCACCGGCGAGTGGGGCGACGTGATGCGAGCCGTGTTCGGCGAGTACCGCGCCCCCACTGGCGTGAGCGGCGCGACCGGTTCAGCGCAGGGTCTCGGCGAGGTGGTCGAGTTCGTCAAGGCAATGGCCGGCGGTCCGCCGAAGTTCCTGGTCGCGAAGCCGGGGCTCGACGGCCACTCGAACGGAGCAGAACAGATCGCCGTTGCCGCACGCGACTCCGGCATGGAGGTCGTGTATTCCGGGATTCGCTCAACGCCCGAGCAGATTGCGGCGTCGGCGCGCGATGAAGACCCCGACGTGATCGGACTGTCGATCCTGTCCGGCTCGCACCTCGACCTCGTCCCCGACGTGCTCAGGCACCTGAAGGAGATGGGCGTCGATGCTCCCGTCGTGGTCGGCGGCATCATCCCCGAAGACGACCGCCCACGTCTGGCCGAGATCGGTATCGCCGCCGTCTACACCCCGAAGGACTTCCAGCTCGCGAAGATCATCCGCGACGTGGCCGACCTCGCGGTCGCCCATCGCACCCCCTGACTGATCGTCAGACGGTGGCCGGCTGGCGCTGTTCGCGCTGGATCCACGAATCGAGCGCATCGCCCGATTCGAAACTGGTGATCAGCGCATACCGAGGGGCATCGCCGTTGTGGACCACCACGTGCCAGAGGCGTTGGGTGTCGACCACGAACCGGGCTCCCTTGGTGAGCGGCACACGCTGCTCGGTCGCCGGGTCGGGCAGGCCGTCGGCTCCGTTGTCCATCAACAACATGTAGCTGTCGGGGTTGTCGGTGAGCTCGACCCACGAACGCACGACCCATCCCTCAGCGTCAGGGTTGAAACGGTTGTTGTCGTCACGATGGAACGAACGCATCGCCGCTTCGCGGTCTTGGGGCTCGAGCTTGATGATGCGCACCCGGCCGAAGTTGGCTCCGACCTCGTCGACATAGTTGCGAATCGTCGGTGCGATCTCGGCGTTCGAGGTCCACAGCGCATCCTTGTCGGTCTTGCCCTTGTCCCAGAACCCGCGACAGTCGAGCTCGCCGTCAGCCGACGCGATCGGTGCGAAGTTGGTGTCGCCACCCGACTTCCAATCCATGTACTCGAGGTTGACGAACTCGGATTCGGGAATGTCGTAGGGAAGATCTCGCAATGCCACGAAACCGGTCTCGGCGAGCACGTCGAGGCGCCGGTGCGGGGTGTCGAGCGGGATCGCCACGCTCCAATGATCGGGGGTCGGCCAGAAGCTCATGGAGGCAAGTCTACGAATCACGCGGGGCCCGACCAGGGCACTGTGACCCATCACCGTGCCTGGGGCGTCGCGAGGTGTCGGACGCCGGCGTTGTCCGGATCAGGGTTGCGTGGTGTCGCTGGTGCGGCCGTCGTCGATGACCAACAGGCCCTCGGGGATCTCGAGGGACTGGCCGGCTTGGATCGCATCGCTGTCCAGGCCATTGCGTTCCATGATCGCGTTGACGGTGACGCTGAATCGTTCGGCGATCTTGCCGAGCGTGTCACCCGACTGCACGACGTACAAGAAGTCGCCGGGCACCACCGTGGTGGTCGTGGTGGTCGTGGTCGGTGTGGTCGTGACGATCGGGGGCAGCCGTTCCTGCGACGCCGGATCGGTGGTGCCACAGGCAACACCCACGACAGCCAGTACGGCCACGACTGCGGCAGTTGCTGAACGATCGGGCCACTTCATCGTGGCGAATGCTATGCGAACGGCGCTCGGACCGGTACGCGAGGGCACACCGACGGGATGGAACGAACGTCACGAGATGCAGCGCGGCGGGTGCGGCGACGTACTCTCGGAACTCGTGACGAACACCCCCACCCCGATCGTGGCCGATCGATCGTTCGGCGATCCGTCGAACGAGTTCGACTATCCCGATGCAGAGCATCCCGCCCGCGAGTACCACCTCGACGCCAACGGACTCCAGATCGCCGTGCACGAATGGGGTGATCCGGACGCCCCTCCGATGGTGCTGGTCCACGGGGGTTTCGACTTCGCACGCACCTACGACGTCTTCGCCCCGAAGCTCGCCGCCGGCGGGTGGCGGATCGTCAGCTGGGATCAGCGCGGCCACGGCGACAGCGAACACCCCGAGCTGTACTCGTGGGATGCCGACATGCGCGACGCCCTCACCGTGTTCGATCATGTGAGCCCCGGCCGACCCCTCCCGGTTGTCGGCCACTCGAAGGGCGGGGCGCTGATGACGCAGCTCGCCGACGCCCAGCCGTTCCGCTTCACCCACCTGATCAACATGGACGGCATCCCCTACAACCGTCGGATCCCCGACGTGGCCGAACACGAGCGCACGAAGATGGTCTCCGCCGAGATCGCCGGCTGGCTCGATCACCGACGCTCGACAGCGACCGCACAGCGCAAGCCGGGCACGATCGAGGAACTCGCGAAGCGTCGCGGGCGCATGAATCCCCGACTCGACGCCGATTGGCTCAAGCGCCTCGTCACCACCGGCGGCTTCGAATCGGCCGACGGTTGGCGTTGGAAGATCGACCCGTCGATGCGTTTCGGTGGGTTCGGGCCGTGGCGACCCGAGTGGACGTTGATGCGACTGCCAGGGCTCCCGATGCCGTTCCTCGGCATCCTCGGCCGCGAGATGGAGGAGATGGGCTGGGGAACGCCACCCGAGAAGGTGTTGCCGTTCATGCCGCTCGACGGTCGATGCGAGATCCTCGACGACGTCGGGCATTTCGTGCACATCGAACAGCCCGAGTTCGTCTCTGCGCTCGTCCTCGATTTCGTGGGTGCACCGAGCGCTGCCTCGACGGGAGCCGGCTCATGACCCTCCACAGCGTCACCATGCTCCGTCACGGCAAGGTCGATCTCGCACTCCACCACCTCCGCGACGGCACCGCTGCGGGCGGGCGTCCGCTGCTCATCCTGCACGGCCTCGGCGAGGCGTCCCCTCACGCAGCCCCTCGATGGGTCGACAGCTGGACTGGTTCGGTGTCTGCGCTCGACTTCACCGGTCACGGACTCTCGACGATCCCGCGCGGCGGCGGCTACACCGCAGAGCTCCTGCTCGGCGACGCTGACGCCGCACTGAACTCACTCACCGACGGAGATCCCACCCGCGCGATCACCGTGGTCGGCCGCGGGCTCGGCGCCTACATCGCGCTCCAAATCGCCGGTGCTCGGTCGGCTCAGGTGCACGGCGCCATCCTCGTCGACGGCCCCGGGCTGGCCGGTGGCCCCACCGGGCCGACCTCGCAGAGCTTCTTCTCGCTCCCGCCGAGCCCGGACACGCCCGACCCGTATGCGCTGGTCGAATTGGGCCGCGACCTGCGGCCCCCCGACTACGCCACGTTGTTCGTGCGGCTCGCGCTCGCGGGCTCCGAGCTCGACGAACCGATCGCGGTGGCGAGTGTGTTCCGCCCCGAATGGCTCGACGCCGTCTCGCGCGAGCACGGGGTGATGCAGGCCACCCTGACCGAAGCCCTCTCGGCCTACGCGGGCTGAGTCGGGCACCTCCGAGTAGCCTCTCAATCGTGTCGGCAGCCTCGTTCGTGCTCTTCGTCATCGGCGGGTTCCTCCTCATGGAGCCATTGACAGCGGCGACGCACCGCTGGGTGATGCACGGTGTCGGCCAATGGTTCCATCGCAGCCACCATCGCCCCGGGCGAACCTCGGGGTGGGAGCGCAACGACTGGTTTCCGGTGGCGTTCGCATCGATCGTGATGCTCGGCTTCTGGGCCGGGTTCAACACCAGCCTCGTCGCCCTCGTGCCGCTCGGCATCGGTGTCACGCTCTACGGCATCGCCTACGCGCTCGTGCACGACGGCTACATCCATCGGCGTCTGCACATGTTCGGATCGCGTCGCATCGCACCACTCGAGCGGCTGGCCGACGCCCACCGGATCCACCACCTGTACAACGCTGCCCCCTACGGCATGCTCGCACCCATCGTTCCTTCCGAGCTGCGCGCACGGGCCGCTGCCACCGATCGAGACCCCTTCGCACCGGTCACCCGACCGGTGTCGACCACCGCGGCCTGACCGAAGTCGAATTCTCGGCGGATCGATCCCTTGGTGGATTGCCGAACGGCCGCTGCTAGATTCATGTCGCTCTCAACGAGACAAGGCCATTGCCTTCAGGCCCCCATCGTCTAGTGGCCTAGGACACCACCCTTTCAAGGTGGCGGCACGGGTTCGAATCCCGTTGGGGGTGCGGCGCGAAAGCGTTGGACATATCTGGTCCCGTGGTGAAGTCAGGAGTTCACGCCGGCCTGTCAAGCCGGAGGTCGCGGGTTCAAATCCCGTCGGGACCGCAGCAGGGGGCCACTCGTCGTCGGAAGATGGCGGGTGGCTTTTCTGTCACGAACACCGGTTTCGGATGCCTGGTCCGAAGCCAACACGGTCGAGTAGCTCAGTTGGCAGAGCACACGCCTGAAAAGCGTGGGGTCACCGGATCGACGCCGGTCTCGACCACTTCGAACGACGCGGGTTGACGTGCGTCGCTGACATCGAACGGCGAGACTGACAGCGTGCGTCGGGTGCTCAGATGGTTCGGCTTGCTGTTGCTGTCGGTGTCGGTGTCGATGTCGGCGATCACGATGGCGGCGACGGCCACCCGGGTCGAGGCGCAGAGCGCTGGCAATGGGCTGGAGGAACGCTCCGTGAACTCCTTCGAGTTCGACCCGAGTCGCGGGGTCGTCCGGGTCACGATCGACATCTCACTGCGCAATGTGACCACCGATCAGGTCCAGGACAACGGCGTACGCCGAGCGTTCTTCGACAGCTACGCCGTTGCGGTCCCCGTCGGCGCCGAAAATATCGTCGCCACACGCAACGGTGTGGTCCTCGACGGCACGCTTGCGTCGAATCCCGAGGTCCCCGCCTTCTCCACCTACCGTTTCGCGCTCGGCACACCAGTGTTCAGCGGCGACTCGACGAACGTGCAGGTCACCTACGACCACCTCGGGGCGCCTCCGCCGCGATCCGGTGCCGTGGCGCATCAACGAGGCGTATGCCGGCTTCGTCGCTTTCGGGCTCGGCGACGACGGCCTCGTGACGCTGCGTCTCTCGCAGCCGAAGGGCTACGAGTTCGACGAGTTCACCGACCTGACCGGATTCGACGTGAGCGCCCCCGACGAGTTCGGCACCGTGGTGTACACCAGGGCGGGGCTCAACGAGGACGTCCGGGTCATCGTCGGACTGGCCAACGACGACCGGCTCGTCTCCCGGCCGCTCGACGTCGATGACGTCGACATCGAGTTGCGGTCGTGGCCCGATGATCCCGAATGGGCCGACTTCGCCGCTGCTCGCGTCGAATCGGGGATCCCCGCCCTGGAGGATCTGATCGGCAGCAGCGTGGCCGGTCGACGGGAGCTTCGCCGTTCGCCAGACGGTCGAGCCGAATCTGCGTGGCTATGCCGGGTGGTTCGACGCGCAGAGCAGCGAGATCGCCGTTGGTGAGGCACTCGATGCCGACACCATCTACCACGAGCTGTCGCATGCGTGGTTCAACGCAAGGATGTCGACCGAGCGCTGGCTCACCGAAGGTCTCGCTCAGGTCTACGCCGCCGAGCTCATCCGCCTCGATGGTGACGGCCCTCGCACACCGGTCGAACCGGTCGCCGCCGATCCGGCTGCGTTGCCCCTGACCGAGTGGGGCGGTGTCGGCAGCGAACGTGCCGTCGAGGAGTACGGCTACGCCACGTCGTTCTGGGTCGTCGATGCGCTCGTCGACGAGCTCGGCTTCGAGCGCACTGACGAAGTCGTCGCTGCGCTCCAGTCCGGACGCAGCCCGTACGACGGCACGGTTCCCGGTCATCGACCGACGCAGGACTGGCAGCGCGTCTACGACATGTTCGTCGAAGTGGCGGGATCGGAAGCTGCGCACGACGTGTTCCGGTCGTGGGTCGTCAATCCAAGCGACATCGACCTCGTCGAACAGCGAGATGTGGCAGCCACAGATGTGATCGAACTCGCGGAGCGGAGTGCACCATGGGCGCTCCCGATCGGGGTGCGCAACGTGCTGGAACGATGGGAACTCGACGCCGTCGACGCCGCAATCGCCGACGCCGACGACGTGCTCGTGCGTCGGAGCGAACTCGAATCGATCGAAGCCAAGGTCGGGATCGACGAACCCGATCGAGCGGATGAGGCCTACGCCGCTGCATCGCGTCGGAGGGTGGCGGCGTCGACTTCACCCATCCACTGGCGGTCCTCGACGAGGCCGTCACAATCGGCGAGCGGCTCATCACTCGCGACGGCATCATCGACGACTTGGCCGACCAGGCATCGGCGTCACCGTCGGCACTGGGCTCGGTCGACGGGGTCACCGACTTCGCCTCCGGGCTCGCCGTCGCCGACGGCCAGATCGCGCGCTCGAACGGATCATCGAAGTTGACGAAGCGCTCGACGCGGAGTCCGGAATGCTTCTTGCGGTCGGCGGTGGGGATCGAACGTCGAACGCGACCTCGACGAGGCACGTGGACTCGTCGCAGCCGGTGACAGCGACGCAGCGATCACCGCGCTTGCGTCGGCAGACGACGAGATCGACGGTCTCGCGGCCAGCGGTGCGCAACGCCTCGGGATTGCAGCGTCGGATCGTGCTGACGCTCCTCGCTGCCGTCCTCGTGATCGCCGACGTCGAAGCACTCCGACCGGCCACCACACCGCCGTCGTCGACGATCAGCTCAGGCCGAGGTGACCGGGATCAACCGCTCGGCACCTCGATCGAGTTCCTTCATCAGGTCGGCGACGTAGGTGTTGAAGTCGACCTGCATGCGATGACGCGGGCTGTCGTAGAAGTGGCCGAGGTGGACCTTCTCGTCGGCAGCGGTGATCTCGTGCATCTCGGATGCCGATGGGAACGCATAATCGCCGCTGATCGCTGCCGCGACCAGCTTCGACTGTTGCTCGGCGAAGTTGACGAGCGTCGGCAGCGGCTGGGCGAGACCGAGGAAGAACAGGTTCTCGAAGCCGGGCTTGACCATCCGCTTGAACAGCGGGAACGTGTTGTCGCGAGGCGTCAGCTCGGGCTGACCGAAGAACGGGAACGTCACGTTGTAGCCGGTGGCCCACACGATGGCGTCGATCTGCTCGCGTGACCCGTCCGCGAAGACCACACCGTCACCGTCGAGACGGTCGATGGCGCCCTTCGGGGTGATGTCACCGCACCCCACCCGGGTGAGGAATTCGCCGGACACCGACGGGTGCGCATCGAGCGGACGATGATCGGGTTTGGGGAGGCCGTAGTCCTCCATCTTGCCGATCGACTTCTTGATCTTCGAACGAGCGAGGGCCCGACCGACCCGAGCCGGCATCCACGTCGGCAGCGATGCCTTGTCGGCCGGCTTGCCGTCGAAGTACTTCGGCAGCACCCACACACCATGGCGCATCGAAATGAAGAGCTGCGCGGCGATCGGGCGTTGCGACAACTCGGACGAGATGTCCATCGCCGAGTTCCCGGCACCGACCACCATCACCCGCTTGCCGCGGAAGTCGTAGGGCTCGAACGGGTCGCGGTAGTGATGCGAATGCACCTGATGACCATCGAACGAGCCGGGATAGTTCGGCGTGCGGGCGTCCCAGTGATGTCCGTTGCCGACGACGAGATTGTCGTACTCACGCGACTCGCCGGTCGACAGGGTGACGCTTCCATCGACCGTCATCGAGGCGTTCGCAGTCGGTCACCGCGGTGTTGAACGTGATCGTGTCGCGCAAGCCGAAATGGTCGACGTAGTCGTGAAAGTACTGGAGCAGCTGGCTGTGATGGGGAAAGTCCGGCCAGTCAGCCGGAACCGGATAGTCCTCGAACGCCAAACGCCACTTCGAGGTGTCGATGTGCAGGCTCTGGTAGCACGACGACTTGCCGTTGGGATTGCCGAAGTACCAGTTGCCGCCGATGTCGTCGGACATCTCGAAACAGTCGTACGCCAGCCCGCGGTCCTTGAGTCGCTTCGCCATCGTGAAGCCAGAGCATCCGGCGCCGATGATGCAGGTCGTCGGACCGCCTGCCGCCTGCACGATCAGCCGCCTCGGAGTGCAGCGAGGATGGCGTCGACGTCCTCTTGAGAAACGCCGCAGTCGAGCGAGGCTTGGATCACCGGCTGTGCGGCAGCATCGTCGCCGCCCAGGACGGCGCCGGTGTCGACGTTCTCGATGCCGCCCTCGACGGACTCGATTGCGCAGTTCGCCTGGTTGGGTGGCACGCCCTGAGCAATGTACGCGTCGAACAGGATTCCCTCGACCAGCCCGGTGGGACGGTCGGTGCCGAAGTCGTCGGGATTGATCACCGGGCCCGTCGGGAACCGTGTCACCCGGCACCGTGGTCGGCGGGATCGTGGTGGTGGTCGTGGTGGTGGTCGTCGTGGTCGTCGGCAACGGCGTGGCCTCGAACGTGATCTCGCTCGCCTGACCGGTACTGGTGTCGGCAGTGGCGTACACCACTGCTCCTGCCGCAACGAATCCAACGACTCCGACTGCCATCCCGATGGTCTGCGGGCCGGGGATGGGCGCCGCGAGCTTGACCGAATCGAGCGGGCCGTGTCCGGGCGGATACTCGCCGGACGAAGCAGCGGCACCGACACTGGCGGTCGCACCGACAGCCTTCTGCGTGCCGAGCCAACCACGCTCGTCGACCCAGACCGACAGCGGCGGCATGACGACCAGCGCAGCCAGCAGAGCAATGGCCACGTTCAGCGTGACGATCAAGCCGAAGTCACGCAGCAACGGCAGCGACGAACCGATCAACACAGCAAAGCCGCAGATCGTGGTGACCGCCGAGGTGAAGAACGCTCGACCGGTACGACTTGCTGCTGTGTCGGTGGCCTGACGTGGGGTGAGGCCTCGCTGGCGCTCCTCGAGATATCTGCCGAGGATCAACACCGAGAACTCGGCACAACTCGCGATCACGAGCGGTCCGCTGACGGTGGTCAATGGGCTCAGCGTGAAGCCGAGCAGTCCGACCACCAGCGACGAGACGCCGACGGCCAGCAACACGGGTACGAGCGCCAGCAGCGCCCGGGTGAGGCTGCGGAATCGCAGCACCAACCACAGACCAGCCAACGACAACGCCAGGTAGGTCAGGTTGGCCCGGTTGGCCGACAGGTTCTCCAACAGGCCGATGCCAACCGTCGCAAGACCTGCGGGGGTTGCCCTGACCGGATCCTGACCCTCGGCCAAGTCGACGAGCAAGATGCTGTCAGCCGGAAGATCGAGGGCCTCGATGCGCGACTGGAGATCGGCTTCGAGTTCGGCGACGAGATCGGAACGGTCGGCGAGGCTCGCCGGCGCAAGACGCAGGTTGAGTTGCGTTGCAGTGGGATCGTCGACGTCACGCAGCAGCGCGTTGGCCACCGCCGGCGGCATCTGCTCGACCGACGCCACGATGTCCTCGGTGGAGGGGGCGATCGGCGTGGCACCGTCGATCTTGATGATCTTGCCCATCGTGTTGACCATGCTCGACGACGACACCACCGCGTTGTCGTCGCGCGCCTCGGCGTCGAGGGTGAACTCCCACAGCAGGTCGATGATCTCCTGGTCGTAGATGTTGTTGGCGGCCACGAGGATGCCGAGCGTGGACGAGAACCCGGTCTCGTCCTCGAGCTGTCCGATGTCCTTGACCACCTGACTGTCCTGGTCGATCCACTTGATCGGGTCGGACTCGATCTGGGCGCGACCTTCGACGAGCACGCCACCGACGAACAGCACGGCCGCCAGGCCGATGAGGAACGGGCCGACCTTGGTCGGCAACCCACCGAGCTTGACCACGATGCGTTCGACCATCGACGGCGGACGCTCCTCGGTGCGCTTGGTGTACTCGCGGATACCCAGCGCTGAGGCGGTGACCACGATGCCGATGACGACGAGCACCGAGATGCCGATCGCGAGCAACACACCGAAGTCACGGATCATCGGCACCTTCGAGATGCGCAGCGCGAGGAACGCCACGACACCGGTGACCGTCGCGGCGATCAGCGGCGGGCCGAGGTTGGCGAGCGTCTCCGCGATGGGATGCGCTTCCTTGTCGAGTACCACCTCCTCCTCGACGCGGTTGTGCACCTGGATCGCAAAGTCGATCCCGACTCCGATCAGGATCGGCAGGCCCGAGATGGTGACGAGCGACAGGTCGATGCCGATGAGGCCGAGGAGCGAGAACGACCACAGCACGCCGATCAGCACCGACAGCAGCGGCAGCAGCCGCCACCGCACCCGGAACATCAGCGCCAGCACAACGGCCATCAGACCGAGCGCCGCTGCACCGAGGCGGAGCATGCCGCCCTGCAGGTAGTCGTTGATTTCGGCGAGATACACCGGTGAACCGGTCACCGTGAGCTCGAATCCGTCGAACTGCGCATCGTCGAGGACGTCGAGGACGTCCTTGGTGGCTGCGGTCTGTTCGTCGAGCGTGGCGTTGCCGTCGAGCACGACCCCACCGACAGCGGTGCCGTTGATCGGGCCGCCTTCGACGTTGGGGAACGTCCCCTGCAGCGACTGCCGAATCACCAGTTCTTCCTTGGCCGGGGCAACGGGCGAGCCGTCGACGACCTCGAAGCCGGTGTTGTCGAAGAGCAGGAGCTGGTTGTACGCCGTGTTGCCGATCACCTGGTCCTCGCCAGGAACCGCATTGAGGCGGGCCAGGGCGATCTGGACGTCGGCGCCGCGTGCTTCGGCGCCAGCTTCGTCACGTGACGCAGCTGCGATCAGGGCATCGGTACCGACACCCTCGGCGAGGAGGTTCGAGCTGAACTCCAGCGAGATCAGTGGGGTGACCACGGCGAAGGCACCGTCGACCTGTTCGAGCTCGGCGGTGATGCGTTCGAGCTCGGCGAGGTTCTCGCCCTCGTAGAGCTCGCTGACATCGGAGCCATCAGTGGAGCTGAACAACAAGATGACGGTCTCACCACCGAAGTCGTCCTGGAACGCGACGTTGTCGATGGCGATCTGAGAATCCGGATTCAGGTAGCTGTCCTGCCCGGTGGCGAACTCGATGTTGCGCGCTCCGATGGCGAACACGACGGTGATCAGCGTGATGACCGCGGCGACCACTTTCCAGTACTTACCCAGCGCGACTCCGAGCCACCGCCAGAACGATTCCATACGCATGATTGTCCCCCCTCAGGTAACAATTCCGATCGTAGACCTCCGAGTGCCACCACACTGCAAATCTCCGGATCGTGCAACACTGCACCGGTGGAGGCGACTGACGAATTCGTCCGTGGACTCTCCTCGATCGTGGGGAGCGCAGCACGTGCTCACCGACGCCGATCAGCGTGCGAGCTACGAGACCGATTGGACAGGCCGGTACGCCGGCACGTGTTCGGCGGTGATTCGACCAGCCGACACCAACGAGGTCGCACGCGTGCTGGCGTACTGCAACAGCCACAGCGTCGTCGTCGTGCCGCAGGCAGGCAACACGGGCCTGGTCGGCGGCGGCGTACCACGAGCCGATCCCCGCACACACAGCATCGTGTTGTCGACCCGTCGACTCGACAGCATCACCGACCTCGACGCCGCCTCGATGCAGCTCACCGCCGGAGCCGGCGTCACGATCGCCGACTGGCAGCGCGCCGCTCGATCGGCGGGCCTCGACAGCCCGATCGATTTTGCCGCACGCGACTCCGCCACCATTGGCGGGGCAATCGCCACCAACGCCGGGGGTTCCCGTGTGGTCCGTTTCGCCACGATGCGCCAACAGGTCGTCGGCCTCGAGGCGGTGCTCGCCAACGGCACGATCGTCGGCTCACTCGCCGGCCTGCCGAAGGAGACGACAGGTCTCCACTGGCCCTCGATCGTCGCCGGCACCGAAGGCACACTTGCGGTGATCACGGCTGCCCGGTTGCGGCTGGTCCCCCACTTCGAGCACACCACGACCCTGCTCGCAGCGCTCGACGGCCTCGACGCCGCTCTGGACGTGTTGGCCGTCGTCCGCAGGCAGCTCGGATCGCTCGACTCGATCGAGATGATGTTCCCCGAGGCGGTCGAACTCGTCGCCCGCCACCTCGGCACCGACGCACCCGTCGACGTCCCGGCCGACGGCCTGGCGCTGCTGATCGAGTGCGCCGACCACGTCGACCGCACCGCCGATCTGTACGCCGCACTCGACGGGATCGACGGGATCACTGCCACCGCGGTGGCCACCGGCGGGCCGCGACGCCAGCAACTCCTCGACGTCCGCGACCGCGTCACCGAGGCGGTCGCTGCCGCTGCCACGTCGTCGGGCACACCGACCTACAAGCTCGACGTCGCGGTGCCCGTCGCATCGATCGAACCCGTGCTCGAGGCTGCTCGCGCTGCGTCCGACGCCAAGGGGCACGGCTGATCCCGTTCGGCCACCTCGCCGAAGGAAACCTCCATCTCAACTTTCTCGACACGACCGCACCGGACGACATCGCCGACACCGTCCTCCCGGTGGTCGCCGATCTCGGCGGCACGATCTCAGCCGAGCACGGCGTCGGCATCGCCAAGACCCGCTGGCTCCACCTCGTGCGCACCCCGGGCGAACTCGCCGCGCAGCACGCCATCAAGCACGCTCTCGACCCGAACGGCATCTTGAACCCCGGCGTGCTCGACCCGTCCGCTCGCGCAGCGCCATCACCGCCGACTTCAGGTGCCGTAGCCGAAACCGAGGTCGGGGGCGGCGAGTAGCGGGCGGTAGTCGATACCGGCGTCGGCGGCCATCGCCGCGCACGTACCGCCGCGATCGACGATCACCGTCATCCAGACCGGCACTGCACCGAATGCAGCGATCTGCTCGGCCGCCTCGATGAGCGAGGTGCCACGCGTGGTGGTGTCCTCGGTGACCAGCACCCGATCGCCTGGGCGCAGTGCGCCAGCGATGCGGCCGCTGATGCCGCCCTGCTTGGCCTCCTTGCGCACGCTGAAGCTGCGCATGTGGTGGCCACGGGTCGCCGCCACCGCGGCGACACCGTAGGCAACCGGGTCGCCGCCCATCGTGAGGCCGCCGATCGCATCGATCTGATCGAGCACGTCACCGAACACCTCGTACACGGCGTCGGTCACCGCCACGATGCCGTCGGGCAGACACGCCGTCTGCTTGGTGTCGAGGAACCAGTTGCTGGTGGCCCCCGACTTCAAGATGAACTCCCCGTGCTTCACCGAATGCTCGTTGACGTGCGCTCGGAGCGCCTCCAGTGTCGGTGTCAACGGCGCGGGCTTCGAGGCGTCAGTCATCGACGCCGAACGTAGCGCCCCTCAGTCACGGTCGCGGGCGTCGCGAACCAGGACTTCCTGGGCCACGGTGGCGACATGTGTGCCATCGGCTTCGAAGACGTGGCCGAGCGACAGTCCGCGACCGCCGACGTAGTGATGGCACGAGAAGTCGTAGAGGTGCCAGCGATCGGCGCGCAGCGAGCGGTGAAACCAGATGGTGTGGTCGAGGCTCGCGCAGAACAGGCTCTCTCGCGCCTCGGGGTCGTCAGCGATCGGATGGGCACGAATCACCGAATCGGTCGGCATGTCGTCGGAGAGGTAGGCGAGCCAGCAGCGGTGCAGGAGCTGGGCGCTCGCGTCGTCGGGATCACCCAGGTCGTCGGTGACGCGCATCCAGGCCACCGCGCGCCCGGTTCCGTCACGCGCGCCGCCGGTCACCTGCTCGCTCGGCACCATCACCCGGTCGAATGTCGGGGTCCACGAGTCTTCGACGAGCAACGCAGCGTCGGGCACATCCGGCATCGTCACCGACTGGAAAGCGGCCGCACGTTCGGGTCGTTGGAACGAACTCTCCGCGTTGAGGATTGCGCCAATTGCCTGCCGGGCGACAACTCGTCGAGTTGCGAAACTCCGGCCATTTCGGATCCGATCGACTTCGTAGCGCACTGGTTCGGTGTGATCACCGCGGCGGATGAAGTAGGCCCGAATCGAGTGCGGCTCGAGCTCGGGGTCGACCGAAATCGCCGCCGCCCGCAGTGCTTGGGCGACGATCTGGCCACCGTACAAACCTCCCCACGGGTATCGAGGGCCTTCACCGACATGCACATCGGTCCCATGAGATGACAGTTCGAACATCGAATTCGATGCTATTGCATTCCACTCAATACTCCATAAGATCGTGACCATGGCAGGCAAAAGAGGCCCGAAAACACCGATGACCGACGAGCACAAGGCGGCACTCGCCAAAGGTCGTATGGAGGGTCGAGTCGTTCGCGACTACCTCGAAGGGCTCCGGGCAACCAAGCCCAAACGAGGGCGCAAGCGCACGCCCGACACCATTCGCACACGCCTCGATGCCATCGATGTCGAGCTCGCCAGCGCCAGCCCGCTCGATGAGCTCCTGCTGATCCAAGAGCGTCGCGATCTCCAAGCCGAACTCGCTGCCAAGTCTGACGCCATCGACATGGACGCGCTCGAAGCCGAGTTCGTCAAGGTGGCCAAGAGCTACTCCGACAGCAAGTCGATCTCGTACGCCTCGTGGCGCGACGTCGGCGTCTCAGCGAACGCTCTGAAGCGAGCCGGCATCAGCCGTTCCGACTGAACGTACGAGATGTGTCTGACACATCTCGTACGTCTACGACTCGACGGCGTCGAGCTGATCGAAGACGTGGTGCAGGTTGCGCAGTGAGCGGCGCAGGTCGAACGCATCGTCGAGCACTGAGTTGTCGACGTCGGCGTCGGCTTCGAGCAGCGACCGGAAGTCGACACCGTCATCCCACGCCTGCATCGCGTTGCGTTGCACGATCCGATACGCGTCGTCGCGGGTCGCGCCCGCCTGCACCAGTGCCAGCAGCACCGGCTGACTGAACACCAGGCCGAAGCTGGCGTCGAGGTTCGCTCGCATCCGCTCGGGGAACACCATCAGCCCGTCGAGCAGCCGTCGCAGGCGACGCATCACGTAGAACGCCAGCTGCGACGAGTCGGGCAGGATGACCCGCTCGACCGACGAGTGCGAGATGTCACGTTCGTGCCACAAGGCCACGTCCTGCATTCCTGCCGACAGGTTGCCGCGCAGCACACGGGCCAGGCCCGAGATCGTTTCGGCAGAGATCGGGTTGCGCTTGTGTGGCATCGCGGAGGAGCCCTTCTGCCCCGGCTTGAAGCCCTCTTGCACTTCACGCACCTCGGTGCGCTGCAAGTGCCGGAGCTCGACCGCCATCAGCTCGCACGTCGCACCGACCGATGCACAGGCGTACAGGAACTCGGCGTGGCGATCTCGGGCGATCACCTGGGTGGCCGGCACCGGCCGCAACCCGAGGGCATCGCCCACGTGCCGTTCGACTTCAGGCGGAATGTTCGAGTAGGTCCCGACCGCCCCGCTCAGCTTCATCACCGCGACGTTGTCACGGGCTGCCCGCAGGCGGGTGCGATCGCGATCCACCTGCAACGCCCACAACGCCACCTTGGCGCCGAAGGTGGTCGGCTCGGCGTGGATGCCGTGCGTGCGCCCGATCATCACCGTGTCGCGATGCTCGCGGGCCAGACGCAGCAGCGTGGCGAGCAGTTCGCTCGATGCCTCGATCAGCAGATCTGCGGCGTCGCGCAGTGCCCAGCACAGTGCGGTGTCGACCACGTCGGACGAGGTGAGCCCGTAGTGGATCCACGACGACGCGGGCGGGCCGATCGCTCCCTGCACGACATCGACGAACGCAGCGACGTCGTGGTCGGTGATCGCCTCGCGGTCGAGCACCTGTTGCACAAAGGCGTCATCGGTCGCCGGAGCCAACTCGCGGCACGTCACCGCGTCGGCGGCGGGAACGATCCCGAGCGCAGCGTGTCCCTCGGTGGCGAGCAGTTCGACTTCGAGCCAGCGGCCGAAACGAACGGTGTCGCTCCACACCGCGTCCATTTCGGGCGTGGAATAGCGGGGGATCATGACGCCCAGACGAGGTAGTCGTCGCGCTCGGCGCCGACGCCGACCACCTTGACCGGCACGCCGACCTGCTCTTCGACGATCTCGATGAACCGCTTCGCCTCGGCCGGCAACTGCCCCGGCTCGCGCTTGTCGCTGAGCACACTCCCCCATCCAGGGATCGTCTCGTAGACAGGCTCGACATCGGCGATCAACTCGGAGCGATCCGGATAGTGCTCGAGCAATGTGCCGTCGAGGCGATAGCCGGTGCAGATCTTGATCGACTCGAACCCGTCGAGGATGTCGAGCTTGGTGAGCGCCAACTCGGTGAGGCTGTTGAGGCGCACCGCCTGGCGCAGCATCACGCAGTCGAGCCAGCCGGCGCGGCGGCGACGGCCGGTGACCGTGCCGAACTCCTTGCCGACATCGACCAGCGTCTCGCCGTCGACGTCGAACAGTTCGGTCGGGAACGGTCCGGCGCCGACGCGGGTGGTGTACGCCTTGGTGATTCCGACGATGCGATCGATGTCGCGCGGACCGAGCCCGGTGCCGGCACACGCTCCGCCAGCGGTCGGATTCGACGACGTGACGTAGGGATAGGTGCCGTGATCGAGGTCGAGGAAGGTGGCCTGCGCCCCTTCGAGCAGCACGTGAGCACCCGACGCGAGCGCGCCGTGGAGCAGCCCGACCGTGTCGGACACGTACGGCGCGACGCGGGCGCCGAGTTCGCCGAAGGCCGACACGATCTCGTCGACGTTCAGCGTGTCGCCCCCGGCCTGCTCGATCAGGGTGTTCTCGGCAATGGCGCGTTCACGCACGAGACCGGCGAACCGATCAGGGTCGAGGACGTCACCCACGCGGATACCGACCCGACGGGCCTTGTCGGCATACGCCGGTCCGATGCCCTTGAGGGTGGTGCCGATCTTGTCGTCGCCGCGCATCGCCTCGGCGATCGCATCGTGGGCCTGGTGCCACGGAAAGATCAGATGGGCTCGGCTCGACACCTTCAGCTCGGCGCACGAGTGTCCACGCGACTCGAGCATGTCGACCTCGGAGAACAGCGTCGGCAGATCGACGACCACGCCGTTGGCGATCACCGGGATCACATGCTCGTAGAGAATGCCTGACGGCACGAGCTGCAACGCATAGCGCTCGCCGTCGACGACGACGGTGTGGCCGGCATTGTGACCGCCCTGGTAGCGCACGACGTAGGTGTGCTCTTTCGACAGCAGGTCGATGACCTTGGCTTTGCCCTCATCGCCCCATTGGGCTCCGACGACGACGGTGACGGGCATGCACGCTCCCCTGGATGGTGGTTGGAACGTGTGCTGATGGTAGTCCGTACGTGTGGCTCGCACCTCGGTGGATTCCTTGCTGGCTGGAGACGATCTTGCTCGCGTCACCGCTCCTCTGGCGTCTGCATGGACGCTGCCCCCTGCTGCCTACGTCGATCCTTCGGTCTGGTCTCACGAGGTTTCGTCGATCTTTCGGCGGGACTGGATGTGTGTGGCACGGTCGTCGCAGGTGGCCGAGCCGGGCGACTACGTGGCCGTCGATGTCGTCGACCAACCGGTGCTCGTGGTCCGCGACGACGATCGCATCGTCCGTGCGATGTCGAACGTGTGCCTGCACCGATCGATGCCGCTGGCGACGGGTTCGGGTTCAGCGCGTTGGATCGTGTGTCCGTATCACCAGTGGTCGTACGGACGTGACGGGTCACTGCACACTGCGCCGATGATGGACGGCGCCGACGGCTTCGACATCGATGCATGTCGACTCCCGCAGCTCGCTGTCGAGGAGTGGGAGGGCTTCGTGTTCGTCTCGATGCACGACGATCCGGCATCACTGGCACCGCAACTCGAACCCCTCACGGCGACGCTCGAACAGTACGGACTGGCCGACCTGGTGATCGCCGACACGATCGACTTCGATTCGCCGTGGAACTGGAAGCTGCTCGTCGAGAACTTCATGGAGGCGTACCACCACATCGGCCCCCACCGCGACACCTTCCAGCAGAGCAACCCTGCCGCAGCATCGTTCGTGGTCGACAACGAAGGTGGGCCGTGGTCGATGTTGCAGATGCCTGGCGTGACCGACATCGACGAGAGCCCCGACCTGCCGTTCCTGTCGGGGCTCGACCGCGAGCGGCGTGCCGATCTGCTTGCGGTGTGCGTGTACCCGACCTGCCTGTTCGCCGTGAACGGCACGCTCGGCACCTGGTACGAGGTGGTCCCGCGAGCGCACGATCAGATGACGTTGCGCATCCACCTGCTGCTCGAACCCGACGTGGCCACCGACCCCGAGGTGATCGAGGCGATGCCGTTGATTCGCGAGGGGCTGAGCTGGATCCACGGCGAAGACATCCCCGTCAACGAGGGGCCGTGGCGCGGTCTCCACGCACCGCTCGCAGCGCAGGGTCGACTGTCGCCGTACGAGGCCGCGATCTGGCAGTTCAACCAGTACTGGCTGGACCGCCTCGGTCGCTGACACCCGAGTCACTCGATGCCTATCCCCCGAGCACGCCGACGAGGTACAGGTCGAGGGGGCTGATCTGCCTGTAGTCGTCGGTGGCGAACGACAGTTCACCACCGCCGCGCAGATCCCGGTACGCCCCTGTGCCCGATACAACCGACCACACATCGGGCCCCCATCGTTCGACCGTCACGAAGGACCCCGATCCATCTGCGCACGTGTTCTCGACGATGAACGTGATCTGCGTCGAGCTCCGGCGGGTGATGGCGTCTTCGAGGATGCCCATCCACACCCGCACCTGCACGGTCTCGTCCGCTACTGGATCGATCCCCCTGACCACTTGACGAACACCCCTCCCGCACAGGGCGCCACTCTCGACCGCCGCCCCTTCGGCCGTCCAACGCTGCCCCGCTTCGAGCGACACCTCCAACACGATCGGGCCGTCCAGAGACCTGGAAGACCCGCTGCAGGAGGCGCCGACGAGCGCGATCGCCGAGACGACCAGGGCGACGCTGATCCGTCCCAGGCGCGAGGTGGACTCCATCAGCCACGCTCGGCGGAATCGCACGTTGTGAGTGGCTCTGTGCCTGTGAGCAACCGGTAGCGAGCCGCCAGCTCGGCGCAGTCGGGCGCTGGTTCGATCAGGTACTCGGCCTGACCGGCGCCGGCCAGGCCCCAGGCAATCGTCTCGGCCGCGGCCTCGACACCGCGTTCGGGCCAGAACACGTCGGCACCGCGCCACGTGTCGAGTCCGACACGTCTCAGGAAGGCGAGGCGGTCTGCATCGTCGAGGTGGTCGTACATCCAGACATGGGCAAGTTCGTGGAGACCCTGATGCACGACGTGGACAGGCCACTCGACGCCCGGCCAGTGCGACGACGTTTCGTCGGGAGTGAAGCACAACGTCACCGTGTGACCGCCCTCGAACCGACCGTCCTCACGCTTGGCGATCCCTTCAGCCAGGCTGCAGTCGACCGACGGCGGGAACCAGACCGCGGCAATCTCGGGCTGCTCCAGCGAGCCGGTGGCGTACCGATCGAAGAGCCAACGGACGAAGTCCACCTGTCGACCGCTCGCATTGACCACCTCGATCTGCTGTCCACCGATCCTCGTGGTCTCCCGGGCGACCTCCTGAGGTGCGGTGGTGTCGAAGTGGGTCCACCAACCGTCTCCGGCCGAACCGTCGCAGCGCCGCACCGAGAGAACATGGGCGTAGCGCGTCTCGTCGACGATCACACCGGCATCGAACACCCAGCGCCGCGCCTCGAGCGCCGGGCAGGAACCTCCGAGCTGGAATACGGCGATCTGCTCGTGACGATCGCCGACGTCGTACCGAAACAGCTCCGGCCACGGACCGGGCTCGATGTCGAGCGACGTCTCCATCTCTCCCGCGAGGTCACCGAGACCGAGCCAGCGCTCACCGTCGAGAGCGTCGCGGACCTCGACCGCGTCGGCGTACACCTCGGCCAGTCGGCGTTCGTCACCCGAGGACCAGACGTCGATGTACTGGTCGTAGAACTCGTGCTCCGGCTCCTCGGTCCACCGCGTCCACGGGTCGAGGTGCCCGAGGTCCTCGGTGAAGAGGCGCGAGCTGAAGGACGACTCCCCGATCTCGTAGAGCTGCATCCAGGGCATCACCCCGGGACCGTCGTGCGCGTCGAAACGAATCACCGCCTCGCGAATGCCGACGAACACCTGGTTCGCGTCGACGTCCAAGTCTGGATAGTTGCTCCCTGGGCCGTACGCCAAACGCTGGCTGATGAAGAGCATCTTGTCCAACACCTCGGATATCTCCGTCCAGCTACCGAGGACGGTGCCACCCCACGCCTGGATGTCGAACGTGCCGTGCTCGCCGAAACGGGATCCCGCCGTTTGCGCATCGAGACTGGTCAGGTCGTCGGCCGTCGCCTCGAACAGTTCGACAGCATCATGCGCCCACGGCTCGTCGCCTTGCGGGCGGCCGCAGGACGCGATCGTTGCGGAGAACACGAGCGACGCAACGATCGCTCCACGGAGGATGCATGTGTCCGACACGCATCATCGTGCGCTCCCTCTTCGTCCGAAGGCCAGGGCATCAGGACCCGAATCCCGCCGATCGTCCGGATTCGAGCACTCCGCCCCCACCCGGTCCTCGGTCGAGTCCGGCCCGGTAGCGTCGGGTTCGTGAGCGTGATGCGACGCCAGGTGTGGAACGACATGAACGTCGAGGCGCGTGACGCTCTGATGCGCCGTGGTATCGACGACATCTTCGACGCCGGCGCTGCGACGGTCGATCGGTGAGCTGATCGAGGACGTTCGCGACCGTGGCGACGCGGCGGTGTGCGACGCACTCGGCCGGTTCGACGGGATCGACGTGTCACCGGACGGGTTGCGGGTGAGCGCGGACGAGTTCGAGCGGGCCGCGGTGTCACGCCGAGGTCGATACCGCCATCGACGACGCGATCGCCCACCTGCGGGCGTTCAACGAGGCCCAGATGGAGCAGGCACACGACTGGTCGATCGAGAGCGAACCCGGACTGACCGTGGGCGAGAAGATCACGCCGATCACGTCGGCCGGGCTGTTCACCCCGTCAGGCAAGGCGAGCTATCCGAGCGTGGCGTATCAGCTCGCGGTGCCGGCCGTGGTCGCCGGTGTGCCGTCGATCTCGCTGGTCGTGCCACCCGTCCCGGGCGGTGCGGGTGAGGTCGACCCGGCCGTGTTGGTGGTGTGCCGCAAGCTGGGCATCCTCGACGTGTTCCGCGTGAACGGACCTGCCGGCATCGCTGCACTCGGCTTCGGCACCGACACGATCCCGAGGGTCCGCAAGGTCGTCGGGCCCGGGTCGCCGGCGGTCACCATCGCGCAGGTCGAGATGCAACGCCACGGGGTGGCCACGATGATGCTGCTCGGCCCCACCGAGAGCCTCGATGATCGCCGACGACTCCGCCGACCCGGCACTGCTCGCCGCCGACCTGCTGATCGAGGCCGAGCACGGCACCGACAGCACCGTGGTGCTGCTCACCGACTCGTCTGCGCTCGCCGATGCCGTCGACCAGGCCCTCGAACAGCAACTGGCGGGCCTCGACGAGGTACGCGCCGCTGCGGCTCGTGCGTCGCTCGGACCGAACGGTGGGTGTGTGCTCGTCGACACACTCGACGTCGCCGTGGGGATCGCGAACGAGTTCGCGCCCGAGCACCTCCAGGTCGTGGTCGCCGACGCGTTCATCGACGAGATCGTCGACGGGCTGATCAACGCCGGCGAAATCCTCGTTGGCCAGCACACGCCGTTCAGCGCGGCGAACTTCGTGATCGGCTGCCCGGCATCGCTCCCGACGTCGGGCTTCGCTCATGTGTCGTCGGGAATCACGGCCGACACGTTCCTCAAGCGCACGGCGATCGCCCGATCCGACGCTTCGGCGCTCGCGCGTATGACACCCTCGGTGTTGGCGCTCGCCGACCACGAGGGCTTCCCCGCCCACGGCGACGCCCTCCGTCTCCGCCAGCGCTGATCACGGCTCGGGTCTGACCCCAGGCGTGATTGCGGTTTGCTGTCAAGTCGCCCGCCGACTGTGCCGATGATCAAGCGATGGAAGCGACGCTTCGCGCACACGGCGACACCGCCGTCCCCGGCACCAGCACTGCGGTGCTGCTCGTCGAAGACGACGAGCGCATCAGCGAGCCCCTGATTCGCGTGCTTCGCTCCGAAGGGTTCGAAGTACACCATGTCGACGCCGGTGTCGACGCGATCAACTCGGTGTCGAGTGCGCGGCCCGATCTCGTCCTGCTCGATCTGACGCTTCCCGACATCGACGGCCTCGACGTCTGCCGCAAGATCCGTGCCGATCACGCCGATCTGCCGATCATCATGCTGACGGCGCGCGCCGAAGAGATGGATGTGATCGTCGGACTCAATGCCGGCGCCGACGACTACGTCGCAAAGCCGTTCCGGCTCGCCGAGCTGGTCGCTCGCATCCGGGCCCGGCTGCGCATCGTCGACCACGAGATGCACGCCGTCAGTGCCGGGCGGCTCAGCGGCGCCGGGATCGAACTCGACACCGATGCCCGTCGCTGTTTCGTCACCGACGGCGAGGCCACACGCATCGAAGTCGAGTTGACGACCAAGGAGTTCGACCTGCTCGAGTTGCTCATGCGCCAGCCCGGTGTGACGCTCAAGCGCGAAGACATCATGAGCCGGGTGTGGGACGAGAACTGGTGGGGTTCGACCCGCACACTCGACACGCACACCTCGACGCTGCGCCGCAAGATCCACGACGAGACCGACCCACCGTCGAAGATCGTCACCGTGCGCGGCGTCGGATTCCGGTTCGACCCGAACGCCGGGCCTCCCGACACTTCGTCGAGGGGCTGAACGGGTGCGCCGCCGGCTCGTCCTGTCGACGATCGCCGTCGTCGTCGTGGTCATCGCAGTCCTGATCGTGCCGGTGCTGTTGATCGTGCGCGACGCCGAGGGCGGCGAGCTGCGCGGCGACATCGTGTCTCGTCTGACGGTGATCGCGCTCGCCGCAATCGGAGCTGCGGCGCTACTCGCCGGTGTCCAAGCACGTCAGCTGGCGCGTCCACTCGAACGGCTGGCGCGCAGTGCGTCCCGTCTCGGCGACGGCGACTTCAGCGCCGCCACCCTCCAGCCGTCAGGTATCGGAGAGATCGACGACATCGCCCGCTCGTTGCGCCTGAGCGCCAACCGGGTCGATCGAATGCTCGAGTCCGAGCGCGGGTTCACCGGCGACGCCACCCATCAGCTCCGCACCGGCCTCACCGGGATCGCCATGCGCTTGGAGCTCCTCGAACGCTCAGATGACAACGAGGTGGCCGCCGAGGCTGCGGCGGCGCTCGCGCAGACACACGACCTGAACACCACACTCGACGAGTTGCTCACCGTTGCACGTACCGGCAGCACCAAGGAGCGCACCGAGCTGGACCTGACCACACTCGTCGACCATCAAGTGGCCGACTGGCAGCAACGCTTCGCCGAGAAGCGGCGCCAGGTGGTGGTCACCACCGGAGTGACGCAGCACGTCATGGCAACACCGGGCCTCGTCGGACAGGTGCTCAGCGTGCTGCTCGAGAACTCACTGCGCCATGGACGCGGCACCGTCGCTGTGCTCGTCCAGGACACGAGCGTGACGATCGAAGACGAGGGATCAGGCGTTCCTCGCGACCGTGTGGCGACGTTGTTCGATCGACCGAGCGATCACCAGGCCGCGCACGGCAGAGGCCTGGCTCTGGCTCGTCGTCTCGCCGAGTCGGACGGCGGTCGCCTCGAACTCGTCCAACCGAGCCCGGCGATCTTCCGCCTCACCCTCGTGCCAGCAGGACGACATCAGGGGTCAGACCCGCGAAGCAATCACGTGGCGGTGACCTGAAGGCCGTCGTCGGCACTCCCGGCGCGAACCTCGATGGTGCCACCGTCGCCGACGTCGCCGCTGAGGATCAGCAGCGATGCCTTGTCGCCGATCTCTCGCTGGATCACCCGCTTGAGTGGGCGAGCACCGAATGCCGGATCGAAGCCCTCACGGGCGAGTTGCGCCATGGCGTCCTCGTCGATGTCGAGCACGATGCGCCGGTCGGCGAGCCGTTTGACGAGCGTGGCCAACTGCACCCGCACGATGCGTTCGAGGTCGGCTTCGGTCAGCGAGCGGAAGCGGATGATGTCGTCGACGCGGTTGATGAACTCGGGCTTGAAGAACTCGCCCGGATCGCCCGGCAGGTTCGACGTCATGATCAGCACCACGTTGGTGAAGTCGACCGTGCGACCCTGGCCGTCGGTGAGGCGACCGTCGTCGAGCAACTGCAGCAGCACGTTGAACACGTCGGGGTGCGCCTTCTCGATTTCGTCGAGCAGCACGACCGAGTACGGGCGGCGACGCACGGCCTCGGTCAGCTGGCCACCCTCGTCGTAGCCGACATAGCCCGGGGGCGCACCGATCAGGCGTGACACCGAGAACTTCTCCATGTACTCGCCCATGTCGATGCGCACCATCGACTTCTCGTCGTCGAACAGGTAGGCCGCGAGTGCCCGGGCGAGCTCGGTCTTGCCGACACCCGTCGGACCGAGGAACATGAACGACCCGATCGGTCGGTTGGGGTCGGACAGCCCGGCGCGGCTTCGACGGATCGCGTTGGCGACGGCGACAACTGCGTCGTCCTGGCCGATGACCCGCTCGTGGAGCAGTTCTTCGAGATGCACGAGCTTGGAGGTTTCGGACTCCATCAGCTTGTTGAGCGGGATACCGGTCGCCTTCGCGACGACCTCGGCGATGTCCTCGGCGTCGACCTCTTCCTTGAGCATCGCGCCGTTCTCCTGGATCGATGAGAGGTGCGTGGTGGCCTCCTCGATGCGGCGTTCGAGTTCGGGGATGCGGCCGTAGCGGATCTCGGCAGCAGCAGCGAGATCGGACTCGCGCTCGACCTGGGTACGCAGACCTTCCAGCTCCTCCTTGAGCGAGCGGATGGCGTCGATCGCCTGCTTCTCGCGCTCCCATACTTCCTTCATCTGGCCGACCTGCACGTTGAGTTCGGCGAGTTCGGTGTGCAGGGCATCGAGACGCTCGGCCGACGCGGCGTCGGTCTCCTTCTCGAGCGCGACCTGCTCGATCTCCAACTGGAAGATGCGGCGTTGCACGATGTCGATCTCGGTGGGCAGCGAATCGATCTCGATGCGCAGCTTCGAGGCAGCCTCGTCCATCAGGTCGATGGCCTTGTCGGGGAGGAACCGGCTGGTGATGTACCGATCCGACAGCACTGCTGCGCTGACGAGCGCCGAATCCTGGATGCGCACACCGTGGTGCACCTCGTAACGCTCCTTGAGTCCGCGGAGGATGCCGATCGTGTCCTCGACCGACGGCTCACCGACGTAGACCTGTTGGAATCGGCGTTCGAGGGCGGGGTCCTTCTCGACGTGCTTGCGGTACTCGTCGAGCGTGGTGGCGCCGATCATGCGCAACTCGCCACGGGCCAGCATCGGCTTGATCATGTTGCCGGCGTCCATCGCACCCTCGGCGCCGCCGGCACCGACGATCGTGTGGAGCTCGTCGACGAAGGTGATGATCTCTCCCTCGGCGTCGGTGATCTCCTTGAGCACGGCCTTGAGGCGCTCCTCGAACTCGCCGCGGTACTTCGCGCCGGCGAGCATCGAGGCAATGTCGAGCGAGATCAGCCGCTTGCCCTTCAGGCCCTCGGGAACGTCACCGTCGGCGATGCGCGACGCCAGGCCCTCGACAATGGCCGTCTTGCCGACGCCGGGTTCGCCGATCAGCACCGGGTTGTTCTTGCTGCGACGCGACAGCACCTGGATGCAGCGTCGGATCTCTTCGTCGCGGCCGATGACGGGGTCGATCTTGCCGCTCTCGGCGAGCGCTGTGAGGTCTTGGCCGTACTTCTCGAGCGCGGCGAACTTCTCCTCAGGGTTCTGGTCGGTGACGCGGTGCGACCCGCGCACGTCCTTCAAGACCTGCAGGAGTTCCTCGGAGCCGACATCGAGACGGCTGTTCATCGCGAGCAGCAGGTGCTCGACCGAGAGGAAGTCGTCGCGGAAGTCCTTCTGGTACTTCTGGGCGTTGTCGACGACGTTGTTGAGCTCTTTGCTCATCCGCGGCTCGGCGCCGCCGTAGGCGTTGGGCAGCTTCTGGACGGCTTCGTCGGCGCGGTTGCGCACCATCAGCGGTGCCTGGCCGAGCTTGGCGAGCACCGCCGGCACGACCGTGCCCTCCTGGCGCATCATCGCGGCGAGGACGTGGTCGGGGGTGAGCTCGGGGTTCGAGCGCTCTTTGGCGTCGTCGATGGCTGCCGAGAACGCCTCCTGGGTCTTCAGGGTCCACTTCTTCGGATCGATGGCCATGTCAGATACTCCCTCCGGTTCACCGGATCAATGCACTACTCAATAAACTTGAGCGTCATTGTATCAACTTTCTCCAATTTCCCACGCATGCCACCCACACGCAACCTCGCGATCAGCGCATCGGCGCTGGTCACGACGCCCTTGTAGCCCTGCACGTCGCCCGGCAGCGACGCAACCGCATCGGCGAGTCGGCCAGCGACATCGACGTTTCCCGCAACAGCAGGGATGGGCGCCACATAGGTCCGAATCGTGAACAGCACACAGTTCGTCGCCGGGAATCGACGCAACGTCTCGCGCTCGACTCGGAGGAAGTGATCGTCAGGACCAGGCGACGACGGGCGCGGGGAGGCGGTGCCATCGACCGGGGTGTACCAATCGGGCGTGTCGAGAATGCCCCACCCGAGCCGCCAGAAGCTGCGCTGCGCTGTCAGCCGGTCGAAGAACGAGTCGATCGGTGCTTCGAGCTGCTCGTTGAGCTGAGCAACCGGGGCGTGCACCCCCGCCATCGACAGCCCCAGCTTCGATCGAAGATCCCACCGGTTGGGGAAACACACCGAGCCGCCACCGAACACGAGCCGGCCATCACGCTCGACCAGCAGCACGAGATCCTCGGGGACGAGTCGGGCCGCCGCGTCGAGCGGATGGAGGCTCGGGTCGAGTTCGGCGTCGCCGTAGCGGTCGGGCCATCTGGTGCGGAGATGTTCGATCAACGCCTCGGCGACCTCGGACGACTCGGGTTCGACGTCGTCGAGCACCGCGAACACCGTGTCCGGGTGCTCGACCATCAGCTGTGGCTTGGCGCCGATCGCGGCGTCGGCGTCGGGTCCGAGTTCGATCCAGTCGGCGAGATCGAGCGGGCGCACCCCGAGCCGCCAGCGGAAGCTGTCGGGCCCGTTCGGCGCCGGCCCATCCATGAACGGCAGATACGGCGGTGTCGCCACGGTCATCCCAACGGGATCCATCCCCAAACGCTAACCCGCCTCGACCAGCGCAAGCGATGGGCGAACTTGTTCTCACCGACCACTTCGCTCATCGCTCGGGGTGCGGGCACATGGCTCGAGCGGGCATGCTGGGCGCATGAGCGGTTCGATCCCACTGTCGATTCTCGATCTGGCGATCATCGGACGCGGCGATACCGCCGCCGACGCGTTCGCGAACAGCGTGGCCTTGGCGCAACGGGCCGAGGCTCGTGGCTACGAACGGGTCTGGTACGCCGAGCACCACAACATGGCCTCGATTGCCTCGTCGGCCACCAGCGTGTTGATCGCGCACGTCGCTGCGAACACCTCCACCATTCGCCTCGGCGCAGGTGGTGTGATGCTGCCGAATCACTCGCCGCTCACCATCGCCGAGCAGTTCGGCACGCTCGCCACACTGCACCCCGACCGCATCGACCTCGGCCTGGGCCGCGCACCCGGCAGCGATCAGAACACGATGCGAGCGATGCGACGCGACGCGCACTCGTCCGACCGATTCCCAGAGGACGTGCTGGAGTTGCAGGGTTACCTGCGCGGCGAGTCGAAGATCCCCGGCGTTGCAGCCGTTCCCGGTGCTGGCACGAATGTTCCGTTGTACATCCTCGGCTCGTCGCTGTTCGGTGCCAAGGTCGCCGCCACGTTCGGGCTGCCGTACGCGTTCGCCTCGCACTTCGCTCCGGGTTCGCTGATCGACGCGATGCAGCTGTATCGCCGCGAGTTCCGCCCATCCGAACAGCTCGCCGAGCCGTACGCGATCGCTGCGGTCAACGTGATCGCTGCCGACTCCGACGACGAGGCGCATGAACAGTGGACGACCGTTCGCCGCTGGCGGATCGCACGGTTCGTTGCGCCTGGCCGCGACCTCACCGACGACGAGGCCGACGCGATCCTCGCGTCGCCACAGGGCCAACAGATCGCACAGATGATGCACTACTCCGCCGTCGGCACGCCCGACCATGTGGCGGCGTACCTCGACGAGTTCGCCACCCTTGCCGGCGCCGACGAACTGATCACTGCGCACGCCTCGCCGACCATCGACCAGCGCCTCCGCTCGGTCGACCTCCTCGCCGACGTGAACGACCCCGTCACCATCTCCGCCTGACACCCCCTCTGCCGTCACGTGGGTTGGGGGCACCCGGCTCCGGGTCGGCCACGGGCTCCGCCAACTGCGACAATCCTCTCGGGGAATGACCGAGGGGGACACGATGACCGAACAGCAGGCCACGAACACCGATGTCGATGTCGTCATCGTCGGCGCGGGATTCGCCGGGATGTACCAACTGGTGCGGGCACGTCGAGCGGGCTTGAGCGCCGTGGTGCTCGAGACCGGCGATGACGTGGGCGGCACCTGGTATTGGAACCGGTATCCGGGCGCTCGCTGCGACATCCTCACCGTCGACTACTCCTACAGCTGGGACCCCGAGCTCCAAGACGAGTGGACCTGGTCCGAGCGTTACGCCACCCAGCCCGAGATCTTGCGCTACGCCCAGTTCGTCGCCGACAAGCACGACCTACGACGCGACATCCGCTTCACCACGCGGGTGACCTCGGCGGCATGGAACGACGAGACCAACCGCTGGTCGGTCCACACCGACACCGGCAACGACGTCAGCGCACAGTTCTACGTGATGGCCACCGGCTGCCTCTCGATGCCCAAGGTCCCCGACATCGAGGGCACCGACCGGTACACCGGCGAGGTCTACTTCACCAACAGCTGGCCCCACGACGGCGTCGACTTCACCGGCAAACGCGTCGCCGTGATCGGCACCGGGTCGTCGGGCATCCAGTCGATCCCGATCATCGCGTCACAGGCCGATCAGCTCACGGTGTTCCAGCGCACACCCAACTTCTCGATCCCGGCGCACAACGGCCCGATCGCCGAGGACCGCCTGGCCGAGTACCGCAAGGATCCCGCCGCGTACCGCGAAGAGGCCCGCCACTCGGGTATCGGCGTGCCGCGCACACCACCGGAGATCGGCGCGTTCGACGTATCGGAGGAGGAGCGCCTCGCCGCGTACGAAGCGGTGTGGCAGCTCGGCGAACTCGCACACCTGCAGCCGTTCAACGACATGGGCACCAACGCCGAGTCGAACGACACGATGCGTCGCTTCATCCACGGCAAGATCCGCGAGATCGTGAACGACCCCGACGTGGCCGACACGTTGTGCCCCACCAACCACTACTTCGCCACCAAACGCCCGTGCCTCGACTCGGGCTACTACGCCACCTACAACCTGCCCCACGTTCGCCTGGTCGACCTGCACAAGCAGCCGATCGCCACGATCACCGAAACCGGCATCGAGCTGTCGGGCGAGCCGGCGGCGACAGCGAGTCGATGGAGTTCGACGCGATCGTCTTCGCCACCGGGTTCGATGCGATGACCGGCGCGATCGTCGGCGTCGACATCACCGGCCGCGACGGCGAGTCGTTGCGCGACGCCTGGGCGCACGGGCCGCAGACCTACCTCGGGCTGATGACGGTCGGCTTCCCGAACCTGTTCATGATCACCGGACCCGGCAGCCCATCGGTGCTGTCGAACATGATGGTGTCGATCGAACAACACGTCGATCTGATCACCGACACGATCCAGGACCTCCGCAACGACGACTTCGACACGATCGAGCCGACCGAACTCGCCCAGACCAGATGGGTGCAGCACAGCAACGAGATCGCCGACCTGACCCTGCTGCCCACTGCGAACTCGTGGTACATGGGCGCCAACGTGCCTGGCAAGCCACAGGTGTTCCTGCCGTATCCGGGCGGTGTCGGCGGGTACCGCGAGATCTGCGACGAGGTCGTCGCCGGCGGCTACCTCGGCTTCACGCTACCGAGGGCGACGGCAAGACCCAGACCAACGACGGCGTGATCCGACCGTTGAAGCCCGACGTGCAGGCCATGTTGACCGATGATGGCCGAACTCGACCTCCCACCATTGGAGACGATGGGCGTCGAAGGCGCCCGCGCGTTCATGGAGGCCTCCGGTGCCGGACTCCCGCCCGGGCCCGAGGTCGGCGAGATCGTCGATGGCACGCTCCCCGGCGCCGACGGCGCAACGCTGGAGTACCGCCTGTACCGGCCGGCCACCGACGGGCCCCATCCGATCGCGGTGTACTACCACGGTGGCGGCTGGGTGCTCGGCAGCGCCACGTCGGACGATCCGCTGTGCCGCTACCTGTGCGTGAACTCGAACTCGATCGTCGTGTCGGTCAACTACCGACACGCGCCCGAGGCCCGGTTCCCCGCGGCGGCCGACGACGGTCTCGCGGCAGCGATCTGGATCGCCGAGCACGCCGAGGAACTCGGCGGCGTTGCGGGCGCAATCGCTGTCGCCGGTTGGAGCGCCGGAGCCAACGTCGCGGCGGTCACCGCCCAGCAGGCCAAGCTCACCGGAGGCCCGACGATCTCGGGCCAGGTGCTGCTGTGCCCGGTCACCGACGGCACCACCGATCGGCAGTCGTACGCCGACAACGCCGAGGGCTATGCGCTCACGATGGCGGTGATGAACTGGTTCTGGGATCACTACTGCGATCCCGCAGATCGCTCGAACCCCAAGGCCTCGCCGCTCCTCGGTGACCTCGCCGACCTTCCCCCGGCGCTGGTGATCACCTGCGAGTTCGACCCGCTGCGCGACGAAGGCAACGCCTACGCCGATGCGCTCGCATCCGCCGGCGTCCCTGTGCAGCACCTGCAGTGCCCCGGCCAGACCCACACGGCGATCCCGGCCGTCGACGCGATGGTCACCTCCGAATACGCCCGAGCGGCGATGGCCGACGCACTGCGCAACTTCGCGGGCGTCCCCGTCGACGCCTGAACTGTCACAGTAGGCCCGGCACCGTGTGACGGTTGGCTGGTGGACTGGGGCATCCGAGCAACGATGTGACAGGCCCTCGGTAGCGTCGACAGGATGGCTTCGCTGTCGCGGCACCGGCCTGCGCACGTTGCGCAGGGGACGTGGCGCAGCGGCGCGCTGCACGTTTGGGGCTGGAACGGCATCGACGCCGCACCGATGGCATGGCTCTACAGCGGGTTCCGCCACCTCGACGTCAACGGGCTCCGGACCGGCTGGCACGACACACCGGTCTCCTACGGAGCCATCGGACGACTGAGTCTCGACATCGACGAGCGGCCGGCGCTGCACGCCTCGTCAGTGCAGCTCGACGCGATGGGCACTGCGGTGTGGTTGTCAGAGCTGCCCGAGCCCGAGTTCCTGTCCGACTCGCTCGCCTGGTTCGCCCGAGCGGCCGAGCTGGCCCGGCGCACCGTGTCGGCCGGGCGCATCACCCCGGTGATCGCCGACGAAGGCCCGTTCACCGTCGCCCGTTGGAAGCCGGTCACCGACGAGTCGATCGATGCCACCATCGTTGCGCTCGACGCCTCGATGCCGGCGATCTGCACGGCAGGGTCCGGGGTCGACGCCGCCGTCATCTACTCGCAGCTCGTCGACGGCATCGCCCGCGCCTTCCTGTTCCAGTACGGCTGGAAAGCCGACCTCGGGCGCCAACGCAAACCCGAGGTGCAAGTCCTGCGCGCCACATTCGCTGCACTCGCCAAACCCGACCACGTCGTGCGCGGCGGCACCGACGAGTTCGACGACGCATTGCGCCAACTCCGCGACGAACTCGATCGGCATCAACGCCGACTGGCGGGCGAACCCGTCGTCGTCCCGCGCATCCGACTCGTGATCTCCGACGACCCGGGCGACCCGTGGATCGTTCGCCTCGAACTCGTCGACGATCGCGACAGCGCCAGATGGTGCACCGCCAACGACGTGTGGGATGCCAACCGACACCGCCGTCGAGGTCGCCAAGGGCGCCCAGCACCTCGACCGGCTGCACGAGCTCATCGGCGCCACCGTCGACCAGGTCAAGGTGATCCCCGGGCTCGCCGAACTCGCCCTCGAACACGAGCCGACGCAGGTCGAACTCGAACTCGACGTCGCCGAGGACTTCCTCGACATCGCCCCGGTCGAGCTGCAGCGGATGGGTGTCGAGCTGATCGGGCCCGAGCGGTTGATCCGCACCCGAGTGAGCATCAACGGCGAAGCAACGCCCTCCCCCGCTGACGACCGCAAGAAGCAGTTCGGCAAGGAGGCCCTCGTCGAGTGGAAGATGGTGATCGGCTCCGAGGAGATCTCCGAAGCCGAGATCGCCCGGGCCGAAGAGCAGGGAGCCACCCTGCTGCACACCGGCCACCGTTGGGTTCGCATCGACGCCGACGAGCTGCGTCGCAAACGCGCCAAGCTCAACGAACTCCAGACCACCAAGACCGTCGTCACCCCGATCGAGCTGCTGCGCCTGGCCAACGACGAGAGCCTCGGCGACGGCGAGTACGACGACGACGCCGAGCGCCCACCACTGATCACCGTGCACGGCGAGTTCGACGAGACCTCCAACGCCACCGAGGCCGACTGGGTCCGCAACCTGCTCGCAGGGCTCCCTGATGAACGTCTCGACGAGACCCGACGAATCGCCCGAGTTCGTTGGCGAACTGCGCCACTATCAGCGGCGCGGGCTGTCATGGCTCCAGTTCCTCGCCAAGCTCGGCCTCGGCGGTTGCCTCGCCGACGACATGGGCCTCGGCAAGACCGCCACCACCCTCGCCCACCTCCTCGAACGCCCCGGCCCGCACCTGGTGGTCTGCCCGCTCAGCGTGGTGCGCAACTGGAGCCAGGAGGCAGCCCGCTTCACTCCGAAGCTCGACGTCACCATCCACCACGGCGCCAACCGCAAACAGGCTGCCGACGACGACACGCTCTTCACCACCGACCCCGAACGCCAGATCGTGATCACCACCTACGGGCTGTTGCCACGCGACCTCGAACACCTCGGTGACATCGAGTGGTCCACGGTGGTGCTCGACGAAGCGCAGATGGTGAAGAACCCGAACACCAAAGCCGCCCGGGCGGTACGCCAGCTGCGTGCAGGCCAGAAGCTCGCTCTCACCGGCACACCGGTCGAGAACCGGTTGAGCGAGCTGTGGTCGATCCTCGATGCCGTCAACCCCGGTCTGCTCGGCAGCCTGCAGAAATTCCGTGAACGCTTCGGCACGCCGATCGAACGACACGGCGACGCCGATGCTGCCGCCCGACTCCGTCAGATCACCCAGCCGTTCATCCTGCGGCGCACCAAGGCCGACAAGCGTCTGCTGCCCGACCTGCCCGACAAGATCGAACAGATCGCTTACGCCAAACTCACCCGCGAGCAGGCCACCCTGTACCAGCAGGTGGTCGACCAGTTGCTCGTCGACGCCGAGCAAGCCAAGGGCATGCGACGCCGCGGCCTCGTGCTCGCCGCGCTGATGCGGCTCAAGCAGATCTGCAACCATCCAGCCCACGCGTTGGGCGACGGCTCGCGTCTTGCGGGGCGCTCGGGCAAGCTGACGCGCTTCGACGAACTGGTCACCGACCTGCTCGACGCCGGCGAACGGGCGCTCGTGTTCACCCAGTTCCGGGAGATGGGCGAACTGTTGCGAACCCACGTCAGCGACCAGTTCCACTTCGACGCGCCGTTCCTGCATGGCGGCGTGTCGAGGCTCGGCCGCGACCGCATGGTCGACGCCTTCCAGGACGGCTCCGGCGCACCGATACTGCTCGTCTCGCTGAAGGCCGGCGGCACCGGGCTCAACCTCACCGCCGCCAGCCAGGTCATCCACTACGACCGCTGGTGGAACCCGGCGGTCGAAGACCAAGCCACCGACCGAGCCTGGCGCATCGGGCAGGACCGAACCGTCAACGTCCACAAGTTGGTCTGCGAGGGCACGGTCGAAGAACGCATCGGCGTCGTCATCGACGACAAACGAAAACTGGCCGAGTCGGTCGTGGGCACCGGTGAGGCCTGGCTGTCGGAGCTCTCGACCGACGAACTCCGCGACCTCGTGGTGTTGGAGATGGACTCGTGAGCCGGCCGCGCAAACCCTTCGGGGCCAGTCATCCGGGCCGCCTGCCCGCCACCATGATCAAGGTGCTCGCCGCCGAGATGAGCGACCCATCTCGCCTGCGTCGCGGCAAGCAGTATGCGAAGGACGGCTCGGTGCTCGACATCGTGATCGATCCCGGCACCGTCACCTGCGAGATCCAGGGCTCGCGTGCGACGCCCTACATCGCCGTTGTTGCGGTGAAGCCCGGCGATGGCATGCCGCTGCGTCGCGACGTGAAGTTCACCTGTACCTGCCCCGACGACGACAACTGGGACGGCTACGCATGCAAGCACGTCGTCGCCGCACTGTTCACCCTCAGCGACGAGTTCCTGATGGAACCCGGACTCCTCGATCTGTGGCGAGGACGAACCGCCGACGACCCCGACGACGGCCCGGATGATCACGACGGGGACGAGGACGACACCGATGACGACGAGCCGGAAGATCGAACCGATCGGCGCAGAGGGCACCTCCGGCTCGTCGGCTCCGGCGAACGTTCGGCGCCTGAGCCGCCGCGCCCCGACCCCCTCATCGACCTCTTGCAGATTCCCGAAGGTGCAGTGCTGCCGGAGATCGGTGACATCGAACGGATCGAGCCCCTGTTGCCCCGCTCGCGCGAACTCTCGAACGTGCTGCGCGACGCCCTCGGCAACCTCCGCATCGAGTGGGACTGAGCACGCCCCGAGCCATGACTGACCCGGCTGGGCGGTCAGACGTACACTCTGCGTGATGGTGCCCAATGCAGCTCAGGTGGCCGACGCGCTGCTCGCGAATGTCGACCGCGTCGTGCGCGGCAAGCGCGACGAGATCCGCCTCGCCCTCTGTTGCCTGTTGACCGAAGGCCATCTGCTCCTCGACGACGTTCCCGGAACCGGCAAGACCAGCCTCGCCAAGGCGATCGCCAATTCGATCGCCGGCACCTGGACTCGGGTGCAGTTCACCCCCGACCTGCTCCCGACCGACATCACCGGTGTGATGGTCTTCGACCAGCGATCCAGCACCTTCGCGTTCCGAGAAGGACCGGTGTTCACCAACGTCCTGATCGGTGACGAGATCAACCGGGGAAGCCCCAAGACCCAGTCGGCCCTGCTCGAGGTGATGGAAGAGCGCCAGGTGACCGCCGACGGGGTGAGCCGGCCCGTGCCTCGCCCGTTCTTCGTCATCGCGACGCAGAATCCCCGCGACTTCCAGGGCACGTTCCCACTCCCCGACGTCCAGATGGACCGCTTCGCGATGCGCCTCACCCTGGGGTACGCCGACGCGGTCACCGAGGCATCGATCCTGGAAGGGTTCCATCGCCACCGGTCCGAGGACGACCTCGCCCCGGTCACCGACCCGGCCGAACTCGACCGTGCGATCACCGAGATCGACGGCGTCCACGTGGCGTCATCGATCAACGAATACATCGTGCAGATAGCGAACGCCACTCGAGCGCACCCCGACCTCCGCCTCGGCGTGTCCACCCGGGGCACCCTGACCATGCTGCGCATCGCCCGAGCGTTCGCTGCCACCGATGGGCGCGACTTCGTCACCCCCGACGACGTCAAGTCGATCGCTGCCCCGGTCATCGCGCACCGGATGGCGCTCACCGCCGAGGCCGAGCTGCGAGGCGCTCGTGTCGAGTCGGTCTTGGCCGACATCGTCGATGACGTCGCGGTGCCTCGTACCAGAGAGGGCTGAGGTGCTCACCCGGTCGGGCCTCGGCGCGGTCTTGAGCGCCGTCGTGCTCGCCGTTGCTGGCTGGTGGTGGAACTACGAAGAGATCGTGGCCGTCGCATTTGCGATCGTCGCCGTACTCCTCATTGCGATCTGGGTTTCGCAACGTCCGCTGCGTGCGAAGGTCACTCGCCGGCTCGTCGCCGTTCGCGTCCCGCGCGGGGATTCGATCGTCGTCGACTATCGGGTGCGCAACTCGACGCGATTCCGGTCCGGGCGCGCCACGATCATCGACCGTTGCGGCGATGTCGAAGGGCGCGTCGAGGTGTCCCCCGTTGCGTCCAACTCCGAGTCGACCGTGACCGGCGCACTACCGACCAGACGGCGAGGGGTGTTCGACGTCGGTCCGTTCGAGATCGAGCGGATCGATCCGTTCTGGCTCACGGTCGGCCGGCGGCGCGACTCCGAGCGCAGCTCGGTGATCGTGCATCCCAAGATCTACGACCTCGTCGGGCCCCATGGGGCCGTTCGAGTCGTCGAGAACGAATCGGTGCTGCGTCGCGCCACCGCCGATCCGATGTCCGGATTCGTGTCGATGCGTGAATACGTCGCAGGCGACGACCCTCGGATGATCCACTGGCCCACCACGGCTCGTACCGGGACCCTGATGGTCCGAGAACACGTCGAAGTTCGCCGGCCCGAGTTCACGGTGGTACTCGACACTGCTCCGTCGGCCGGAACTGCCGACGATTTCGAGGAGGCGGTCGACGTGGCTGCCACGTTGAGCGTCCATGCGATCCGAACAGGGCTCGACGTCGTGGTTCGAACCACCGACCGCGACCACGCCGGGCGGCCAACGCCACTGGTCAACGATGCGTCGATCCTCGACCTTCTCACACCGGTGCAACAGTCGGACAACGACACGTTGCTGCCGATCGCAGCGTTGTTCACCGGCGGCTTCGACCACTCGTCGGTGGTCTTCGTCACCGGGCCATCGGGGCCGTCGAGCAAATTCGCGACCTCCGAGCGGATGTCGGTGGTCCGCATCGGGACCGGCGCAGTCGGCGGTCCCGGCATCGTGCTCGCGGCGCACGATGCGCTCGAGTTCGTGCGCCGCTGGCGGTCGTGGGCATGACTGTCGAGATGAGTGTCGAGACGACTGATGAGACGACCGACCAGGTCACGGGCCAGGTCGCCGTCGAGCCAGCCGATGTCGGCCTGCTGCGGCTGCGCATCGCCGTCGTCGCGATCGGGTTCGTCATCGTCGGCGCCGGTGCAGGCGGCATCTTCGACGAGCTGCAGCCGGTTCTGATCGCGGCGCCAGTGATACCGGCGCTGGTCGCTGTCTGGCTGATCCGCACGCGACCGCTCGTGCGTTGGACCGCCGCCGCAGCTGCGGTACTGGTCACTGTCGGCCTGGCCGTCGCCATCAGCGGCGGCTCCCCGAGCGACGTGGCCAAGGCCTTCAGTTCGGGTCTCCAAGGATTGCTGTCGACCGATTGGCCGAGCCCCACCCAACCAGACCTCATCGGAACGATGGCTGCGGTCCTGGCCACCTCGTGCGCAGTGGCAGCCGAGCTCGCTGCCCGCCGACGATTCCATCTTGCTGCGCTGCTGCCGATGCTGCTCGCCGCGCTCGTCGTGGTCGGACTCAGCGCCCCGCTCGGGGTTCGATGGACATGGGTCATGGGCCTCATCGCCGTCTCGGTGGTCGTGGCGTTGCTACGACCCGACGCTTCCCTGCACGACCGGATGGTGCTGTTGCGTGGCGAGCGCCGCTTGATCCCGTTGCTTGCGCTCTCGCTCGTGCTGGTTGTCGTCGCCATGCTGCCCGTCGGGTTCGACGCTCGCGCCGACCCGCGCCGAAACGATCCCGCCGAACAGACTGCACCCTTGCTCGATCCCATCGAGGCGACACTTGCACTGCGGGCGCTCGAGCCGGCGAGGGATCTCCACGTCGTCACGATCGACGGCAACGGTGACATGCCGCTGCGATGGCGAACTGCGGCGCTGACGAGCTACGACGGGCGACGGTGGTCACCCAGTCTGACGCTGCGCCCGATCGGGTCGACGCTCGGTCCAGCAACCGGGCCCACGATCAGTGCTGACGTCACGTTTCTCGACGACAACCTCAGCCTGGTGCCCCTGCCCGGCAGCCCCGTGTCCGTCGGCACTGCGGTGGAGACCGACGCCGACCGCACCGTCGTGCGCCTCGCCGAGCGGCCGTCGACCGGCGATGTGGTCGCCATCGTGGCCAACGCGCCGTCGACCGCTGCCGACACCGAACTCGTTGGCGTTGCACCGCGCCTGGTCGACGAGTCGGTGTCGGGTCTCACCCAGTTGGCCGAGGGGCTCGCCGGTGACGGAACCCAGCTCGAACAACTGCGCCAGCTCGAAACGACGATGAGCGAGGACTTCGTGCTCGACAGCGACGTTCAGGGCGGCGGCCTCGAGCTGGCACTGCTCGACCGGTTCCTGCGCGACACCCAGCGCGGAACGACCGAGCAGTTCGCCACGTCGTTCGTGTTGCTGGCTCGCTCGTTGGGAATCGATTCTCGGGTCGCCACCGGCTTCGTCGCCGACGTCGGCACGAGCACAACCGACGCGGCCCCGGGTGATGGGCTGGTGTTGACGTCGTTGGACGCCGAGGTGTGGCCCGAGGTGCAACTCGACAACGGAACCTGGATCGCCTACGACCCGGTGCCGCCCGACGAAGCAACCGATGGCGCGCCGCCACCGCCTGAACCACAGGTGCAGTCACCGGCCGCACCACAGCCTCCCATCGCTCCTCCGCCCGAGTCCGACAACGAGACCACCGACGATGACAACGACGACACGACGACAACCGACGACGCACTGTCGACGGCACTGACTTGGGCGTTGCGCGGAACCGTCGCCCTCAGTGTGATCCTGTTTCCGTTCGTGGTGGCTGCAGCGTTGATCCTCGGCGCGAAACATCGTCGCCGACGTCGACGGCTCGGCGCGTCGACGGCCGCCGACCGGATACGAGGCGCGTGGGCCTCGGCGACCGACGCGCTCGTCGATGCCGGGCTTCGAATCAGCACCGCCAACACCGATGCCGAGATCGCCGACCATGGCGCCCAGCTCGCGCCGGTTGCGTCACCTGAGTTGCGACGCCTGGCGACGATGTCGAGTGCCGCCACCTTCGGGACTCCTCGTCACCCCGACCTCTTGGCGCAAGATGCAGTGACATGCCTCGACACGGTCGAGCAGGTGATCACCTCAGAGCGCACACGCTGGCAGCAGCTGCGGTGGCGCCTGAGCCTCCGGTCGTTGCGTCCGGCCACTCGATCGCCCGTCACCGACTGACGAAGCGTCTCACGGCGTCGCCGTTGATGTGGAGGTGGTCGTCGCCGTTGGGGCAGTGGTGGTCGGGGTCGTCGTGGTCGTGGTCGGTGCAGCAGCGTTCACCGTGAGGGTGGCGGTCTGCGACGTCGCCCCACCATCGGTGACCTGATAGCTCACCAGGAACGTCCCCGGCACGGTCGCCAAGATCGACAACGACAGACCGCTGCGGGCAATCACCACTCCACTCGGATCGCTGAACGTGGCATCGACAATCGTTGGGGGCGGGCCGTCGGGGTCGGCTGCGAGCAGCTGGACCACCGCCGTCGTGCCGATCGTGACCGCGACGGACTGGCTCGTGGCGGTCGGCGGCTGGTTCTGTCGCGGCGCATTGACCGTCACGGTGGCCGGAGCCGACACGCTGCCGTCGACGTCGCGAACTCGATACGCAAACGACGTCGAGCCTCGACCGTTGCCTGGGTCGACCCGCACACTCCTGTCGTTGCCCTGCAGTGTCACCGTGCCGACCTCACCGTTGGGGAAGGTGATCGGAAACGATGGGGTCGATGGAAGTTCGCTGATGACGAGCGCACCAGCGGAGTCAGCGTCGCTGTCATTGGCGGTGAGGTCGAAACTGGCCGGCTCGCCGCTGGTCACATCGACGGTGTCGGCGTTGGCGACCGGCGGGCGGTTGCGAACCGTGATCGTGATGCTGGCCACGGCCGACAACCCACCCGGATCGACGACCGTTGCCGTGAACGAAGCCGTGACGGGGGCCGCCAACCCGACCGGCGGTTGCAGCACGAGGCGACTCGGCTCGTTCAGCACCCACGGCGGGGCGCCGACGACCGTGGTGATCGTCAGCGCTTCGGCGTCGGTCGCCAGGTTCGTGACCGGCACCACGACCTGGTCGCCGCGGAAGATCTCGAATGAACGTGGCGATGCCACCGGCTCCTGATTGACGTCGATCGTGACCTGTCCGCTGGCACGCAAACGGCACGAGTTCACCACGGCATAGCTGATCACGACATTGCCGTTCTGACCCGTGGGCGGCGTGTACACGCCACCGACGTAGCCGGGAGGTCCGACGACATCGACGATCGAACCATTCGAACCGTAGGCGCTCAGGTCGACCGCGATCGGCTGGCGGTAACCGGTCTGGAGGAACCCGTCGTTGGCCACCGGCGTCGACTCGGCGCACGGGCGGACCTCGATGCGCAGTGTCGCGGTGTCGGTCAGTTCGCCATCGCTGACCTGATAGGTGATGACCGCCGTGCCGGACACTCCTGGTGTGGCGGTGAAGCTGAACGATCGCCCATCGACCAGGCTTGCCGTACCGAGCGCCGGGTCGACGCCCGAGAGCACCGACACCGCCAACGGATCACCGTCGGGATCGGTGTCGTTGAGCAGGACCGCAACGGTCACCGACCCACCGTTGACCACCTCGGCTGCGTCGTCGCGCGCGTCCGGTGGACGATTCAGTGGCTCCTGGACGGTCAACACGATGCTCGACGTTGCGGTCAGGCCCTTGCCGTCTCGGATCGTGTACGTGGCCACGATCTGGCCGACGAAGCTCGGGTTGGGAGACACGGTCACGATCGACCCTGCCACCGACACCGTCGCATCGCCCGACACGCGCGCTGCCGACACCAACGACAGACCGCCCGGTGTTTCGTCGCGATCGCTGTCGTTGGCAAGGACGTCGAACTGCTGCGGGGTGCCGGGACCGAAGATCGTGGCGGTGTCAGCAACGGCGATCGGCGGCTGGTTGACCGGTTCGACGATCGTCACCCGCAGTCGACCGAGTGACACCGCGCCGTCGGTGTCTGCCACCTGATAGTTGATCGTTGCATTGCCGACCTGATCGCCGGCGACGAACGTGATCACTCGGCCGCTGCGCGTCGCTGTGCCGATCACCGGGGCCGTCGACGACACCAATTCGAGATCAGCGTTGCGGGTTTCCTCGTCGACGTCGTTCGCGAGCACGTCGATCGATCCGGTCCCACCGATCTCCACCGAGAGCGAATCGAGCACTGCCTGGGGCGGCCGGTTGGTGATCGCCGGTTCGCGAACCGACACCAGTATCGACGCCGATGCGGTCAACCCCCGAGCGTTGGTCACCTCGTAGGTACACCTGAAGGCGCCGGATCGGCCCGACGGCGGGTCGTATCGAACCTGCCCGTCTGCGGTCACCGTCGCCTGCCCGCCCGACGGACACCCGGGTCGCCCGACCAACGAGGGCCGACCGCCGGACGGATCGCCGTCGTTGCGCAGCACGTCGACGGTCACCGGAACGTCGACGAACGTGAACGTCGAGTCGTCGCGGGCGAAGGGTGGCTCGGCCAGCGGTTCGGGCAGCACCGTGATCGTGACGTCGCCGTCCACTTCGTGCCCGTTGCCGTCGGTGACCGTGTAGGTGAACCGGGCGGTTGCCTGCCCCTCCTCGTCCACGAGTGGCGCCGGCGTGAACTGGATCTGGTCACGGCTGAACACGATCGCCTGACCAACGGCGTCGTCGGGCTGCGTCACCGACACCACCGTGAGCGGGTCACCGTCGGGATCGACGTCGTTCGCGGTGACCTCGACGATCACCGATTCGCCCGCCACCACCTTTTCGGCATCAGCGGTGACGACGGGCGGTCGATTGGGCTCGACGTCGTCGATCACGCCGACCAACACCGAGCCGCGCACCACATGCCCGTTGCCGTCATCGACGGCGTACGTGAACGGAGCGAGCGCTGGAGCCCCTGCGCGAGCTGTCACGGTGAGCTCGGCACCTGTCGCCTCGACCTCGAGACCCGCCGGGAGCGGTTCGACCACCGACAACGTCAGGGGGTCGCCATCGGGGTCGGTGTCGTTGACCAACACGGGAACCGGCGTGGTGACGTCACGACGCAATCGCACGGCATCGGGACGCACCACCGGCGGCCGGTTGGGGTCGCCGATCTGGGCGACCTCGACGCGGATCTCGACGTCGTCGCCAACTGCCTCGAGTGCGTCGACGGGTCGATAGGTGAAGACTGCAGTGCCCTCGAATCCCTCGGTCGGAGCGAACCGCAGTGCCGGCAGGCCGGACGGACCGATGGTTTCGGTGACCTCGCCCAGCTGTGCCTGACCGACGCTCTGGGGCGGCGAGAAGCCACCGAGGCGAAGCGGATCACGCTCGGGGTCGACGTCGTTGAGCAGCACATCGATGATCACCGGAACGCCCGGGCCGGTCTGGGCTGAGTCGGCGACCCCGAGTGGCGGCTTGTTGGTCGAACCAGGCGCCAGGAGTTCGATGATCACCGAGGCTGATGCGGGCGTGCCGTTGCCGTCGACGATCGTGTAGTCGAACTGGTCGACACCCACATAGCCGGGCTCCGGCGTGTAGACCACGGTCGTCGCCGTGCCGATGTCGACCGAGCCATGCCCGGGCACGCCCACCGACGACACTGCGATCGCCTCGCCGTCGGGGTCGAAGTCGTTGGCGGTCACTTGAACGGGAACCGATGCTCCAGATCGTGCCGTGACCGGGTCGTCGATCGCGATCGGTGGATCGTCGATGCCGTTGTCGTCGGGTTCGCGCACCTCAGGTTCGCGAGCTGCACCGTCGTCGGTTCCCGACGTGCCGTCAGCCGACTCACCGGCTTCGACGACGTCGCCGTCGTTGCCGAGCACCAAGATGCCCGAAGCGTTCTTGTCGATCGCCTGGATGCTCCACGGGTTGATCCCCCACACGAAGTCGCCGGTGACATCGTCGACCCAGACGAGGTCGACCGTGGCCGTTACTGCCAAGTTGGCATCGGCAGCGACCGATGCTCGCACCTCATCGACGATCGCTCCGTCGCGCCAGTCGAATCGAACGATCGAACTGGGTGCTCTGCGCACCGCTGCGGCAGCCTCACCAGCGATCGCCAAGAGGTCCCCACCTCCGAGATCGAGACCTGCGACGGTCGTCGTCTCGTCGAGACCGTCCTGGGACACACACCACAGATCGTCGTCGGCGCCGACCCATCCACACGCGCTCGGCGGGCCCGGTACCTGGGCGAGAATTTCACTGGGATCGGCCTCGGTGGGGAGCGAGCGCCAGGCACCGTCTCCGAGTCGGGCCCGACGGCCGGTCACATCGACCACCAGCGGCAAGTTGCCCACGAGCGAAAGCAGCGCGTCGGCATCCACCCCCAGTCGAACCACCTGAGTGTTGGTCGATGTCGTCCGGACGAGGTCGCCACCGACGAGCGACCAGACCGCCCCATCCGGTGCGACCCGTGTGGCGGTGCCCGACTCGACCGGGAACGAGATCGGCTCTCCCTCGGCCGGCACCACGTTGGCCTCGCCGTCGTCGGGGTTGACGACCACCAATCCTGCTTGTCCAACTCCGGCCAACGCCCGCCCAACGCCGAGCGCTGACAAACCGAAAGGTGCGCCGAGACGCAGTTCGACCGAGTCGATCGCCCGCGCCTCAGCCGTGGTGTCGTTGAGCACGAACGCCCCGGGGCCCCCTTCGGCCACCGAGAGCCGCTCGTCAGGCGTTGCGGCATCGAGGCTGGCGAGCGCCCGTCCGCCATAGCCGTCGACCAGCACGACGCGCCCCGTGGGCTGATGCACGAACCACCCCGTCGCACGCGCTGATGCGGCATCCACTGCTGGCAGTCCATCGGCGCGCACGACCACGATGACGGCGAACAGCGTCAACAACGTTGCTGCGATGGCGGCAACGGTTTGGCGCCAGGTGACGGTGGACAGGGTCACGAGAACCTCAATGGATCGGCGAGTGGCGGAATCTCACAGTGATGCATCGGCACGAAACGGCCTGGAGTCAAGGAATTGTTCAGATGTTGCTCCCCGCCACCCCGAGACGTCGACCGCGTGCGACCGGGTTCCGTAGTGTTCACCCAATGGACATCGTCGTGCGCACCCCACATGGTGATGCCGACGTGTCGATCGTCACGCACACACCCTCCACCACGCTCGGTGACGTCATCGCTGCGATCAGCGGTCAGGCGGTGCCGCGGCTCGCCCTGATCGACGGTCGCGCGATCGATGCACGAACACTGCTCGACGAGGCCGAGTTGGTCCGTGGCGCAGTCGTGACCACCGAGCCGGCCCGTCCGGCTGCCACGTCGACGACCGCCATCGCCGTGACCCAGATTGCCGGGCCCGGTGCCGGGCGGATCGTGCGTCTCGAGCCGGGCCGGTTCCGGTTCGGGCCGGGCCGACGCTCGAGCGCCGACGAACTCGACAGTGCGCCGGTCGATCACACCATGTTCGAGCTGATCGTCGAACCCACAGCGACGTCGATCGACGTCACGATCGAGTCGGACGCAGCAGACGCCGCTCTCGACGGCGTCGCCGTGAGGTCCCCGACACGATGGACCGGTGGCACTCTGACCGCCGGCTCACGAGCGTTCGAACTGGAGAACCCGGCGCAGGCCGATCCGACCAGATCGCTGGCCACCCCCGACAGCGACGGCACCGTGTCCTTCAGCCGCCCTCCGCGCCGGCGCACGGCGCCCGAACGACGGCCGGTCATCGACGCGCTACGCGACGCCACCATGGTCGCGCCATCGCTGTGGGAACGCCGCCCGGGCCATCAAGACGCCTTCGTTCTGCCGTTCGGTGTCACGGTCGAGGGGTCGAACACCACGAACGTCACGGTCGATCTCGGCGCCGACCGGGCGGTGGCGATCGCCGGGTCGGACCAGGTTCGATCCGCACTGGCGCGCACCCTTGTCGTCGAGGCAGCCACACTGCACGGCCCCGCCGACCTCGAGATCGTCGTGTTGACCAGTTCCGATCGCGTCGCCGAATGGGACTGGGCCAAGTGGCTTCCGCACGTGTGCCACGACGGAGCCCCGGCGATCTGGAGTTCGCCCCTCGACATCGAGCGATGGGTCACCCGCATGCACGAGCGCGCCGAGTCACCGACACACGCCGGGCCTGGGGCGCCGCTCACGGTCGCCGTGGTCGGCGACCCCGACCTCTGGAACCGTCGCGACGCAGTGCTGCGACCGGTCCTGTCCCGACCGCCCGCCAACCTCCGACTGATCGCGCTCTGCGACGACGCCGCACGAGCGCCGGCACTCTGCACGACACTGATCGCGGAGACCGACGACGGGCGCATGCAGTTGCACTCGTTCACCACCGCAGCCGACATCCACGGCATCCGACCCGCACTCACCGAGCGCGCAGTCGCCGTGCGCATCGCGCGGGCGCTCGCCCCACTCGTCGATGTCGACCTGCCGATGTCCGACCCACCGGCGCCGGCACCGGCCGAAACGTTCGAGTTGGCCGACCTGGTCGGAGTGTCGGACCCCGCTGACGTGGCGGCGCGCTGGAACGACGACGCAGCGCCACCGACGGCAACGATCGGCCGCAGCGACGGCCGCAACGTCGAACTCGACCTTGCCGATGACGTGACCGTGGTGGTCGGACCATCGATGGGCGACGCCGGCGACGTCGCGGCGACATGGCTGCTGTCGCAGTGCGCCCATCGTTCGCCCGACGACTTGTGGGTGGTGCCCGTGGCACTCGCCGACGGTGAGCGGTCCGAACTCTGGTGGCGACTTCCTCATGCCACCACCGCGCACGATACGACCGTCGAGATCGAACCACAGCGCCTGCTCGCACGGCTCCGCACCGTGCTGGCCGACGCCCACGGTCCGAGTCGGATCGTTCTCGTCGCCGAAACGGTGGCGGCGAACGGTTCGTCGGCCGATGTCGAGATGGTTGCATCGCTCGCCGATGCAGCGAGGGCCACGGATGGCCTGTCGATGTTGGTGGTCAGTGACCGACCTGGCATCTCGGAGACCATCGCCGGCACGCTGATCAACGTCGAACGTCGCGACGCCGCTGGCGGTCACGCAGCTGGCCGAGTTGCCACAACGATCACCAGCGCCGCCGAATCGGACCAGCCCTGGACTCCGCTGCAGCCCCCCAGGACTCCTGGCGGCGTCCTCGACGTGCGGCCGGCGGTGATCGGGCGGGCCCTGACCCCGCTCGAGCGCCGCCTCGAGCGACGCCGGACCGAGGCGGAGAACACGCCGAGCCCCGCCCTCGCGGCCGCCTTCGACATCCTCCGACGAGCAGCGTCGCAGTACGAAACCAGGTCCGACGGCGCGGCTGTGCGTCGCGTGGCCGTTCCCCCGCCGATGCCGACACTTCTCGACCTCGACGAGCTCTTCGACGGCACCCCCGGCGATGGGGTGCCGCTCGGCCTTGCCGACGACCCGGAAGCCGCCGGGGTGCGAATCGAGTGGTGGGAGCCGGGGAGCGGGTCGCTGCTGCTGTACGGGTCGCGACGCTCGGGAATCGAACAGGTACTGACCACCGTGGCCGTCGGCATCGCTGACCGTTTCTCCGGTGACGACGTCCGCATGATCGTGGTCGAAGCATCGGCGGGGCGCCGTCGAGCGCTCGTCCACCTCGGCCAACACCTCCGAATCATCGATCCAGGTCACGTCGCCGATGTCGCCGACGCACTCGGCGACATCGAAGCGGAAGTCCATCGTCACCACGTCGGCAATGGCGTCAACGCCGACCTGCCTCGCCTCGTGGTGTTGATCTCCGATCTGGCCCAGCTGCGTCGGCACCACGCGGAGCACGAGTTGGGCGCCCGGATCGACGACGTGCTCGCCACGGCCGCCCAACCGAACTCAGGTGTCGACATCGTTGCGTACACCGCCGAACTCGGTGGTGCCGGACCGCTTGCAACCGCCGCAACGAGCCGACTGGTCGGCGCTTCGTCGAATCACGCCGAGCTGTCAGCGCTCGGCGTCGACGAACCGGGCGAACTCGACGGGGTGCTCGGCCGATGCCGAGCATTTCCCGGTGGACACCTGGTACAGCTCGCGATGTCCGACGTCAGTGCCGAGATGCTCTTCGAGCGCCGCGGGAGCGAAGGGTGAGTCCGATCATGCCCACACGCGGCGACGGGATCGGCATCGAGATCACCCACGACGTGATTCGTGGAGTGCGTCTGAGTTCCAACGAGCCAGGCCGAGTTGTCGCCGCCGCCGAAGTGCCGGTCGCGTCGCGTTCCGACGAACGATCTCTCGTCGACGCACTGGTGCGTCTGCGAGCCGAACTCGGCGACACGATCGTGCCGACGCGTGTGGCGGTGTTCCCGCCGGAGAGCACGCTGACCCGTGTCGATGCGACCGGGCTGAGCCCGCACGACCTCAACGCGCTGCGCTCGGACCTGCAGACTTCACGCAACGCTGCGTCGAGCATCTTGGTCGACGATGGTCCGAGACGGTGGTTGGTCGGTGTCACCTGGAACGACGCCGACATCAGGCGCTTGGAGGAACTCACCGAGCGATCCGGCTTCATCGACGTGGCGATCGACCCGAGCCCGCTCGCTCTCGTCAGGGTGCTCGGCGAACGGACGACTCATGTGCGGCGCGATGCCGGGCCCGATCAGAGCTTCGGCGCCATCACGTCCAACGGTGTCGTGGTCGCCGCGGCGGCATTCGACTCGATCGCCCGGATGGCCCCTGCGATCAGTTGCAGCAACAGCGACGTCTCGATCGGCTGGTTCGATGACATCGCCGAACCCACCGAACTGGTGGCCGAACTCCGCCGCTTGCTCGACGACGCACCTCCGGTCGACTGCCTGATCGAGCTCGCCTCGACGCCATACCCCGGCTTCCCTTCCCACGATGTCAGGGCGTCTCAACGCCAGTGCGTGGCACTCGGAGCCGCAGTCGGCGCCGCCGGACTCGCAGGACGTCTGCGTCCCGTCGACATCTCGATGACTGTTGCGAACACGTCGAGCGAGCACGAACGACCCTGGGCGATCGAGCGCGTCTCCGACCTGCCGGCCCCGCGCAGCGCACCGAAGATCGGGCGGTCGAAGCGAGCAGTCGCCCGGTTGCTGCCCCGCCGGCGCTGAGCGACCGGGACGACGAACTCAGTCGTCGAAGATCGACGGGCGTTCGCCGAACACGGCCACTGCTTGACGAAGCGGTACGAGATCGCCGCCGCTGCGACGTTCTTCCGCCGCAGCGATCGCGTGACGGGCGATCTCGCGAGCTTGTTCGACTTCGGCCCGCAGCCGTGCGTTCTCGAGCTCGAGGTGCATCACCCGGCGGATGCCTTCGAGGTTCATTCCCTCGTCGGTCAGTTCGGAGATCCGTTGCAGGACGGCGATGTCGGCGTCGCTGTACCGCCGGTTGCCACCATCGGTTCGTGCCGGGGTGACCAGCCCGCGTCGCTCGTAGATCCGCAGCGTCTGCGGGTGCATGCCAGCAAGCTCGGCTGCCACCGAGATCACATAGACCGCTCGGGTGCGTGACCGTTCGTTCTCGTGTGTGGTCATGACAGTGAACTCCTCGGGTTCACCGTAGTCGCCGCCGCGAGCTGCTCGATCGCCTCACGCTGCGCATCGGTCAGGTCGGTCGGCACGTGGACGTTGACGGTGACGATCAGGTCGCCGGTGTGCTTCGGTGTTTCGATGCCCTTGCCGCGCACACGATGACGGCTGCCGGTCTGGGTGCCGGGCTTGAGCCGCAACGTGACACGGGGACCTTCGAGGGTGGGCACGTCGATGTCGCCACCGAGCGCCGCCTCGGCCACCGTGACCGGCACGGACACCGTGAGGTTGTCGCCACTGCGGCCGAAGAGCGCGTGCGGCATCACCTTGAGCTCGACCAGCAGGTCGCCAGCGGGTCCGCCGTTTCGTCCCGGACCGCCACGCCCCTTGAGGCGAATCGTCTGGCCGTCCTTGACGCCGGCGGGAATGCGCGTCTTGACTTCGCGTTGGCGTTGCTCGACACCGGAGCCACGACAGGTCGGGCAGGGATCTTCGATGCGGCTGCCTTGGCCACCGCACACTCGACACGGCGACGAGAACGAGAAGCCTCCCTGGTTGTCGTCGACGACGCCGCGGCCGCCGCACGCCGAACACATCACCGGTGACGTACCCGGCTTGGCGCCCGAGCCGTTGCAGGTGGAGCACTGTGCGTCGGTGGTGAGGAACAACGTGGTGGTGATGCCATGGACCGCATCCTTGAAGTCGACGGTCAGCTGCGCGGTGATGTCGGCGCCGCGTCGCGGGCCGACGCCGGATGCGCCGCCGGAGCGACCACGACCTGGCGCCCCACGTCCGAACATCGAGCCGAACAGGTCGCCGAGGCCACCGTCGCCGCCCATGTTCTCGACGTTGAAGGAGAAACCGCCCGGCGCTCCACGACCACCCATGCCACCCATGCCACCCATCGGACCGATGGCGCGGATCTCGTCGTACTCGGTGCGTTTGGCGTCGTCACCGAGCACGTCGTAGGCGTTGGCGATCTCTTTGAACTTCTCCTCGGCGGCGGCGTCGCCGGGGTTCTTGTCGGGGTGCAGGTCGCGAGCGAGCTTGCGATAGGCCTTGGTGATCTCCTTGGCCGTGGCCTTCTTGTCGACCCCAAGGGTGCGGTAGAAGTCCTTCTCGTACCAGTCACGTTGTGCGCTCATCGGAAATCACCTCCTCCTCTCGGGTGATCACATCGTGGGTCTGACCCCTGGTGTGATCGCGTCGTCGTTCAGTCTTTCGTTCGCACCATTGCTGGGCGCAGGACCTTGTCTTTCCAGGTGTAGCCGCTGCGCAACACCTCGGCCACGATGGGCTCTCCGCCCTCGCCGGGCTCGTGCGCCACTGCTTCGGCAACCTCGGGGTCGAACGGCTCGTTCTCGAGCGCCAGGATCTCGAGACCATGCTTCTTCAGCTCGATGAGCATCTGGTTGAGCAGCGGCCCGACTTCGTCGGGGTGGCGAACAAAGGCCGCTTCGGCTGCATCGAGCACCGGGAGCAACGCCTCGGCGAGGCGGCCCGAGGCACGATCGGCCTCGGCGAGCGACTGCGCCGAGGCGCGCTTGCGGAAGTTGTCGAAATCGGCCTGGATGCGTTGCGCCATTCCCTTGTACTCCTCGCGCTCGGCGAGCAGGGCAGGCACGTCGACATCGGAGTAGTCGATGTCGCCGACGATGGCGTCGAAGTCGTCGACCTCGCTGGCGCGTTCGGAGTCGTCATCACCAACCGCCCCACCCGACGGCGCGGCTGCGCCGTCGGGGAGGCCGGTGTCGTGTTCGTTCTTCTCGGGTGGGTCGACCATGTCGCCGTCCATCGCTACCTCAGGCCTTCTCGTCGGAGCTGTCGTCGTCGATGATTTCGGCGTCGACGATGTCGTCGTCGTTCACCGCACCAGCACCGGTGTCGCCTGACTGACCCGATGCCGACGAACCGTCGGCGTCGGAATCGCGAGCAGCGGCTTCGTACAGCTTCTGGCTGAACGCCTGGCTTGCCGACATCAACGTGTCGGTTGCGGCCTTGATGGCATCGGTGTCGTTGCCCTCCATTGCCTTCTTCAGATCGGACAACGGCTGCTCGACGGCGTCCTTCTCGTCGGCGGTGACCTTGTCGCCCTGCTCGCGCAACACCTTTTCGGTTTGGTACACGATCGAGTCGGCGTTGTTGCGCACCTCGGCCTCGTCACGGCGCTTGCGGTCGTCCTCGGCGTGGGCCTCGGCGTCTTTCACCATCTGCTCGATGTCGTTCTTGTCGAGCGTGGACTGCCCGGTGATCGTCATCGACTGCTCTTTGTTGGTGGCACGGTCCTTGGCCGACACGTGCACGATGCCGTTGGCGTCGATGTCGAAGGTGACCTCGATCTGCGGAACGCCGCGTGGGGCGGGCGGCAGGTCGACGAGCTGGAACTTGCCGAGCGTCTTGTTGTAGCTCGCCATTTCGCGCTCGCCCTGGATCACGTGGATCTCGACCGACGGCTGGCTGTCTTCGGCGGTCGTGAAGACCTCGGTGCGCTTGGTGGGGATCGTGGTGTTGCGCTCGATGAGCTTGGTCATCACGCCGCCCTTGGTCTCGATGCCGAGGCTCAGCGGGGTGACGTCGAGCAGCAGGACGTCCTTGACGTCGCCGCGCAGCACGCCGGCCTGGACGGCGGCGCCGATGGCGACCACTTCGTCGGGGTTGACCGTCTTGTTGGGCTCTTTGCCGGTGAGGCTCTGGACGAGTTCGGTGACCGCCGGCATGCGGGTGGAGCCACCGACGAGGATCACGTGGTGCAGGTCGCCCTTGGAGACGCCGGCGTCCTTGAGCGCCTGCTCGAACGGGACCCGACAACGCTCCATGAGATCGGAGGTCATCTCCTGGAACTTCGAGCGCGAGAGCGACTCGTCGAGGTGGAGCGGGCCGTCGGCCGTGGCGGTGATGAACGGCAGGTTGATCTGCGTGGTCTGCACCTGGCTGAGTTCGATCTTGGCCTTCTCGGCTGCTTCCTTCAACCGCTGAGCGGCCATGCGGTCGTTCGCGAGGTCGACGCCGTGGGCGGCCTTGAACTGCTGGACGAGCCAGTCGATGATGCGCTGGTCCCAGTCGTCGCCGCCGAGGACGGTGTCGCCGTGGGTCGACTTGACCTCGAACACGCCGTCGCCGATTTCGAGCACCGACACGTCGAACGTGCCACCGCCGAGGTCGAACACGAGGATCGTCTCGTCCTCGGAGCTCTTGTCGAGTCCGTAGGCGAGCGCCGCCGCGGTGGGCTCGTTGATGATGCGCAGGACTTCGAGCCCGGCAATGGTGCCGGCTTCCTTGGTGGCGGTGCGCTGGGCGTCGTCGAAGTATGCGGGCACGGTGATGACGGCTTGGGTGACGGTGTCGCCCAGATACGCCTCGGCGTCGCGCTTGAGCTTCATGAGCGTGCGAGCCGAGATCTCCTGGGGGGTGTAGGTCTTGCCGTCGATGTCGTCGGACTTCCAGCTCTCGCCCATGTGGCGCTTGATCGAGCGGAAGGTGCGATCGGGGTTGGTGATCGCCTGACGCTTGGCGACTTCGCCGACGAGGACTTCGCCGGACTTGGAGAAGGCGACGACCGACGGGGTCGTGCGGGCACCTTCGGAGTTGGGGATGACGACGGGTTCGCCACCTTCGAGGACGGAGACCACCGAGTTGGTGGTTCCGAGGTCGATGCCGACTGCTTTGGCCATGAGATGCTCCTCTTGCGGGGTTGTCTTGATGTGTCTGGGGGATCAACGATTCAGACACCAACGATACGGGTCGATCAATCGCATCGCAACACCACTGTGAGAAAACTTGAGTGCATGCGACTCAAGTTTGTGGGCGTCAGTCCGTCGACAAGAACTCCGGGCCGAACGAGTGCGGGAGGAGCTCGGCGACCGTCGTCGACCACGTGGGGCCGTGGGTGGCCACCGAGTGCACGACGACATCCGGGCCGGCGAACTCGCGGATGCGTTGGCGGCAACCGCCGCACGGCGTTCCCGGATCGTCGCCGTCGGTCACGACCACGATCTCGGCGATCGCTCGTTCGCCGGCGGCGACCATCGACGCGATGGCCCCCGCCTCGGCACACGATCCGAGCGGGTACGCAGCGTTCTCGACGTTGCAGCCCACGATCACTGCGCCGGAAGCGGTTCTGATCGCTGCACCCACGCGATAGTTCGAGTACGGGCAGTACGCCAGCAAGTGGATCGCCCGAGCGGCGGCCAGCAAGTCGGGATCGGGCTCAGATGCGCTCATGACCCCATCATGGTGCGTCGATCAGGCGCCGAAGCCGTCGGGGTGGGTTCGTTGCCATTCCCAATGGTCGACGCACATGTTGTCGATGGTTCGCTCGGCGCGCCAGCCGAGTTCCTGTTCGGCCTTCGACACATCCGCATACGACACCGCCTGATCGCCTGCACGGCGATCGACCACGCGGCGCGGGATCGGATGTCCGACGGCGCGTTCGACTGCATCGATCATCTCGAACACCGAGGTGCCGCGCCCCGTGCCCAGATTCCAGGTGTGGACCCCTGGGGTCTCGGCCAGCCGGCGAAGGGCGGCCACATGACCGCGTGCGAGATCCACGACGTGGATGTAGTCGCGAATGCACGTGCCGTCGGGGGTGTCGTAGTCGTCACCGAACACCGAGAGTTCGGCCAATTTGCCGACCGCCACCTGCATGATGAACGGCATCAGGTTGTTCGGGACACCAGCCGGGTCCTCACCGATCCGACCACTCTCGTGGGCGCCGACCGGATTGAAGTAGCGCAGCAGCGCCACGGCCAACTCGGGGTCCGCTGCACCGGCTGCGGTGAGGATCCGCTCGATCATGGCTTTCGTTTCGCCATAGGGATTCGTCGGCCCGATGAGCGCATCTTCGTGGAGCGGAACTGCGGCTCGTGGGCTGTAGACGGTGGCAGAAGACGAAAAGACCAGACGCTTCACCCCGTGCGCCGCCATCGTCTCGCCGAGCGTCAACGTCGTACCGAGGTTGACGTGGAAGTAGCGCAGCGGTTCTGCCACCGACTCACCCACTGCTTTGAGCCCGGCGAAGTGGATCACCCCGTCGATCGAATGCTCGCGAGAACACCGCATCGAGTGCCTCGGCATCGGCGACGTCGAGGCGGTGGAACGCAATCGACCGCCCAGCGATCGACGCCGCCTCGTCGACCGCCTTCTCGGAACCGTTGGAGAGGTCGTCGACGACGACCACGTCGTAGCCGGCCTCGAGCAACGCGACACAGGTGTGGCTGCCGATGTAGCCGGCGCCACCGGTGACCAGGATCGTCTCCATGCAGCCATTGGACCACATGTGGAACTTCGGGACCTCAGACCATGGCGAGGCGATACAACAGCCCCGTCAGCGACAGACCGTCGCGAACGCGGCCGGCATCGACCTCGGCACGCACCTCGTCCCAAGACAACCATTCGATTCTCTCGGACTCGTCGGGGTCTGTCGGGTCGCCGATGCGAATGGCCGACGACGCCAGAAAGACGTGAAATCTGGTGTCGCTGGTTCCGTTGTGGGGAAAGTACGAGGTCAACGGCGTCAGCGGGCCGGGGCGCCAACCGGTTTCTTCGAGCGTCTCTCGTTCCGCAGCCTCGAGAGGTGTCTCACCTGGGTCGACACGCCCGGCAGGCAGCTCCCAGCCCCACGTGTCGGTGATGAAACGATGCCGCCAGAGCAGCAAGACCCCGCTGTCGGGGTCGTCGACCACGACCCCAGCGGCTGCAGCGGGCATGCGCAACACGTGATGTTCGAACCGAGCGCCACTCGGCAGTTCGACATCGACGAGGGCGACGCGCATCCATTCACTGTCGTAGATCGTCCGCTCGCCGTGCACCGTCCACTCCATCGCCAGGACCGTAGACGAACGTGGTTCCTCGAAACTCCGTTCTCGGGCAACCGCGGTCAGATGCCGAGGACGATGGGGACGACGATCGGCGTGACGATCAGCGTGACCAGGCTGAGCGGAGCACCGACGATGGTGAAGTCGCGGAACTTGTAGCCACCGAGGCCGTACACCATCAAGTTCGTCTGGTAGCCGATCGGCGACAGGAACGAACACGACGCGCCGATCAGTACCACGATGGCGAACGAGCGGGGGTCGAGCCCGGCCTCGACGGCGGTGGCCATCGCGACCGGCAACATCAGTGCAGCGGCTGCGTTGTTCGACAACAGTTCGGTGAGGATCATCGTGGCGACCAACACAGCGACGAGTCGACCCACGTCGCCGAACGGGTCACCAAGGTTGCCGAGCACGATCGCCATCTCGCCGGCAAGGCCACTCACCGCCACAGCGGTGCCGAGGCTGATCGACATCGCAATCGTGAGCACCACGTTGAGGTTGACGGCTCGTCGCGCTTCGGTCACGCTGATCACCCTCGTCGCGATCAGCACCACAGCAGCCAACACCGATGCTTCCATCAGGTCGAGCACGTTCGTGACGACGGCTGCGATCATGGCGACGATCGCAGTGATCACCAAACCAGCCCGATCGGGTCGCGCTGGAGGTGCTGCGTCGAGCGAGGCGATGACGCTGAAGTCGCCGTGGCCACGCCACTGTCGTTCGAACTCCGGAGTCGCGAGCACCAGCAGCACGTCGCCGGGGCGGAGCACTACTGTGCCGAGCTTGCCCGGCAGATCGTCGTCGTGGCGACGGATTGCCAGCACCGCTGCGTCGTAGCGAGAACGGAAGCCCGACTCACGCAGGGTGGCCCCGGCCAACTCGGACCGCTCGGACACCACCGCTTCGAAGAGCCCTGCGTCGGGTCGATCACCGGCACCGACGAGATGTGCGTTCTCCGCGCTCGACAAGCCGCGCACTTCGAGCAGGTCGACCACGTCGACGACATCGCCAGCGAAGTAGCACACGTCGCCAGCACTGAGCATGGTGCCCGGACGCGCCGGGCACCACGGTCGATGCCCGCTCGACACCGGCCAGGAACACACCCCGCAGGTGGCGAAGTCCGGCAGCATCCACCGTTTGACCGACCAGCGGTCCATCGTCGTCGACGCGTAGGGCGATCGTGTACGGCTGAGTGCTCACCTCGTTCTCGGGTCCGTCGCCTCGACGGTTGCGAAGCAGCAGCGGCGCCGTGATCACGAGCACGGCGATACCGATCGCGGCGACGGGAAGCCCGACCCCGGTGATCTCGAACACGCCGAGCGGCTCACCGCCCTGCGCGACGAGCAAATCCGAGACGACGAGGTTGGTCGACGTGCCGATCACGGTGACCACGCCGCCGAAGACCGCCGCATACGACAACGGGATCAGATAGGGCGACGCAGACACGCCCGAACGGCGACACCAGGTGACCACCCGCGGCGCCGCGAGCGCGACCAACGGCGTATTCGGGAGGATCGCCGACAACGCACCGCTGGCCACCGCCAATCGGCCGAGACGCGCTCGGCTGCCCTCGGATGCGTGGGCCGCGGCCCGCTTCGGCGATCCGTCGAGCAATCGATCGATCAGCGGCGACAGCGCTCCGGTCACCGTGGCTGCTCCCGCGAGCACGTAGAGCGCCGCGATCGTGATCGGCGCCGACGACGACAGCCCCGAGAGCGCTTCGCCCTGATCGATCACGTTGGTCAGGAGCAACAGACCGACCGCAGAGCCCATCGCCGCCGCGGCGGGCAGCCGATCGAAGGCGAGGACGCCGAACGTGACAATCAGCACTGCGAGCGTGATCCAGGCGTCGGTCGTCACCGGCCGACCACGCTGACATCGCGCAACGAACCGAGCACGATGTCGATCGTGTCCGTACCGGCGCGTTGGTGTCGGACCGTGACGGTGACCACGGTGTCGGCCGGGGCTCGCAGGAGCCACGAACAGCTGACGCGGTCGGGTGTGCCCTCGGTGGCGTTGGTGAAGCGGACCGCCGACGAACCAGCGAGTTGCCCGAGCGGGCGACGTGCTGGTCCGTCGAGGATCTCGATCGGTCCATCGACGTCGGCCAGGATCGGCTGGACGAGTTCGTCCGTGTGCGCCCTGGTGCTCACCGTCGTCGGAAGCCACCCGGTGTTCGACACGCCGATCGTGACGCGCCAGGTGTCGTCGCCCACAGCCCGCACATCACAGTGGCCGATCTCGACGCACGGGGCGGCGAGGGCCTGGGCAACGGCGAAGTCGGCGTGACGATCGACTTCCGCGAGCAGTCGGTCGGGTGGTGGGTTGGTCCACGAGTACAACCCGTTCCAGCCGCCGAGTTCCACCGGGCCGAGCTGTGGATGGTCGAACGGATACCAGTCGACGAACCCTCGGGTGGGCTCGTCGTCGGAGTTGTCGTCGAGCCACCGCAGCACGGCGAGTCGCTCCGCGTCCGTGGGGCCGGTGTACCAGAAATGGGTCGACTGCTTCTCGCCGGTGGCAGCATGCACGATGTCCCAGAACTCGGTGGTCCAGCCGAACACACCGAGGTGCTCGTAGGCCCAATCGTCGGAGGCGCCGCTCATCGTTTCGGTCGGGTCCCAGGTGAAGTCCTCGTAGACCGAGTACGAGGGGTAGCCGGTGAATTCGGTGCCGATCGCCGCCAGTTGTTTCCACGCCCAGACATCACCGGGCGGGAGCTTCGAATCGGGCATGGTCGACGACGGCCGCAAGATGACCCCGCCGCTCGTGTGGAACGCATTGAACCCACAGACGTTCGGTCTGGCGATGATCGCCCGCACCAGCGCGTCGATCTCGGGCTCGGAGAGCGGGTGGTCGCCGGCTCCTGGCACCTTCGCGCCCCACCCCGCCGGGTAGTTGCGGTTGAGGTCGAGCCCTTCGGGCGGCGGAGCAGGGGCCACGTGGAACCCGTCGAAGTCCTCGACGACCCCCTCGTCGAGGACCCGATATCGAGGCACGTCAGGGCCAACACCAGCTGGCGGCACCGGGACGAGGAGCCGAGCATCATCGGGGTGGGCCACCCACGGTCCGACGGGGTCGGGGAAACGCATCTGGAGGATGCGCCCGTCGCCGTCGACATCCTCCTCGTGCAGGCCGGGCCACCGGTGGGCGTCGGCGTGTGGCCAGGGGCGCACGCTCGAACGTCGGAACCTCGGGCGGTCGGCCAGCACCCATTCGGCGCCGTCGGGGTTCACGCGTGGCACGACGTAGAAGGTGCGGGTGCGCAGCGCCCGGGTGATCACCTCGTCGCCAGCTGTGTATCCGTCGACCAGGCGGCGCAGCAGACGACACGCCGCAACCGTGGCGGTGAGCTCGACCGCGTGGATGCTGGCATCGACCCACTGTGCCGGCTTGGTGTCGTGGGTACCGGTCGAGGCGTCGGTCACGGTGACCAGCAGGAGGTCGCGCCCTTCGTACGATGTGCCGTAGGTGTCGACGGCAACGAGATCGGGATGCGCTGTTGCCAGCGCATCGATCCACTCGACCAGTTCCGGGTACCGCAGGAAACGGTCGAAGGCATAGTCGTCGAACAGGGTGGCCACATCGGAAGACTACGTTCGGCGGCCATGACCAGCGACGACACTCTGACCCTGGCTGATGGTCGCACCCTGGCCTACACCTCGATCGGCGCGCCGGGCGCTGCGGTCGTCGTGTACCACCACGGCGCTCCCGGCAGCCGCCTCGAGCTCGTTGGGCTCGACGATGCCGCCCGCGCGGCAGGCGTTCGGATCGTCACACCCGACCGACCGGGCTACGGCGGGTCGAGCCCGCAGCCCGGACGCACCACCGCTGGGTTCACCGATGACGTCGCCGCACTCGTCGATCACCTCGGAGTCGAGAAGTTCGCCGTGATGGGGCTGTCGTCCGGCGGCCCGTACGCGGTGGCGTGTGCGTCACTGCTCGGCGCACGCGTGACGAGTGCGATCGTGGCAGCCGGCAACACCGACATGAGTTGGCCCGATGCCGCCGACGGCTACCTGCCGTCGGAGCTCGAGGTGATGGCCCTCGCCGATGCCGACGCTGCAGCGGCCGCTTGCTCCGCACGGTACGGCGACGATGGGTCGAGGTTCTTCGAGGGCGAGATGGACCTCGGACCGACCGACAACGCCTGGCTCGCCGACGACACCAACGCGACCGGGCTGTTCACCTCGATGGGTGAGGCGTTCGCCCAGGGGATCGTCGGCTATGCCCACGACATCTGGGTGCAAGGGCGTGCGTGGTCGTTCGACACCGCTGCAATCGGATGCCCGGTGATCGTGGTCCACGGCGACGACGATCAACTGGTGCCGATCGCCCACAGCCGCCACACCGCATCGCTGATCCCCGGCGCCGAGCTGCGGATCCTCCAGGGCGTCGGCCATCTCAGCCTCGTCGACTCGCTCCCCACCATCGCCGCCGCAGCGACCTCCGACGGATGATGCACTCCGCTGCTCATCGACAGTGACAGAACCGCCTAAGGTTCCGCTCATGGCCAGCAAGAAACAACATTTGGAAACGCTCCGTGGGGTCGCACTCTTCAGTGGGTGCAGCAACAAGGAACTCGAGAAGGTTGCCAAGGCCAGCGACGAGATCCGCATGACCGCGGGCACCCTGATCGTCGACCAGGGCCAGACCGGGCGCGAGGCCTTCGTGGTGATCGAAGGCGACGTCGAGATCAAACGCAACGGCCGCAAGGTGGCCACGCTCGGCCCAGGCGCTGTCGTCGGCGAGCTGTCGCTGCTCGATCACGGCCCGCGTACCGCCACCGCCATCTGCGCCACCGACTGCACGTTGCTGGTCATCGACCAGCGCCGCTTCCTCGGCGTGATCGACTCGGTGCCGGCGATTTCCCACAAGCTGCTCTCCAGCCTGGCTGCTCGCATCCGCGACCTCGATCGCCAGTACTTCGGCTGACACCGTACGAGATGTGTCCGACACATCTTGTACGCATCTCGCTCAGCGGACATGACCGCCCACGGCATCAACGACTAGCGTTGCCGCCGTCATGAGCACCACTGTCGAACACGACGAGACCACCACGTCCGGCGAGCCGAAGCCGCCCAAACGTGTCAAGCCGCATCAGCTCGCCCTGGTGCTCGGCATCTCGATGGGCATCTTCATCCTGGTGTCCGGCATCCTGCCGCAGATCACCGGCTGGAAGAACGAGAACCCCGTTCATCGCACGGTGTTCGTCAACATCCCCGGCCCGATCCAGATCGCGTTCTACACCGTCATTCCGGTGATGGTGATCTGGGGTGCCTTCATGTTCGCCAACCGGATGAAGAACTGGGAGCGCGGCACCCCCTCCCAGCGTCACACCACCAGGAAGAACGCTGCGCAGCGCCTCAAAGACTTCCGCGCCGGCGCCTACATGCAGACGCTGCTGCGCGATGCCGGCGCCGGCCTGATGCACTCGATGATCTACTTCGGGTTCCTGGTGCTGCTCGGCGTCACCACGGTGCTCGAGATCGATCACCAACTGCCCGAGCAGCTCAAGTTCCTCCACGGCACCACCTACAAGGCCTACGCCTTCGTCGGCGACGCCGCCGGGCTCGTGTTCCTGGCGGGCATCGTGTGGGCGATCGTGCGCCGCTACGTGCAGCGCCCGTATCGCATCCGCATCAAGTCGAAGCCCGAACACGCTGCAATCCTCGGCACCTTCTTCGCCGTTGGGGTCACCGGCTTCGGCGCCGAGATGTTCCGCATCGCCCAAGAGGGCATGCCCGACTACGAGAAGTGGGCGTTCGTTGGTTACCCGCTCGCCACACTCGTCGACGGCTGGTCGGCCTCGGCACTGAGCACCTGGCACCAGTGGTGGTGGATCCTGCACGTTGCGAGCTTCATTGCGTTCCTTGCGCTGTTGCCGCTCACGATGCTGCGCCACATCTTCACCTCGCCGCTCAACATGTATCTCAAGGACAAGGACCGGCCCAAGGGTGCGATGCGCCCGATGCCGAACCTGGAAGAGACCGAGCTCGAGAGCTTCGGCGCATCAACCGTCGAGGACTTCACCTGGAAGCAACTGCTCGACCTCGATGCCTGCACGATGTGCGGTCGCTGCACCAGCGTGTGCCCGGCCCACGCCACCGGCAAGTCGCTCGACCCGCGCGAGATCGTGCTGAAGGCGGGCGAAGTGATGGCCGCCACCGGCTCACCGGTCGTGTCACCGCCACTCGGCGTCGATTCCGAGATCACGATCAGCGCCGACTCGCTGTTCGAGCGCATCACCGCCGAGGAGATCTGGGCGTGCACCACCTGCAAGGCATGCGACGAGATCTGCCCGGTCAACATCGAGATCACCGACAAGATCTTCGACATGCGTCGCTACCTGTCGCTGATGGAATCGAACTTCCCCGCCGAATTGGGCAACGCCTATCGGGCGATGGAGAACCAGTCGAACCCGTGGGGCATGAACCAGGGCGAACGTGGCGATTGGGCCGAGGGCATCGATGGTGTCACCATCGTCGACCCGGGTGAAGCGCTCACGTCCGAGTACCTCTACTGGGTTGGCTGCGCCGGTTCGTTCGACGACAAGAACAAGAAGGTCACCCAGGCCATGGCCGGCCTGCTGCGCCGCGCCGGCATCGACGTCTCGATCCTCGGCCCATCAGAGATGTGCACCGGCGACTCGGCTCGCCGCTCGGGCAACGAGTACCTGTTCCAGATGCTCGCCCAACCCAACGTCGAGATGCTCAACGGCATGGGAGTGAAGAAGATCATCACTCAGTGCCCGCACTGCTTCAACACGTTGCTCAACGAGTACCCGCAGGTGGGCGGTCACTTCGAGGTGATCCACCACACCCAGCTCCTCGAGGAACTGATCGAGTCCGGCCAGCTCGACGTCACCGATGCCACGCTCGAAGAGCGCATCACCTATCACGACTCGTGCTACCTCGGTCGCCACAACGACGTGTACCTCGCCCCGCGCAAGGTGGTTGCTTCCATCAAGGGCGTCGACGTGGTCGAGATGCCACGCAACGGCACCAAGGGCATGTGTTGCGGCGCCGGTGGCGCCCGCATGTGGATGGAGGAGAACACCGGCACCAAGGTCAACGACGAGCGCGCCGTCGAGGCGATCTCCACCGGCGCCAGTCGGGTCGCCACCGCCTGCCCGTTCTGCTACATCATGCTCGACGACGGCGTGAAGGCCGCGGGTGTCGAAGAGGACCAGGTGCGCGTCGCCGACATCTCGATCCACCTGCTCGAGGCGATCGAGGCAGGCGAGGCCCTCCGCCACAATGCTCCGGCGCCGCTCGCCGGCGGTTGGGACAAGACCGAACCCGTCACCCCCGTCGCCGGCGACTGACCCCCAGCCACCATCCCGTTCACGTGACAGTTCGGATGGGACGGTCCATCCGAACTGCAACACGGACGGGGTGACACGCCGTCGGTCGTCGCCGACGCCACGGATCTACAGTCGGGCACGTGGATGTCGGTGCACAGCACGCCAGGGTGCTCGGATCGTTGATCGAGAAGGCGGAGACCACACCGGACCACTACCCGCTGACCACCAAGGCCCTCCAGGCGGCGTGCAATCAGACGAACAACCGCGATCCCGTGGTCGACTACACCGAGCACCAGGTCGACGCCATCATGCTCGAGCTGCGCCGGGACGGTCTCGCACGCAGCGTGAGCGGGACCGGCCACCGGGTCGGCAAGCACAAGCACACCGTCGACGAGGCGCTCGGCGTCGACGGCGACGAACTCTCCGTACTCGCGGTGTTGCTGCTGCGTGGCGCGCAGACCCTCAATCAGATCACGACCCGCACAGCGCGATACCGGTGCGGGCCTGCGGGAGACACCGAGGCCGTCGATGCCGCCATCGACCGATTGGCGGCCCGTGCGCTGGTCGTGCGCCTCGAGCGTCAGCCGGGCGAACGCGAGCCCCGCATCGTCCAGTGTTGGACCGATGGCGACCCGACGAACGAGCCGGCTCCGAACGGAAGTCCGGACGACGCAGGGGCACCGTCGATCGCCCGAGAGTTCTGGGAACGAATCGAGACGCTGCACGCTGTGACGTACTTCGCCAAGGAGTCGATCGACGCCGCGAAGGATGCGGGACTCCGCGGGTTCTGGATGGGCTATTTCGGCTGTCGGGCCGCGCCGTTGGGCTCAGTCAACCCAGGTGCGGTCGAGGCGACATTCGCCAATTTCGCACCGTCGATGGTGCGCCGATCGATTCCCGACGCCTGGACCTTCGCTCGACCCGAGGCGCTCATTTCCGTCCGCGCGAGCGCCGCCGCGGCAGCGCTTCGGCGCCTCTGCCCCGACATCGAGAACGTCGCACCGCTTGCGAACGAAGCGCTCGCACAGGTGATCGAACGGTGCGACCCGCTCGGGAGGCCGATGTTCGCAGCGAACCGCGACGTCGGCGTGCTCGACGACCCGGTCGCACAACTCTGGCAGCACTGCACCACACTCCGCGAGCACCGAGGCGACGGCCACGTGATGGCGCTGGCCGCATCGTCGATCGGTGGGTGCGAGGCTCACCAACTCCTCGCCGCAGAACGGCAACTGCCACCCGAACTGCTGCGCGACAACCGCGGATGGAGCATCGAGCAGTGGGACCACGCGGCGCTCGGACTGCAGCACCGGGGTCTGCTCGACGGAGGTCGACTGACCGACGCCGGCCGTCGCCTGCGGACGGAGATCGAGGTCACCACCGATTCGCTGGCGCTCGCTCCCCTCGTCGGAGCACTCGACGACTCGGGCGCCGCAGCATTGATCGACCTGCTCACGCCGTCGGCCCGCACCGTCGCTGCGTCGGGGGAGATCCCGTTCCCGAACCCGATGGGCCTTCCAACCACATCCGCGTGACGGTTTCGGTGCCCGGCCCCGACAACTCCGCAACACCAACGTGGTTGGAGGCGTCGATCAGCTACGACGCCAAGGGAGCCAGCCCCGAGAGGTCGACGTGTTCGGTCGTTCGCGCCCGCCGGGCACTGCCGGATGCTCGGTGTAGATCTCGTCGGTGAACAGATCCGCCGACGCGCCGTACGGTGCATCGGCGGCGCTGGCTCCAGACCACACCACCATCTGGGGGAACGCGATCGTGATGTCCTGGTCGGCAAAGGCCCGATGGATCGCCAACATCACGTCGTGGGTGGCGGCGAGTTCAGCCGGCACGTTGCTGGCATGCCAGTAGTACACGTCGAGATCGATGCTCGAACTGCCGAACTCGCGCAAGACGACGAGCGGTGGCGGCTCGTCACAGATCCGGGCCACACGTCGGAGCGCCTCGCCGATCACTTCCGCAGCACGCGAGAGGTCGGTGTCATAGGCAACGCCCACACCGAGTCGGCTGCGACGGAAGGGCTCGGTGGTCAGCGTCACAATGGGCTCTTTCAACACCATCGAGTTGGGGACCCGGATCCATGTCCCGTCGAGACCGCGCATCACCACGGTGCGCGAATCGATGTCTTTCACCACCCCGATGTGCTCGCCGAGTTCGACGGTGTCGCCGATGGTGAACGGTCGGCGCGACTGCAGGATCAGCCCACCGAAGAAGTTCTCGACCACGCCCTGCAGCGCGAGCGCCAGTACCAAGCCACCGATGCCCAGAGCTCCCAGGAGGGGACCGATCCGTACTCCGAGGTCGCCAAGTGCATAGATCAGCCCGATGAGGACGATGACGTACCCGATCATGCGGGCGATCACCAGCGAGGCAAAGCCCCGCCCAACGGTGCGCTCGACGATCGAGCGGGCGACGCGGCTGACGATGACGGCCACCACGATGGTGACGGCCACCACGATCTCCTGCCTGGATCCAGTCGGAGCTCTCGAGCGGGTCGTCGACCAATTGTTCGAAGTCGACGGGAACCGGGTCGACCTGGTCGACCATCCACACGAGCACAGCAAGCACAACGCTCACTCTGTCACGGTGTGCGACGGTGCCATGGCGTCGGCCGCAATCTGCGACCCAGCGCGGACACCGCCGCCCGGGGTCACCTCAGCGTCGCCGGACAACGCCGCACGGAAGCTGGGTGTGGCCTGCAACGCAACGATCTCCGCCGGCATTTCGATGTCGGCCCGTTCGAGCGCGAGCTTCACTGCCCGAATCGCCACATCTCTCGTGGTCATCGACTCGAGACGGTGAGCGTCGGTCCAGAAGTAGACGGTGATGTCCACGGTCGAGACCCCCAACTCGGTCACGATCGCCAACGGCGACGGGTTGCTCCGGATGTTCGGCACCCGAGCGATCGCTTCTTCGATCACCTCGATTGCCTGACCCGCGTCGTTCTCGTAGGCGATACCGACGACGAAATCGAGCCGGTGATCCTCGTGGTGGGTGTGCACGTCGATGACGTTCTTGTACACGTCACGATTGGGAATGACGACGAGTTCGCCGTCATAGGTGGTCAGCTTCGTTTCGCGGATCGTGATGCCCTGCACCGTTCCCGACCGGTCCATCACCGTGATCTGATCGCCCGACCGGAACGGCTGACGAAAGAGCAGCAGGATGCCGGACAAGGTGTTCTCCAAGATGTCCTGGAAGGCAAACCCGACTGCCACCGAGAAGAAGCCGAGGCCGGCGAGCAGATCGACCGGCTTCACCGAGGGAAACGTGATGGCGATGGCGATCAACACCACCACGGAGACGAAGATCCACGATGCGATCTTGCTCATCACCGTGGCGAAGCTGGGAGTCTGCGTTGCGGAGAATCGGCGCCGGAGCGCCCACCTCAGACCTCTCGAGACCACCCACCCGACGAGGATGATTGCGACCGCCACCCCAACACGGGGTGATGCATCCAGCGTCTGTGCCCACAACGATTTCGCCGACTCAGCGATCTCCTCCTCGGGCGGCGCTGTCGACAGGGCGCGCCCGCTCGAGGATGCGACCAGTGGCAGGAACAGCGACATCACGATCGAGCCGTACCCATTTGCGTGCGATCACAACCCCCTTCCCTCGAGCATCCCGTTCGACGGGCCGACGAGACAAGGGATTGAGACTTCGGTGCGGGGGTAGGGTCCATTTCGTGCCACAACCGCGACGAGCCAGCCATCGTGCCTGGGTGGGCAACCCCTACCCGCTCGGCGCCACCTACGACGGCTCGGGGACCAACTTCTCGTTGTTCAGCAGCGTCGCCGATGGTGTCGAACTGTGTCTGCTGGGCGATGGCGACGGCGCCAACAGCGGGCCGGGCAACCTCCGCGACCACGGAGTCATCGACGAACAGCGCATCGAACTCACCGAGGTCGATGGGCATTGCTGGCACGTCTACCTCCCCGATGTGCGACCGGGCCAGCGCTACGGCTACCGGGTCCATGGACCATGGGAACCTTCGAAGGGGCTCTGGTGCAACCCGTCGAAGTTGCTCCTCGACCCCTACGCAAAGGCGATTGCCGGCGAGATGGATTGGTCACCGGCGTGTTTCGGCTACGACTTCGACGATCCCGACCAGGCCAACACCGAAGACAGCGCCCCGCACGTGATGAAGGCCGTGGTCGGCGACCGCTTCTTCGACTGGGGCAACGACCGACCGCCCGACGTACCGCTCCACGAGACGATCATCTACGAAACCCACGTGCGCGGGATGACCAAGTTGCACCCCGACGTGCCGCCCGAGCTGCGAGGCACGTATTCGGGCCTCGCGCACCCTGCGATCATCGAGCACCTCAAGCGACTCGGGGTCACCGCCGTCGAATTGATGCCCGTGCACCAGTTCGTCCACGACCATCACCTGGTCGAGCGAGGTCTGCGCAACTACTGGGGCTACAACTCGATCGCATTCCTCGCACCTCACAACGGCTACACCTCCTCGGCGGCGCTCGGCCAGGTACAAGAGTTCAAGACGATGGTGAAGGCGCTCCACGCCGCCGGGATGGAGGTGATCCTCGACGTCGTGTACAACCACACCGCCGAGGGCAACCATCTCGGCCCGATGCTGTCGATGCGCGGCATCGACAATCATGCGTATTACCGCACGATGGAAGACGACCCGCGGTACTACCTCGACTTCACTGGTACGGGCAACAGTCTCAACATGCGCCACCCGCACGTGCTGCAGCTGATCATGGACAGCCTGCGCTACTGGGTGACGGAAATGCACGTCGACGGGTTCCGATTCGATCTGGCGTCCACCCTCGCCCGCGAGCTCTACTCGGTCGATCGTCTCTCGGCGTTCTTCGACCTGGTCCAGCAGGATCCGATCGTGTCGCAGGTGAAGCTGATCGCCGAACCGTGGGACATCGGCGAAGGCGGCTACCAGGTCGGCAACTTCCCGCCACAGTGGTCGGAGTGGAACGGCCGGTACCGCGACACGATCCGCGACTTCTGGCGCGGCGAACCTTCGACGCTGGCCGAATTCGGTTACCGCTTCACCGGCAGTTCGGACCTCTACGAAGCCGACACTCGCCGACCGACTGCGTCGATCAACTTCGTCACCGCTCACGACGGGTTCCCCCTCGCCGACCTCGTGGCCTACAACGACAAGCACAACGATGCCAACGGCGAGGACGGCAACGACGGCGAATCGCACAACCGGTCGTGGAACCACGGCGCCGAAGGACCGACCGATGACGCCGACATCAACTCGCTCCGAGCTCGCCAGCGGCGCAACTTCGTCACGACGATGCTGCTGTCTCAAGGCGTCCCGATGCTGCTCGGCGGCGACGAACTCGGGCGCACGCAGGGCGGCAACAACAACGCCTACTGCCAGGACAACGAGATCTCGTGGTTCGACTGGTCGAACGTCGACACCGACTTCGCCAAGTGGTGTCAGCGCATCATCTCGTTCCGGCGCGACCATCCGGTCTTCCGCCGCCGACGCTGGTTCCAAGGGCAACGCATCCGCGGGATCGAGGACCTCGCATGGATGCGCCCCGATGGCGAGGAGATGAACGACGATGACTGGGACGCCGGGTTCGCCCGAGCCGTTGCGGTCTTCATGAACGGTGGAACAATTCCCACGACCGACTCCTACGGAGAGCGGGTCGTCGACGATACGTTCCTCGTCATCTTCAACGCGAGCGACCACACGATCCCCTGGAACATCCCCGGACCTGCGTGGAGTCGCCGCTGGACGGTCGACCTCGACACCTCCGACCCCCGTCGGGGGTCGGTACGCACCATCAACAAGCGTGCCGGCGACGTCATCGACGTCGCCGATCGATCGATGGTCGTGCTCCGGTCGATACAGGCGCCGAGTCGGAGGAGCGCGCCACCTCGCACCACCGGCATCGTCACAGACGCGAGCGCCGAGCCCGAACTGCCCACCCGCGCCGAACACGTACTCGACCGGCAACCAGACGAAGACATCGCCCCCGATTCCACCCAAGGAGCCCACTGATCCATGCCGTCCCCCAATGCGCCGCTGCCCGCCGACCGACCCTCCCGCGTGGTGGTCGAACCCGTCCGCCCAGTGGTCGATGGGGGGAAGCTGCCTGCGAAGGCGTCACTCGGCGAGCCGATGCGTGTCGAGGCCGACGTGTTCACCGATGGCCACGACATCGCCGTCGCAGCACTGTGCTGGAGGACGGTCGGTGCCGATGGTGTCGCCGGAGCGTGGCAGGAAACACCGATGACCGCGCTCGGCAACGACCGCTTTGCAGCAACGGTCACCGCACATGCACTCGGTCGCATGGAACTCGACGTGGTCGGGTGGATCGACCACCTCGAAACGTGGCGTCGCAACACCGTGGCCAAGATCACCGCAGGCCTCGACGTCGGACTCGAACTGTCGACCGGCGCAGATCTTCTCGACGAAGCGCTGCGGTCGACAGCCCTCGCCGACACCGACCGCAGCCAGCTCATGGCATTGAGGACCCGACTGCGAGCAGGCGACGGAACGCGGCTCGCTGACCACACCTGGACCGCCATCTTCTGGCGGACCTCGCCACGCACCCCGGTCGCTCAGCTCGGCGAGCCGCTCCCCGTCGACGTCGACCCGCTCCACGGCGCCTTTGCCTCGTGGTACGAGTTCTTTCCCCGTTCGTCGGTGACGTCGGGAGCCGTCGCCGAGCCGGAGCCACACCGAACACTCGTCGAATCGATCGACCGCCTCGACCACATCGCAGCGCTCGGCTTCGACATCGTCTACCTCCCCCCGATCCACCCGATCGGCTCAGCCCAACGCAAAGGCCGGAACAACTCGACCACTGCATCGCCCGACGACGTGGGCAGCCCGTGGGCGATCGGTTCGCCCGACGGCGGCCACACATCGGTGGCACCGGAACTCGGCACGGTCGACGATCTCGTCAGCTTCTCCACCGCCTGCACGAACCGCGGGATGCGTCTCGCCCTCGACATCGCGTTCCAGTGTTCACCCGACCACCCGTGGGTCACCGAGCACCCGGACTGGTTCGCCAAGCGCTCCGACGGCAGCATCCAGTTCGCCGAGAACCCGCCCAAGAAGTACGAGGACATCTATCCGCTCGACTTCGAGTCGTCCGACTGGCAGCAGCTGTGGGAGGCACTCGCCGACGTCTTCCGCTTCTGGATCGACCGCGGTGTCACCGTCTTCCGCGTCGACAACCCACATACGAAGGCCTTCCCGTTCTGGGCGTGGGCACTCGCAACCCTCCGTCGCGAACACCCCGAGACGGTGTTCCTCGCCGAGTCGTTCACGCGGCCGCGGGTGATGGAACGGCTCGCCAAGATCGGTTTCAACCAGAACTACACCTATTTCACGTGGCGCCAGTCCGCATGGGAACTGCGCGAGTACTTCACCGATCTGTCGACGCGCACCGTCGACTACTTCCGCCCGAACGCCTGGCCGAACACACCCGACATCTTGACCGAGCAGCTCCAGACCGGCGGCCGAGCAGTCTTCGTGACCCGCGCCATCCTTGCCGCGACGCTGTCGCCGAGTTGGGGCGTCTACGGCCCTGCCTTCGAGTTGCTCGAACACCAGCCGGTTCGTGTGGGGTCCGAGGAGTACCTCGACTCCGAGAAGTACCAGCTCCGCACGTGGCAACTCGACCGTGACGACAGCCTGGCCCCGCTGTTGGGACGGCTCAACTCGATCCGCCGTGACCACCGAGCGTTCCGCAACCTCGACACGCTGCGCTTCCACCCCACCGACCACGAGTCGCTCCTCTGCTTCACCAAGACCGACGCAACCGAAATCGGCAAGCCAGTCATCGTGGTCGTCAACCTCGACCCGTTCCAGCGCCACAGCGGTTTCGTCGACATCGATCTGGAGGCGATCGGCCTTCCCTACGGCTCCGAGTACGACGTCGTCGACGAGCTCGGTGGTGTGACGTACCGCTGGCACGGCAACCGGAACTTCATCGATCTTGCTCCGTGGTCTGCGTCAGCGCACATCTTCACGGTCCACCGGGTCGAGGAACCACAGACGACGATCGACGAGGTCGCAGCATGAGTGACGTGAGCAACGACTGGTTCCGCGATGCGGTGATCTACGAGCTCCACGTCAGAGCATTCGCCGACTCGAACGGCGATGGCACCGGCGACTTCGACGGATTGACGTCGCATCTCGACTACCTCAGTGACCTCGGCATCACCGCGGTGTGGCTCCTGCCGTTCTACCCGTCACCGCTGCGCGACGACGGCTACGACATCGCCGACTACCGAACCGTCAACCCCGACTATGGCAACCTGCGTTCGTTCCGGCGGTTCATGGATGCCGCCCATGCTCGCAACATCAAGGTGATCACCGAGTTGGTCATCAACCACACCTCGGATCAGCATCCATGGTTCCAACGGGCTCGCAAGGCTCCGGCGGGCTCGCCCGAACGCGACTTCTACGTGTGGAGCGACGACCCGACGCAGTGGTCGGACGCCCGCATCATCTTCCAGGACTTCGAGACGTCCAACTGGACCTGGGACCCCGTCGCCGGCCAGTACTACTGGCACCGCTTCTACTCCCACCAGCCCGACCTCAACTTCGACAACCCCGCTGTCGAAGCCGCGGTGCTCGGCGTGATGGACCACTGGTTCGACATGGGGGTCGACGGACTCCGCCTCGACGCCGTGCCATACCTGTACGAACGCGACGGCACCAACTGCGAGAATCTGCCCGAAACCCACGCGGCTCTCAAGCGCATTCGTAGCCACATGGACGCCAAGTACGAGGGCCGCATGCTGCTCGCCGAGGCCAACCAGTGGCCCGAGGACGCTGCCGCGTACTTCGGCGACGGCGACGAGTGCCACATGAACTTCCACTTCCCCGTGATGCCCCGGCTGTTCATGTCGCTGCAGTCGGAGAACCGGATGCCGATCATCGACATCCTCGACCAGACGCCGACCCCGCCGGAGAACTGCCAGTGGGCGACGTTCCTGCGCAACCACGACGAGTTGACGCTCGAGATGGTGACCGAGGAAGAGCGCCACATGATGCTTCGGGCGTACGCCCGCGACGACGAGATGCGCATCAACCTCGGCATCCGGCGGCGGCTGGCGCCATTGCTCGGCAACGATCGACGCAAGATCGAGTTGCTCAACGCCGTGCTCTTCTCGCTGCCCGGCACACCGGTCGTCTACTACGGCGACGAGATCGGCATGGGCGACAACGTCTATCTCGGCGACCGCGACGGCGTGCGTACGCCGATGCAGTGGACCGCGGATCGAAACGGCGGCTTCTCGTCGGCGAACCCGCACCGGCTGTATCTGCCGCTCATCACCGATCAGGAATACCACTACGAGAGCGTCAACGTCGAGAACCAGCACGCCAACCCGGCTTCGCTGTTGTCGTGGATGCGTCAGCTGATCACGCTGCGCACGCGGCATCGCGTGTTGGGCCGTGGTGACATCGAGTTCCTCGATCCCGACAACCCCCACGTGTTGGCGTTCATCCGACGTCTCGACGGTGAGCCGCCGATGTTGTGCGTCGCCAACCTGTCGCGACTCGCACAACACGTCGAACTCGACCTGCGCGAGTTCCAAGGTGCGACACCGGTCGAGGTGTTCGGCCAGAACCAGTTCGCTCCCGTTCGCGACCACGACTATCAGGTCACCCTCGCTCCATACGGATTCTTCTGGTTCTCACTGG